>NZ_CP016634.1:4392500-5794410 GCF_002741075.1 Pseudomonas putida | reverse complement strand
TATAAGGCAAAAGCTGGTTGGAAATTGACCTATGGGCTTGCTTTCTCTAGAATCGCCGGTCTCTTAAAAAGGGGGCCATTCCGGCCCGTTGTCGACAAACCCAGGTAACACGCCATGAAACGTACTTTCCAACCAAGCACCATCAAGCGCGCGCGCACCCACGGCTTCCGTGCCCGTATGGCTACCAAGAACGGCCGCGCTGTTCTGTCGCGTCGTCGTGCCAAAGGCCGTAAGCGTCTGGCAATTTGATTTTTCGGCACAGGTGGTGAGTCAGGACTTCAGTCGGGATAAGCGACTGCTTACACCCCGGCATTTCAAAGCGGTCTTCGACTCCCCAACCGGCAAGGTTCCAGGGAAAAACCTGCTTATCCTTGCTCGCGAGAACGGACTCGATCATCCACGCCTCGGTTTGGTGATCGGCAAGAAGAGCGTCAAGCTCGCCGTTCAACGCAATCGTCTCAAGCGCTTGATGCGCGATTCGTTCCGTCTTAACCAGCAGTTGCTCGCTGGGTTGGACATCGTGATCGTCGCGCGCAAGGGATTGGGCGAGATTGAAAACCCAGAATTGCACCAACACTTTGGCAAGCTCTGGAAGCGACTGATTCGCAGTCGGCCCTCTCCAGCGGCTAATGCCGATTCCGCAGGGGTAGACAGTCACGATGCGTAAACTGGCACTCGTTCCGATCCAGTTTTACCGTTATGCCATTAGTCCACTGATGGCCAGTCACTGTCGTTTCTACCCCAGTTGCTCCTGTTACGCTTATGAAGCCATTGAAAACCATGGCCTATTGCGTGGTGGGTGGCTGGCCGTTCGTCGCCTGGGGCGTTGTCATCCGTGGAACGACGGTGGTTTCGATCCCGTTCCACCCGCTCCTTCCTCCCGAACTTCTTCGATAGCCGAGTAATCATGGATATTAAACGCACGATCCTGATCGTCGCCCTGGCAATCGTGTCCTACGTCATGGTTCTGAAATGGAACCAGGACTACGGTCAGGCTGCCTTGCCGACTCAGAATACTGCTGCCAGCAATGTGGCCCCGGCGTTGCCGGACACCGTGCCGGCCGGCAACAACGGCGCCAGCGCCGATGTGCCGAGCACCAATGCTGAAGCCAGCCCAGCCGAGCTGGCACCGGTCGCTGTCAGCAAGGACCTGATCCGGATCAAGACTGATGTCCTGAACCTGGCTATCGACCCGGTGGGCGGCGACATCGTCCAGTTGACCCTGCCGAAGTACCCGCGTCGCCAGGACCATCCAGACATTCCGTTCCAGCTGTTCGACAACGGCGGCGAGCGTGTCTACCTGGCCCAGAGCGGTCTGACTGGCAGCAATGGCCCGGATGCCCGTTCCACCGGCCGCCCGCTGTACGCTTCCGACAGCAAGAGCTACCAACTGGCTGATGGCCAAGACCAACTGGTCGTCGACCTGAAGTTCAGCGAGAACGGCGTCAACTACATCAAGCGCTTCAGCTTCAAGCGCGGTGAGTACGACCTGACCGTCAGCTACCTGATCGACAACCAGAGCGGCCAAGCCTGGAATGGCAACCTGTTTGCCCAGCTCAAGCGTGACGCAAGCTCCGATCCGTCGTCGAGCACAGCCACCGGCACCGCTACCTACCTGGGTGCAGCCCTGTGGACAGCTTCGGAGCCGTACAAGAAAGTGTCGATGAAAGACATCGACAAAGGCAGTTTGAAAGAAAATGTGTCCGGTGGCTGGGTCGCCTGGCTGCAGCACTACTTCGTGACCGCCTGGATCCCGAGCAAGTCGGACAACAATGTCGTCCAGACCCGCAAGGACAGCCAAGGCAACTACATCATCGGTTATACCGGTCCCGCCCTGAACGTCCCTGCTGGCGCCAAGGCTGAAACCAGCGCCATGCTGTATGCCGGCCCCAAGATCCAGTCCAAGCTCAAGGAACTGTCCCCAGGCCTGGAACTGACCGTCGACTACGGCTTCCTGTGGTTCATTGCCCAACCTATCTTCTGGCTGCTGCAACATATCCACAGCCTGTTGGGTAACTGGGGCTGGTCGATCATTGTCCTGACCATGCTCATCAAGGGTCTGTTCTTCCCGCTTTCCGCTGCCAGCTACCGTTCGATGGCGCGTATGCGTGCCGTTGCGCCGAAACTGGCCCAGCTCAAGGAACGCTTCGGTGACGATCGCCAGAAGATGTCCCAGGCGATGATGGAGCTGTACAAGAAAGAGAAGATCAACCCGCTGGGTGGCTGCTTGCCGATCCTGGTTCAGATGCCAGTGTTCCTGGCCCTGTACTGGGTACTGCTGGAAAGCGTCGAGATGCGCCAGGCCCCGTGGATGCTGTGGATCACCGACCTGTCGATCAAGGATCCGTTCTTCATCCTGCCGATCATCATGGGCGCCACCATGTTCATCCAGCAGCGCCTGAACCCGACGCCGCCGGATCCGATGCAGGCCAAGGTCATGAAGCTGATGCCGATCATCTTCACCTTCTTCTTCCTGTGGTTCCCGGCCGGCCTCGTGCTGTACTGGGTTGTGAACAACTGCTTGTCGATCGCACAGCAGTGGTACATCACCCGTAGCATCGAAGCTGCGACCAAAAAAGCCGCTGCTTGACGAACGGCTGACGGTCTGTGAATAAAAACGCCCCCTCGTGGGGCGTTTTTGCTATTTGTGTATTTTCCGTAGAGGTTTTCGAGCATGAACACTGTGCGTGAAACCATCGCCGCCATTGCCACCGCCCAAGGGCGTGGAGGCGTTGGCATCGTCCGCTTGTCCGGTCCCCTGGCCAGCCAGGCAGGGCAGGCCATCACCGGCCGCACGCTGACGCCGCGCCACGCCCACTATGGCCCGTTCCGTGACAACGATGGCCTGGTGCTGGACGAAGGCATCGCCTTGTTCTTTCCCGGGCCAAATTCGTTCACAGGGGAGGATGTCCTGGAGCTGCAGGGCCATGGTGGGCCTGTGGTCATGGACATGCTCCTGCAGCGCTGTTTGCAGTTGGGCTGTCGCCTGGCACGCCCAGGTGAGTTCAGCGAACGGGCCTTTCTCAACGATAAGCTGGACCTTGCCCAGGCCGAGGCGATCGCCGACTTGATCGAGGCAAGCTCCACCCAGGCCGCGCGCAATGCCCTGCGCTCGCTGCAGGGAGCTTTCTCCAAGCGTGTACATGCCCTCACCGAAGCGTTGATTGCCCTGCGCATCTACGTCGAGGCGGCCATCGACTTTCCTGAAGAGGAGATCGATTTTCTGGCCGACGGGCATGTGCTAGCGATGCTCGATATCGTACGCAGCGAGTTGTCCACAGTGCAGCGCGAAGCCGGGCAGGGTGCTTTGCTGCGCGATGGCATGACGGTCGTCATCGCCGGACGTCCGAACGCTGGTAAATCCAGCCTGCTCAACCGCCTGGCCGGCCGAGAAGCGGCCATTGTCACGGATATCGCCGGCACCACGCGGGATATCCTGCGTGAACATATCCACATCGATGGCATGCCACTGCACGTTGTGGACACCGCTGGTCTGCGCGACACCGACGATCATGTGGAAAAGATCGGTGTGGAACGTGCACTGAAGGCCATCAATGAAGCTGATCGGGTGCTGCTGGTGGTGGACTCTACCGCGCCGGAAGCGAGCGATCCGTTCGCCCTATGGCCAGAGTTCTTAGACCAGCGGCCAGACCCGGCCAAGGTCACACTGATTCGCAACAAGGCCGACCTCAGTGGTGAATCGGTCGCCATGGAGCAGTGCGAAGATGGCCACGTGACCATCACCCTCAGTGCGCAGGGCGAAGACAGTGGGCTGGACTTGTTGCGTGACCATCTCAAGGCCTGCATGGGCTATGAGCAGACTGCCGAAAGCAGCTTCAGCGCTCGCCGGCGTCATCTGGAGGCCTTGCGCCAAGCCGAGACGCACCTGGAGCACGGTCGGGCGCAACTGACCATGGCTGGCGCGGGTGAACTGCTGGCCGAAGACCTGCGTCAAGCGCAGCAGGCGCTAGGGGAGATCACCGGGGCATTCAGTTCCGACGACCTGCTGGGACGCATCTTCTCAAGCTTCTGTATCGGTAAATAACGCTGCATCGGTGTTTTCACACAGAGCCGCTCCCCAGGGAGCGGTTTTTTTTGGCCTGTGGAAACAGCGGCTCAAGAAAAAATCATCAACAGACGGAAATCTGAGCGAATGAGCTCTGTGGAAAAGTCGGGCTCAGCACCGTTGATAACCCGCCTTTTTTGTTGAGGACAAACCGCCCTGTGGGTAAGCATCACTTTAATCCACAGGTTAAACGCCGTTATCCAGAACCCTCATGCCCCTTCAAGCACAGGGTTTTGAATTCACCAAAGCATTATGAATACTGGGCTGCGTTGGTTTATCCACAGAGTCATGGTGTCCTAAGAATAAACATAAAAACAAAGCTTTTTTAAATTTTTCCTCTTTGTTTTCTTTTACCTGCCATTCATCCACAGCCTGGTCAAATTTTGCTCAGACGGTTTCTTTGACGGGGGTGAAGTCCCTATACTTGTCGGCTTACCTTCTCTATTCGCAAAACAGGCACGAGGTGCGTGGTGGATTTCCCTTCCCGTTTTGAAGTGATCGTCATCGGCGGCGGCCATGCCGGTACCGAGGCTGCGCTTGCGTCCGCACGCATGGGTGTGAAAACCCTGCTGCTGACCCATAACGTGGAAACCCTCGGTCACATGAGCTGCAACCCAGCTATCGGTGGCATTGGCAAAAGTCACCTGGTCAAGGAAATCGATGCGCTCGGCGGCGCCATGGCGTTGGCCACCGACAAGAGCGGCATCCAGTTCCGTATCCTGAATAACCGCAAAGGCCCGGCCGTTCGCGCAACGCGGGCCCAGGCCGACCGTGCCATCTACAAGGCCGTGGTCCGCGAGATCCTGGAGAACCAGCCGAACCTGTGGATATTCCAGCAGTCCTGTGACGACCTGATCGTCGAGCAGGACCAGGTCAAAGGCGTGATCACACAAATGGGCCTGCGCTTTTTCGCCGACTCTGTGGTCCTGACGACAGGTACTTTCCTCGGTGGACTTATCCACATCGGTCTGCAGAACTATTCCGGCGGTCGCGCCGGCGATCCACCCGCGATTGCCTTGGCTCACCGCTTGCGTGAACTGCCGCTACGCGTTGGCCGCCTGAAGACTGGCACTCCGCCACGTATCGACGGACGTTCCGTGGACTTCTCGGTCATGACCGAACAGCCGGGCGATACCCCGATTCCCGTGATGTCGTTCATGGGCAATGCCGACATGCACCCGCGCCAGGTAAGCTGCTGGATCACCCACACCAATGCCCGTACCCACGAGATCATTGCCTCGAACCTCGACCGTTCGCCGATGTACTCAGGTGTCATCGAAGGCGTAGGTCCGCGCTACTGCCCCTCGATCGAAGACAAGATCCATCGCTTTGCCGACAAGGAAAGCCATCAGGTGTTCATCGAGCCGGAAGGCCTGACCACGCATGAGCTGTATCCCAACGGTATCTCTACTTCGCTGCCGTTCGACGTGCAGTTGGACATCGTCCGGTCGATCCGCGGCATGGAGAACGCCCACATCGTTCGCCCGGGCTATGCCATCGAGTACGACTATTTCGATCCTCGCGATCTCAAATACAGCCTGGAGACCAAAGTTATCGGCGGGCTGTTCTTCGCCGGGCAGATCAACGGCACCACCGGCTACGAGGAGGCTGGCGCCCAAGGCCTGCTGGCCGGTACCAACGCCGCACTGCGTGCTCAGGGCCGTGACAGCTGGTGCCCGCGTCGCGACGAGGCCTACATCGGCGTGCTGGTCGACGACCTGATCACCCTCGGCACCCAGGAACCGTACCGCATGTTCACCTCGCGCGCCGAGTACCGGCTGATCCTGCGCGAAGACAACGCCGACCTGCGGCTGACCGAAAAAGGCCGCGAGCTGGGGTTGATCGACGACGCCCGTTGGGCCGCTTTCTGCGCCAAGCGTGAAGGCATCGAGCGTGAGGAGCAGCGCTTGAAATCCACTTGGATCCGTCCGGGTACACCCGAAGGCCAGGCGGTTGTGGACAAGTTCGGCACGCCGCTGAGCCACGAGTACAACTTGCTCAACCTGCTGGCGCGTCCGGAAATCGACTACGCCGGGTTGATCGAGGCGACCGGTGGGGAACAAATCGATCCACAGGTGGCCGAACAGGTCGAGATCAAGACCAAGTACGCCGGTTACATCGACCGCCAGCAGGAAGAGATCGCTCGCCTGCGTGCCAGTGAAGATACCCGCCTGCCTGTGGATATCGACTACACAACGATCTCCGGGCTGTCCAAGGAGATTCAGAGCAAGCTTGGCCAGACTCGCCCTGAGACCTTAGGACAGGCTTCGCGTATTCCGGGCGTGACACCAGCGGCGATTTCCCTGTTGCTGATTCATCTGAAAAAACGCGGCGCAGGCCGCGAATTGGAGCAAAGCGCTTGAGTTCCCTGGTCACCCCGCAACACGCAGAAGAGTTGTCCACAGGCGCGCGCCAGCTCGGTGTCGAGCTGAGCCCGCAGCAGCATGAAAAACTGCTGGGCTACCTGGCCCTGTTGATCAAGTGGAACAAGGCGTACAACCTGACCGCAGTGCGCGACCCGGACGAAATGGTGTCGCGTCACCTGCTCGACAGCCTCAGTGTCATGTCGTTTATCCACAATGACACCCAGAGCTGGCTGGATGTTGGCAGCGGCGGCGGCATGCCGGGTATCCCGTTGGCTATTCTGCATCCGCACAAACAAGTGACGTTGCTCGACAGCAACGGTAAGAAAACTCGCTTCCTCACCCAGGTGAAGATGGAGCTCAAACTGGACAACCTGCAGGTTATCCACAGCCGGGTCGAAGCGTTCCAGCCGGCCCAGCCATTCTCCGGCATCATCTCCCGTGCGTTCAGCAGCATGGAGAACTTCACCAATTGGACGCGCCACTTGGGCGACGCCCGGACGCAATGGCTCGCAATGAAGGGGCTGCATCCGGCCGATGAACTGGTAGCATTGCCCGCAGACTTCACAGTGGAAAGCGAGCAGGCCCTGACCGTTCCGGGTTGCCAGGGCCAGCGCCATCTGCTGATACTGCGCCGCAAGGCATGACTGGGAACACACGCAACAATGGCTAAGGTATTCGCAATCGCGAACCAGAAAGGTGGTGTGGGCAAGACCACCACCTGTATCAATCTCGCCGCATCGCTGGCCGCAACCAAGCGTCGCGTGCTGCTGATCGACCTCGATCCACAGGGCAACGCCACCATGGGCAGTGGTGTGGACAAACACGTCCTGGAGCATTCGGTCTATGACCTGCTGATCGGGGAATGCGACCTGGCCCAGGCCATGCACTACTCCGAGCACGGCGGCTTCCAGCTGCTACCGGCCAACCGCGACCTCACTGCCGCGGAAGTGGTGCTGCTGGAGATGCAGATGAAGGAGAGCCGCCTGCGCAACGCGTTGGCGCCGATCCGCGAGAACTACGATTTCATCCTCATCGACTGCCCACCCTCGCTGTCGATGCTGACCCTCAATGCTCTGGTCGCCTCCGATGGCGTGATCATCCCGATGCAGTGCGAGTACTACGCGCTCGAAGGTCTCAGCGACCTTGTGGATAACATCAAGCGCATCGCCGCGCGGCTGAACCCGGAGCTGAAGATCGAAGGCCTGCTGCGGACCATGTACGACCCGCGCCTGAGCCTGAACAACGATGTGTCGGCCCAGCTCAAGGAGCACTTCGGCGACCAGTTGTACGATACGGTCATCCCGCGCAACATCCGCCTGGCCGAGGCACCGAGTTTCGGCATGCCGGCCCTGGCCTACGACAAGCAATCGCGTGGCGCACTGGCCTACCTGGCACTAGCCGGGGAACTGGTACGCCGTCAACGCCGTCAATCACGCACTGCACAGACAACTTAAGGAATCCGCATGGCCGTTAAGAAACGGGGTCTCGGACGTGGGTTGGATGCACTGCTCAGTGGTCCTTCCGTCGGCGCGCTCGAAGAGCAGGCTGTGAAGGTGGACCAGAAAGAACTGCAACACCTGCCGGTCGAACTGATCCAGCGTGGCAAGTATCAGCCACGCCGTGACATGGACCCCGAAGCGCTCGAAGAACTGGCGCACTCGATTCGCAACCAGGGCGTGATGCAACCGATCGTGGTCCGCCCGATCGGCGAAAACCGCTACGAAATCATCGCGGGTGAGCGCCGCTGGCGCGCCACCCAGCAGGCTGGTCTCGACACCATTCCTGCGATGGTCCGCGAAGTACCGGACGAAGCCGCCATTGCCATGGCGCTGATCGAGAACATCCAGCGCGAGGACCTCAACCCGCTGGAAGAGGCCCTGGCGCTACAGCGCCTGCAGCAGGAGTTCGAGCTGACCCAGCAACAGGTCGCCGATGCCGTGGGCAAGTCGCGGGTCACCGTGGCCAACCTGCTGCGCCTGATCTCGCTGCCTGAAGCGATCAAGACCATGCTGGCCCATGGTGATCTGGAGATGGGTCATGCCCGTGCGTTGCTCGGGTTGGAAGAAGATCGCCAGGAAGAAGGGGCGCGGCATGTTGTCGCACGTGGGCTGACTGTGCGCCAGACGGAGGCATTGGTGCGTCAATGGCTCAATGGCAAATCTGATCCGGTCGAGCCGAGCAAACCTGATCCAGATATCGCACGCCTTGAACAGCGTCTGGCAGAGCGCCTGGGCTCAGCGGTTCAGATACGCCATGGCAACAAGGGCAAAGGCCAACTTGTAATTCGTTACAACTCTCTTGATGAGTTGCAAGGTGTACTCGCTCACATTCGTTGAAACACTTCCTGTTGTAGCGCGCAGTCGGAAATCACTACCGAAGAGTTGAATAGGGGTTAAACCACCCCTATACTCTGCGCGCATTTTGTCGGCACAAATTATGCCAAGTCATTGCTGACTTGAAGGTCGACTTTCGAGGAGCAGTTGTGATGGAAATCCGCACGCCAAACCGCTTGCCTTTCCATCGCTGGGCGGTTTTTCCGGTACTGCTGGCTCAATGTATCGTGTTTCTGCTGGCAACTCTGGTGTTGTGGCAGTGGCAAGGGGCGGTCAGCGGTTATTCAGGTCTCTGCGGAGGTCTGATTGGCTGGTTGCCCAATGTGTATTTCGCCTGGAAGGCTTTTCGCTATAGCGGGGCCAGGGCAGCGCAGGCCATCGTCAAGTCGTTTTACGCAGGCGAGGCAGGCAAATTGATTTTGACGGCAGTGCTTTTTGCACTGACCTTCGCAGGAGTGAAGCCACTGGCGCCGTTAGCAGTATTCGGCGTCTTCCTGCTGACCCTACTGGTCAGCTGGTTCGCGCCCCTGCTGATGAATAAAAGACTTTCGAGACCTTAGGGCGTTTGAGGCAACCATGGCAGCAGAAACCGCTTCGGGCTATATCCAGCACCACTTGCAGAACCTGACCTACGGTCAACTACCAGACGGCAGCTGGGGCTTCGCCCATTCGGCTGCAGAAGCCAAGGCAATGGGCTTCTGGGCGTTCCACCTGGACACCCTGGGTTGGTCCGTCGCGCTGGGTCTGATCTTCCTGTTCATCTTCCGCATGGCAGCCAAGAAGGCGACTTCCGGCCAGCCTGGCGGTCTGCAGAACTTCGTCGAAGTGCTGGTGGACTTCGTCAACGGCAGCGTGAAGGATTCCTTCCACGGCCGTAGCCCGGTGATCGCCCCACTGGCGCTGACCATCTTCGTCTGGGTGTTCCTGATGAACGCCATCGACCTGGTTCCGGTCGACTGGATCCCGCAGCTGGCCATCCTGATCTCCGGCGACCCGCACATTCCGTTCCGTGCCGTGTCGACCACCGACCCGAACGCGACCCTGGCCATGGCCTTCTGCGTGTTCGCGCTCATCATCTTCTACAGCATCAAGGTCAAGGGCCTGGGTGGCTTCATCGGTGAGCTGACTCTGCACCCGTTCGGCAGCAAGAACATCTTCGTCCAGATCCTGCTGATCCCTGTGAACTTCCTGCTGGAATTCGTCACCCTGATCGCCAAGCCGATCTCGCTGGCACTGCGTCTGTTCGGCAACATGTACGCCGGCGAACTGGTGTTCATCCTGATCGCCGTGATGTTCGGCGCTGGCATCCTGTGGCTCAGCGGCCTGGGTGTGGTGCTGCAGTGGGCGTGGGCTGTGTTCCACATCCTGATCATCACCCTGCAAGCCTTCATCTTCATGATGCTCACCATCGTCTACCTGTCGATGGCTCACGAAGATAACCATTAAGACCGCCTGGCGTGTCTGATAGCCTTCCCTGCCTGTTTGGGGGGAAGGCTGAAAACGTCCGCAAGGGCACCGCTGTACCAAACGATTTGTTTTACCGCTTCAAACTAAAAACCTAACCAATACGACGTAAAAGTCGGGAGGAAAGATGGAAACTGTAGTTGGTCTGACCGCTATCGCTGTTGCTCTGCTGATCGGCCTGGGTGCTCTGGGTACCGCCATTGGTTTCGGCCTGCTGGGCGGCAAGTTCCTGGAAGGCGCTGCTCGTCAGCCTGAGATGGTTCCGATGCTGCAGGTCAAAATGTTCATCGTTGCCGGTCTGCTCGACGCCGTAACCATGATCGGTGTTGGTATCGCTCTGTTCTTCACCTTCGCGAACCCCTTCGTTGGTCAGATCGCTGGCTAATCACTCGTTTCTACGAGTTGATTGGTGTGATGGACAAAGACCGAGCGAGGTGTTGGCGTGAACATTAATGCAACCCTGATTGGCCAATCCGTTGCTTTCCTGATTTTTGTGCTCTTCTGCATGAAGTACGTGTGGCCTCCGGTCATCACTGCTCTGCAAGAGCGCCAGAAGAAGATTGCCGATGGCTTGGACGCTGCCAACCGCGCAGCTCGCGACCTGGAGCTGGCCCAAGAGAAAGCGGGTCAGCAACTGCGTGAAGCAAAGGCACAGGCAGCCGAAATCATTGAGCAAAGCAAGAAACGCGCTGCTCAGCTTGTCGAGGAAGCCCGTGAACAGGCTCGCGTCGAAGCTGACCGTGTGAAGGCTCAGGCTCAAGCCGAGATCGAACAGGAACTCAACAGCGTCAAAGACGCCCTGCGTGCCCAAGTGGGTGCCCTGGCCGTTGGCGGTGCTGAAAAGATCCTTGGCGCCACAATCGATCAAAACGCGCATGCGGAGCTGGTTAACAAACTGGCCGCTGAAATTTAAGCGAGGGCGATCATGGCAGAACTGACCACGTTGGCCCGACCTTACGCTAAGGCTGCCTTTGAGCACGCCCAGGCCCATCAGCAACTGGCCAATTGGTCAGCCATGCTCGGCCTGGCTGCTGCGGTGTCGGAAGACGACACCATGCAGCGCCTGCTCAAGGCCCCGCGACTGACAAGCGCAGAAAAGGCCGCCGCATTCATTGAAGTGTGCGGTGACAAGTTCGATGCACAGGCACAGAATTTCATTCATGTTGCCGCGGAAAACGACCGTCTCCTGCTCCTGCCGGAGATTGCCACTCTGTTCGACCTGTACAAGGCCGAACAAGAGAAATCCGTGGACGTGGAAGTCACCAGTGCTTTTGCGTTGAACCAAGAACAGCAAGACAAACTCGCCAAGGTTCTCAGTGCACGGCTCAGCCGGGAAGTGCGCCTGCACGCGTCGGAGGATGCCAGCCTGATCGGCGGCGTCGTCATCCGCGCCGGCGACCTGGTAATCGATGGCTCGGTTCGCGGCAAGATCGCGAAACTGGCCGAAGCATTGAAATCTTGAGTTTGAAGGGGCAGCAGAGCAATGCAGCAACTCAATCCTTCCGAAATTAGTGAAATCATCAAGGGTCGCATCGAGAAGCTCGATGTCGGCTCCCAAGCCCGTAACGAAGGTACCGTCGTAAGCGTTTCCGACGGTATCGTGCGGATCCACGGTCTGGCCGACGCGATGTACGGCGAAATGATCGAGTTCCCGGGCGGCGTATACGGTATGGCACTGAACCTGGAGCAAGACTCCGTAGGTGCAGTGGTACTGGGTGCGTACACCTCCCTCGCTGAGGGCATGAGCGCCAAGTGCACCGGTCGCATCCTCGAAGTGCCGGTCGGTAAGGGCCTGCTGGGCCGCGTCGTTGACGCGCTGGGCAACCCGATCGATGGTAAAGGTCCTCTGACCACCACCGAAACCGACGCGGTTGAAAAGGTCGCTCCGGGCGTTATCTGGCGTAAGTCGGTAGACCAGCCTGTACAGACTGGCTACAAGTCGGTCGACGCCATGATCCCGGTTGGCCGTGGCCAGCGCGAGCTGATCATCGGTGACCGTCAGATCGGTAAGACCGCCATGGCGGTCGACGCGATCATCAACCAGAAAGACAGCGGCATCTTCTGCGTCTATGTGGCCGTTGGCCAGAAGCAGTCGACCATCGCCAACGTCGTTCGCAAGCTGGAAGAAGCCGGCGCCCTGGCCAACACCATCGTTGTTGCCGCCAGCGCCTCGGAATCCGCCGCACTGCAGTTCCTGGCCCCGTACGCCGGCTGCACCATGGGCGAATACTTCCGTGACCGCGGTGAAGACGCTCTGATCGTTTACGATGACCTGTCCAAGCAGGCCGTTGCCTACCGTCAGATCTCCCTGCTGCTGCGCCGTCCACCAGGACGTGAAGCGTACCCAGGCGACGTGTTCTATCTCCACTCCCGTCTGCTGGAGCGTGCTTCTCGCGTTTCCGAAGAGTACGTCGAGAAGTTCACCAACGGTGCCGTGACTGGCAAGACCGGTTCCCTGACCGCTCTGCCGATCATCGAAACCCAGGCTGGCGACGTTTCCGCGTTCGTTCCGACCAACGTGATCTCGATCACCGACGGTCAGATCTTCCTGGAATCGGCCATGTTCAACTCGGGCATCCGCCCTGCAGTTAACGCCGGTGTTTCGGTATCCCGTGTTGGTGGTGCCGCCCAGACCAAGATCATCAAGAAGCTGTCCGGTGGTATCCGTACCGCTCTGGCTCAGTACCGTGAACTGGCGGCATTCGCCCAGTTCGCTTCTGACCTGGACGAGGCTACCCGCAAGCAGCTGGAGCATGGTCAGCGCGTTACCGAGCTGATGAAGCAGAAGCAGTACGCTCCAATGTCCATCGCGGACATGGCGCTGTCGCTGTACGCCGCTGAGCGTGGCTTCCTGACCGACGTAGAAGTCTCCAAGGTCGGTAGCTTCGAGCAAGCACTGATCGCCTACTTCAACCGTGATCACGCCGAACTGATGGCCAAGATCAACGTGAAGGGTGACTTCAACGACGAAATCGACGCTGGCATGAAAGCCGGTATCGAGAAGTTCAAGGCCACCCAGACCTGGTAAGCCGCAGCGGGGGCTCCGGCCCCCGCTTGCTAACCTGATAGGTGATACATGGCAGGCGCAAAAGAGATTCGCAGTAAGATTGCGAGCATCAAAAGCACGCAAAAAATTACCAGCGCCATGGAGAAAGTGGCGGTCAGCAAGATGCGCAAGGCACAACTGCGCATGGCTGCTAGCCGTCCTTACGCGGAGCGTATCCGCCAGGTGATCGGTCATCTGGCCAACGCCAACCCGGAATACCGCCACCCGTTCATGATCGAGCGCCCTGTAAAGCGCGCCGGTTATATCGTGGTGAGCAGTGACCGTGGTCTGTGCGGTGGCTTGAACACCAACCTGTTCAAGGCCCTGGTCAAGGACATGAACGAAAACCGCGAACAGGGCGTTGAAATCGACCTGTGCGTGATCGGCAGCAAGGGTGCGACTTTCTTCCGCATCTTTGGCGGCAACGTCGTAGCCGCGATCAGCCACCTGGGCGAAGAGCCATCGATCAACGATCTGATCGGCTCCGTCAAAGTGATGCTGGACGCCTACCTGGACGGCCGTATCGATCGCCTCTCGGTGGTTTCGAACAAGTTCATCAACACCATGACCCAAAAACCGACGGTCGAGCAATTGGTACCGTTGGTGGCAACCCCGGATCAAGATCTCAAGCATCACTGGGATTACCTGTACGAACCCGACGCAAAAGAGCTGCTGGACGGCTTGATGGTGCGTTACGTGGAGTCGCAGGTGTACCAGGCGGTGGTCGAGAACAACGCTGCTGAACAAGCGGCCCGGATGATCGCCATGAAAAATGCCACAGACAACGCCGGTGATTTGATCAGCGAACTCCAGCTGATCTACAACAAGGCGCGTCAGGCTGCGATCACCCAGGAGATCTCGGAAATCGTCGGCGGCGCTGCCGCGGTTTAACGGTTCAAATATTCAGAGGATCCAGCTATGAGTAGCGGACGTATCGTTCAAATCATCGGCGCCGTCATCGACGTGGAATTCCCACGTGACGTCGTGCCGAGTGTTTACAACGCGCTGAAAGTACAAGGCGCGGAAACCACCCTGGAAGTTCAGCAGCAGCTGGGCGACGGCGTGGTTCGTACCATTGCGATGGGCTCCACCGAAGGCCTGAAGCGCGGTCTGGATGTCGTCGACACCGGCGCTGCCATCTCCGTTCCAGTGGGTAAGGCCACCCTGGGCCGTATCATGGACGTTCTGGGCAACCCGATCGACGAAGCGGGTCCGATCGGCGAGGAAGAGCGTCGTGGTATCCACCAGAAGGCGCCTTCGTTCGCTGACCAGGCAGGCGGTAACGACCTGCTGGAAACCGGCATCAAGGTAATCGACCTGGTCTGCCCGTTCGCCAAGGGTGGTAAGGTTGGTCTGTTCGGTGGTGCCGGCGTCGGCAAGACCGTTAACATGATGGAACTGATCCGTAACATCGCCATCGAGCACAGCGGTTATTCCGTGTTCGCCGGTGTGGGTGAGCGTACTCGTGAGGGTAACGACTTCTACCACGAGATGAAGGACTCCAACGTTCTCGACAAAGTAGCACTGGTCTACGGTCAGATGAACGAGCCACCAGGAAACCGTCTGCGCGTAGCGCTGACTGGCCTGACCATGGCTGAGAAGTTCCGTGATGAAGGTAACGACGTTCTGCTGTTCGTCGACAACATCTATCGTTACACCCTGGCCGGTACCGAAGTATCCGCACTGCTGGGCCGTATGCCTTCGGCAGTAGGTTACCAGCCGACCCTGGCCGAAGAGATGGGCGTTCTGCAAGAGCGTATTACTTCGACCAAAGAAGGTTCGATCACCTCGATCCAGGCCGTATACGTACCTGCGGACGACCTGACCGACCCGTCGCCAGCCACTACCTTCGCCCACTTGGACGCCACCGTCGTTCTGTCCCGTGACATCGCCTCCCTGGGTATCTACCCAGCGGTCGACCCACTGGACTCGACTTCGCGCCAGCTGGACCCGAACGTGATCGGCAACGAGCACTACGAAACTGCCCGCCAGGTTCAGTATGTTCTGCAGCGCTACAAAGAGCTGAAGGACATCATCGCGATCCTGGGTATGGACGAACTGTCCGAAGCCGACAAGCAACTGGTTGCCCGCGCTCGTAAGATCCAGCGCTTCCTGTCGCAGCCGTTCTTCGTGGCCGAAGTCTTCACCGGTTCGCCAGGCAAGTACGTTTCCCTGAAAGACACCATCGCTGGCTTCAGCGGCATCCTCAAAGGTGACTACGACCACCTGCCAGAACAAGCGTTCTACATGGTCGGCAGCATCGACGAAGCGATCGAGAAAGCCAAGAAACTGTAATCCCGGCGCCCCGAAAGGGGCGCTAATCAGGTTGAGGCAAGCAGATGGCTATGACAGTCCATTGCGATATCGTCAGCGCGGAAGGAGAAATCTTCTCCGGTCTGGTTGAGATGGTGGTTGCGCACGGCAACCTGGGCGATCTGGGTATCGCTCCAGGCCACGCGCCGCTGATCACCAATCTGAAACCAGGTCCGATCACGCTGACCAAGCAGGGTGGCGATCGCGAGGTGTTCTACATCTCCGGTGGTTTCCTGGAAGTGCAGCCGAACATGGTCAAGGTACTCGCCGATACCGTGCAACGTGCCGCCGACCTGGACGAAGCCTCCGCTCAGGATGCCGTCAAGGCTGCTGAGAAGGCCCTGCATGAGAAAGGCGCGGATTTCGACTACAGTGCTGCATCCGCACGTCTGGCCGAGGCCGCAGCCCAGCTGCGTACCGTCCAGCAGATCCGCAAGAAGTTCGGCGGCTGATACCGCAGGCTTCATGCAGATTGAGAAAAAGGGTAGCCATCGGCTACCCTTTTTCTTTTTGTCCCTCATATACCGGTCATGTCACTGACCGCCCAGGATTGGTAGCCAGTCAATGTCTCTCGATATCGTTATTCTCGCCGCAGGCCAAGGCACCCGCATGCGTTCGGCGCTGCCCAAGGTACTGCATCCGGTTGCTGGCAACTCCATGCTGGGCCATGTTATCCACAGTGCCCGACAGCTGAATCCGACGGGCATTCATGTGGTCATCGGCCACGGTGCGGAGTTGGTTCGCGAGCGTCTGGCCGCCAGTGACCTGAACTTCGTGATGCAGGACAAACAGCTGGGCACCGGCCATGCCGTTGCCCAGGCGCTGCCAGCAATCACTGCCGATAACGTACTGGTGCTCTATGGCGATGTACCGTTGATCGAGGTCGAGACTTTGCAGCGCCTCTTGGCCAAGGTCAGCGCCAACCAGCTGGGCCTTCTGACTGTCGATCTCGTGGACCCAACCGGTTACGGCCGTATCGTTCGCGATGCCCAGGGCCAGGTGACGGCCATCGTGGAGCACAAAGATGCCAGCGATGCGCAGAAAGCGATCAAGGAAGGCAACACCGGCATCCTGGCCATGCCGGCGTCACGCTTGGCCGACTGGATGAGCCGTTTGTCCAACAACAACGCCCAGGGCGAGTACTACCTCACCGACGTGATCGCCATGGCCGTGGCCGATGGCTTGGTGGTGGCCACCGAGCAGCCTCACGACCCGATGGAAGTGCAGGGCGCCAACGACCGGCGCCAGCTGTCGGAGCTCGAGCGTCATTATCAGCTGCGCGAAGGTCGCCGTTTGATGGCCCAGGGCGTGACCCTGCGTGACCCGTCGCGCTTCGATGTCCGTGGTGAAGTGACGGTTGGCCGCGATGTGCTGATCGACATCAACGTGATCCTCGAAGGCAAGGTGGTCATTGAGGACGACGTGCAGATCGGCCCCAACTGCGTGATCAAGGACAGCACCCTGCGCAAGGGCGCGATCATCAAGGCCAACAGTCATATCGAGGGTGCCGTGATGGGCGAGGGCAGTGATGCCGGCCCGTTCGCTCGCCTGCGCCCGGGCAGTGTGCTGGATGCCAAGGCCCATGTGGGTAACTTTGTCGAACTCAAGAACGCCCACCTGGGCGAAGGCGCCAAGGCCGGTCACCTGAGCTATCTGGGTGATGCCGAGATCGGTGCACGTACCAACATTGGCGCAGGCACCATTACCTGCAACTACGATGGCGCCAACAAGTTCAAGACCGTGATGGGCGAAGACGTGTTCATCGGGTCCAACAACTCCTTGGTCGCTCCTGTGGAAATCCAGGCGGGCGCTACCACCGCAGCGGGTTCGACCATCACCCAAACCGTTGAAGCTAAGCAGTTGGCGGTGGCCCGCGCACGCCAACGCAATATCGATGGCTGGAAACGTCCCGAGAAAATCAAGAAGAGCTGATTTATCCACAGTCAGTTATGCACAAGCCGGCTTATGTGAATAAGCCGGTTTTTTCTATCTGTGGAAAACAATGGGTCATTCAGCTGGCCGACAAAATGCCGTGGGCGGCGCTTGACGAATCGTTGGGCTTAGGTTTTGATTGCAATCATTATCTTTCGAATCGAAACTTATCACGCCAATGTCGAAACGAAACACCCCGCAGCGTCGTCACAACATCCTGGCTTTGCTCAACGAGCAAGGCGAGGTGAGCGTGGACGCCCTGGCCAAGCGTTTCGAAACCTCTGAAGTCACTATCCGTAAGGACCTGGCAGCGCTCGAATCCAACGGGCTGCTGCTGCGTCGCTATGGCGGCGCCATCCCTGTGCCACAGGAAATGCTCGTCGAGACCGTGCAGCCTGTGTCGAGCTACAAGCAGGCGATTGCCAAAGCGGCGGTAGGGCGGATCCGTGAACACGCGCGCATCATCATTGACAGCGGCAGCACCACCGCTGCCATGATCCCGCAGTTGGGGCGTCAACCCGGCCTGGTGGTGATGACCAACTCCCTGAACGTCGCCCGCGCCATCAGCGAACTGGAGCACGAGCCGGTGCTGCTGATGACTGGGGGTACCTGGGATCCTCATTCCGAATCCTTCCAGGGCCAAGTTGCCGAGCAGGTGCTGCGCTCCTACGATTTCGACCAGTTGTTCATCGGCGCCGATGGCATCGACCTCATCCGTGGCACGACGACTTTCAATGAACTGCTAGGCCTGAGCCGGGTCATGGCGGAAGTCGCCCGGGAAGTGATCGTGATGGTCGAGTCGGACAAAGTCGGGCGCAAGATCCCCAATCTCGAGCTGCCCTGGGGCAGCGTCAACACCCTTATTACAGATGATCGCCTGCCGCTGGAGGCACGCGAACAGATTCAAGCCCGCGGCATCAACCTGATCTGCGCCGCGATCAGCCAGGAGCAATAATCATGTGTGGAATCGTCGGTGCCGTAGCCGAGCGTAATATCACTGCCATCCTCATCGAAGGGCTCAAGCGCCTGGAGTACCGCGGGTACGACAGCGCTGGCCTGGCGGTTCTGACTGCCCAGGGCGTTCTCGAGCGCCGGCGTCGCATTGGCAAGGTCAGCGAGCTTGAAGCCGCTGTTGCCGCCGACCCCTTGGCGGGTCAGCTCGGGATCGCTCACACCCGCTGGGCGACCCATGGTGCCCCAACCGAACACAACGCCCACCCGCACTTCTCCGGCGACGACGTGGCGGTTGTTCACAACGGCATCATCGAGAACCACGAAGCCCTGCGTGAAGAACTCAAGGGCCTGGGCTATGTCTTCGCATCGGAAACCGATACCGAAGTCATCGTGCACCTGATCCATCACATCCTGAAATCCGTCCCCGACATTACCGACGCCCTCAAGGCAGCCGTCCAGCGCCTGCACGGTGCCTACGGCCTGGCATTGATCAGCAAGCACCAGCCGGATCGTTTGGTCGCCGCTCGCAGTGGCAGCCCGCTGGTGATCGGCCTGGGCCTGGGTGAGAACTTCCTGGCCTCCGACCAACTGGCACTGCGCCAGGTCACCGACCGCTTCATGTACCTGGAGGAGGGCGACATTGCCGAGATCCGCCGTGACCAGGTGAGCATCTGGGACCAAGCCGGCCACAAGGTTCAGCGTGAGACCGTGCAGTATCACGAAGGGGCCGAGGCCGCGGACAAAGGCGCCTACCGCCACTTCATGCTCAAGGAGATCCACGAGCAGCCGAGCGTCGTCCAGCGCACGCTGGAAGGTCGCCTGGGCAAGGACCACGTCATGGTCCAGGCCTTCGGCCCGCAAGCCGCCGACCTGTTCGCCAAGGTGCGCAATGTCCAGATCGTCGCCTGCGGTACCAGCTACCACGCTGGCATGGTCGCCCGTTACTGGCTCGAAGAGCTGGCCGGGATCCCGTGCCAGGTCGAAGTCGCCAGCGAGTTCCGCTACCGCAAGGTAGTGGTACAGCCGGACACCTTGTTCGTCTCTATCTCCCAGTCCGGTGAGACCGCCGATACCTTGGCCGCCCTGCGCAACGCCAAGGAGCTGGGCTTCCTGGGGAGCCTGGCGATCTGCAACGTGGGCATCAGCTCGCTGGTGCGCGAGTCGGACCTGACCCTGCTGACCCTGGCTGGCCCGGAAATCGGCGTGGCCTCGACCAAGGCCTTCACCACCCAGCTGGTTTCGTTGATGCTGCTGACCCTGGCCCTGGGCCAAGTGCGTGGCACCTTGCCGGCTGGCGTCGAGGCCGAGCTGGTGGAAGAACTGCGCCGTCTGCCCACGCGCCTGGGTGAAGCACTGGCGATGGACAGCATCGTCGAAAAGACCGCCGAGCTGTTCGCCGACAAGCACCACACCCTGTTCCTGGGCCGTGGCGCCCAGTACCCGGTGGCCATGGAAGGGGCGCTCAAGCTCAAGGAGATTTCCTACATCCACGCCGAGTCCTACCCAGCCGGTGAACTCAAGCACGGCCCGTTGGCCTTGGTCGACAACGACATGCCTGTGGTGACCGTGGCGCCGAACAACGAGCTGCTGGAAAAGCTCAAGTCCAACCTGCAGGAAGTCCGCGCCCGCGGCGGCCAGCTGGTAGTGTTCGCTGATGAGAACGCCGGCATGAGCAACGGCGAAGGCACCCATGTGATCAAAGTGCCGCACGTCATCGATGCGCTGGCGCCGATCGTCTATACCATCCCGCTGCAGTTGCTGTCGTACTACGTGGCGGTGCTCAAAGGCACTGACGTCGACCAGCCGCGTAACCTGGCCAAGTCGGTGACGGTGGAGTAAGGCTGTTCACGCGTTTCCCGGCGTGGTTTTCGACAATAAAGTCTGTTGTTGAACAATAAAAATTGTCGTAGCAGGCATGGGAGCCCTCGGCGGCTCCCTATCGTGTGAAAACCCACGCGACTCTTCGAAGAGCGCGTTTCTGCGTGAAATCTGAGAAGGCTTGTTTGTTCCAGCCAACCCAGAGTCCGCGTAAAAAACGCGAAATTTAGGTTGTTTTTCAACCAGCCGAATCGATCTGGCAGTCTTCACACTGCCTGGACCCAAAGCGGACGATCGGAAAGGCAGCTTTTGGCAGTTCCTTGAGCAGAGGCAAGATCCCCAGGGGTCTATTCACGATCCCGCAACGAGTGTCTTGACGCAGCTATCGAATGATCCCGCCCTGGGAGCATTTCAACGTCACTACTCAGGTCCACCTAAGTTTTCGTCCTTAACCTCCCCTCCTGTCACCGCAACAACAGGAGGCAACCGCGATGAATGCACTCAGCACACGCTGGCTCAACAAAGTACCGGAGGTGACACTCGCCTTCTGGATTATCAAGATCATGTCCACCACCGTCGGTGAGACGTTCGCCGACTTTCTCGCTGTCGACGTCGGTTGGGGACTTGGTATCACCAGTGCGGTGATGGCGTTACTGCTGTTCGGGGCACTCATCTTGCAAATGCGCAAGCCTTCGTACGAACCCTGGATCTATTGGTTAAGCGTGGTCCTGGTGAGCATCTTGGGTACTCAGATCACAGACATCTTGACTGACGTACTTGACGTCAGTCTGTACACCAGCACGGCAGTCTTCTCGTTACTGCTGGTGATCAATTTTACGGTCTGGTATGCGCTGGAGCGCAACTTGTCCATCCGCCAGATCGTTACCCCACGACGCGAGCTGTTCTACTGGGCCACCGTACTTTGTACCTTCGCTCTGGGTACCGCGGGCGGGGACTTGGCCACCGAGGCGTTGGGCCTAGGTTTTGGTATTGGGACGCTGATCTTTGGCGCCCTGATCGCAGGCTGCCTGATCGCGTGGCGGTTGGGCACCAACACAGTCTTGGTCTTCTGGGTCGCTTACATCCTCACCCGCCCGCTCGGTGCCTCGCTGGGTGACTTGCTTACTCAATCTCGCGAATACGGTGGCCTTGGCATGGGAGCCACGTGGACCAGCGCAGTCTTCCTTAGCGTCATTTTCATGTTGGTTGGCGTTGCCCAGATCGGTGCCGTCCAGTCCAAGCGACTTGCTCCCTGAAAAAGAGGTATATCCAATGATTTCGAACCGTGCGCTACTGACCGCTCTGGCAGTTACCTTCGTTGTCTCAGCTCTTGGAGCAACCCAAGGGTGCACCAAGGCGGATGATCCTCAGCCGACCAGCTCCGGTATCCATACCTCGACCAAGCTGGGCGATCTCAGTGCATTTCGTGTAATCGCTCAAGATGTCGCGGCCAAGGTGGACGCTCAGGACCTAGCGGGCGCCAAGATCCGGATAAAAGATCTGGAAAAGGCCTGGGACGATGCTGAAGCGGGCATCAAACCTCGTGCGGCCAGTGACTGGCACTTGCTGGATAAGGCCATAGACCGCTCACTCGACGCGCTTCGCGCGAGTCCGCCTCAACAGGCTGATTGCAAGGCCGCGATGGAGACACTGCTCAAGACGTTCGATACGTTACAAGGCCCACGACAGGGCTGAGATGGAGCAGGGCGATTGGCTTTCAGTAAAGCGCCATGAAGGCTATCGTTCTTTCATCTTTCAACCTCTGGGAACTCAATGCGAATACTGCTGGTCGAGGATGACTCGATGATCGCCCAAGCGCTCCAGGCTGCACTGGAAGCTGCGGGGTATGCCGTGGATTGTGTCGATAACGGCTTGACTGCCGAGACAGCGCTGCTTGCGCACGACTATGACCAGGTACTGCTTGATCTCGGGTTGCCTGGGCAGGATGGCCTGCAATTGCTGCAGCACCTTCGTGCGGCGGATAACCCTGTGCCGTTACTCATCATCACTGCTCGTCCAGGGCTAGATGATCGCTTACGAGGACTGGATGGCGGTGCGGATGATTTCTTGCAAAAGCCTTTCGAAATGGCCGAACTGCTTGCCAGGATGCGCGCCGTCATGCGCCGTAAGGGCGGGCGCGCTGCACCCGAACTGACTAATGGCATGGTTACCCTGGACCCTGCCTCTAAATGCGCGCACGTTTTGGGTCAGGACATTGTGCAACTGTCCAACCGCGAATTTGCGTTACTACAGGCCTTGCTCGTGCGACCCGGCGCAATCCTATCGCGCGCAGAACTTGAGGACAGACTTTACGGTTGGGGCAACGAAGTTGAGAGCAACGCCGTAGAGTTTCTCATCCATGCTCTGCGTCGTAAGTTGGGCAAGGAGGTCATTCGCAACGTCAGGGGGTTGGGATGGATGGTCTCAAAAGGCGTTTGAACCATTCATTGCAACTGCGTTTATCGTTGGCCCTGTCCATCGCGATCCTACTGGTCGCCATCATTACGGGGGCCTTCAGCTACGTTTCAGCCTTCGATGAAGCGCTGGAGTTCCAAGATAACAGCTTGCGACAAGTTGCAGCGCTGTACACGCGGCAAGGCATGACCTTTCGCTATCCAACTAAACGGGTCGCCACGACGGGCGATGACGAGGAAACCAGGATTGTCATTCAGTATGTAGAAGACGGTTCAAAGGTTAGCCATGGCGATGACAGCCAGCTACCACTGCCTATCCCAACTTCCATTGTCGATGGGATATCCACTGTTAAGGTAGGGGATGAACCATTTCGCGTTCTGGTTGGCCAGGATGCCGCAGGTGCGCGCTTCGTTGTGGCCCAGGAAATCGATAGCCGTAATCGTGATGCGCGCGATAGCGCGTGGCGTGCACTGCTGCCTTTCGCCATCCTGATTCCCATTTTATTGCTGGTAGTCGCCAATCTGATTCGAAAACTGTTCAAACCTATTGCCGCCGTAGCCGCTTTGCTAGATAGCAGAGAGGAACAGGATCTCGACCCGATCGATGACCAAGCACTTGCCAGCGAAATTCGCCCTTTCGTGCATGCGATTAACCGGCTGCTCGGACGTGTTGCACGGACCCTAGAGGGGCAGAGGCGATTTGTCGCTGATGCTGCTCATGAACTGCGCACTCCGCTGACGGCGCTGTCGCTGCAGACCGAGGGGTTGGAAACCGAGTTAATGTCCGCAGGGGCTCAGGCTCAAGTTAAGCAACTGCGCCGTGGTATCTCCAGGAGCCGCAAGCTCGTTGAGCAGCTACTGGCATTGGCAGGGGCACAACTCGGGTCACAACCCGCAGAGAGCGTATCGCTCCATGATGTCTGCCGATTGGTGCTGGAAGACCTCATGCCGCTGGCAGAGCGAAAGCAACTCGACATTGGCGTCGAGGGAGAAGATGTCCGTTTGATCATTCGTGAAGTCGAGCTTCGCGCAGTCATCAAGAATCTGGTCGAAAATGCCATTCGTCATACGCCAGTAGGTGGACATGTCGATGTGCAGATGAACAAGACTGCAGGAGTCGCAGAACTCAGTGTTCTGGATACTGGTCCTGGCATCGCGCCAGAGGAATGGGAGCGCGTGTTCGATCCGTTCTATCGAGGCCAGGGAATTCAGGAGGAAGGCTCCGGGCTCGGACTGTCTATCGTGCGCACCATCGTTCAACGTACGGGGGGAATGATAGACATGGGCTTCATCGACACCGTGAATCTTCAGGGGTGGTGTGTACGTTTGCGCTGGCCCCATCCGACAGTCAAAGCAGATCCATAAGTCCGTGAGGCGGCTGTCCTGGCTCAGCGATAAACTGTTGGGCATTCATTGCTGACATTACCGCATTGTCGCTCAGTGCTCAGGTAAGCTCCCCGCTTGCTCTTGGGCGATCGATTCGGTGCAGTGCATGGCGATTTTTCTATTAATCTGGCCTGTGCACCGGGCATGGATCTCTCGGACATACTTTTTTAACAATTTTTTTATGGTGCAAACCTTAAAAGGTGGGCGTGTGCGTTCGAGCTGAAAGGACTCGGGTCATGCCTGAATCTGTGTTTGCTTATCGATTGCTCTTTCTCATGTTGTTCATGGCATCGAGCATGACGTGGTTTTTCCTTTGGCTAGTGGACTACAGCCGTCAGCGCTCAACTCGGATTCATTTCGGTAAGCGCAGACTTGTTGCGCCCGCGGGACTTACGCTGATTTTGGCCTGTGCAGTGATGGAATTTTTCCGACTTGCAGAGCGCAACATCTTGCTGGTCGCACTGATTTTCGTTGGCTTGGTGATCCCATGGGGACTGATTTTGATCATCAAGTACAGCGTGGTCAGTCCTGGCCGAAAGACGCGCACTAATAACTAGATCGATCATGCCAATCTGTTTGGAGCAGTAGGTGTATGAACAAGGAAGCGGTAACTCACCATAATGGCGTTTTGGTGAGAAAGTGTCTCAATCCTATTGGCATGATAGCGCTGGTCGCCTTGTGGATGACAGTGGCAGTCAACTCGGTGTTCTGGTCCACCGTCTGGCGAGCTATTGATGGGTTCAATAATGGAAACCCGTTGTTCCTGCTGAGCCTTCCTGTTTTTGTGTTCGCCTGGCACTTCATCCTTCTCTGGGCACTGTGCTGGGGGCGCCTGCTACGCCCTATGTTGGTCCTGTTGATCGTTATGGCTTCTGTGGCGAGTTACTTTATTTCTCGCTATGGCATTGTCATCGACGCTTCGATGTTAATGAATGTTCTCCAGACGGACCCCGCCGAGGCTCGCGACCTCCTGACACCTGGTTTGGCCTTCTGGCTGCTCGCAACAAGCGTACTGCCAGGTCTGGTTATTTATCGCCTGCCGCTGACCTCCCCCCTCCGGCAGCGACAGGCCATTTGGCGTTTGGGCAGTTTGGCGCTCGTCGTGGCCATGGTCGGCGTGATCCTGGCAACACAATATCAGTCCTATGCATCACTACTGCGTAACAATCGGGAGGTGCGCCTGATCTTGGTACCGTCGAATGTATTGGGGGCTGTTCATAGTTATGCCAAACGCGCCTTCCACACATCTGAGCCTTTTGTACAAGTCGGTACTGATGCGCATCAGCGAGTCGAAGTAGGCGCCACGGATCGACACAAACTGATGGTTGTAGTCGTGGGCGAAACAGCGCGGGCAATGAATTTTTCTCTCAACGGTTATGATCGTGAAACAAACCCTGAACTGGCGCTTCGTCAAGTGCTGAGTTTCAAAAAGGTCAGTTCTTGCGGAACGGCGACTGCGATCTCGGTTCCTTGCATGTTCCAAGATCTAGGGCGTAAAGCATGGAAGAACCAGTACGCCGATAAACGTGAGGGGTTACTGGATGTGCTGCAACATGCGGGCATTTCCGTCCTCTGGCGAGACAACAATTCAGGATGCAAAGGTGCATGCGATCGCGTACCAACTGACGACCTTTCCCATGCAAGTGTCGCGCAAATTTGTAACGCGGACGGCTGCTTCGACGAAGTTCTACTTTCAGGCCTGCAAAATTATCTTGATACGCGTAACGGTGATACTGTCGTAGTGCTTCATATGAAAGGCAGCCACGGTCCAGCCTATTACAAGCGTTACCCTCCAGCGTTTGAAAAGTTTAAGCCCGTCTGCACAGATAGTCAGCTTGATCAGTGTGGGAACCAAAGCATTCGCAATGCGTACGACAATACGCTCTTATATTCCGATCATGTGCTGGCTCAAATTATCGACTTGCTCAAAGAAAATGCTTCAAGATTTGATAGTGCAATGCTTTATGTCTCGGATCATGGTGAGTCACTCGGGGAAAAGGGTGTGTATTTGCATGGTCTACCCTACGCCCTGGCTCCTGAAGAGCAGACACATGTACCGATGATACTCTGGATGTCCCAGCAACTGGCAGCAAGAAGAGGTATTTCGCTTTCCTGCATGGATCAGCAAGCCGGAGCGACGTTGTCCCACGACAACTTGTTCCATTCGGTATTAGGTATCATGAGTGTGCAGACCGCTATTTATCGCGAAAAGTTGGATATATTCCAACCTTGTGAGGCTAACCATATAGCAGGAGTGGAAACTTCGGCTGACAATTAACTCGCGAGAGATAAACTGAGAGATTGAAGTGTCACAATGTATGGTCGGCGCGGCACAGCCTAGGCAGCCGTTCCGACCTGGTCGAACCGGCTTGCTTTAAGCTATGAAAAAATTGTGAGCGACTATGCGTGTATTGGTTGTCGAGGATAATTTAGATATTCTTGCAAACATTGTCGAATACCTGAGTAATCACGGGCTTTCTGTCGAGAGCGCCAAGGATGGCCTGACAGGTTTGCACCTAGCCACCACGAAGAATTATGATTTGATAGTGCTGGATATCATGCTGCCGGGAATGGATGGAAATAAAATCTGTCACACCCTGCGGCAGGAAGGTCGCATTGAAACGCCAATCATCATGCTCACTGCTCGAGATACACTCGAGGATAAACTTCAAGGGTTCAACAGTGGTGCAGATGATTACTTGGTGAAGCCATTTGCTTTGGCTGAATTGCTGGTCCGTATCCAGGCCGTGGTTGGTCGCAGTCGCGGTGCCCGGCGAAACTCCATACAGGTTGGCGATCTCCATTTTGACCTCGATACATTTGAGGTAGTACGTCAGGGGAAATTCATAAAAATTAACCCGATGTGTCGGAAGCTCCTTAGAATATTAATGGAGAACAGTCCGAAGATCGTCAGGCGGGAGAAAATCGAAAAAGAAATGTGGGGCGACTCGATTACGGGCGGGGATAACCTGCGCACCCACATTCATTTGCTTAGGCAGGCTGTGGATCGGCCTTTTTCGAGGCCGTTAATTCACACTGTTCCAGGGATGGGCTATCGCTTGGCTGAGTTGGACTGAGCCTAATAAGCTCTCGTTGTTTTGCTCGTGCATGTGCTTAATAGTGCTCAAGCATAGCCAAGGTTTTTTTCACATCCGCTTCACTCGCCTCCGACAGGTTGGTCTTTACGATGACCGGATATTCGCAGCCTACATGAATGCTGCGAATCCCCATCCTGAATTCGGAGTGATCCTATGCGGCAAGAGCTCGTAGCTCTCCCAACTGGCCACCGCTTAACCCAGTCCATAGGGTCATTCAGCAAAGTTCTGGCTGTCGCATTCGGTTTCCTGGCTGCGGTCGTACTGATCTGCGCGTGGTGCTCAACGCGGACACATGTCCGAGACGTGGTCAATGAGCAGCAGGCCTTGAGTAGCGGGCTCTATGCTGAATGGGCCAAAGGTAACGTTCTCGTTCTGATTCGCCACGCCGAGCGCTGCGATCGCTCTCACAATGCCTGCTTGAATGACCACACAGGTATTACGGTTGCCGGTAGCCAAGTGGCAGCCGAGGTGGGCAAAGGTATTCGCTCCCTAGGTTTACAAAATGTTCAGATGCTCAGTAGCCCTGAGATACGTACACAACAAACCGCACGTTTTATTTTTAACGAGGCCATTCCCACTCAGTACTGGCTCAACCAATGCGATAACCATTTTTCCAGCAATGCCCTCAACAATAAGCACCCTGGTCACAACATGGTGCTGATTACCCATAGTGGTTGCATCGATCAATTGGAGCGCTCCTTGCACGTTCCTGCCTATGAGCGTGCCAGCGCTTATGCCAGCGCGTTGTTTGTCACGGTGGACATGAGCGGTAAGGCCCGAATCTTGGGCCAGATAAATGCCAACAAATGGCGCAACCTGACCACTCACGCAGGGAACTAAGCATGCAACTCCCCCCTCGCACCTCCTTTTACTGGGCCAATTTGGGCGTGCCACTGTTGTTGGCCCTGGCCGTGTTTATTTTTTTCGATCTTACCGAAGCTGACCGGATGATCAGCAATATGTTACTTGACCCGGCAACTGGGCAATTTCCATTACTGCATAATGATTGGTTTGAAAAGATCACCCATAAATGGCCCAGGATATTGCCTGACTGGACCGGTGAGTTAGCAGTTATCGGAGCAATACTGTCGTTCGTATGGCCTCGTTTCTCGAATGCTCCTCAGGCGCCCTTGACACGCCTCCTGGTCACGACTCGAATTGCCCCTTTATTGCGTTTCACCACACGCTATCGTCGTGATTTTCTCTTCATCGTTGTCGCATTTGCCTTGTCCACGGGCGTGATTCACTACCTAAAAAGCCATACGGGCGTTTATTGTCCTGTAGAAACCACACTGTACGGCGGTCAGCATCCACACTTCGAATGGTTCAGTAACTTCAACTGGCTGGAAAAAGCGGGAGATGGCCGTTGCTGGCCTGGTGGGCATGCCTCAAGCGGTTTCACACTACTGGCACTGTATTTTGTCGCCCTACGCCATCGCTGGCCGCACGCGCGCAAGTTACTGCTAGCTATCTTAATGATCGGCTTTGTCTATGGGACGACCCGTGTGCTTCAGGGCTGGCACTACATGTCGCATACCTTTTGGGCGGGTATTTTTGTCTGGCTGACCACATGGGCGACTGCTCTAGGCTTTTTCGGTCGCCTGGCGTTGCAAGCTGGGTCGGAAACCTCAAGCCATAGGCAATCGGTATCTGTCTTCAACGCGCCCTCAACTACTGCCGATACAAGCAACCTATAAGTCTGTGCGAAAAACCTTGATCGCTTCACCCGCGCAAGGTAGCAGGCCTCGGATTTCATGGGCTTCCCGCGACAGTTTTAATTCTCAAGATCCAGCATGGCTGTATGGAAGGATGTTTTACACAACGCGTAAGCCCCCGTATCTACGGGGGCTTACCGTCTCTAGGCTCTGTACGAAAAGCCTTGATACTCGGTGATGCTGCGTTGAAAACAGCCTCGGAATGCTCATTTACAACCCGTAAAGTCGAGCGCGACTCCGACCGTTCCTCGGCTGTTTTCGCCTTGCCTGACCTTCGTCTCAAGACTTTTCATACAGACCCTAGGTCTGGCCTTTACACCGCCGCGCTGCGCTCGCGAAGATCCATGTTCAAGATGCGGTCGTTCTCGCTGTAGTCCACCGGGCAGTCGATCACGTGTACGCCCGGGGTCTTGATGCAGTGCTCGAGCAGCGGCAGCAGGCCTTCGGCGCTTTCGACGCGGTGACCGTTGGCACCGTAGGCTTCGGCGTACTTGACGAAGTCTGGGTTGCCGTAATCCAGGCCGAAGTCGGTGAAGCCCATGTTGGCCTGCTTCCAGCGGATCATGCCGTAGCCGTCGTCACGCAGGATCACCACGGTGATGTGCATGCCCAGGCGGACTGCGGTTTCCAGCTCCTGGCTGTTCATCATGAAGCCGCCATCACCGCACACCGAGATGACCGGACGGTCCGGGTACACCAGGTGCGCCGCCATGGCCGACGGCAGGCCGGCGCCCATGGTCGCCAGGGCATTGTCCAGCAGCACGGTGTTGGGCTTGTGGGCCTTGTAGTTGCGGGCGAACCAGATCTTGTAGATGCCGTTGTCCAGGGCCACGATGCCTTCGGACGGCAGGACGCGGCGGATGTCGGCGACCAGACGCTGCGGGTACACCGGGAAGCGGTCGTCGTCCTTGCCTTCGGCGATCTGCGCTTCGTTGGCTTCGCGGATCGCCAGCAGGCGGGTGAAGTCCCAATGCGAGGTGTCGCCCAGGCCTTCGGCAATCTGCCAGACGGCGTTGGCGATGTCGCCGATCACTTCGATCTGCGGGAAGTACACGGCGTCGACTTCAGCGGAGCGGAAGTTGACGTGGATGACCTCGGTACCGCCACGCACCATGAAGAATGGCGGTTTCTCGATGACGTCGTGGCCGATGTTGATGATCAGGTCGGCCGCTTCGATGGCGCGGTGCACGAAGTCGCCGGACGACAGCGCGGCGTTGCCCAGGAAGCTTGGATGGCGCTCGTCCACCACACCTTTGCCCAGCTGGGTGGTGACGAATGGAATGCCCGTCTTGTCGATCAGTTGCTTGAGAACCTTGGCGGTCATCTTGCGGTTGGCACCGGCGCCGATCACCAGGATCGGGCTGCGGGCGGTGCGCAGTTTCTCGACGGCCGCTTCGATGGCCACGTGCTCGGCCAGCGGGCGACGGTGCAGGCTGGGCTGGATCGGCATGGCATCGGTCTGCTCGGCGGCGATGTCTTCCGGCAGTTCCAGGTGCACAGCGCCTGGCTTTTCTTCTTCAGCCAGGCGGAAGGCTTCGCGCATGCGGGCCGGGATGTTGTCGGCCGAGGCGAACTGGTGGGTGTACTTGGTGATGGGGTCCATCATGCCGCACACATCGATGATCTGGAACCGGCCCTGCTTGGACTTCTTGATCGGCTTTTGGCCGGTGATCATCATCATCGGCATACCGCCCAGGTAGGCGTAGGCGCTGGCGGTCACCAGGTTGGTGGCACCAGGGCCGAGGGTCGACAGGCTGACGCCGGTCTTGCCGGTCAGGCGGCCGTAGGTGGCGGCCATGAAGCCCGCGGATTGCTCATGACGGGTCAGGACCAGCTTGATCTTCGACTTGCGCAGGGATTCCAGCAGGTCGAGGTTTTCCTCGCCGGGAATGCCGAACACATACTCGACGCCTTCACTTTCCAAACATTGCACAACGAGATCGGCTGCCTTGGCCATCTATTTGCCCTGCCACAATCGAGAGTGATTCACGTGGGCAGAAGACGCGATCGCTGCCCAGTGCTGAACTGAAATTTGTCGGTAAGAGAGCGGGTGGATTACCCAGTTTTTTGAGGAAGTACCAGAATGGCGTCAATTGCTACCAATGCATTCAACGCGAGGGCGGAAACCCCCACGGTAGCGCGTGCGGGGAAAGGGGCCTCGAAATAACGGCTCATGATTTCGTTCACGACACCGAAGTGCGAGAGGTCCGTCAGGTAAATGGTGAGTTTTCCAACGTCCGAGAAACTACCGCCTGCGGCTTTTGCTACGGCTTGGAGGTTCTCGAGCACCTGGATGGTTTGGGCTTCAATCCCCTGAGCTAACTCCATCTTTTCAGGATGAAGCGCGATTTGCCCTGTCAGGAAAACCAATTCACCCATGTGGACTGCTTGCGAATACGGGCCGATAGCTTTCGGCGCCTGATCACTGTGGATAGCGATTCTGCTCATTTAAATTGATCCTGTCTTAGGGGGCGATCCAGCCGGCCTGCCAATGCTCGCCTTGCAAAATGAAGCGTGCCCGCTGGTGGATATCCTGGGTAAGATCGAGCCACTCTATTTGTCTTAGTTGGACAGCCAGTAACGCGAAATTTTTGAAGCCATCCATGTGCGTTTCATAGGCTGTTGAAGGTAAAGAAATCGCTTCACCTGGTATGCGCCCATGGCGAAAGAGCGCTTGAGTTCTTCCTCGTGCCTGCTCCCAGTGCTTGGCAAGAAGCGACACATCCGACAACGGTTTACCTAGGCCTTCAATCCGAAGTTGACGCGTGCCAGACGGGTCGACGGAGGTAATACCGACTCTAGGTTCGGCCAGTATCTCTGCAAGCTTCGCCGACCGTTTGTCCACATAAAAGATGATCGACTTCGTAGACTCATCCGCCTGTCGCAAGACAACAGTGCTTACCTTAGGTTGCCCTTCAGTATTGACGGTTGCCAGTTGCATCAAGCGAAATGGATTTGGAATATCGCCAACAGGTATAGATAAATTTGACCATACCTTAGCCAATATCAGATCAAGCATGGCAATCGCCCAAAATGAAAAAGGGCCGCGTACTGCGTGCGGCCCGGAGGCACTCAGACGCTGCGTGTAACCCCGCCATCGACCTTGATGTTCTGGCCGGTAATGTAGGCGGCCCCTTCGCTCGCCAGGAAGGCGATAGTGGCGGCAATCTCTTCACTGGTGCCATAGCGCTTGAGCGGCACACCGTCACGGCGCTCTTCTGTCGCTGGGAGGCTGTCGATCCAACCAGGCAGCACGTTGTTGATGCGAATGTTGTCGGCAGCATACTTGTCAGCAAAGATTTTGCTAAACGACGCCAGGCCGGCACGGAACACTGCAGAGGTTGGGAAGAGTTCGCTTGGCTCGAACACCCAGGCAGTAGAAATATTGATGATCGCACCGCCGTTCTGACGCTGCATGTATGGCGTCACCAGTCGCGTAGGGCGGATCACATTGAGCAGGTATGTTTCCATACCCTTATGCCAATCCTCATCGCTGATCTCGAGAATCGGCGCACGAGGGCCGTGACCGGCGCTGTTTACCAGAACGTCGATACGACCCCATTTTTGAATGACTGCGTCGACCAGGCGTTGCAGGTCTTCGTTGGACTGGTTACTACCGGTTACCCCAATACCTCCCAGTTCTTGCGCCAGTGCTTCCCCTTTGCCTGAGGACGAAAGGATACCGACCTTGAAGCCATCAGCAGCCAGTCGACGTGCTGCTGCTGCCCCCATGCCGCTGCCGCCGGCAGTGACGATTGCTACTTTTTCTACTGACATACATCCTCCTGAGTGAGGCGTGGATGGGTTGTTGGTGAATTGAGACTAGCACCGCCCAGCACTCAGCAGAGAGACATCAACACTTCTTCAATTCAGTAGATTTTTTATAGGCTGGCTTGCTCCATGAGCCATTCCCGCACCGTTTCAAGGGCCGCCGGCTGATGAGCGTTTCGTGGCCAGACCAAGTAGTAGGCTTTCTCCAAACTCATCTGATGAGTCGTCGCCAGCGCTAATCTGCCCGCTTCTATATCGGCTTTGACAAAGTAGTAGCTAGCCAAGGCCAACCCTTGTCCTGCTGCTGCTGCCTCAATAGCTAATACCGTCTGATTGAACCGTGTATTTCTGAAGGGCAGGGGCAAGGCACTTTCGAAGGCCTGTTCAATGAACGCTGGCCAAAAATTGTGTGCGTCATGCAGCAGTGTGTATTCCTGGAGCTTCTCTACGCTCTCGGGTCTACCGAGTTTTTCAATCAATGCCGGACTACCTACCGCAACGATACGTTCAGGCAAGAGCAGTTTGGCATTGAGCATGTTCTCGAAAGGCGCCCGTCCGTAACGAACAGCGAGGTCCGCTCCATCAGGTCGGAATTGAGAAACTCGGTCTGTGGCCAATACCTGCAGATTGATCTGAGGGTGCACAACTGAGAACGAAGACAGCCTAGGTATCAGCCACTTCGCCGCAAACGTAGGCGTGACACTGACAGTAAGATCCAGATCATCTGGTTTGAGGGCCTCAGTGGCCGTGCTGATCAAGGCGAAGGCCTCACGAATGGCAATGCTGTAGGTCCTGCCCGGATCCGTCATACGCAACCCCCGGGGCAGTCGCTCGAACAGCTTCAATTCGAGCATCGCCTCAAGCCCTCGAATCTGCTGCGCCACAGCAGCCTGCGTCACTCCCAGTTCCTCGGCGGCCAGCCGGAAATTCAAATGGCGGGTCACCACTTCAAAGACCCTTAGCGCGTTAAGGGGCGGCAAGGACGAATGTCTGTTCATGATGATTTTTCTACTGACACTCGAATGATCTCCTGTCTCGCTGGGAACGACTGAGCGCAGTCATACAGTTTCTGAGGCTACGTCGAAGAAACATGGAAAGGAACCCTGTCAGTAGAAAACCAGCAGAGGGCTTCATGAAGCAATCAGCCGCCTTTACGTCCTCCTAACTCGAGTGCTTTTCCAAGCCTCCGGCCACCGCCCTGGCCAGTTCGATGAACGCCCGTGCCGCCGCGCTCTGGTAGGCGCCCTTGCGCTGCATGAGCACGGCGGTGCGCTGGAGTCGCAGCGGGTCCAGCTCTAGGGCGATCAAATCGTCGTGGGCGAGGGCGATGGTGGCGGGCAGCAGGGTGGACAGCGTGGTCCGACGGACCACTTCGATGACCGCGCTGATGGCGTTGGCCTCCATCAACACGCGAGGGTGAATGCTGTGCTGGTGGCAGTAGCGGTCGATCTGTTCGCGGGTGGCGAACTCGCTGCTGAGCAAGATCAGCGATTCAGCATTCAAGGCCTCAGGCCCGATGGCGCGTTGCCCGGCCAGGGGATGCTTTTCACCCACCACCAGGGCGAGGGTTTCGACCAGCAGCGGGTAGGCTTCGATGTCCTGGGCATGCACTTCTTCGAAGGCGATTCCCACATCCAACTCGTCGGCCAGCAGGCGTTCTTCCATGTGCTCCTGGGCGATTTCGCGCACGTTCAAAGTGATGTTCGGATAGCGGCTGTGGAAGGCTTCGACCAATGGGCCCACCAGGTAGGTGGTGAAGGTCGGCGTGACGGCCACCCGCAGCGAACCTCGGCTCAGATCAGCCACGTCATGAATGGCGCGCTTGCCTTCTTGCAATTGCTCGGACGCCTTTTGTGCATAACGCAGATAGACCTCTCCGGCATCGGTCAGCCGGGTCGTGCGGCCAGAGCGGTCGAACAACTGCGCACCGAGGCTTTCTTCCAGCTGCCTGACCTGCTGCGACAGGGCCGGCTGTGAAACATGCAGGGCTGCGGCAGCGCGGGTGAAGCTCTGGTGTTGTGCCACGGCTAGAAAGTACTGAATGTGCCGAGCCAGCATGTGTTGATCTCATAAGATTATCTGATGCTGTGCATCATAAATGAGACTTTTACCTTATCAAATGGGCTGCGTAACCTCTGCCTCATCGCATCGCGACCTGAGGAATCAGCCATGAAAGACATCATCGACGGTTTTCTGAAATTCCAGCGAGACGCCTTCCCCGAGCGCGTGGGCCTGTTCAAGAACCTGGCCACCCAGCAGAACCCGCGGGCGCTGTTCATCTCTTGCTCGGACAGCCGGCTGGTACCGGAGCTGGTCACTCAGCGCGAGCCGGGTGATCTGTTCGTCATCCGCAACGCCGGCAACATCGTGCCTTCTTATGGTCCCGAGCCCGGTGGTGTGTCGGCTTCGGTGGAGTACGCCGTCGCCGCGCTGCAGGTCTCGGACATCGTGATTTGTGGCCACTCCGATTGCGGCGCCATGACAGCCATCGCCACCTGCAAGTGCCTGGACCACATGCCTGCCGTGGCCGGCTGGCTGCGCTACGCCGACTCCGCCCGGGTAGTGAACGAGGCGCGCAGCCACAAGGATCCCCAGGCGAAGGTCGAGGCCATGGTGCGCGAGAACGTGATTGCCCAGTTGGCCAACATCCAGACCCACCCATCCGTGCGCCTGGCCCTGGAAGAGGGGCGTGTGGCGCTGCATGGCTGGATCTACGACATCGAAAGCGGCTGCATCGACGCCTTCGATGGCCATACCGGTCGGTTCGTCTCACTCGCCAGCAATCCCAATGTCCGCGCTGTGGCCCCTCAGTTGCAGCGCGCTGTGTGAATTCCTTACATCCACCACGGAGATATCACCATGATCCAGTCTCAAGTCAGCCAGAATGCCCGCGTTGCCCTGACCGAAGTCATCCTTCTGTCCAAGGCTCGCAAGGATCTGTCCTTCGCCCAGATCACCGAAGGCACCGGCCTGTCCGAAGCGTTCGTCACCGCCGCGCTGCTGGGGCAGCATCCACTGCCTGCGGAAGCTGCCCAGGTTGTAGGTGAAAAGCTGGGTCTCGACAGCGACGCCGTGGCGCTGCTGCAGACCATTCCGCTGCGCGGCAGCATCGAAAATCGCGTACCCACCGACCCGACCATCTACCGCTTCTACGAGATGCTGCAGGTCTACGGCACTACCCTGAAGGCACTGGTCCATGAGAAGTTCGGCGACGGCATCATCAGCGCCATCAACTTCAAACTGGACGTGAAGAAGGTCGAAGATCCAGAAGGTGGCTCCCGCGCGGTGATTACCCTGGACGGCAAGTACCTGCCGACCAAGCCGTTCTGATCATTCGTAGGCAAAGCGCAGCTAGAAAAAGAAAAGGGCGAACAGTGATGTTCGCCCTTTTCTCGTCTACCGGTTGACGCGATCTGTTTGTCGTCAGATCTGCATCGCCATCCCGTCGACGTTCATCGCCGCCTGGCGCAAGGCCTCGGAGCGGGTCGGGTGCGGGTGGCAGGTGAGGGCGATGTCTTCGGCCGAGGCCGAGAACTCCATGGCCACGCAGAACTCGCCGATCATCTCGCTCACACTTGGCCCGACCAGGTGCACGCCGAGCACTTCATCGGTATTGGCGTCGGCGATGACCTTGGCGAAGCCTTCGGTCTCGTGGTTGATCTTGGCACGGCTGTTGGCGGTGAAGGGGAATTTGCCGACCTTGTAGGCGCGGCCTTCGGCCTTGAGCTGCTCCTCGGTCTTGCCGACGCTGGCCAGCTCCGGGCGTGTATAGATGACGCCTGGGATCAGGTTGTAGTTGACCTCGTGGGCCTTGCCAGCGATGCGCTCGATGCACGATACCGCTTCGTCTTCGGCCTTGTGTGCCAGCATCGGGCCGGAGGTGACGTCGCCGATCACCCAGATGCCGGGTACCGAGGCGCGATGGTGATCGTTGGCCAACATGCCACGCTTGTCGGTGGCAAGGCCTGCGCTTTCCAGGTTCAGGCCCTGGGTATAGGGGCGACGGCCGATCGCTACCAGCACGTAGTCGGCTTGCAGGGTCTGTGCAGCACCACCGGCGGCAGGCTCGAGGGTCAGGCTGACGCTGTCGGCGGACGGCGTGGCTTGGGTCACCTTGCTGCCGAGCTTGAAGGTCATGCCTTGCTTGGCCAGGGCCTTCTGCAGGGTCTTGGCGGTTTCTTCATCGGTGCCAGGGCAGATGCGGTCGAGGTATTCGATGACAGTGACCTCGGCGCCCAGACGACGCCAGACCGAACCCAGTTCCAGGCCGATCACGCCAGCACCGATCACCACCAGGTGCTTGGGCACCTGGGGCAGGGACAGGGCGCCAGTGGAATCGATGATGCGCTTGTTGTCGATGGTCACGCCTGGCAGCGGCGTCGGCTCGGAACCGGTGGCGATGACGATGTCTTTGGCTTGCAGGGTGGTCTCGCTGCCGTCCTCGGCCTTGACGATCACCTTGCCCACGCCGTCGAGACGACCCCAGCCCTTGACCCAGTCGACCTTGTTCTTGCGGAACAGGTACTCGATGCCCTTGGTCAGGCCGGTCACGCTTTCGTCCTTCTGCTTCATCATTTGGGCCAGGTTCAGCGTTGGCTTGACCTCGATACCCAGATGGGCGAATTCCTCGCCGCTGGCGGCCTCGTAGAGCTCCGAGGCGTGCAGCAAGGCTTTGGATGGCATGCATCCAACGTTCAGGCAGGTACCGCCGAGGGTCGAGCGGCCTTCGACGCAGGCGACGCTCATGCCCAGCTGACCGGCCCGGATCGCTGCGTTGTAGCCGCCGGGGCCACCGCCGATGATCACCACATCATAGGATTTCATGGGTTTTACTCCAGGAGTGAAGAAGCGCAAGAGGGCCACAAGATTAGTCTGCGAAATCAAGGTTGTATACAATCTTGAGTGCAATTCGTACTGAATGGCTCTAGACCATGGTCTTGATAAACGGAAACTTCTGGTGAATGAACTACCCTTGCCCCGGTGACGTCCCAAATATGAGATGAGGCGTCCGGAACACCTGAAGGGAGGGACATTCATGCTTGCGCAACTTCCACCTGCGTTGCAGAGCCTGCACTTGCCTTTGCGTCTGAAGCTGTGGGACGGCAATCAGTTCGATCTGGGGCCGAGCCCGCAGGTCACCATCCTGGTCAAGGAACCACAGCTGATCAGTCAGCTGACCCATCCGAGCCTGGATGAACTGGGTGTCGCCTTTGTCGAAGGCAAGCTGGACCTGGAAGGCGATATTGGGGAAGTCATCCGCGTCTGCGACGAGCTCAGCGAAGCCTTGGTCAAGGACGACGATGAGGTATCGCCAGAGCGAATCTCGCATGACAAAGCCACGGACGCCGAAGCCATTTCCTACCACTACGACCTGTCCAACGAGTTCTATCAGCTGTGGCTCGACCAGGACATGGCCTATTCCTGCGGTTACTTCCGTGAACCGGACAACACCCTCGACGAAGCCCAGCAGAACAAGTTCGATCACCTGTGTCGCAAGTTGCGACTGCAGGCCGGGGATTACTTGCTGGATGTGGGCTGCGGCTGGGGTGGTCTGGCGCGTTTCGCCGCGCGTGAGTACGGCGCCAAGGTGTTTGGTATCACCCTGAGCAAGGAGCAGCTCAAGCTTGGCCGTGAGCGGGTCAAGGAGGAGGGGCTGACCGATCAGGTCGAGCTGCGGATTCTGGATTACCGCGACCTGCCTCAGGATGGCCGCTTCGACAAGGTGGTGAGTGTCGGTATGTTCGAGCACGTCGGCCATGCCAATCTCGCGCTGTATTGCCAGAAGCTGTTCGGTGCAGTGCGTGAAGGTGGCTTGGTGATGAACCATGGCATCACGGCCAGGCATGTCGATGGCCGTCCGGTCGGGCGAGGCGCGGGCGACTTCATCGACCGCTATGTCTTCCCCCACGGCGAACTGCCCCACCTGTCGATGATCACGGCGAGCATCTGTGAAGCAGGGTTGGAAGTGGTGGACGTGGAAAGCCTACGCTTGCACTACGCCAAGACGCTCAATCACTGGAGCGAAAACCTGGAGAACCAGCTGCACAAGGCCGCCACGCTGGTGCCGGAGAAAACCCTGCGCATCTGGCGCCTGTATCTGGCCGGGTGCGCCTATGCCTTCTCCAAGGGATGGATCAATCTGCACCAGATCCTGGCGGTGAAGCCCTACGCCGATGGGCACCATGACCTGCCCTGGACCCGCGAAGACCTCTACCGCTGACTCAAAGGATCGGGGATATCAGCCGGGCGATACGCATCCCAAGTTGTTGCAGGCGATGCGTGTCGCGGCTGTCTTCGGCAGTGATCTCCCGGGCTTGGGCAAAGTCGTCGAGCAGCATCGACTCGACGTGGTCTGCGAAGGTCCGGTCGACAGTCAGCAAGGTGATCTCGAAGTTCAGGCGGAACGAACGGTTGTCCAGGTTGGCACTGCCGATTGCACTCACCTCGTCATCCACCAGCACCACCTTCTGGTGCAGGAACCCTGGCTGATAGCGGAACATCCTCACCCCGGCCCGTACCGCTTCGAAGGCGAACAGACTGGATGCGGCATAGACGATGCGGTGATCCGGCCGCGAAGGAATGAGAATTCGCACATCGACGCCGCGCAGCACTGCCAGGCGCAGGGCGGCGAAGATGGCCTCATCGGGAATGAAATACGGGCTGGTGATCCACACGCGCTGAGTGGCTGAATGGATGGCTTCCAAGAAGAACAGCGCGCAGGTCTCCTGGGGATCTGCCGGGCCGCTGGCCAATGCCTGGCAGAGCACACCGTTATCCGGATAAGTGTCGGGCAGTATCAACGGCGGCAGTTGGCGGGTGGCCCAGTACCAGTCTTCAGCGAACGATTCCTGCAAGCAGGCAAGCACCGGGCCGCTGACCTGGACGTGGGTGTCACGCCAAGGCGAGAGACGAGGGTGGCCGCCGAGGTACTCGTCCCCTACGTTGTGCCCGCCAAGGAAGCCCAGCAGTCCATCGACCACGACGATCTTGCGGTGGTTGCGGAAGTTCACCTGGAAGCGGTTGAACCATCCTCGGCGTGTGGCAAAGGCATGGATCTGCACGCCGCCTTCGCGCAGGGTCTGGCTGTAACTGGCGGGCAGCGCATGGCTGCCTACCCGGTCATACAGCACGAAGACCCGCACCCCCTCTGCCGCCTTGCGCAGCAGCAGTTGCTGCAGCTTCTTGCCGATGTCGTCGTCGTGGATGATGAAGAACTGGACCAGCACTGCCTGGCGGGCATCGGCGATGGCCGCGAAGATGGCGTCGAAAGTGGCTTGGCCATTAACCAACAGCTTCACTTCGTTGTTGGCCAAGCAAGGCATGCGCCCCAGTTTCGGCATGGCCCGCAGGGCTGCATAGCTCTCTGATTCCCTCGCTGTCAGTGCCTCTTCGACCCAGGGGCGCCAGTTGAGGTTGGCCATGGCCACGTGCATTTCCTGGTTGGCCTGGCGCCTGGCCTGGATATAGGCATAGAAGGAGCGAGCACCGAAGATCAGGTAGGGGATAAGTGTGAAGTAGGGGATGAAGATCAAGGACATTGCCCAGGCGATGGCTCCCTGTGCAGTGCGTACGGTGAACACTGCATGCAATGCGGCAATGATGCCCAATAGATGAATCAGACCGAGCACATAGCCGAAGAAGTAGGGGCTGTGGTAATCCATATGCATCCTGCTTGCTGAGAGTCTGGCGATAACAGAGCATGTTCCCTACCCGCCTTGCAACCCGGAAGCGGAAATAGCGTCTAAGGCTCATCCGGCCGGTAGCCGGTATATCGAGGAGCATTATCCATGAAGATTCGTCTGCCACTGCTGGCGCTGGCATTGGGCCTGAGCGCACCACTGGTACATGCGCAGATGCTGCAACCAGGCTTGTGGGAGTTGACCACCAGCAACATGCAGGTCGATGGCAAGCCATTACCGGACATGGAGTTCATGCTCGGGCAATTGAAAAACCTGCCCCCAGAGCAGCGGGCCATGATGGAAGGCATGTTGGCCAAGCAGGGCGTCACCGTGGGAGGCAAGGGGGTGCGCTCCTGCCTGACACCGGAGCAGGTTCAGGCCAATGACATTCCGCTGCAGGATCCTCAGTCCGGTTGCACGCAGAAGATCACCGAGCGCACCGGCAATGTATGGAAGTTCCAGTTCAGCTGCCCTCGTGCCCAGGGCGCTGGCCAGGCGACCTTCCTCAGTGACCGTGAGTTTCATACCCAGGTCAGTGGCACGTTCAACGCCTCAGGTGTTCAGCAGCAGGGCAGCATGAATACCAAAGCGGTTTGGTTGGGCAATGACTGCGGCTCGGTAAAACCTCGCAGTTGAGGTGTCACAACCGATAGCGACTGATTGCCACTGCGTCGTGGGCATGCAGACTCTCTGCATGCTCCACGCGCAGGCTGAATCCTTCTACACAGTCCACTTCCCGCAGCGCCTGATGAAGGCGTCTGGCGGCATCCTCACAGAACATCAGATTCTGCCCATTGGCCAGGGCGAACGCCTGTTCGTCAGCGCGCTTTACCGCAGTTTGTACCGCAGTCCCCAGGGCACTCTCCAGGGTGTCGATAAGTTCGGTGATCGGTAAGTGCTGCAGATTGTTTTGTAGTCGCACTTGGACATGGGCTTGGCTGCGCTGACTATGCGGCGTGGCGACGATGCCCTGGCTACTGCCCAGCCATTCCAACAAGGTTGATTGATCGGGTACCTGCTCTGGAAAATCCGCGAGGAACTGCTGCTGAATCAATTGTCGAGCGAGCGCGGCGGAGCACGGGCAGGTCGAGGAATAGGGGATCACCACGGAGAGTTCCACGTGGAACATTTCATGTTCGAGCTTTGCATCCAAGGTGATGGGATAGCTTTTCCAGCCGGTCAAAGGGCTGACTAGCGCAGGCCTTTTTAGCAGATGCTCGAAGCGAAAACTCACCTGCGCCGCTGAAGAGAGCCCGCTGTGAGTATCCAGGAAACGCATCAGCAGCCCTTGCAGCAGCACCGGGCTGAGCTCGGTGGTCTCTATCGTTTCCAATGCCAGGTACAGCCTCGACATGTGGATTCCGCGTGCGGAGACCTCCTCGAGATTGACGCCAGCATCGGCTTGGGCAACGACGGTGCGGCCATCCAATCGCAATGGCATTGCGATGCCACGCATGCCAACCCAGTCCAAGGGAATGGTTTGCCGATGGGGTTGGGTGGCAATGTCAGGAAGCGTCAGGCTGGTCATGATGAGTTCTCTGAGAGGGGGCGACAAACGCGGCTTGGCGAAATTGTATTGTTATATTATAACGGTGCGCAATGCACCGTTTCGAATGCGCTTGCCTGCCGAGGACCGACCATGCCCAACCGTTTACCTGTCACAGTGCTTTCCGGCTTCCTGGGAGCCGGAAAGAGCACGTTGCTCAATTACGTCCTGCGCAATCGCGAAGACCTGCGCGTCGCCGTGATCGTCAACGACATGAGCGACATCAACATCGATGCGAGCGAGGTGCAGCGCAACGTCACCCTCAATCGAGCAGAAGAAAAGCTGGTGGAGATGAGCAATGGCTGTATCTGTTGCACGCTCCGAGAGGACCTGCTTGAGGAGGTCGCGCGGCTGGCACGCGATGGGCGCTTCGATTACCTGCTGATCGAATCCACCGGTATTTCCGAACCCTTGCCGGTGGCCGAGACGTTCACTTTCCGTGACGAGCAGGGCAGCAGCCTGTCGGACATGGCACGTCTTGACACCATGGTGACGGTGGTCGATGCGCTCAATTTTCTCCGTGACTACCAGGGCGCCGACAGCCTGGCCAGCAGGGGTGAATCCACGGGCGAAGAGGACGATCGGTCCATCACTGATCTGTTGATCGAGCAAGTGGAGTTCGCCGACGTATTGCTGTTGAGCAAGATCGATCTGGTCAGCCAACATGAGCGAGATGAACTGACGGCCATCCTGCGCAGCCTCAACCCACGGGCGCAAATCGTGCCGATGGTCATGGGCCAGGTACCGCTGGCGCGCATTCTCAACACCGGCCTTTTCGACTTTGAGCAAGCTGTCCAGGCGCCGGGCTGGTTGCAGGAAATGCGCGGCGAGCACGTGTCGGAAACGGAGGAATACGGGATCGCAGCAACGACATGGCAGGCCCGTCGCCCCTTGCATCCGCAGCGCTTCCATGACTTTATCCACAAGCCTTGGAGCAATGGCAGGTTGCTGCGTTCGAAGGGGTTCTTCTGGCTGGCCAGCAAGTTCCAGGAAGCCGGAAGCTGGTCCCAAGCGGGCGGCATGATGCGTTATGGCTTCGCCGGCCGCTGGTGGCGCTTCGTACCACAAGAGCAGTGGCCGCAAGACCCAGAGAGCACCCAGGCGATTCTCAGGCATTGGACGCAGGAGAGCGGTGATTGCAGGCAGGAACTCGTGTTCATTGGGCAGAACATCGATTTCACTCAGTTATCCACAGAGCTGGATGCATGTCTGCTGAGCGATGAAGAATGGGCGCAAGGCGAGATGGCCTGGTTGCGTCTTCCTGATCCATTCGGGCCTTGGTATGAAGAGGTGGCATGAGGATGTGGATAACATCCGCAGCTTGACGGGTGGATACGAGGGCGCATAGTTGGAGGCCATTTTCAAGGTGTGGCCCATGCTCCAGAACATCCCGACTCACGTAATCGCAGGCCCACTGGGCGCCGGCAAGACCAGCCTGATTCGTCAGTTGTTGGCCCAGCGCCCGCCTGGTGAGCGCTGGGCGGTACTGATCAACGAGTTCGGCCAGATTGGCCTGGATGCGGCGCTGCTCAGCAGCGACGAGGATGGCATCGCCATTGGGGAAGTGGCGGGCGGTTGCCTGTGCTGCGTCAACGGAATGCCGTTCCAGGTCGGTCTGGGCCGCTTGTTGCGCAAAGCCCGGCCTGATCGGGTGTTCATCGAGCCGTCCGGACTCGGCCATCCTCAGTCATTGCTGACCCAGCTTGGCCAGGCGCCCTGGTTGGGCGTGCTGGCGGTGCAACCGTTGGTGATGGTGCTGGACGCGCAGGCCCTGGCCCGTGGCGAGGCTTTGCCCGACGCGCAACGGCAGGCATTACCTGCGGCGGCGCTGGTTGTTTTCAACAAATCTGGAACGGTGGATGAGGCACAGCGCCTGTTGATAACTGCACAGTTCCCTGCCTTGGCGCACTTATGGACCGATCAGGGTCGTGTGCCAGTCGACCAGTTGCCCGTCACAACCGGCACAACGCGTCTTCTCGAGGCTGTGGGCAACCTGCCCCGAGAGACGCCAACGAATCCCGCTGGCGCCCTGTGGACAGATCCTCGACAGCCGATCTGCCTCGCTCAGCAAGGCGAAGGTGGCTGGAGCGTTGGCTGGCGCTGGCACCCCTCGCAGCGTTTCGACGCAATGCGTTTGCTGGAAAGGCTTCAAGGTTGGCCGTGGCGCCGTGCAAAAGGGGTTATCCACAGCAATGGTGGCTGGCAGGCCTTCAATGGCCTGGAAGGCGAGGCGTTGGTTTGGCAGCCGAGCGAATGGCGCAAGGATTCACGTGTTGAATTGATCTTCGATCAGCCTCAGTCTGTGGATACCCTGCAGACAGCCTTGGTCGCCTGCCGCCTGGAGGATTGATCAATTGCGCCAGCGGTTGTGCTCCTGGCGCCACTGCTGCATCTCGATGACGTTGTCCGCCTTTGGCGGAACCTTGATTTCGAACGGGTAGGGCGCCAGTTCGATCTGCATGGTGTGGGCGCCAAACTGCGTCACCGTCCCCGGGTGGCGTTGCTCGCCAGTCACGGTGAACTCGAACCCATAGACACGTGCCAGGCGCTTGCGGCCATTGGCGTCGCGCACGAAGGCAATGCGCTTGAGCGCGACATTGTCGTCGAGCAGTTCGAGGTCAAGCTTGGTGCAATGCTGCTTGACCCGTTCAAGGGCCTTTTCGCGCAGCCCATGGTTGTGCCACAACCAGGCACCGGCGGTTGCCACCACCATCAGGACGAAGAGGTTCTCCAGGGTCAACATGTGCATATGCTCCAAAACGGTAGATCCAGCTTAACTGTGTCCCTGGCCTGTCGTACAGGTGGCAAACGGGTTCATACTGCGCGGCGCACACTTATTGAAACAGCTTTGGGATTTTCCGCATGAAACGTACGCCGCATCTGCTTGCTATCCAGTCCCACGTGGTCTTTGGCCACGCCGGAAACAGCGCTGCGGTGTTTCCCATGCAGCGGGTCGGCGTCAATGTCTGGCCGCTGAACACTGTGCAGTTCTCCAACCATACCCAGTATGGACAGTGGGCCGGGGAAGTGCTTGCTCCGGCGCAAATTCCTGCGTTGGTGGAAGCCATTTCCAACATCGGTGAGCTGGGCCATTGTGACGCCGTGCTTTCCGGTTACCTGGGCAGCGCTGAACAGGGCCGGGCGATCCTGGCAGGTGTCCAGCGGATCAAGGCGGTCAACCCCAAGGCGCTGTACCTGTGCGACCCGGTCATGGGGCATGCGGAAAAGGGCTGCATCGTGCCGGTCGAAGTCAGTGAATTCCTCTTGGAAGAAGCGGCGTCGGTGGCGGATATCCTGTGCCCCAACCAGCTCGAACTGGACAGCTTCTGTGGTCGTCGGGCCGAGTCACTGGATGATTGCGTGGCCATGGCGCGTGACCTGCTCGAGCGCGGTCCACAGGTGGTATTGGTCAAGCACCTGTCCTATCCAGGGCGCGCCGAGGATGCTTTCGAGATGTTGCTGGTGACCCGGGAGCAGAGCTGGCATCTGCGCCGCCCGTTGCTGGCCTTCCCGCGCCAGCCGGTAGGGGTAGGTGACCTGACCTCCGGCTTGTTCTTGGCCCGGGTGCTGCTGGGTGACAGCTGGGTCCAGGCATTCGAGTTCACCGCCGCAGCAGTGCACGAGGTATTGCTGGAGACCCAGGCCTGCGCCAGCTACGAACTGCAACCGATCAGGGCACAGGACCGCATCGCCCACCCGCGCGTGCGCTTCGAGGCACAGCGGTTGGCGGGCTAGCGCCTTGAAAGGGCTGTTGCGCAGCCCTGCCGGTAACGCGGTTTAAATAGAATCGGTCTTGAGGTTCTGGTAGCGCTGTTCCAATTCCTGACGGATCTGCCGACGCTGCTGGCCCTGCAGGAAACGGCGCTTCTCTTCGCTACTCTGGGGCTGGCGTGGCGGGACCTGCACCGGGCGACGGTTGTCGTCGACCGCGACCATGGTGAAGAAGCAGCTGTTGGAGTGCCGCACAGAGCGCTCGCGGATGTTTTCGGTCACGACCTTGATGCCCACTTCCATGGACGTATTGCCGGTGTAGTTGACCGAGGCGAGGAAGGTTACCAATTCTCCGACATGCACAGGCTCGCGGAAAATCACCTGGTCCACTGACAGGGTGACCACGTAGCTACCGGCATAGCGGCTGGCGCAGGCATAGGCGACCTCGTCGAGGTACTTGAGCAGGGTGCCGCCGTGGACGTTGCCGGAGAAATTGGCCATGTCCGGGGTCATCAGGACGGTCATCGTCAGCTGGGCGTTTCCAGGTTCCATAGTGTGCTCACGGTTTGGTTGCGCTGAAACGGGGCGGGTATCTGCGGACACTTCTGTTTCCCCCTCATATGGTTTCCCATCCTGGTACGGGACGTCGCCTGACGCGCTGCCGTCACGCGGATCGTGCCATCAATGGCAGCAAAATCGCCGATCTGTTTCTGCATATTGCATCGGCTATTCCGGCAAAGGCGCGATGTTAACCTGAGCAAGCCCATGCAACATGGGCTTTCCTGCTTTGAACACAGTATGTACGTGCTGCTCGCTCGGGTTTGCCTTGGCAGAGGAGCGGTCTGCCAAGGCAACGAGAAAAGGAGTACCTCGCCATGCATGCCATCAGCTTCATCCAGGATCTGGCCGTGATCATGCTGGTCGCCGGGGTAGTCACCATTCTTTTCCACCGATTCAAGCAGCCGGTGGTGCTGGGCTACATCGTTGCGGGCTTCATCATTGGACCGCATACACCGCCCTTTGGCCTGATCCATGACGAAGACACCATCAAGACCCTGGCTGAGCTTGGGGTGATCTTCCTGATGTTCTGCCTGGGCCTGGAGTTCAGTCTGGGCAAGTTGTTCAAGGTTGGCGCCACGGCGTTCATCGCGGCTTTCCTGGAAATCGTCCTGATGATCTGGATCGGCTTCGAGATTGGTCGCTGGTTTGGCTGGAACACCATGGACTCGCTGTTCCTGGGAGCGATCCTGGCCATCTCCTCGACCACCATCATCGTCAAGGCGCTCAATGACCTGAAGATGAAGAACGAGCGCTTCGCCCAACTGATCTTCGGCGTGCTGATCGTCGAAGACATCCTGGGCATCGGCATCATCGCCCTGCTGTCGGGCATCGCTGTCAGCGGAACTGTCAGCTCCGGCGAAGTGTTTTCCACGGTGGGCAAGCTGTCACTGTTCATGATTGTCGCCCTGGTCATCGGCATCCTGCTGGTCCCGCGGCTGTTGGCCTACGTGGCGAAATTCGAAAGCAACGAGATGTTGCTCATTACGGTATTGGGGCTGTGCTTCGGCTTCTGCCTGTTGGTGGTCAAGCTCGAATACAGCATGGTCCTGGGCGCGTTCCTGATTGGCGCGATCATGGCCGAGTCCCGGCAACTGCTGAAGATCGAAAGCCTGATCGAGCCTGTACGCGACCTGTTCAGCGCCATCTTCTTCGTCGCCATCGGCCTGATGATCGACCCGCGTGTGCTGATCGACTATGCCTGGCCGATCACGGTGATCACCCTGGCGGTGGTGCTGGGCAAGATGCTGTCCTGCGGCATGGGGGCCTTCATCGCCGGCAATGATGGACGCACCTCACTGCGGGTTGGCATGGGGCTTTCACAGATTGGCGAGTTTTCTTTCATCATCGCCGCCTTGGGGATGACCTTGCAGGTCACCAGCGACTTTCTCTATCCGGTGGCGGTGGCGGTGTCGGCCATTACCACCTTGCTTACGCCCTATCTGATTCGCGCCGCCGATCCGCTCTCGCTCAAGCTCGGCAAAGTGGTCCCCGGGCGCCTGGCGCGGGTGCTGTCGTTGTACGGGGAATGGCTGCGCAGCATCCAGCCTCAGGGTGAGGGTGCGATGGTCGCAGCGATGATCCGGCGCATCCTGCTTCAGGTGGGAGTGAACCTGGCGCTGGTCATCGCGATTTTCTTCAGCGGTGGTTACTTTGCCGGGCGCATCGCCACTTGGTTGAGCGAATGGGTCAGCGATGTCAGCCAGCAGAAGGCGCTGATATGGGGCGCTGCACTGTTGCTGTCGCTGCCCTTCCTGATTGCGGCCTACCGCAAGCTCAAGGCGCTATCGATGTTGTTGGCAGAGATGGGCGTGAAGCCGGAGATGGCCGGACGGCACACTCAACGTGTCCGCCGGGTGATTGCCGAGGTGATTCCGTTGCTGTCGCTGCTGGTGATCTTCCTGCTGCTGTCGGCGCTTTCGGCGAGCATCCTGCCGACCAACGAGTTGCTGCTGGTCATCGCAGTCGTTGCAGCGGTGGTGGTGGCCTTGCTGTGGCGATGGTTCATTCGGGTGCATACCCGCATGCAGATCGCCTTGCTGGAGACGTTGGAAAACAACCGGGATCAGTCCCACTGAGGGCTTGCGCACTCTGCGCAAGGCGACGCCGCAGTCCGAGGGGATAGAACGGTAACGCCGCCGCCAGGCGCAGAACACCTGGGGATTCTACGTTGAGTAGTGGCCATGAGCCACCTTTGGGGCGCAGAAAATCCTATTGCACCAGGCAGGGACTTTTGTGAGCCGAGTGACTCAGCTTTCCAGCCACACGTCCCGGACCCAGTGCCAGACGGTTTCCCAGTTGTCTTCGCCGATCGCTTCTTCCTCGGCGTCCCACAGCACCACGGTGCCGTCCTCTTCGACACAATAGTAGTTGTCGCCGTCCTGGCAGAGCGGGACCAGGTCGCGTGGCACGCCGGCGTCCCAGGCGTTGGCGGCAACGTCGGGCAGGTAGGTGTGGGATTGAGGATCGGTGACGGTTACCGGCTCCAGGCTGCCATAGACCACATCGCTGACCGTCAGCAGGAATTCGCGCAGGCCGAACGGCATGTTGATCAGCAATTCTTCCTCGATCTCTACCAACAGGTCCTCGTCCGGCAATTCCAGCGGTACCGGTACGGGTTCATTGGCTTCACGGAGCTGATCGATCACTTCTTCCACGGCTTACATCCTCTGGCCTTGATGACAACGCTGCGGTTTATACCCTAGTAGCCCGCTCTGCCAAAAGCAAAAACCCCGGGCAAGCCCGGGGTTTTGTGTGCAGCGGGTGGATCAGCCGTTCTGGCGGATACCGGCGAGCAGCCAAGGCTGGTTTTCGCCCTGGGCACGCTCCATGTGCCAGCTTTCGCTGAAGGCTTCGCCCTGATCGAAGCGCGAGGTCTTCGATACACCGTGGAAGGTCAGGGTGGCGACAGTCTTGTCGGCACGGTCGTCGACACCTTCGAGCTGCACATCGAGGTTGTCGATATAGGTGGACTGGAAGCCATCCCCCAGGTCGGCACGCTCGCGCTTGAGGAACTCGAGCATCTGCGGGGTGACGAACTCGGCGATCTTGTCCATTTCGTTGGCATCCCAGTGCTGCTGCAGCGACATGAAGTGGGTGCGGGCAGCGGACAGGAAGCTTTGCTCGTTGAACCAGGCCGGGGCATTGATGACCGGAGCGGCGGCAGTTGCCGAAGCGCCACCGAAGACCGATGGCTGGGCCGGTTGGGCATGGGTTTCACGCTGGTACGGCGCATGACCGGCGCCGGCCATCTGCGGCTGCTGCTGGCGGCGGCGAGCTGCGATGAAGCGGAACACCAGGAAGGCGATCAGGCCCATGATCAGGAAGTCGAAGATCTGCATGCCCTGGAAGCCGTCGCCCATGAACATGGAGGCCAGCAGACCGCCAGCGGCGATACCGGCCAGAGGGCCCAGCCAGCGCGAAGCACCGCTGGCGGCGGCCGGTGCGCGGCCAGGAGCGGTCGGCGCGGCGGCTGGGGTGGTTGGCGCAGCCTGGCGGGTCTGGTGGATAGGCGCGGAGCCCGAACTCTTGCCGCCGCCGAAACGCTTGGCGTTGGCATCCAGGCTCAGCGTCAGGCCGACGCACAGCGCCAGTACGATGCTAAGAAAACGTTGCATAGATGGGATATCCCCTGTGGGTGGATTGCACGCGCGTCATGTTGCACATGTTGTAGGAGACATGACCAGCGCCATAATGTTTCCAGCTTTTGCCTGAGCGGTCTGAGACACGCCTGATTGGGGTGTGGGACCATTCGTCAACATCTGTAAGAGTCGGCTGGAAGGGCGGCACGTAACCTGTGGAAGCCCGCGAGAGGCCGCTCAGCGGCCCCATTCCCGAACAGGTTGTACGCAACCTGTTGCTCTCGGAGGGATCCAGCGCCTGTGGGCCTCAGATCGCTTCCAGCTTGGCATACCCCAGCATCAGCCACTTGCTGCCTTCGGCGAAGTTGACCTGCACCCGAGCCTGGGCGCCGGAACCTTCGAAATTGAGGATCACACCTTCGCCGAACACCGAGTGCTGTACGCGCTGGCCTAGGGCGAACGCGGTCTGAGGGATGCTGGCATTGGCGAACAGGCTGCTCGCCTGGTTCTGACTGCCACCGAAAGGACGGCTGACCGAATTGGACAAGCGCACTTCCTGAACCAGTCCTGCCGGAATCTCCCGTACGAAACGCGACACCTTGTTGTAGGTCTCGCTGCCATACAGGCGGCGGGTCTCGGCGTAGGTCATGATCAGTTGGCGCATGGCCCGGGTGATGCCCACGTAGGCCAAGCGACGCTCTTCCTCCAGACGGCCGGGTTCTTCCAGGCTCATCTTGTGGGGGAACAGGCCTTCTTCCATGCCCACCAGGAACACGTAGGGGAACTCCAAACCCTTGGCACTGTGCAGTGTCATCAGCTGGATGCTGTCCTCGTGCTCGTCGGCTTGGGCGTCGCCAGCCTCCAGCGAGGCGTGACCCAGGAAGGCGGAGAGCGGTGACAGGTCGGCGTCGTCCTCGCTGGTCTCGAAGTTGCGCGCCGCGCTGACCAGTTCCTCGAGGTTTTCTACCCGTGCCTGGCCTTTTTCGCCTTTTTCTTCCTGGTGATAGAGGATCAGGCCGGACTGCTCGATGACGGTCTGGGTCATCAGGTGCAGCGGCATTTCCAGGACCTTGGCCGCCAGGTTTTCCATCAACTCGATGAAGGCGCCCAGGGCGCTGGCGGCACGGCCTTTGAGTGCTTTGCCCGCTAACAGCTGGCACATGGCTTCCCACATCGACAGTTGGCTGTGTCGGGCATGTTCGCGGATCGCCTCGACGGTCTTTTCGCCGATGCCGCGCGGTGGCACGTTGATCACCCGCTCCAGAGCAGCATCATTGCCGCGGCCTTCGAGCAGACGCAGGTAGGCCATGGCGTTTTTGATCTCGGCGCGCTCGAAGAAGCGTTGGCCGCCGTAGATCCGATAGGGAATGCGTTCACGCAGCAGGGCTTCTTCGAGCACCCGCGACTGGGCGTTGGAGCGATACAAAATGGCCACGTCGCTGCGGGCGTTGCCCTGCTTGATGAAGCTCTCGATGGTTTCCACCACGTAGCGCGCTTCGTCATGCTCGTTGTAGGCGGCATAGAGGGTCAGCGGTTCGCCTTCGCCCATGTCGGTCCACAGCTCTTTGCCCAGGCGCCCGCTGTTGTTGGCGATCAGGGCATTGGCCGCCTTGAGGATGCCACCGGTAGAACGGTAGTTTTGCTCCAGGCGAATCAGCTCGGCGTCGGGGAAGTCGGCGGTGTACTGGTGAATGTTCTCGATCTTGGCGCCGCGCCAGCCGTAGATCGACTGGTCATCATCACCTACCGCCATCAGGCTGCTGCCACCCGCGGCGAGTAGACGCAGCCAGGCGTACTGCACGGCGTTGGTGTCTTGGAACTCGTCCACCAGCAGGTGGCGGAAGCGCCGCTGGTAGTGTTCGAGCAGGCCAGGGTGGTCGCGCCACAGGTCCAGGGCGCGTAGCAGCAGTTCGGAAAAGTCGATGACACCGGCGCGCTCGCAGGCCTGTTCGTAGGCTTCGTAGATGCTGCGCATGGTGCCCAGGAACAGGTCGCCGCCGGCCTGGATATGTTGTGGGCGCAGGCCTTCGTCTTTCTGGCCATTGATGAACCATTGGGCCTGGCGGGCCGGCCAGCGCTGCTCGTCGAGGCCGAGCTCGCGGATTACCCGTTTGATCAGCCGCTGCTGGTCGTCGCTGTCCAGGATCTGGAAGTTCTGCACCAAGCGGGCTTCCTGCCAATGGGCGCGTAGCAGGCGGTGAGCCAGGCCGTGGAAGGTGCCTACCCACATGCCGGCCGGGTTGATGCCCAGCAATTGCTCGATCCGCTGGCGCATTTCCGCCGCGGCCTTGTTGGTGAAGGTCACCGACAGGATCGAGTGTGGGGAGGCCTGTTCGACCTGGATCAGCCAGGCGATACGATGCACCAGCACGCGGGTCTTGCCCGAGCCAGCGCCGGCAAGCACCAATTGACGCCCCAGCGGGGCCGCTACGGCCTGGCGTTGGGCATCGTTGAGGGAGTTCAGCAGGAGGGAGAGGTCATCATTGCGCATCCGGCCATTCTAGGGCCGCGCAGGGGGCAGGGGCAAACGACCCCAGGAGAAATCTTGCGGGCCGTGTCAGACCGTTCATCGGCTCTCTTGGGGAGAGGCCTGTTCTTGAGCGGTCTGGGTAAATGAGCGCAGGTATTTTTGAAAACATGATGCAGAGCAGTTTGGCCCAGGCCTTGGCTTGTGTATGCTCCCTGCACTTTTGCGGTCTGCCAATACAAAAACACAACAAGAACACGACCCTATGACCCAGGATTTCGCGGCGATCGGAGCATCGCCGGAGACGGTAAGGAGTGTGCGCAGGCAATTTGCGACCCAGCTCTCCATTGAGCGCACCCGTCTCCTCTATCAGGGCTCATTGCTGCCCACCCTGCTGATGCTGATCAATGGCCTGCTGTGCGCCTGGCTGCTGTGGAGCCCTGAGCGCTATCTGCTGGTCAGTGTGTGGCTGGCCTGGCTGTTGGCGCTGGTGGCCCTGCGGGTGATCCAGGTCGCGGCCTTCGATGCGGCGACGCCGGCACGCCAGGCCAAGGCGTCCTGGCAGCACATGTTCCTGTCCGGCTCTGCCTTCAGCGGCCTGACCTTGGCCTGCGCGGCGATCGCCCTGGTGCCGGTGGATGATTTCGTGCAGCAGGCTTGGGTGTTCGGGCTGCTGGGGGCGGCGACGTTGTCGGCCAGTGTCGCCTATGCCGTGAGCCTGTCGGCGTTTCTCAGTTTTGCCTTGCCCTGTCTGCTGCCGCCGATTGTGTTCCTGTTCTACTTCGACGCCGGCGCTCAGCGCGGCTGGGGCTGGCTCGGCTTGATTCTGCTGGGGGCCTTGATGGTGGTGGCCTGGCAGGTGAACCGTCTGATCGAGCGCAGCTTGTTGCGTCGTTTCCAGAACCAGGCACTGATCGAACACCTGCAGAGCGCCCAGCAGCGCGGGGAGCAACTGAACCAAGCGTTGCTCGCCGAAGTACGTCAGCGTCGTCATGCCGAAGAGCAACTACGCCAGGCCCAGGCTGGGTTGGAGCAACGCGTGCTCCAGCGCAGTCACGAGCTGGATCTGGCCAACCAGGCCCTGGGCAAGAGCGAACAGCGCTTGGCCCTGGCGTTGGAAGCCAGTGAGCTGGGGCTGTGGGATTGGAACCTGCTCACCGATGAGGTCCATCACACGCAGTTGCACGCGTTGTTCGGCCTGGACCCCGAGCAGGTCCGTTCGGTACGCGCTGACCTCAAGCCGCGCCTGCACCCGGACGATCTGCCGTTGCTGCGCAGAACACTGGTCGAACACCTCAAGGGCCGCACCGAGGACTACCGGGTCGAATACCGCATTCGGCACACCCAAGGGGGCTGGCGCTGGATCGAAGACCGTGGCCGGGCCGTGGAGCACGCCGCCGACGGCCGTGTCCTGCGCATGCTGGGCACGCGGCGCGACATCACCGGGCAAAAAGAGCAGGAAGAACAGCAGCGGCTGGCGGCGACGGTGTTCGAAGCGGCCAGTGAGGGTATCGCGATCCTCGATGCGGGCTTCCGGTTGCTGGCCGTCAACCAGGCGTTTTGCCAGATCACAGGCTTCGGCCGGGAAGAGCTTTTGCAGCGCAATGCCCTGGAGCTGCCCTGCAGTCGCGACGCCCGGCGTCACAGCCAGGCGATCAGCCAGGCCCTGGAGCACCAGGGGCGCTGGCAGGGCGAGCTGGTCGAGGCGCGCCGCAACGGCGAGCTCTACCCCCAGTGGTTGCAGCTCAATGGCGTGCGTGACGCGCGGGGTAACATCAGCAACATCGTGGGCTTCTTCACTGACCTGTCGGCACGGCGGGAGTCGGAGGAGCGGCTGCGCTACTTGGCCCACTACGACGATCTCACCGGCCTGGCCAACCGGGCCTTGTTCCGCCTGCGTCTGCACGAGGCCGGACAGCGGGTTCGGGTGAATGGACGCAGCCTGGCGTTGCTGCACATCGATCTGGACCGCTTCAAGTTGCTCAACGAAAGTCTTGGCCACGAATTGGCCGATCAGCTATTGAAGAAGATGGCCTTGCGTATCGCCAACGCGGTACCCGAGGCGGACACCGTGGCGCGTCTGTCCGGCGATGAATTCGTCGTGCTTTTCGATGGCTACAGCAACCTTTCCAGCCTGGTGCGAGTAACCACCCGACTGCTCGACAAACTTCGCGTCCCGCAGCGTCTGGGCGGGCATGAGCTGGTGATCAGCGCCTCGGTCGGCATCAGTTTGCTGTCAGACCCCAGTTTCGACGTCAACGCGTTGCTCAGCCAGGCTGACATGGCCAAGCAGCATGCCAAGCATCTAGGCGGCGACAACTTCCAGTTCTACACCGAAAGCCTGCGCGCCAGCACGCTGGAGCGACTGCAGCTGGAAAATCACTTGCGCAAGGCCATCGATGAAGGCCAGTTGCTGGTCTACTACCAACCCAAGTTGTGCCTGCACAGCGGCCGCTTGCTTGCCGCCGAAGCGCTGGTGCGTTGGCAGCACCCGCAGTGGGGGATGGTGCCGCCAGGCGACTTCATCGGCCTTGCCGAAGAGACTGGGTTGATCGGGCCGATGGGCGAGTTCGTCTTGCGTCAAGCGTGCTGGCAGGCCTGTGAATGGCGTCGCCAGGGCATGAGCGTGCGCGTGTCGGTGAATCTCTCTGGCTATCAGCTGCGCCAGGGCAAGATCGTCAGCCTGGTGCGCCAGGTGCTGGCAGAAACGGGACTTGCGCCGCAGTTGCTGGAGCTGGAACTGACTGAAAGCCAGCTGCTCGACAGCGTCGAACACATCATCTCGACGTTCCAGCAACTGCATGAGCTGGGGGTCAAGCTGGCGATCGATGACTTCGGCACCGGCTACTCTTCGCTGAGCTACCTCAAGCGCTTCCCGGTGGACTATGTGAAGATCGACCAGGCGTTCATTCGCGGCTTGCAGGAGGGCAGTCAGGATGCGGCGATCATCCGCGCGATCATCGCCATGGCCAAGAGCCTGGGCCTGAAGGTCGTGGCCGAAGGGGTGGAAACCCAGGAGCAACTGGCGTTCCTGCACGACCATGGATGCGATGAAGCGCAGGGTTACCTGATCAGCAGGCCGTTGGATGCCCAGGCGTTCGAGGCCTTGCTGGAGAAGTCTCCCAGCATCCTGATGCCCTGAGCGTTTTCAGCTATGCCAATGCCTGCCCTGGTGGGCCAGCAGGCTGTTGGCCTGCTCCGGGCCGTTGCTGCCGGCGGGGTAGGGGCGTGGTGCCTGGAAGTGTTCCTCCCAGCCTTGCAGGATCGGGTCGATCCAGGCCCAGGCAGCCTCGACCTCGTCGCGACGCATGAACAACGTCGAGTCGCCCGCGAGCACATCCAGCAGCAGCCGTTCGTAGGCTTCCCAGCGACGGGTCTGGCCGAACACCTGGGCTAGGTTCAGGTCCAGCTCCACCGGCTCCAGGCGCATGCCTTTGCCCGGACTCTTGGTCATCATGCGCAGGCTGATGCGTTCATCGGGTTGCAGCTGGATCAGCAACTGGTTGACCTGCCCGCCACTGAACAGCTCGTGAGGTACGGGCTTGAACTGGATGACGATCTGCGAGGAGCGCCGCGCCATGCGCTTGCCGGTACGCAGGTAGAAGGGCACGCCAGCCCATCGCCAGTTGTCGATCTGTGCCTGCACCGCGACGAAGGTCTCGGTGTCGCTGTCGTTGTCCACGTCCTTTTCGAAGTAGTACGCCGGCACTTCCTGGCCGCCGATCCGACCGGTGCCATACTGCCCGCGCACGGTCTTGTCCTGCACGTCTTGACCGCTAATCGGCTTGAGAGCACGCAGAATCTTCACCTTTTCGTCACGCACCGCCTCGGCCTCGAATTGTGCCGGCGGCTCCATGGCCACCAGGCACAGCAGCTGCAGCAGATGGTTCTGCAGCATGTCCCGGGTCGCGCCCGCACGGTCGTAGTAGGCGCCGCGGTTTTCTACGCCCAATGTCTCGCAGACGCTGATTTGCACGTGGTCGACCTGGCCATTGCGCCATACCGGTTCCAGCAGGGCATTGGCAAAGCGCAGCGCCATGAGGTTCTGCACGGTTTCCTTGCCCAGGTAATGGTCGATGCGAAACACCTGGGACTCGTCGAACACCGCGCCGATCGCCTCGTTGATGGCCGTGGCCGATTCGAGTGAATGGCCGATGGGTTTTTCCAGCACGATCCGCGCCTCGCTGTCGGCCAGGCCTGCGATGCGCAGATGGTTGGCGATCGGCACGAACAGGTTGGGCGCAGTCGCCAGGTAGTAGATGCGCGCCAAGCCTCCAGGCTCGCCCAGATAGCGTGCCAGGCGAACGAAGTCGGCGCTTTGCGAGGCATCCATGGCGAAGTAGTCCAGGCGCGCGCAGAAGCGTCGCCAGACCTCCTCGTCGAAATCCTGGCGGGCGATCTGCGCTCGGCAGTTGCGTTCGGCGAGCTTGAGGTATTCGTCCCGGGGAAGGTTGCGCCGCGCCAGGGCGATGATCCTCACGGCATTGTGCAGGCGAGCCTCGCGATAGAGGTGGTAGAGCGCCGGCAGTAGCTTGTGCAGGGCCAGATCGCCCGAACCGCCGAAGACCAGGATGTCGCAAGGAATAGTCAAAACCACCACTCTCCACATTGGTTTAGCTGGGCGGGTCGCTGGTCATGTAGTATAACTACAAGAAAGCTACATCCCGGCCAGCCGATCATAACCGAGTCCAGCCTGTGAATCTGTTGCAACATATCGCCCAATCGCGCCATTTGCTGCGCAAATCGGAACTGAAAGTGGCCGACCATGTGCTGCTCGATCCGGCTGCCGTCATGCACAGCTCAATGGCCGACCTCGCCCACAGCGTGGGGATCAGCGAGCCGACCATCGTGCGTTTCTGCCGCGCGATCGGTTGCTCGGGCTTCCAGGATCTCAAGCTCAAGCTGGCCCAGAGCCTGGCCGCAGGCGCCAGTTTTGGCCAGTTCGCCATCCATGAAGACGACTCGGTCGCCGATTACAGCCTGAAGATTTTCGATACCACCCTGCACACCCTGATGGAAGTGCGCGAGCACCTCAACCCTCAGGCCCTGCAACAGGCGGTGACGGCCATGGCCCAGGCCCAGCGTGTGGAGTTCTATGGTTTCGGTGCCTCGGGCGCAGTGGCTGCCGATGCCCAGCACAAGTTCTTCCGTCTGTTGCTCAGCGCCGCGGCGTATTCCGACCCGCACATGCAGGCCATGTCGGCGGTGACCCTCAAGCCTGGCGACGTAGCGGTGTGCATTTCCCAGTCGGGCCGTTCCAAGGACCTGTTGATCACCGCCAACCTGGTGCGCGAAAGCGGCGCCAACCTGATTACCCTGTGCCCGAGCCAGACGCCCTTGGCCGAGTTGTCCACCGTCAACCTGGCCATCGACGTGCACGAAGACACCGAAATCTACACCCCTCTGACCTCTCGCATCGCTCACCTGGTCGTGATCGACGTACTGGCCATGGGCGTGGCCATGGCCCGGGGGCCGAGCCTGGTGAACCACCTCAAGAGCGTGAAACGCAGCTTGCGCAGCCTGCGCCTGTCGCCCAAGTCGATCAAGGCGACCGACGACTGACACCGCTGCCTGCGCTGGCTTATTCGGGGTAGACCCGCGCCTAAAGGCATCAGCGCGAACCCTGTGTGGGTTTACCCGCGAAAGGCCCAGAGCAGGCAAAGCAGGTTTCACGGTTTTGTCACCAATCCACAGCCAAACCGTAAACCTTTGCGCCCAACCTGAAGCTCCCCGCATCCTAACTGGGAGACAGGCAATGGCACGTGATCATGACGGTTCGTTCCAACCCACCGCCAAAGCTCGCAAGCAGCAGGAAAAGGACCAGCGCCGCATGGAGTTTCGCCGCGCGATCGAAAGCTACTGCGACCAGCGTCAGTTACTGCGCGAAATCACCGACTACCCCGACCTGCGGGACATCACGGTTTGGCAGGTATCGGCGGCATCTTCCCCGAAAATCGCTCCACAAGCCCGCTGATCTTTGCCCGTTCGTTGCGAATGAACGCAAGGAACGCCAAGGCTACCGGTGATTGCCGTTTGGCCTTGGACTGCACCACGCACCAGCTGCGGTACAGCGGCAGTTCTTCCACCGGTAGCTCCTTGAGCACGCCGGTGGCCAGCTCCAGGTTCAGCGCATGGCGCGTGAGCAGGGCGATGCCCAGGCCTGCGATCACACATTCGCGCTGGGCATCGGCCGAGGCGACCTCCAAGGTCTGGGTGAAGTGCACGCGCTTGTCCTTGAAGTACTCCTCGCAGGCCTTGCGAGTGCCCGAACCCTGCTCTCGGATCAGCAGCGTATGAGGTTCAAGATCCTGCAGGCGCAGTGTCTCCAGCTTGCACAGCGGATGGTCGGGGGGCGCCACGGCTACGATCGGGTTGTTCAGGAACGGCATGAACTCAAGGCCCATGTCCTGGGGCACCATGGACATGATGATCAGGTCGTCGCGGTTATCCGAGAGCCGGCGGATCGCCTGGGCCCGGTTGACCACCGTCAGGGTCAGGTTGACCTCAGGGTGACGTTGCTTGAAGGCGGCGAACAGGTGGGGCACGAAGTATTTGGCGCTGGACTCGATTGCAAGTTTGAGCTGGCCCTGTAGTGAGCCCTGCATGTCCGATAGCTGCATGTCGAGGTTTTCCAGGCGCCCGAAGATGTCCCGGCTGGCACGCTGCAAGGCTTCGGCCGCTTCGGTCAGGTAGAGCTTCTTGCCTACGTACTCGAACAACGGCTGGCCGACCAATTCTTCAAGTTGGCGGATCTGTAGACTTACGGCGGGTTGCGTCAACGCCATTTCCTCTGCCGCCCGGCTGTAGGAGCGCAGATCACACACCTCGTTGAAGATCTGTAACTGACGCAATGTCATACGCATCAATGACTTACGCATTTTTTCCTAAGCCTTCGCAAAACCTTGTTACGGCACTATAAGCTTTTGCTTATGCCGACCCTAACAAATATTGATTTTTGTTTATCAACCTACAGCGATAGGGTTGGTTTGCGACTGGCCAGCAACCTCTGGCCACGCGCCGACCGGTAAACCCGGCTCGTGTGTTCCATCGGCTTTGGGAAGACTCCAGTGATAAAAAAAATCCTGATCGCCAACCGGGGTGAAATCGCAGTTCGGATCGTGCGTGCTTGCGCCGAGATGGGCATTCGCTCTGTGGCGATCTATTCCGACGCCGACCGTCATGCCTTGCACGTCAAGCGCGCCGACGAGGCCTACAGCATCGGTGCCGAGCCTCTGGCCGGTTATCTGAACCCGCGCAAGCTGGTCAACCTGGCCGTGGAAACCGGCTGTGATGCGCTGCATCCAGGTTACGGCTTCCTGTCGGAAAACGCCGAGCTGGCGGAAATCTGTGCCGAGCGTGGCATCAAGTTCATCGGCCCTGCCGCGGACGTCATTCGCCGCATGGGCGACAAGACCGAAGCGCGCCGCACCATGATCCAGGCCGGTGTACCGGTAACCCCCGGTACGGAAGGCAACGTCGCCGACATCCACGAAGCGCTGGCCGAGGGTGACCGCATCGGTTATCCGGTGATGCTCAAGGCCACTTCCGGTGGTGGCGGACGCGGTATCCGTCGCTGCAACAGCCGTGAGGAGCTGGAGCAAGCCTTCCCCCGTGTGATTTCCGAGGCCACCAAGGCCTTCGGCTCGGCGGAAGTGTTCCTGGAAAAATGCATCGTCAACCCCAAGCACATCGAGGCGCAGATCCTGGGTGACAGCTTCGGCAATGTGGTGCACCTGTTCGAGCGCGACTGCTCGATCCAGCGCCGTAACCAAAAGCTCATCGAGATCGCCCCAAGTCCGCAACTGACCCCGGAACAGCGCGCCTACATCGGCGACCTGGCGGTCCGCGCGGCCAAGGCCGTGAACTACGAGAACGCCGGTACCGTGGAGTTCCTGCTCGCCGATGGCGAGGTGTACTTCATGGAGATGAACACCCGCGTGCAGGTAGAACACACCATCACCGAAGAAATCACCGGCATCGACATCGTGCGCGAGCAGATCCGCATCGCTTCGGGCCTGCCGCTGTCGGTCAAGCAGGAAGACATCCAGCACCGTGGCTACGCGTTGCAGTTCCGTATCAACGCCGAAGACCCGAAGAACAACTTCCTGCCCAGCTTCGGCAAGATCACCCGTTACTACGCGCCCGGCGGCCCAGGCGTGCGTACCGACACCGCGATCTACACCGGCTACACCATTCCGCCGTTCTACGACTCCATGTGCCTGAAGCTGGTGGTCTGGGCGTTGACCTGGGAAGAAGCCATGGACCGCGGCCTGCGGGCCCTGGACGACATGCGCGTGCAAGGTGTGAAGACCACCGCCGCGTATTACCAGGAGATCCTGCGCAATCCGGAATTCCGTAGCGGCCAGTTCAACACCAGCTTCGTGGAAAGCCACCCGGAACTGACCAACTACTCGATCAAGCGCAAACCCGAAGAGCTGGCCCTGGCCATCGCCGCCGCCATCGCCGCCCACGCAGGCCTGTGAGGAACCCCATAATGTCCAAGAAAATTCACGTAACCGACACAATCCTGCGCGACGCCCACCAGTCCCTGCTGGCCACCCGCATGCGCACCGAAGACATGCTGCCGATCTGCGACAAGCTCGACAAGGTGGGCTACTGGTCCCTGGAAGTCTGGGGTGGCGCGACCTTCGATGCCTGTGTGCGCTTCCTCAAGGAAGACCCATGGGAGCGTCTGCGCAAGCTGCGCGCCGCACTGCCCAACACCCGCCTGCAAATGCTGCTGCGTGGCCAGAACCTGCTGGGCTACCGCCACTACAGCGACGACGTGGTCAAGGCCTTCGTCGCCAAGGCCGCGGTCAACGGCATCGACGTGTTCCGCATCTTCGATGCCATGAACGACGTGCGTAACCTGCGTGTGGCCATCGAAGCGGTCAAGGCTGCTGGCAAGCACGCCCAGGGCACCATCGCCTACACCACCAGCCCGGTGCATACCATCGACGCCTTCGTTGCCCAGGCCAAGCAGATGGAAGCCATGGGCTGCGACTCGGTGGCGATCAAGGACATGGCCGGCCTGTTGACCCCGTTCGCCACTGGCGAACTGGTCAAGGCGCTGAAGGCCGAGCAGTCGTTGCCGGTGTTCATCCATTCCCACGACACTGCCGGCCTGGCCGCTATGTGCCAGCTCAAGGCTGTGGAAAATGGTGCCGACCACATCGACACCGCGATCTCCAGCTTCGCCTGGGGCACCAGCCACCCAGGTACCGAGTCGATGGTCGCCGCGCTCAAGGGCACCGAGTTCGACACGGGCCTGGACCTGGAGCTGCTGCAGGAGATCGGCCTGTACTTCTATGCCGTACGCAAGAAGTACCACCAGTTCGAAAGCGAGTTCACCGCGGTGGACACCCGCGTGCAGGTCAACCAGGTGCCAGGCGGCATGATTTCCAACCTGGCCAACCAGCTCAAGGAGCAGGGCGCGCTCAGCCGCATGAACGAAGTGCTGGCGGAGATCCCGCGCGTACGTGAAGACCTCGGCTTCCCGCCGCTGGTGACCCCGACCTCGCAGATCGTCGGCACCCAGGCGTTCTTCAACGTGCTGGCTGGCGAGCGCTACAAGACCATCACCAACGAGGTGAAGCTGTACCTTCAGGGCGGTTACGGCAAGGCGCCAGGCGTGGTCAACGAACAACTGCGTCGCCAGGCGATCGGTAGCGAAGAAGTGATCGACGTGCGCCCGGCCGACCTGCTCAAGCCGGAAATGGCCAAGCTGCGCGCCGATATCGGCAACCTGGCCCGCTGCGAGGAAGACGTGCTGACCTTCGCGATGTTCCCGGACATCGGTCGCAAGTTCCTTGAGGAGCGTGAAGCCGGCACCCTGACTCCTGAAGCCCTGCTGCCGATCCCGGAAGCCGGCGCCGTGGCAGGCCCGGGCGGCGAAGGTGTGCCGACCGAGTTCGTCATCGACGTGCACGGCGAGACCTACCGCGTCGATATCACCGGCGTGGGCGTCAAGGCTGAAGGCAAGCGTCACTTCTACCTGTCCATCGACGGCATGCCGGAAGAAGTGGTGTTCGAACCGCTCAACGAGTTCGTCAGCGGCGGCGGCAGCAAGCGCAAGCAGGCCAGCGGCCCAGGCCATGTGAGCACCACCATGCCGGGCAACATCGTCGATGTGCTGGTCAAGGAAGGCGACACCGTCAAGGCTGGCCAGCCGGTGCTGATCACCGAAGCCATGAAGATGGAGACCGAAGTCCAGGCCCCGATCGCCGGCAAGGTCACTGCCATCCACGTGGCCAAAGGCGATCGCGTCACGCCGGGCGAGATCCTGATCGAGATCGAAGGCTGATCGAAGCCTTCGACTACAAGCGGTTTACCTCATGGGGAGCGATAGGCTCCCCTTTTTTTGTGCTGAATCTGTGCGGGATGTTCGCGGGTAAACCCGCTCCCGGAAGGACAATACAGTCCCTGTGGGGGCGGGTTTACCCGCGAAAAGGCTGCCTACATTCTCAGCCTTTACGGCAGGCCTCCAAGGTCTTCACTTGCCCCTCGGGCTGCTGGTTCTCTGCGCTCAACCAGCGCTCGAAGCCTGCCGCAACGCTTGGCCACTCATCATCGGTGATCGAGTACCAGGCCGTATCCCGGTTGTGATCCTTGACCACCATGTGTTTGCGGAAAACCCCCTCGAAGACGAAGCCGAAGCGTTCGGCGGCGCGTTTGGAGCGGGCGTTGGCGTTGTTGCACTTCCACTCCAGACGACGATTGCCCAGGGCAAAACCGAGTTGGCTTAGCAAGTAGACGGCCTCGGTGCCCCGAGGTGTGCGTTGCATGGCGGCGCCGAAAGCGATGTGGCCGATCTCGAAGCGGCCCTGTTCGGGGACGATCGACATGTAGCTCAGGATCCCCTGGACCTGGCCGTTGGCGCGGTCGATCACGCTGTAGAACAGTGGGTCGCGGCCAGCGGCGTTGCCTTCGAGCCAGCGGTCGAAGCTTGAGCGCTCGGTGAAGGGCCCATAGGGGAGGTAGTCCCACAGCACCGGGTCCGAGCCGGGGCCTTGCAGCACCTCCCAGAGGTCATCGCCGTGGCGGGCTGGGTCGAGCTTTTCCAGGCGGATGAAACGCCCTTCGATGGGCTCGGCCTTGGGTGTTGCCGCAGGTTTCCAGTTCAGTGCGTCGGACATGGGCCTACAACCCTTTGCGAAATTGAATGAAGCCCGGCCGTTCGGCGACCTGTTCGTACAGGCGGATGGCGGTGGCATTGGTTTCATGGGTCAGCCAGTGCACCTTGATGCAGTTGGCTGCCTTGGCGGTCGCGTAGACGTGCTCGATCAGTTGGCGACCAATGCCCAAACCACGCTGGTCTGTGTTGACGTACAAATCCTGCAGGTAGCAGGCGTTCTCGATGCTCCAGTTGGAGCGATGATAGATCCAGTTGACCATCCCCACCGCCTTGCCATCGACCCAGGCCAGGGCCGAATGAGTGGGTTCGTTCGCATCCAGCAGGCGCTGCCAGGTGCTGGCGCTGACCTCATCGGCCAATTCGGTTTCGTAGAAGCGCAGGTAGGCCTGCCAGAGGGCGAGCCAGGCGGCATGGTCGTTGGCGCTCACGGGGCGCAGGGTAACGCTGGGCATGGTCTTTTCCTTCAGAGTGGGCGCATATGCGCCGCGAGTTGGTTGTCCAGGTAATCGGTGCTGCTGCCCAGGCCGTCACGTACGCCGGCGATGTCTTGCGCCAAGCGGTTCTGGCTGAGCTTGCGCGCGCCTTGCAGGCGGGCGATGGGCATGCGAATGCCGACGATGGCGCGCAGCATGCCGTCGATGTAGTCGCTGGGGGCGTCGCTCACTTTCCAGGGCTCGATGCGGCCTTGCTCGTGTCGATCGCTCAGGCGGCTGACGATCTCGAGCAGGCGAGGGGCGTCGTGGATTACCTGCACCGCGCCATAGGCATGCACGGCCAGGTAGTTCCAGGTGGGCACGACCTTGGGGTTCTCGGCCTTGCTGGGGTAATAGCTCGGGCTGACATAGGCATCTGCGCCAGGGAATATCAGCAAGGCTTCGCCGCCCTGCTCCAAGACCTGCCACTGGGGGTTGGCCCGGGCCAGGTGGGCATAGACGGTGCCGTACTCGCCTTCAGTGGGATCGAGCAGCACGGGTAGATGGGTGGCTAGCAAGCCGTGTACGCCATGGCTGACCAGGACGGCAAGGCGAGTATCGCGCATTTGCTGATGCAGACGCCCGAGGTCATGTTCCTGGTGGGGTTTGGCGTTGTACATGCGAGGTTCCTTGTCCAATGGCTCCATCCTAGGCAGGCTATTGGTACTCGGTAAGAGCCAATTCAGACTCTTTTTATAGGTCCAATGCCATGAACGAATGTGCCCTCGCGTTGCCCTTCGACCCCACCGGTATCGTGCTCGATCGTCGACGCGGGCTGAGCCAACAGCTTTACCAAGCGTTGCGGGCGCGGGTGCTGGATGGGCGCCTGGGCAGCGGCACGCGTTTGCCTGCCACTCGAGATTTGGCGGCCATGCTGTTGCTGTCGCGCAATAGCGTGGTACGGGCATACGATCAGCTGTATGCCGAGGGCTATATCGAAAGCCGGGTTGGTGACGGTACCTACGTCAGCCAGCTGCCTAAACTATCCACACAGGTATCCACAGGGTTATCCCGGGGGTTATCAACAGGGTTATCCACATTTTCGGCATCTGGTACTGAGGATTTATCCAGTTTAGAGCGCTCGAGCGAGCCTTTGCAGCGCTTGAAAAACAACCACCTTCCCCCGCCCAAGGCTGGCGCGCCGCGAGCTTTTCGCGTCGGCGTGCCGGCTTTCGATTTGTTCCCGTTCGAGGTCTGGGCCAGGTTGCAAGCGGGTTTCTGGCGAAACCCCGACCCTGCCTCATTGGGTTACGGGGACCCGGCGGGGGAGCCGCAACTGCGGGAACTCATCGCGGCGTATTTGCGTCGCTCACGAGGGCTTTCTTGTGGCGCTGAACAAATTGTGATCACCAGTGGTGCCCAGCAGGCCATCAGCCTTTGTGCACAGTTGTTATTGCAGCCAGGCGATGGGGTGGCTGTGGAAAACCCAGGGTACCGAGCGGCCGGCCACACCTTCGCCCTGGCAGGGGCGAAGGTCAGGGGTGTGCCGGTGGATGACGAAGGTATGGATTGCGAGCAGCTGGCGCAGCTTCCCGATTGTCGGATGGCCTATGTCACGCCGGCGCACCAGTATCCCACCGGCGTCACCATGAGCCTGGCCCGGCGCCTATCCTTGCTGGACTGGGCGCAGCGCCAGGATGGCTGGATCATCGAAGACGACTACGACGGCGAGTACCGCTACAGCGGCGCGCCGCTGGCCCCCTTGGCCTCCTTGGACCGGCAGGGGCGGGTGCTCTACGTGGGCACATTCGGCAAGATCGCCTTCCCGGCCCTGCGCCTGGGTTACCTGGTGCTGCCTCGGCAGTTGGTGGAGGCGTTCAGCCAGGGGCGGGCACTGGCAGTGCGCCATTCAGAGGTCGGCACCCAATGCGTCATGGCGCAGTTCATGGCCCAGGGCCATTTCCAGCGGCATATCCGGCGGATGCGCAAGGCGGCACTGGCGCGGCGAAATGTGCTGAAGGCCGGGTGGCCCCAGGATGTGCCAGGACTGGGTGCCATGCCGGAAGTGGCGGCAGGACTGCATGTGAAGGTGGCTGTGGATAACCTTGCGCGTGAGCAGGAGCTGGTCGCTCGGGCGGAGGTGGTGGGCGTTGAGGTCAACCCATTGAGCAGCTACTGGCTCGAGGATGGCAATGTGCCTGTGGATAAGCGCGCCGGACTGGTGCTGGGGTTCGCGGCGGTGCCTGAGGTGCAGATTGCGGATGCACTGATGCGTTTGCGCAGGGCCTGGCGACCGCTTCGCCGGTGAACCCGTTCCCACAGACACAGCGCTGTACTTACAGGCAGCTCCGTATCTGTGGGAGCGGGTTTATCCGCGAAGCATCCAACTCAAGTCCCGGACTTGATGCGTGTCCAGGCCCGGGTGCGCGCCCGTTCGGCTTCGCGTGGCAGTGGCTTGAGGGTATACAGCTTGGCCATCGCTTCGGCAGTCGGGTACAGGTTCGGGTTGTTGCGGATCGCCGGGCTGACTTTGTCGGTGGCGTCCTTGTTCGGGTTGGGGTAGCCGACGAAATCGCTGATCGGCGCGATCACTTCAGGGCGCAGCAGGTAGTTGATGAACGTGTGTGCATCCTCAGGATTGGCGGCGTTCTTGGGGATCGCCAGCATGTCGAACCAGATCGGTGCACCTTCCTTGGGCAGGCGCATGTCTACCACTACGCCATTCTTGGCATCACGTGCGCGGTTGGCGGCCTGGGAGAAGCTACCCGAATACCCCACCGCCACGCAGATATCGCCGTTGGCGATGTCGGCCATGTACTTCGAGGAATGGAAGTAGGTGATGTGCGGGCGGATCTTGAGCATCAGCTCCTCGGCTTTCTTATAGTCAGCCGGCTTCTCGCTGTTCGGTGGCAGCCCCAGGTACTGCAAGGCCAGGGGCAGGATCTCCGAGGGCGAGTCGAGCAGTGCGACACCGCACTGCTTGAGCTTGGCGATGTTCTCTTCCTTGAAGATCAGGTCCCAGCTGTCCACAGGCGCCTTGTCGCCAAGCACCGCCTTGACCTTGTCTGGGTTGAAGCCGATCAGCACGGTGCCGTACATGTACGGCACGGCGAACTTGTTGCCTGGGTCGTTCGCTTCGATCAGCTTCATCAGCGCCGGATCCAGGTGCTGCCAGTTGGGCAGCTTGGTGCGGTCCAGGGGTTGGAACACACCGGCTTCGATCTGTTTGGCAAGGAACACGTTGGAGGGCACGACCACGTCATAGCCTGAGTTGCCGGTGAGCAGCTTGGCTTCCAGGGCTTCGTTGGTGTCGAAGATGTCGTAGATCAGCTTGACGCCGCTGTCCTTCTGGAAGTCCGTCAAGGTCTGCGGCGTGATGTAGTCGAACCAGTTGTACACACGCAGGGTGCGCTGTTCGGCCTGGGCCTGGAGGGCACCGGTGGACAGAGTGGCAGCGATGAACGGGACGAGCAGACGCTTGAGTCGGATCATTACCGGGCTCCTGGCTGGGCATGCTGGAAGCCTTCCAGCACGTTGACTGCGTTGATACCGATTTCTTCAACAGCGTAGCCACCTTCCATCACGAACAAGGTCGGCTTGCCGAGTTGGCCGATACGCTTGCCCATTTCCAGGTAGTCCGGGCTGTCCAGTTTGAACTGGGAGATCGGGTCATCCTTGAAGGTATCCACGCCCAGGGACACCACCACTACGTCCGGTGCGTAGGCTGCGATGCGCTGGCAGGCATCTTCCAAGGCGGCGCTCCAGGCGGCCCAGTCGCTGCCGGCGGGCAATGGATAGTTGATGTTGCAGCCTTCGCCTGCGCCTTCGCCGGTTTCGTCGGCATAACCCAGGAAGAACGGGAACTCATCCTGCGGGTCGCCGTGGATCGAGGCGAAGAACACATCGCCGCGCTGATAGAAGATGTCCTGGGTGCCGTTGCCGTGGTGGTAATCGACGTCGAGGATGGCGACTTTGCGGTGGCCTTGGTCAAGGAACGCCTGGGCAGCGATGGCGGCGTTGTTGAGGTAGCAGTAGCCGCCCATCACTTCGGCCGCCGCGTGGTGTCCTGGTGGGCGGCACAGGGCGAATGCCGAATGGGCGCCTTGCTGGATCGCGGCCTGGGCGGTGAGGGCGACCTGGGCGGCGCTGTAGGCAGCCTGCCAGGTACCGGCGGTGATCGGCGCGCCGGCATCGAAGCTGTAGTAGCCAAGCTCGCCATGCAGGCCGGTCGGCTTGACCTTGCGCAACGTCCGGGCTGGCCAGGTAAAGGGCAGCAGGTCACCTTCCTGGCCCATCTGCGCCCAGCGCGCCCAGGCCCCTTCGAAGAAATCCAGATAATCGGCGCCGTGGACACGCAGCAAGGGTGCGCGGCCAAAATCACGCGGCCCTTCGACAGGGCCGAGGTTGCGCTTCTTGACGCGCTCCAGGACATGGTCGGCGCGCGAAGGCATCTCGAAGCAAGGCATCAACTTGCCGTCGATGAGCTCGCAGCGGCCGTGGTGCAGGCGATGATCATCGGAATAGATCGTCAGCATTTTTATTCTCCGGGTTTACTGGCGTGCCTCATTGTGTGAGGGGGCGTGCCGGTGGAGAACGACGCAAACGGCCAAAAGGGGATCGATGTGGCCAAAGACAGCGTCCGGCGTGGGGGCTTGTTCGCGGGTAAATCCACAGGTACCCCGCTGATTTTGAACTCAGCGCAGTACCTGTGGGAGCGGGTTCACCCGCGAAACGGCCGGCACCGATCAGCCGCGAAAATGGCTGGGCGCCACGCCGCTCCAGCGCTGGAAGGCATGGCGAAAGCTGGCGGTCTCGCTGAAGCCGAGCGTCTCGGCAATGCGGTAGATCGGCATTTGGTCCTCGGCCAGCAACTGCTTGGCCCGCTCGAAGCGCAGCTCGTCGAGTAACTGCTGGTAGCTGCAGCCCAGGGCCTGAAGGTGCCGGCGCAAGGTGCGCGAGGAGCAGTTCATCTGGCGGGCCAGGCCTTCGAGCCCGGGGGCGGCGTCCAGCTGTTTGATCAGCAACTGGCGAATACGCCCCAGCCATGCCTGACGTCCCGTGAACTCCAGGTTCAGCTGGCGGCAGCGCTCGGCCATGGCCTTGTGGGTGATGGGGTCGGCCAAGGGCAGGGGCATGTCGAGCCAGCGGCGCTCGAAGGCAAAGGCATTGTCGTTGGCCTCGAAACCCAGGGGGCACTGGAACGCATCGACATAGAGCGCGTGGTAGTCGGGCCGAGGATGCTCGAAGCGCGCCGCGAGCAGCGGCAGGGGGCGGCCCAGCAGGTCGTCGCAGATGACCTTCAGCGACACCAGGCAGAATTCGGCATTGAAGGCCGCCAGCGCCGGGCTGTCCTGGTAGTCGCTGGCGCTGAACCAGATTCGCTGGCCGTCATCCTCCAGGCGCAACTGAAAGGCTGTGCCCAGCAATGCGGGATAGCGCAGTGCCAAGCGCAGGGCGTCACCCAAAGTGGCACTGGAGAGCAGGGCGTAACCGAGCATCCCGTAGCACGACACATGCATGCGCCGGCCCAGCTCCAGGCCGATCTCTTCGCGAAGGGCCACGGCATTGGCGCACACCTGCAGTTCTTGCTGGGTCGTGATGCGGGCATCGGCATGGCCCAGGTCTGCTGCACCAATGCCGCTGCCGCAAAGTAGCCGCTCGGCGTCGCAGCCTTCTTCCTGGAAGACTTTGAGAATCAGCGAAACCGCATTGAGGGTGGTCAGGTGGCTGTGCAGCATGCTCGGTATCCCGTGGGGCTGGGGAGCATTATGGAGCAAGTTGTGTGCCCGGTTGGTCTTTGGGGCTGCTGAGCAGCCCTTTCGTGGCACAAGGCCGTGAAGCGGCCCCTTGCGGTTTTTGCGCATAAAAAAAGGGCCCGTCGCATGCGCTCGGGCCCTTGAAAGGTTGAGAGGTGTCTAGTCCCTCGACCTGGTGAGACGTTTTACAGCAGCCTGGTTACGCCTTCAGCGGAACCAGACGTGGAGCGATCATGTTTTCCGGACGCAGGATGTCATCGAGCATCGCGTCGTCCAGCAGCTTCTCTTCGCGCACCAGTTCCAGTACGCCGCGGCCGGTTTCCAGGGCAACGCGGGCGATACGGGTGGCGTTCTCGTAGCCGATGTACGGGTTCAGTGCGGTGACCAGGCCGATCGAGTGCTCGACCAGTTCACGGCAGCGCTGTTCGTTGGCAGTGATGCCGACGATGCAGTGCTCGCGCAGCATGTCCATGGCGCGCTGAAGCAGGCGGATGGAGTCGAAGATCTTGTAAGCGATCAGCGGTTCCATGACGTTCAGCTGCAGCTGGCCACCTTCGGCGGCGACGGTCAGGGCCAGGTCGTTGCCCATGATGGCGAAGGCCACCTGGTTGACGGCTTCCGGAATAACCGGGTTGACCTTGCCTGGCATGATCGAGCTGCCTGGCTGGCGCGCCGGCAGGTTGATCTCGTTGATGCCGGTGCGCGGGCCGCTGGACAGCAGGCGCAGGTCGTTGCAGATCTTGGACAGCTTGACTGCGGTGCGCTTGAGCATGCCGGAGAACAGCACGAAGGCGCCCATGTCGGAGGTGGCTTCGATCAGGTCGGCAGCCGGGACCAGCGGCTGGCCGCTGATGGTCGCCAGGCGCTGCACGGCCAGGGCCTGGTAGCCAGGGTCGGCGTTGATGCCGGTGCCGATGGCGGTACCGCCCAGGTTGATTTCGGTCAGCAGTTCCGGAGCCAGCGAGCGCAGGCGCTGCAGGTCTTCGGTCATGGTGGTGGCGAAGGCACGGAATTCTTGGCCCAGGGTCATCGGCACAGCGTCCTGCAGCTGGGTACGACCCATCTTCAGTACGTGGTCGAATTCCTTGCCTTTGGCCGCGAAGGCCTGAATCAGGCTGTCGAGGCTGGCCAGCAGGGCGTCGTGACCCAGCAGCAGACCCAGGCGGATCGCGGTCGGGTAGGCATCGTTGGTCGACTGCGCCATGTTCACGTCGTTGTTCGGGTGCAGGTACTGGTACTCACCCTTCTGGTGGCCCATGACCTCCAGCGCGACGTTGGCGATGACTTCGTTGGCGTTCATGTTGGTGGAGGTACCCGCACCACCTTGGATCATGTCCACAACGAACTGGTCGTGGAATTCGCCACGGATCAGACGGGCGCAGGCCTCGCTGATGGCGGCGTGCTTGGCATCGCTCAGGTGGCCCAGCTCACGGTTGGCGTCGGCAGCGGCCTGCTTGACCATGGCCAGGGCCACGACCAGCTTCGGGTAGTGCGACAGCGGAACACCGGAGAGGTGGAAGTTGTTGGCAGCGCGCAGGGTCTGGATGCCGTAGTAGGCATCGGCAGGGACTTCAAGGGTACCAAGCAGGTCTTTTTCGACGCGGAACGATGCAGCGGAGGACATGACGGATATCATCTCGATTTAAACCCGGCACCTGCCGGAATGCCGCTAATCCTAGGCCTGCCCGGATTTTGCGGCCAATGCTGTTGCACGCTAACCTATGCACAAACGGCATACCGATTCATGTGACGCCAATTGACAAACGAGCGTGTTCCATTTTGGTGCGCGCTGGGAGACCCGCTTCATGAACCTCGAAAGCAAGTGGCTGGAAGACTTCAGCGCCCTGGCCGCCACCCGTAGTTTTTCCCAGGCAGCGGAGCGCCGTTTCGTCACCCAGCCGGCGTTCAGCCGGCGCATCCGCAGCCTGGAAGCGGCGCTGGGGCTGACGTTGGTGAATCGTTCCCGCACACCGATCGAACTGACCGAGGCCGGGCAGCTGTTTCTGGTTACCGCGCGTACCGTTGTCGACCAGTTGAGCGAAGTTCTCCGCCATTTGCATCATCTCGAAGGCGGGCAGGGTGAGGTGGTCCAGGTAGCTGCTGCGCACTCCCTGGCGTCGGGGTTCTTCCCTCGGTGGGTGGCTCAGTTGCGCAACGATGGTCTGAACATCGCCACCCGGCTGGTGGCCACCAACGTGGGCGATGCCGTGCATGCCCTGCGTGAAGGGGGCTGTGACCTGATGCTGGCATTCTATGACCCGGATGCGGCCTTGCAGATGGATGCCGAAATATTCCCCTCGCTGCACATGGGCACTACCGAGATGCTGCCGGTGTGCGCCGTGGGCAGCGACGGCAAGCCGTTGTTCGACCTTGAGGGCGAGAGCAGCGTGCCGTTGTTGGCCTATAGCGCCGGGGCCTTCCTCGGTCGTTCGGTCAACCTGCTGCTGCGCCAGCGCAACCTGCGCTATACCACTGTCTATGAAACGGCCATGGCCGACAGTCTCAAGAGCATGGCCCTTGAAGGCATGGGAATCGCCTGGGTGCCGCGGTTGTCGATGCGCGGTGAGCTGGAGCGTGGCGAACTGGTGATCTGCGGGGGCAGCCAGTGGCATGTGCCGCTGGAAATTCGCCTCTATCGCTGTGCCTTGGTCCGCAAGGCCAACGTGCGTCTACTGTGGCGCAAGCTGGAGGGCGGCACGACGACCGTACCTGTTGACTCGAAAGTCAGCCAAAGCCCCGAAAAATAAGGCCGACAGTTGGTCGCCGGGGGTGCCTGGATGGCCTCGCGTTACGTTATACTTCGCGGCCCCCAGGCCGGATCGATCCGGCCATGATCAGCAAACAAGCCACGCCGGTCGTCCCGCGTGGCTTGTTGTTTTTTGACGCGCCCAAGGGCGCACAAGCGAAGAGGCTCGACGATGAGTGCACTGGTTGGCGTGATCATGGGCTCCAAGTCCGATTGGTCCACCCTTAGCCACACCGCCGATATGCTGGAAAAACTCGGCATTCCCTACGAGGTGAAGGTGGTTTCCGCCCACCGTACGCCGGATCTGCTGTTCCAGTATGCCGAAGAGGCCGAAGGCCGCGGCATCGAGGTGATCATCGCCGGTGCCGGCGGTGCTGCCCACCTGCCAGGCATGTGCGCCGCCAAGACCCACCTGCCGGTCCTGGGCGTGCCGGTGCAGTCCTCGATGCTCTCGGGTGTCGATTCGTTGCTGTCGATCGTGCAGATGCCCGCGGGCGTGCCAGTCGCCACCCTGGCCATCGGCAAGGCGGGCGCCATCAACGCGGCGCTGCTCTCGGCCAGTATCCTGGGTGCCAAGTACCCGCAATACCACGCGGCGCTCAAGCAGTTCCGCACGGAGCAGACCGAAACCGTCCTGGACAATCCGGACCCGCGCCAGGCCTGAGGCTATCAACATGAAGATCGGTGTAATCGGTGGTGGCCAGCTCGGCCGCATGCTGGCCTTGGCGGGGACCCCGCTGGGCATGAACTTCGCTTTCCTCGACCCGGCCCCGGATGCCTGCGCGGCAGCCCTGGGCGAGCACCTGCGCGCCGACTACGGCGATCAGGACCACCTGCGTCAGTTGGCCGACGAAGTCGACCTGGTGACGTTCGAGTTCGAAAGCGTTCCGGCCGAAACCGTGGCCTTCCTGTCGCAGTTCGTTCCGGTCTACCCCAGTGCCGAGGCCCTGCGCATCGCCCGTGACCGCCTGTTCGAAAAGAGCATGTTCCGCGACCTGGGCATCCCGACGCCGGCGTTCGCCGACATCCTGTCCCAGGAAGACCTGGACGCTGCCGTGGCCAGCATCGGCCTGCCGGCGGTGCTCAAGACCCGTACCCTGGGCTATGACGGCAAGGGCCAGAAGGTCCTGCGCAGTGCCGAGGATGTCGCCGGCACCTTCGCCGAGCTGGGCAGCGTGCCTTGCCTGCTCGAAGGCTTCGTGCCGTTCACCGGAGAGGTCTCGCTGGTGGCCGTGCGTGGCCGTGATGGCGAAACCCGCTTCTACCCGCTGGTGCACAACACCCACGAGAGCGGCATCCTGCGCCTGTCGGTCGCGAGCAATGCGCACCCGCTGCAGGCGCTGGCCGAAGACTACGTGGGTCGTGTGTTGCAGAAGCTCGACTACGTGGGCGTGATGGCGTTCGAGTTCTTCGAAGTCGACGGTGGCCTGAAAGCCAACGAAATCGCTCCGCGGGTTCACAACTCCGGGCACTGGACCATCGAAGGGTCCGAGTGCAGCCAGTTCGAGAACCATCTGCGCGCCGTTGCCGGCCTGCCATTGGGCTCGACTGCCAAGGTCGGCGAGAGCGCCATGCTCAACTTCATCGGCGAAGTGCCAGCGGTGGATAAGGTCGTGGCCATCGATGACTGCCACCTGCACCACTACGGCAAGGCCTTCAAGGCCGGCCGCAAGGTGGGCCACGCCACCTTGCGTTGCGCCGACATGGCCACCCTCAAGGCCAAGATCGCCGACGTCGAAGCGTTGATCGCCGGCTGATTGAACCTCTGCCCTGCGCAGACCCTCTGAAATGGCAACAAGCCAAAGTGCTGTCTAGGCTTTGGCTTGTTCCATCTTCACAGCAGAGGGATTGCCATGGGTATCATTGGAACCATCTTCATCGGCCTGATCGTCGGCCTGCTGGCCCGTTTCCTCAAGCCAGGGGACGACAGCATGGGCTGGATCATGACCATTCTTCTAGGTATCGCCGGATCACTGGCCGCGACCTATGGCGGGCAGGCGCTGGGTATCTACCAGGCGGGGCAGGCCGCAGGTTTCTTTGGTGCCCTGGTCGGTGCCATCATCCTTCTGGTGATCTACGGATTCATCAAGAAACGCGGATGACTGGTTTAGAATGCTCGGCAATTCACCTGAGTTGCCGAGCATTTTCATGCGTGCGTTTTTTCTTGCTCCCTTGCTGTTGGCCAGCGCGCTGGCCCATGCCGAACTGCCCGAAACCGACTGGCTGGAGCTGATGCCCAAGTCGGACCAGAAGGCGCTCGAGCAGATGCCCGAGATCGATCACAACTCTCCCGAAGCCATGGGCACCTTTACCGACAAGGGTGGGCTCAAGCAGGCCAAGGGTTTGCCCGCGGTGATGTATTCCACCAAGACAGAGGCCGCCATGAACGGCAAACAGATCCGCCTGGGCGGCTATCCGGTGCCGCTGGAGAGCGATGCCAAGGGCAACAGCACCTTGTTCTTCCTCGTGCCGTACCCCGGCGCCTGCATCCACGTGCCGCCGCCGCCTCCCAACCAACTGGTGCTGGTGCGTTATCCCAAGGGGATGAAGATCGACGACATCTACACGCCGCTGTGGGTCAGTGGCACGTTGAAGGTGGAGAAGGTCAGCAATGACCTGGCCGATGCGGCCTATGCGCTGGAGGCAGGGAAGGTGAGGGTGGTGGAGGACGCTGACCTCTGATGGGGGCCTTTTCGGCTCGTTCCCACCGGGATTGCGCCGCTCTCAAGACTTGCGCAATCCCTGTGGCGGGTTTATCCGCGAAAGGATCAGAGTGCTTCACTGGCGATGGTAACGCTCAGCGAATGACTCGCCCCCGGCGCCAGGGTCACCACGTCGTCCCACACATTCGCCGTCTCGATGCACAGCATTCGCTGCCAGCCGTCGTCCGCCATGTCTGTCAGCTCCCGGGCACGTTCGGTCCAGGGGTTCCAGATCACCGCCGATCGTGAGCCTGTGCTGTGCAGCGTGATGCGCCGGTTCCATTGCGGGTCGACGATCTTGAGCAGATCGGGCGTCTGTAGGTAGATCCGGTCGGTCTCACCGGCAAAGCCGAGGGCGCCATGCTGCTGGCGCAGTTCCCAGTCGGCGAGGGTCTCGATGTAGCCAAGGTTATCCACACCCTCGACCCGTGCCTGTCGCACATCGCTGACCGCGAAGTAACTGTGCAGGGCCTGGCTGATGGTGACGCTGTCATTGCCTTGGTTGAGGCTGCTCAAGGTCATCTTCAGTTGTGTGCCCATTTCGATCAGCAGCTTGAGCTCGACCTCATGGGGCCAGCCGGGCAGATCGCCCAGGGCCTGCGGCAGGCTGAACTCGATGCGCAGGCCTTCTGCGGCCTCTTCGATACCCAGCAGTTGCCAATCACGGGTGCGCGCCAAGCCATGGGCCGGTGCCTGTTCGTCGTGGTACATGGCCTGCACGGCCTGAGGGTTGCGCTGCAAGTTACCGAACCAGGGCCAGCACACCGGTACTCCGGCGCGCACGGACTTGCCCTGGCGGAAGATGGCCTGGTCGCTCAGCCACAGCAGGGGTGGTTCACCCAGCCGCTGGTAGCTCAGGACCTGTGCGCCCTGTTGGGCGATCAGCAGTTCGGCGTGATTGCTGGTGATACGCCAGCAGTTGAGTTCGCCGTGTTGTTCCGTTTCGACCTGGAAGGTAGCCATGCGCTTGTCTCGTCGTGGTGCATATCAGGCCTTGGACCTCATGCCTTGCAACGAGTTTACCGCGCCCCTGGCTCAGCGACGAGGGACGGAGCGGGTACGGCCACTGCCGTCGATGGCGACGAAGACGAACACGGCTTCGGTGACTTTGCGCCATTCGCTGGACAACGGGTCGTCGCTCCACACTTCCACCATCATCTGGATGGAGCTGCGGCCGATCTCGAGGGTCTGGGTATAGAAAGAAAGCTGTGCGCCCACGGCCACCGGCACCAGGAAGGCCATACGGTCGATCGCGACGGTGGCAACCCGACCGCCGGCGACGCGGCTGGCCATGGCGGTGCCGGCCAGGTCCATCTGGGCGACCAGCCAACCGCCGAAAATATCGCCGAAACCGTTGGTTTCACGGGGCAGGGCTGTGATCTGAAGGGCAAGGTCGCCCTGTGGGATAGGATCTTCTTGTTCGAGCTCAATCATGCGGTGGGGCCTCGGACCCGTGACGCTTCGTTGGTTGGCGCAGATGACGGACGCCGGGAAAACGATTCAGCTTGAAACATATTACGCTGATTTCGCTTTGGTAGGCGGCCAAGGGAGACTCTGCGAAACCGCCTGCAACATTGACCGACGTTTTCGCACAGCATCCCACGTGTTGCTCAACCTTTTCTTACGAACGGCCAGTATATAGACCTGCACAGCCAGCGACGACCGCGCATTCGTGAATATCTGTATGGATTTTGTACCGCTATGAGGCGCACGCGCCAATTTGTTATCTTCGCTGGCTACTGAGCCAGAAGCCGCATGACCAACGGCCTGCAAGTCCAATAAGAGAACATCCCATGACTTCCGTGCAGAGCAGTATCGAGCAGCCACCGCGGCCGCTGACCCGCAGTGACTACAAGACCCTTTCACTGTCCGCCCTCGGCGGAGCACTGGAATTCTACGACTTCATCATCTTCGTGTTCTTTGCCACGGTAGTCGGCAAGTTGTTCTTCCCCGCCGACATGCCCGAATGGCTGCGCCTGATGCAGACCTTCGGCATCTTCGCCGCCGGCTATCTGGCTCGGCCGCTGGGCGGCATCATCATGGCCCACTTCGGCGACCTGCTCGGGCGCAAGAAGATGTTCACCCTGAGCATCTTCATGATGGCCCTGCCGACCCTGGTCATGGGCCTGCTGCCGACCTATGCGCAGATCGGCCTGTGGGCGCCGGTGCTTTTGCTCCTGATGCGAGTCGTGCAAGGTGCGGCCATCGGTGGAGAAGTGCCAGGGGCCTGGGTATTCGTCTCCGAGCACGTGCCGGCGCGCAACACCGGCTATGCCTGCGGCACCCTCACCGCTGGCCTGACGTCGGGCATCCTGCTCGGCTCGCTGGTGGCGACCTTGATCAATACCCTCTACAGCGCCGACGAAGTGGCGGACTATGCCTGGCGTATCCCATTCCTGCTCGGGGGCGTGTTCGGCCTGTTCGCGGTGTACCTTCGCCGCTGGCTACACGAGACGCCGGTGTTCGCCGAGATGCAGCAGCGCAAGGCCCTGGCCGAAGAACTGCCGCTGCGTGCGGTACTGCGGGATCATCGTGGTGCGATCATTCTCTCGATGCTGCTGACCTGGCTGTTGTCGGCGGGCATCGTGGTGGTGATCCTCATGACCCCTGCGCTGCTGCAAAGCCTCTATCACGTCAGCCCCACCGACTCGCTGAAGGCCAACAGCCTGGCCATCGTCCTGCTCAGCTTTGGCTGCGTGGGGGCTGGCAGCCTGGCCGATCGCTTCGGCGCCGGGCGTGTGTTCATCGTCGGCAGCCTGGCGCTGCTGGCATCGTCCTGGGCTTTCTACCACAGCCTGCCGACACGGCCGGACCTGCTGTTCCCGCTGTATGCGCTGACGGGTCTGTTCGTCGGCATCGTCGGCGCGGTGCCCTATGTGATGGTCAAGGCGTTCCCGCCGGTGGTCCGCTTCAGTGGCTTGTCGTTCTCCTACAACCTGGCGTATGCCATCTTCGGCGGGCTGACGCCGATGGTGGTTACCGCGCTGCTCAAGTTCAGCCCCATGGCGCCGGCCTATTACGTGGCCTGCCTGTGTGCCGTTGGTCTGATGGTGGGTGTGTACCTGCTGGCGAACAAGCGCTGATTGGCGGCGGTTCTGTTCGCGGGTGAACCCACTCCCACGGGGGGGCGCGGAAAGCGCGAGCGGGTTTGCCCCTGGCCCCTTCTTCTCATGCCGCAACATCCTGTAAAGGCCATCCCGGGCGACCGTGATGGCCTTTCATCCAATTGTCATATTCAAGTCATAGAGTGTTCATGCGGCCTGCAGATACTTGGGCCCGATCCATCTCACACCCCAAATATTCCTGCTAGGAGTTAGGCATGAAACTGAAGCGTTTGATGGCGGCCCTCACGTTCGCCGCCGCTGGCGTAGCTACCGCCAATGCGGTTGCCGCCGTCGATCCTGCAATCCCGACCTACACCAAGACCACTGGCGTATCGGGCAACCTCTCCAGCGTCGGTTCCGATACCCTGGCGAACCTGATGACTCTGTGGGCCGAGGCCTACAAGAAGGAATACCCGAACGTAAACATCCAGATCCAGGCTGCCGGCTCCTCCACCGCGCCACCCGCGCTGACCGAAGGCACCGCCAACCTCGGCCCGATGAGCCGCAAGATGAAGGACGTCGAGCTGCAGGCCTTCGAGCAGAAGTACGGCTACAAGCCGACCGCCATCCCGGTCGCCGTGGACGCCCTGGCTGTCTTCGTCCACAAGGACAACCCGATCAAGGGCCTGACCATGGCTCAGGTCGACGCCATCTTCTCCTCCACCCGTCTGTGCGGCGGCAAAGCCGACGTCAAGACCTGGGCCGACGTGGGCGTGACCGGCGATCTGGCCAACAAGCCAATTCAGCTGTTCGGTCGCAACTCGGTATCCGGCACTTACGGCTACTTCAAGGAAGAGGCCCTGTGCAAGGGCGACTTCAAGCCTAACGTCAACGAACAACCTGGCTCGGCTTCGGTCGTGCAGTCGATCAGCAGCTCGCTGAACGGCATCGGTTACTCGGGCATCGGCTACAAGACCGCCAGCGTCAAGACCGTGCCGCTGGCCAAGAAGGAAGGCGGCGCCTTCGTCGAGGACAACGAAGCCAACGCACTGAACGGCACCTACCCGCTGTCGCGCTTCCTGTACGTCTATGTCAACAAGGCTCCGAACAAGCCTCTGGCCCCGCTGGAAGCCGAGTTCGTGAAGCTGGTCCTGTCCCAGGCTGGCCAGCAGGTCGTGGTGAAGGACGGCTACATCCCGCTGCCGGCCAAAGTGGTCGACAAGACCTTGGCTGACCTGGGTCTGTCCCACGCCGGTAACGTTGCAAAGAAGTAAGTAACTGAGGAAGAGGCCGGTGCCAAGTGCCCGGCCTCCTCCACGAATTCCTCGTCCGAAGCCAGGGCTCCTGAGCGGCGGGCTTTTTTGCGTCACTGCATTGTCATGTTTTTGTCATACGGGACCGCTAGGGTGTGCGCATGAATGATCTGGCCAACTCCACAATGACCCAAAATTCTCCCCCCGTGCGGATTGACTTCAATACGCCCGAGCTGCAACGCAAGCGTCGTCTGCGTGCGCTGAAGGATCGCCTGACCCGCTGGTATGTCCTGGTGGGCGGGCTTGCCGTGCTGGCAGCCATCACCCTCATCTTCTTCTACCTGGCCTATGTGGTCCTGCCGCTGTTCCAGGGCGCGGAGCTGACCAGCAAGAAGGCGCTGGAGCCAACCTGGCTGCAACAGGATGCCGGCAAGCCGCTGCTGATCGCCCTCGAGGAGCAGAACCTTGTGGGTATGCGTGTTTCCGACAAAGGCCAGGTGCTGTTCTTCGATGCCAAGACCGGCAACGAAGTCGAGCACGTCGACCTGCCGCTGCCAGCAGGCACCCAAGTGACCTCGATCAGCACCGACCAGCCGGGCAGCCCGCTGGTGGTGCTGGGCCTGTCCAACGGCCAGGCGCTGGTGTTCCATCACACCTACAAGATCACCTATCCGGACAACAAGAAGACCATCGATGCGGGTATCGACTACCCCTATGGCCAGGCACCCTTCGCCTTGGACCCACAAGGCCGTGCGCTGGAGCACGTGAGTGTCAACGTCAACGGCGACACCTTGCTGCTGGCCGGCTCCACCGGTTCGCAACTGCACGTGACCGAGCTGACCCGCCAGGAAAACATGATGACCGGCGAAGTCACCACCGAGCAGAACCGCATCGAGCTGCCGCAGATGACCGAGCCGGTGAAGGCCATCTTCGTCGACCCGCGCCAGCAGTGGTTGTACGTGGTCAACGGTCGTGCCATCGCCGACGTGTTCAGCCTGCGTGACAAGAGCCTGAACGGGCGTTACAAGCTGTCTGAAGATGGCGACACCGAAATCACCGCCAGCGCCCAGCTGGTCGGCGGTATCTCGCTGATCTTCGGTGACTCCAAAGGTGGCCTGAGCCAGTGGTTCATGGCCCGTGATCCGGACGGCGAATCGCGTTTCAAGCTGATCCGCAGCTTCCAGCTGGGCAAGGCGCCGGTCGTGCAGATCGATGCCGAGGAGCGCCGCAAGGGCTTCATCGCCCTGGACAGCGAAGGCAAGCTGGGCGTGTTCCACAGCACTGCCCACCGCACCCTGCTGGTCGAGCCGGTCGCAGAAGGCGCCGGTGTGCTGGCCCTGTCGCCACGTGCCAACCGCATCATCATCGAGCAAGGCGGCAAGCTGTTGCCTCTGAGCCTGAAGAACCCGCACCCGGAGGTATCCTTCAGCGCGCTGTGGGGCAAGGTCTGGTATGAAAACTACGATGAGCCGAAGTACGTCTGGCAGTCCACGGCCTCCAACACTGACTTCGAGCCCAAGCTGAGTCTGTCGCCGCTGACCTTCGGCACCCTGAAGGCCGCCTTCTACGCGATGATCCTCGCTGCCCCCCTGGCCATCGCCGCCGCGATCTACACGGCCTACTTCATGGCCCCGGGCATGCGCCGCAAGGTCAAGCCGGTCATCGAACTGATGGAGGCGATGCCGACGGTGATCCTCGGCTTCTTCGCTGGCCTGTTCCTGGCGCCTTACCTGGAAGGTCACCTGCCAGGTGTGTTCAGCCTGCTGCTGATCCTGCCGATCGGCATTCTCGCCGCAGGCTTTGCCTGGAGCCGCCTGCCGGAGTCGATCCGCCTGCGTATTCCAGATGGCTGGGAAGCGGCGATCCTGATTCCGGTAATTCTGGTGATCGGTTGGTTCGCCTTGTTCATGAGCCCGTTCATGGAGAACTGGTTCTTCGGCGGCGACATGCGCCTGTGGATCACCAACGACCTGGGGATCACCTACGACCAGCGCAACGCCCTGGTGGTCGGCATCGCCATGGGCTTCGCCGTCATCCCGAACATCTACTCCATCGCCGAAGACGCCGTGTTCAGCGTGCCGCGCAGCCTGACCCTGGGCTCGCTGGCCCTGGGTGCGACGCCCTGGCAGACCCTGACCCGCGTGGTCATCCTCACCGCAAGCCCCGGCATCTTCTCGGCGCTGATGATCGGCATGGGCCGTGCGGTGGGCGAGACCATGATCGTGCTCATGGCCACCGGCAACACCCCGGTCATGGAGCTGAACCTGTTCGAAGGCATGCGCACCCTGGCCGCCAACGTGGCGGTGGAAATGCCCGAATCCGAAGTCGGTGGCAGCCATTACCGTGTGCTGTTCCTCGCCGCCCTCGTGCTGCTGATGTTCACCTTCATCATGAACACCTTGGCCGAGCTGATTCGCCAGCGTCTGCGCAAGAAATACTCGTCGCTTTGATAGAAAGGTAGAGATCCGTGAAAAAGGATTCCCTCAAAGGCTGGTTCAAGAGCGGCGCCCCTGGCGTCTGGATCAGCGGTGGCGCGGTCGCCATGGCGGTGATCATGACCGTCGGCCTGCTCGCCGTGATCGCCGTCCGCGGCTTGGGCCACTTCTGGCCGGCCGACCTGATCCAGGCCACCTACAAGGTGCCTGGCCAGGGTGATCATGTGATCATCGGTGAGGTGGTGCAGAAGGAAGAAGTGCCACGCGCCCGCCTCAAGGGCGCCGGCCTGCCAGTGCCCGACGAAGGCCCGGAGTTCATGACCCGCGAGCTGGTCAAGGTGGGTAACCGCGACCTCAATGGCAGCGATTTCACCTGGGTGGTCGGCGAATGGCTGGTCGACCAGCAGAAACCGGCCGACCTCATTGCCTTGGAGCGCCGCGAATGGGGCAACTTCTACGGCTATCTGGCGAGCGTCAAGGAAGAGGGCCGTGTGGTCGCCGAAGGTCCAGCCGCCTGGGCCGAACTGCAGGCCCGCCTCAAGCGCGCCGACCAGTTGGCCCGTGAGCTGCAATCACTGGAAAAGAAAGACATCGGTGCCATCAACCATGGCCTGGAGCGTCTGCGCCTGCACGCTCGCAAGCTGGAGCTCGACGGCAAGCTCGATGCCGCCGCCCAGGCGGACATGGACGCCGAGCGCGCCGAGCTCAACGCTCGCTACAAGGCCATCGAAGAGCGCCTGACTGGCCTGCATCAGGCATTCGCCCGCGACAGCCTGGTGGCCCGCGATGGTAATGGCCGCGAAGTGGAGATCAACCTGAGCAAGGTGGTCCACGCCTACCAGCCCAACGGCATGTCGATTGTGACCAAGCTGGGTGTGTACTTCAGCAAAGTGTGGGAGTTCCTGAGCGACGACCCGCGTGAAGCCAACACCGAAGGCGGTATCTTCCCGGCCATCTTCGGTACCGTGATGATGACCCTGATCATGGCCGTGATCGTCACCCCGTTCGGCGTACTGGCGGCGGTCTACCTGCGTGAATACGCCAAGCAGGGCCCGGTGACTCGCCTGATCCGCATCGCGGTGAACAACCTGGCGGGCGTTCCGGCGATCGTCTACGGCGTGTTCGGCCTGGGCTTCTTCGTCTATGTGCTGGGTGGCTCGATCGACCGCTTGTTCTTCCCTGAGGCCCTGCCGGCGCCGACCCTCGGTACCCCGGGTCTGTTGTGGGCTTCGCTGACCCTGGCGCTGTTGGCGGTGCCGGTGGTGATCGTGGCCACCGAAGAGGGCCTGGCGCGTATCCCGCGCACTGTGCGCGAGGGCTCCTTGGCCCTTGGCGCGACCAAGGCCGAGACCTTGTGGAAGATCGTTCTGCCAATGGCCAGCCCGGCCATGATGACTGGCATGATCCTCGCCGTGGCCCGCGCCGCGGGCGAAGTGGCGCCGCTGATGCTGGTCGGTGTGGTGAAGCTGGCGCCGTCGCTGCCGGTGGACGGTAACTACCCGTATCTGCACCTGGACCAGAAGATCATGCATCTGGGCTTCCACATCTACGACGTCGGCTTCCAGAGCCCTAACGTGGAGGCCGCGCGGCCGCTGGTGTACGCCACCGCGCTGCTGCTGGTGCTGGTGATCGCGACCCTCAACCTCTCGGCGGTGTGGATCCGTAACCACCTGCGCGAGAAGTACAAGGCCCTCGACAGCTAATTAAGCATTAAGCCATAAGCGGCAAGCTCCAAGCAGATTGCCGCTTTGCCCAAAATTGCAGCTAGCAGCTTGAAGCTCGCAGCTTCAAATGGAGTGAGAACATGCAACACGAAACTCATGCCCACGGCATCGACATGTCTGCCCTTGGCCGCGACAAGCAGAGCCTGCGCCTGGCCGAAGAAACCGTGGCCATCGAAGTCCCCGGGCTGTCCCTGTTCTACGGTGACAAGCAAGCGCTGTACGACGTGAAGATGAACATCCCCAAGCAGCGCGTGACCGCTTTCATCGGCCCGTCCGGCTGCGGCAAGTCAACCCTGCTGCGCACCTTCAACCGCATGAACGACTTGGTCGACGGTTGCCGTGTCGAGGGTGCGATCAACCTGTATGGCAACAATATCTACCGCAAGGGTGAGGACGTGGCCGAGCTGCGCCGCCGCGTCGGCATGGTGTTCCAGAAGCCCAACCCGTTCCCCAAGACCATCTATGAAAACGTGGTCTATGGCCTGCGCATCCAGGGCATCAACAAAAAGCGCGTGCTCGACGAAGCCGTCGAATGGGCCCTCAAGGGCGCGGCCCTGTGGGATGAAGTCAAGGACCGCCTGCACGACTCGGCCCTGGGCCTGTCCGGTGGTCAGCAGCAGCGTCTGGTCATCGCCCGTACCATCGCCGTGGAGCCGGAAGTACTGTTGCTCGATGAACCCTGCTCGGCTCTGGACCCGATTTCGACGTTGAAGGTCGAAGAGCTGATCTACGAATTGAAATCCAAGTACACCATCGTCATCGTGACCCACAACATGCAACAGGCGGCGCGCGTCTCGGACTACACCGCCTTCATGTACATGGGCAAACTGATCGAATTCGGTGATACCGACACCTTGTTCACCAACCCGGCGAAGAAGCAGACCGAAGACTACATCACCGGTCGTTACGGCTAATCCTTGCTCTTGAGGAGCATTGGGGCCGCTGTGGGAGCGGGTTTACCCGCGAATACCGGCGAAGCCGGCGCCATGCAGCGTAGTGCCTGTTTCGCGGGTAAACCCGCTCCCACAGGTACAGGCGAGGCCGGAAAGCCAGGGAACGACACGAACTACTTGAAGCTTGCAGCTTCTTCGCGGAGCGAAACGATGATCAACAAAGAAAGTCTTACCCATCACATCTCCCAGCAGTTCAACGCCGAGCTCGAGGAGGTCCGCAGCCACCTCCTGGCGATGGGCGGCCTGGTCGAGAAGCAGGTCAACGACGCCGTCACTGCGCTGATCGAGGCCGACTCGGGTCTGGCCCAGCAAGTGCGTGAAGTCGACGAGCAGATCAACCAGATGGAGCGCAACATCGACGAGGAGTGCGTGCGCATCCTCGCCCGTCGTCAGCCGGCGGCCTCCGACCTGCGTCTGATCATCAGCATCTCCAAGTCGGTGATCGACCTGGAGCGTATCGGTGACGAATCGACCAAGATCGCCCGCCGCGCCATCCAACTGTGCGAGGAAGGCGAGTCGCCACGCGGCTACGTCGAGGTGCGCCACATTGGCGATCAGGTCCGCAACATGGTGCGCGACGCCCTGGATGCCTTTGCCCGCTTCGATGCCGATCTGGCGCTATCGGTGGCCCAGTACGACAAGACCATCGACCGCGAGTACAAGACGGCCCTGCGCGAGCTGGTCACCTACATGATGGAAGATCCGCGTTCGATCTCCCGGGTGCTGAGTGTGATCTGGGCCCTGCGTTCGCTGGAGCGTATCGGTGATCATGCGCGCAACATCTCGGAACTGGTGATCTACCTGGTGCGCGGTACCGACGTACGCCACATGGGCCTCAAGCGCATGAAGGCCGAAGTGCTCGGCGAAACGGGTGACGATGCCGAAATCGCTAATGTTCCGGCCGAATCGGACGATAAATAAGATTGCTCCGAGCATCGACGCCCGGCTCCGGCCGGGCGTTTTCGTTTGCGGTCGAGCAGCCAGCAGGCACCCGCGAATGATCAGAGAAGTCCCGGCGTGACCAGTGGTTTGGCAAATGGCCATCAGTCGGCGGTATGCTAGTCGGGGTTCAAGAGGAGTATCGATGAGTAAGGTCAATGTGCTGGTCGTGGATGATGCGCCATTCATTCGTGACCTGGTGAGGAAGTGTCTGCGCAATGCCTTCCCAGGCATGGTCATCGAAGACGCGGTCAACGGCCGTAAGGCCATGGCCATGCTGGGCAAGGAGCGGTTCGACCTGGTCCTGTGCGATTGGGAAATGCCAGAGATGTCCGGCCTGGAACTGCTCACCTGGTGCCGGCAGCAGCCGGAGTACAAGGACCTGCAGTTCATCATGGTGACCAGCCGTGGTGACAAGGAAAACGTGATTCAGGCCATCCAGGCCGGCGTCTCGGACTTCGTCGGCAAGCCGTTCACCAACGAGCAGCTGTTGACCAAGGTGAAGAAGTCCCTGACCAAGCTTGGCAAGCTCGACAGCCTGATGGCCAGCGCGCCCGCGCGGGTCAATTCGGCATTCGCCAATGACTCGCTCAGTGCCCTGACCGGCGGTCGACCCGAGACAGTCAAGGCGCCAGTGGCTGCCGCTGCGCCGGCACCTGGCAAACCGCTGATCAATGCCCCGACGCCCAAGACTGCCGCCGCCGCATCCCAGAGCGGGCGTGGCCAGGGGCAACTGCGCTTGTCCAGTGGTACCCAACCCTGCGTGATCAAGGCCCTGAGCCTCAAGGAAGCGTTGCTGGTGGTTCGTCGCAGTGCGACCCTGCCGCAGGTGCTCGAGGGCGCGGTGCTGGACCTTGAGCAGGGCGAGAATGCCGAAGTCGCGCGGCTCAATGGCTATCTGCACGCCATCGCCGCGCTGGAGCCCAAGCCTGAAAGCGACTGGCTGCAATTGACGTTCAAGTTCGTCGACCAAGACGCACAGAAACTCGACTACCTGTCGCGCCTGATTGCCCGCGGCACCGCGCAGAAGCACTTCACCCCCGGCGCCTAGATCGCCGATCTGGACGGCACTGACTTGCTCCGTGGCGTCCTCGCGAATATCCGCAGCTCATCGCGGGCTACGCCAGCCCACCGGGATTGCACTGCTCTCAAGACTTGCGCAATCCCTTTGGGAGCGGGTTTACCCGCGAAGCAGCCACCTCGATGGAGGATGCGGGCCTTGCCCATGTTCGCGGGTGAAGCAAGGCGCCAGAGATGGCCAATTGCTCACTTCCCGACCAGTTGCAATACCCCTTGGAAATCCGACTGCTAGGCTTCCAGACATAATAACTGTCAAAAAGCCACCGCCATGCCAACTCGTCTGCTGCTGTTCTGTGCCTTGCTCACGGTCTCGGCGTCGAGCGTGGGCATGACCCTCTACAAGACCACCGATGCCTATGGTGTGGTCTCCTACTCCGAACAGCCAAGCCCTGGCGCCAAAGTGTTCGTGCTGCGCGAGCCGATGTTCGAACGCCTGGAGCGTCAGGTGCGCTTGCGTACCGTGGACTTTGCGGGCGGAACGCGTTTCTTCGCACGTAACGATCTGTTCGCGCCGGTGGAGGTCGAATTGCGCTTGCAGCGTTTGGCCAACGTCCAGGGCGGTAGCGCGCCACGGATTGTCCGGCGTGTGGTGCCGCCGCGTTCGACCCAGGTGCTGACCGTGCTGGCGGCACTGCCCGGCGAGCAGGTGAAGTACGAGTCGAAACTGCGCTATGCCCTGGGTGACCCCGGCCGTCGGCCACAGGCGTTCCAATATCCATTCCCCTGGCGAGGAGGGCCGTTCCGCCTGAGCCAGGGCCCGAACGGACGCTTCAGCCATTTCGGCCCCAAAGGGCGCTACGCCATGGACATCGCCATGCCTGAGGGCACGCCGATTGTCGCGGCGCGGGGCGGGGTGGTGGTGAAGATCGAGAACAACCAGACGGGCCGAGGCAACAACCCGGCGGGCAACTTCGTCAGGATCCTGCACCCGGACGGCACCATGGGCGTCTACCTGCATCTGATGCGCGGCTCGGTGGTGGTCAGCGAAGGGCAGCGGGTGCTGCAGGGGGCGCCGTTGGCGAAGTCGGGCAATACCGGCAACAGCAGCGGGCCGCATTTGCATTTCGTGGTGCAGCGCAACGTGGGGTTGGCGTTGGAGTCCATTCCCTACCAGTTCGACCGGCCGATTGGCGGGATGCCTGACTTCACGGCGGGGAACCCTTGATATTGCTGTCGCAGGCTTCGTCAGCTCTCACGAAGCAAGCGCAAGGTTCAGCGATACCTTGCGGATCGACGCGGGCGTTGTGGGTGCGGCGGTTCGGCGCTCCGAGTCACCCGCGAACACCGGCAAAGCCGGTGCCATTGACCGTGTTGGATTCTTCGCGGGTAAACCCGCTGCCACAGGACCGCGCAAGCCTTGGGTACGACGCAATCCCGGTGGGAACCTGCAATGGGACGCAAAGCGCCCCCAGGCTGGTCAGACGAGCTTGAGCACCTTGGCCAGCACGATCTTCGGCCCTTTCATCTTCTTGATGATGATGCGCAGGCCTTCGACTTCCAGCACTTCCTCTTCCTCAGGTACGCGCTTGAGCGTTTCATAGACCAATCCCGCCAGGGTCTCGGCCTCGATGTGGTCCAGGTCCACCCCCAGCAGCCGCTCGACCTTGAACAGCGGCGTGTCACCCCGTACCAGCAGCTTGCCCGGCTGGTAGGCGAGGATGCCGCGCTCGGTCTTGCGGTGCTCGTCCTGGATGTCGCCGACCAGCACTTCCAGCACGTCTTCCATGGTCAGGTAGCCGATCACCTTGCCGTCGGCCTCTTCGACCAGCACGAAATGCGCGCCGCCCTTGCGGAACTGCTCCAGCAACTGGGACAGTGGCATGTGCCGCGAGACGCGCTCCAGCGGGCGAGCCAGGTCGTCCAGATCCAGGGTCTCAGGGAAGTGGTCCATCTCGGCCAGTTCCAGCAGCAGATCCTTGATGTGCAGCAGGCCGATGAACTCTTCGCGCTCGGCATCGTAGACCGGGTAGCGGCTGAACTTGTGGCGACGGAACATCGCCAGGATTTCCTTGAGCGGCGCCTTGGCATCGAGGCTGACCATGTCTTCGCGGGAGTTGGCCCAGTCGACCACTTCCAGTTCGCCCATCTCCACGGCCGAGGCCAGTACGCGCATGCCTTGGTCGCTCGGGTCCTGACCACGGCTGGAGTGCAGGATCAGCTTGAGTTCTTCGCGGCTGTAGTGATGCTCATGATGCGGCCCGGGCTCGCCCTGGCCGGCGATGCGCAGGATGGTGTTGGCGCTGGCGTTGAGCAGGTAGATCGCGGGGTACATCATCCAGTAGAACAGGTACAGCGGCACCGCCGTCCACAGCGACAGCAGCTCGGGTTTTCGGATCGCCCAGGACTTGGGCGCCAGCTCGCCGACCACGATGTGCAGGTAGGAGATCACGAAGAAGGCGACGAAGAACGAGATCGCCTTGACCAGCTCAGGCGAATCGACCCCCACAGCAGCCAGCAGCGGTTCAAGCAGGTGGGCGAAGGCCGGCTCACCGACCCAGCCCAAGCCCAGGGAGGCCAGGGTGATGCCCAGCTGGCAGGCCGACAGGTAGGCGTCCAGCTGGTTGTGAACCTTACGCAGGATGCTGCCGCGCCAGCCGTGCAGTTCGGCGATCGATTCGACGCGGGTTGCACGCAACTTGACCATGGCGAACTCGGCGGCGACGAAGAAGCCGTTGAGCAGCACCAGAAGGAAGGCAAAGAGAATCATGCCGAAGTCGGCAAAGAGGGAGATGAAGCTGAAACCAGGGGAAGGGTCCATGATGGAGTTTTTACAGGGTCCGTCTTTGAATTAGGGAGAAAAAAAGTGCCAGCGTTGGCTGGCACAGGGGATCCAATGTAGCGGCTGAAGCTGCAAAAGCAAAGGGCGCGGTATCACCCCGTCGCGGGCGACCCCGCGTGTACGCTGGCACGCACCTTGTGGGAGCGGGGTTGCCCGCGAACCAGGCCCCGCGGTGTTTGGCGCCGGCTGCACCGGTGTTCACAGGCAAACCCACTGTCAGGCTTTGTTCGTCACCACCTGAGCGGGTGCGAAATGGCAGGTGAAGGTACTGCCATGGCCCGGCACGCTGCTGATCTCCAGGCGTGCGCGATGGCGCAGCAGCACATGCTTGACGATCGCCAGGCCAAGGCCCGTACCGCCGGTATTGGAGGCACGGCTGGAGTCGACCCGGTAGAAGCGCTCGGTCAGGCGTGGCAAGTGCTTGGCGTCGATGCCGATACCGGAGTCCTGCACCGACAGGTGGGCGCCTTGTTCGTCCGCCCACCAGCGAATGCGGATGTTGCCTTCGTCCTGGGTGTACTTCACGGCGTTGAACACCAGGTTGGAGAAAGCGCTGCGCAGTTCCGACTCGCTGCCCTTGAGGCGCACGCCAGGCGCTGCCTCCAGGGTGATGCGCTGGTTGCGTGGGCCGGACAGCGCCTGGGCGTCGCCCTTGATCGATTGCAGCAGGGCCTCGACGACCACGGGCTGGTTGTCGGAGGGGTAGTCGGTGGCTTCGAGCTTGGCCAGCAGCAGCAGGTCGTTGAGCAGTGTCTGCATGCGCGCGCCTTGCTGGCTCATCTGCTGGAGCGCCCGGCCCCAGCGCGGGTTCACGTCCTCGACGTTGTCCAGCAGGGTTTCCAGGTATCCGGTAATGACCGTCAGGGGTGTGCGCAGCTCATGGGAGACGTTGGCGACGAAGTCCTTGCGCATCTGCTCGAGCTGATGGATGCGGGTGACGTCGCGTACCAACATCAAGTGCTCGTTGTTGCCATAGCGGGTGATGTGCAGTTGGACACGCATCCGGTCGTTGATCGGGGAGGGGATCTCCAGCGGCTCGACGTAGTTCTCCGACTCGAAGTACTCCTTGAAGCGCGGGTGGCGTACCAGGTTGGTCACCGGCTGGCCGCCATCCTGTGGGGTCTTGAAGCCCAGCAGGGTTTCGGCGGCGCGGTTCCACCACTCGAGGTTGCCTTCGCTGTCGAGCATGATCACCGCATCGCGCAGGGCCGCAGTGGATTCCTGGACCCGGTCGATGACCGCCTGCAGGCGCCCGCGCACGCGCTGGTCGCGACGTTGCAGGTGATAGATGCTGTCGAACACCTCGCCCCACAGGCCATAACCATCGGGCGGGGCTTCGTCGGGCTGATGGTTGCGCAGCCAGTCGTGTAGGCGCAGCAGTTGCTTGAGGGTCCAACCCAGGTAGAGCGCAAGGCCGATGGCCAGGCTCCAGCCGTAGTAGCCGCTGACCAAGCCGCCGATCAGGCAGACGGTGATCAGCAGCAGCATGTGGCGAATCAGGGTCGCGTGCCAGTTCTGGTTCAATTGAGGGGATCCTTCGGATCCGGCTGCAAGTTGCGAGCTACAGGCTGCAAGAAGAGGCGGATCTGTGGTGCTTTAAGTCCATTTTTCTGCCTGGCGCTGCCTGCTTCATCTTGCAGCTTGAGGCTGGAGGCTTTCGGCTGCTCCTAGCTTTTGGTCGAAAAGCGGTAGCCGGTGCCTCGGACGGTTTGTACCAGATTTTCGTAGGCTTCACCCAACGCCTTGCGCAGGCGACGGATATGCACGTCGACGGTGCGCTCCTCGACGTAGACATTGCCGCCCCAGACCTGGTCAAGCAATTGGCCTCGGGTGTAGGCGCGCTCCTGGTGAGTCATGAAGAACTGCAGCAGGCGGTATTCGGTGGGGCCCATCTCGGCAGGCTTGCCGTCGATGGTCACGCGGTGGCTGATCGGGTCGAGCAGCAGGCCGCCCACCTCGATGGGGGCTTCGCTGTCGCTGGGGCCGGTGCGGCGCAGCACGGCCTTCAGGCGCGCCACCAGCTCGCGAGGCGAGAATGGCTTGGTGATGTAGTCGTCGGCGCCGACTTCCAGGCCTTGGATCTTGTTGTCTTCTTCACCCTTGGCGGTGAGCATGATGATCGGGATGTCGCCGGTCAGTTCGTCGCGCTTCAGGCGACGGGCCAGCTCGATGCCCGATGTGCCAGGCAGCATCCAGTCGAGCAGGATCAGGTCCGGCTTGCGGTCGACGATGATGGCGTGGGCTTGCTGGGAATTTTCGGCCTCCAGACAGTCATAGCCGGCCATTTCCAATGCAACGGCGATCATCTCGCGAATGGGCGCTTCGTCGTCGACGATCAGAATGTTTCTGCCAACCATTGCTTAAAACCTCTCCCAGGAACTGTGTCTTGGCCCGCATTAGATAACGGAATTATTGCAGCTGTGTGACAGGACATTGGCGATTCTGGCGACATTCCATGACTGGACTAGGCTTTAACGGGCCGCCAAGGCGGTAGGTAAACCCCACTACACCCCCCGAACCATGGTGATTCCAATGACACGACATACGCTGAGCTGGATGGCCCTTTTCGCTGCGCTGGCGCTACCGGGGGTGGCATCGGCCCACCACGCGATGGAAAAGGACGGCATGTGGGTCGATCATGCTGGCATGACCCTCTACACCTTCGACAAGGACGCCGACGGCAAGTCCATGTGCAACGGCGAATGCGCCAAGAACTGGCCGCCGCTGATGGTCAAGGCCGAGGACGAGGCCGCCAAGGACAAGTGGACCCAGGTCACCCGTGATGACGGGACCAAGCAGTGGGCCTATGACGGCAAGCCGCTGTATACGTTTATCAAGGACAAGAAAGCCGGGGACAAGACCGGTGACGGCGTGAAGGACGTCTGGCATATCGCCAAGCCCTGAAACGTACCGCTGATTGAAGGATGCCGGATAACCTGTGGGAGCGGGTAAACCCGCCCCCACAGGGGGCAGGGCTCAGCGCAACGCGTAGTCCAGCACCACGCCGATGAAGATCAGCATCCCCGCCCAGTGATTGTGCAGGAACGCCTTGAAGCACGATTCCCGGTCCAGCTTGCGCGTCGACCAGTACTCCCAGACGAAGCACACGGCGGCGGCCAGCAGGCCCAAGTGGAACCACCCGCCCATGTCGAAACGACTGCCCGCCAGCAACAGGCAGCCCAGCGACAGCATCTGCAAGGTCAGGATGATGATCCGGTCGGCCTCGCCGAAGAGGATCGCCGTGGACTTCACACCGATCTTCAGATCGTCGTCGCGGTCCACCATCGCATAGTAGGTGTCATAGCCCACGGTCCACAGCAAGTTGGCGATGTAGAGCAGCCAGGCACTGGCCGGCAGTTCACCCCCCGCGGCAGTGAACGCCATGGGGATACCCCAGGAATAGGCCGCGCCCAGCACGACCTGGGGGTAGTAGGTGTAGCGCTTCATGAACGGGTAACAGAATGCCAAGGCCACCGCGCCGAACGAGAACCACACCGTGCGGGCATTGGTGCACAACACCAACAGGAAACTGACCCCGACCAAGATGGCGAACAGCATCACGGCTTCGCGAGGCCTCACCCGGCCGCTGGCCAACGGTCGGTCGGCGGTGCGTTTGACATGACCATCGACCTTGCGGTCGGCGAAGTCGTTGATGCAGCAGCCGGCGGCGCGCATCAGCACCACGCCAAGGCCGAAGATCAACACGTTGGCCAGCGTTGGTGAGCCGTTGCCGGCGATCCACACCGCCGACAGGGTGGGCCACAGCAACAGGTAGATGCCGATCGGTCGGTCCATGCGGCTGAGCTGGATGAAGTCCCAGGCCCGGGGGTGCAGGCGGTTGAATGACTTGAGCAGTTGCAGGTACATCAGCGGGTTTCCTCCTTGGCCGCTTGCCACAGGGCCGGCAGGAACACCTCGGCCACCAGCAGGTCCAGGCCATCACGGGCAAAGCGCGAACGCCGTCCCCACAAGTCGGCATGGCGCGCTTCGGGCGGCAGCCAGGTCTGTGGATAACCACAGACTTCGATGGGGTGGCGCGTGAAAGCCTGATCGCAGAACAGTAGCTCGCCCAGCGAGCGGCTGCCCAACGTCTCGAGGTCCAGGCCGCCGCGCTCCAGGGCGCTGCGACCTGCCACGCTGCGGGCGAACACCCAGGGCTGGCCATGGCCGCGCAGGTAGACTTCGCGCACCCAGCCTTCTTCCCCAGGCGCCAGGCCCAGGGCTTGGCACTCGTCGTCACGCAGGGGCTGCCAGCCCTCGAACAGCGGGGTGACGGCGAAGTGATCGCGGGAGAGGTGGGTCAGGCGGCGAGTCAGGGAGCCTTCGTCGAAGAGCCAGTCGAGAATCGACGGGTCGATGCCGGCAGCCAGCTGTGAATACGGCAGCCACGCGACAGCGGCTGCTTGCGGGGTTTCGTACGGCACGTCGGTATGCTTGTTACAGCCAGAGAGGCGGCGAGCTTAGCATGATTGCCCCGACTGCTTGCATACTGGTCGCAGGGCCAGTACAAAGCCCCCACGAATTGCGCGGTAGCCCCTTCGCGGTTGTTCGAGGTATCCCGGGGCTGCCCGCTGTGACGAACGCCTGAGCCTGTACCGAGGAAAGACCCCATGAAGAAGTGGCAGTGCATTGTCTGTGGCCTGATCTACGACGAGGCCGAAGGCTGGCCAGACGACGGCATCGCCCCGGGCACTCGCTGGGAAGACGTGCCGGAAGACTGGCTGTGCCCCGACTGTGGCGTTGGCAAGAGTGACTTTGAAATGATCGCCATTGGCTGATCACCCCCCTGTTCAGCGAGAGGAGCACGACATGACGTCCCCTGTGGTGATCATCGGTACCGGCCTTGCCGGCTACAACCTGGCCCGCGAGTTTCGCAAACTCGACGGCGACACGCCGTTGTTGCTGATCACCGCCGACGACGGTCGCTCCTACTCCAAGCCCATGCTTTCCACCGGCTTTGCCAAGCAGAAGGATGCCGATGGCCTGTGCATGGCCGAGCCTGGCGCCATGGCCGAGCAGCTCAAGGCCGAGATCCGCACCCATACCACCATCAGTGGTATCGACCCAGGCCACAAGCGTCTGTGGATCGGGGAAGAGGCCGTCGAGTACCGCGACCTCGTCCTGGCGTGGGGTGCTCAGACCGTGCAGGTGCCGATCGAGGGCGATGCGCCCGAGCTGGTCTTCCCGATCAATGACCTCGAGGACTATGCGCGCTTTCGCGCCGCCGCAGCAGGCAAGCGCCGGGTGCTGATACTCGGTGCAGGTCTGATCGGTTGCGAGTTCGCCAATGACATGAGCCTTGGCGGCTTCGAGGTCGATGTGGTCGCACCTTGTGAGCAGGTGATGCCAACCTTGCTGCACCCGGCTGCGGCCGGTGCGGTGCAGGCAGGCCTGGAAGGGCTGGGCGTGCGCTTTCACCTGGGGCCAGTGCTGACCCGTCTGCAGCGTGACGAGCAAGGTCTGCAGGCGCACCTGTCCGATGGCCGGGCGATCGCCTGCGACCTGGTGGTATCGGCCATCGGGCTGCGTCCGCGCACAGACCTTGCCGCTGCCGCGGGCCTGCAGACGAACCGGGGTGTGGTGGTGGACCGGCAGTTGCGTACGTCCCACGACAACATCTTCGCCCTGGGTGATTGCGCCGAGGTCGACGGTATCAACCTGCTCTATGTCATGCCGTTGATGACCTGCGCCCGGGCCTTGGCCCAGACCCTCGCTGGCAACCCTACCGCTGTTGCCTATGGGCCGATGCCTGTGACCGTCAAGACGCCAGCCTGCCCGCTGGTGGTTTCGCCGCCTCCACCAGGGCGTGAAGGCGTTTGGCAGGTCGAGGGGCAGGGCGCTGACCTCAAGGTGCTCTGCCGCGATGCTGCTGGCCAATTGCTGGGCTATGCGCTGACCGGGGCGGCGGTGATGGAGAAGCTGGCACTGAATCGGCAGTTACCGCCCCTGATGGCGTAAATGGCTGGCGCTCTGTCGGGTATGCCCTGTTCTTGGCGCGACAATGGCCACCCAAGTACTGGCGCGGCTTCGGTGAGCGTGCCATTCTCACTCCCGTCTGCCGCAGATTAGAGCCTGCGGTGCCTTGAACGCTGCTTCGCGAAGCAGCACGGCAATAACAACAAGAAATCCCGTACAAGAGGCTTCACTATGCGTAAACCAGAACTCGCCGCTGTTATCGCCGAAAAGGCCGACCTGACCAAGGAAAAGGCCAACCAGGTCTTGAATGCGATCCTCGACAGCATCACCGGTGCGCTGGACAAGGACACTGTCACCCTGGTCGGTTTCGGTACTTTTGAAAAACGTCATCGTGGCGCCCGCACCGGCAAGAACCCGCAGACCGGTCAACCCGTCAAGATCAAAGCCAGCAACACCGTTGCCTTCAAGCCTGGCAAGAACCTGCGCGACAGCATCAATCAGCCCGCCAAGCCTGCCAAGAAAGGCAAATGATCCATTACCGATAACAGCAGTTATCCAAACGGGCGCCTTGGGCGCCCGTTGTACATTCAGACGCCTGGAAAATCGTCGAAACAGCAGATTTGTATTTCGCGACCGATAAAAGGATAAACTGCGCCGCTCAGTCACTTTTTAGTCGAGGCGTGTTGATGAAGTTTCGCTTCCTGCTCTGGGCCATGGGCCTGCTGATGGCCAGGGCCAGCCGCAACAATCCGGCGTTCCAGCAACAATTGCGCGACAAGGAGCTGGTGTTCCAGATGCAGACGCTCGATGGTCGGATCGGCCGGCATTTCATCGTCAGCGGTGAGCGTGTCAGCAGCAAAGGGGGCCTGCACCCGCAGCCGGCCTTCGCCATCGCCTTCAAGGACGCCGCGTACGGTTTCGCGACGCTCCAGGCCAGCAACAAGCAACTGGCCTTCATGCAGGGGATTCAGGACAAGAGCATTCAGATCAAGGGTAATCCGGCCTTGGTCATCTGGTTCCAAGGCCTGATGAAATACCTCAAGCCCAAGAAGAAGGGCTGATTCGGCCTATACCTGAGTGGGAGCAACGGTCTTGCCCGGTGGTGTCTTCTTCGCGGGTAAACCCGCTTCCACAGGGCTGCCGTGGGCCAGGTGGGGGGGGACCCGCGAATAGGCCGGTGCGTTTACTGCGGGGCGTGGAACTGCGAGGCCAGTTCGCGCAGCAAGGCCTCCGCCTCCAGCACCTTGTTCACCACATCGTCGGCCTTTTCCCGGGTCAGGTTCAGCCGTTCCAGCAGGGCCTCGGGGATCTCCTCCTGAGGGCCCGAACCGATGCCGCGTGCACGCAACAGGCGAATCGCCAGGCACACCAGGTTGGGGAACGCCGAGTTCTCACCCTCGTAGCTCGGGTCGTGCTGGAAGCGCAGCGCCGTGCACAGCTCCTCGGGCATGTCCCACAGCTTCATCAGCCAGGCGCCGATCTGTTCGCGGCTGATACCCAGCAGGTGTTGCTCCACATAGGTGTGGCACAGGTGCGGGTTGACCTCCAGGTGGCGGCAGATCAGCGAGAAGTGCGGCGGAAACACATGTGCCAGCAACAGATAGCCGAAGTTGTGCAGAAGGCCCGCAAGGTAGGTCAGCCCTGCCTCCGGACGTTCGGCCCGAGGCATGGCGCGGGTCAGGCCTTCGATCACCGCGGCGGTGTAGATCGACTGTTGCCAGTAGGGCGTGGCTTGTTGTGGGTGATCCTTGGGCAGGCTCAAGGTCTTGCCCAGCGCCAGGCCCAGGGCGAGGTTGATCACCAGGTCGAAGCCCAGCACGCGAACGATGGCGTCTTCCACTGAACGGATCTTGCCGGGTGAGGCGTAATAAGGCGATGCCGCCCAACTGACCACTTGGGCGGCCAGAGCGGGGTCGGTTTCCACTACGCCGGTAATGTCATCGATGCTGGCATTGGGGTCGACGCGCAGTTTGATGATCTTCTGCGCGGTGTCCGCCAGTGGTGGGATCTCGATGGTCTGTTCCAGGCGTTGCTGGATGCGGCGTGCGGTAAAGGCTTGAACGGCCTGGGTGATTTCCTTGGGGTCATCATCCGGTCGGTCAAGGTTGGGGCGGATGTCGTGGGTCTGTTCGCCGAAGTTGCCTGCGCTGGCTTTGTTCAACATGCCTTTGAACGCATCGCGTGGAATCTCCAGCAGCAAGCCGGGCTCCCCAGACTGGATCAGCAGGTTGTCGACTTTCAGCAGGCTGGCTTCATAGAGGCACGGGTAGCTGGTCAGTGCCGGGATCCCCGGCAGGGTCTTGAGGGCATGCTTGTCGAGCATGTGCGCGAGGCGTGCGACGGGTACGGCCACCAGCTTGCGGCCGGTGAGTTCGGCCAGGCGGTTCAGGTCCAGCAACTGGCTCTGCGGGAACAGCACCATCAAGGCGCCGACTTCGTCGTCGAGAAGAATGGCCTGGACTCGTGCGTCGGCCGGCAACCTTGCATGCTCGGGCACTTCGCGGTACGGCACGCCGAGCTTGTCGAGCAACAGCCGAATGACAGAGGGTGCGTGTGGGGTCGAAGTATCCAGGGCAACTTCAGTCATGGTCTGAGTCCAAGGTTTTCTTTTAAACGCGGAGTATAACCATCCAGCGCGACAACTGGATCCATTATGCGTCGATGGTGGCCCAGGCAGCGTGAGGCTGCAAAACAGCCTCGCGGGTTTGGGTGCATTTCGTGATCGGTATCACACCTGTCCGTACTGCTGGCCATGGCGCAGCCAGCGATCCAGCAGTGGGCTGACATGGCCGGGCCAACGGGCCAGCAAGGCCTGGGCTGCATCACGCACGGCAGGGAGCAGGTCCGCGTCGCGCATCAGGTCGGCCACCTTGAACTGCAGCAGGCCGGTCTGGCGGGTACCGAGCATTTCGCCGGGGCCGCGCAGTTCCAGGTCTTTCTCGGCGATGACGAAGCCGTCGTTGGTTTCGCGCATGATGCCCAGGCGTTCGCGGCCGATCTGCGACAGAGGCGGGTGATAGAGCAGCACGCAATGGCTGACCGCGCTGCCCCGGCCCACCCGGCCACGTAGCTGGTGCAACTGGGCAAGGCCCAGGCGCTCGGGGTTCTCGATGATCATCAGGCTGGCATTGGGGACGTCCACGCCAACTTCGATCACGGTGGTCGCCACCAGCAACTGAAGGTTGCCGGCCTTGAACTCGGCCATCACCGCGGCTTTTTCCGCCGGTTTCATGCGCCCGTGGATCAGGCCGACCCGTAGCTCGCCCAGGGCGCTGCCCAGTTCCTCAAAGGTGCTTTCGGCCGCCTGGCAGGTCAGTTCCTCCGACTCTTCGATCAGGGTGCAGACCCAATACGCCTGGCGTCCTTCGGCGCAGGCCGCGCGGACCCGCTCGACCACTTCGAAGCGCCGGCTGTCAGCCACCAGCACGGTGTTGACCGGGGTACGGCCAGGGGGTAGTTCGTCGAGGATCGAGGTGTCCAGGTCGGCATATGCGCTCATGGCCAGCGTACGAGGAATCGGGGTGGCGGTCATGATCAACTGGTGCGGGCAGAGCGCGCCGTCTACGCCTTTTTGGCGCAAGGCCAGGCGCTGCTGGACGCCAAACCGGTGTTGCTCGTCGATGATCGCCAGGGCCAGGCGGCGGAATTTCACTTCCTCCTGGAACAGCGCATGGGTGCCGACCACCATCGGCACGCCGCTGGCGATCTGTTCCAGGGCGCTGGCGCGGGCCTTGCCCTTGAGCTTGCCAGCCAGCCAGGCCACCTCGATGCCCAAGGGCTCGAGCCAGCGTTTGAAGGTCAGGTAGTGCTGCTCGGCGAGAATCTCGGTGGGCGCCATCAGGGCCACCTGATAGCCGGCTTCCAGGGCCTGCAAGGCGGCGAGGGCGGCGACCACGGTCTTGCCAGCGCCCACGTCGCCCTGAACCAGACGCATCATTGGCTCTGGCTGGCTAAGGTCGTAGGCGATCTCGTTGCCGACGCGTTGCTGCGCGCCGGTGGGGCTGAAGCCCAGGTTGGCCAGATACTGGGCCGGCAGACGGCTAGCCTTGGGCAGTACCGGGGCACGCAGGGCGCGCAGGCTTTCACGCAGGCGTTGCTGGGAAAGTTGATGGGTCAGCAGCTCTTCGAAGGCCAGGCGATGCTGGGCCCAATGCTGGCCTTCGGCGAGTTCGTCGAGGTCAGCGTCGGCAGGTGGGTTGTGCAGGTAGCGGATCGCATCGTCCAGCGGCGCCAGATGGTAATCCCGGGCCAATTCGTCGGGCAGCCAATCTGGCAGGCTGCGCGGGCCGAGCATGGCCAGGCTCTGCTGGCACAGCAGGCGCAGCCGTTGTTGGGTCAGACCTTCGGTGCTCGGATAGATCGGCGTCAGGGTCTGTTCGACGGGCGGCGCGGGTTCACTGCCATTGAGCGCGCGGTACTCCGGGTGATAGATCTCCAGCCCTGAGGCACCGGGGCGGGCCTCGCCGTAGCAGCGCAAATGGGTGCCACGCTTGAGGCCTTCCTTCTGGGCATTGCTGAAATGGTAGAAGCGCAGGCTCAGCACGCCGGTGCCGTCCCCCAGGCGCACCACCAGGCTGCGACGCTTGCCCATGGTCACGTCGGCACCGCTGACCACCCCTTCGATCACCGCATCCTGGCCTGGGCGCAAAGCCCCGATAGGCACCACGCGGGTTCGGTCCTGGTAGCGCAGCGGCAGGTGGAACAGCAGGTCTTGGAGGTTCTCCAGACCCACTTTGGCCAGCTTCTCGGCCATGGCCTCGCCGACACCCTTGAGGGTGGTGACCGGGAGAGTCGACAGCTCGGTCATGGGTCAGGCCGATTTTTCCGCAGGCGGCTTGGCTACCGAGCAGAGGCGGATCGAGTCGGCGAGGATCTCGATGGCCTTGGGCCGCGGGAAGCTGGCGCGCCAGGCGATGGCCACGGTGCGGAATGGCGAAGGCGCCGTGAGCGGGCGTACTTCGATCACGCCCGGGGCGTAATGGTGGCTGTGTACGGCCGACAGCGGCAGGATCGACACGCCAAGGCCGGAGGCGACCATGTGGCGGATGGTTTCCAGCGAGCTGGATTCGACCGTGGTGTGCTTGGAGCCTTCGCCACCCTTGTTGATGGTCGGGCAGGCCTCCAGTACCTGGTCGCGGAAGCAGTGACCTTCGCCGAGCAGCAGCAGGCTCTTGTCATTGAGCATGGCCGTGTCGATGGTCTTCTTGGCGGTCCAGGGGTGATCGGCGGGCATCAGCGCGTAGAACGGCTCGTCGTACAGCGGCAGCGTCAGCACGTCGGCTTCGTTGAACGGCAGGGCGATGATCACGGCGTCCAGCTCACCATTGCGCAGCTTCTCGCGCAGCACGTGAGTGAAGTTCTCTTCGATGTACAGCGGCATCTGCGGGGCGACCCGGTGCAGCTGCGGAATGAGGTGCGGGAAGAGGTAGGGACCGACGGTATAGATGGCACCGACCTTGAGCGGTGCGGTGAGCTGGTTCTTGCCGGCCTGGGCGAGTTCGCGAATACCCTGGGCCTGCTCCAGGACCTTCTGCGCTTGGGCAACGATGCTTTCGCCGACCGGGGTCAGGCGCACCGCGCTCTTGCTGCGCTCGAAGATCAGCACGCCAAGCTCGTCCTCGAGTTTCTTCACACCAACCGACAGGGTCGGCTGGCTGACATGGCAACGCTCGGCGGCGTGGCCGAAATGCTGCTCCTGGGCGAGTGTGACGATGTAGCGTAATTCTGTAAGGGTCATAACGTGCGTCCATGAAGTTGCGGCCCCAGCATAGCGGCTGCAATCGATAGACGCACGTTATCAGACTTGCTGTTTTGTGACAGAAACAAAAGTATCAGCGACGGTCCAGCGAGTAGACGAACGGCGCTACAACTTCGATCTGACCATTGTTCAGCAATTCCTTCGGCGGCTTGGGCACTGGTTGTGCCCGGCGGATCATCTCCAGGGTCGCCCGGTCCAGCGCTGCGCTGCCCGAACCACCGGCCAGCGCGAACGACAGCACCTTGCCCTCGGCGTCGACCACGAAACGCAGCCGGTTGATACCTTGCAGGCCGCGGCGGCGAGCGTCCTCCGGGTACCGCTTGTATTTGGCCAGGTGACGCAGCAAGTCGCTCTGCCAGGTCGGCAGGGCATTGCTGTTGGACGCGATGCTCGGTGCCGGTGCCGCCGATTTTTGCGGTGGCGTGTTGCTTGGCGGTGTGTCCGCGACTTCTTCCTTGGCCGGTGGCAGATCCTTTGGCGGCTCGGGCTTCTTCTCAGGCTTGGGCGGTTGAGGCTTGGCCTTGGGCTTGGGCGGCTTTGGGATGGCGATCTTCGGCTTGGGCGCTTCCACCAGCTTGGGCAGCGGCGCTTCTTCAACCGGTGCTGGCGGCTGTGGTGCGGCCTTGGGCGGTGGTGGTGGCGCCGGTGCGGGCAGCGGCGCCAGCTCGACCATCATGGCCGCTGGCGGCAGTTCCACGGCCTGGGGCACCGACCAGTTCAGGGTCAGCAGCACTGCCAGCACGTGCACGCTCAGCACGATCGCCAGGCTGACGCCGTAGCGCGCCAGGTTGGACCGTGTCGTTGTCATTGCTTGGCTGCCGTTTCTAGACCGACCAGGCCGACCTTGAGGTAGCCGGCGGCGCGCATGGTGTTCATGACTTCCATCAGGTCGCCGTAATCAACTCCCTTGTCGGCCTGGAAGAAGATCGTGGTTTCCTTGTCGCCCTTGGTCTTGGCATCGAGCATCGTGCCGAGCTGATCACGCTGAGCCACCTCGTCATCACCGACATAGAGCTTCTTGTCGGTCTTGACGCTGACGAACACCGGCTTCTCAGGCCTCGGTGCCGGTTTGGCGGTGGAGGCGGGCAAGTCGACCTTGATGTCGACGGTGGCCAGGGGAGCGGCGACCATGAAGATGATCAGCAGCACCAGCATGACGTCGATGAAGGGCGTGACGTTGATTTCGTGGTTCTCGGCGAGATCGTCGCCACCTTCGTTGAGATGCAGGCCCATGGCTTACCCCACTTTCACCATGTGCGGGGCGGCGCGCTCGCCACCCTGGTGGTCCAGGTCGCGGCTGACCAGCAGCAGTACCTGGGCCGAGGCATCGGAGACCTGGGCCTTGTAGCCAGCGATGGAGCGGGCGAAGACGTTGTAGATGACCACGGCCGGAATGGCCGCGACCAGGCCCAGGGCGGTGGCCAGCAGGGCTTCGGCGATGCCGGGGGCGACCACGGCCAGGTTGGTGGTTTGGGTCTTGGCGATACCGATGAAGCTGTTCATGATGCCCCAGACGGTACCGAACAGACCCACGAATGGGGCGGTGGAGCCGATAGTGGCGAGGACGCCGGTGCCGGTGCTCATGCTGCGACCGCTGGCGGCGACCAGACGCTCCAGGCGGAAGCTGACACGCTCCTTGATGCCTTCCTTCTCGCGGGCATTGGCCGAGAGGCGCATTTCGTCCAGCGCATCATGGACCAAGGTGTGGGCCAGGGTGCCTGCCTTGTTGGCGACGTCGCTGGCATCCTTGAGACTGGCGGCTTTCTTCAGCAGGGCGACCTCGCCACGCAGGCGACGCTTGGCGCCCATCAGCTCGAAGCCCTTGGCGATCCAGATGGTCCAGGTGATCAGCGAGGCGATGGCCAGGCCGATCATCACGGCTTTGACGACTACGTCGGCGTTCTTGTACATGCCCCAAGGAGACAGGTCGTGGGCCATGCCCAGGGAGGTGTCTTCGACCAGGGCCTGAACGTTTTCGTCCGCAGGTGCCTGAGCATTGGCAGCATCGGCAGGGGTCTGGGCTTCACCGGCCGCGGCCGGGGCGGCAGGTGCTGCCGGTGCGGTCGCCGCAGCCGGGGTATTGGTGGACGGGGTGGCAGGCTCATCGGCCATGGCGGCTGGGGCCAGCACCAGGCTGAGAGTCAGCGCGGCGATGGCGCGCCATGCGCGCGATGTGGTTGGCGAAGCGGAGGGTTGAGTACGTGTCATGCTGGCCGGACCTGATGAAGAAAATGAGGTGACGTTCTCCAAGGCCTCGAGGCAGGCCGAGAACAAATAGGGCGCCATTATTGCAAGTAATTCTTGTTAGCAGAAGTAATAATGTTGCCTTTTTTAACCATCGTCTAGCCGCCTATCGATTAGTCCGGCTAGCGTGAACCATTGGCGCAGGGAGTTGAGAGATGTCAGAACCGTCCGTAGTGATCGTAGGTTGTGGTGATGTCGGCGGTCGCTTGGCTCGCCAGCTACTTGACCAAGGCTGGCGGGTCAGTGGGCTGCGACGTTCGGTTGGGCAGTTGCCTGCGGGGGTACTGCCGGTTGCCGCCGACCTGTCCGAAGCGACCATTCCCGCAGCCTGGCCTGCAGGGTCGCCTGATTACCTGGTGTATTGCGTGGCCGCCAGCCAGCACGATGAGGCTGGCTACCGAGCCGCATATGTCGAAGGGTTACGCCATGTGTTGGGCTGGCTGGCGGAGCGTGGGCAGCGGCCACGGCGGGTAGTGTTCGTGTCCAGCAGCAGCGTGTATGGGCAGGTCGATGGCGAATGGATCGACGAGCGCGCGGTCACCGAGCCCCTAGGCTATTCGGGGCGGGTAATGCTGGAGGCCGAGCAGCTGGCGCTGCACAGTGGGCTGCCAGCCACCATCGTTCGTCTGACCGGCATCTATGGGCCTGGGCGCGAATGGCTGCTAAGCCAGGTGCGCCAGGGCTACCGCGTGGCCGAGACGCCTCCGCTGTACGGTAACCGCATTCACGCCGAGGATGCCGCGGGGCTGATCGCGTTCCTGTTGCAAGCCGATGCCCGGGGAGAGGCGCTGGACGACTGTTATATCGGCGTCGACGACGACCCTGCGCCCTTGGCCGAGGTCGTCGGCTGGTTGCGCGAGTACATGGGTGTGAGTGAATGGTCGGACGAGCAACGCGTGCGGCGTACCGGTAGCAAGCGCTGCAGTAATGCCCGGGCGCGGTCATTGGGCTGGGCGCCGGCGTATCCGAGTTACAGGGAAGGCTATGCGGCCATCCTGGAAGGGAAAAGCTGATACTCGGAGTTGATGCGAATCTCTGTGGGAGCAGGCTTGCCCGCGAAGAATGCAACGCGGGGTATGGCACCGGCTTCGCCGGTGTTCGCGGGCACGCCCGCTCCCACAGGGACGGTGTTCAGTTGAGCTCCAGCACCCACTGGCGCTTCCCGGCTGCCAACTGTGGCTTTTCATCCGGCTGCGCATGGTTTACGGCCTGGAAGATCTCCAGCGTGTCGCCATCGCGCTTGAATACCCACGGCGCGCCGCGTTGGTTGCGCTCCAGCCACAGGCTGTCGTTGCCGCCGCCCATGTCGGCGCAATCGCCCGCCAGGCACAGGGCATAGCGATCGAGATTGGGCAGGCCGGTCACGCTGCCGTTGTCGGCGAAGCGCACCGTTGCACCTTTGCCCGGGCCCTCGACGATCTTCCATTCGCCGCCCAGATAGGCGGTGTACAGCGCCTTTTCAAAGCTGCTGCCAAGCGGTGCGTTGGCGGGAGCTGCCGGCGCCTTCACGAAGGTCTGTTTGTCGCCGGTTTGCGAGGTGACGCGCAGTTTGTCGCCACTGAGGCTCAGTTGCTCGGTCTGACCACCTGTGAAGCTGGCCTGCCACTGGTCTTCCTTGGCGCTCAGGTAACCATCGACTGCCTCGAAGCCGTTGCTGTAGCTGGCTTGCTGGTTGGCGGTGTCGATTTTCCATTCAAGTACCGGGCCCTTTTGGCTCAGGGCTTGGTGCAGGCTGCCACCGTCGGCGGCATCGATGGCGTCCTGGTTGATCCAGGTGCCGTTGTAGTCTTCGGGCTTGTGACTGGCACAGCCGCCCAGGAGCAGGGCTGCCAGTGCAAGGGGCAGGGCATGGCGCATGGTGTAGAACCTTGGGGCAGGGAAGGTGACGGGCAGGGCGCCCGCCACCGGAGGCATCACTCGATGACCAGGATCGCGTCCATCTCGACCTGGGAGCCTTTCGGCAGAGCGGCAACGCCGATAGCGGCGCGCGCTGGGTAAGGCTGCTCGAAGTAACGGCCCATGATCTCGTTGACCTTGGCGAAGTGGCTCAGGTCGGTGAGGAAGATGTTCAGCTTGACGATGTCCTTGAACGAACCGCCAGCGGCTTCGGCGACGGCCTTGAGGTTCTCGAAGACCTGGACGGTCTGGGCTTCGAAGCCCTCGACCAGTTCCATGGTTTTCGGGTCCAGCGGGATCTGGCCGGACATGTACACGGTGTTGCCGGCCTTGATCGCCTGGGAGTAGGTGCCGATGGCGGCTGGGGCCTTGTCGCTGTTGATGACGGTCTTGGTCATGATGACTCCTTGGTTGACGGACTACGTACGCATGCGGGTGATGCGGACCACGCCGGTCAGGGTACGCAACTTCTTGATCACGCGGGCCAGGTGCACGCGATCGCGCACGCTGACCACCAGTTGGACCACGCTGATACGGCCGTCGCGTTCGTCCATGCTGATTTTTTCGATATTGCCATCGGCGGCGTTGACGCTGCTGGCCAGCAGGGCGATCAGGCCACGCTGGTGCTCCAGCTCGACACGCAATTCGACATTGAATTCGCCGGTGATGTCCTTGGCCCAGGAAAGCTGTACGCATTTTTCTGGGTTGTGGCGGATTTCACTAATGTTGCGGCAGTTTTCCAGGTGCACGACCATGCCTTTGCCCGCCGACAGGTGGCCGACGATCGGGTCGCCAGGGATCGGGGTGCAGCACTTGGCGTAGCTGAGCACCAGGCCTTCGGTGCCACGGATGGCCAGCGGGCCTTCTGGCGCGGGCAGTTGCTCGCCTTCGGCGGACAACAGGCGACGGGCCACGACGTAGGCCATGCGGTTTCCCAGGCCGATGTCTTCGAGCAGATCCTCGAGCAGCTCTAGGCGGTACTCGCTGAGGATGGACTGGATGCGCTCCGGCGCAATCTTCTCCAGGCTGCTGTCGAAGCCGGTAAGGACCTTGTTCAGCAGGCGTTCGCCCAGGCTGATCGACTCGGACCGGCGCTGCTGTTTGAGTGCATGGCGAATATGGGTGCGCGCCTTGCCGGTGACCACGAAATTGAGCCACGCGGGATTCGGGCGAGCACCCGGCGCGCTGACGATCTCTACCGTCGAGCCACTTTGCAGTGGCTCGGACAGCGGTGCCAGGCGGCGATTGATACGGCAGGCGATGCAGCTGTTGCCGACGTCGGTGTGCACCGCGTAGGCGAAGTCGACGGCGGTGGAGCCTTTGGGCAGCTCCATGATCCGGCCCTTGGGCGTGAAGACGTATACTTCGTCCGGGAACAGATCGATCTTGACGCTTTCGATGAACTCCAGGGAGTTGCCGGCGCGTTGCTGCAACTCGAGGATGCCCTTGACCCACTGGCGGGCGCGGGCATGGTTGCCCTTGGGCTGTTCGTCCTCGTTGGACTTGTACAGCCAGTGCGCAGCGATCCCGTTGTTGGCCATCTCTTCCATTTCGCGGGTGCGGATCTGGATCTCGATGGGTACGCCATGCATGCCGAACAGCGTCGTATGCAGCGACTGGTAGCCGTTGGCCTTGGGGATCGCGATGTAGTCCTTGAAGCGGCCAGGCAGCGGCTTGTACAGGTTGTGTACGGCGCCGAGCACGCGGTAGCAGGTGTCGACCTTGTCGACGATGATGCGGAAGGCATACACGTCCATGATCTCGTTGAAGGCGCGGCGCTTGCCGCGCATCTTCTTGTAGATGCCATAGAGGTGTTTCTGCCGGCCGCTGACCTCGCCCTCGATGCCGTCCGCGGCCAGGCAGTTGGCCAGCGACTGTTCGATCTTGGCGACGATTTCCTTGCGGTTGCCACGGGCGCTCTTGACGGCGCGGTGGATCAGCGAGGAGCGCATCGGGTGCATCGCCTTGAAACCGAGGTCTTCGAACTCCACGCGCACGTTGTGCATGCCCAGCCGGTTGGCGATGGGGGCGTAGATCTCGAGGGTTTCCTTGGCGATGCGCCGGCGTTTTTCGCCAGAGAGCACTTCCAGGGTGCGCATGTTGTGCAGGCGGTCGGCCAGTTTGACCAGGATCACGCGGATGTCGCGGGCCATGGCCATGGCCATCTTCTGGAAGTTTTCGGCCTGGGCTTCGGCCTTGGTCTCGAAGTTCATCTGGGTCAGCTTGCTGACCCCGTCGACCAGTTCGGCGACGGTCTCGCCGAATTGCTGGCAGAGGGCTTCCTTGGCGATGCCGGTGTCTTCGATCACATCGTGCAGCATGGCGGCCATCAGGCTCTGATGGTCCATGTGCATGTCGGCCAGGATGCTGGCCACGGCCAGCGGATGGGTCACGTAGGGCTCGCCGCTGCGGCGGCGTTGGCCATCGTGCGCCTGTTCGGCGTAAAAATAGGCCCGGCGGACCAGGTTGACCTGGTCGGGGCCGAGGTAGGTCGACAGCCGTTCGGCGAGGGCTTCTATACCCGGCATGGGTTCACCTCCGGCCGAGAGAGAAGGCCTTGTGCCGCACGATGTCGACCAGGCATGGATCAGACAGCCTCGTTGTTCTCGTCCTCGAACGCTGCGAAGACCGGATCTTCGGTGACGATCTCTTCGGCGGCGATGAACTCAGGCGTGACGATACCTTCAGCGATTTCGCGCAGGGCAACGACGGTCGGTTTGTCGTTTTCCCATGCAACGCGCGGCTCTTTGCCGCCGGTGGCCAGCTGACGGGCGCGCTTGGTCGAGAGCATGACCAGCTCGAAGCGGTTATCCACGTGTTCCAGGCAGTCTTCAACAGTTACGCGGGCCATGGTCTTCCTCAGTAGCAAATGCGTTAGGCGTGCAGCCCAGAGTGGGCAGGCGGACTCGATAGTTTAAAAAATCACCAGCCAATAGGGAAGCGCTGTTTTGTCAGGTGGTGGTCTGTCCGGACTATGTTGGCTGCTTCGCGGAACCCCGCAGAGACGCGACGTTGTCCCTTGAGGGCGCGGGCTTGCCCGCGAAAGCGCCGGTGCAGACACCGGCACGCTTGACTCTGACGATAACGGGAGGCAGGGACTGCGCACAAGCCTGCATGGCGCGTTCTCACAACATGGCGTCGCGCAGACGTGGGGTCAACTCTTCGAACAAGGTCTGGACCGAGCGCAGGGCCCGGCAATCCGGGCGGGTCAGCAGCCACAGCTGGGTGTCGCAGCCAGGCAGAGGGCCGCTCAGGGCCTCGACCTCGGGCAGCGCATCGACCATGTAGTCTGGTAATGCGGCTACGCCGAGGCCGGTGCTCACGAGTTGGGCGATGGTCGACATGCTGCTGCACTGATAGCGTGGATTGAGGCCCGGGTACTGCTGGTTGCGCCAGACCACCGTGGGGTGGTCCTGCATCGAATCGTCCGGGGCGATCCACGGTACGCTGCTGTGCGACTCGCCCAGGCGCTCGCGCCACTGGGGCTGGCCGCAAACCACGTAGGACGTGGAGCCCAGGCAGCGGCCGACAAGGTGCTCGGGCGGTGTGTTGGTCAGGCGCAGGGCGATGTCGGCATCGCGTCGACTGAGGTTGGCGAACGTGTTGGAGGTGCCCAATTCCAGCGACAGGGCAGGGTAGTTCGACATGAAATCGGCCAGCGCTGGCAGTAGCAGGCTGTGCATCACGGCTTCGGTGCAGGTCAGACGAACGGTACCGCTGACCACCTGTTCCCCGCTGGTCAGTGCGATGCGCGCGGCATCGAGCGCCTGCTCGGCGCGCTCGGCCTGCTCTGCCAGGGCCTGGGCGGTATCGGTGGGCAGGTAGCCTTTGCGGCTCTTGACGAACAACGCTGTGCCCAGCGCCGACTCCAGTCGGCGAATCGAGCGGAACACCGTCGAGACGTCTACCTTGAGCAGTTCGGCGGCCTTGGCCAGTGATCGACCGCGTTCCAGGGCCAGGACCAGGGAAAGGTCGGCATGGGTAATCTGATATTGCATCGATGCACGCTCTGCTTGCCGAAATGCCAATGTCTGTTGCGTTGAGGCCATTTTATAGTGGAACGGCCCCCGGGAATCAATGCACACCGGGTCGCACCCTATCCCCACGATGGGACAGTGAAAAGAACAACAGTAGCAACCATCGCCGCCCGCGAGGCGCCAGCAGTCTCCCTCCACATCGCCGCCCCGAATCAAAGGATGTACAGCCATGACGTCGGTAATCCCGTGCGCCAGTTCTTCCAGCGAGATGAATGAATTCCTAGAGGCTCATCCGGACACGCAGTTCGTCGATCTGCTGATTTCCGACATGAATGGTGTGGTACGCGGCAAGCGCATCGAGCGCGCCAGTCTGCACAAGGTATACGAGAAAGGCATCAATCTGCCGGCGTCGTTGTTTGCCCTGGATATCAACGGTTCGACCGTGGAGAGCACCGGCCTTGGCCTGGATATCGGCGATGCCGATCGCATCTGCTACCCGATTCCTGGCACTTTGTCCGACGAGCCTTGGCAGAAGCGTCCTACTGCACAACTGCTGATGACCATGCACGAGCTGGACGGCGCCCCGTTCTTCGCCGACCCGCGCGAAGTGCTGCGCCAGGTAGTCGCCAAATTCGACGAACTGGGCCTGGATATCTGCGCAGCCTTCGAGCTTGAGTTCTACCTGATCGACCAGGACAACCTCAACGGTCGCCCGCAGCCGCCGCGCTCACCGATCTCCGGTAAGCGCCCGCAGTCGACCCAGGTGTACCTGATCGACGACCTGGACGAGTACGCCGACTGCCTGCAGGACATGCTGGAAGCGGCCAAGGAGCAAGGCATTCCGGCCGACGCCATCGTCAAGGAAAGCGCCCCGGCCCAGTTCGAGGTCAACCTGCATCACGTGGCCGACCCACTCAAGGCCTGTGACTACGCGATCCTGCTCAAGCGCCTGATCAAGAACATCGCCTACGACCATGAAATGGACACCACCTTCATGGCCAAGCCTTACCCGGGCCAGGCGGGCAATGGCCTGCATGTGCACATCTCGCTGCTGGACAAGAAGACCGGAAAGAACATCTTCGCCAACGAAGACCCGCTCCAGAGCGATGCGCTGCGCCACGCCATCGGCGGTGTGCTGGAAACCATGCCGGCATCGATGGCGTTTCTCTGCCCGAACATCAACTCCTACCGCCGCTTCGGCGCGCAATTCTACGTGCCGAATGCACCGAGCTGGGGTCTGGACAATCGCACTGTCGCCCTGCGCGTGCCGACCGACAGCAGCGAGAACGTACGCATCGAGCACCGTGTGGCCGGTGCCGACGCCAACCCGTACCTGATGCTCGCCGCCATCCTGGCAGGTATCCACCACGGTCTGACCAACCAGGTCGAGCCGGGTGAGCCGATCGAAGGCAACTCGTACGAGCAGCTGGAGCAGAGCCTGCCGAACAACCTGCGCGATGCCTTGCGTGCGCTGGACGACAGCGAAGTCCTCAACCAATACATCAGCCCGGACTACATCGATATCTTCGTGGCCTGCAAGGAAAGCGAGCTGGCCGAGTTCGAAGTGTCGATCTCCGACCTCGAGTACAACTGGTACCTGCACACGGTATAAGCCCATGAGCGCAAATGCGGTCCCTCTGATCGGTGTCAGCGCCTGCCGCCAGCAGGTGGGGAAGAACTCGTCGCACACAGTGGGCGACAAGTACGTGGAGGCGGCCGGCTTCGCGGGGCTGCCGCTGATCTTGCCGGCCCGTGACGGCGGCAGCGACACACAGGCGCTGCTGGCTCGGCTCGATGGCATTCTTTTTACCGGCTCGCCTTCTAATGTCGAGCCGCATCATTACAATGGCGCCCCCAGCGCGGAAGGGACCCGGCACGACACCGCGCGTGACCGCCTGACCTTGCCGTTGCTGCAGGCAGCCATTGCCGCCGGTATACCGGTGTTCTGCATCTGCCGTGGTTTCCAGGAACTGAACGTCGCCCTTGGCGGCACCCTGCACCAGCGCGTGCAGGAGTTGCCTGGCTACCTGGATCACCGAGAACCTGAGGACGCACCGCTTGAGGTGCAATACAGCCCTCGACACCCCGTCGGCGTTACGCCGGGAGGGTTGTTCGAGCGCTTGGGCCTGGCTGCGCAGTTCGAGGTCAACTCGCTGCACAGCCAGGGCATCGATCGTCTGGCCCCTGGCCTGCGTGTCGAAGCAAGGGCCCCGGATGGCCTGATCGAAGCGGTGTCCATGCCTGATGCACCGGGTTTCGTGCTCGGTGTGCAGTGGCACCCGGAATGGCGTTTCGCCGAAAACCCGGTTTCCCGGAGTCTGTTCCAGGCATTCCGTGAGGCCTGCATTGCCCACGCTGCACGGGAGGGTTCAGGCCAGAAAACACTCTGACGTTACCCGAAGGTCTTGGATGACCCGCTCCCTGCAACAGCTTTCAATGAGTGAAAGCGGGCCTTGTTCGCAAGGCCCGTGAAAACAATACCAATAGTTACGGCAAAGACTCATGAGCGAATACACTGAAGCCGGCCGCCCACCCGATGCGGCGACCGACGCAGGCAACACCCAGCGCGCCAGCAAAGGCCTGGCAAAAGGCCGTTTGGGCCTGCTGGCCAGCGTTGTACTGGGCATCTCCACGATTGCCCCTGTCTATACCCTGACCGGTGCCCTTGGCCCCACCGTGCGTGAGGTGGGTGCCCACCTTCCCGCCGTTTTCATCGTTGGCTTCCTGCCCATGCTGCTGGTCGCGCTGGGCTATCGCGAGCTCAATGCCGCGGAGCCGGACAGTGGCACCTCGTTTACTTGGTCGGCACGGGCCTTCGGGCCGATGATCGGCTGGATCGGTGGCTGGGGGCTGGTTGTGGCCACCACCATCGTGTTGTCCAACCTGGCGGGTGTGGCCGTCGATTTCTTCTACCTGTTCATTGCGCAGATCACCGGCCAGCATGAGCTGGCGGCGTTGGCGGACAACTTGTTGGTGAACATCTCCACATGTTGTGTGTTCATCGCCCTGGCGGTGTGGATCTGCTGCCGCGGCATGGGCACCACAATGACCGTGCAGTATGGCCTGGTGGCTTTGCAGTTGCTGGTGCTGATCGGCTTTGCGTTCGCCGCTTTCAGCGAAACCACCGCACCGCCACCGCTGGCATTCGACCTGGCCTGGTTCAACCCGTTTGGCGTGGAGTCTTTCTCGGCGTTCGCCGCAGGTTTGTCGTTGTCTATCTTCATCTTCTGGGGTTGGGACGTGTGTCTGACCGTGAGCGAAGAGTCGATCGGCAGTGACGAAGTTCCGGGCAAGGCGGCCACCTGGACGGTGTTGCTGATCCTGGGTCTGTACTTGGTCACCGCCATCGCCACCCTGCAGTTCGCTGGGATCAGCGATGTTGGCCTGGGCCTGGGCAACCCGCGTATCCAGGAGAACGTCTTTGCACACCTGGCCGGTCCGGTCATGGGGCCTTTGGCGATCCTGATGTCCATCGCCGTGCTGGCGAGCACCGCCGCGTCCTTGCAGTCGACCTTCGTGTCGCCGGCGCGGACCCTGCTCGCGATGGGTTACTACGGTGCTGTGCCGCAGCGCTTTGCCAGCGTCTGCCCGCGTTCGCAGACCCCACGCTATGCCACGATCTGCGCCGGTGTCGCTGCTGGTCTGTTCTACGTGACCATGCGCACCCTGAGCGAGAACGTGCTGGCTGACACCATCACTGCGCTGGGCATGATGATCTGCTTCTACTATTCGCTGACGGCCTATGCCTGTGTCTGGTACTTCCGCCACAGCCTGTTCAGCAGCCTGCGTCACTTCTTCATGCGCGGCCTGTGCCCGCTGGTGGGAGGGGTGATCCTGTCGGTCATCTTCGTGCGCACTGCGATCGACAGTGCTTCGCCGGACTTCGGCAGCGGCTCGCACGTCGCCGGACTTGGTCTGGTATTCGTGATCGCGGCGATCATCTCGGCGCTGGGGATCGTGTTGATGGTGCTGTCACGCAGGCGTGCACCGGCCTACTTCCTGGGCGCGACTTTGCGCCAGCAGGCCAACCTGCAACTGCAGGATTAATGAAAAGGGGCTGCGAACGCAGCCCCTTTTTTTCAGCCGATCAATTGCTTGAGCAGCGCCCCGTGGCGCTGTTGTTGCTGCTGTAGCTTGAGCGCCTCGGCGCGCTGCGCAGCCTGCGAATCCTCATTGCGGTTCGCGCGGAACACTGCCTTGAGGTCTTCCAGTGCATCGGCGAAGTCATCATTGATGATGACGTAGTCGTACTCGTCGTAGTGCACCATCTCGCTGACCGCTTCCTTCATGCGGCCTTCGATGATTTCTTCGCTGTCCTGGCCGCGGTTGTCCAGACGCTGGCGCAGGGCCTGCTGGCTCGGCGGCAGGATGAACACCGACAGCGCTTCTGGCATCAGCTTGCGTACCTGCTGGGCACCTTGCCAGTCGATCTCCAGGATCAGGTCCTGTCCCTGGTCGAGGGCCTGTTGCAGCGCGCTGCGCGAAGTGCCGTAGAAATTACCGAACACCTCGGCATGCTCAAGGAAGTCGTTGCGCTCGATCAGGGCTTTGAACTCGTCATGGCTGACGAAGTGGTAGTTCACGCCGTGCTCTTCGCCCGGGCGCTTGTTGCGCGTGGTGTGCGAAACCGAAACGCTGATGCGTGGATCGTCCTGGATCAGCGCTGTGACCAGGCTGGTCTTGCCGGCGCCGGAAGGGGCCGAGACGATGTAGAGAGTGCCGCTGCTGTGGTTCATGGTAGGGGTGGCCTTACTCAATGTTCTGTACTTGTTCACGCATCTGTTCGATCAGCACCTTGAGGTTGACCGCCGCCTGAGTGCTGCGTGGGTCGAACGCCTTGGAGCCCAGGGTATTGGCCTCGCGATTGAGCTCCTGCATCAGGAAGTCCAGGCGCCGACCGGCTGCACCGCCGGACTTGAGCACGCGACGGACTTCGGTGATGTGGGTGCTCAGGCGATCCAGCTCTTCGGCCACGTCGCTCTTCTGGGCCAGCAGCACCATCTCCTGTTCCAGGCGCTGCGGGTCGAGTTCGGCCTGCAGATCATTGAAGCGGTCGAGGATGCGCTGGCGCTGGGCGGCCAGCATCTGTGGCACCAAGGCGCGCAAGGTGGTGACTTCAGTGGTCATGCCGTCCAGCCGTTCGTTGATCAGTCGGGCCAGTTCCAGACCTTCGCGCTGACGTCCAGCCTTGAGCTCGGCCAGTGCCTCGTCGAACAGCGCCATGGCCTCGGCATTGAGGGCTTGTGGATCGCTGGCATCTGCCACCAGCACGCCGGGCCAGGCCAGGACTTCGAGCGGGTTCAGCGGTGCGGGCTGTTTGATCAGGCCGGCGACGGTCTCGGCGGCGGCGACCAGTTGTGTGGCGCGCTCGCGATCGACTTGCAGGGGCTTGCCGGTGTTGTCTTCGCTCAGGCGCAAGGTGCATTCGACCTTGCCGCGCGACAACCCTTGGCGCAGGCCCTCGCGTACCGCACCTTCCAGATCGCGCAGGGCTTCGGGCAGGCGCAGGTGAGGTTCCAGATAGCGGTGGTTGACCGAGCGCAGTTCCCAGGCCAGGGTGCCTTGGCTGCCAGCGCGCTCGACGCGAGCAAATGCGGTCATGCTGTGCACCATGGAAAGTACCTCGCGAAGTCGAAATGAACGGGGAAGCCTTTCGGCCAAGGCGCGGGATTGTAACGCAGTGCGGTGCGGGCGCCCAATCCACCCATGTTACAGACAGCCCGCAGGGCCGGAGGGAAAAGACGACAGGCTGCCGGGAGCGCGACAATAGGCATGTCCTCCCAGGGCGGCGGGCCTTATAATGCTCGCCAGATTCAAGTCCCGGTACAGGTATCCCAGATGAAACGTCCAAGTGGTCGCGCCGCCGATCAGCTCCGCTCGATCCGCATCACCCGCAACTACACCAAGCACGCCGAGGGGTCGGTACTGGTCGAGTTCGGCGACACCAAGGTCGTCTGCACGGTCAGCGTCGAAAATGGTGTTCCCCGCTTCCTCAAGGGTCAGGGCCAGGGTTGGCTGACCGCCGAGTACGGCATGCTGCCGCGCTCCACTGGCGAGCGTAACCAGCGTGAGGCGAGCCGTGGCAAGCAGGGCGGTCGCACCCTGGAGATCCAGCGCCTGATCGGCCGCTCCCTGCGCGCCGCGCTGGACATGAGCAAGTTGGGCGATGTCACCCTTTACGTCGACTGCGACGTGATCCAGGCCGATGGCGGCACCCGCACCGCATCGATCAGCGGTGCCATGGTCGCGCTGTGCGACGCCTTGGCAGTGATCAAGAAACGTGGTGGTCTCAAGGGTGGCAACCCGCTCAAGCACATGATCGCTGCTGTCTCGGTGGGCATGTACCAGGGCGAGGCCGTGCTCGACCTGGACTACCTGGAAGACTCGGCCGCCGAGACCGACCTGAACGTGGTCATGACCAGCGCCGGTGGCTTCATCGAGGTGCAGGGCACCGCCGAAGGCGCCCCGTTCCAGCCTGAAGACTTCAACGCCATGCTGGCCCTGGCCCAAAAGGGCATGACCGAGATCTTCGAATTGCAGAACGCGTCGCTGGCCGACTGACCTGTATGCCAAGGAGGTATGGAACATGAACGAGCCTGACGACCTGCCGGTCGCTCCACCCAACGCCGAGATCCGGCAGTGGGCGATGTTCTGTCATCTCTCGGCGCTGCTGGGCCTGGTGGTGCCCCTTGGGCACCTGCTGGGTCCGCTGGTGATGTGGATCTGGAAGCGTGAGCTGGATCCTTTCATCGACGCGCAAGGCAAGGAGGCGCTTAACTTCCAGATCAGCGTGACCATCGCAGGGTTCATCTGCTTCCTGCTGATGTTCGTGCTGGTGGGGATCGTGCTGTTCGCCCTCCTGACGGTGGCGGTGCTGGTCCTGGCCATCCTTGCAGGGGTCAAGGCCAACGAGGGCAAGCCTTATCGCTATCCGCTGATCTGGCGACCGATCAAGTAGGTTTTTCTGAGGCTCATTCACAGGTAAACCCGCTCCCAGAGGCAGGCGCCACACGCAAGAGCGGCGCAGATCCTGTGGGAGCGGGTTTACCCGCGAATGGGCTGCTGCAAGGCAGCCCATGCTTTAGATGGTCAGCGTCCAGTCGTAGTCCACGATCAGTGGCGCATGCTGGGAGAACCGAGGTTGGCGCGGCAGGCGGGCATTACGCACGAAGCGGCGCAAGCCTGGGGTGAGGATCTGGTAATCGAACCGGTAACCCAGGTTGAGCATCTCGGCCTGCTCGTTGTCTGGCCACCAGCTGTACTGGTCGCCTTCGCGGCTGACTTCGCGCAGGGCGTCGACGTAGCCCATGTCGCCAACGATTGCGTCCATCCACGCACGCTCCGGCGGCAGGAAGCCTGGCGACTGCTGGCTGTCGCGCCAGTTCTTGATGTCGAGCTTCTGCTGCGCCACGTACAGCGAGCCGCAGTAGATGTACTCGCGACGCTTGCGACGCTGCTTGTCCAGGTAGCGGGCGAAGTCGTCCATCAACTTGAACTTCTGGTTCAAGTCCTCATCGCCGTTCATGCCCGAAGGCAGCAGCAAGGTAGCAATACTTACCTTGTCGAAATCCGCTTGCAGGTAACGCCCGTAACGGTCGGCTGTCTCGAAGCCCAGGCCGGTGATGACTGCCTTGGGCTGCATCCGCGAGTACAGTGCCACGCCACCTTGGGCTGGCACCTCCGCGTCGCAGGCGTAAAGGAAATAGCCATCGAGCTGGAAAGCTGGGTCGTCGAGTTCAAAGGCCGAGGCGCGGGTATCCTGAAGGCAGATGACGTCGGCATTCTGGGCTTGCAGCCAGCTGAGCAATCCACGCTCGGCTGCAGCCTGAATGCCATTTACGTTCACACTGATGATCCGCATAAATGGCCCCAAAAATCTCGTGCGTGTATGATACCCGAGCTCAACTCATTTAGCTAAATCCGTGGTGTCTGGGACTCTTCATGCAGCCGTATCAGCGCGACTTCATTCGTTTTGCCATCGATCGCGGGGTTCTGCGCTTCGGTGAGTTCACCCTGAAATCGGGGCGTACCAGCCCGTACTTCTTCAATGCCGGCCTGTTCAATACCGGTTCTGCACTGGTGCAACTGGGGCGTTGCTACGCGGCGGCCATCGTCGATAGCAAGATCTCGTTCGACGTGCTGTTCGGCCCAGCTTACAAGGGTATTCCCCTGGCGGCAGCCACTGCCGTGGCTCTGGCCGAGCAACACCAGCTCGATGTGCCATGGTGCTTCAACCGCAAGGAAGCCAAGGATCACGGCGAAGGCGGCAGCCTGGTCGGTGCACCGCTGGCCGGTGACGTGCTGATCATCGACGACGTGATCACCGCTGGCACCGCCATTCGCGAAGTGATGCAGATCATCAACGCCCAGCAGGCCAAGGCCGCTGGCGTTCTGATCGCCCTGAACCGCGAAGAGCGTGGCAACGGCGAGCTGTCGGCGATCCAGGAGGTCGAGCGTGATTTCGGCATCCCGGTCGTCAGCATCGTTTCGCTGACCCAGGTGCTGGAATTCCTGGCCGACGATCCACAGCTCAAGCAGCACCTGCCAGCTGTCGAAGCCTATCGGGCCCAGTACGGGATCTGATCTTGGCGTGGAAATGAAAAAAGGCGACCCATGAGGTCGCCTTTTTTTGTCGCCTGTACCAACCGTTTCGCGAGTTTGCCCGCGAAGAGGCCAAAACAGGCTAATCGAACGCTTAGCTGCGCTTGGTATTGGTGATCAAGGTACCCACACCGCTGTCGGTGAAGATCTCCAGCAGCACGGCGTTCGGTACGCGACCATCGATGATGTGCGAGCTGTTCACGCCGCCTTGTACCGCCTCCAGTGCGCATTTGATCTTGGGCAGCATACCGCCGTAGATGGTGCCGTCGGCGATCAGTTCGTTGACCTGCTCGGTGGTCAGACCCGTCAGAACGGTGCCTTGCTTGTCCATCAGGCCAGCGATGTTGGTCAGCAGCATCAGCTTCTCAGCCTTCAGTGCCTCGGCCACCTTGCCTGCCACCAGATCGGCGTTGATGTTGTAGGATTCGCCGTTCTCTCCCACGCCAATCGGTGCGATCACCGGGATGAAATCGCCTTTGACCAGCATGTTCAGCAGGTCGGTGTTGACGCTCACCACTTCACCCACATGACCGATGTCGATGATTTCCGGCTGGGTCATCTCCGGTGTCTGGCGGGTGACGGTGAGTTTCTTGGCGCGGATCAGTTCAGCATCCTTGCCGGTCAGGCCGATGGCGCTGCCGCCGTGACGGTTGATCAGGTTGACGATGTCCTTGTTGACCTGGCCGCCCAGGACCATTTCCACCACGTCCATGGTGGCCGAGTCGGTGACGCGCATGCCATCGATGAAGTGGCTTTCGATCGACAGGCGCTTGAGCAGGTCACCGATCTGTGGGCCGCCACCGTGGACGACCACTGGGTTGATGCCCACGGCCTTCATCAGCACGATGTCCCGGGCAAAGCCGGTCTTGAGCTCTTCGCTCTCCATCGCGTTGCCGCCGTACTTGATCACCAGGGTCTTGCCGACAAAGCGGCGAATGTAAGGCAGTGCTTCGGACAAAACCTCGGCTACATGGGAAGCGGCATCGCGATCGAGGGTCATGCAGGGCTCCAGGTTAAGGAACGGATAGTCGGTCAGAACGGCAGTTGCAGGGCTGGGTCGACACGCAGCAACTGCGTGCGCAAGACAGCCTGGATACGTTGCAGCTCGGCGTCGCTTTCGGCCTCGAAGCGCAGCACCAGCACCGGCGTGGTGTTGGAGGCGCGAACCAGGCCCCAGCCCTGGGCGTAGTCGACCCGCACACCGTCGATGGTGGTGAGGTTGGCATCGCCCCAGTCGGCGTCGCGTTGCAGTGCATCAATGATGCTGAATTTACTCTCGTCGGTCACATCAATGTTGATTTCCGGCGTCGAAATATCGTTCGGGAACGCCGCGAACAGGCTTTCGGCGTCCTGGCCGGCCTTGCTGAGAATCTCCAGCAGGCGTGCGGCACTGTAGATGCCGTCGTCGAAGCCGTACCAACGTTCCTTGATGAAGATGTGTCCGCTCATCTCGCCGGCCAGCAGAGAGCCGGTCTGTTTCATTTTTTTCTTGATCAGCGAGTGGCCGGTCTTCCACATCAGGGCGCGGCCGCCATGCTGCTCGATCAGCGGCGTCAGGCGACGGGTGCATTTGACGTCGAAGATGATCTCGGCACCGGGGTTGCGTGACAGCACGTCCTGGGCGAAGAGCATCAGCAGGCGATCGGGATAGACGATGGTGCCGGTGTTGGTCACCACGCCCACGCGGTCGCCGTCCCCGTCGAAGGCCAGGCCGATATCGGCGCCGGTTTCCTTGACCTTGGCGATCAGGTCTTCGAGGTTTTCTGGCTTGCCCGGATCCGGGTGGTGGTTGGGGAAGTTGCCGTCGACCTCGCAGAACAGCGGGATGACGTCGCAGCCCAGGGCCTCGATCAGGCGCGGGGCGATGACGCCGGCGGCGCCGTTGCCGCAGTCCACCACTACCTTGAGTTTCTTGGCCAGCTTCACATCGCCGATGATCTGCTGGAAGTAACGCTCGAGGATCTCGACACGTTCGACGCGGCCCTCGCCACGGCTCAGGTCGTTGGTTTTCAGGCGAGTCAGCAGGGCCTGGATCTGTTCGTTGGCCAAGGTGTCGCCAGCAATCACGATCTTGAAGCCGTTGTAGTCAGGCGGGTTGTGGCTGCCGGTGAGCATCACGCCGGACTTGCCAGCCAGCACATTGGCGGCGTAGTAGAGCGCCGGGGTCGGAACCAGGCCGACGTCGCTGACTTGGCAGCCGGCGTCAACCAGGCCCTTGATCAGTTGCTCGACCAGCATTGGACCGGACAGGCGGCCATCGCGTCCGACCGAGATCTGCGGCTCGCCTTGGGCGAGGGTCTGGGCGCCGATGGCACGGCCGATCCAATAGGCAGTCTCGCCGGTCAGGGTTTTGCCGACAACGCCACGGATGTCGTAGGCGCGGAAGATGGTCTCGGGCAGTGCGGGTACCAGGTGGGCCATGTCGTTCATCTCTGGGTGCTCCAATAATCAAAGGCTTCTGGGCAGGCGCAAACTGAACGCTTGGACGGTGCTTTGGCCAGAGAGTTCGCCATCCATGGCCCAACGGTCGTCAAGCGGGCTCAGTGGCTGCCGGAGTGACCGAAGCCGCCAGCCCCGCGTTGGCTCTCGTCGAAGGACTCGACGATGTCGAAATGCGCCTGCACTACCGGCACCAGCACCAGCTGTGCGATGCGCTCGCCGATGGCGATGGTGAATGGCGTCTGGCCGCGGTTCCAGCAGGAGACCATCAGCTCGCCCTGGTAGTCCGAGTCGATCAGGCCGACCAGGTTGCCCAGCACGATGCCGTGCTTGTGGCCCAGGCCCGAGCGCGGAAGGATCATGGCGGCCAGGCCAGGGTCGCCGATATACACCGACAGGCCGGTTGGAATCAGCAGGGTCTGGCCAGGTTCCAGGACGGTGTCTTCCTTGAGCATGGCGCGCAGGTCCAGACCAGCGGAACCGGGGGTGGCGTACTGCGGGAGAGGGAATTCGTTGCCCAGGCGGGCGTCGAGAATCTTGGCTTGAAGAGCGTGCATGTAACTTATTGAACCTGGTTGAGCCGTTCGGCGATGAAGGCGACCAGCTGCCGGGCGATCTTGCCCTTGCTGGTCTGCGCGAAGAGGGTCTGGTGTTGCTGGCGGTCGATGACGGTCAGGGCGTTTTCCTCGCTGTTGAAGCCGATGCTGGGGTTGGCCACATCATTGGCGACGATCAGGTCGAGGTTCTTGTCCTTGAGCTTGCGCGTGGCGTAATCGAGCAGGTGTTCGGTCTCGGCGGCGAAGCCGACGCTGAACGGACGGTCGGTGCGCCCAGCGATGGTCGCAAGGATATCCGGATTGCGCACCATCTGCAGCAGCATGCCGTCGCCGGTCGTAGGGTCTTTCTTGAGTTTTTGCGGGGCAACGACTTCTGGGCGGTAGTCCGCGACCGCTGCCGAGGCGATGAACAGGTCGCAGGGCATGGCCGCTTCGCAGGCCGCGAGCATGTCCCGCGCGCTCACCACGTCGATCCGGTTGACGCGATCGGGTGTCGGCAGGTGCACGGGGCCTGTGACCAGGGTTACCCGAGCCCCGGCCTCGGCGGCCGCCTCAGCCAGGGCGAAGCCCATCTTCCCGGAGCTATGATTGGTGATGTAGCGCACCGGGTCGATGTTTTCCTGGGTCGGGCCGGCGGTGATCAGCACGTGCTTGCCGGTCAGTGACTGGCGCTTGAAGCTTTCGGCGGCGCACCAGGCGAGGTCCGTGGCTTCGAGCATACGGCCAAGGCCTACGTCGCCACAGGCCTGGCTGCCGGAGGCCGGGCCGAACACCTGGATGCCACGGCTCTTGAGCAGTTCGAGGTTGGCCTGGGTGGCCGGGTCGCGCCACATGGCCTGGTTCATGGCCGGGGCCACGGCAACGGTGGCATCGGTGGCCAGCACCAGGGTCGTCAGCAGGTCATCTGCCATGCCCTGCGCCAGGCGCGCCATGAGGTCGGCGGTGGCCGGGGCGATCAGTACCAGGTCGGCCCACTTGGCCAGTTCGATGTGCCCCATCGCAGCTTCTGCGGCGGGGTCGAGCAGATCCATGTGCACCGGATGGCCGGAGAGCGCCTGCAGGGTCAGTGGCGTGATGAATTCGGCGCCACCTCGGGTCATGACGACGCGCACTTGCGCGCCGTGTTCCAGGAGTCGGCGAATCAGCTCGGCGCTCTTGTAGGCGGCGATGCCGCCACCCACGCCGAGAACGATGCGCTTGCGATACAACCGCTGCATAGGCTTGCCTTTATCCAGTGAAAGCGGGCGGCGACGACAACTGCCTGCGGCAGATCGTCGCATCTACGGAGCGAAATAGATTAACACAGGGCCGAAACGTGCCGCAGTAACACGCAAGGAGGGGTATGAACATCAGGGAGTGGCCTGTGGCGGAGAGACCACGGGAGAAGTTGTTGCAACAAGGGGTGGGTAGTCTGTCGGACGCTGAATTGCTGGCGGTATTCCTTGGGTCTGGTGTCCGTGGGTGCAATGTCCTCGAGTTGTCGCGTGGGCTGTTGGTGAAGTTTGGTGGCTTGCGTCAGTTGCTTGAGGCCGACAGGGCGGCATTTCTGGGTGAGCTAGGGCTTGGCCCGGTCAGGTATAGCCAATTGCAGGCGCTGCTGGAAATTGGACGGAGGAATCTGGCCAAGTCGCTTGAGCGTGACTCTGTCATGGAAAACCCCTCGGCTGTGCGACGTTACCTGAAGTCCATGTTGCGCCATGAGGCCAGTGAGGTATTCGGCTGCCTGTTCCTGGATACCAAGCACCGGCCGCTGGCTTTCGAGATCCTGTTCCGCGGCACGATCGACCGGGCCAGCATCTACCCCCGCGAAGTGGTTCGGCGCTCGCTGTTGCATAACGCCGCCGCGATGATCATCTGTCACAACCATCCTTCAGGCCATTGCGAGCCCAGTGAGGATGACGTGCACATGACCCTGGTGCTCAAGCGCGCGTTGGCCTTGATCGATGTGCGGGTGCTCGATCATGTCATTGTCGGGGATGGCGAGCCGCTGTCGATGGTCGAGCAGGGGTGGATTGTCGCCTAGGGCTCTCACAGGTACAGCAGCGTTCTTGAGGACCGCGCCGAGCTGTGGAGGCTGGCGCAGCCTGCGATGGGGCGCAAAGCGCCCCCGGCCCATGCTTAGCGCGTGACGGAAACCTTGCTGAAATCCAATCGTCCGAACGGGCTCACCTGGTAGCCCTCCACGCCTTGGCGCAGCAGTGTGGCCGCAGTCGGGTGGGCCAGCGGTAACCACAACGCCTGCTGCTGGATCAGCGTCTGCGCCTGCTGGTACAGGCGGCTGCGTACGCTCTGGTCGTTGGTGGTGCGACCGGCGCTGATCAGCTGATCCAGGCGGTTGTCGCAGAACCGCGCGAAGTTGGTGCCGGATTTGACCGCTGCGCAGGAAAACTGCGGGCTGAGGAAGTTGTCCGGGTCACCGTTGTCGCCCGCCCAGCCCATGAACAGCAGGTCATGCTCGCCGGCTTTGGCGCGGCGGATCAGCTCGCCCCATTCGATGACACGGATCTCGGCCTTGATGCCGATCTTCGCCAGGTCCGCCTGGAGCATCTGCGCGCCGAGGCTCGGGTTGGGATTGAGCAGACTGCCTGAAGGACGGGTCCAGATCGTCGTGGCAAAACCGTCCGCAAACCCGGCCTTGGCCAGCAGCGCCTTGGCCTTTTTCAGGTCCAAGGTGTAGCCGGGCAAGTCCTTGGCGTAGCTCCAGGTATTGGGCGGGTAGGGGCCGTTGGCCGCTGTGGCGGTGCCTTCGAACACGGCCTTGAGATAGGCCGGCTTGTCGAAGGCAAGGTTGATGGCCTGACGTACTTCGGGCTTGTCCAGCGGTGGGTGCTGGCTGTTGAGGGCGACGAACGCCGTCATGAAGGCCGGGGTGCTGGCGGTTTTGAGGTTGCCGTCCTTGCCCGCTTCGGTGATATCCAGCGGCTTGGGCGAAAGGGCCACCTGGCATTCGCCGCGCTTGAGCTTCTGCAGGCGTACGTTGGCGTCCGGCGTGATGGCGTAGATCAGCGGGTCGACCGCAGGTTTGCCGGCGAAATAGTCGGGGTTGGCGCGGTAGCGCACCACTGCGTCCTTCTGGAAACGCTGGAACACGAACGGCCCGGTGCCGACCGGCTGGCTGTTGAGTTTTTCCGGGGTGCCGGCCTTGAGCAGCTTGTCGGCATACTCGGCGGAATAGATCGAAGCGAAGCCCATGCTCAGAGTGGCCAGGAACGTGGCATCCGGGTGGGTCAGGGTGAAGCGTACGGTGTGCGGTTCCGGCGCCTCGATCAGCTTGATCAGGCTGGCCAACTGCAGCGATTGGGCATGCGGGTAGCCGCCCGGCGCAGTCTTGTGCCAGGCGTGGGCGGGGTAGAGCATGCGCTGGAAGCTGAACAGCACGTCGTCGGCGTCCAGTTCACGACTGGGTTTGAACCAGGGCGTAGTGTGGAATTTCACGCCATTGCGCAGTTTGAAGTCGTAGATCAGGCCGTCATCGGACACTGTCCAGCTTTCCGCCAGACTGGGCACCACTCTGCCTTGGCTGGCATCGAATTCCACCAGGCGATTCATCAGCACGTCGGCCGAGGCGTTGGTGGTGGTCAGCGAATTGTACTGGACCACGTCGAAGCCTTCGGGGCTGGCCTCGGTGCAGACGGCGAGGGGCGCCGCCTGGGCGAGGCCTGCGGCGAACAGGGAGGTGAACATCAATGAAAGGGCGGCGACACGCATGGTGGCTCCTTGGCTGATCCGTGGCCCATCTGGCTGTGCAGTTGAATGAAACGTCCTACCCTAGTGTGCGCATTGATAAATGACCACCTTCTTTTTCGCTCGCCTGGCGACGAGCGGTCGACAGCACGCCAGCCTTGTCGCTATGCTGGCCGGGCGCGCTCGGCCCTATCAGGATGCGTATCTTCTGTTGTTGTGGCTGAGTCTTTCTGGTATAAAGCAGCGCTCTTTTCTAGGGGCACGGTCTGTCGCGCAAGCCGATTCGGTCGATAAGCCCCCCGGAAACACGGCGCCTGGCGCCATAGACTGAGAGATTAAGCGGCCAACCCATGCCGGGTTGGGCATGTGGTTTTAGAGGGCTGAGGCATGTCGAGAGTCTGTCAAGTTACCGGTAAGGGTCCGGTAACCGGGAACAACATTTCCCACGCAAACAACAAAACCCGTCGTCGTTTCCTGCCAAACTTGCAGCACCACCGTTTCTGGGTTGAGTCCGAGAAGCGCTTCGTGCGTCTGCGCGTTTCCGCCAAGGGCATGCGTATCATCGACAAGCGCGGTATCGATGCCGTTCTGGCCGACATCCGTCGTGCTGGCGCCAAGGTTTAAGGGAGAACATCATGCGTGAATTGATCCGTCTGGTTTCGAGTGCCGGTACCGGCCACTTCTACACCACCGACAAGAACAAGCGCACCACTCCGGACAAGATCGAGATCAAGAAATACGATCCGGTCGTCCGCCAGCACGTGGTCTACAAGGAAGCCAAGATCAAGTAATTGATCGGCAACCTGAAAAAACCCGCTTCCTCGGAAGCGGGTTTTTTTATGCCCGGCGTTCAGGTCAGTTGAAGGCGAAACCTTCGATGATGCCTTTCGCGTCCGCCTGAATGTGAATTCGCATCGGGTCGAATTCTCGGGTGGACATCTCGCTCGGTCCTACGACGCGAGAGCGCAGGGTGATGGCGCTGATCTCGTCCTTGATCGAGGGTGCGTAACGGATGCCGATCAGATGAGACAAGGCTTGCAAGACTTCTTCGTTGGTCATGGTGTCGCTCCTTAACGGTCGATGGCCCGACATGGGCCAGGCCATCCTCCCGCCGAGCAGTCCTGCGCCTGTGTTAACTATTACTTCTGTTCGAACATGACATAGATCTTGCGGCAGGGCTCCAGCACCTCCCAGGTGCCTTTGAAGCCGGCCGGGATCACGAACCGATCGCCGGTACGCAGGGTCTTGGCATTGCCTTCCTGGTCGCGCAGCACCGAAACACCCTGGGTGATCTCGCAGTATTCGTGCTCGGTGTAGTTCACCGTCCACAGGCCGACCTCGCCTTCCCACACACCTGCCGCAAATTGGCCGCATGGGCTGGAATAGTGGTTGTAGACCGCCTGGTCCGGCTCGCCCTTGAGGATTTTTTCCGCAGCTGGGCGGTAGCGTTCGGCCTCGGTGAGTGCCTGGGCGAAGTCGATGATGGTGCCGATGCTCATGGTGATTCCCTTTTGTTGTTTAATAAAATGCACATCAGTAGGCGTTTAGGCCATTCGTGTCAAATATATTGATAGTTTCTACCGGCTGGTTTAGGGTGTCGGGTGCCAGTGTGCGCTTGTCGCCCGGCCAGAATTATTGACACGTCGTGATGTCCTCAGTACGGCGTTGCACCTTAACAAGAGGAGGAGTTTCGTATGACCACCCTGACTCGTGCGGATTGGGAACAGCGTGCCCAGCAATTGAAGATCGAAGGTCGCGCCTTCATCAACGGCGAATACACCGATGCCGCATCCGGTGAAACCTTCGACTGCCTGAGCCCGGTGGACGGACGCTTCCTGGCCAAGGTTGCCAGCTGCGATCTGGCCGATGCCAACCGCGCTGTCGAAAATGCCCGCGCCGTATTCGAATCCGGCGTCTGGTCGCGCCAGGCCCCGGCCAAGCGCAAAGCCACCCTGATCCGCTTCGCCGACCTGCTGCGCAAGAACGTCGAAGAGCTGGCCCTGCTGGAAACCCTGGACATGGGCAAGCCGATCGGTGACTCCTCCACCATCGACGTCCCCGGTGCTGCCAATGCCATCCACTGGACGGCCGAAGCCATCGACAAAGTCTATGACGAAGTTGCCCCGACCCCGCACGATCAGCTGGGCCTGGTGACCCGCGAGCCTGTGGGTGTGGTCGGCGCGATCGTGCCGTGGAACTTCCCGCTGCTGATGGCCTGCTGGAAACTCGGCCCGGCCCTGGCCACCGGTAACTCCATCGTCCTCAAGCCCTCGGAAAAGTCGCCACTGACCGCCATCCGCATCGCCCAGCTGGCGATCGAAGCTGGTATCCCGGCCGGCGTGCTGAACGTGCTGCCAGGCTACGGCCACACCGTTGGCAAGGCCCTGGCCCTGCACATGGACGTCGATACCCTGGTGTTCACTGGCTCGACCAAGATCGCCAAGCAACTGATGGTCTACGCGGGCGAATCGAACATGAAGCGCGTTTGGCTGGAAGCCGGTGGCAAGAGCCCGAACATCGTCTTCGCCGACGCTCCTGACCTGAAGGCCGCTGCCGAAGCCGCTGCCAGCGCCATTGCCTTCAACCAGGGCGAAGTCTGCACCGCAGGTTCGCGCCTGCTGGTCGAGCGCTCGATCAAGGACAAATTCCTGCCGATGGTGGTCGAGGCCTTGAAGGCCTGGAAGCCGGGCAACCCGCTGGATCCGTCGACCACCGTCGGCGCGCTGGTGGACACCCAGCAGATGAACACCGTGCTGTCGTACATCGATGCCGGCCATCAGGACGGCGCCAAGCTGCTGGCTGGCGGCAAGCGTATTCTGGAAGAGACCGGCGGCACCTATGTCGAGCCGACCATCTTCGACGGCGTGACCAACGCCATGAAGATCGCCAAGGAAGAGATCTTCGGCCCTGTGCTGTCGGTCATCACCTTCGACACTGCCGAAGAAGCCGTGGCCATCGCCAACGACACGCCGTACGGCCTGGCAGCGGGCATCTGGACCGCGGACATCTCCAAGGCCCACAACACCGCCCGTGCCGTGCGCGCTGGCAGCGTGTGGGTCAACCAGTATGACGGTGGCGACATGACCGCGCCGTTCGGCGGCTTCAAGCAGTCGGGCAACGGCCGTGACAAGTCGCTGCACGCACTGGAGAAGTACACCGAGCTGAAAGCGACCTGGATCAAGCTGTAAATCCAGCGGGGCCGTTTAGCGGCCCTTTTCGTGGATGAACCCGCTCCCACGGGACATTTAGGAGCGGGTTCACCCGCGATGGGCTGCACTGCAGCCGTGAAAGAAACTAGCCGGGTCGGCCCATGCCGTCCCGGCTTTGTCGTCTCTGCTGTTCAAGATCTGCCTGGGAGGCTGTCATGCGTTGGGGAACCTATTTTGCCGTGCTGGCGTCGGTGCTCAGTGTCGGGCTCGCACTGGGCGTGAGCATGCCGCTGGTGTCCTTGCGCCTGGAGGCCTGGGGCTACGGTGGGTTCGCCATTGGCGTGATGGCGGCGATGCCCGCGCTCGGTGTGCTGCTCGGGGCCAGCCTGGCCAGTCGCCTGGCCGGTTGGGTGGGCGTCCCGGCGGCGATGCGCCTGTGCCTGTGGGGCGGTGCGCTGTCGATCGGGCTGGTGGCGGTGTTGCCCAGCTATGCACTGTGGTTGGCGTTGCGCCTGGTGATCGGCATGGCCCTGACCGTGGTGTTCATCCTGGGTGAGAGCTGGATCAACCAACTGGTGGTCGAGCAATGGCGTGGCCGGCTGGTGGCGCTGTATGGCAGCAGCTATGCCTTGAGCCAGCTTGCCGGTCCGCTGGTGCTGGGGTTCCTTGGCTCGGACGATGACTTCGGCTTCTGGGCCGCCACAGCGCTGCTGCTGTTCGCGCCCTTGCTGCTGATGGGCCGCGGCGGCGCGCCCAGCACCGAGGCTTGCAACGTCACCTTCGGCGACCTGTTCGGATTCTGCCGGCGCCTGCCGGTGATCGCCTGGGCCATTGCGCTGTTTGCCGCCTTCGAGGCGATGATCCTGACCTTGCTGCCGGTGTACTGCCTGCAACAAGGGTTCACCGCCGAGATTGCGCTGTTCATGGTCAGCACCGTGGTGGTGGGGGATGCCGTGCTGCAGTTGCCGATTGGTGCTCTGGCCGACTACATGTCGCGGCGAACGCTGTTCAGTGGCTGCGCCCTGACCTTGCTCGTGTCGAGCTTGGCCATACCCCTTACCTTGCACACGCCGGCCATCTGGCCGGTCTGGGTCTTGTTCGGGGCCAGTGCTGGTGGGCTGTTCACCCTGTCGCTGGTGCTGATCGGCGAGCGTTACCGGGACGATGAGCTGGTGCGCGCCAACGCGCATGTGGCGCAGCTGTGGGGCATTGGCTGCCTGCTTGGGCCGTTGATTGCCGGCGCTGGCAGCCAGTGGATCAGTGGACACGCATTGCCTTGGCTGATGGCGGCAGGAGCTGCGGGGTTGGTGGTGTTGACCCGGCGGCGCGACGCTTTCGAGCCTGCTTCGGCCTGATGCCGAGGTCGGTGCTGCTTTGCCGCCCTTCGCGGCACAAGGCCGCTTCTACAGGAGATTGCGTCGCACCTGTGGGCGCGGTCTTGGGCTGCGAAGGGCAGTAAATCTGTACTAAAGCATCTTCTCCAGCCCCACAGCCTTGCTGATCCAGGCATTGAAGCGACGCCACAGCCCGCCGGGTTCGGAGGTGAGCATGCGGCGTCTGCCGTTGTCTTCGGTTACCCACACCAGTTTGTTTCCCACCAGTTTTGCCTGATAGCTGAGTGCCGGCGCCATGCCTTGCACCGCGAGGTCGCGGGTGTATTCGGCCAGTTCGGGGCTGTCGACCAGCACGCCGACTTCGGTGTTCCACAGCACCGAACGTGGGTCGAAGTTGAACGAGCCGATGAAGGTCTTGCGTCGGTCGAAGACGATAGCCTTGCTGTGCAGGCTGGAATCCGAGCTGCCGTACAGGCGCAGGCTGCGGTAGGCGCTCGGGTCACCGGGTTGGCGGCGCAGCTCGTACAGTTGCACGCCGTGCTCGAGCAGGGCGCGGCGATAGGGGGCATATCCGCCATGCACCGCTGGGACGTCGGTGGCTTCCAGGGAGTTGGTCAGCAGCTTGACCGAGGTGCCGGCATCGGCGCGACCGGTCAGGTAAAGCAAGCCCGATTCGCCCGGTACGAAGTAGGCCGACACCAGGATCAGCTCGCGATGCACATTGGCAAGCTCCGGTGCCAACTGCTGGGTCATCAGCAGGTGCGGGTCCGGCTCATCCTGGGCCAGCACCTTACTGGGTGAATCCCACAGGGCCTTGCTGTGGGCCCAGATCAGCTCGTTGCGCCACGCGTCCAGCCGTGGATTGGACTGGTAGGCCATCAAGCGGTCGTACAACGCTTTATGCTTGACCCGCGCTTGCGCCAGTGAAATCTCCAGGCGCTTGCGGCTGGCGCGCAGGTCGTTGGCATCCGGCTGGCGCCAGAGGAAGTCGCCGATCGGCAGGCTCAGGGCGCTGTTCCAGTACTGGTCGAAGCTATGGCCGAGCTGGTCGGCCACCGGGCCTACGCCGAGCAGGTCGATGTCGGTGAAGTTGAGGTTCGGCTCGGCGTCGAAGTATTCATCGCCCAGGTTGCGACCGCCGACGATCGCCATGCTGTTGTCCACCAGGAACAACTTGTTGTGCATGCGCCGGTGCTGGCGCGAGAGGTTGAACAGGCGGCCTACGGCGCGGGTGGCACCGGTGCTGCGCCCCAGGTGCAGGGGGTTGAAGACGCGGATCTGGATATTGGGATGGGCGGCGAGGGTACCCATCATGGTGTCGAGGCCGTCGCTGGTGGTGTCGTCGAGCAGTACGCGCACGCGCACACCGCGGTCGGCGGCGCGCAGCAGTTCATGGACCAGGGCGCGGGTGCTCAAGCCATCGTGGACGATGTAGTACTGCAGGTCGATGCTCGCCTGGGCGTTGCGGATCAGCTCGGCGCGGGCGCGAAACGCCTCGTTGCTGTTGGGCAGCAGGCGAAAGCCCGAGCGTCCGTCATAGGGCGCGGCCTGACGCTGGACGGAGCGGCCGAACGCCGACTCGCTGGCGGGCAGCGTCTGGCTGACTTGGCGGGGCATGCTGACACTGGCACAGCCCGACAGGCCAAGCAGCAGCGCCAGCAAGAGGGGCAGAGCTCGCTGGAGTCTCAAGGGAGGATCGTCCTGTACAGCAAGGGCTTATGGTTTGGACCGTGGGGGGCGGCGCAAAGTTACGCCGGGTCTTCGTCCGCTTCCAGTAGACGAAGGGCGGTTTCACCCACTTTGCGTACGGCAGCCTCGATCTGTGGCGTGGGCCGCGCGGCAAAGTTCATGCGCAGGCAATGCCGGTACTTGCCCGACGCCGAGAAGATACTGCCGACGGCAATCTGCACCCCCTGCTCCAGTAAAGCCCGGTTCAGGCGCAGCGTATCGAAACTTTCCGGTAATTCAACCCACAGCATGAACCCGCCCTGGGGCCGGCTGGCGCGGGTGCCAGGCGGAAAGTATCGCGTCACCCAGTCGCTCATCTGGTCGCGGCCACGCTGATATTGGGTGCGCATGCGGCGCACGTGGGGCTGATAGTGGCCGGCCTGGATGAAGTCGGCGATGGCCAGTTGCGGCTGGCTGGCGGTGCTGCCGGTGCTGATGTATTTCATGTGCAGCACGCGCTCCAGGTAGCGCCCGGGCGCTACCCAGCCGACCCGCAGGCCCGGCGCCAGGGTCTTGGAGAAGGAGCTGCACAGCAGCACGCGGCCGTCTTCGTCGAACGACTTGATGGTCCGCGGCCGCGGGTAGGTGTAAGCCAGGTCGCCGTACACATCGTCCTCGAGAATGGCCACGTCGTAGCGCTGGGCGAGGGTCAGCAAGGCCTTCTTGCGCCCCTCGGGCATGATGTAGCCCAGCGGGTTGTTGCAACTGGGGGTGAGCTGGATGAGTTTGATCGGCCACTGCTCCAGGGCCAGCTCCAAGGCTTCCAGGCTGATGCCGGTGAGCGGGTCGGTGGGAATCTCCAGGGCCTTCATGCCCAGGCCCTTGAGGGTCTGCATCGCGCCGTGGAAGCTGGGGGCCTCGACGGCAACGATATCCCCCGGCTCGCACACGGCGCGGATGCTGGTGGACAGCGCCTCGTGGCAGCCGGTGGTCACCACCAGGTCGGCCGGGCCCAGGCGGCAACCGGAGTCGAGCATCAGCCGAGCGATCTGCTCGCGCAGGGCCAGGTTGCCGTGAATGTTGTCGTAGTACAGCCCTGGCATGTCCTGGCGCCGGCTGAGCTGGGCCAGGCTTCGCAGCAGGGGCTTGAGGGTCGGGCTGTCAATGTCGGGCATGCCGCGACCCAGCTGTATCACCCCTTTTTGCGGCGTGCTGCGCACCAACTCCAGGACTTGCTCCCACTGCGAGATGTCCACCGGGCGCTGGGCGGTGCGGCTCATGGCGGGCAAGGCAGGCAGGCTTCTGTCCTCGGCGACGAAATAGCCTGACTTGGGCCGTGGCGAGACCAGGCCGTTGTCTTCGAGCAGGCGATAGGCCTGCTGCACGGTGCTCAGGCTGACCCCATGCTCCAGGCTCAAGGCGCGCACCGACGGCAGGCGCTGGCCGGGGCGGTACAGGCCCTGCTCGATGCGGGCGCCGAGCAGTTCGGCGAGGTTCAGATAGAGGGTCACGGCATACTCCTGGGCACTGTGTGTGACTTCGACCGGTACAGATGGGCTGAAAATACGTCATTCAGTCGTGTTTCGGCCAATTCTGTATGGGAATAATAAGCCGGTATTGGATCTGTATTGTCGGGGGCGCAAACCCGCATGCTTTCTCCACGGTTCGATCAGAGCAGGAGAGCGCAGTGATGAGCGGCGTGAGCGACGTACGTTTGCAATTGTTGGCCGAGGAACTGGAAGAGGGCCTGCGGCCGAAGGTCTACAACGCCCCGGCTGGGCTGGGACGTTGGGGGTTGATGTTGCACCGCTGGCGCACTCGCCGGGCCTTGTTGCAGTTGGATGATGGTCAACTGCGGGATGTCGGGCTGAGCTGGGAGCAGGCGCGCGAAGAAGGGTGCAAACCCTTCTGGAAAGACTAAATGCGATCGCTGTTGGAGCGTGCGGCGAGTGCAGACCTTGTGGGAGCGGCGGTTCGGCGCTCCGATTCACCCGCGAACACCGGCAAAGCCGGTGCCATCCACCGCATTGCATGCTTCGCGGGTAAACCCGCTCCACACAGGTCTCTGCAAAAGCAGAGGTAATATGTCTTTCCCTAGGAGCGGTGCCGGGATTCAGGCCAGCTCTTTGAGCCGATGCCAGAGCATGCCCAGTGCCAGCAGCGGCGAGCGCAGCAGCTTGCCGCCGGGGAAGGTGATGTGCGGGACCTGGGCGAACAGGTCGAAGCGCCCGCTCTGCTGGCCGCTGATGGCTTCGCCGAGCAGGCGCCCGGCCAGGTGGGTGGCGTTCACGCCATGGCCGGAGTAGGCCTGGGCGTAATAGACATTGGGCTGGCTGGTCAGGCGCCCGATCTGCGGCAGGCGGTTGGCACCGATGCCAATCATGCCGCCCCACTGGTAATCGATGCGCACGTCGGCCAACTGCGGAAACACCTTGAGCATCTTGGGGCGCATATAGGCGGCGATATCCTTCGGGTCGCGCCCGGAGTAATGGCAGGCCCCGCCGAACAGCAGGCGGTGGTCGGCCGACAGACGATAGTAGTCCAGCGCCACCCGCTGATCGCAGACTGCCATGTTCTGCGGCAGCAACTGGCGTGCACGATCCTCGCCCAGCGGTTCGGTGGCGATGATGTAGCTGCCGGCGGGCAGCACCTTGCCGCCCAGCTCACGGTTCAGGTCGTTGTGGTAGGCGTTGCAGCACAGCACCAGGGTGTTGGCGCGCACGCGTCCTTTGGCGGTATGGACCTGCACCTGCGGGCCATAGTCGATGCGCGTCACTTCCGACAGTTCATGCAGCTTCACGCCCAGGCTGGCAGCGACCCGTGCTTCGCCCAGGGCCAGGTTGAGCGGGTGCAGGTGGCCCGAGCCCATGTCGATCAGCCCGCCCACGTAGCGATCCGAGCCCACCACGCTGTGCATGTCTGAGGCCGGTACCAGACGCAGTTCGTGGCGATAGCCGAGGTTGCGCAGTTCCTCGGCATCCTCGGCGAAGCCTTCCAGTTCGCCCGGTTTGTTGGCCAGGTCGCAATAGCCCCACGTCAGGTCGCAGGCGATGGCATGACGTTCGACGCGCTCGCGGACAATATCCACGGCTTCCAGGCCCATGAGTTTGAGGCTGTGCACGCCTTGCTCGCCGATAATGGGCAGGAACTGCTCCAGCCCGTGGCCGACGCCGCGAATCAACTGCCCACCGTTGCGTCCGCTGGCGCCCCAGCCAATCCTGCGCGCCTCCAGCAGGATGACCGACAGGCCGCGCTCGGCCAGTTCGATGGCGGTGTTCAGGCCCGAATACCCGCCGCCGACGATGCAGACGTCCGCGCTGTGTTCGCCTTCGAGGGCCGGGTAGACGGTGTGCGGCAGACTGCTGGCGGCGTAATAGGAAGCGGCATGCTGCGCGCTGTGGATCATCGAGTCGGCCCTGGAAAATGGGGGAGGCGGCGAGGATAAGCTGTGCAATCGCGGTGGAGCAACCAGCGAGGGCTGGGCCCTCGTTCGCGGCTGAGCCGGCGGCGATTGACGTGCGGGAGCGGGTTCGCCCCTGAACAGGCCTATAATCCCTTCTCTATTCCCTTGCGCTCTATCTCGCCATGTCCTGCAACAGCCACAAGATTCATTTTCTGCGCGAACTGATCCCGTCCTTCGAATGCGAGCCGGGCTGTCACGACTGCTGCGGCCCGGTGACCACCTCAGCCGAGGAGATGGCGCGCCTGCCGCGCAAGTCCCGCGCTGAGCAGGATGCCGCCTTGGAGCGTCTTGACTGCGTGCACCTGGGCCCCAACGGCTGCACGGTCTACCAGGAGCGTCCGATGATTTGCCGACTGTTTGGCACCACGCCGCGCCTGGCCTGCCCGCGTGGACGCGGGCCGGAGCAGATGATCGAGCCACAGGCAGAGCAACTGGTGCACCAGTTCATTGCCACCACCCGCCAGGTGCTCGTCTGAGCCTTACTCCGGGATCGGCAGGCACAGGCTCTCTTTGACCTCTTCCATCACGATATAGCTTTTGGATTCGCGCACGTGGGGCAGCTTGAGCAGGATGTCGCCTAGCAATTTGCGGTAGGAGGCCATCTCCGAGATGCGCGCTTTTACCAGGTAGTCGAAGTCACCGGACACCAAGTGGCACTCCAGCACATGGGGCAACTTGAGCACGGCGCGGCGGAACTCCTCGAAGGTATCGCCGGACTTGTAGTCCAGGCTGATCTCGACGAACACCAGCAGACTGCCCTTCAAGTGCTGCGGATTGAGGCGGGCGTTGTAGCCCATGATGATCCCCTCGCGCTCCAGGCGGCGAACCCGTTCGGTGCAAGGGGTGGTGGAAAGGCCGACCTTTTCGCCCAGTTCGGTGAACGAGATGCGGCCGTCATTCTGCAGGATGCGCAGAATATTGCGGTCGATCTTGTCCAGTTCACGCTTGGTTTGGTGCTGGGTTCTCATAGGGGATGCCCCTCCGTGAAAGGCGATTTTGCCGAGAATTCTCGCCAAATATAGGCTTTTATATAGTGAAATGCACTGCCTATTCCTCCCTATACTGCGCCCAATCCAGCCATTTCAACAAAAGTCTGCGGCTTGCCGCGTGCGAGGGATAAACAATGCGAGTTCTGGTGCTTGGTAGCGGTGTGATCGGAACCGCCAGTGCCTACTATCTGGCCCGGCAAGGTTTCGAAGTGACGGTGGTCGATCGCCAGCCGGCAGTGGCCATGGAAACCAGCTTTGCCAACGCCGGCCAGATCTCGCCCGGCTATGCCTCGCCATGGGCTGCCCCAGGTGTGCCGGTCAAGGCCATCAAGTGGCTGCTCGAACGCCACGCCCCGCTGGCCATCAAACTCACCGGTGACGTCGACCAGTACCTGTGGATGGCGCAGATGCTGCGCAACTGCACCGCCAACCGCTATGCGGTGAACAAAGAGCGTATGGTGCGTCTGTCCGAGTACAGCCGCGACTGCCTCGACGAACTGCGCGCCGAAACCGGCATCGCCTACGAGAACCGCTCCCTGGGTACCACTCAGTTGTTCCGCACCCAGGCCCAGGTGGACGCTGCAGCCAAGGACATCGCTGTCCTCGAGCAATCCGGCGTGCCTTACGAACTGCTCGACCGCGACGGCATCGCCCGCGTCGAGCCCGCCCTGGCTGGCGTGAAGAACATCCTGGCCGGCGCCCTGCGTCTGCCGAACGACCAGACCGGCGACTGCCAACTGTTCACCACCAAGCTCGCCGAGATGGCGGTCAAGCTGGGCGTCGAGTTCCGCTTCGACCAGAACATCCAGCGCCTGGACTTCGCGGGTGACCGCATCAATGGTGTATGGATCGACGGCAAGCTGGAAACTGCCGACCGTTACGTCCTCGCATTGGGCAGCTACTCGCCGCAGATGCTCAAGCCGCTGGGCATCAAGGCGCCGGTATACCCGCTCAAGGGCTATTCGCTGACCGTGCCGATCACCAATGCGGACATGGCCCCGACCTCGACCATTCTCGACGAAACCTACAAGGTCGCCATCACCCGTTTCGACAACCGCATTCGTGTGGGCGGCATGGCCGAAATCGCAGGCTTCGACCTTTCGCTGAACCCGCGTCGGCGTGAAACCCTGGAGATGATCGTCAACGATCTTTATCCTCGCGGCGGCGACCTGAGCCAGGCCAGCTTCTGGACCGGCCTGCGCCCGGCCACCCCGGACGGCACCCCGATCGTGGGCGCCACCCCGTACCGCAACCTGTTCCTGAACACCGGTCACGGTACTCTGGGTTGGACCATGGCCTGTGGTTCCGGCCGCCTGCTGGCCGACCTGATCGCACGTAAGAAACCGCAGATCAGTGCCGAAGGACTCGACATTTCGCGTTATGGCAACAATCAGGAGATTTCCAAGCATGGCAATCCAGCGCCAGCTCACCAATGAGCGCATGAGCCAGATCGTCACCCATAACGGCACCGTCTACCTGGCGGGCCAAGTGGGGGACGACCTGGACGCCGGGATCGAGCAGCAGACCCGTGAAGTGCTGGCGAACATCGAGCGCTTGCTGGAACAGGCCGGCAGTGACAAGACCCGCCTGCTCTCGGTGACCATCTACCTGAAGGACATCGACGCGCACTTCCTGGGCATGAACGCGGTGTGGGACCAGTGGCTGCCCCAGGGCGTCGCCCCGGCCCGTGCCACGGTCGAGGCCAAGCTGTGCGAACCGGAGATTCTCGTCGAGATGTCGGTGGTCGCCGCACTGCCGTAAACCGTTCCCTCACCCTGGTACGGCGGGCACTACCCCACGCCCGTCGCGCCAGGGACTTATTGATAACCAGACTGCCAGAAGGCTGCCGCAATGCGTCCCGCCCGTGCCCTGATCGACCTTCAAGCCCTTCGCCACAACTACCGCCTGGCCCGTGAACTGTCCGGCGCCAAAGCCCTGGCCGTGATCAAGGCCGATGCCTACGGCCATGGCGCGGTGCGGTGTGCCCTGGCCCTGGAAACCGAAGCCGATGGTTTTGCCGTGGCCTGCATCGAGGAAGCGCTGGAGCTGCGCGCCGCCGGCATCAAGGCCCCGGTGCTGTTGCTCGAAGGCTTCTTCGAGGCCAGCGAGCTGGCGCTGATTGCCGAGCATGACCTGTGGTGCGTGGTGCAGTCGCTGTGGCAGCTCGAAGCGATCGAGAAGACGCCGGTGCACAAGCCGCTGACGGTCTGGCTGAAGATGGACACCGGCATGCACCGCGTCGGCCTGCACCCGAAGGATTACCAGGAGAGCTATCAGCGTCTGCTGGCCAGCGGCAAGGTGGCACGCATCGTACTGATGAGCCACTTCGCCCGTGCCGATGAGCTGGATGTGGACGCCACCGCGCAACAGGTCGCGGTGTTCGAGGCCGCCCGCCAGGGTCTGAGCGCCGAATGCAGCCTGCGCAACTCGCCTGCGGTACTGGGCTGGCCGCAGGTGCCGAGCGACTGGGTGCGCCCTGGCATCATGCTGTACGGCGCCACCCCGTTCGAAGTGTCCCAGCCTCAGGCCGAGCGCCTGCAGCCGGTGATGACCCTGCAATCGCGGGTGATCAGCGTGCGTGAACTGCCGGCCGGTGAGCCGGTGGGCTACGGCGCCAAGTTCATCACCCCGCGTCCGACCCGCGTCGGTGTGGTCGCCATGGGCTACGCCGACGGCTACCCCCGTCAGGCACCGACCGGTACGCCGGTGATGGTCGCCGGCAAGCGCACCCAACTGATCGGCCGGGTATCGATGGACATGCTCTGCATCGATTTGACCGACGTGCCTGAAGCCACCATCGGCAGCCCGGTGGAGCTGTGGGGCAAGCAGGTGCTGGCCAGCGACGTGGCTGCCCAGGCCGGGATGATCCCGTACCAGATCTTCTGCAACCTCAAGCGCGTACCGCTGGACTATATCGGCGAATGAGGCGCTGAAGCGGACAGGCTGCGGGGCGAAGTGTTGTAAATACTGAACGGCGTTGCCATCATATCGTTCACACTTCGCTCCCACCTCGACCGTTTCAGGAGGCTCCAGCTTTGGACGTCGGTGAACGACTGCAAGCCATCCGCAAGCTCAAGGGCCTGTCCCAGCGTGAACTCGCCAAACGCGCGGGCGTCACCAACAGCACCATCTCGATGATCGAGAAGAACAGCGTGAGCCCTTCGATCAGCTCCCTGCGCAAGGTGCTCAGCGGCATCCCCATGTCCATGGTCGAGTTCTTCTCAGTGGAACTGGCGCCTGAAAGCCCCACCCAGGTCGTCTACAAGGCCCACGAACTGATCGACATCTCCGACGGCGCAGTGACCATGAAGCTGGTGGGCAAGTCGCACCCCAACCGAGCCATCGCCTTCCTCAACGAGGTGTACCCGCCAGGGGCCGATACGGGCGAAGAAATGCTCACCCACGATGGCGAAGAGACCGGTATTCTGCTCGAAGGCCGGCTGGAGCTGGTGGTCGGCACCGAGACGTTCATTCTCGAGGCCGGCGACAGCTACTACTTCGAAAGCACCCGTCCGCATCGCTTTCGCAATCCTTTCGAAGAGCCTGCCCGGCTGATCAGCGCGGCGACACCCTCGAACTTTTGATCCAGCGCAGTGCATTGTTTCGGCAATACCCCTTTCCCTTGTGGGGTCGTTCCACGGTTTCGGGGTTCCCGCTATACTTTCAAACGCTCGCAGATCCGTGGCCGCGGGCGTGATTAGCCACCATGAGGGTGTTCGCGTGAACCAAATCAAGAAGATGCTGGCCGTACCAGCAGCCGTATTCGCCCTTTGGGCAATGAGCGCAACCGCTGCGACCAACGATGAACTCGCCAAGCGCCTCGAGCCGGTTGGCCAGGTATGTGTCCAGGGCCAGGAGTGCAAGGGCATGGAAGTAGCGGCCACCGCAGGTGGCGGTGGAGCCAAGACCCCAGATGAAATCATCGCCAAGCATTGCAACGCCTGCCATGGCAGCGGCCTGCTCGGCGCGCCGAAGATCGGCGACACCGCCGCCTGGAAAGAACGTGCGGACCACCAGGGTGGTCTGGACGGCATCCTGGCCAAGGCCATCACTGGCCTGAACGCCATGCCACCGAAAGGCACCTGCGCCGATTGCTCGGACGAAGAGCTCAAGGGCGCCATCAAGAAGATGTCGGGGCTGTAACCCTAGCCTGACTCCCCAAGCCCGCCTCCCATGGCGGGCTTTGTGTTTGATGGCCAAGGTGGGTGGTGGCCGTTTCGCGGGTACAGCGGTGCCAGTGAAAACACCGCTGTACCTGTGGGGTTCACCCGCGAAGAAGTCTCTGAGTAATAACGGTCCAACCCCTGCGCACGGACGTTTACAGGAGGCCCCATGACCCAACGCTGTTCCATCGATCAGGCGGTAGAGCAGGTTCTGGCTCATCTACCCCGCCATATTCACATGGGCTTGCCCCTGGGCCTGGGCAAACCCAATGCGTTCGTCAACGCGTTGTATGCCAGGGTGCGCCAGCTCCCCGAGCGCCAGCTGACGATCTACACCGCCCTGAGCCTCGGTCGCCCACCACTGGGTGATGGTTTGCAACGCCGTTTTCTGGAGCCCTTCGTCGAGCGCGTCTTCGGCGACTACGAAGAACTCGACTACCTCACCGACCTGCGTAACGACAGCTTGCCTGCGAACATCCGCGTCGAGCAGTTCTTCTTGCAGCCAGGCAGCCTGCTGCACAGCGAGAGCGCCCAGCAGGACTATGTCAGCAGCAACTACAGCCACGCCGCCCGGGATATCAATGCCAAAGGCCTGAACCTGATCGCCCAGCTGGTGGCCGCTACGCCCGAGCGCCCCGATCACCTGAGCCTGGCCTGCAACCCAGACATCACCCTCGATCTGTTACCGATGATCGCCCGTCGTCGGGCCGCCGGAGAGACCATTCTGCTGCTCGGCCAGGTGCACACCGAGCTGCCCTACATGCCGGCGGGGGCTGAGCTTGGCCGAGAGGCCTTCGACCTGTTGATCGACGAGCCGGAGCGGCGTCGGTTGTTCTGTACCCCGAACATGCCGGTCACCACCCAGGATCACTGCATCGGGCTGTACGCCAGTGCCCTGGTGCGCGATGGCGGTACCTTGCAGATCGGCATCGGCGCGATGGGCGATGCGCTGACCGCGGCCTTGCTGGCGCGCCAAGGCGACAACGCCGGCTATCGGGCGCTGCTCGACGCCCTGGACGTCACGCCTTGGCAGGCGCTGATCGAGCGCGAGGGCGGGTGCGATGCCTTCGCCCAGGGTCTGTATGGCTGCAGTGAGATGTTCGTCAACGGTTTGCTGGTCCTGGCCGAGGCGGGGGTGGTGCGGCGCCCGGCCGATGAGCAGGGCGCCTTGGTGCATGGCGGTTTCTTCCTGGGGCCCCAGGCGTTCTACCGGCGCCTGCGGGAGATGACGCTCGAGCAGCGCGGTCGTTTTGTCATGACTGCCATTAGCTACATCAACGAACTGTACGGTCAGGAGTCGCTCAAGCGCCGCCAACGCCGTGATGCCCGCTTCATCAACACGGCCTTCGGCATGACCCTGCTCGGCGCAGGCGTGGCCGATCAGCTTGAAGATGGTCGAGTGCTCAGTGGTGTGGGCGGGCAATACAACTTTGTCGCCCAGGCCCATGCCCTGGAGGGCGGGCGTTCGATCCTGCTCCTGCGCAGTTGGCGAGAGGCAGGGGGGGACGTCACCTCCAATCTGTTCTGGAACTACGGCCACTGCACCATTCCCCGGCACCTGCGCGATATCGTGATAACCGAATATGGTATCGCCGACTTACGCGGACAGACCGACAGTGAGGTGATCGCCAGGCTGTTGGCGATCAGCGATTCACGCTTTCAGCCGCAGCTGATGGAGCAGGCCAAGGCGGCGGGCAAGCTGCCCAAGGGGTTCGTGCTCGATACGCGTTTCACCGACAACACGCCCGAACGTCTGGAGGCGATACGCGAGCGGCACTCGCGGCTATTTCCTGAGTATCCGCTGGGCTGCGACTTCACGACCGAGGAAAGGGACTTGCTGCGGGCGCTCAACTGGCTCAAGAGCAAGTTCAAGCTGAGCGAGGTGCTGGAGCTGGGCAAGGCGGCGCTGGATGCGCCCGCGCCCGAGGTCTATCCGGCGCAACTGGCGAGAATGGGGCTGGCGCAGCCGCAGGGGCTGAAGGAGGAGCTGTATCAGCGGCTGCTGCTGGCGGGATTGGCAGCCACCCGTAGGTAGCAGGGGCCGCAAGGCGGCCCCAGGGTGCATCAGTCGATGAACGTGACCACACCGCCTTCGAGCGACTTGACCCGGGCCAGCGACTCGACGCGATAGCCTTGGCTGTCCAGCTCGGCGCGACCGCCCTGGAACGACTTCTCGATCACGATGCCCAGGCCTGCGACGGTAGCGCCGGCCTGCTTGATGATCGAGATCAGCGCCTGGGAAGCCTTGCCGTTGGCCAGGAAGTCATCGATCACCAGCACGCGGTCGCTGCTGTTCAGATGACGCGGCGAGATGGCCACGGTGTTCTCGGTCTGCTTGGTGAAGGAGTACACCGAGGCGGTCAGCAGGTTCTCGGTCAAGGTCAGCGACTGGTGCTTGCGGGCGAAGATCACCGGCACGCCCAGCTTCAGGCCGGTCATCACCGCCGGGGCAATCCCAGAGGCTTCGATGGTGACGATCTTGGTCACGCCGGAATCGGCGAACAGACGGGCGAACTCGTCACCGATCAGCTGCATCAGCGCCGGGTCGATCTGGTGGTTGAGAAACGCGTCGACTTTGAGAACCTGATCGGAAAGCACGATGCCTTCTTCGCGAATCTTCTGCTGCAGTGCTTCCACTGTGGTATTCCTCGATGTAGCAAAGGTGGCCACGGACCAGGCCGCGGCAAAGGTTGAATAATAAGGGTTGATCAGCGTCTGAGCATGGCCCGGATGTCGGTCAGTGCGTTGTTGCCGCGCGCAGCCTTCACTTCGACCGGCGCATCGTCCAGGCCCTCCCAGGCCAGGTCGTCCGGCGGCAGTTCGTCCAGGAACCGGCTGGGGGTGCAGTCGATGATTTCGCCATACTGCTTGCGCTTGGCGGCGAAGGTGAAGGCCAGGGTCTGGCGGGCGCGGGTGATGCCCACGTAGGCCAGGCGCCGCTCTTCCTCGATGGTGTCGGCCTCGATGCTGGAGCGGTGCGGGAGGATTTCCTCCTCCATGCCCATGATGAACACGTAAGGGAATTCCAGGCCCTTGGAGGCGTGCAGGGTCATCATCTGCACGCCCTCGGCGTTTTCTTCCTCTTCCTGCTGGCGCTCGAGCATGTCGCGCAGCACCAGCTTGCCGATGGCGTCCTCGATGGTCATGTCGCCCTCTTCGTCCTTCTCGAGGGTGTTCTTCAAGGCATCGATCAGGAACCAGACGTTGCTGATGCGGAACTCCGCTGCCTTGTCGCTGGCGGTGTTCTGGCGGATCCAGTTCTCGTAGTCGATGTCGCGGACCATGTCATGCAGGGCCGCGATCGGGTCTTCCAGGGCCACACGCTGGCGCACGCCGTCGAGCCAGTGCTTGAAGCGCTGCAGGCGCTCGGTGTAGCGGGCATCCAAGTGCTCACCCAGGCCTAGCTCCTCGCTGGCGGCGTACATCGACACGCCGCGCTCGGTGGCGTAGTTGCCGAGTTTTTCCAGGGTGGTCGAGCCGATTTCCCGGCGCGGCACGTTGATCACGCGCAGGTAGGCGTTGTCGTCGTCAGGGTTCACCAACAGGCGCAGGTAGGCCATGAGATCCTTGACCTCCTGGCGCCCGAAGAAGCTGTTGCCGCCGGAGAGGCGGTACGGCACCTGGTGGTGCTGGAGCTTGAGCTCGATCAGTTTGGCCTGGTAGTTGCCCCGGTAGAGGATGGCGAAGTCGCTGTAGGGCCGGTTGGTGCGCAGGTGCAGGGTGAGGATCTCCATGGCCACGCGCTCGGCCTCGGCTTCCTCGTTCTTGCAGCGGATCACACGGATCTCGTCACCGTGGCCCATTTCGCTCCACAACTGCTTTTCGAAGGCATGTGGATTGTTGGCGATCAGCACGTTGGCGCAGCGCAGGATGCGGCTGGTGGAGCGGTAATTCTGCTCCAGCATCACTACCTTCAGGGAGGGGTAGTCCTCCTTGAGCAGCATGAGGTTTTCCGGGCGCGCGCCGCGCCAGGCATAGATCGACTGGTCGTCGTCGCCCACCACGGTGAACTGGTTGCGCATGCCGATCAGCATCTTCACCAGCAGGTACTGGCTGGCGTTGGTGTCCTGGTATTCGTCCACCAGCAGGTAGCGCACGCGGTTCTGCCAGCGTTCGAGCACATCTTTGTGTTCTTCGAACAGCTTCACCGGCAGCAGGATCAGGTCGTCGAAGTCCACCGCGTTGAACGCCTTGAGCGTGCGCTGGTAGTGGGTGTAGACGATGGCGGCGGTCTGCTCGCGGGGATTGCGTGCCTTTTCCAGGGCCTCGGCGGGCAGGATCAGGTCGTTCTTCCAGGCACCGATCATGTTCTTGATCTCGTCGATGCCGTCGTCGCCGGAGTATTCCTTTTGCATGATGTCCGACAGCAACGCCTTGATGTCGGTCTCGTCGAAGATCGAGAAGCCAGGCTTGTAGCCCAGGCGCTCATGCTCTTTGCGGATGATGTTCAGGCCCAGGTTGTGGAAGGTGCACACGGTCAGGCCGCGGCCTTCACCTGCACGCAGCAGGGTGCCGACCCGCTCTTTCATCTCGCGCGCGGCCTTGTTGGTGAAGGTCATGGCCACGATGTACTGCGCACGGATGCCGCAGTTCTGAATGAGGTGGGCGATCTTGCGCGTGATCACGCTGGTCTTGCCGGAGCCTGCACCGGCGAGCACCAATAGAGGGCCGCCGACGTAGTCACAGGCTTCCTGTTGCCGGGGATTGAGTCGGGACATGCTAGAAACCGGGGGTCACCAGAAAATAGCCGCGCATTCTAGCAGGCATGGGGCGGTTGTGGCGTTACCGTCTGACAGTGTGACGCAAGGCGCGAATCGGATTTGCCGCTTTTGTTACTTTCGCGCAGGATGCACGACAAAATGCGTCGGGATACTGGCTATGGAGTGGCACTTTAAGTGAAAATTATTTTCATTCGCGAGGGTTGGATGCTCCGCGCCCGTCGTTCTACTGTTCAAGCCTAAGGAGCTCGCTTGTCCACGCCTGTCGAACCGTTGCGTTTGCTGCTGTTGGCCGATGAGCCGGAATGGGCCACCCTGCTGCGCGAATGCCTGCAGCCAATGGCCGGGAGCGCGGTATTGCTGACCGCACCGAACTGGGAGTCGGTAGACAGCCTGTTCGTCAATGACCGCCAAGCCGTCGTCCTGGCAAGGCCGGCGTTGCAACCGGCGCCGGGTCGTTGCGACCTGCCGACTATCCTGCTGCTCGATGAAGAGCCCGACACGCCACCCACCGCGGTCAGCGACTGGCTGGTGCGCGAGCAGTTGAGTGGTGACGCGCTGCGCCGCTCCCTGCGTCATGTGCGCGAGCGGGGTGTGCTGGTGGCCACTTTGCAGCGTCTGGCCGAGCAGGACCCCTTGACCGGCATCGCCAACCGCCAGGGCTTCCAGGCATTGCTGACCGCACGCCTGGCGGAAAACGAAGGCCGCGGCGTCGCGCTGGGTCATCTGGACCTGGACAACTTCCGCCACGTCAACGATGCCCTCGGCCACCAGGGCGGCGATCGCCTCATCCTGCAGGTGGTGGCGCGGCTGAAGCAGCAACTGGAGGCCGGGGACCAGTTGGCCCGGTTGGGCAGCGATGAATTCGCCCTGCTGATCGACACCCGCCGCGATGGCAACCGCGCCGAGTGGATGGCCGAACGCATCGTCGAGGCCCTGGCCGAGCCCTATTGGGTCGACGGCGAGAGCTTGTTGCTCGGCGCCAGCCTGGGGGTCGCCCATGCCCGTGCGCAGGCTGGCGCCGATCCGTTGATGTGGCATGCCCACATCGCCATGCGCCAGGCCAAAGGCAGCCAGGGCTGCACCTTCCATGTGTTCAACGAGCGGATCAACCGCAACGCCCGCAGCCTCGCCGACCTGGAAAGCGAGCTGCGCCGGGCCCTGCGCCGCGACGAGCTGGAGTTGCACTACCAGCCCCGGCTGAGCCTGGGCGATGGCCGCATCGTCGGCCTTGAGGCGCTGGTGCGTTGGCGTCACGCCGAACGTGGCCTGTTGCCGCCCAGCGAGTTCGTGCCCCTGGCCGAGCAGAGTGGCTTGATCGTGCCTTTGGGCTATTGGGTGATCTCCCGTGCCCTGCGCGACATGCAGGCATTGCGTGAGCGGGGGCTCGAGCCTTTGCACATGGCGGTCAACCTGAGCTTCCGCCAGTTCCAGGACAGCCAGTTGCTGGTCACGCTCAGCCGTTTGATCATCGAGCACGGTGTCGATGCCCGTTGGCTGGAGTTCGAACTCACCGAGACGGCGGTGATGCGGCGCAACGAGCTGGTTCGCCAGACGATGGACGCCTTGGGACGCCTGGGTGTGCGCTTTTCCCTGGATGACTTCGGCACAGGCTTTTCGTCGTTCGTGCACCTGAATAGCCTGCCGATCACCTTGCTCAAGGTGGATCGCAGCTTCGTCGGCGGCATGGAGCTGCGCGAAGAGAACCGCAAGCTGGTGCACGCCATGATCAACCTGGCGCACAACCTCAATCTGGAGGTGGTGGCCGAAGGGGTGGAGACCGAGGAGCAAATGGCGCTGCTGCGCGGCTTTGGCTGTGACCAGGTGCAGGGCTACCTGGTGAGTAAGCCGTTGCCGGTCGATGAGTTGATGGACTACCTGCAGCAGGCGGCCAAGCCGCAGTTAGTGAGCCTGTAGTTGCCACCGAGTCGTCATCTTCGCGGGTGAGCCGGCCCCCACAAGGAACACCGTTACCCTGTGGGATCGGGTTCACCCGCGAAAGGCCGCGCCGCGGCCTCGGCAATCAGACCGACACCACTACCCCATCGGCCTTGCGCGCCTTGCCCAGCATCCGCTTGGTCCGCCATTCAAAACCAATGGTCAGTGCAACCGCCGCACACGCCAGGCCCAAGGCCAGCCCCCACCACACACCCACCGCGCCACCGCCGAGAGTGAAGGTGAACAGCCAGGCGCTGGGCGCCCCCACCAGCCAATAGCAGCACAGGCCGATGAGGAAGGTGGTCTTGGCATCCTTCAGCCCGCGGATCGAGCCCATGGCGATGGTCTGCATGCCATCGAACAGCTCGAACCAAGCCGCCACCATCAACAGGCTCACCGCCAGCTGGAAGATCGCCGCGAAGGCCGGGTCGTCGCGGTCGATGAACAAGGCCACCAGTGTGTCGGGCAGCAGCCAGAACAACGCCGCAAAGGCGAACATGATCATCGCCCCGAAGCCGATGCCCACCCGCCCGGCGCTGCGCGCGGCCAGCAGGTTGCCGCCGCCGTAATACAGCCCCACACGCATGGTCACTGCATAGGAAAGGCCCGTCGGCACCATGAACGCGGTGGAGACGATCTGCAGGGCGATTTGGTGCGCCGCCAGTTCGGTGCTGCCCAGCACCCCCATGCACAAGGCCGCGAAGGCGAACAGGCCGACCTCCACCATGTAGGTGCCGCCGATCGGCAGGCCCAGGCGCCACAGCTCGCGCAGCGCGGGCAGGGATGGGCGCGACAGGCCCTTGCGCAGCGGGTAGTCGGCATAGGCCTTGTGCCAGCGGATGTACAGGGCCAGCGCGATGGCCATGCCCATCGACACCACCGCCGTGACCAGGCCGATGCCCATCAGGCCGAGCTTGGGCAGGCCGAACATGCCTTCGATCAGCGCGTGGTTGAACACATAGTTGAGCACCGTGCCCACCAGGCTGATGACCATCACCGGCGTCGAACGGCCCAGGGCGCTGGTGAAGCCACGCAGGGCCATGAAAGTCAGGTAGCCGGGCAGGGCCAGCGGCAGCAGGGTGAGGAACGCCATCGCCGAGGCGACGTTCTCCGGTTGCTGGCCAAACAGCAGCAGGGCAGGTTCCAGGTTCCACAGCACCAGCGCCGCCACCAGCGCCAGGCCCCAGGCCAGCCACAGACCGTTCTGCGCCAGACGGGTCGCCCCGGGAACATCGCCTGCGCCCTGGCGGATGGCGACCAGCGTACCGACCGCGGCGATGACGCCCAGGCAGAAGATCGACACGAACGAATAGCTGGCCGCCCCCAACCCGCCCCCGGCCAGGGCCTGAGGGCTGATGCGCGCCATCATCAGGGTGTCGGTCAGCACCATCAGCATGTGCGCCAACTGCGAGGCGATCAGCGGGCCGGCCAGGCGCAGCAGAGCCTTGAGTTCGGTGGTGGGCGCGACGTGCATTGGGATGTCCTTTTTCCTGATTCTATTGAGCGAGCCGACGATTCTGAGGCTTCGGTCAAGTTTGCACAAAAGGATAAATGCGATCGTTGGCATGAGTTGAACTCATGTATATATGTGTCCACGATTTCATTTTCGCCCCGCAGGGCAGGTGCCAGATGTCTCGTCAGCTTCCGCCGCTCTATGCGCTACGCGCATTCGAAGCCGCCGCCCGGCTGAGCTCGTTCACCCGCGCCGGTGAAGAGCTGTCCATCACCCAGAGCGCGGTCAGCCGGCACATCCGTACCCTTGAGGATCACTTCGCCTGTCGCTTGTTCGTGCGCAACGGTCGCAGCCTGCAACTGACCGAGGCGGCGCGGGTGCTGTTGCCCGGCGTGCATGAAGGTTTCAGCGCCCTGGAGCGGGCCTGCGACACGTTGCGCGGCGAAGACGACATCCTGCGCATGAAGGCGCCATCGACATTGACCATGCGCTGGCTGCTGTCGCGCCTGAGCCAGTTCCGCCACCTGCAGCCGGGCAACGAAGTGCAACTGACCAGCGCCTGGATGGATGTGGACCATGTGGACTTCAACCAGGAGCCATTCGACTGCGCGGTGTTGCTCAGCGATGGGGTGTTCCCAGCGGACTGGGAAGTGCGGCGGCTGTTCGCCGAGCTGCTGATCCCGGTAGGCGCGCCGGGCCTGCTCGAGGAAGGCCCATGGGACGAGCGGCGTCTGGCGGGCATCGAGTTGCTGCACCCGACGCCCGACAAGCGCGATTGGCGCGCCTGGCTGGAACGCATGGGGCTGTCCGACAAGGTCTCGCTCAAGGGCGGGCAGGTGTTCGACACCCTGGAGCTGGGCATGATCGCCGCTGCTCGTGGCTATGGCATCTCAATGGGAGATCTATTGATGGTGGCCGAGGATGTCGCCCAGGGGCGCCTGAGCCTGCCGTGGCCGACGGCGGTGCCCAGTGGCATGGATTACTACCTGGTATGGCCCCGGACACGGCCGGGTGGGGAGCGATTGCGGCGCTTGAGCCAGTTCTTGCAGGAGGAGGCGGCTGCGATGAACCTGCCGGATGTGCGCATTCTCGAAGCACCCGCGGCGGCTCCATTTTCGCCGTAGTGCCTGATAGCGCCTGGGGCCGCTGCGCAGCCCTTTCGCGGCACAAGGCCACTCCTACAGAAGCGCTGTGCGTATCTGCAGGAGCGGCCTTGTGCCGCGAAAGACAGCCTCAGATCACTTGAAGTCCAGGTTCAGCGCCTGGGCGCAGGCCTGCAGCGAACGCTGTTCGCTCTGGGCATACAACGCCAGTTCATCCTGCACCTTCATCTGCAGTGCCGCTTCGAAGGCGTCGCGGTTGGCGTTGCTGCCGTACTCGGCCTGGGCATCGTCACCCAGGTTGGACTGGAAGATCCCGGCGGCGCTGACTGGCAGGAAGTCTTCGTACACCAGCGCCTCGAAGTGCACGTGGCCGGCATCGATCAGACCTTGCAGGGTGGCCGGGCGGTCTTGCTGATCGCGGGCGGCCAGGCCCTTTTCGGTAGCGAAATAGCGGAAGTACGCCAGCCCTTGCTCGCGCATCTGCGCCAGGTCATCCGGGAACTCGGCGAACTGCGCTTTGAGCAGCGCCCTGTATCGCTCGGCGTTGGCTTCGGCTGGCGCGCCGCCCAGGGCCTCGCGGGTGGCGTCGAGCAGGCGGTCATAGAGCTGGCGGCCTTTGGGGGTCAGGGCCGCGCCGCGTTGTTCGATCTCGCCGAAACGCGCGGTATGGCTGCCTTGCGCATCGCTGAAGGCGACCTTTTCCTGCAGCGCCTTGAAGCTGGTCTGGCGCAGCAGAATCGGGTGGCGGCGGGTGGGCGGGCCTTCGACCACGGCCTTGGGCGGAATCCCTTTGGCTGGCATGCCCACCTGGATGGCGTCGATGTCCAGGGTACGAGGGGTCAGGTGGTTGATGTGCGGGCCCTTGAAGGCCACCACGTCAGCGATCAGGCGGTGCTGGTCGTGCAACTGCTGGTACTGCTCGGCCGTGACGGTGGCGTCCTGGTGCCAGCGGAAGGTATGCAGCGCCTCCTGCACGAAGGTCTCGGCGTCGCTGGCGCTCAGGCCGCCGTCGCGCTCGCACTGGGCGATCAGCTCCAGCACACGCGGGGTGAAGATCTTGCGCTTGGCCAGGATGCCTTGGGCCAGCTCGCGCAGTTGCGGATTGTCGATCAGCTCCAGGCGCAGCAGCGAGGTGAACACACGGAACGGGCTGATGTGCAGGGACTGCTCGTGCACGGCACGAAACGCAGTGGAATGCACAGGCACCCCGGCGCTGCTCAGGTCGTAGTAACCGACCGGCTCCATGCCCATGACCGCGAACAGACGGGCGATGGTGGCCAGTTCCTCGGCGGTGCCGACGCGGATGGCACCGTGGCGCTCCTGGTCGAGGCGCTCGATTTCACCGGTCCAGCGCAGGGCCTCGGCGACCTTGGGTTGCTGGGTCATGACCTGCTGGTTGATTTCGCTCACCAGCTCCAGCAGCGTGCCGTACAGGGGCACTTCCTGTTTGTACATGAGGGACATGGCGGCAGAGAACTGCGCGCGGATGCTGTCGGGGCTGACGAAATCGTGGGCGGGCATCGCTAGCTTCCTGAGGGTGAGTGAGTACCCTTACATGAAAGCTGGGAATGCACTTTCCCCACAAGCGAAAAAAAGTGCAGGTGTCATTCCTTTTTGGATCGACCTTTTGGGCTGCGAATCCCTTGCCATTCACCGAGGTGGCTTCTTCGCGGGTAAACCCGCTCCGACAAGTTCTCCAGGGGTCTCACTATCACCGCTATACCTCTGGGAGCGGGTTCACCCGCGCAGTCGAGCCCCACCTATCAGCCTTGCAACTGTTCTCTGACCCACTCCACCAACGCCCGCACCTTCGGCACCTCCGCCGCATGTTCGGCGAACGCCAGGTAGTGCGCGCCGTTGCTTTTCATCGCATGGTTCCAGGCCATCACCAGACTCCCCTCGGCCAGTTCCTTGGCCACCAGGTAGCGCGGCACCAACGCCACACCGCAGCCGGCCTGTGCCGCGCTCAGCGCCATATAGAAGGTATCGAAGCGCGGCCCGTGGTAGCTGTTGTCGGTGTGCAATCCTTGCTCCAGGAACCACTCGTGCCAGGCTTCCGGGCGGGAGGTGCTTTGCAGCAGCACCAGTTGCGCCACCGCACTGGCGTCCTTGAGCTCGCGGCCTTGCAGAAGCTCCGGCGCGCACACCGGCACCACCTCTTCGCTGAACAGCTCCACGCAGGTGGCGCCCGGCCAGGTGCCCTGGCCGTAGAAGAACACCGCGTCCGCCGACCCCTGGAGCAGGGCGAAGGGTTCCATCTCGTTGCGGATGTCCAGGTGGATGTTCGGGTAGCGCTTGCCAAAGCCTTTGAGGTGCGGAATCAACCAGCGCACGCCAAAACTCGGTTGGGTGGCTACCTTCAATACTTCGGTCTGCTCGCCGTAGGTCAGGACGTAGCGGCTGGACATGTCCACCTGGGTGAGGATCTTGTTGACCTCGGCCAGGTACAGCGAGCCGGCTGGCGTGAGCTGCAGCCGTCGACGGATACGCAGGAACAGATGGTGGCGCAGCATCTCTTCGAGCTGCGCGACTTGCTTGCTGACCGCACTCTGGGTCAGGTGCAGCTCTTCGGCCGCACGGGTGAAACTCAAGTGGCGGGCAGCGGCCTCGAAGCACTGCAGGGCGGTCATCGAGGGTACCAGGCGTTTGGACATAGCGGTCTCTACGGCAGGATGATCATTACCTGACGGAATGATATGCGGAATAAAGGTCGTTTGTTGCGCTAGTGTGATCGGATTAATACTGATCCACGTCAGGTTTTCAACCCTCCACCCCCTGTAGGAGAAGCACATGGTCGCTGGATTGCTCGAGCGCCTTGGCGTTGCCGCCGAGGCTTACACCCAGGGTGACTACCCTGTTCACACCCCGATCGACGGTAGCCAGATCGCCTCGGTGAAACTGCTCGGCAAGGCCGAGACCACTGCCCGCATCGACCAGGCCCACAAAGCCTTCGAAGCCTGGCGCAGCGTACCGGCGCCGCGCCGTGGCGAGCTGGTGCGTCTGTTTGGCGAAGTGCTGCGTGCACACAAGGCCGAGCTGGGCGAGCTGGTATCCATCGAAGCTGGCAAGATCACCCAGGAAGGTCTGGGCGAAGTGCAGGAAATGATCGACATCTGCGACTTCGCCGTTGGCCTGTCGCGTCAGCTGTACGGCCTGACCATCGCTTCCGAGCGCCCTGGCCACCACATGCGTGAGACCTGGCACCCGCTGGGCGTGGTCGGCGTCATCAGCGCCTTCAACTTCCCGGTCGCGGTCTGGGCGTGGAACACCGCGCTGGCGCTGGTCTGCGGCAACGCTGTGGTGTGGAAGCCGTCCGAAAAGACCCCGCTGACCGCCCTGGCCTGTCAGGCCTTGTTCGAAAAAGCCCTGAAAGCCTTTGGCGATGCGCCGCAAGGCCTGAGCCAACTGGTGATTGGCGGTCGCGAAGCCGGCGAAGCCCTGGTGGACGACCCGCGCGTGCCGCTGGTCAGTGCCACCGGCAGCACCCGCATGGGCCGCGAAGTGGGCCCACGTGTGGCCGCCCGATTCGGCCGCAGCATCCTGGAGCTGGGTGGCAACAACGCCATGATCCTGGCCCCGAGCGCCGACCTGGACCTGGCCGTGCGCGGCATCCTGTTCTCCGCCGTCGGCACCGCTGGCCAGCGCTGCACCACGCTGCGTCGCCTGATCGTGCACCGCTCCATCAAGGACGAAGTGGTTGCCCGCGTCAAAGCGGCCTACGGCAAGGTTCGCATCGGTGATCCACGCAAGGACAACCTGGTCGGCCCACTGATCGACAAGCTGTCCTTCGATGCCATGCAAGGCGCGCTGGCCAAGGCCCGCGACGAAGGTGGCCAGGTGTTCGGCGGCGAGCGCCAGCTGGCCAGCGAATACCCCAACGCCTACTACGTCTCGCCGGCCATCGCCGAGATGCCGGGCCAGAGCGAAGTGGTACGCCACGAGACCTTCGTTCCGATCCTCTACGTGCTGGCCTACGACGACTTCGAAGAGGCCCTGCGCCTGAACAACGAAGTGCCACAAGGCTTGTCCTCGTGCATCTTCACCACCGACCTGCGTGAGGCCGAGCGCTTCCAGAGCGCCTCGGGCAGCGACTGCGGCATCGCCAACGTCAACATCGGCACCAGCGGTGCGGAAATCGGCGGTGCGTTCGGTGGCGAGAAGGAAACCGGCGGTGGCCGTGAGTCCGGCTCCGATGCCTGGAAAGGCTACATGCGTCGTCAGACCAACACCGTGAACTACTCGCGTGAGCTGCCGCTGGCGCAGGGCATCGTGTTCGACTGATGATCGCAGGCGGGGGCTTTGCCCCCGTATCGCGGCACTAGGCCGCTCCTACCTGTTGCTGTGGGAGCGGCCTTGTGCCGCGAATGGGCCGCACGGCGGCCCCAACAAGAACAAAATTGCTGGAGCCGGGCCATGTCCGAATTGCGTCAAGAATGTCTGTGGGAGTTCGTCACCAAGCCGACCGTCGCCGCCCAGGCGTTGGCGGGTGAGCACAAGGCCGATGTCTGCGTGATCGGCGGTGGCATCACGGGGCTGTCCGCGGCCATCCACCTGCTCGAACAGGGCAAGTCGGTGATCCTGCTGGAGGCCTGGAAGATTGGCCATGGCGGCTCTGGACGCAACGTCGGTCTGGTCAATGCCGGCACCTGGATCCGCCCCGACGATGTCGAGGCGACCCTCGGCCTTGAGCAGGGCAGTCGCCTGAACAAAGCGCTCGGCGGCGCGCCTGCCGAAGTGTTCGCGATGATCGAGCGCCTCGGTATCGACTGCCAGGCCCATCACAAGGGCACGCTGCACATGGCGCACAACGCCACCGGTATCGCCGACCTTGAGGCGCGCCACGACCAGTGGAGCCGTCGCGGTGCGGATGTCGAGCTGCTGACCGGGGCCCGCTGCCAGGAGTACTGCGGTACCGACAAGATTTCCGCCGCGCTGCTTGACCGCCGCGCCGGCACCATCAACCCCATGGCTTACACACAGGGCCTGGCCGCTGCCGTGGCGCGCCTGGGCGGCCGGGTGTTCCAGCAGTCTTCGGTCGAAGGTCTGGAGCGCGACGGCGATGGCTGGCGAGTGAATACCGCGCGTGGTTCGGTGCGCGCCGACAAGGTGGTGATCTCCACCGGCGCCTACACCGAAGGCGAGTGGAGCAACCTGCAGAAGCACTTCTTCCGGGGTTATTACTACCAAGTGGCCTCCAAGCCACTGCAAGGCGCTGCGGCCGACAAGGTCCTGCCCCACGGCCAGGGCTCCTGGGACACCCGCACCGTGCTCAGCAGCATTCGTCGCGACGATCAGGGCCGTTTGCTGCTCGGCAGCCTTGGTCGGGTCGACAACAAGCCGGCGTGGTTCGTGCGCAGTTGGGCCGACCGCATTCAGAGCCATTACTACCCCGAGCTGGGCAAGGTGGAGTGGGAGATGCACTGGACCGGTTGCATCGATTTCACCCCCGATCACCTGATGCGCCTGTTCGAGCCAGCTCCAGGGCTGGTGGCGGTGACCGGGTACAACGGCCGGGGCAACACCACCGGCACGGTGATTGGCCGTGCCTTCGCCGAGTTCTTGCTCGAGGACGACCCGAACAGCCTGCCGATCCCGTTCTCGCCGATGAAGCCGGTCAGCGCGCCGTCGCTGCGTACGGCCTTCTATGAATCGGGCTTCTCGCTGTATCACGCGGGGCAATGCCTGCGGGTAGTGCTGTAACCGCCTAGGCTTGTTCGCGGATGAACCCGCTCCTATAGGGGCAGCACCAGCCTTGTAGGAGCGGGTTTACCCGCGAAAAGAGCCTGCACAAGACTGACTGCTCACTTGTGCAGCCAGCTGAGGAAGCCGCCTTTCTTCACCACCGGCGGTTTCTGCATCAGCAATGACTCCCGGTTCTGACGACGCAGGCGCTGCAGCTTGGTCAGGGCCGTCTGTACCTCGCCGCGCTGGGCCAGGCAACTGCGCACCTGTTCTTTGTCGATGCGATAGAGCAGGCAACCGGTGAGGGTGCGGAATTCCGCCAGGGACTCCTCTTCATCGATCAGCCCTTCGACCCCCAGTACCTCGCCAGGCCCCATGCGTCCGGCCTCGATCAGCCGTTCGCCATCACGAATCGACGCCGAGACCACGCCGCTGCCGATCACCAGCACATAGTCGGAGTGCTCACCCACACCCAGGACCACCTGGTCGGCCAGGTACTCCACCGCGGTCATGCGCTGGCTCAGGGCGTCGCGCTCATCGCTGGTCAATGCGCGGAACACCCGCACGTCATCCAGCAGCTCGCGCTGGCGGCTGCGAGGGGGCAAGGCGAGGTCGACGTTCCACATCACACCGTTGGCCTCCAGGTGGCGATGGGCCAGGTCGAACAGCTGGTTGCGCACGTCGACTTTGCGGTCCATGGACGCGACGAATGCGCTGGCTTCGTACTCCACCGACTCCAGCGTGGCGGCCTTCACGGTGACCTTGGGCGCTGGTGTCGTGAGCAGCGCGCTGGTGCCTTGCAGGGCCTTTTCCAGCGCATCGAACACCCGCTTGGGACGTACCTTGGCCGGCACCACCACGCTGATCGAAACCCCATGCACGTCCGCCGGTCGGCTGAAGTTGAGCAGCTTGGCCTTGGCCACCACTGAGTTGGGCACCACCGCCAGACTGCCATTGGCGGTGAGCAGTCGCGTGGCGCGCCAGTCGATGTCCAGCACCTTGCCCTCGGTGCCGTCGATGGAGATCGCGTCACCGATCTGATAGGGCCGCGTGGTGTTGAGCACGATGCCGGAGAACACGTCCGCCAAAGTGCTCTGCAACGCAAGGCCAATGACGATGGCCATGACGCCTGACGTTGCCAGCAGGCCTTTGACCGGCAATTGCAGCACATAGGCTGCCGCCGCGATCACTGCGGCCACGAAGATCAACGCCCCGAGCACGTCCTGCAGCAACCGCCCGCCATGACCCCCACGGGCGATCAGCACGAGACCGAACACCACTGTCACTGTGCGTGCGAAGAACAACCACCAGGCAATCTCCAGCGCGGTGGCCATCAGGTTGCGAGGCACGTCGTCCACCCAAGGTGGCGGTTGCAACGGGCTCATGCCCGCCGCCAGCAGAACCCAGCTGAACAACAGGAAGATCACCAGCCGAGCGCCGATGCGACAGGCTCGGCGCTCGACCGGGATCACCTGCCACAACAACAGATCGAGCAGGAGCAGGACGGCGCCGATCAACAGTGGGGAGGACTGAATGAACGCCAGCATGGAAGTCTCGAGCAGAGGAGGGCTGTGGGGTAGTAAAGAGCAGGTTGGGCGGGCAAGCAATGGCTGCTGAGCAGCCCCAAACATCGAAAGGCTCGTAGAGCGAGTTGCCGCGAAAGTCGTCCTAAAAATAGAACGCTAGAGCCAATTTTCGCTATCTAGTGCTTCAAAGGCGATGTTTTTAATCTGTGCCCATGCAGTCAAGGCAACACCCTCACTCACTACCTGAAGGAACACAGATCATGAGCAAATTCACCTACAACCGCCTGGATAAGAACAACGCCGCCGTACTGCTGGTCGACCACCAGGCGGGCCTGCTCTCGCTGGTACGTGACATCGAACCGGACCGTTTCAAGAACAACGTGCTGGCGCTGGCGGACCTGGCCAAGTACTTCAACCTGCCGACCATCCTCACCACCAGCTTCGAGCAAGGCCCCAACGGCCCGCTGGTGCCTGAGCTCAAGGCGCAGTTCCCAGATGCCCCGTACATCGCTCGCCCAGGCCAGATCAACGCCTGGGACAACGAAGACTTCGTCAAGGCGGTGAAAGCCACCGGCAAGAAGCAACTGATCATCGCCGGTGTGGTGACCGAAGTGTGCGTGGCCTTCCCTGCGCTGTCGGCCCTGGAAGAAGAGTTCGAAGTGTTCGTGGTCACCGATGCTTCCGGCACCTTCAACGAGATGACCCGCGACGCCGCCTGGCGCCGAATGGAAGCGGCCGGTGCGCAACTGATGACCTGGTTCGGCGTAGCCTGTGAGCTGCATCGCGACTGGCGCAACGACATCGAGGGCCTGGGTACCTTGTTCTCCAACCACATCCCGGACTACCGCAACCTGATGACCAGCTACAGCACGCTGACGGCTGGCAAGTAAGCCGCCTCGCCAGGCGCCGGATTCCAGCGCCTGGCTTCACCTTGCCCAGGGGAAGGACGATGAACAACCGTACCGTGGTAACGCTGGTCATCCAGCACAAAGTGCGTACCGATGCGCTGGCGCGTTATGAAGCCTGGCTGCGGCACACCGTCGGCGTGGCCCGCCGGCAGCCGGGGCATCTTGATGTGAATGTGATCCGTCCCGACGACGGTGGCCGTCAGTTCACCACCGTGGTGCGTTTCGCCGAGGCCAGCCAGTTGCAGGCCTGGGTCGATTCCGCCGAGCGCCAGGCGCTGATCGACCAGGTGCTGCCGCTGCTGGAGGAGGGCGACCAGACCCAGGTCCATGACGATCCGGAGTTCTGGTTCACGCCGCCTACCAGCGGGGTATCCCAACCGCCGCGCTGGAAGCAGGCGCTGCTGACTTACCTGGTGATCTGCCCCATGACCTTGGTCATCCCGCAACTGCTGTCGCCGCTTTTCGCACGCGTTCCGTCATTGGGCGGTGCAGTCACCAGCAACCTGATCATCAACCTGTTCGTCATCGTGCCTGTGGTGTTCTACATCATGCCTTGGGTGACGCGCCGCTGCGCGGGCTGGCTGCGTCGCTGACCAACTGCCGCGCGGGTCGACGCATCCGTTGCTAGCCTTCACACGCCTGTCGATCACGCACCCGCCGGAGATCACCATGAACCAGGACCCTACCGACAAGAGCCGCCGCCAGTTCCTCGCCACCAGCACCGTGCTGGGCGCCGCAGGTGCACTCTGGTCCGCACTGCCGTTCACCGATACCGCTCACGCCGCAATTTCAGGAGATCCCATGACTGCCGACCTCATCCTGTTCAATGGCCGACTGCACACCGTCGATCGTGAAAAGCCCAAGGCCAGCGCCGTCGCTATCAAGGATGGCCGCTTTCTCGCCGTGGGCACCGATGCCGACGCCATGGTGCACAAAGGTGCCAGCACCCAGTTGATCGACCTCAAGCAACGCACGGTCATCCCGGGGCTCAACGACTCGCACCTGCATCTGATCCGTGGCGGCCTGAACTACAACCTGGAGCTGCGCTGGGAAGGCGTGCCCTCACTCGCCGACGCCCTGCGCATGCTAAAGGACCAGGCCGACCGCACGCCGAGCCCGCAGTGGGTGAGGGTGGTCGGCGGCTGGAACGAGTTCCAGTTCGCCGAAAAGCGCATGCCGACGCTGGAGGAGATCAACCAGGCCGCGCCGGACACCCCGGTGTTCCTGCTGCACCTTTACGACCGCGCCCTGCTCAATCGCGCGGCGCTCAAGGCCGTGGGCTACACCAAGGACACGCCCAACCCGCCTGGGGGCGAAATCCAGCGCGACAAGTTCGGCAACCCCACCGGCATGCTCATTGCCCGGCCCAACGCCACCATCCTGTATGCCACCCTGGCCAAGGGGCCGAAGTTGCCGCTGGAATACCAGGTCAACTCCACCCGCCAGTTCATGCGCGAGCTCAATCGCCTGGGCCTGACCAGCGCCATCGATGCCGGCGGCGGCTACCAGAACTACCCGGACGACTACCAGGTGATCCAGGAGCTGGCCAAGCAAGACCAACTGACCGTGCGCATCGCCTACAACTTGTTCACCCAGAAACCCAAGGAAGAGCTGGCCGACTTCCAGAACTGGAGCAAGATCGTCAAACCCGGTGACGGCAACGACTTTTTCCGCCACAACGGTGCGGGCGAAATGTTGGTGTTTTCCGCCGCCGACTTCGAGGACTTCCTCGAGCCGAGACCCGACTTGCCGCAAACCATGGAGCAGGAGCTCGAACCGGTGGTCCGTCACCTGGTGGAACAACGCTGGCCGTTCCGACTGCATGCCACGTACAACGAGTCCATCTCGCGCATGCTCGATGTGTTCGAAAAGGTGAACCGCGACATTCCGTTCAATGGGCTGCCGTGGTTCTTCGACCACTGCGAGACCATTACCCCGAAGAACATCGAGCGGGTACGTGCGCTCGGCGGCGGCATCGCCATCCAGGATCGGATGGCTTTCCAGGGCGAATACTTCGTCGACCGCTACGGCGCCAAGGCTGCGGAAAAGACCCCGCCGGTTCAGCGCATGCTGGCCGAGGGTGTGCCGGTGGGCGCGGGTACCGATGCCACCCGGGTGTCCAGTTACAACCCGTGGACTTCGTTGTACTGGCTGGTCAGCGGCAAGACCGTTGGCGGGCTGGCGCTTTACCCGGAGGGTCTGAGCCGTGAGACGGCCTTGCAGCTGTTCACCCATGGCAGCGCCTGGTTCTCCAGCGAGCAGGGCAAGAAAGGGCAGATCAAGGTGGGCCAGTTAGCGGACCTGGCAGCGCTGTCGCAGGACTTCTTCAGCGTCGAAGAGGAAGCGATCAAGGGTATCGAGTCGGTGCTGACGGTAGTCGATGGCAAGGTGGTGTATGCCGCGGGCGACTTCGAGAAGCTCGGCCCGCCTGTGCTGCCGGTGTTGCCGGAGTGGTCGCCGGTAGTGAAGGTGCCAGGGCACTGGCGGGCCGGGGCGCCTTTGGCGGCGGCGGTGCACCAGTGCGTCGGGCCTTGTGGCGTGCATGCCCATAGCCATGAAAAGGCGCGCCATTCCAGTGTGCCGGTGAATGACTACCAAGGTTTCTGGGGGGCTTTAGGCTGCTCGTGCTTTGCCTTCTGAACCAGCGGGGGCCGCTTTGCGGCCCCATTGGTCTCACGCCATGTCGCTGACCGCGAACTCTTCGGCCAGATGATCGATCAACGCCCGCACCGACGGTAGCAACCCCCGCCGCGAGGGGAAGATCGCATGGACGATCCCGCAGCGCGGGTGCCAGCCCGGCAACATTTCAACCAGCCTGCCCGCTGCCAGATCTTCGCGCACCGCCACCCGTGGCAGATGCGCAATCCCCACGCCCGCCACCACGAAGTGGCGCAAGGCGAACAGGTCATCGGTGACCACCTTGGGCGTGTGTGCAATCACCAGCTTCTGCGCCATGCGCTCGTCCTGGAACAACTCCCACTGATACTCACGCTGCGAACCACCCCAGTGCAGGCTGGGCAATTGGCCCAGCATCTGCGGCTCGAAGTCTTTCGGCAGTCGCTCGAGAAACGAAGGCTGCCCCACCAGGCACTGAGTGCTGTTGCTCAGTACCTTCATCACCATGTCGGTGTTCTCCAGCGGCGGAAAGCGCACCCGCAGGGCGATGTCGAAGCCTTCGTGAAGCAGGTCGACCCGGCGGTTGGTGCTCTCGATGAACAACTCCACCTGCGGGTACTTGGCCATGTAGCGGGTCAGCATCGGCCCCACCCAGGCATTGAGCAAGGTGGTGGGGCAACTGATACGTACCAGGCCCCGAGGCTCGCTGCGGTTGCGCTCGATGATCTCGGCGGCCCCCTCGGCCTCCACCCGCATGGCCAGGCAGCGCTGGTAATAGGCCTGGCCGACCTCGGTCAGCGAGCAGTGGCGGCTGGTGCGATGCAGCAGCCGCACACCCAGGCGTTCTTCCAGCTCGGCGATGCGTCGGCTGAGTTTGGACTTGGGCATGTCCAGGGCCCGGCCGGCTGGCGCGAAGCCGCCATGTTCGACTACCTGGGTGAAGTAGTAGAGGGAGTTGAGGTCTTCCATGCAGAGGTTCTCAGGATGGGCGCATGGGGCAGTCTACCCCAGCAACGCCGTTTTCCATCCGTATCGCAGGTGAGCGCTGTGTGGCGTCAGTCGGGGTGCCCGCAAGCCATGCCCTACGGCTCATCCGACTCGAACAACCGCTCCAGTTCCTTGCGCGCTTCCTGGGCAGTCTGCATGACCTTGGCCCGGTCATCGCGCACGCGGCCTTGGGCCTCGAGCACTTGTTCGTCGTGCTCGATGAAGCGCTGGATGCGGTCTGCGGCCTGCTCGTCCGACAAACCTAGGCCGAGCAGGGTCCGGCGGCTCATTTCGAGGCTGGAATGGAACGTCTCTCGGATCGGCTCGGCGCCCACGTCCATCAGCTTGTGCACATGCTGGCGGTTGCGTGCCCTGGCAATCACCTTCAGGTGCGGATACAGACGCTTGGCCCGTTCGGCGATGCGGGTGGTGACCTGCGGATCGTCTGTGGTGATGATGACGTACTCGGCCTCGCCGACCTTGGCCGCATGCAGCACCTCCGGTCGTTGTGGGTCGCCGTAGAACACCGGAGCCTGTTCTAAGGTGCGGGTCATCTCGATGGTGTCCACCGAGGTGTCCAGGGCGATGAAGGGGATCTTCTGCGCCCGTAGGATGCGCGAGACGATCTGGCCCATGCGGCCCATGCCGACGATCACCACCCGCGGGGTATCGGCCTGGATGCTCTTGTAGTGCTCCGGCACTTCGCGGGCCGGTTGCAGGCGCTTGAGCAGGCGCGCGCAGGCCAGCAGCAACAGCGGGGTGATGGCCATCGACAGGGTGATGGTCATCAGCAGCAGGTCATGGGTGCGGGCGTCGAACAGGCCCTGATCCTTGCCCAGCTTGAACACCACGAAGGCGAATTCGCCGCCAGCGGCCAGCACCACGCCCAGGCGTAGGGCACTGGCGGTGGTCAGGCCACCGGCCAGGCCCCCGACCAGCATCAGCAGCGGCAGCTTCACCGCCACCAGCAGCAGCGTCAGGCCGAGCAGTGCCAGCGGCATCTCCAGCAGCAACCCGAGGTTGGCGCCCATGCCGACACTGATGAAGAACAACCCCAGCAGCAGACCTTTGAACGGTTCGATCTGCGACTCCAGTTCGTGGCGATACTCCGAATCCGCCAGCAGCAGGCCGGCGAGGAAGGCACCCAAGGCCATGGAAATGCCGGTCTGCTCCATGAGCCAGGCGGTGCCGATCACCACCAGCAGCGCAGTGGCGGTGGAGACTTCCGGCAGGCCGGTGCGGGCCACGGTGCGAAATAACGGGCGCAGCAGGTAGCGGCCACCGACGATGACGATGGCGATGCTGGCGAACACTTGCAGGCCATGCTGCAGGCTGTCGCCGTGGCTGGTGTCCGGGCCGCTGGCCGTCAGCAGCGGCACCAGGGCGATCAAGGGGATGGCGGCGATGTCCTGGAACAGCAGAATGGCGAAGGCCAAGCGCCCGTGAGGGGCATTGAGTTGTTTGCTTTCGGCCAGGCTCTGCAGGCCGAAGGCAGTCGACGACAGCGCCAGACCCAAGCCCAACACCGCGGCGCTGGGCAACGGCTGACCGAAGCCGAACAGGGCGATGGCGCCGATGACCGCGCCGGTCAGCAGTACCTGGGCCAGGCCCACGCCGAATACCGCCTTGCGCATCAGCCACAAGCGCCGGGGCGAAAGCTCCAGACCAATGATGAACAGCAACAGGACCACGCCCAGTTCGGAAATGTGCGCGACGCTCTCGGTGTCGCGAATCAGCCCCAATGCCTGGGGGCCGATGGCCACGCCGGCCAGTAGGTAGCCGATGACCGCGCCCAGTTGCAGGCGCTTGGCCAGGGGCACGGCAACGACGGCGGCAAGCAAGAAGATCACCGCAGTTTGCAACAGGCTGCCTTCGTGGGGCATGGCTCGGACTCCTTGAGCGACGAGAGGGTTAGGCAATGGATAGCAGAGGCGGGCATTTTCGTCTTGTGCGGTAAACAGGACAATCCTGTCGTGCCGGGAAGTATCGTTCCGAAATCGCCACCTTTGTAAGCCCGGATTTACCCGCGAACAGGGTACTGCCCAGTCATCAGGCGCTCGGTCGATACTGGAGTGCTTCGGCCAGGTGCGCACGCCCGATGCAGTCCACCTGTTCAAGGTCTGCCAATGTACGGGCCACCTTGAGCAGGCGGTGGGCGGCTCGCAGGGACAAGGTCAGGCGCTCGCAGGCACTTTCCAGCCAGGCCTGGTCGTCGGCTTGCAGCACACAGTGGCGGCGCAGGCCCTTGAGGTCGAGAAGGGCATTGGCACACCCCTGGCGCCGCTGCTGAAGGTCACGCGCCTCGGCCACTCGGCGGGCGACGCTGGCGCTGGACTCACCGCTGGGCTGGTGGGTCAGCACGGTGCTTTCCCTGGCCACGGTCAGGTGCAAGTCTATGCGATCGAGCAGTGGGCCGGACAGTTTGTTGCGATAGCGCTGGATCTGCTCGGTGCTGCAGCGACAGCGACCGGTGGGATCACCCAGGTAGCCGCAAGGGCAGGGGTTCATGGCTGCCACCAGCTGGAAACGTGCGGGGAAGCGTATGCGATCCTTGGCACGGGCTACCACGATTTCCCCCGATTCCAGCGGCTCGCGAAGCACCTCCAGTACACGTCGTTCGAACTCCGGCAGTTCGTCCAGAAACAGCACGCCATGATGCGCCAGGGTGATCTCGCCCGGTTGAGGTCGGCTGCCGCTGTCGGCTTTCGAAATAGCTGCGAAACCATTACTCTAGAGGGCGCGAGGTACCGTTTCTGCTTGCACAAATAGCTGCGAATAATTTTCGAATTGGATGCGACAGGATTGAAAATGACTCGAAATAGCTGCGACAAACCTCAGCAGGTCCGTCCCATCAAACCGACACGTCGCAGCGTTTCAGGGTTTTTGCCCTTCCGCGGCGTAGGAGGTGTCCCATTCGAGTCATTGCTCGAGCGCGATTTTCTGAAGCGGATGAGGTTCTCCCATCGAGTTGAGTCTGTGATTGCTCAGCCTGTTCGCGTTGACTTCGTTGACTCCCTTGGGCGAGCCCAGACCTATACCCCAGACTTTCTGGTGCACTATCGCCAGCCCGCCGACGTTGAATACATGGACTACATCAAGCCGATGCTGGTCGAGGTAAAGCCCGCCTACGAGTGGCGTAAGAATTGGCGCGCTTGGCTCGGAAAATGGAAGGCAGCGCGTCGTTACGCGAGGCAGGAAGGATGGACCTTCAGTATTTACGACGAATCGCGCATCCGTGGATTACCGCTCGAGAACATCACCTTCCTAGAGCGATTCGAGCGGTTGGATTTCGATCAGGTAGACATCGAGATGGTCTTGAAAACGCTTCAGGAGATGGAGTTTGCTCCTGTCCACTACTTACTGGCACGCCATTTCAAGGGCCTATATCGTGATCGCGGGGTAGCTCTGTTGTGGCACCTGATCGCAACTGGGCGGGTGGAATGCGATATCACCGAGCCTTTGAATGAATACCTTGAGCTTTGGGTGGCCACGCGATGAACATTTATGAGATCGACACGGACGAGCACTTTGTTCCTTACGAACCGTCCAGGGAGCGTGTGCGTGTTGAAGTGGGCGAGATGGTCCGATGCGACAAGCAGATCTTCCGGATCGTCCAGTTGCTCGACTTTCAGAATGTCGTCGGCGTCGAAGTGGAGACCGGCCGAAGCGTGTCGCTTCGGATCGCAGAGCTGCTACCAGTTGAGCAAGAGCGGGTTGATGGGTTGTACGTTAACTATGACGTTTCGACGATCAGCTCGGATGAGTGGGCAGTGGCTCAGCAGCGCTTTTCAGCGATCAAACCATTGTTACGTGACTCAGTCCTGCCAAGAAGCAGCGTAGAAGAGCGTGCCAAGGAAGTTGGTGTGGATACCGCCACGCTTTATCGCTGGCTTGAACGCTACCAAAGCTGGCACGAGGTCCTGGCGCTGGTGCCTCGCAAGCGTGGATGGCAATCGGGTAATAGTCGGTTAAGCGCCCAGGCGGATAAGCTCATCGATGACGTGATTGATCAGCACTACCTGACCATTCAGCGTAGAACGGTCCAGTCGACCATTGCAGAAATCGAGTCGCAGGCAAAAGCTCTTGGAATCAAACCTCCCAGTGCTTCTGCGATCAGAGCCCGTATCAAGCGCATTCCTGAAAAGATCGTTCTGCGCAGGCGTGGTTACGCGGACAAGGCTCGGAATCGGCATACACCTTCAGTAGGGAAATTCCCAGGTGCTGACTACCCGTTGGCTGTAATCCAGATCGACCATACGCCCATCGACTTGATCATCGTGGATGACCGACATCGCAAGCCAATTGGTCGGTTGTGGCTGAGCCTGGCGATCGACGTGCACTCTCGGATGATTACTGGCTATTACTTGGCATTGGAAGACCCTTCAGAAATCTCCGTAGGCATGTGCTTGGCGCACTCAATTTTGCCGAAGGAAGCCTGGCTGAACCTACACAATGTTCGAGGTGAGTGGCCTGTGTGGGGCTTCCCTCGTGTGGTGCACACCGATAACGGTCCTGACTTCCAGGCTGAGAATTTCCGTCGATCGTGTGCGAACTACAACATTGAGAACCAGTTCCGGCCGGTGAAGCGTCCCAAATACGGCGGTCATATCGAGCGTCTTCTCGGTACCTTCATGAGCGAGCTGCATGAGCTACCAGGTACTACGTACAGCAGTGTGCCTGATCGAGACGGTTACAACTCGGACAAGCACGCCGCGCTCACGATGGGTGAGTTCGAGGAATGGTTGGTGAAATCGATCATCCTCTATCACAACCGCAACCACTCAGCGATCTACATGAGCCCCGCGCGCAAATGGCACATCGGTTTCTTCGGCAGCCGTGAAGCCGATGCCTTGGTGAGTATTCCTCCGCGGCCTGCAGATCCGCTGACTGTCCAATTGGACTTCATGCCTTCTTATCGCCGCACCGTCCAGCATTATGGTGTGCAGCTTGATGTCTACTACTACTCGGAAGCCTTACGACATTGGATCGGGACTACAGATCCTGCAACCGGCCAAGCCCGCAAGTTTGTCTTCAGAAGAGACCCGCGTGATATCAGCGTGATCTGGTTCTATGACCCAGTACTCAAGCAATACTTCAGGGTACCTGTGGCCAACCAGGCCTTCCCAGCAGCGACTCTATGGGAGTTCCGTGCAGCGAAGAAGCAGGCGGTTGATGAAGGCCGGCAGCATATTGATGAGGCATTGATTGGCAGGCTGATCCAGGAACGCCGTCAGATCGTTAGTGAGGCCTCGGCAAGTACCAAAAAGGCGCGTCGTGATGCTCAGAAGCACAAGGTGCACAGCAAAAACGTCACCCCAGCGCAGCCTGTCAAAACCCTTGTAGAACCACTACATCCAATTCCTTCTGACGAAGGGTTGCTGCTTGATGATGTTGACCTGATTGGTGATATCCAATGACTGAGTACGCACACCTCCACGCCGACTTCAGGCCTGTGCTGCAGCTTTCCGCCCGAGAGCGTATTCGCTTCATGGGCGAGCCTCGTTGGATTGGCTACAAGGCTGCTCATCACATTCTAGATAGCCTTGAGTGCCTACTTGATGCTCCCAAGCGACCTCGAATGCCTAACATGCTCATTGTCGGTGACCCAAACAACGGTAAGACCACCATCGTTCGGCATTTTGAGAAGACGCATGGTGAGGGCTACGTTGACGAGAACTCCGAGCCTGTGCGGCCGATAATCTTGGCCGAGGCGCCGCCATCTGCTGAAGAGAAAGATCTCTACATTGCGATTCTTGATCGCATGTGGATGCCTTACAAGACCACCGATTCCAAGGTCACGCTGAGGTTCCAGGTCATTCACGCGCTGCGAGAGCTAAAAGTGCGTATGTTGATCATCGATGAGGTTCACTCGATGCTCACAGGCTCCGCCACAAAACAGCGGGAAGTCATGAACGCCCTCAAGATGTTGTGTAACACACTGATGATCCCGATCGTTGGCGTGGGCACTCCAAATGCAGTGCAGATCCTGCACCTAGATCCGCAGCATGCCAGTCGTTTTGACGTCATCAAGTTGGAAACCTGGAAGCTGAATGCGGATTTCCAACGCTTGCTTAAGGCATTCGAGGCCGTGTTGCCGTTGAAGAAGGCCTCTGAACTCTACAAGCCGGAGCTTGCCCAGCTGATCCATTCCATTTCGGGTGGCAATACGGGGGATTTACACGGCTTGCTGCTCGAATGTGCCACGGAAGCTATTAACTCTGGGAAGGAATGCATCGATCGACAGCTCATTGAGAGTAAGTCGTGGAAACGTCCTACACGTGGCATCCGGGAGCGCGTTGTGTAAACCCGCGGTGGCCGCTTACCCCGCCCATTTTGCCCGATGAGCTGTTTTCCTCCTGGTTAGTGAGAACAGCACATGCTCATGGCTGCTTGCCCAGTTCGCTGACTGGTGCAGTTTGGCCAGGTAGCCATGCATGGAGCGTCGACCCTGATCGAGCGCATCCTTGGGCTAACTTGGATAGGTTGTCCGGTATGTCCGGCCTAAGCTCACATCAGCTTTTAGCCAGTACGCTATGGCCGGTTATGCAACGATTGCATCCCAGGCCTGTTCTCCAACGCTCAATGTACTTGCCTTGGATATTGCCGCTGGGTTGCCGGAGCCGATCACATGCAGGGGGGCTCATGTGTTGCCCTGACTGCATCAAGAGTGGTGTTCCCCACTTTCTGCTACAACACCGCTTGGCCTGGCATACGGCCTGCCCATGGCACAACATGCTTCTGATTGATCGTTGCGTCGTATGCAGTTCGGCGCTTCAGCCTGCGCGGCTGTGTGTCGATCGCCCACTTTCCGAGTGTCACCAATGCGGCCAGCCCTTAGGAAAAGCTGCATTGACTCCACCGGTTGAGGCCGCGCTTACGTTTCAAACCTTCGCCGATTCAGCGAGCCAGTCGATGCCGTTTTATGGGCGGGTTCCGTTGGGTTTTTCGGAATGGATGTGTATCGCTCGCGTCATGGTCAGTTTCCTTGAACAGGTAACGCGACATCCTTCAGCCGGATCGCATCTTTTTTGCGAGGCAATGGGCGTGGATTTGTCGCAGCTGCAGGCTTCATCGCTTGGGTTACCGTTTGAGTACGGGACGCCTTCCGAGCGCGCTGGGCTGTTGGGGCAAGCTTGGGTGATAATGCAGGCTGGGCCGGAACGATTCGTGGAGAGTGCAGCCGAGGCTAAGCTGCCTGTTACTTCATTTCCGTTGCCCGCAGTAAGTGTGCCCGACATCCTTCACCAGATGCTTTCGGTGCTCACCAATACGCCGCACAAGCCAGGTCATATGGGCCTCAAACGCACGCACTCGCCTCAAGAGGTGTGGCGTAGGTGGCACCGTTTGCAGAGAAGGACGCATAGAAATGGCATCTGAAGATACATCCACCCATGCAGGATGCGCTGGATGCGATCGGGAGATGGCTAAAGCCAAGAAGGTGCATGCGGGCAAACGGTATTGCGATACGTGTTACCCACGGCTATTTAAGCGACGTATGTGTGCCGCCTGCGGCAATTTTGCTCGCCTGCCGGTATTTGACCTGGCTGCCCGTTGCGCTGCCTGTGAGCGGGCTGGGCCTTGCGTAAGATGCGGTAAAACCGAGTTTGAAACGGCACTACGCACTGAATACGGTCCCGTATGTAAGCCTTGCAGATACTATTTCCGAACCGCCGAGTCCTGTGAAGTCTGCGGAAAGCTCTCTCAGCGGCTTGCTCGAAGTAAGGTGACTGGGTTGCGGCGGTGCCCAGGCTGCAGTGGTCCCGAGATGGCAACCTGCCCGACCTGCCGGCACTACAGGGTACTCGTCACTGCTGCTGATGGTGTCGCACGCTGCGAGACTTGCGCTTCCAATCCCGACCGTCCTTGTGAGTCCTGCGGCGCCCCCACACCGGCCGGGCGTGGCCGCAAGTGCGAAGAGTGTGCGTGGCAGAGCACATTCCAGAAGCGGTTAGCGATTAACGTCCAGGGTTTCAGTAGCGGTGAATTCGGCGAGCTCTTCGCTCAATTCGGGGCTTGGCTATTTGAAAGGGTTGGTGCCCAGAGAGCGGCACTGAGCATCAACGGTCATTACCCCTTCTTCCGGGCAATGGATGAAAGCTGGGGAGTGGTACCGAATTACGAGAAACTCCTACAGCATTTCGGTGCGGCAAGGCTGCGCAAGGCAGAAAATCCGATGCGCTTTCTTGCTGAGAAATGCTTGGTCACTGTTAATCCGATGCTGCGTGAGCAGTCTATTGAACAGGGCCGATTGGCTGCGATTCTAACCGAGCCACGCGATAGCTGGTCGAACCAGCTACTGGTTGAGTATTTGGATCCCCTGAAGGTGCGGGTGGAGCAAGGCAATACTGACCTACGTTCAGTTAGGCTGGCAGCTCGCGCCGCAGCAAATCTGTTGGAGAGTGCTCAGCTAGATCTAGGCGCTTTGCCAACGCAAAAAACGCTCGAGTCATTCTGGAAGCGATCGCCCGGACAGGTGGCGGCAGTTACAGGATTCGTTGGTCACCTGAATAGACGTCACGGGCTGGAGCTACAAGCGAAACCTGATGCTCGCTGGTTGTCCCACGCCAAGCGGCAAAAGGCCGAGCGCGAGTTGGTAGCGATGTTGTATGAATCCACCGACGAGGACTTCGAAGGACGCTGGATCGTGAAGGGTCTTGCGTATTTTCACGATGTGGCGAGGGTAAGCCGCAAAGCCTTGATCTATCAACCGCACGACTACCGCGGGGTTGCCGGGTACAACGTCACCCATAAAGGTGAAACGCTTTGGGTGCCTTCTGCGAGCAGCTACCAACGCAGCGTTCATTCCAATTGAGTCATTGCAGTACCACACCGATATCCTTGAAGACGTTGATCAGCCGGCTCCGATAGAACACTTTTGCGTCCTTCTGGTGGTGCTTGAAGATCTTCGTATCAGAAGGGAAGAACGACTCCATCCTCTTGAACCGTCCGACTTCGTAGCGGATTTGTGAGCACACCTTTTGAACGAAATCCTCGAATTCTGCCATCGACGTGACGTGTGACTTCATGAGCACACCTCGGTACTCAGGCTTTTCAGGCTTGATCGGCTGTATCTCGAAACAGAAATAGTTCTGTCCATCCACTTCGATGCGCAGCACCATCAGGCCGCGGCACTCGCCGGTTTTTTTGTCCAGGTAGACCCAGCTGGGAGCTGATTTGTCGTCAGGTTCCCAGTCCACTGTTGGCTGCAGCCGAATTGCCCGGGGTGGCCCTTGGTTTTGAAACTTCGGGGGCGTATACCAGTTCACCTTGGTGACCCGATCTGGGTTGTCCTCCATGATCGAACGGAAAGCGTTCCAGATGTCATAAAGGAAACCTTGCGTCTCCAGTTCGGCCTCGGGCGCATGCTCGAGCTTCCCAACATTCTTGCCTGCTCCGCTTCCATCTCCGGAAGAATGACTGCCAGCTTCTGATGGGTGGGGCCCGAGCCGACCACGGTCAGTTCTAATGACGTCCTTCGTTTTCTTAATGGAACGTTTCGACCCAATGACTCCAAAGGGTGGCGGTTTGACGACAATGATTTCCGAATGGCTGTCCGGGACAGTGTGGGAATTTTCATTGAGGAACTCATCGGCTTCAGCGGTTCGGACAGGCCTCGGTAGCACCAGCCGTCCTCCTTCTTTACCTTCGCTGCTATCAAACTTTTTGGTCTGCCATTCGATTTCCTCCCCATCCGGTTGGCTTGAGCGGCTCAGGTTTAGGCACAGGAATGTGTTGCCATCGTTCAGCCACCTGCCGCGACACTCAAGCTGCCCTTTACCTGTAAACCAAGGCGTTGCCTCCATGAAAATTTGGGCGCTGGGGTCTCTAGAGATGAACTGGGCATTCACGCGCCTGATTTGTTCATCTGCGTAGTCGTCGTACAGCAGGTGTGCGAGGAACACTGCGTCATAGCCGCGCATTTTCGCAGAAGGTTTTACAAGCCAACGGTGCGCGTCGCGTCGAGTGTCATCAAAGAGCACTGACTTCACATCCGACCAGCGCAAGGTAGCTAGAGCGCGGCAAACCTCCATGTTTCTGGCATAGGCGCGAATGAAGTACTCAGTGCAAGGGATGAGTAAGCTCTTGCCGTCGTCCAGCTTGAACCGAAGCAGTCGTGTCAGATCATGCTGGTACTGCAGGGGGTACTCATGATGACTGAAGATGTGGGCATTGCCCTGTTTGATGAGCTCCGCCCTTGAGGTGACCGACCAGCCGGTTTTTCCGAAGTCGACGTCGAAGACGCGAGTGGTTGAGGCAAGGTTCGTGTCGGATATGCACTTGCCGCTGCGCCAGATGGTGCCTTTCCGATAGTGCGGCAAGCTGCTCAACGGGACGATGGCTGAGGTACGAGGCCCAGGCTTGTCGTTGAACAACTGCCTGAAATGCACCTTGGCCAGAGGAATGGAGCGTGGTCTTGTGTTTTGTCGTATTGGGCCGTACCACCAAACGAGCTGGTCGCCTTGAAGCATCTTGACCTGGCTATCAGGGTGCCTGAGGTCAGCGCGGATGTATGAGACGTCTACACGTTCAACCAGCTCAACCAAACCGAAACTCCAATCATGTTAGATCGCCATCTTTCGGAGTCTACTCATTAACGACCTTGCTTGCGACGGAAAATAGGCGCCTGATTAATGGCGCGCTGCATTGGTCTTGCGGCGCTGCTCCGGTAAGGGTCGAACCCATACGACGCCTCTCTTGGCGTTGCCGACTGTCGCATGGGTACTTGCATGCTAGCATCCTAACATGCATCATCGGACTATAAATACAAACAAGCGGTGCCCATCATGGTCAGCATTGCGTGCGTAAAACCCCCTATCCCCAGGCTAGCCACGACTGCTCTCTGCCGAGTGCTCGCTGGCTATTCTTCGCGTTTCCATCCGCCTCTATCTCCACCCATCACTGAAAAAGAGCTCTGCATCGCGTAAGCGAATAAATCAGGTCTCTAGATCTGTGTGTCTGCGTTTTGGCCCCCGGCCTACTTGAAACAGGAAAATAAGAAATGAGCATGATGAAAGCTGCCCGACTGCACCAGGTTGGTCCGACCTTCCAGGTTGATTCGATCGACATCCCTCAGCTGCGTGCGCACGATGTGCTGGTGGAGGTGAAAGCGTGCAACCTAGTTCCTAACCTGCGTAACGTGATCGAAAGTTATCCGACCTGGTTCCCGTACCTCCCACTGCCTAAGCTTCCAGCGGTCTATGGCTTGGATGCCGCCGGCATCGTCAAAGAGGTCGGGCCAGGGGTTCATGGCATCAAGGTGGGCGATCGGGTTTATGTGAATCCTGGCCGCAGTTGCGGTTCATGCCATGCGTGCCTGCGCGGGCAGCACATTAACTGCACAGCCTATACCTTCCAGGGCTACTTCGGCTTTGGGCCAGGCTCACAAGAGATTTTCGAAGACTATCCGTATGGTGGCCTGTGTCAGTACATGACGGCTCCTGCGTCCGGCCTGGTGAAGCTGCCCGAGGCAATTTCCTTTGAGCAAGGCTGCCGGTTTGGTTACCTCGGGACTGCATATTCGGCATTGCGCAAAGCGGGCGTTTGCTCTGGTCAGTCTGTCTTGATCAGTGGCGCTTCTGGAACGCTCGGACTGGGTGCTGTGCTTTTGGCGCTCGCAATGGGGGCAACCAAGATTTTCGCGATGGCTCGTAACCATGAACTGCTTGAGCGAGTTCGCCAAATTGCTCCGGATCGTATCCTCACCCTCTCAGTCGGTGAACATGATATTGGCGACTGGGTACGAGAGAACACCAACGGTCTTGGTGCTGATGTATTCGTTGATGCAGTGGGGCCAGGTGCTCCTCACGAATTGAGCATTGATGGCATCAATGCGCTGCGCCGTGGCGGGCGTATGGTCGACATCGGTGGCATGTCTGAGGATCTGCCAGTACCGATGTTCAAACTCATGTGCTTCCAGATCAGCGTTATTGGCTCCTTGTGGTTCACGGTAGCTGAAGGTCAAGACATGGCCGAGATGGCCGCGGCAGGCACTCTTGACCTGTCAGTCTTTGATCAGGAGGTGTTCCCACTTGAGCGCGTTAACGAGGCCATGGATGCCATTGCATCTCGAAAAGGTGGCTTCACCAACTTTGTTATCGACCCTAGCCTGAGCTGAGCCGAAGCGCCGCTCGTTTGCGAGCGGCGCTGCTTTCAGTGGAGCCTGATCATGAAAGTAAGACGCGTTGTAGCGGGTACCCAGGGTGGAAAATCTGTTTTCCTGAGTGACGGCTTAGCTCCTCATACCTATGAGTATGAGCATGTGCCGGGTTTTGCGACCTCGCTCATTTGGGAGACCGCTTCACTTCCTGTAATCCCAGAAGGCTTAGTAGACCCAGTGCGAGAGTCGTCCACGTTACTGCCCAAGCCGGGAGAGACAAAATGTCTGGCAGTCAGCTTCCCGCCTGACTCGGTGTTTGGGTCTTCTGACTTTGACCCCAATGACGCAAACGCGGAGCAGCAGCGCAAGCTCCTGGGTCTATACGAGTGCTTCGATCCGGAGCGCCCTGGCATGCATGCATCGCCGACGATCGATTACGGAGTCGTTGTCAAAGGTCCGCTCATCTTGGAGCTTGATGACGGTGAAGTCCGAGAGCTTTCCAGTGGAGATGTTGTAGTCCAGCAAGGAAATGTCCACGCCTGGCGAAATCCGGGTAGTGAGCCTGCGCTTATTACATTTATATTGATCGGTGCCAATACCAAGCAGTAAACGGTAGACATTACATAGGATAATAAAAATGAAAAGTTATGTAGCTCGTGCCGGCTTAGTCGGTGCGATCGGATGTTCTTTGCTTGTGTCTTGGGACGTTAATGCCACCGAGAATGGTGACACAGTATGGCCGCTCGGGGTGCAAACAGTGCTGCCCGCGATTCTGCCGGCTCCAGGCGATACATCCCTCTACAGCTACACCGCCTATTACAAGGCTGATAGCTTCAAGGATAAGCATGGTGATTCGGCGATTCCGGGATTTAGTCTGGAAAATTTCATTCAAGCTGTGCGGGTAGTGCACACTTGGGATGCCAAATTCGACAGTGGCATTACGCTGAGTAGTGGTGTAATTGCTTCTGCGAATAAGATAAAAGTAGAGGCTTTTGGGAATAGCGATACCGATTCTGGGTTTAGACAACTGTATCTTACGCCGCTGTACATCGGTTACTCACCGTCTGAAAATCTGCACCTGCTTACGGGCTTCAGTGCTTTTGTCCCACTTGGGAACTACGATGGAAGCAAACTGGCAAACAGCCCAACCGGTAATGCGAGCTACACTCAGGAGTTCGATCTGACCTGGTTCCCGCACCCAGACTGGGAGGTCTCAGTAGCCCCCACCTTCACCATCAACGCAAAAAACGATGACACTGACTACCGGTCAGGGAACGTGCTGAACATCGACTATTTACTGGGATACAGACTGCAGTCGAACCCGAAGGTCCAGCTTGGTCTGGTGGGCTACTACACCAAGCAGGTCACCGATGATCAGTGGGATCACGGTGAGCTGGATGATGGAAATCGCCTGCGCAAATTTGCTATCGGGCCGCAGATTTTTTACGCCTTTGACCAAACCTCTGGGGTTGTCTTGAAGTGGATGCGCGAGACCTCCGTTAGGAACGGTCCCAAGGGTGATTCTCTCTGGCTGGAGTTCGCTTTTCCTCTATGAGGCAAGCTTCGCGTCGGCAGACATTTTAGAAGCCACATCCCGCGCAACGCTATGAATATGGCTCGCAGCCGCTTCGGCTGCGGCCTTTTTGTTTCTAGTTTTCAGCGCTGCAATAATTCCATCGTGCTCATCTGTCGCTGCGCCCAGGTGTACTTGAAAGCCGCAAGTCTGGACGATGAAGAAGTCGGACAATTCAAAGTTCGCAATTTGACGGGCCGAAAGGATGGGAGACTTAGCCATGGAGTGCAGCAGTCGATGGAAGTCGACATTGAGCGCGCGATAGCTTTCGGATGCGTCACTGTGCTGCGGATTGATACTCCTGATTTTGTCGTTGATTTCGGTCATTCTCAAGACTTCTTCGGGCGATCCGCGCTCGGCTGCAAGCCCGGCAATGAGTGCCTCGTTGTTTGCGAACATCTCGTAGAAATCGTCAACCTCCAACTGAGTAGGGTGTACCACTTCGCATCCGACCTGGGCCGTGATCACCACGAAGCCCCTTTCTTGCAGGCTGTTCAGTGCAGTCATGATCGGCTGGCGGCTGACTCCGGTCTCTTCACCAATTTCCTTGACCAGAATCTTTTGCCCGAACTCATATCGGCAAGTGAGTAGGCGCTCCAAGATATGTTGGTAGATAGCGGTCTTTTTATTTGCCACTTGCATTCGAGTCGAATTCCCAGGTCGGTTGTTGCGAATTGATGTCAGGATCAGGCTTACATTCTAGCATTTCTGATAGTAAACCAGATTTCAGTCATTTTCGCTGTTGTCGCTCGTCGGCGGGCTGCTCTCGTTCTGGTGCTGGGCGGTCGATCACAGAGCGATGAGCGGGCCTTGTTGTACTTGCATGCTAGCATTCTAGCGTGCATGATGATTGGGCAGACAACAACAAATCTACCTGCATGGCGTTATCCCGCCGCCTCATGGGCGTATCAGGGTTCCGCTCATGCCGTCCCAGTGCGAGGCGGCCTGCACTGGGGCATCGACGTAAAGGTTCCGTACCGATGAACGCTTACCTACATTGCCTGTCGCACACCCCCCTTATTGGGCATTTCGACCCAACCCAAGACGTGCTGGATGAAGTGGCCGAAGTGGTTCGGGCCGCTCGAGCGCGGATCGAGGCCTTCAACCCAGAGCTCGTGGTGCTCTTTGCGCCTGATCACTACAACGGCTTTTTCTACGACGTGATGCCGCCTTTCTGCTTAGGTATGGCCGCGGAAGCTATCGGCGATTTTGGTTCACTTGCCGGCACGCTATCTGTACCCAAAGAACTTGCCGAAGCCTGTGCTGAATCTGTTCTGACGTCGGGAATCGATCTGGCCGTGTCCTACAGGATGCAGGTCGATCATGGCTTCGCTCAGCCACTTGAGTTTCTGCTCGGCGGCCTGGACAAATATCCCGTTCTTCCTGTTTTCGTGAACTGTGTGGCACCACCTCTGCCGACGTTTGAGCGTGTCCGGTTGCTCGGTGAAGCGATTGGCCGCTTCACCCGCGGGCTCAACAAGCGGGTGCTGTTCTTGGGCTCGGGCGGGCTGTCTCATCAGCCCCCAGTGCCAGAGTTGGCAAAGGTCGATGCACGCATGGCCGACCGGCTGATGGGCAGTGGTCGGGATCTACCGCCTGAAGAGCGCGATGCCCGTACTCAACGAGTCGTCGTGGCTGCTGAACGATTTGTTGAAGATCAGAACACCCTTCATCCACTGAATCCCAAGTGGGATCAGTACTTCCTGGATGTCGTTGAGCAGGATCTGGTGAGCCAGCTTGATGACCTCAGTAACTCCCATCTCTCGGAGCTGGCCGGCAAATCGACGCATGAGGTCAAGGCCTGGGTCGCTGCGTTTTCGGCCTTGGCGGCTCACGGCGCCTACACCGCTACCGACCGCTACTACCGACCGATTCCTGAGTGGATCGCAGGCTTCGGCTCTATCAGTGCGCACACCCAGCGCTAATACACCTTCACGGAGACTTAATCGTGACTGCAATCACTGAAAAAGAAACCAGCAAATTCGTTCGCATCCAGGATGGCGATCTGGATTTGAACATCCACTACAACGACTGCGGTGAAGGCAAAGAAACCGTTGTGATGCTCCACGGCTCAGGTCCTGGTGCGAGTGGCTGGGCCAACTTCAATCGGAACATCGAGCCACTGGTAAACGCCGGCTTTCGCGTCATCCTGATGGACTGCCCAGGTTGGAGCAAAAGCGATTCGATCGTGAGCACCGGCTCTCGCTCTGATCTGAACGCCCGCGTGCTCAAAGGTCTGGTCGACAAGCTCGACCTGGACAAGATTCACATCCTCGGTAATTCCATGGGGGGGCACACCGCAGTTGCCTTCTCTCTGACCTGGCCAGAGCGCGTTGGCAAACTGGTTCTGATGGGAGGCGGTACGGGCGGTGTGAGCCCGTTTGTGCCGATGCCAAGCGAAGGCATCAAACTGCTCAATGGCTTGTATCGCGAGCCTACGATCGAAAACCTCAAGAAGATGATGAGCATCTTTGTCTACGACACCAGCGATCTGACTGAGGAGCTGTTCCAGACGCGGTTGGACAACATGCTGGCCCGCAAAGACCATCTTGAGAATTTCACTGCAAGCCTTGCCGCCAACCTGAAGCAATTCCCGGATTTCGGCCATCGCTTGGGTGAAATCAACGCAGAGACCTTGGTTATCTGGGGGCGTAACGACCGTTTCGTTCCACTCGACACCGGCCTGCGCCTGGTTGCTGGCATCCCTAACTCCCAGCTGCATGTGTTCAACAAGTGCGGACATTGGGCGCAGTGGGAGCACGCGGACACCTTTAACCGCATGGTTCTTGATTTCCTTACCCACTGACCGAGGTCACGCATGAACACTTCACAAGAGACCCTTGAGCGCTTAGCGGCTGAGCTGCGCAAAGCTGAAGGAAAGGGCGAACCTGTTGGGCCACTGCGTGACGTCATCGGCGCCACAAATGTGGAGCATGCCTATGCGATTCAACGTTTGAACCAGGCTTATGCCATTGCCAATGGCCGGCGTCTGGTGGGCCGCAAAATCGGGTTGACCAATCCAAAGGTTCAGGCCCAGCTCGGTGTGGATCAACCGGACTTTGGTTGCTTGTTTGCTGACATGGCCTATGGCGATAACGAGGTCATTCCATTTGAGCGCGTCCTTCAGCCGAAGATCGAGGCTGAGATCGCATTAATCCTGGAGCGTGACCTGCCGAGTGCATCTACCACGTTTGCAGATGTCATTGCTGCAACCGGCTGGGTTGTCCCAGCACTGGAAGTTGTCGGCAGCCGCATCGAAGGTTGGAACATCAAATTCGCTGACACCGTGGCTGACAACGCTTCTAGTGGCTGCTTCGTCTTGGGCGGTCCAGCTCGGCGTATCGACGGGCTCGACCTGCGAGGCGCGACCATGCGCATGTCCAAGAACGGTGAAGTCGTGAGCTCTGGCAGTGGCGGTGAATGCCTGGGTAATCCGCTGAATGCTGCTGTATGGCTAGCCCGCACCATGGCCGAGTTCGGTGAGCCTCTCAAGGCCGGTGACATCATTCTCACCGGAGCCCTGGGACCGATGGTAGGTGTCAGCGCGGGTGATCATTTTGAAGCCGAAATCGAAGGCCTTGGCCGAGTCGGCGTGTCGTTCAGTGTCGTGTGACGGAGGTTTTGAAATGACTACCAAACGTAAAGTTGCCATCGTTGGCTCCGGAAACATCGGCACCGATCTGATGATCAAGATCTTGCGTAATGCCGAGCACTTGGAAATGGCAGTGATGGTCGGTATTGATCCCGCCTCAGATGGCCTGGCCCGTGCCGGTCGTATGGGCGTTGCGACAACCCACGAGGGTGTTGCGGGTCTTGTGAAAATGCCGGAATTCGCTGATGTCGATTTCGTGTTCGATGCCACTAGCGCCGGTGCTCACGTCAAAAACGACGCGCTGCTGCGAGCAACCAAGCCTGGCATCCGGGTGATCGACCTGACTCCCGCGGCTATTGGTCCATACTGCGTTCCCGTCGTAAACCTTGAGCAGCACGTCAACGCTGAGAACCTCAACATGGTCACCTGCGGCGGCCAAGCGACCATTCCCATGGTGGCTGCTGTATCGCGCGTCGCCAAAGTGCATTACGCGGAAATTGTTGCATCGATTGCCTCTAAATCCGCTGGTCCAGGTACTCGAGCGAACATCGACGAGTTCACTGAAACCACCTCGAAGGCCATCGAGGCGATCGGCGGTGCGGCAAAGGGTAAAGCCATCATCATCATGAACCCAGCGGAGCCGCCGTTGATGATGCGTGACACTGTGTATGTCCTTTCTGAAGCAGCAGACCAAGACCATGTTGAGGCCTCCATCGAAGAGATGGTTGCTGCGGTGAATGCTTATGTACCGGGCTATCGGTTGAAGCAGAAAGTGCAGTTCGAAGTGATCCCGGACACGGCGCCGCTGAACATCCCAGGCCACGGCGAATTCAGCGGTCTGAAGACCTCTGTGTTTATCGAGGTTGAAGGGGCTGCCCATTATCTGCCGGCGTATGCGGGCAATCTCGACATCATGACTTCTGCTGCGTTGGCGACTGCTGAACGCATGGCACAGTCGATGAGCCAGGCCTGAGGAGCGCAGTTATGAACGGTAAAAAGCTCTACATCTCCGATGTGACCCTGCGCGATGGCATGCACGCCATTCGCCATCAGTATTCGCTGGACCAGGTGCAAGCAATTGCTCGCGCGCTTGATGCTGCCAAAGTGGATTCTATCGAAGTGGCTCACGGCGATGGCCTGCAGGGTTCCAGCTTCAACTACGGTTTTGGTGCGCATACCGACATCGAGTGGATTGAAGCCGCTGCTGATGTCGTCAAACACGCCAAGATCGCGACCCTGCTGCTTCCTGGTATCGGTACTCTGCACGATCTCAAAGCAGCTTATGCGGCGGGTGCTCGGGTGGTTCGTGTAGCCACCCATTGCACCGAAGCTGATGTGTCGAAGCAGCACATCGAATATGCCCGTGAGCTTGGGATGGACACGGTCGGCTTCCTCATGATGAGCCATATGCAGACCCCTGAAGGTCTCGCCCAGCAGGCGAAGCTGATGGAAAGCTACGGTGCCACCTGCATCTACGTCGTGGACTCAGGCGGTGCGATGAACATGGAGGACATCCGCGCGCGCTTCCGTGCCGTCAAAGCTGTTCTCGATCCAGCTACCCACACCGGCATCCATGCCCACCACAACTTGAGTCTCGGTGTTGCCAACTCGATCGTTGCCGTCGAAGAAGGGTGTGATCGGATTGATGCCAGCCTTTCCGGTATGGGCGCCGGTGCAGGTAACGCCCCGCTGGAAGTATTTATTGCGGCCGCGGACAAGCTGGGTTGGAACCACGGCACTGATCTCTACGCCCTTATGGATGCTGCAGATGATCTGGTGCGTCCACTGCAAGATCGCCCAGTGCGCGTCGACCGTGAAACCCTGGCTCTGGGTTACGCCGGCGTGTACTCCAGCTTCCTTCGTCATGCGGAGGTAGCTTCGGCTCGCTACGGCATTAAGGCTGTCGACATTCTCGTTGAGCTTGGCAAGCGCCGGATGGTCGGCGGTCAGGAAGACATGATCGTTGACGTCGCCCTGGATCTGCTGAAGCGCTGAGGTTCGCAGACAGCTCCACGCAAGCTGTCCGCAGCGATGCCCCCTTCCTTCAGGGAGGGGGTTTTAAGCACAACAATAAGAGAGCTTAACAATATGAATGCCTTGCCAAAGTATCGTCGTCAGCACCCCAGAATACGCTGCGCGTATTTGAGTGCACCTCTCACATTGTGAGTGTCTGATGAGCGTCTTTTCGCTTACCTGACTTTCCAGCGTTTCACACCAATCACTTTGTGTTCCGAAGTTTTCTGAGAGCTTTGGAAGGGGTTGCTATGACTGACAAAACGGATAAGACCAAACTCTTCATCACTATCGCACTGTGCTTTCTGGTTGCCTTGATGGAGGGCTTAGACCTGCAAGCACCGGGAATCGCAGCGCATGGTATGTCTGCCGATTTCGGTCTGGACAAACTGCAGATGGGTTGGGTTTTCAGTGTCGGCGTTCTCGGCATGCTGCCGGGGGCCTTCATTGGCGGCCGACTTGCCGACCGATACGGTCGAAAAAAAGTGCTCATCGTGTCGGTGGCACTATTCGGTGTGTTCTCGCTCGTCACGACAATCGCCTGGAGCTTCAGCGCGCTGCTGTTTGCTCGGCTAATGACCGGGGTGGGATTGGGCGCATCGCTGCCAAACCTGATTGCCCTGGCTTCTGAGGCAGCTGGCGAGCGCATGCGTGGCACTGCTGTTAGCTTGATGTACTGCGGTGTTCCGCTGGGTGCGGCCTTGGCTGCAGCCATTGGCCTCCTCGATTTTGGCGTAGGCTGGAAACTTGTTTTTTACGTCGGCGGAGTTGTGCCTCTGGTTATCGTCCCGCTGCTGCTTCTCTATCTCCCTGATTTGTACAAGCAGGCAAATGCTCAAGTCGCTTCGACCGAAATCCCTACTACCAAGAGCATTTTGGTTGACGGTGGAACGCTCAAAATCACTTTGCTGTTATGGGTTAGCTTCTTCTTCACCCTCATGGTCACCTACATCCTGATCAACTGGCTGCCGAGCATTTTGATCGGGCAGGGCTTCAAGCCGAGCGAGGCAAGCATTGTCGTATTGTCCATGCAGTTAGGTGCTGCGGTGGGGACCCTGATGTTGGGTGTCGCCATGGATCGGCTTCCGATCTGGGCCATGTCAGGGTTGGTTTATGGCGGCATTCTTGTTTCCCTGGCGTGCCTGACTGCTGCTATCTCCCTGCCAGCCATGATTGGCGCAGGCTTCCTCGCGGGGATCTTCACAACTGGCGGGCAATGCGTGCTTTACGCGCTCGCACCTCAATTCTATCCCGCCAACGGCCGCGCAACCGGAACCGGTGCAGCAGTGGCCGTTGGCCGGGTAGGTGCGATGGCCGGGCCTCTCGTGGTAGGGAAAATGATGGTTCTCGGTGCAGGAGCGAGCGGTGTCATGCTGGCTTCTGCACCTGGAATCGTGCTCGCCGCCATCTCGTTGTTCTATCTGTCGTCACTAAAAAAAAGCCCTGAGCTGAAAGCTTCCGTGGTTTGAACCTCTCCAGCTTCACCAACAAGAACAAAAAAGAAGACACGACATGAGCAGATCTAGAACTGCAGCCCTAGCAGGCTTGCTTGTAGCACAGGCGACTTCCATCCAGGCGGCGGGATTCATCGAAGACTCGAAAGCCAAGGCCACCCTGCGCAACTACTACTTTGACCGCAACTACATCAACGAGACCCCGCAAGCTGCTGCCCGGGAATGGGCCCAAGGATTCATCGTCAATTTCTCTTCCGGCTTTACTGACGGGCCGGTGGGCTTTGGTATGGATGCTCAAGCCATGATGGGGTTACGACTGGACTCGTCGAGTGATCGGGTCGGAACGGGTCTGTTGCCTTTTTCGGCTAGCACCAGAGAACCAGCCAGGGATTATTCCGAGCTGGGTTTGACAGCCAAAATGAAGATCTCCAAGACCGAGCTTCAGTACGGTACCGTCAGTACATTTCTGCCAATTGCCTTCGCGAGTCCAACCCGTCTGCTGCCGCAGACCTTCCGTGGCACCTACCTACGTTCGCAGGACATTGATGGCCTGTCGCTGCATGCTGGGTGGCTTGACCGAATCAACCTGCGTGACTCGACTGACTACCAGAAGATGCGGGTAGCGGCACCTAATGGCCGCTTCAATGGGGCAGCTGAATCTGATGCATTCTATTTCTTGGGAGGCGATTACGCGTGGTCGAAGAACCTTACCCTCAAGTACTACTACGCGCAGCTTGAAGATATCTACGACAAGAACTACGTCGGCTTCGTGGACAACCGCGAAATCGGACCTGGTCGATTGACCTCTGATTTCCGCTTTTATGATTCGCGCGAAGACGGTGCTTCGAAAGCTGGGAAGGTAGACAACCGGAACACCGCGTTGATGCTCACCTACCAGCTGGGTGGGCACCGCTTGGGCGCTGGATACATGCAGTTAACCGGTGACACGGCTATGCCTTATCTTTTTGGCACCGAGCCTCTTGTTATCACCGAAGGCACGTTGAGCTCGGAGTTTCTCAATCCCAAGGAGAGAAGCTGGCAGGTCAAATATGACTACGATTTCGTGGGCGCCGGCCTCCCTGGGCTGAAGGGAATGCTCCGCTATGTCAGTGGTGACAACATTGATCTGCCAAAGCTAGGGGGCAGCAACCTGAAAGAGACAGAGAAAGACGTTGAGCTCTCATACGTGATCCAGAGCGGTACCTTCAAGGACGTCGCGTTCAGGGTAAGGCACGCCTGGTACCGCAATGACTTCGGGCCGGGGGCCACCCACCGAGATGACAACGAACTGCGCGTAAACATCGATTATACCTTTGCCCTTTGGTGAAGCTTGCGTAGACCCCTCCTACGTGCGACACCCTTTAGCCACGTGCTCACGCCGTGGCTTTTTTTTGAGCAATCTCAGGGACGAAAGGCAGTGAGGGATGATTGCGACGGGATTTCTTGCATGCTAGCATGCAAGCATGAACTGAGTGTTCTGCCTAGACCAAGCTCAACAGACACTCTGATGGCCTGAAAAAAAATACAAGATCAGGAGGTACCATGAATCACCCATCCCCCATCCGGTCCACTCGGCCCCGCGCGCGGCTGAAGTAGGACGCGACTCTCCCTATAAATCTACCTCTCGAATGGCCACTCGGCGGCAACCGCTTGCCGGGCGAACTTCGGGATCTGTCGGACGTGTTCCGGGCTTGCGTGCAAGTTCTGAGCGTCACTTTGTAATGCCTGGAGAATAAGAAATGACTACCTCCAACAGCTTCGATACCGATGTTCTGGTCATTGGTACCGGCCCCGCAGGTGCAACTACTGCCTTGGCACTCGCCACCTACGGCATTCGAGTCAAAATGGTCACCATGTTCAACTGGTTGGCGAACTCCCCACGAGCGCACATCACGAACCAACGTGCCATGGAAGTTGTGCGCGATTTGGGCCTGGAAGACGAGGTGGTGAGAGCTGCTACCCCATGGGATCAGATGGGTGACACGTTGTTCACTACAAGCCTGGCGGGTGAAGAAATCGCTCGCATGCGTACCTGGGGTACCGGCGACAAACGCAAAGGCGATTACGTCCAAGGTAGCCCCTGCACCATGCTGGATCTGATCCAGCCGGAGATGGAAGCGATCCTGCTCAAGAACGCTGCAGCTCGTGGTGCACAAGTCAGCTTCAACACCGAATATCTGGGCCACGAGCAGGACGCTGAAGGTGTCACCGCTCGGATGAAAGACGTGCTCACTGGTGCTGAATATCAGGTGCGAGCAAAGTACTTGGTCGGTGCCGACGGAGCTAACTCCAAAGTTGCCAAAGAAATTGGCCTGCCGATCGAAGGCGAGATGGCTCGTGCAGGTACTGCTTATGTGATCTTCAATGCCGATCTGAGCAAGTATGTTCAGCATCGACCCAGCATTTTGCAGTGGATCGCCACGCCCGAAGCTGGCTTTGGGGAAATCGGCATGGGTCTGCTGCGTGCTATCCGTCCGTGGGATCAGTGGATTGCCGGCTGGGGCTTCGACATGACCAAAGGCTCCCCGGACCTCTCGCCAGAAGCGGTTCTGAAGAAGATTCGCTTATTGGTTGGTGATCCAAATCTGGAAGTACAGATCGAGCGTATGTCGACCTGGTACGTCAATCAGGCACATGCCACCGAGTACTCGCGAGGCCGTGTGTTCTGTGCCGGCGACGCGGTTCACCGTCATCCGCCATCCAGTGGTCTGGGATCGAACACCTGCATGCAGGACGGTTTCAACCTCGCGTGGAAATTGGCCTATGTACTTCAAGGCTTCGCAGGCCCAGAACTGCTTGGAAGCTATACGGCTGAGCGTGCGCCAGTAGGCAAGCAGATTGTGGCGCGTGCGAACCAGTCGCGTAAGGATTATGCGTTGTTGAAGGAATGCTTCAACTTCGGAAAGGGTGTCGACACTGTCGCCAAGCTTTTGGAGCGCATGCGTGATCCAAGTCCAGCTGGGGTCGAGGTCCGGATGAATCTGCAGAGCGCGCTCGAGATCAAGAGCCGCGAATTCAACGCCCAGGGTGTTGAGTTGAATCAGCGCTACCAATCCTCAGCCGTGATGGCAGACCCAAGTGATGGCGAAGAAGTATGGGCTCGCGACAAAGAGCTCTACCTACAGGCGACGACTCGTCCTGGCGCCAAGGTCCCGCATGCTTGGCTGGTGAATGAGACTGGTCATCGAGTCTCTACGCTCGACGTAGTGGGTAAAGGGAAAATGACGCTGATCACCGGTCTTGCGGGGCAGGCATGGGTGGATGTTGCTAAGCGTCTGGACTTGCCATTCCTCAACATCGTTGTCACCGGCGCCAAAGGTACCGCAGATCTGTACTGTGATTGGCAAGCTGTACGTGAAGTGCATGAGGCAGGCGCGATTCTTGTGCGACCTGATGGTTATGTAGCCTGGCGCCAGAGCGATGCCGTTTGGTCTGTTGAAGAAGCCGAAGCTCAGTTGCAGCAAGCACTTCGAAAAGTCCTCGGAAAGTAATTGCTCAAAGGCCCGGTAATCTGCCGGGCCTTTTTTCATCTGAGGAATGACTCCTCAGGCCTAAAGAAAGCCGACCCCCCGTGTGATATCACGCCCCTAGGTGCGGCTACTAAAACTGAAGGTTCACATCCAGAGTCAGTGACGCTTTGCTGATGAGCGTCGCTCTGTGGGCGATGAACTGCCTTGAGTGCGATGAGGTGAATGATGGCCAAGGCCGCTGATGTCGTTGTGCAATGCCTGGAAAACGAAGGTGTCGAGTATGTGTTCGGCATTCCTGGTGAGGAAAACCTCGACCTGCTGGAATCCCTGCGCAAGTCGAAGATCAAGCTGGTACTGACCCGCCACGAGCAATCCGCGGGCTTCATGGCCGCCACCTATGGCCGCCTGACCGGCAAGACCGGCGTCAGCCTATCGACCCTGGGCCCTGGCGCGACCAACCTGGTGACCGCCAGTGCCTACGCCTATCTCGGCGGCATGCCGATGATGATGATCACCGGCCAGAAGCCGATCAAGAAGTCCAAGCAGGGCCGTTTCCAGATCATCGACGTGTGCGGCATGATGGACCCCATCACCAAGTACACCCACCAGTTCGCCTCGGCCGACAACATCCCGGCGCGCATGCGTGAAGCCTTCCGCCTGGCGGAAGAAGAGAAGCCGGGCGCCGTGCACCTGGAACTGCCGGAAGACATCGCGGCCGAGCAGACCGACGCTCTACCGATTCCACCGAGCCTACACCGCCGTCCACTGGCTGAGCACAAGGCCATTGAGGCTGCTGTTGAGAAGCTGCAGAACGCCCGCAGTCCAATCTTGGTGATTGGCGCCGGCGCCAACCGCAAGATGACCGCCAAGGTCCTCAAGCAGCTGATCGACAAGACCGGCATCCCGTTCATCACCACCCAGATGGGTAAAGGTGTGGTTGACGAGCGTCACCCGCGCTTCTTGGGTAACGCTGCGCTGTCGTCCGGTGACTTCGTCCACCGCGCCATCGAAGCAGCCGACCTGATCATCAACATTGGTCACGACGTGATCGAGAAGCCACCATTCTTCATGCTCCGTGGCGGCACCGAAGTCATCCACATCAGCTTCCGCTCCGCCGAAGTGGATGCCGTGTATTTCCCGCAGGTCGAAGTGATCGGCGACATCGCCAACGCCGTGTGGCAGATCAGCGAAGCACTCAACGACACCGCGCACTGGGACTTCAACCGCCTGATGGCGATCCGTGATGCGAACGAAGCGCAGATCGCTGAAGGAGGTGACGATGACCGCTTCCCAGTCTATCCACAGCGCCTGGTTGCCGACATCCGTCGCGTGCTGCCGTCCGAAGGCATCGTTGCCTTGGATAACGGCATCTACAAGATCTGGTTCGCTCGCAACTACAAGGCGCACAAGCCGAACACCGTGCTGCTGGACAACGCCCTGGCGACCATGGGCGCCGGCCTGCCATCGGCCATGGCGGCACACCTGGTGCACCCGGATCGTCCGGTGATCTCCGTGTGCGGCGACGGCGGCTTCATGATGAACAGCCAGGAGCTGGAGACGGCCGTGCGCCTGGGCATGCACATCACTGTGGTGATTCTGCGTGACGACGGCTACGGCATGATCCGCTGGAAGCAGGCCAACATGGGCTTCACCGATTTTGGCCTGAACTACGGCAACCCGGACTTCGTCAAGTACGCCGAAGCCTACGGCGCCCACGGTTACCGAGTGGAGAGCGCAGATGCACTACAGCCGCTGCTCGATCACTGTATTTCCAACCCCGGCGTCCACGTAATCGACTGCCCGGTCGACTACAGCGAGAACGACCGCATCCTCAACAGCGAGTTGCGTGAGCGCGCGTTGGCAATCTGATTGCTATCGCTGACACAGCATTGGCTTCAGGCACCATCTTATCCAAGGGGTGCCTGGGCACAGTGTGACGGTGAGGTTGGAAAGCTAGAATTCTAGTTTGCTCTGTAGTGGGAGCGGTGGCGCTCTGAGCAGAACCAAGAAAGACTGCAGCGTGGCCCGGATCACATGGCATTCGTGTTCATTGTTTTTGAGTCCTTCGTAGAGAAGGCCCGTGGTCAAACCTTTGAACATTTCTACGACGGTGTGCTTATCCAGGCACGCCGGTAACTCACCTCGCTTGATCGCGCAGTCCAGCACCAAGTCGAGGTAACGCGTGAAATGCTCCCTCGCTTTCATCAGGCGATGATGAATTTCTCCGGTGTCGTCCAGCCCATGAAAAATCAAAATCTCAGAAAGCTGCCTTGAACTCCGTAGGCTCACCGCATCCACCATCGCAGCGATCATCAACTCCCATGCGTGATCAAGGTCTGTTTCGACTGAAAAAGCTAGCTCCAGCGGATGCTCAATAGACGACAAGACGTTGCGGAGCAGATCCTGCTTGTCTTTGAAGTGCCAGTAGACCGCACCGCGGGTTACCCCCGCCCTGCGAGCGATTTGCTCAAGGGTGGTATCTGGTACACCTTGGCTTGCAAACACTTCAGCCGCGGCCTCAATAATCCGCTGGCGTGTTCGTTCAGCCTCGGCTGCGGTCTTCCTGGCCATCGACTTCAGCTCGTTTTCTTCGAGGCACGACCAATCGCGCGTTCAATGTTCTGCTTGCTTAGCAGAAGCGACTCTTTAATCGCGTCAGATTGCAATCTGGCCCTGGCAGTGGGTGTTACTACAGCGAGCGAGTAGTAGCCGAGGTAGGTATCCAACAAGGTTGCGAACGAGCATGCGCCGTCGATGTGCTCATCGATATCACTTGCCAAACCGCTCACTCTGACTTCTTTCAGCTGCTTAATCAGATCCTGACGTCCCAGTGTGTTGGGGGTATAGACAGGAAGCTGCTTGGCGAGTGCTGTTTGAAGCGACTCTTCGGGGAGAGCCGCGAGGAGCACTTTACCAGCAGCGGTTGCAGCAGCCGGGACGTGGATCCCAATAGGAAATACAACCCGCAGTTCACGCTCGGACACAATGCGGTCCAAGACATAAATCTTGTCTCCTGCAAGTGAGGCCAAGCAGACCGATTCGCCAAGGTCTTCAGCGAGCGAGCGGAGGTATGGTTTCACCAATGAAAGAATGTCGGTTTGTGCCTGGTTGATGAGTTGGCCTAGCGCAGGCCCAAGCCGGAAGCCACCGCTCGGGCCAAGTGCTTCCACGAGAAACTCTTCCTCAAGCGCGTAGATGATTCGCTGCACCGTCGAGCGGGGTAATCCAACAACCTGTGCGATGGCGGCCAGGCTTAGGCCATGTGGATGACTGCCTAGCGCACGCATGATGGAGGCCGCTCGGGCAATAACCTGAATGCCTCCAGCCTTCCCACCATTTTCGTCTGATTGATTCATATCACTTCCTCTGCGCGGACCGTCGCTGCCGCATTTTCTCTATTTGGCCGTCACTTTAGAGCTCCCTGTCCACTCAAGCCAGTCACCTGTCCTGATCGCTGACGCCATATCACTGCGACCGACGGTCGTTCTGGTTCGCTTGCATCCATCGTACCGCATAATGGTACACTTAACCACAATGCGATTCTGAGACCACATGCCTCGGTATAGGGGCGGAGACATGGAGCCATCTGGTGAAACACTTACGACCTTTGCGTGCAACACACGTGATGCCCTTCGTTGCGCTGATGCTGATAACGGGGTGCGGAGAACAGAAGCAGTCAAGCGTGGCCGTTACGCCCCCTGAGGTGGGTGTCTATACGGTGCGTTCGCAAGCGCTGACTTTGACCACTGACCTGCCTGGACGCACCTCGGCTTACCGAGTTGCAGAAGTGCGTCCTCAGGTTTCAGGAATTCTCGAGAAGCGTTCGTTTGTCGAGGGTGCTGAAGTCAAACTGGGGCAGCAGCTGTACCAGATTGACCCTCGTACCTACGAGGCCCGACTGCGCCGTGCTGAAGCCAACCGCACTACCGCAGAAAACTTGGCTCGGCGTTATGAAACGCTGTTGCAGACCAAGGCAGTTAGCAAGCAGCAATACGACGATGCGTTGGCGGCCTGGAAACAGGCTGAAGCCGACTATCAAGTCGCTCGTATTGATGTCCAGTACACCCGTGTGCTGTCTCCCATTTCGGGACGCATTGGGCGTTCGGCAGTAACGGAGGGGGCGCTCGTCACCAATGGACAAGCCCAATCGTTGGCCACCGTGACCCAGCTGGATCCCATCTATGTAGACGTGACCCAACCGATCACTAAGCTGCTGGGCCTGCAGAAGGCATTGGAATCCGGTCGACTGCAGAACTCGGGAGAGAACCAAGCGCATGTCAGCCTGAGCCTGGATGACGGCAGTGCTTACCCGTTGCCAGGTGTGCTCAAGTTCTCGGAAGTGAGTGTCGATCCGACAACCGGGTCGGTCACCTTGCGTGCCGAATTCCCTAATCCTGACCGCAAGCTGCTGCCTGGCATGTTTGTCCACGCGCTGCTCAAGGAAGGTGTTCAGCAGGCGGCAATCCTGGTGCCGCAGCAGGCTATTAGCCGCGATACGCGAGGTGTTCCGACTGTCTGGGTTGTGAAATCGGACAATACGGTCGAATCACGTGAAGTTGAGACTCTCCGCACGGTGGGGAACGCCTGGCTGATCGGCAAAGGCGTTAATGCTGGTGAGCGAATCATCACCGAAGGTGTCCAGCGTGTCCGCAGCGGTATTGCAGTCAACGCTGTAGAAGCGAAAAACGTCGATTTGGTAGCCGAGTTCGCTGCCAAAACTGAAGCCTCGGCTAACTGAGGGGGCCACAGTCATGTCTCGCTTTTTCATCGACAGGCCCATTTTTGCTTGGGTTCTCGCGATTGTCGCGATGCTTGCTGGCACATTGTCGCTGGTAAAAATGCCGATTAGCCAATATCCGAACATTGCGGCACCTGCGGTATCGATCCAGGTCAGCTATCCGGGTGCTTCCGCACAAACTGTCCAAGACACAGTGGTTCAGGTTATTGAGCAACAGCTCAGTGGCCTGGATGGTTTCCGCTACATGTCGGCAGAGAGCGCGTCCGACGGTAGCATGACCATCATCGTGACCTTCGAGCAGGGAACTGATCCTGATATCGCGCAGGTACAGGTGCAGAACAAGCTGCAGCTCGCGACTCCGCGCTTGCCGGAAGAGGTGCAGCGGCAGGGTCTTCGGGTTGTTAAGTACCAGATGAACTTCTTCCTGGTGATGAGCCTGGTTGATCGGTCCGGCAAGTTGGACAACTTCGATCTGGGCAACCTGATTGCTTCACAGCTGCAAGATCCAATCTCTCGTATACCCGGTGTCGGCGACTTCCAGCTGTTTGGTTCGCCCTACGCTATGCGCATCTGGCTGGATCCAGGCAAGCTCAACAGCTACCAATTGACTCCGACCGACGTCGCGACTGCGATTCGTGAGCAAAACGTCCAGGTATCGTCGGGCCAATTGGGCGGATTGCCAACTCGCTCCGGCGTGCAACTCAATGCGACCGTTCTGGGTAAGACGCGCATGACCACGCCAAGTCAGTTTGAAGAGATCCTGGTCAAGGTAAATGCGGATGGCTCCCAGGTCCGAGTGAAGGATGTAGGCCGCGCGGAACTTGGGGCGGACAGCTTCGCGATCTCTGCCCAATACAAGGACTCGCCTACTGCCAGTTTGGCGTTGCGACTGTCCACTGGCGGCAACCTCTTGGAAACCGTAGCCGCGGTCAAGAAGCTGATGGATCAGCAAAAGGCATACCTGCCTGAAGGGGTTGAGGTCATTTACCCCTACGACACAACGCCTGTCGTCGACGCTTCTATTGAGTCGGTGGTTCACACCATCTTTGAGGCCGTTGTACTGGTCTTCCTGGTGATGTACCTGTTCCTGCAGAGCTTCCGGGCCACGTTGATTCCAACGCTGGCAGTACCAGTGGTGCTGCTTGCCACATTCGCCTTGCTGCCTTACTTCGGCATCAACATCAACGTGCTCACCATGTACGCCATGGTGCTGGCCATCGGGTTGTTGGTGGACGATGCGATCGTTGTGGTGGAGAACGTCGAGCGGCTTATGCACGAGGAAGGCTTATCGCCTCTCGAGGCCACTCGCAAGTCGATGGACCAAATCTCCGGGGCCTTGGTGGGTATCGGTATGGTGCTGTCGGCCGTGTTTGTACCTATGGCCTTCTTTGGTGGCTCTGCCGGCATCATTTACCAGCAGTTCGCAATCACGATCGTCGTGTGTATGGGGCTGTCGATCTTTGTCGCTCTCGTGTTCACTCCGGCACTGTGCGTGACCATTCTCAAAGCTCCTGAAGGTCATGGTCATCACGAGAAGAAAGGCTTCTTCGGTTGGTTTAACCGAGTCTTTGACAGAGGCACGCTGCGCTTTGAGCGGGGTGTTGGCGCAATGCTCAAGCATCGCGGTCGGTACCTGCTTGCATTCGTGCTGATTACCGGTGGTACGGGTTATCTGTTTACAGAGATCCCAAAGGCATTCCTGCCCAATGAAGACCAGGGCTTGATGATGATTGAGGTGCGCATGCCGGCTAACGCCTCGGCTGAGCGGACCGAGGGTGTGCTGCAAGAAGTGCGTGAGTACCTGGCCAACGACGAGGGGGTGCTTGTTGAGCACTTCATGACGGTAAACGGCTTCAACTTCGCTGGCCGCGGCCAAAACTCTGGCCTTGTGTTGATCACGTTCAAGGATTGGAAGGAGCGTCACGGCAAGGGGCAGGGTGTATTCGACATTGCTCAGAGAGCGAATCAGCATTTCGCCAAAATCAAAGATGCAAGTGTCATGGCATTCGTTCCACCAGCCATCTTGGAGATGGGTAATGCCATGGGCTTCAACCTCTATCTCCAGGACAACCTTGGTCTTGGGCATGAGGCGTTGATGGCGGCTCGGAACCAGTTCCTGCAACTGGCGAGTGAGAATCCAAAGCTCCAAGCTGTCCGTCCGAACGGCAAGGATGACGAACCACAGTTCCAGGTGAACATCGATGACGAGAAGGCTCGTGCACTGCAGGTGAGCATTGCAGCCATCAACGAAACGATGTCGGCGGCCTGGGGATCGATGTACGTCAACGACTTCATCGATCGTGGTCGTGTAAAGCGGGTGTACATCCAGGGCGAAGATACTTCGCGCATTGCTCCTGAAGACTTCGACAAGTGGTACGTACGCAATAGCCTTGGGCAAATGGTTCCTTTCTCGGCCTTCGCCACGGGAGAGTGGGTCAATGGCTCTCCAAAACTGGAACGCTATGGTGGCATCTCTGCCCTGAACATTTTGGGCGAGCCTGCACCCGGTTACAGCACCGGTGACGCGATGATTGAAATCGCCGAGATCATGAAACAGCTGCCACCTGGCATCGGTTTGAGCTACACGGGTCTGTCGTACGAAGAGATTCAAACGGGCGACCAAGCACCCCTGTTGTATGCGCTGACTGTTCTCATCGTGTTCCTCTGCCTGGCTGCTCTTTATGAGAGCTGGTCAGTGCCTGTGTCAGTGATCATGGTGGTTCCATTGGGCATTCTCGGCGCGGTTCTAGCCACGCTGTGGCGCGATCTTACTGCTGACGTGTACTTCCAGGTCGGCTTGATGACGACTGTCGGCCTCTCTGCGAAGAACGCCATTTTGATCGTTGAATTCGCCAAGGAGCTGTACGAGAAACAGGGCTACCCAATCGGTAAAGCCGCTGTAGAGGCTGCGAAATTGCGGCTGCGCCCAATCCTCATGACTTCGCTTGCCTTCACATTCGGCGTGCTGCCGATGGCTATCGCGTCTGGGGCCGGGGCTGGTAGTCAGCATTCCATCGCTACCGGCGTTGTGGGAGGCATGATCACCGCTACCGTGCTGGCTGTTTTCTTCGTGCCTTTGTTCTATGTCGTGGTTGTTAAGTTGTTTGAGGGATTCATGAAGCGTAAACCTAACGCCAGCGAGGTAGAGACTCATGAAGTTTAAGTCTCTCCCCGTTTTTGCGGTGCTCATGCTGAGTGGGTGCAGCTTGATCCCCGATTACCGTCAACCGGACGCGCCAGTTGAGGTGAGCTGGCCAAAAGGCCAGGCTTACACTGGGCAGGTTGCTGAAGCAGGTGCATCGACGGCTCTGCCCGAGGTGAAGCAGTTCTTCAAAGACCCAGCGCTCATCCGTCTTCTGGATGTTGCCCTGCAGAACAACCGCGACTTGCGAGTTGCAGCCAAGAATGTCGAGGCGTACAGGGCGCTCTATCAAATTCAGCGAGCAGAGCGATTCCCGACGCTCGATGGCGCTGCATCTGGTAGCCGTCGACGTCTGCCGGATGACCTGTCGCCAACAGGGCAATCCCGCATCGACAGCCAGTACGAAGTGGGCTTGGTTACCGCTTACGAGCTGGATCTGTTCGGCCGCATTAAAAGCCTGACCAGTCAGGCACTGCAGCAGTACTTGGCGACGGAAGAAGCGCAGCACAGCGTACAAATTGCCTTGGTTGGTGACGTGGCTACCACTTACTTCTTATGGCGCACTGATCAGGCACTCTTGGAACTGACCGATGCGACACTGAACAGCTACGTCGAAAGTCTTTCGATGATCGAGGCTAGCGCTGGGGCTGGCACCTCTTCAGAGCTCGATGTCCGGCAAGCTCGCACCCTGGTGAATCAGGCGGAGGCGCAAAAAGCGTTGTACACCCGGCGAATTGCTGAAGATGCCAATGCTCTTCAGCTGCTGGTGGGCGGGAAAATCCCTGAGGACTTGCCCAAAGGCTCGCCTCTGGCAATGAGCGCGATTGGGGACGTACCAGCTGGACTTCCAGCGGACCTATTGCTAAACAGACCCGATATCCGTGCGGCCGAACACCAACTGTTGGCCGCCAATGCCAACATCGGCGCTGCTCGGGCAGCGTTCTTCCCGCGCATCAGCCTGACCGCTTCGGTTGGATCGGCCAGCCGTGATTTGGATGGCTTGTTCAATGGTGGATCTGACAGCTGGAGCTTTGCCCCGCAGATCAGTGTACCCATTTTCAACGCTGGCAGACTGCGGGCCAATCTCGACTACGCCGAGATTCAGAAGGACGTCAGCGTAGCGACCTATGAGAAAAGCATCCAAACGGCTTTTCGGGAAGTTGCTGACGGATTGGCCGCTAGAGGCACCTATGGCAAGCAGCTCACTGCCCAAAGCCAGCTGGTGGAGAACTACAAATCCTACTTCGATCTGGCGCAGCAGAGATATGACCAAGGTATCGATAGCTACCTGACGGTCTTGGATGCTCAGCGAGAGTTGTTCGCGTCTCAGCAGCAACTGCTGAATGACCAGCTCAATCAGATCAACAGTGAAGTACAACTCTATAAGGCTCTTGGAGGCGGCTGGAGCACGAAGTCTATGTGATAAGTTGGGCGGCGCTTTGCTAAGCGTCGCCCTAACTTTCAGCTTGAAATTGATTCGTCGCATCTTATTAAAAATTAGGATGGCGAGCGCTTGCCAATTTTACGTCGGGAGTAGAAATCATGAGTCTGGTGTCAGTTAGTGCTCTGGAAGTGAGCTTTGTCGGTCGTCCGAGTGATGACGTGCTGTTGACTATTGATGAGCTTGTGAATGTCATCAAGTGCGATTCTGAATGTTTGAACTACGTGATGGTTGCGTTAAACAAACAGTTTAGTTCGCTCATCATTAGTGGGTTTTGGAGTGATGAGGAAAGCATGATTGAACACTATTCAACCCCAACGTTTTCTGCATTGCTCGATTGTTTGAGTAATAATTGCAAAAGCATATGCTTCAGGTCGTTTTTTACTCGAGAAGAGTTGAGTATTTAAAATGATATATGATGAAAGTGCCCTTTTAGACGCAGATCTTCATTGCCTGATTGCATTCCTAGTTGTACATCGCGAGGGCGGCGTCAGCCGGGCGGCAGAATGCCTGGGGGTGAAGCAGCCGGCCGTGAGCAATCAGTTGGCAAAGCTGAGAGCGCGATTTGGGGATGAGTTGTTTGTCGGGAAAAGAGCCTGGACTCCGACTGAGCGAGCAGATCAGATTGCTGCCGCATTGGCTCCGGTGTTCAACAGCTTGCAAGATGCAATTAGCGCTCTTGAAGAAGCACAGAAAGAGAATGACCTGGATCTAAGGCAGCCATGAATTGGCTAGTGCTATTGTCGTAGAGAAATTACGATAGACAATAAAAATGCTATGGCCTTTCGGCCATAGCGAAGGGAGGGTCATTTTTAATGATAACCCCAAGGAGCCTACGTGTTGCTGGTGTCGTCATGTTGGTTGACGCCATAGCAAATTCGGAGTTGGTAAAAAGCCGCCTGATAACAGGCGGCAAACCAAAGGACGATGAAACGTCGCAGGACTAGGTGTAGGGAGGGGAACCTAATCCCGCTTCTCATCGGTGTTAATTTTAGTTCGTATTTCCTCTGTGCGAAATCGATAGTGGTAATAGTGGTTATCGAAGGCTTTAGTATGGCTTTACCATGAAATATGGTTGCCGGTCTAGTTGAGGTGGCTTTGTTAGAGCTCTGTGCGGAATTTTGATCTTGCCAGCGAAAATTTCAGCCCCTTGAGATCTTCTGCAGACATATTGTTACTAATTTTTACGCACCTTGAGTTACTCCATTTCACCCTTGTCGGGATCTGTATCTACCGTTGCGCGATGGATGTGGGGTGGCGATGCACGAGTGGCCCAATCGACCCGAGGCGCCTAGGTCGCAGCGTGATTTAGCTCTGCTTTTCCTGGGTTAGCGTGTGCTCATCTGTCTGGCGTGATGCCATTTTAATATTGCAGATGGCTTAGTATGCTGTGATGAGCGCTGCTGTGTGCTGGCTTGAAACCCGCCACACCTTGATGTAGCTTTTCGTTACGAAGACTGTTCGATTTTCTTACGGGGTGAACACTGTGAGCGTAAAGGTCAAGGTCGAAATCGAAAAGCTGCTTGGCGACTTCTGGGACAAGCGCGCGCTGGAGATACTTGAAGATCCATTGGCTACCGATGATCTCGGTGCGCCGCTTGATTCGATTGCTGCGTGCGATGCGTTCGTTGGGATCGATAAAATAGTGAACTGTAAGCTGCCTGTTGAGCTGATCGTCCGTCACGGTGGATACACCTCCAGGCAGCAGTTCGTTACAGAAATCACGAATGGGGTGCTGAAGCATCTCGAAGGGGGCGCCGGTGGCTGAGGATCGGCAAGGCGAACGCAACCAGATAGGTGACCGGCTGCGTAGGGCTCGCGAGTACGTGGGGCTTTCGCAGGATGACGTCGCATCTGTGTTAGGGCTCCCGCGCCCCTCTATCACCAATATTGAGTTGGGTGTTCGAAAAGTCGAGGCTCTTGAGCTCAGCAAGCTGGCAAAGCTCTATCGTCGCACGCTGGATTATCTAACGACTGGGGTGGAGCCGGAGCCAGAAGGTCCACAGCAGCTGGCGTTCCTGGCGAGGGCCGTTAAGGGCCTGTCAGATAAAGATCTGGAAGAAGTCGCTCGCTTTGCTGAATTTCTGAAGCAGTCGGCGCGAAGAGATATGGAGTAACGCATGGCCCGTCGCAACATAGCGCTGACGACAGCGAGGATGGCTGCTGAGGTTTTCGAAAAGTCCCGCGCTATGGAGCGTATTGAACAGGACGGATACACCCGGGTGGACCCTTTCAAGGTTGCCGCCACCGAGGGGCTGTCTGTGGCACTCCGTCCAATGGACAAGCTGCTTGGCGCATTCATCCGTGATGAGCGATCAGGGATCTTGTTGAACTCGGCCCGATCCGCAGGCCTGATCCACATGACCTGCGCGCATGAATTGGGTCACTACTTTATGGGCCATAACACTGCCCTCGATGAGATTATCGAGTACGGCTCCAAGGCTGCTGAAATGGAGCAGGAAGCGGAGGCGTTTGGCTATCACCTTCTAGTACCACGCGCGCTACTGACCATTGTTTGCAAGCGGAAAGGCTGGAACATCAGATCCCTGCACGAACCCTTCAATCTCTATCAGCTCGCCCTCCGGCTAGGCGTGAGCTATTCCGCTGCTGCGTGGTCACTGCTGCGCCACCAGCTGGTTGATTACGATACCGTCCAACGCTTGCTCAAGACTCAGCCATCTGCGATCAAACAGGTTCTGTTTAATGGCCCGCTACCTGACGCTACAAAAGACGTCTGGGTCTTCGATGAGCGCGACCAGTCCTCGGTTCTAGAGCCCCGTCCCGATGATCATCTGATCATCCGCCTGAAAAGCCATGCCAGTGCGGGCTTCTTGTGGCTCGCTGATTCTCTTGATCAGATCGTGTCTGAAGGCTTCACATTGCAGCCGGCGCCATCTGCGCCAGTTGATCCGAGTAGGCTGACCTTTGGGGCTGAGACCTCGATGGATTACCTGCTGACAGGCGCATCTGAAAGCTATACCGCTCCTCAGGCCGTGGCTCTTTCCGAGATTCGGCCGTGGGAAGGCAAGCAGCCTGGTGACGCTTCCTACTCTTCCAAGGCTCACTTCGAGCCCATGGGGGAAGGGCTTTCGCGAGAATCCAAGTTGGCTCTGATCGAAGAGGTTCGGAATTCGTGATCACGGTGGAGTGCCTCGTCGACAAGCAGCCAGTCGTAGCCAAGAACCAAGGTAACCGTCCAACGTGTTTGGCGTTTGCAGTGACCGATCTCAACAGGTCATTCGTGGATGAAGATCTCGGCCCAGAGTATTTTTACCGCGCAACGCTCTCGAGAATTCCTGGCTGGAAACCTGGAGACGGATTGCAGATTCCTGCAGCAATTGAAGCCTCGCAGCTCGGCCATCCTAAAGAGCGCGAGTACCCCTACCAGGCTGATGAGCCTCAGGTTCCGCTTGAAGCGCTTCCAGAGGATCTTGCGCTGCATGGGCGCCCAATCAAATTCTTCGCTGCAGATGTTGGGCATCTCATTGGCAGTATGCAGGCCATGGTACCTATGGGCTTGGCGTTGAAACTGACGCTCGACTTCTACCAGCCTGTGGATGGAGTTATCCCTTTCAGTCCGACAGTATTGCCGGGTGCGATGATGCACGCGGTCGTTGCCGTCGGCCTGGGCTATGACGAAGGCTCACAGCCTTGGTTTCTGATTAGAAATACCTGGGGAGAGGCATGGGGGCTCAATGGCCATGCCTGGATATCCGCCGCTTACATCGAGTCGCACGCTGCGTGCGCATTTGGAGTAGAACATGGCAGTTCTGATTCACGGTGAACGTATTGTTCCAGCTTGGCTGGCTGCCGCTCGCCATTTGGCCGGCTGCAAAGGAAACACTGAAAGAAACCTGGTGCTGGAAATTGCATCTCCTGGCGAGCTGAATGCTCAGGATCGCGATGTCATCGGCGCAGTGGATGCGGCGCTTCAGCAGCATTCGCCTGGCTTGAGTGTCCAAACGGTCGCCAGCACTATCTTCCCCAACAATCTGTACAAGTTGGATAAGCGGCCTGCGTTCTACGAATCGTACGTAAATGCGATGACCAGGGGGCAGAAAGTGGGCACCTGGGGCACATATGCGCTACGGATGATACGGCGGGTGGCTCGTAATGGGAAAACCACCTACAACCCGCTGGAAGCACTGGTTCGCAAGCTCCAGAAATCTAAAGACGGACGGTGCTACCAGGCCGTTTACGAGCTGGGTGTCATAGATGTCGAGTTCGATCTTGAGGATGACGGATTTGGCTTTGAGCTTCCCCTGTACGACCCTGGTGCTGATCGGAACATGCCCAGGAACATGCCTTGCCTGAGCCATCTCAGTTTCAAAGTGACGCAGGGCAAGCTAGATCTCACGGCCATGTACAGGTCGCACTGGTATGGCCAGAGGGTACTTGGCAACCTGATTGGGCTGAACAACTTGCACAATTTCGTTGCCGTCGAGTCTGGGTTTGAGCGCGGCCCTCTAACGGTAATTTCCACGCATGCCCTTCTCGACATGCAGAGCCTCGGTGGAGCAAAGGCTACCAGGGCTTTACTGAATAGCTTCGATTGATGGTCTAGAAGAGCGACGCCTGGCGCTTGGGGTCAAGGGTTTCAACGGGGATGCCATAGAGTGCACTCATTCCGTTTCGGAAGTCCTTGATCCCGCCATAGCTTGGATGTCGTATACCCACAACCTCGACTCCGAATCGGCTGGCATAGCTGAGGGCGTCTTGGCCAATTGCGACAACTCGCTTCACTTTGAGCCATTTGATCAGCGTTCCATTCAGATCGTCGACTTGCTGAAGTTCTCGCGCAGTGAATTTTCGATTGCTGAATGGATTGCCTGGCTCGTGAGGATGGAACGGGAACACATTCCACAGCAATGGCGGCAACTCAACGGCTCGAAGTACCGACCAAATCTCAGACGCAGTGCGCTCCGCGATAGCTGGGCCCAGTGTTGCTTGCTTGAAATTCGAGCCTGGGTACCGCTGAGTCATTTCCGGCAGATGGAACTCGTCGGTAAGTGCCAGCCCTGTGCGTCGTCCTCCGCGGTAGCCCAGGTCACGCCCCATCCAGATCGTATCCACCCCGATCTCAGCAGCGGCCTTCAGATAGCCTCGCAGGTTGCGTCGACGCGACGCGACAGCGTCGGCGCGATCATGAACCGGGCAGGTATCGGCATAGGGGTTAAACACGTTGTCCAGTTTCAACTCGGACAAGGCGTTCACGAAAGCTGTAGGGGTCATGGCTGCGGGTTCTTCGTTGGTAGATCAAAATGCATGGTGTGGTTGAGCACATCGACGGTAACCGTGCCGCTTCGGTGCTTTTGCAATTGCCGGAATACCTCGAAGCCCTTGAGAATCGCTGTTTCCCATTGCCAAAGCTGGCATTTGTCCACCTCGTAACCTTCAACCATGCTTCGGATCTGCTTGAGGACGTTGTAGTCCAGGCCGCGTTGCTTGTCCTCGCCGTCGAAGCGGTGAGTTTTAGCGTGGTTGAAGATCCAGGTGGCAATGCCTTCCTCAATGATCATGGCGCGAGCGCCATCCTCATTCTCATCTTTCTTGGGGTCTGACTTGCGTTTGCGCTTGAGCAGCCCTCTGAGGACAGGAGACCAGCCCAGGTAAGCCAGATACGCCAAGTGGAACACGTCGTGGAAGCGATAGTCATCAGGTTCATTGCTGTTGTCCGTCAGACGGTCGCCGATGAACACCCCGTGCAGGCTTTGAACAACATAGGCATTGGTCCCTTTGCCGCGCTCAATGAATTTCATGGCGATGATCGGTGGAAAGCGTTCGTGCTCCGGAAAGCCTTCATCGAAAGGGGCAGGGAAAGACTTTTCATCGCCTGGCCATCTGCTGTGAATCTTGTCCAGATTCGCGCGTGCAACATCTTCTAACCTCAAGTCGAAGCTGGCACAGGCCACGGCGAGCTCAGCCAGGTGCATCCCGAGGTTCGAAGCGCGAACGTGAGGTGCCATCGATTTGTAGGCTTGGTACGTCGTCGTTGCCATTTGGCCGGCATGATTTGCGAGTCGACCTAGCTGCGTGGAGCGATCGATGGAGTCCGGCTTTCTCCGAACCTCCATCAAGCTGTCGATGTGGCGAAAGGTCACTGGCTCAACCGGCTCTTGTTCCGTTTCCCCATACTGCTTACGCAGGGCGATCAGGCAGCTGTCACCTATCTGGTTGTGGTCGACATCAACAAGCGCTGCAACGTTGATTAGGTACCAAAGCGCGTCCCCTAGCTCCTCTGCCGCGAGCTCTGTCACTGTCGCTGCGAGGTTGTCGCGGCCGGATTTTTTTACGGCAGACAGCAGGCCGCCAACCTCACCGAAGTATCCAAATTTGAGCTGCTGAAATCCCTCAGCGGTCTGTTCGAACTGGTTTGTCTTGCAGGCCTTGAGGCGATACTCAGGGATAGAAAGGGGCATGGGTTGAGGCTTGGGCCTGGGCATTTGAAATCCTTTTCAATCAATGAGTCTATGCGCTAGCGGCGGTGGCTCTGTAGAGCTGGATCATCTCGGATCGCATTCGTCTCGCGCAACTTACGATTGTTTCACGATCTGCCCCTTGAGCTCCCAAAGCTAGCGCTCGAGTGCGAACGGTTTTTGTGACGTCGTAGTGGGGGTAGAGGGTTTTGGATTGAAACCAGCTGCGCTTCAACCCCAAGCGATCGGCAAAGGTATGCAATTCATCGAGCGAATCTGCAACCAGATGGCACCACTCGCGCCCCCTCCAACGAATTCCTTCTGAGTCCACGTACACAGCCATTTTGCGTCTCGCCTATCGTGAAAATATGTGCAAATATATAGCATATTTTTTGCAAATTCACCAGGCTCAGATGAACATTAAGCTACTCGGCTCCCAGATCAAGGTGGCACGAAAACGAAGGGGTATGTCACTGAAAATGCTGGGAGAAAAGGCAGGTGTTCATTACGCGCAGATCTCTCGGATGGAGCGTGGTGAAGGCGTTTTGCTTAGCAAAAATTTGCGAAAAGTTTGCGAAATATTGCAAGTGCCTGTGCCGCTTGCAAGCGGTGCCTCATCAAGCGGTGACTTGCCGCAGAAGGTACAAGACCTCATCAATGCCTGGCCGCAGAGTGAGCAGCTGATTCGAAGCGTCGTAGATGCTCTGGAGACAGCTCTAGAGAATGGAGATGCCTCAGTAGCCCGTCCTTGAGCACGAGGTTCACATCGCTGCTATACCTCACCTCAAGCACATGGGGGGCGAGGTCATCTATGGACAGTAGGCTCATCGAAATCGTAAGCTAGCGGCAATTTGATTGTGCATATGGCCATTTGCCACTACGAGCACACAATTAGTGCACGTAAATGTGAGGCTCCTACTCCCAGCTCGATTTCAGTCGCGCTAGGAGGTGACCTGGAGGGGGTTACTCCTCCTAAAGCATGCGAACCAAAACCGCATGCTCGTCGTCATAGGGAAACCTCGAACGAGTCGGTCATGTGCTCCCCTCACTACAAGGGGCTATGTGAATGGACTCACTAACCATGGATCAAACAACCTAATGTTCCAAAATAAGCCGAACGCCGAAATCCGCCATCTCCCGCATGGGCTGATCCATGCAGTTGAGCGTTTGAGTCTCGGGTTGGATTGGGATAAGCCACTCGACGCCGCAACCATGGCGCAGCTATCGACCTTGGGCGATCGTATCGCTGAGGTGCTCCCCCGAAAGATTGAGATAAGTACTTCGGGAGTCCGAGCTACAGTCGCGGGTGTTGTGAAAGATGCATCTGAAGATGAGAGTGCAGAGCTTTTTGCCATCCTTTTCGATGACAACGATGACCATGAAGGCGCTATCGACGAAAAGTTAGTCGAAATGGTTGTAAACGATTCGGGCCTTGGTTTCGCTATCAACTCACGATATCCCGGTTGGGAAAAAACACGAGCGTTAGCCTTTGATGTGTTTAACGTCTTTTATGAGGCTGTTTCAAAGCAAGTCTCAATTTCCTCAATAGACTTCAGGGTTTCGAATGTATTCGGCTTAAAGCAATTTGATGGAAATCTTACTGATCTGTTGAATGTTGAGTGTACCTCATTGCCACGCCGAGTCTTCAATTCAGAAGGTCTCTGGCACCTTGATGAAGGTTATTTTGATGAGCATTCAGCGTCTGAAGTCAGTCAGTTGTTAGTCAACTTGCATGTATCCAAGGCGCGAGAAGGAGATGAAACTAATCTCTTTGTTCGCACGATGCATCAGTTTGATCTCGGCGAACAACCTGCCGGCACCACATCCCTTGTTGATTTGTTTGGGCATTTTGACCATCTTCATGAAGTGAATAAGGATCTGTTGGCTTCGGTGCTCAATGAAAATATTGTTCGTTCGTTAGAGCTTTTTCCTGAAAGGGAGGTGACTAAATGAGCGCAGCTGTTTCAACTGTTATGAAGTTTGGTGTGGATTCTTACCCAAACCCTCGTGCGTTTCATTCTCAGCCATCCCGCGCTCGCGAAGATGCTACTAGCTATGTTTCTGCTTTAGCTGCTGCTAGCCTGTTTGCGCTTTCTGAACTTGAAAGATTACGCGCATCTGGCTCTGAAATGTTGATGCTGCAAGAAGCTTTGAGGCGCATGCTTCATTCGCGCCAGGTACCTGTCGAACTTCTCCGGCAGGCATATCACATGAACTTGTATATCAAGCAGTTGACTTCTGAGCGGGTTGAGTCTCGGTCACTCACTGCCGCTTTTAGCGAGCATGGCGATGCACAAATCTTTGCAGCTAAACCCTTAACTCAATTTCTGCCAGACTACAGCTATGCAGTAGATAGGCTTAAAGTGTTCGTTGAAGAACAAGTTAACTGGGATGGCTATGGAGGCTTGCCTGCCTCTCCCCAGGCTGCTAGAGAGGTCGCGACCTTCCTCAAAGTGGTTCAGCGTAGATTAATTCAAGTACCAAGTGTGACGATGGGCGGAGATGGCTCGGTTGCTATCGTCTGGACCGATGATGTTTTCTATATCTCGGCAGATTTTGACGGCAACGCTGGTTACTCTTTCTTCATCTCCAGGGGTGATGAATTTATTTGTGATGGTGTCAGCCCTTCTGAGCGGCTGGATGATTCTTTGGCTAAGTATCTTGGTATGTACTTCACGGATGACTAGTACAAAAATTTGTGGCGACTGCCGAAAAACATTTGAGCGCGGCGCAGGTAGCGTTGATAAGTTCGCGGAACGTGTCAGTGCGCTATTGGTGTGCAGCCATAACTGCTCCTGCCCAACACTATCGGTGAGTGCTTTCTCGCCCCGTCCTGTTCAGAATTCTGAGCAGGTGGCTGCATGCGCGAGTCATCCTTACCACTCAGCGATAAACGGTTCGGTGACTCACAAGGTGTTTGATAGGGCCTTTACTCAAGGCCTATCGGTGACTCGCCTCGAACTCGCGAAAGAAGGCATAGGTGGTGTGCTGAATTTTTGTAACACCATCGATGTACGCAAAAGTACTAAGAATCCTGAGATTTATTCTCTGGGTGCCGTAACGATGAGCGCTCAGGATGTCAGAGGCATTCTCTTCCGTAAGTGCAACACGCCAGCTTTTCGCCTTTACGACACGTCGGTAGATGCGGATCGAATGATCGCTCACGCGGATATTGTTGGCACAAAGTACTTTGGGAGGCTGGAAGCCCTTCCGAAAGCTGAGCAGAGCATCCGGCATTGGGCTCAGCTTCAGCTATCTCGTAAGACGACGTTTGTGCCCCAAAAAGCCGTTTAGCAAGGCATTCGCCCCAAACCAATGGGAGCCTGAGCCTAAAGGCAGGTGCAGCCTGTACTCGTCAAAGAGGTGTATCCTAGCGCTCAGATAGATGCCGAGGTTCGCCATGGAAACGTCAAATCATGCTGTGATGTCCAGGCAGCAAGCCGCTGTGGCTTTGAGGGTTGCGGTGCGCATTCTCCGTGGATGGCAGGCTACAGTTCAGCAGGCTTGCCGAATCCTTAGGGTATCCCCGGCTACTTACTACAGCGCGTCCCGGGACCAGGTCTCAGGTCGACGGCTCGATCTTGATCAACAGCAGCGGGTCAGCTTGGTGCTGAACATTCATGCCTCTTTGCGCACGGTCTTCACTAATCCGGCCAATGTCAGTAGTTTCCCTGTGTTGAAGAACGACAACCCGTTTTTTGATGGTCGTTCTCCGCTGGATATCATGGCTCAGGGAGATCTCATCTCGCTTTACGAGGCCTATAAGCGCATTGACCAGATGAAGTGGTTGGGTGAAGCCTAAGCTTCAGGTTACTGACTTGCAAAGGACGTTGTATTTAGCTCATCTTTAAAGCAGAGAACCTGAGGAGTGAGCTTTTGCATCACGACCTCGATCAGAGATATCGCGCTTTTTTGTACCTCTGTGGTTGGCCAGAGGAGGGGCTGGTCTGGCAAGCTATCAGGTCGCGGCAACTTACCCCACTTGTGTGCGTCGGGAGTTTCGAAACCGGCATTCTCTGCCCGCTGCAGCCAGTAGCCCTCAAAGTGGGTTGCGTTACTCTGTGTTCCTGGTGCCCAGGTAAGTACTACTGCCTGAATATCGACTTGCTCCTGAGCTGCCCACCTGAATAAGGCGTAGGACCCATGTCCTTCTCGCTGTCGATGGAGATGTTCTCTAAAACGTTTGCGTAGATCGGCCGCTTGGCCTACGTAGCAAGCCTTGCGCTGGCCACTTTTGCTTTGCGCGATTAGGGCATAGATCCAGAAGCCAGTAGTGATTTTTCGTTTACGTTCACCCTTAACTCTTTTCTCCTTCACTGGGCGATCGTTGAAGTTGAAGTGAACCCTAAATCGCTTCCCGCTTGCGCACATGAATCCAGCATAGTCAATACCGTTTCTGGTCACGGCTAAGTTGTGGCTAGCGGCTAATTCCATCAATTGCTGGCGGTTTTCGATCTCTCCTGTGTCAATTGCTGCTTGCATTGAGCTCTTCAGTGCTAATGCCTGCTCGATTGCTTCGCGCTGCATGGATGGCTCCTGATTGCATCTCTTTGCCCGTCCTAAAAAATGTCCTGGAAGGACAAGATTTCCTGCGGTTGGGGCTGTAATTTTAGCCGCTAAAGCGGTGCTGATTCTTATGCAGGGTTAGTTGGCATTCGCCTCCAAATCAGCAGTAAAGGCTTCATGTTATCTTTAACGAAATGTAACAATTGTGTGGCCTTGCGGTAAATTCAAAACCTGCAATATTGGACTTTAGTCTTATGCTTGGGTGGGTATATATCATTACCGATGATTATAGCTTTTGATGGACTTACACCAACTGCTTGACGCTTTTGTAGGGTTCTGTCAGTAATAAAAAGCAGCAGGGGTGCCCGACGCACCATTGTCTTTGCCTGCTACCTCACAACCTCATTTAGGAAATTGCTATGACGCTGCATGTTATGCTTTCTTTGGACTACTCTGATGCAAAATCCAATCGGGATGATTTCTATGCCCAGTTGGAGTACAAGGGGTGGGTCAAGCTGGGTGATGTAGACACTGTTTGGGTCAAGACCTTCGGCTATACCACTTTGGATACTGACAAGGTTGAGCGCGAAATCACGGCGATGATGAAAGACTCTGTTACGGAGTTTAAACCGACTCGCCTTGATTATGTTGCGCAGATTGGCAACAACACGCCTATTGAGCGTGCATTTATCAAAAAGAACTTTGACTACGAATACGTTAAAAAATAACTGTTGCAAAGTGCTGCTGCCGTGTAGTCAGTGGCAGCACCTATTGCTTGGTAAGTTCTATAGGGGCGGCGCTGTGGATTACATGTGCTGAGCGACGCATCGATAGGCTGCCAGCCTCATCAAGAACACCTATGGATCCAAGTGACTCTGGTTCTTCTAGGCAATTTCCCTTAGGGCCATCTCCTTCCGTAGGCGGGTGGCAAAACTCGTTCGATTTCACTCAGTTGATGGGGCGTTTCGAGTCGGCTTAAGGACGATAACGTCGTCCGCCTTTTCAATACTCAGCATGTCACCTGACTTGAGGCCGATTGCTTCCATTACGTTGTCAGGGAGCTCAACTATGATGTCTCCGGACCCATCCCCAGCATCCAAGCATTTCACAAACATTCGCTTCGGAAAGCACAATTTGGGCTCGGTCATCACCAACCTCCGACGTCTGTTGGATTGGTATCACTACTCGCTGACTGTTCAGTGAGCATGCTCGGGTACTACATGCTTAATGAAGGGTTGCGCTTGGCCTACCGAGAGCTCGAAGCTGATAATCCGTCACGGCCTGAAACAAGTCCTCAGCCAGTAATCGCAATCGCTCGACTTCCTCAGTCGAAGCCCCTGCACTCTGTGCTTCGTGATAGCGGCGCATAGCGTCAACAGCCTCGGTGTAGGCTGGATGATCGGGAAAGAGCACCGCTGGCTGCTTGGGCATTTTGGTCTCTCAGTGAATGGGTGGCTTGAAATCACCCGATAGCAGCAATTGGTAATCGGTAGCTGCCTCGTAAAGGGAGTCGGCCAAGAGCTTTAGACGCCGAACTTCCTCGGGAGAAGCGCCCGTACTCTCCGCTTGGTTTACAGCCCTGACCGCTTCGAGAGCCTGTCTTAAAAGAGGCCATCCCGCTAGGGCCAAGCCCTCGATAGTCCGCTTCATTCGTCTGTTCTGCACCTCTGACCACTTAAGTATAGGTACCAGGTCCTGGTTGGGCCATCCCGGCTAGATTTCAGCAGCTCGCGAGCGAGTCGCATTTATTTCGATTTTTTCGCAGCTATTTCGAGAACCTACAGCCGCCGCCGACCAGGGCAGGGCCGGAGGCCGAGTGATGAGGGTGGCGAAACGGCCGTTGCGGCCAGCAGTCCAGCGGCTTATGGCCGCTGACCGACTGGATCGCCGCCACTTCCAGGGCCTCGTGCTCATCCAGCGGCGGGAGCAACCCGGGCAGGCGGCTGGCGAGCAAGGTCTTGCCCGTGCCGGGCGGCCCGGTGAACAGGAGGTTGTGCGCGCCGGCCGCTGCGACCAGCAGGGCGCGTTTGGCTGCGGCCTGGCCCTGCACTTCGCTGAGGTCCGGATAGGGTCGTTCCCGTAGCAGCAGGCCATTGGCCGCATAGGGTGACAGGGGCGCCTGGCCATTGAGGTGGGCGACCAGTTCGAGCAGATGATCCACGGCATACACCACCAGGCCGCTCGCCAGGCTCGCTTCCTCGGCGTTTTCCCGGGGCACCACCAGCGCCCGCCCAGCCTCTCGGGCGGCCAGCGCGGCAGGCAGCACGCCTTGCACTGGCCGTAACCCGCCCGACAGCGCCAGCTCGCCGATGCACTCGATATCGCTCAGGGTCGCGACCGGCACCTGGCCGTTGGCGGCGAGGATGCCCAGGGCGATGGCCAGGTCATAGCGCCCGCCGTCCTTGGGCAGGTCGGCCGGGGCGAGGTTCTGGGTGATGCGCCGGGCGGGGTAGTCCAGGCCGGCGTTGACGATGGCGCTGCGCACCCGGTCCTTGCTTTCCTTGACCGTGGCTTCGGGCAGACCGACCAGGGTCAGGGTGGGCAGGCCGTTGGCCAGATGGGTTTCGACACTGACAGCAGGCGCCAGCACGCCGACCTGGGCGCGGCTGTGGACGAGGGCGAGGGACATGGACACTCCGTGATCGCTTGTGGAAAACCGCTTCCTGCGGTTGGGCAAGCATAGAGCGCCTTGGGGAAGGGCTATTGCGAAAGAGTGCGTCGGGGTTTTGCAATGGACGGGCCGACGGCCAGCTCGTGTTGTTCGCACCGGCCTGTTCGCGGGACAGGGACAGCGGTGTTCGCGAGGACACCGCTGAACCCTTGCCGGACACCGCGCACGCTGTGGGAAAAAGCGATTCGGTGCTCCGATTTATCCCGCAAAGATTTCGGCTGTCATTCCTGAGCGGATGGCGCGATCCGTGCTTCCAGCTCGGCCAACTGCTTTTCCAGGGCTTCCAGGCGTGCGCGTGTGCGCGCCAGGACGACCATCTGGCTGTCGAATTCGTCGCGGCTGACCAGGTCCAGCTTGCTGAAAGCGCCTTGCATGAGGACCTTGAACTGGCTTTCCAGTTCGGCGCGAGGTTGTGCGGTATCGCCGCTGAACAGGCGCGAGGCCTGGTCGCTCAGGGCGTCGAGAAAGGCTTTGGGCGCGAGCATGTTGGGCTGTCCGCTTGAATCGTTGAGAGGTGCGCAGTGTAGCACGCACCCCGATGGCATTTGCCCTGCACATTTTTTGCGCAATCCGGCACGTCATGCTGCACCGAAGTTGTGCGTCTTTCCCTTGCTGGCGATTGGCCAAATCCCGCGCTTAAGCGTAACTGGCTGTTTTTGCTGCAGTTATCCGAAGTGGCAAGGTTTCTGCAAAGACCATCGCGAGCCATGCACTGATGCAGTTCTTGTGACCAGGCAGTGCGAGGCTGGAACCAACGGCCCTTTCGACTTCGGCGAGAGGGCTCCGACGACGGGTTACAAAGCCAGGCGCTGCGCTTAGACTTGAGACGGGTTTGTTTTCCTGGGGCAAGTCCACCAAATCGGGAGAAGTTTCATGAAGCTAGTCACTGCCATCATCAAGCCGTTCAAGCTGGACGACGTGCGCGAGTCGCTGTCGGAAATCGGCGTGCAGGGCATCACCGTGACCGAAGTCAAAGGCTTCGGTCGGCAGAAAGGCCATACCGAGCTGTATCGCGGTGCTGAGTACGTGGTCGATTTCCTGCCCAAGGTGAAGATCGACGTCGCCATCGACGACAAGGACCTTGACCGTGTAATCGAAGCCATCACCAAGGCCGCCAACACCGGCAAGATCGGTGACGGCAAGATCTTCGTGGTCAATCTGGAGCAGGCCATCCGCATCCGTACCGGCGAAACCGATACCGACGCGATCTAAGTAACACCGCCTCACAAACCCAACGCCCCAGGAGAAAACAACATGACTCTGCGTAAGATCGCAGGGCTAGGAGCCCTATTGTCCCTCGTAATGCCCGGCCTGGCCTTGGCAGAGGAAGCTGCCCCGGCGTTGAACTCCGGCGATACCGCCTGGATGCTCACTGCCACGGCGCTGGTGCTGTTCATGACCATTCCGGGCCTGGCGCTGTTCTATGGCGGCATGGTCCGCTCCAAGAACGTGCTGTCGGTGATGATGCAATGCTTCGCCATCACCGGTCTGATGAGCATCCTCTGGGTCGTCTACGGCTACAGCCTGGCATTCGATACCACGGGTATGGAAAAGGGCGTGGTCAATCTCTATTCCTTCGTCGGCGGTTTCTCCAAGGCGTTTCTGAGTGGCGTCACGCCCCAAAGCCTGACCTCGGCCACCGCATTGTTCCCCGAGGCGGTGTTCATCACCTTCCAGATGACCTTCGCCATCATCACCCCGGCGCTGATCGTCGGTGCCTTCGCCGAGCGCATGAAATTCTCCGCCATGCTGGTGTTCATGGGCGTCTGGTTCACTTTGGTCTATGCGCCGATCGCGCACATGGTCTGGAGCGGTGACGGCGCGCTGATGTGGGACTGGGGCGTGCTCGACTTCGCCGGTGGCACCGTGGTGCACATCAATGCCGGTATCGCCGGTCTGGTCTGCTGCCTGGTGCTGGGTAAGCGCAAGGGCTACCCAACCACCCCGATGGCCCCGCACAACCTGGGCTATACGCTGATGGGCGCGGCCATGCTGTGGATCGGCTGGTTCGGTTTCAACGCAGGCTCTGCCGCCGCGGCCAACGGTACTGCCGGCATGGCCATGCTGGTCACCCAGATCGCCACGGCGGCGGCGGCGCTGGGCTGGATGTTCGCCGAGTGGATCGGCCACGGCAAACCTAGCGCCCTGGGCATCGCCTCCGGCGTGGTCGCGGGCCTGGTGGCCATCACCCCGGCGGCAGGCACCGTGGGCCCGATGGGCGCCTTGATCATCGGCCTGGCTTCGGGCGTGATCTGCTACGTCTGCGCCACCAGCCTCAAGCGCAAGCTGGGCTATGACGATTCCCTCGACGCCTTCGGCGTGCATGGTGTTGGCGGTATCGTCGGCGCCATTCTCACTGGAGTGTTCGCTGCACCTGCCCTGGGCGGCTTCGGCGCAGTCACCGATATCGCCGCACAGGTCTGGGTACAGACCAAGGGCGTGCTGTTCACTGTGGTCTACACCGCCATCGTCACCTACGTGATCCTCAAGGTGCTGGACGTGTTGATGGGGCTGCGGGTCAACGAAGAAGAAGAGTCGGTCGGCCTCGACCTGGCTCAACACAACGAGCGTGGCTACAACCTGTAACCGCGACACGCAGGAAAACTTGCCCGGTTCGCCGGGCATTTTTTTGCCTGGAATTCGCTGTTTGGCGAAGAGCAAACGGTTTACCCGGCACGTTCGTGACAGAGGCGTAAAACTTACAACGCGCTGGGCGTTCAGGGAGCTTTGCTTTTTCAACGAGCGCGCTAGAATGCGCGCCGAAGGGTGTTCGATGAGCTGTCCACACACTTCTCCACCCTTTGCTAGGCTTGCCAGTAGCGCATGGCCAGCAGGTGCTGCCGGCGCTTTTTTCCGGCTGATGGCTCGATGATTTTTCAGGCTCTGCCAGGAGCAGGGCCTGTTGGGCGATAGTCTCCACATCAGGAGAAAGATGCCCGGGCAGTGGCCAACCCACGGCCAGTTGAATTTTCACTGGTGGCTGCCGGTCTACGGCTCCACTGGTCTATAACTAACCTGCTTTTCGCAAGTCATGAGGTAGAACATGAGCGACGACGATCTGGAAAATGACGACCTCGAAGTAGGCGATGAAGACGAGGCCGATGAGGGCCTCGAAGCTGCGGCTGACGACGGCGCGGAAGACGCCGGCGAAGACGACAGCCCCGCACCTGTAGCCAAGGGTAAATCCAAGGCGGCGGTCTCGGTGGACGAGATGCCAAGCATGGAAGCCAAGCAGAAGGAGCGCGATGCGCTGGCCAAGGCCATGGAGGAGTTCCTTGCGCGTGGTGGCAAGGTTCAGGAGGTCGAAGCCAACGTGGTCGCCGATCCGCCCAAGAAGCCGGACAACAAGTACGGCAGCCGCCCTATCTGAGTGGCTGAACGCAAGAAAGCCCGCCGTCGCTGCGGGCTTTTTTGTGGGAGCAGGTTATGTCGGGTTGTTCGGTAAACAGGCCCTTTCAGCGCCAGCGCGACAGAACGTCCGGCAATTGCGACAGCCGCTGGATCTGTGCATCCGGTGCCTGCTCACCCGCCCAGTCCCTGCCCTGGGGGTTGAACCACACTGCTCGCAACCCGGCGCGTTGGGCGCCTGCGACGTCATCAGCGGGATGGTCGCCGATATGTACCGCGGCATCGGCCTCGACCTCGCCTCGGCGCAGGGCCTCCATGAACGGCGCGGGATCCGGTTTACCGATGCCCAGGTCCTCGGCGCACAAGGCGAACTTGAAGTAGTCCGCCAGCCCCAGACGACGCACGTCGGCGTTGCCGTTGGTGACCACGCCGAGCATGTACTGATGGCGCAGGATCTCCAGCACCGGCTGTACTTCAGGAAACACCTGCACTTGATGCCGAGCGTGCAGGAACACCTCGAAACCTTCATTGGCAAGCTCAAGGGCCTGCTTCTCGCTGTAGCCGACGTCTTCCAGCGCATGGAACAGCACGCGGCGGCGCAAGGCGCTGATGCGGTGCTTGAGGCCCGGTTCGGCCTGCACCAGGCGCTCGCGGATGGCGAACAGATGCTCGACCGGCACGCCGCCCAGGATCGGGGCATTGGCCGCGAGCCAGTCGCGCAGGACAATTTCGGCGCTGGCGATCACCGGTGCGGTGTCCCACAGGGTGTCGTCCAGGTCGAAGGTGATCAGCTTGATGCTCATGAGTCTGTGCCTTTGCTGCGTTTGGCCCGAGGGTGGGCGCTGTCGTACACCGCGGCCAGGTGCTGGAAGTCCAGGTGGGTGTAGATCTGCGTGGTGCCGATGTCGGCGTGGCCAAGCATCTCCTGCACCGCGCGCAGGTCCTGGGATGATTCCAGCAGGTGGCTGGCGAAGGAATGGCGAAGCATGTGGGGGTGTAAGTGCTGGCCCAACTCGCGCTCGCCGGCGGTCTTGACCCGCATCTGGATCGCCCGTTGGCCGAGGCGGGTGCCTTGGCGGGTCAGGAACACCGCGTTGTCCCGAGGTGCGCTGATGCCGCGTAGTTTGAGCCACTGCTGCAGGGCCTCGCGGGCCTTGCGCCCGACCGGCAGTACACGCGACTTGCCGCCCTTGCCGTGTACCTGGACCAGCCCGGCGGTGAGGTCCAGTTGGTCCAGGTCAAGATTGGTCAGCTCCGAGAGGCGCAGCCCGGACGAGTAGAAGAGCTCAAGAATGGCCTGGTCGCGACGGGCAATGAAGTCATCGTCCACACCCCCATCCAGTAGTTGCAGGGCGCGGTCGGTGTCCAGGACCTTGGGCAGGCGGCGCTCGCCCTTGGGCGCGGTCACGCCAATAGCCGGGTTGTGCTGACACAGGTCTTCGCGGTTCAGGTAACGGTACAGGCCGCGCACCGCCGAGAGCAGGCGTGCCAGGCTGCGGGCGGACTGGCCATGCTGATGTTGACGCACCACCAGCTGGCGCAACTGCGGGACTTGCAGGGCATTCCAGTCGTCAATGCCCTGGGTGTTGCAGAACGCGATGACGTTCTGCAGGTCGCGACGGTAAGCCAGTTGGGTGTGCTCGGACGCCTGGCGCTCATTGCGCAGGTACGCGCAATAAGCCTCCAACTGGCGCTCCATCAACGCACCGGTCGCAGGGTCTGGGTGAAGCGCGGGACGACCCGGCCGAGCACTTCGGCAATGTAGCCCAGGAACAGTGTGCCGACGCTGCTCTTGTAGTGCTGCGGGTCGTGGCTGCCGATCGCCAGCACGCCATGCAACCCTTGGTATTCGAGCGTGGCGACCGCGCTGGAGCCGACTTCCTTGCGCTGCTCTTCGCCGAACAGGAACGCCAGCTCATGCTCGCGCAAGTTGCCGCTGACGGTCTTGCCGGTGCCCAGCAGCGCGCCGATGGCCTGTTGTGCCTCTCCGTTGCTGGCCCAGCGCCCGACTGGGGTTGCGCTCTCACCAAAGAGGATGAGGCTGACGAACGGCACCTGGAACTCCTGGCGCAGGCTGTCCTCGACGGCCATGACCACTTCCTCGAGGCTGCCCGCGTCGAGCAGGTCGAGGATCAGGCGGCGGGTCTTTTCGAACAGCCGGTCGTTGTCCCGGGCCACGTCCATCAGTTGTGAGAGGCGATGACGCATCTCGATGTTGCGGTCGCGCAGCAACTTGAGCTGACGTTCCACCAGCGACACGCTGTCGCCACGCTGGTGCGGGATGCGCTGCTCGACCAGCAGCTCGTCGTGCTCGGCGAAGAACGTCGGATGGGCGCGCAGGTAGGCGACCACCGCTTCGGCGTCGAGGTCCTGTTCGGGTACAACCTGGGGCTGATCGGTCATGGCGGTTACTCGTTTAGAGACGAACCTGTCCTTCGTACACGCGTACGGCTGGGCCGGTCATCAGTACGGGCTTGCCGGGGCCGGCCCACTCGATGTTCAGACGGCCGCCCGGCAGGTCGATGCTCACGGGGGAGTCCATCCAGCCCTGGCTGATAGCTGCTACCGCGGCCGCGCAGGCCCCGGTGCCACAAGCCTGGGTTTCGCCAGCGCCACGTTCCCAGACCCGCAGGTTGGCGTGATGGCGGTCGACGACCTGGATGAAACCGGCATTGACCCGCTGCGGGAAGCGCGGATGGTGTTCGATTTTCGGGCCCAGCTCATGCACCGGGGCCGTGCGCACGTCATCGACACGCAGCACCGAGTGGGGGTTGCCCATGGACACGGCAGCGATCGAATGCACCTGGCCGTCGACGTCCAGTGGGTAGTTCAGGGCCTGTTCATCGGCGATGAAGGGGATCTCGGCCGGGACGAAGCGCGGCGGGCCCATGTCGACACACACCTGGCCGTCGTTGCGCACGTCCAGCTCGATGATGCCGCCCTTGGTTTCCACGCGGATGCGCTTCTTCGCGGTCAGGCGCTTGTCCAGCACGAAGCGGGCGAAGCAGCGCGCGCCGTTGCCACACTGTTCGACCTCGGAGCCGTCGGCATTGAAGATCCGGTAGCGGAAGTCCACGTCTGGATTGCTCGGCGCCTCGACGATCAGCAGTTGGTCGAAGCCGACGCCGGTATTGCGGTCTCCCCACTGCTTGGCGTGCTTGGGCTGGATGTGCGCGTGCTGGCTGACCAGGTCCAGGACCATGAAGTCGTTGCCCAGCCCGTGCATCTTGGTGAAACGCAGCAGCATGGGCTCACTCCGGCAGCAGGCTTTCGCCGGCGAACAGTTCGGCAATGGTTTCCCGGCGACGGACTTCGAAAGCCTCGTCGCCATCGACCAGCACTTCGGCGCAGCGGCCACGGGTGTTGTAGTTCGAGCTCATGACAAAACCATAGGCGCCAGCGGACTGAACGGCCACCAGGTCGCCTTCGGCCAGGTTCAGCACACGGTCCTTGGCCAGGAAGTCGCCGGTCTCGCAGATCGGGCCGACCAGGTCATAGCTGCGCCCTTCGCCGGCGCGTGGCTTGACCGCGCTGACGTCCATCCAGGCCTGGTACAGGGCTGGGCGGATCAGGTCGTTCATTGCCCCGTCGATGATGGCGAAGTCTTTGTGTTCAGTGTGCTTGAGGTATTCGACGCGGGTCAGCAGCACGCCGGCATTGGCGACGATGTAACGGCCCGGCTCGAACACCAGGGCCAGATCCCGCTCGCCGACGCGCTTGCGGATGGCCTGGATGTAGTCCGAAACCAGCGGTGGTTCTTCGTCGCGGTAGCGAACGCCGACACCGCCGCCCAAGTCCAGGTGACGCAGGTGGATGCCGCACTCGGCCAGGCGGTCGACCAGCACCAGCAGGCGGTCCAGGGCATCGAGGAAAGGCTCGACGGTGGTCAGCTGCGAGCCGATGTGGCAGTCCACGCCCACCACTTCCAGGTTGGGCAGCTGCGCGGCGCGCACGTAGATGGCCTCGGCGTCGGCGATGGCGATGCCGAACTTGTTTTCCTTGAGGCCGGTGGAGATGTACGGGTGGGTACCGGCATCGACATCCGGGTTCACGCGCAGCGAGACCGGGGCGACCTTGCCCATTTCGGCGGCCACCACTTGCAGGCGTTCGAGCTCTTCGGTGGATTCGACGTTGAAGCAGTGCACACCGACTTCCAGTGCGCGGCGCATGTCGTCACGGGTCTTGCCGACACCGGAGAACACCACGCGATCGGCGCGCCCGCCAGCGGCCAGCACACGCTCCAGTTCACCGCCGGAGACGATGTCGAAACCTGCGCCCAGGCGGGCCAGGACGTTCAGCACGCCCAGGTTGGAGTTGGCCTTGACCGCGAAGCAGACCAGGTGCTCAGTGCCTTGCAGGGCATCGGTGTAGCTGCGGTATTGGGCCTCGATGTGGGCGCGCGAGTACACGTAGGTCGGGGTACCGAAACGTTCGGCGATGGCCGACAGGGCCACGCCTTCCGCGAACAGCTCGCCGTCGCGGTAGTTGAAAGCGTCCATTGGATTTCCTTAGTACTGCGCGGGCTGCGACTCTGAATGGGCGGGTTCGACAGGCTCGAGCGTCTCGGCCGGCTGAGCTGGCTGGGTCGCTTGATGCTGGTGCGATTTGCGGGCGTCCTTGCCGTCCTTGCCGTCTTCCGGCAGGTACAGGGGGCCCTTCTGACCGCAGGCCGAAACGAGGCAGGCAACCGCGACCAGCGCCGCGAGGGAGGAAATCAGGCGCTTCATTGGCGAATCCTTTGAAATATGCAGTATTGCGCCCGAGTATACCGAGCGCCTGCTGGATTGCCTATGCAAGGACCGGTCCGCCTGGCGGAGGGCCAACCCCCGACTTGATTTGGCTATTCTTGTCCGGTCAGCAACGCCCAATCGCGGGGGCAAGCCCGCTCCTGCAAGATGCGACGCCGGCCCTGTAGGCGCAGGCTTGCCCCGCGATTGGGGCAGTATGGACTGGCGCTAACCTTTGCATTCCCGGCACGCCGCCCGTATCTTGCCCGGCTTGCCGTAAGCAGCCAATTTCGAGGTTCCTGCAATGAGTTTGAGCGAAGCGCGTTTCCACGATCTGGTCGACGCGACCCAACAGGCCCTGGAAGACCTGTTCGATGAGAGCGGGCTGGACGTGGACATGGAGAACTCCGCCGGGGTGCTCACCATCAAGTTCGACAGCGGCAGCCAGCTGATTTTCAGCCGTCAGGAGCCGCTGCGCCAGCTGTGGTTGGCCGACCGTTCCGGGGGGTTCCACTTCGACTACGACGAAGAGAGCGGCAAGTGGGTCTGTGAGAAGAGCGAGGAGCTGCTGGGCGAGATGCTCGAGCGTATCGTCTGGGAGCGGGCCGGCGAGAAGCTGGACTTCGACGAGATCTGAAATGAGTGACCAGTCCCGGCCGCCCAAACCGCTCTACAGCAATGTCAGCCCGGCGGTGCCGTCGCCCTGCATCAGTGTGTGTCGGCTCGACGAACGCCGAGTCTGTACGGGATGTTTTCGGCATGTCGAGCACATCCGCGAATGGCGTTCGGCCGACGACGAACGGCGTCGGCAGATCTGTCACGAAGCCCAGACCCTGCGCGAGCAGCACATCGGCCATTGACGGACCGGGCTTGAGTATTTGTCCGACTGTGGTAGTGTCGGGCTTGCGTCGATGACGCCAAAAGCATTCACAAACCCCGCCCTTGGGCGGGGTTTTGCTTTATCTGCCTGTTAAAAAGGAGTCTGACTGGATCATGAGCACCAAGCCTTCCCTCATCCTCACCCGATTGGACGTACAGCGTCTCGAGCGCCTGATCGACAGCCTCGACGAAAGTACGCCGGGTGTGCTCGCCCTGCAGGACGAGCTGGACCGCGCCGATCAGGTGGTCGGTCACGAGGACGTCCCGGCCGGTGTGGTGACCATGAACTCGCGCGTGCACTGCCGCGAAGAGGCCAGTGGCAAGGACTATCACCTGACCCTGGTCTATCCGAAGGATGCCGGCCTCGAAGGCAGTGTCTCGATCCTGGCACCGATCGGCTGTGCGCTGCTGGGGTTGTCGGTGGGCGACCAGATCGACTGGCCGGCCCCGGGTGGCAAGACCCTCAAGCTCAAGCTGCTGGCGGTCGAATACCAGCCGGAAGCGGCGGGCGACTTCGATCTCTGATCCCTACGTGGATTTCAGGGCGCGTACTGCGCCCTGAGTTGGCAGGCGTGGATGCAGTTGTCGACGATGCGGCTACGCAGCGACCAATCGGTGTTGATGATGTAGAAGCCCTGGATATAACTGTCCAGATCTTGCGAGTCGAACCACTCATCGATCTTGTCGCTGAAGTCATCGGGCGTGAATACCACTTTGTTGTATTTGGCGCACTGGATCGAGCGCAGTGTGCCGTCAGGCTTGTAGCGTTGTGCCTTGTCATCCATGAAGGCTTTCAGTTCCTTGGTAGACGGTGTGTTCTCACCGATCCAGACCTGTTCCACACCATCCCAATGGTCCCCGCCAGCACTATGGTTATAGGCGATCACCACCGTTTGGCCTGGATGGTCATTCCAGAGTTGATCCAAGGTCAGTGAGTGCAAATCGTAAGGAATGATTCGCGGGCCGAGGTGCTTTTCCAGCATCGCCAGCATCCACTCATGTTCCTGGGTACTGAAGTTATCGAATTGATGGAAGTCGAGAATGATGATCTCCCGTTGGTTGGCGGGATCCTCATAGAAGCGGTTCAACTCGTGCACCACATCGCCAAGTACCGTGCGCCCGGAAGTGCTCAAGTGATAGAGCTTGTAGCGGTAGGGGGAGTCGGGGGTGTATTCACGGCTGGCACGTACTCGTAGATCAAGGACACGGATGCCGCCGCGGATCTGGTCGATGCAGGAAGCGTCCTGGGTCACCTCCTGTGGGGGGACGACATTGTCGGCATTCTTGTCCATGCCTGAGTCATGGCTGCCCGGAAGCACCAGTTGATCGATTCGTAGGCGGCCCAGCTCAGGCAGGTTGCCCATCCAGTTCTGCTTGTTCATAACGCACTCCAGTCATTGAATGAGTGCAAAGCTTCTGGTTGGCTGGATTGGCTGTTTAGAGGGAAACGGTGCTCATAGTCAGGGGGCGAGGGTCGCCTGTAACTGCTCCAGACCACCGTTGAGCGCCCGCTCCAGCAGGGTTTTGTAACGCAGGTAAAGTACGGTGGAGCCCTGGTCTTCGCCTAGCAGTTCGGACAGGTCCAGATCGGTGATGTAGCAGCGATAGCTGCCCGCGCTACGGCGTTGCCCCAGGATTTGCCGAGCGACCATGGCGTACAGCTGGTCGCCATGCTCCAGCTCGGAGAACTCCTGCTGGTTGCAGTAGAGGGTGATGTGTACCTCGTCCGACGCGCTGGCCTGCAGGATTGCCTGGACTTCATAGTACGGCTGGTCGGCGCCTTCGCGCGGTGCCGGACGTTGCTCCAGGCTGCGTGCCTTGCCAGGACTCGATGGGAGCAACTGGTAATACAGGATCTCCAGCGATGTCTGCTGCAGGCTGTCCAGTGGTAGTTGTGCATCGTGTCGTACCAGCACCGAGCGCAGGAAGCGTTGCAGTGGCAGCAACAGGTGTGCCTCGTCCTGCAACGGCAGGCGCTGGTGCCACAGTGCATTGTATTCATCCAGCACGTACAGGTCGGCCCACCCCTCCAGCAAGCGATAGAACACCTGCAGGCAATCGCGGCGGCCCTGTTCCAGTACCAGCGGCAGGTCATGGTCCTGCAAGGCATTGGCGTCCAGGTGCAGAGGGCTGTACTGACCGCGCTCCTCGCCCAGACAGCCCATGACTGCGTCATGATCGGACAGGGTGGTCAGGGTCACTTGCCCTGGTTGCAGCTCAAATACATGGGTGTGTTGCGCTACTTGCAGCAGGTAGCGGTGGTTGAGGTTCTGCTCCAGCAGCAATTGCGCTGTGTCGAAAATTTCCTCGACCCGCTGGGCGATGGCCTGGGCGCGATTGCGGCAGAAACAGCGCACCCGTAGCCGAGGGCGTTGATTGCGCTGGCCGAGGCCGTTGAGGAGGTCTCGCAGGCAGCGCACCAGCGCGTGCTCGCCGTCATAGCGCTGGACCAGCACCTCGTTCCAGCTGTTGAGGGTGATCTGATCGAGCGTCAGCACCAGGTTCTCGCGTACGCCGGCGTAGCTCAGCGAGTCCGTGCGTTCGGTGGTCATCAGGATGTTCAGGTCACGGTGATGGCGCAGCGGGTCGACGCCGACATTGACCAGCAGCAGAATCTCGTCGGCCACGCTCGGTTGCAGCAGGCGGACCTCGCTGACCGTCTCCAATGGCAGCGGGATGCTCTGTTGCAGGCTACCCAGCAAGTTGAACAGCTCGAAGTCGGTCAGGTCGCTGTCGCCGGGGTGCAGGGCCAGGCGGGTGGTGTTGTCGATCACGCCATTGCGATGGGCCCAGGTGAGCAGTTCGAGCAGTTCTCGGCAACGTTTGATGGGGCTGAAATGCTCCCATTCGTGGACACCCAGATTGCCGTTGTATAGGCCCCAGTGGGTTGTGCCCGGTTCCTTGCGGTTGGGTGACTGGACCAGGGTCAGGGTGTCTTCGGCCAGGTCTGGCGCGATCCCGGGGTTTATCACTTCTATCTTGCCCGCCCGGCGCTCGAAGGCTGCGTACAAGCGACGGCCCAGTACATTGAGGTCGCGTTGGTCGGCACGACTGCTGGCGCTCTGGTCGCGGGCGAACTGGGTGAGGAAGCGATAGCTGTGGTTGAGCTCGGCCACCAGCTCACGGCGTTCGGCGGCCACCTGGCGGACTTTCCATTGGGCGCGGGTGTCGAGCATGGCCAGTTGGCGATCGTCCCAGCCCCATTCATCGGCCAGGCGTGCGAGTAACTGGCGCTGCCAGCCGTCGGCGCGGGAGCGGCCGAACTCGCTGAGCTTCTTGTTCACTTTCAGGTACAGGCTGCGCCGCACCAGCTCCAGGCGGGTGGTCTCACCCCGTTGTTGCAGGTACTGCTCGATGCGCCGGTAGACCATCACGTAGGGGTCGAGTGCGTCGAGGTCCAGCTGGTTGGCGAACACCGCCTGCTTGTACTCCAGGCTCAGGCAACGCACATCGGGGTGTTCGCTGGCGTAGACCTCGGTGAGCAGCAACTTGAGCAGTGACTTGTAGGGTGAGTCGATACCTTTGAACAACTGCCACAAGCCGGCACCGACGAACTCTCCGGGCGGAATGTGCGCCAGGTGACCGAGGTCCAGGTCATCCTCGGCGCGGATGAAACGCTTGGACAGCAGGGTCTGGGTGTAGGTCTGGTAGTTGTGCTCCTCGTATACGGGCACCAGCCACCACAAGGGCGTGCGCCCTGCCAGCCAGATCGCGGTGCGGTAGAACTCATCCAGCAGCAGGTAGTGCTGGGTGGTTCCGCAGTCGTCGGAGCTGAGTTCGCCCTCGCGTTCGCCCTGGACGAAGCCCTGGGGTTCGATGAGGAAGAAGTGCGCCTCGGCGCCCTGGCTGGCGGCCCAGGCTTCCAGAAGCTGACATTTTCGCCGCAGTTCGGCCAGTTCGTCCTCCTCGAGCCCTGGGGCGTGACACACCCACAGGTCCATGTCGCTTTGCTCAGCCTGAGCCAGCGTGCCCAGGCTGCCCATCAGGAACAACCCATGAATCGACTGGGGCGAAGTGCCATGGCGGGGTTTGTAGGTGAAGGAGCGGGCCAGGCGCTGGGCTTCGGCCAGTAGATCAGGGCCTGGCTCGAAGCCCGAGACCCCCGCCGGCGTCGTACCCGAGACATAGCCTGGGAGCACGGGATGGTTGACGTGAAACAGCAGTGGCAATGCGGTGAGCACTTGCTGTTGACGGGTGGACAGCCCCTCCAGTGCGCGCGCCAGGCGGCCCTGGTTCAGGTGCAGAAAGCGCGCACGCAGCTTCGCCAGTTCCTTGCGGTCGATGCCTTGCTCGAGGTCGGGACGGATTTCGTGGGGGCTGTTCATTGCGCACTCAGGACAGGGCCAGGGAAGCATCGGCGAGTTTAGCCTGAGCGATGGAGTCGGATAAGAAAAAACTGGTTTTTTGACGTCATTTACCCGTCATTACATGGTCTGTTCACAGCCAAGCCCGTCCCGGCACAGCTGTGTACCGGGACGGGCTTGGCTGTAAAGGGGCGCAGAAAGGCTCAGGCTGGCTGTGCGGCCTTGAGGATGGTCAGCACTTGCTGGACGCTCTGGGCGGCATCCAGCCCCAGGCTGGTCAGGTAGCCACCATCGGGCTGGTCGGTGAGTTGTTTGTCGTACAGGCGGCGGGCGGCGGCCACCAGGGCAGGGGCAGCGTTGCTGTGGACCTTGATGCCTTCCTGGTGGGAATCCAGGTTGAACAGGGCGAGGACTTCCAGTTCGGCGATCAGTTCGGGGGTAAAGGACATGGCGACTCCTGACTTCCAGACAAGGACGGAGGCACCGTGGTCGGTGCCTGATCCTGGAGTGTAGTCAGGCTTCGTCGTCGTCGCCTTGATCTGCTTCAGGTGGCAGCTCGGGCAGGGCGCGCAGGGCGTTCTCGTACCACTCACCGTTGAAGGGGCGGTCTTCGTCGAGCATGGCATCGATTTCGATGGCCAGGACATGGGCCATGAGGTTGAGAATGTCCTCTCGCTCGTAGCCGACCAGCGTCAGCTTGTTGAACGTGGCCTTGGCCGCCGGCGGCTCGCCGCTTTCGATCTGGTTTTCGATGGCCTGGGTCAAGGTTGCCTCGACGAAGGCTTCCTCTTCGTTGTTGTCGATGTCGCTGGGCTCGCTCATGGCAGTGCTCCTGGGGTGGGATGCACAGTGTGCCATGCCTGGGCAGGCGATGCCTGGTCATCGACCGGGCCGATGATGCTGGTCAGCGCCTGGGGATGGGTCTATAAAAGCCGGGCCATCCCCACACGGCCTGGAGGCTGTAACAATGCTCAAGCTTCATGGATTTGCGGTCAGCAACTACTACAACATGGTCAAACTGGCCTTGCTGGAAAAAGGCCTGCCATTCGAAGAGGTGCTGTTCGTTCCCAACCAGACCCCTCAAGCGTTGGCCATAAGCCCACGTGGCAAGGTGCCGGTGCTCGAGACCGAGCACGGCTTTCTCAGCGAAACCACCGTGATCCTCGACTACATCGAGCAGACCCAGGGTGGCAAGCCGCTGCTGCCGGCAGATGCCTTCGCCCAAGCCAAAGTGCGCGAGCTGCTCAAGGAAATCGAGCTGTACATCGAGTTGCCCGCGCGGACCTGTTATTCCGAGGCTTTCTTCGGCATGGCGGTCGAGCCACTGCTCAAGGAGCGCGCTCGCACAGAGCTGCTGGCCGGCTTTGCAACGCTCAAGCGCAACGGCAAGTTTGCCCCGTACGTGGCGGGCGAGATGCTGACGCTGGCCGACTTGATGTTCTGCTTCTCGGTGGACCTGGCCTGTGCGGTGGGCAAGAAGGTGCTTAACGTCGATTTCCTGGCGGAGTTCCCGCAGGCCAAGGCCTTGCTGGAGAAACTGGGGGCGAACCCGCACATGGCGCGGATCGTGGCGGACAAGGACGCGGCGATGCCAGCGTTCCAGGAGATGATTCGCAGCAAACGCTAAGAGAAGAAGCGGCCATATGCGGCCATGAGGAGCGGCTTCGCCTTGCCTGGCGCCGGCTGCGCCGGTGTTCGCGGCGGTTCGACGCCTCGATGAACCCGCTCTCACAGGTTTTGCGCTGCTCTGACTGCCGCCGCTGGACCTGTAGGAGCGGCTTTAGCCGCGAAACAGACGGCGCGGTGTCTGGCGCCGGCTTTGCCGGTGTCCCCGGCAAAGCCCTCGCGAGGTGGGTTAGCGCGAAGCCAGCAGCGCCTTGCCGCGCGCCACCGCAGCGCGCACCTGGGCAGGAGCGGTGCCGCCGATGTGGTTGCGCGCGTTGACCGAGCCTTCCAGGGTCAGCACGGCGAACACGTCCTGCTCGATCTGGTCGCTGAACTGGCGCAGTTCGTCCAGGCTCATTTCGGCCAGGTCCTTGCCGCTATCGACGCCGTACTTCACTGCGTGGCCGACGATCTCGTGGCAGTCACGGAACGGCAGGCCGCGACGGACCAGGTAGTCGGCCAGGTCCGTGGCGGTGGAGAAACCACGCAGGGCCGCCTCACGCATGATGGCGTGCTTGGGCTTGATTGCCGGAATCATGTCGGCGAACGCGCGCAGGGAGTCGCGCAGGGTGTCGGCGGCATCGAACAGCGGCTCTTTGTCTTCCTGGTTGTCCTTGTTGTAGGCCAGCGGCTGGCCTTTCATCAGGGTCAGCAGGCCGGTCAGCGCGCCGAACACGCGGCCGCTCTTGCCACGTACCAGCTCCGGGACGTCCGGGTTCTTCTTTTGCGGCATGATCGAGCTGCCGGTGCAGAAGCGGTCGGGCAGGTCGATGAACTGGAACTGTGCGCTGGTCCAGAGCACCAGCTCTTCGGAGAAGCGCGACAGGTGCATCATCGCCAAGCTCGCCGCGGCGCAGAATTCGATGGCGAAGTCGCGGTCCGAGACGCCATCCAGCGAGTTGCCGGCCACGGCCTCGAAGCCCAGCAGCTTGCAGGTCAGCTCACGGTCGATCGGGTAGGTGGTGCCGGCCAGCGCGGCGCTGCCCAGCGGCATGCGGTTGGTGCGCTTGCGGCAGTCGACCAGGCGCTCGTAGTCGCGGCTGAGCATCTCGAACCAGGCCAGCAGGTGATGACCGAAGGTCACCGGCTGGGCGGTCTGCAGGTGGGTGAAGCCGGGCATGATGGTCTCGGCTTCACGCTCGGCCTGCTCCAGCAGGCCCTGTTGCAGGCGAGTGATCTCGGCCAGGATCAGGTCGATTTCGTCGCGCAGCCACAGACGGATGTCGGTGGCCACCTGGTCGTTGCGGCTACGGCCGGTGTGCAGCTTCTTGCCGGTGATGCCGATGCGGTCGGTCAGGCGTGCCTCGATGTTCATGTGCACGTCTTCCAGGTCGACACGCCAGTCGAAGCTGCCCGCCTCGATCTCGCCCTGGATGGTCTTCAGACCGTCGATGATGGCATCGCGCTCGGCGTCGGTGAGTACGCCGACCTGCGCCAGCATGGTGGCGTGGGCGATCGAACCCATGATGTCGTGGCGGTAGAGGCGCTTGTCGAAATCGACCGAGGCGGTGAAACGGGCGACGAAGGCGTCGACGGGCTCACTGAAGCGGCCGCCCCAGGACTGATTGGTCTTGTCGGTGCTCATGGATTCACTCGTTGAAGGCGTGAACGAAAAAGTGGCGCCGATCATAGCAGGGTTGGAGTGCGCGCCGCAGGGCGCTGGTCGAGAGAAATCTCGCAAAACGCAGGGTGAAACGGTATGTGGGGATATTCAACGATTGAACGGCAGTGTTCCATGGACCGTCTACAGTTGGACAGAGGACTGGCGGCGAATCTGCCGGGCCAGTGAATCTTTGGCCGTCGCATCGGTCTAGAGCGTGACCGCGTGTCGGTCGCCCTACACTTTGTCTACGCTCTACCCATGCGAGACTCACTCAGGAATCCAGCGTAATTATGAATGTCCTGATCGTTGATGACGAACCCCTGGCCCGTGAACGCCTGACCCGGATGCTTGGCGAGCTGGAGGGCTACACCGTGCTGGAGCCCAGCGCCACCAACGGCGAGGAGGCCCTGGCCCTGATCGACAGCCTCAAGCCCGACGTGGTGCTGTTGGATATCGGCATGCCTGGCCTGGATGGCCTTCAGGTCGCCGCCCGGCTCTGCGAACGCGAAGCGCCGCCGGCGGTGGTGTTCTGCACCGGTGACGATGAGTACGGGAGCCAGGCCTTCCGGGAAAGCACCCTGAGCCATGTGACCAAGCCCATCCAGCTCCAGGCCCTGCGCGAAGCCTTGCGCAAGGCCGACAAGCCCAACCGCGCCCAGCTCGCCGCGCTCACCCGCCCGGCCAATGAAGGCGGCGGCCCACGCAGCCATATCAGTGCGCGAACCCGCAAGGGCATCGAGCTGATCCCCTTGCCTCAGGTGATCTACTTCATTGCCGACCACAAGTACGTGACCTTGCGCCATGAGTCAGGGGAGGTATTGCTGGACGAGCCCTTGAAAGCCCTCGAGGACGAGTTCGGCGAGCGCTTCGTGCGTATTCACCGCAATGCCCTGGTCGCCCGGGAGCGTATCGAGCGCCTGCAGCGCACGCCGCTTGGGCACTTCCAGCTGTTCCTCAAGGGGCTCGATGGCGATGCGCTGACGGTCAGCCGCCGGCATGTGGCGGGCGTGCGCAAGATGATGCAGACGCTCTGAACCGGCGGATGTCGGCCAGGGAAGGCCGGGTGATGACCTGAATCTGCTAGGTGCGCTGGCGGAGCTGTTATCATCGGCGGCATTTCTCCTGGATCGGGGCGTTCCATGTCCACTCGTGAAATCCGCATTGCCACCCGTAAAAGTGCCCTGGCCCTGTGGCAGGCCGAATATGTCAAAGCCCGACTGGAAGAGGCCCATCCCGGCCTGGTCGTGACCCTGGTGCCCATGGTCAGCCGTGGCGACAAGCTGCTCGACTCGCCGTTGTCGAAGATTGGCGGCAAGGGTCTGTTCGTCAAGGAGCTGGAAACCGCCCTGCTCGAGCACGAAGCCGACATCGCCGTGCATTCGATGAAGGACGTGCCCATGGACTTCCCTGAAGGCCTGGGCCTGTACTGCATCTGCGAGCGCGAAGACCCGCGCGATGCGTTCGTTTCCAATAATTTTGCCAGCCTCGATGCACTGCCGGCTGGCAGTATCGTCGGCACCTCCAGCCTGCGTCGCCAAGCCCAGTTGCTGGCACGCCGCCCGGACCTGCAGATCCGCTTCCTGCGCGGCAACGTCAACACTCGCCTGGCCAAGCTCGATGCCGGTGAGTACGACGCCATCATCCTCGCCGCGGCTGGCCTGATCCGCCTTGGTTTCGAGGACCGTATCAGTTCCACCATCAGTGTTGACGAGAGCCTGCCCGCCGGTGGCCAGGGCGCGGTGGGCATCGAATGCCGCAGCGCCGACCAAGCGATTCATGCCTTGCTGGCGCCGCTGCACCACGCCGACACCGCCGACCGGGTGTTGGCTGAGCGGGCGCTGAACAAGCGCCTGAACGGCGGCTGCCAAGTGCCAATCGCCTGCTACGCGGTGCTCGAAGGCGAGCAGCTGTGGCTGCGCGGCCTGGTGGGCCAGCCCAGCGGCGGTACCTTGCTGGTGGCCGAGGCCCGCGCCCCGCGCACCCAGGCCGAGGCACTGGGCGTGCAGGTCGCCGAAGACCTGCTCGGGCAGGGCGCCGAGGCCATCCTCAAGGAAGTCTATGGCGAGGCTGGCCACCCGTGAGCCCTTGGCGCCTGCTGCTGACCCGTCCTGAAGAGGAGTGCCAGGCGCTGGCGCAAAGCCTCGCGCAGGCCGGGATCGCCAGCAGCAGCCTGCCGTTGCTGGCCATCGAGCCGGTGGCGCTGCCAGCAGGGCAGCACCAGCTCCTGGCGGAGTTGCACCGTTACCAAGTGATCATTGTGGTCAGCAAGCCCGCCGCGCGTCTGCTGCTCGATCGTCTGGGCCAGGCTGGCCTGCAGCCGCCGCGACAAGGCTGGTTCACCGTGGGGGCGGCAACCGCGCAGGTGCTCCAGGCGCAGGGCTTGAAAGTAGACTTTTCGGCGCACGGCGATGACAGCGAGGCCTTGCTCGCGCTGCCGGTCCTGCGCGAGGCTATGGCCCGTGTCGCCACCCCCCGCGTTTTGATCGTGCGAGGCGTTGGAGGTCGCGAACTGCTGGCCGGGCGTCTTGGAGAGCAAGGTGCTAGTGTCGATTATCTGGAACTGTATCGACGCAACCTGCCGGTGTATCCGGCCGGCACCCTACTGCGCCGCGTCGAATCGGAACGCCTGAACGGCCTGGTGGTCAGCAGTGGGCAGGGGCTGGAGCACCTGTTGCGGCTGGCGGGTGCCGACTGGCCACGCCTGGCGCACCTGCCGTTGTTCGTGCCAAGCCCTCGGGTGGCGGAGCAGGCCAGGGCGTTGGGCGCCCAACAGATTGTGGATTGCCGTGGCGCCAGTGCCGCGGCCTTGATGGCAGCTGTGCAGCGAAGTGCTGCACCTGCCGACTAAGGCGCTAAGCTCAATGCGACGCGCCCCCATGCAAAGGATGGATACGTGAGCGAAACTGTCTTGTCCAATAACGAACAACCCACGGCGTCCGAGGCGCCGGAATCCACCTCCGTCACGCCTGCCAAGCGCTCTGGCAACGGCCTGGCATTGTTGGCCCTGCTGCTCGGTGCGGCTGGGGTCGCTGTCGGCGGGTGGGGAGTCTGGCAGGTCCGTCAGCTGCAAGGCAGCGAGCAAGGCCAGGGCCAGCACCTGCAGGCCCTGAACGAGCGCACCGAGACGTTGCAGCAACGCGAGCAGCAGATCAGCGCGCAACTGGCCACCCTGCCGGCGGCCAGCGAGCTCGAAGATCGCCGTCGCCTGGTGGCGCAACTGCAGGGCGACCAGCAACGCCTCAGCCAGCGCCTGGAAACCATACTGGGCGAGAGCCGCAAGGAGTGGCGCCTGGCCGAGGCTGAGCACCTGCTGCGCCTGGCGACCCTGCGCCTTTCTGCGCTACAGGACATCGCCAGCGCCAAGGCCTTGGTCGAGGGGGCGGACGAGATTCTTCGCGAACAAAGCGATCCAGGGGCCTTCGCTGCCCGCGAACAGCTGGCGCGTAGCCTCGCGACCCTCAACAGCACCGAGCAGCCGGACCGCACTGGCCTGTTCCTCAAGCTTGCTGCCCAGCGCGAGTTGGTCCAGCAGCTCAGCGCTCAATCGCCTGAATTCGAAACCAAGGCCGATGCCCTGGGCGCCCTGACCGCCGATGGCGATGGTGCCAGCCGGCTGTCCCAGTGGTGGGCGGAGATCTCCAAGTACTTCCAGATCGAGTTCAACGCCGACGACAACGTACGGCCGCTGCTATCCGGGCAATCGCTCAACCAGTTGCGCCTTGCGCTGAGCCTGACCATCGAGCAGGCACAGTGGGCAGCACTCAATGGCGAAGCCAAGGTCTATACCCAGGCCCTGGACGATGCCCGTAGCGTGCTGCTGGCCAATTTCAATGCCGACAACCCGCAGAGCAAGGCCATGCTCGCCAGCCTCAACGAACTGGCCGAGCAACCGGTCTCGGTGGTCACGCCTGACCTGTCCGAGAGCCTGGCCGCCGTGCAGGCGTACATCCAGCGTCGCCACCTGCCGGCCGAAGCCGAAGGGGGCAAGCCATGAAGCGTGTCTACCTGCTGGCGGTGCTGGCCATCGTGGTAGCCGCGGCACTGGGCATCGCGGTCGCCAAGCACAGCGGCTATGTGCTGGTCGCCTATGGTGGCTTCCGTTATCAGTCCGGGCTGTGGGCGGCATTGGCGGCGCTGGTCGCCATTGTCGTGGTGCTCTGGTTGGTGCGTTACCTGATCGGCCTGGTGCTGACGTCGAGCGGCGTGGTCAACCCGTGGTCGCGGCGCAATCGTAGCCGTCGTACCCGCATCGCCATCGAGCAAGGGCAGTTGGACCTGGCGGAGGGCCGCTGGGCCAGTGCCCAGCGTCATCTGCATCGCGCCGCCGAGGCTGAGCGCCAGCCGTTGCTCTACTACCTTGGCGCTGCCCGCGCCGCCAATGAATTGGGTCGTGCCGAAGACAGCGACAATCTGCTCGAGCGCGCCCTGGAGCGACAGCCTCAGGCCGAGCTGGCCATCGCCCTGACCCATGCGCAATTGCAGATGGACCGCGGCGACATCGGCGGTGCCCATGAAACCCTGCTGGCGATGCAGGAGCGTCACCCTCACAACAACCAGGTGCTGCGCTTGCTGTATCGCCTGCATGTGGAGCAAGGCGACTGGTCGGCCCTGATCCGCCTGCTGCCGGAGCTGCGCAAGGGCAAGGTGCTGCCAGCCAAGGAGCTCGCCGATCTGGAACAACGCGCCTGGGGTCAGAACCTTGGCCTGGCGGCGACCCGCGGGGAAGATGCCCAGGCTGCCCGCCAAGCCTTGGAGCGGGCCTGGCAACAGCTCACCGCCGCCCAACGCCAAGAAGCGCAATTGGTCTCGGCCTACGCCGAACAGCTGCGCCAGCTCGGAGCCCAGGGGGAAGCCGAACAGGTGCTGCGCACGGCGCTCAAGCGTCAATACGAAAGCCATCTGGCTCGTCTGTATGGTCTGGTGCGCGGCGATGATCCGGCCCGTCAGTTGCAAACCGCCGAAGGCTGGCTCAAGGATCATCCGCAGGATCCGAGCCTGCTGCTCACCCTGGGTCGCCTGAGCCTGCAGAACCGCTTGTGGGGCAAAGCGCGGGATTACCTCGAAAGCAGCCTGCGCATGGAGCGCAATCCGGAGGCCTGTGCGGAGCTTGCCCGCCTGCTGGCTGGGCTGGGTGAGACCGAGCGCAGCAACCAGTTGTTCCAGGAGGGCCTGGGCCTGCTGGATGAGCGCCTGTTGGCCTTGCCGTTGCCCGAGGGCGTGCGAGCCTGACCGAACCAGGTACCCACGCCGAGCCGTGGGTACCTGGCGCTGTAACTTCTCTTGTTAGGTTGACGGGATTTACGCTAGCGCTCTTCGGAAATCTCCTACTCAAAGTTGCAGACTTTCCTTTTTCAATCAGGGAGTTGTCTCTCCTGTAGCGCCTTGAAACAAAGCGCCTCTTTCCACTACCGTTCCGGGCTACTTCATTTGACCCGGGACCTACTCGCTCATGCTGCCGGCCCGCTTGCGCACCTTTTTTCTCATTGGCGGTTTCGCCTCGGCGGCGGTCCTGCTTGCCTCGTTCTGTCTTGAAAACACCCTTGGCCTGGTGCCTTGCTCCCTGTGCTTCAGTCAGCGCTTGCTGCTCGGGCTGTACGCAGGGGTGAGCGTATGCGCTGTGCTGCACTCGCCGGGCATGGTCGGCAAGCGCAACTACGCGGCGCTGGCATTGGGTTGCTCGGTGAGTGGAGCGCTGCTGGCATCCAGGCATGTCTGGCTACAAGGTGCGGGTCTTACAGCCGACGCCTGCCAGATGCCGTTCAGGTGGATGCTGGAGCAGTCGTGGGACCAAGCGTTGAGGATGCTGGTGCTGGGCGGCCCCGACTGCACCTCGCTGACCTGGAGCTTCATCGACCTGACCTTGCCCGAGTGGAGCCTGCTGGCGTTCCTGTCGCTATCGGCCCTCCCACTGAGCTGGTTGCTGGGCTACCGCATGCGCCAACTCGGCAAAGCTTGATCCACGGCAAATCGTCTCGGGATCGCACGACCAGCGGTGCCCTACCCGGGTATTAAACACTTGTATGAACTTTGTCCACTGCGTACCTTGAAGCCCAGCACGTGCGGGAATAATCTCGCAGCACGCATACCGAAAACACAACTGCTCGATGCCGTCCTGCTGATGTCACCTTTGTGCCGCGGTATTAGCGCACGAGGTGCAGCGGCATCTACCCAGAAGGGAAGAGATCGCCATGCTCGATAGTTGTCAGAACGCTCAGGAACGCTGGGGTGGGGTTCACAAGCTGATCGACCGTTGGCTCCAGGAGCGGGCGGAGCTGGTCCAGGCCTTCCGCGCCTTGCGTGACGCCAAACCGGCCTTCGCCGACAAGGACAAGAACCGCGATTTCTGCGCGGTGCTGGTCGACTATGTTTCGGCGTGGCATTTCGAAGTGAGCGAGCAACTGGTCACGGAAGCCAAGGCGTTCGGTGACGAAGGTGCCCTGCAGCTCGCCGAACAGATCAATCCACGGATCAACGACATCACCCAGATTGCATTGGCCTTCAATGACCATTGCGAAAAGGGCGAGTGCAAGGACCCCGAGCGGTTCTCCAAGAAACTGGGCGAGCTCGGCAGCCTACTGCATGAGCGCTTCGAGCTTGAGGACTGCCTGATCGAGGTGCTGCACAACGCGCACAAGGAAGAGGGCGCGGTGCAAGCCTGAGGGCAGGCGTCAGTCGGCCACCGCCAGCAGTTCGATTTCGAAGACCAGGGGGGTGTAGGGCGCAATCAGGTCGCCCGCACCTTCGGCTCCATAGGCTTGTGCCGATGGGATCACCAGCCGCCACTTCGCCCCGGCCTTCATGTGCGGCAATGCCACTCGCCAGCCTTCGATCACCGAGTCCAGGTTGAACCATTGGGGCTGCTGGTTTTGATCGAACACCGAGCCGTCTGGCAGCTTTCCTGTGTAGCGCACCTGTACCTTGCCACCGGCTTTGGGTGAGCTACCCGTGCCGTTTGCCAGCTCGGTGTAGAGAATGCCTTCGGGCAGCTCATGGACGCCGGTACGTGCGCGCTCGTTGGCCAGGAAGCGTTTTTCCGCGGCCAGGCTCTTGTCGACCTGGGCTTGTTCCGCGGCCGCACTGGCCTGTTCCTCGTGCTGCTGGAGGATGGCTTGCATGCGCGGCTTGTCGAGCTTGAGGGGCTGGCCTTGATAGGCCTGGCGCAGGCCTTCGACCAAGGCATCGAGCTCTAGGCCGGGCACTTCGTCACGCAGGCGCTCACCCAGGCTGGCGCCGAGGCTGTAGGCCAGGTCGTGCTTGGAGGGGGTCGCTTCAGGATTGGCCCAGGCCATAGGCGTTGCCAGACACAGGGCGAGAATAAGGTAACGAGGCACGGTCAACTCCCGCTGCGGTGAGCGCAAAGTATGCCAGCCTTGTGGGTCGAAGATGTGTAAATATCAGCAACACTTTATTGGGCAACTACACTTGCACCGAGCTGCAAGACTACAACTTTGCCCAGGCATGAAACGCGGCGCCAACAATACTGTCCACATGCCCTAGCGGCGGTAGCAGCAGAAGCATAGTATGAGCCGCAATCTCGTCAGCCAGGAGGTAAACCATGTCGGCCAAGAAGAAGCCAGTCAGTACGCCGTTGCACCTGCTCCAGCAACTTTCGGGTAGTCTGCTCGAACATTTGGAAGATGCCTGCTCGCAAGCGCTGGCGGATGCCGAGAAACTGCTGGCCAAGTTGGAAAAACAGCGTGGCAAAGCCCAGGAAAAACTGCACAACGCACGTCTGAAGTTGCAGGACGCCGCCAAGGCCGGTAAAGCCAAGGCTCAGAGCAAAGCGCAAAAAGTCTCTGGCGAACTTGAAGAGCTGCTTGATTCGCTCAAAGACCGTCAAACGCAGACCCGCACTTATATTCAGCAACTAAAACGCGATGCCCAGGAAAGCCTGAAACTGGCCCAGGGCGTGGGCAAAGTGCGCGAGGCCGCCAGCAAGGCGCTCGCTCAGCGCACGACCGCTGCCAAGACCCCGGCCAAGCCGGCTGCGACCAAGGCCGCTGCCCGTCCGGCTGCCAAGGCGACTGCAAAACCCGCCGCTAAACCCGCTGCTGCCAAGGCTGGCGCTGCCAGATCCGCTGCTAAGGCACCCGTGAAAGCGGCTGCCAAGCCTGCGGCCAAAGCGCCGGTCAAAGTCGCTGCCAAGCCTGCAGCCAAGGCCCCGGCCAAGGCCGCAGCCAAACCGACTGCTGCCCGTACTGCCGCAGCCAAACCGGCCGCAAAACCTGCTGCTGCCAAGGCCGCTGCCAAGCCGGCTGCGACCAAGACGGCCGCCGCCAAGCCTGCTGCCAAAGGCGCAGCGGCCAAGCCTGCAGCCGCCAAGCCTGCAGCCACCAAGCCCGCAGCCAAACAGGCCGCAGCCAAGGCCACTACCGCCAAGCCAGCGGCAACCAAGGCCACTGCTGCCAAGCCAGCTGCTCGCAAGGCCCCGGCCAAACCAACGGCTGCCAAGCCTGCCGTCAGCAAGCCTGCGCAAACCAAGCCCGCCGCACCGGTGACCAGCAGCCCAGCGCCAGCGACCAACTCGGCAGCGCCCGCCGCCGCATCGCCGGCCCCGGCCAGCACGCCGGCTCAGTCGGCTCCTTCGGCCTCCTGAAGCCCATCGGCCGCGACGCGCAGCTCTCGCAGCGCGTCGTGGTCGCGGGCTTGCTCGGGAACCAGCCACTGCAGCCAGTCACCTGGCGGGCCGTTCGAGTCCGCCGGCCAGCTCCCCGCACACGCCTGCAGGCGCGCCAGCACGGTGCGCTCGGCTTCCAGCTCCAATCCCTTGACCTGCTCACGTAGCGACGCCAGTCGCGCATCGCCTTGCGCCGCTTCGCGCCATTGTTGACGCAACACCCTCAGCGGAACCACGACCTGCTGCTGCCATGGGCCGGCAATGGCCCGTAGCGCGGCCGCGCGCGTGGCATCGGGTGCGACATGGCGGGCTTGCAGCCAGGTCCCGCAAAGCAGCAGACAGACATCAGCCCCCAGCCCTTGCAGCGCGAGGCAGGCCGCTTCGACCCCGGGCCGTCGATACAGGGCCAGGGCGTGGTTCCACAATTCGTTTTGCATGTTCGGACTCGCCAGTGGTCAAGGTGGCCTGTGTGCCCTGAAGGGAAGCTGATAGACTCCGCGACCATCATGATCAGACTATCGAATCTCACTTTACAGCGTGGTCCGCAGCGCTTGCTAGAAGGCGCCGAGATGACCCTGCACGCCGGTCACAAAGCCGGCCTGATCGGCGCCAACGGCGCCGGAAAATCCAGCCTGTTCGCCTTGCTGCGTGGTGAGCTGTCGCCCGATGCTGGCGATTGCCAACTGCCTGGCGACTGGCGCATCGCCCACATGCGTCAGGAGGTCGATACCCTCGATCGCCTGGCGGTGGACTATGTGCTCGACGGCGATGTGCGCCTGCGCAAGATCCAGGCTGACCTGGCCATTGCCGAGGCGGCCCACGACGGCACTGCCGTGGCGCGCCTGCACAGTGAGCTCGACAGCGCCGACGGCTATACCGCCGATGCCCGCGCGCGCAAGCTGCTGGCAGGTCTGGGCTTCACCACCGAGCAGATGGACCGGCGCGTTGGCGACTTCTCCGGCGGTTGGCGGATGCGCCTGAACCTGGCCCAGGCCCTGATGTGCCCGTCCGACCTCTTGCTGCTCGACGAGCCCACCAACCACTTGGACCTGGACGCGATCCTCTGGCTGGAAGATTGGCTCAAGGGCTATCCGGGCACGCTGCTGCTGATTTCCCACGACCGCGACTTCCTCGATGCCGTAGTCGACCACGTGCTGCATGTCGAGCAGCGCAAGCTCAACCTCTACAAAGGCGGCTACAGCGCCTTCGAACGCACCCGTGCCGAGCGTCTGGCGCAGCAGCAACAGGCCTATGAGAAGCAGCAGGCCCGCCGTGCGCACATGGAGAAGTACATCGCCCGTTTCCGCGCCCAGGCCACCAAGGCCCGTCAGGCGCAGAGCCGGATCAAGGCCCTGGAGCGCATGGAGGAGCTGTCCGCCGCCCATGTGGACTCGCCGTTCGACTTCGTCTTCCGCGAGTCGGAGAAAATTTCCAGCCCGCTGCTGGACCTTGCCGAAGGCCGTCTGGGCTATGGCGACAAAGCGATCCTGGAGAAGGTCAAGCTGCAACTGGCGCCCGGTGCGCGCATCGGTCTGCTGGGCCCCAACGGCGCCGGTAAGTCGACCCTGATCAAGAACCTCGCCGGTGAGCTCGAACCCATTGGCGGGCGCCTGGTGCGGGGTGAGAACCTGGCGGTGGGCTACTTCGCCCAGCACCAGCTCGACTCCCTGGACGACAAGGCCAGCCCCTTGCTGCACCTGCAGCGCATCGCACCGGCTGAGCGCGAACAAACCCTGCGCGATTTCCTCGGTGGGTTCGATTTCCATGGCAACCGTGTCGACGAGCCGGTGGTGAACTTCTCCGGCGGTGAAAAGGCGCGCCTGGCCCTGGCGTTGATTGCCTGGGAACGCCCGAATCTGCTGCTGCTCGACGAGCCGACCAACCACTTGGACCTGGAGATGCGCCTGGCACTGACCATGGCCCTGCAAGAGTTCAGTGGCGCGGTGGTGGTGGTTTCCCACGACCGTCACTTGCTCAAGAGCACCACCAACGACTTCCTGCTGGTGGCCGATGGCAAGGTCGAGGCCTTCGACGGTGATCTGGACGACTACAGCCGCTGGCTGATCGATTATCGCCAACGCAGTGCTCCGGTCAGCAACGCCCCGGCCAACCCGGACAAGACTGACAAGAAGGCCCAACGCCAGGCCGCCGCGGCCTTGCGCCAGCAATTGGCGCCTCACAAGCGCGCCGCCGAAAAGCTCGAAACCGAGCTGAACCAGGTGCATGGGCAACTGGCCGAGATCGAGACGGCATTGGGCGACGGCGGCCTGTACGAAGCGTCCCGCAAGGACGAACTGCGTGACCTGTTGGCCCGCCAGACCAAGCTCAAGCAGCGCGAGGGCGAGCTTGAAGAAGCCTGGATGGAAGCGCTGGAAACCCTCGAGGCCATGCAGGCCGAGCTGGAGGCGTTGTCCTGATGGAGCAGCTGCGTTCGCTGCTGCCAGGGCAATGGATGGACGCGTTCTGGCTCGGGCTGCAGATCCTGCTGATCCTGATCGCTGCGTTCATCCTGCAGCGTGTAATCGCGCGGGGGCTGAGTCGGCTGGGCAACCGCTACCCGCTGCCGGCAGAGCTGCTGGTACCGGTGCGCGGTGGTCTGCGCTGGCTGATCATGGGCAGTGCACTGTTGTTCGTGCTGGAGCGCATGGGCGTTTCGGCCACGGTGCTGTGGACGGCGCTGTCAGGCTTCGTCGCGGTGGCAGCAGTCGCGTTTTTCGCTATCTGGAGCGTGCTCTCCAACCTGCTGTGTGCGGTGCTGATTTTCACCGTTGGGCCGTTTCGCATCGGTGATGTGGTGGAGCTGGTGGACACCCTCGACAAGCCGGGGGTCAAAGGCCGGGTGATCGCCATCAACCTGCTCTACACGACCCTGATGGAAACGCCCGAGGCGGGCGGGGCGCTGGTGCAGGTGCCGAACAGTCAGTTCTTCCAGAAAGCGGTGCGCCGTTGGCGGGGGACCGAGGTGGTGGCCGTGTCCAAAGGCGAGTCGGTCGAGGCGGATTGAGCCGCTGACGGTGTTGATTTCTTCGCGGGTAAACCCGCTCCCACAAGGTTTACCGGTGCTCCAACAATGCCGATGTACCTGCGATTAGGCCCCAGGATGAGCTCGGTAGGAGCGGGTTTACCCGCGAAGCAGCCAGCGCCAGCCCTGAAATAAACCACAAAAAATCGCTGGTGATTTTTTCACCAACCCCTTAGCTTAACGTTTTGCAACAAATGTTCGAGCGAGGTGTGCGATGTCGATGGAAACCTGGTTGGCCTTCTTTGCCGCGTGCTGGGTGATCAGCCTGTCGCCGGGTGCCGGGGCCATCGCCTCGATGTCCAGCGGGCTGCAGTACGGGTTCTGGCGTGGGTACTGGAACGCCCTGGGCCTGCAACTGGGGCTGATCGTTCAGATCGCCGTCATCGCCGCTGGCGTGGGCGCCATTCTCGCCGCCTCGGCCACCGCCTTCCAGCTCATCAAATGGTTCGGTGTCGCCTACCTGGTGTACCTGGCGTACAAACAGTGGCGCGCCTTGCCCATGGACATGAGCGACCCCTCGGGCGTGCGGCCGATCGGCAAGCCGATGAGCCTGGTGTTCCGCGGCTTCCTGGTCAACGTCAGCAACCCCAAGGCGCTGGTGTTCATGCTTGCGGTGCTGCCGCAGTTCATCAACCCTCATGCCCCGCTGGTGCCTCAGTACCTGGCTATCACCGCCACCATGATCACCGTGGACATGCTGGTCATGGCAGGCTACACGGGCCTTGCGGCCCGCGTGCTGCGGCTGCTGCGCACGCCCAAGCAGCAAAAGCGCATGAACCGCACGTTTGCCGGCTTGTTCATCGGCGCGGCGGCGTTTCTGGCCACCCTGCGCCGTGCGCCGGTCTGAACCTTTCGCCGGCCCCACAGGCTCGTCGCTGAGCGTGTGGGCGCCTGCGGCAGAGGTCAACGCGGTTTATCGACCAACCCCTTGAGCAAGTCCACCGGCAGCGGGAACACGATGGTCGAGCTCCTGTCCCCGGCAATCGTCCCCAGAGTCTGCATGTAGCGCAGTTGCATCGCCCCCGGCTCCTTGCCCAGCATCTGCGCCGCCTGCATCAGTTTTTCCGAAGCCTGCAGCTCACCCTCGGCATGGATCACCTTGGCCCGCCGTTCGCGCTCGGCCTCGGCCTGGCGGGCGATGGCACGCACCATCGACTCGTTGAGGTCGACATGCTTGATCTCGACGTTGGCGACCTTGATGCCCCAGGCATCGGTCTGGGCGTCGAGCACTTGGCGGATGTCCGAGTTGAGCTGTTCGCGCTCGGCCAGCAGTTCGTCCAGCTCATGTTTGCCGAGCACCGCACGCAGCGTCGTCTGGGCCAGTTGGCTGGTGGCACCGAGAAAATCCTCGACCTGGATGATCGCCTTCTGCGGATCGAGCACACGAAAGTACAGCACGGCGTTGACCTTGACCGAGACGTTGTCGCGGGTGATCACGTCCTGGGGCGGTACGTCGAGTACCACGGTGCGCAGGTCCACCCGCACCATCTGCTGGATTCCCGGGATCAGAATGATCAAGCCCGGCCCTTTGACCTGCCAGAAGCGGCCCAGCTGGAACACCACGCCCCGCTCGTACTCGCGCAGGATACGCAGGGCCGACAGCAATAACAGGCCGACCACCGCCAGCAAGGCGCCAAAACCGAATTGAACGAACATCATCACTCTCCTTGCGCGGCGGGCGCGGTGGCACTGACCTCCAGCATCACGCCATGGCGGGCCGTCACGCGCACCTGTTGCCCAGGCTGCAACGGGGTCGCGCACTGGACTTGCCATTGTTCGCCCTGGGCCTGTACCGAGCCGCAGAACGGGTTGCCTGCCATCACCTGGGTCACCGTGACCAGACTGCCTACCAGCCCCGCGTCGCCGCTGACCAAGGCCCGTCGTCGGGCCTTCAGGGCCATGCCCAGCACCCCGCCGAGCAGCAGCGCCGAGACCGCCGCCAAGGCGACGATCAGCGCCAGGGGGATGCCGAAACCGGGCGCGTCGGTGTCTATGAGGATGACCGCACCGACCACGAACGCGACGATGCCGCCAAAACCGACCACACCGAAGCTCGGCAGGAATGCCTCGGCGATCATGAACGCCACGCCCAGCAGGATCAGCGCCATGCCTGCATAGCTCACCGGCAGCAACTGCATGGCGTACAAGGCCAGCAGCAGGCAGATGCCGCCGATCACCCCGCCAACCCCTGAGCCAGGGCTCATGAATTCGAATAACAGGCCGTAGATACCGATCATGATCAAGATCAGCGCCACGCTGGGGTTGGTGATCACCGCCAGCAGGCGGGTGCGCCAATCGGGCAGGTGCTCAATGATCACGGCGTCGGCCGTTTGCAACTGGCGCGGCTGGCCGGCGGCGACGAGGGTCTTGCCGTCGAGCTGGTTCAGCAGTTGTGGCAGGTCATTGGCCATCTGGTCGATGACGTTAAGGTGCAGCGCCTCGCTGGCCGACAGGCTCACGGCTTCGCGCACGGCCTTCTGCGCCCAGTCGGCGTTGCGCCCGCGCAGTTGAGCCAGGCCGCGGATGTAGGCCGCGGCATCGTTCACCTGCTTGCGCGCCAGAGGGTCGTCCGGTGAGGGTTTGTCGGCGTCGGGCTTGCCCGGTGGGGTCGCACCGATCTGCACTGGCGTCGCGGCACCCAGGTTGGTTCCTGGCGCCATGGCCGCCACGTGGCTTGCATAGAGGATATAGGTGCCGGCGCTGGCCGCCCGGGCGCCGCTGGGGGCGACGAAGCTGGCCACGGGCACGGGGCTTGCGAGAATCGCCTTGATGATCTGGCGCATGGCGCTGTCCAGCCCGCCGGGCGTGTCCAGGCGGATCACCACCAGTTGCGCGTTCTGCGCCTGCGCCTGTTCCAGGCCGCGTATCAGGTAATCGGCGCTGGCTGGGCCGATGGCGTCATCGATGTCCAGCAGCCAGACGCTGCTACCGGGCACCGCCAAGCCGCTCGGAACCATGCCGAGCACGAGCGTCAGCAGCAGCCAGCACCAGCCACGAGCGATCACCTGTCGTCACCTTGTCCGGGCCTGTCACTGAAGTTTAGTCGTGCTAGCCGGACCTCGGCCTAAACTTCCAGATGGGGGTAAACCGGAGGTGCATCATGCGTATGGCTAAAACCCTGCAGCAGCGCCTGGACAAGGCGAACTGCGACTACGACATCATTCCCCATCCTCACTCGGCCACGAGCCTGGAGTCGGCGCGCACGGCCGGCGTACCCGCCGAGCGGGTCGCCAAGTCGGTGATGCTCGATGACCGGCATGGCAACTACATCATGGCCGTGCTACCGGCCAACCGCCATCTGGACATGAGCAAAGTGCGCATGTCCGGCGCCTGGCAACTGACCCGTGAAAGCGGCCTGCCGAGCCTGTTCGGCGACTGCGAGCGCGGCGCCGTGCCGGCACTGGGCGATGCCTATGACATAAAAATGCTGCTCGACCCGAGCCTAACCCGCCAGGGCGATGTCTACCTGGAGGCGGGGGATCACGATCACCTGATCCACATGAGCATGGAGCAATACCTGAAGCTGGTTCCGCGTGCCGAAGTGCGCGAACTGTGCTGATGACCATCAACCCACTGCCGGGCTGGCGTCGTGGACGGCCGCCCGGCTCGAGGAGGCACCATGGAAGCACCGAACCATCCGTTCGCCGAACTGTTCAAGCAGTTGGGGCTGGCGGACGATGCCGAGAGCATCGACAAGTTCATCACCACCCATTCACCGCTCAAGAACGAGATCAAGCTGGTGGATGCGCCGTTCTGGAGCGAGGCCCAGCGGGCCTTTCTCAAAGAGAGCGTGATAGAGGACGCCGATTGGGCCGTGCCGTTCGATCAACTCAACGAGGCCTTGCGCCGCCCCCGCAAATAAAGCGCCGAGTGGCACCTGATGGGTGAATTGGCCGTTGCTATGCTCAGGTAAAACAACAGGGGATAGCGCGATGAAAGATCCCTACGCATCAGGTTTCTGGTGCTCCGTGACGATCCTGGGCACGCTGACGGCCGGTTATTTCTACGGCATCCGTCATGTCCACTCCATGGACCATGCGCTGCAGTTCATGTATGCCGCAGCCGCCATCACGGCGGCGGTGGCGCTCTGCGCGCTGGCCTGGATCGCCTGGCAGCAGTTGCGCCTGAACAAGCGCGAGGTGATCCAGGGTCATACGCTGGTGACCATCTGGAACACCAAGGTCGCCTTGCGTCGGGTAGAGACGGTATTTGATCGCTATTTCTGGGGAAGCTACTGGCATTCCGGGCGGACCTTCGAGGAGGTCATGGGTGAGCTCAAGGGCACGCCACTGGAGCAGAGCCTGGACGCGCTAAAGCGTCAGTGCCGGGAGCTGGACCGCGAGATCCGTGACCATCAACACCGCTGGCTGGCCAACGCCCGTGACCTTTCCAGCGTGGCCACGGCCATGGCTCGCGAGCGCTATCAGCTGGACCTGTGCGACCCCCAGGGCCGCGATGGCGGCAACACTGCGGTGCTCAATCGCGACCTTGAGGTGCTGGTGTACACCTGGTCAGCGCGCCTGCGCAGCTTCGACCACCAGTTGGATGAGCTGGAGCGCGCTTACCACTAGGTGCATGGGGCCGCTGCGCGGCCAATTCGCGGGTGAAGCCGCTTGTATGGTGATACTCGAAGGGGTGGTGGGACGAACAAACCGATTCTGACTGTTAGGCGCAGTACAGACCGTGGGAGACATCGCCCCACCCCTTCACCAAAGCGCCGATAAAGAATGCATCGTTTGCAAACGACGATAGAAGCAAGCCAGCGCCTCTTGGTGAAACCCCTCCGAGTTCAAAAACCATACCGTGGGAGTTCAGGCGATGGCAATGCGAGTAGACAATTTCATCATCGGCATCGATGTCGCCAAGGCTGAGCTGGTCTGTTATTACGAAGACTCCGCCCAACAGCAGACCGTTAGAAACACCAAGCCTGAAATCCAAAAGTGGCTGGCACTTCAGCCGGCCAATACCGCTATCTGCGTTGAAGCTACCAATGTTTACCATCTGGACCTGGTTGAGATGGCATACGAAAAGGGCTTCGCCGTCTATGTCGTCGACGGGTTTCAACTCAGCAACTACCGCAAGGGCGTTGGCGGACGCGTTAAAACCGATGCGTCCGATGCCTGCCTGCTGGCTCGCTTCCTGGATCGCGAGGGCAGTGCTCTTCGTCCTTGGTCGCCCCCTCCAGCTGTCTACGGCAAGCTCCAGAGCCTGCTCCGGCGCAGAGCAGCGCTGGTTTCGGCGCGGACAAGCCTGACCCAGAGCTGGGGCAACGAAATGTCGCTCAAAGAGGCGTTCAACAGCTTTGCCAAGCACTTCGAGTCGCTTGATCTTCTGATCCAGAAACGCCTGAAGGTCTTGGTAAAAGAGGCTGGCCTAGCCGAACAAGTCGCCCGCTGTCAGAAAGTTGAAGGGATTGGCTTCCTGACCGCTGTTGCCCTCGTCACCGCATTTATTCGGGGCGAATTCAAGAACAGTGATTCATACATCGCTTTTCTAGGCATGGACCTGAAAGTTGCAGATTCCGGCCAAAAGGCCGGACGTCGACGGTTGACCAAGCGGGGTTGTTCAGAGATCCGTCGATTACTGCATAACGCCGCCATGGCGGCCAGTAGGTCTGCGGCCTGGAAAGACGTCTACGAGCACTATCGCCGGGCAGGTAAGGCAACGACTCAGGCCCTGGTTATCTTGTCACGCAAGCTCGCCAGAGTTGCATTCGCCTTGATGAAGACCCAAGGCGAATACGTCAGCAAAGGGGCAAAAAAGCTTTGCCCTCAACCATAGAATCTCCCACAGGGATTGCGCAGGTCTTGAGCGCGGCGCAATCCTGGTGGGCGTTGGCGAAGCCTGCGATGGACCGGGTATCAATCTCCGCGGATGTACTGCTCCAGCTGCGCGATCAGGTTGGCCTGTTCGGCAATGGTTTCTTTTACCAGGTCACCGATCGACAGCAGGCCGAGCAGTTCGCCGTTGCTGACCACCGGCAGGTGGCGAAGATGGCGGTTGGTCATCAGGTTCATGCAGTACTCCAGGTTCTGCTTGGGCTCGACCGTGACGACCGGCGCACTCATGATCTCGCGCACCGGCGTTGCCGCCGAAGAGCGCCCCTTGAGCACCAGCTTGCGGGCGTAGTCGCGTTCGCTGACGATGCCCACCACCTGGTTGTCCTCGACCACTGGCAGGGCGCCGATGTTTTTTTCCGCCAGCAGCTTCAGGGCGTCGAGCACCGAGTCGTCAGGGCCGATGGTGTAGACGGTCTGAGGTTGGGACTTGGTCTTGAGCAGTTGTTCGACGTTTTTCATACAGGCCTCTGCTGGGTGGACAAACCGATGTGTCGGTGTAAATAAAGCATCCGGCACGCCAGCCTGCACGACAATGCAGGAAGCGGCATCGAGCCGATTGAAAAACGTCATGGGTGTCAGGAACAGCCTCCCGCGCTCACCTCCTGGCTGGCCTGCTTGAGCGCCTCGGCCACTGCAGCGGCGTCATTGGCGGTGTAGACGCGCCCGCCGGTGTTGCTGGCCGCGCAGTGGCCACAACCCTCGAAGGTCACCAGACGCATGGCCACCCCATCGTCCAGGTTATCGATCACCGAGGTCAGCGAGGTTTTCGCCAGGTCCATGCGGGTGTCGCGTAGTACCCGTTGCATGGCGCGTCCTAATCACAATTGGCCGAGCTGGAGACCTCCTGGCTGGCCTGCTTGAGCGCGGCCGCCATCTGCGAGGCGTTGTCGGCCGAATAGACCCGGCCGCCGGTGCTCTCGGCGATGCAGTTGGCTTGGCTGTTGTTACTGATGTTGATCAGGTTGACCCGCAGCCGGGGTTGCTCGCGGGCGATCCGTTCGGCCACCGCGCAGGCGTTCTGCCCGCAGCCGTCCGGGCCATCGACGAACATCACGATCATGCCGTCGCGGTTGCGTCCATCCATGGCCCGGGCCGCCACATCGAGGCTGGCGCTGAGCGCAGTGCCATCGTTGGGCTCCAGGGCCTGGATGCCCTGGATCAGCGCCGGACGCTGGGCAGGGGTGAACACACCATGGTCCAGGGGCGCGCGACAGCCATCGAAGGTCACCACGCGCATGTCGATGGCCGGATGCAGGTCTTCGATCAGGTGTGTCAGGCTGGCCTTGGCGACGTCCATGCGCACCGGCGCGCGAGTGATTTGCGCCAATCGCTGCGGGTCGGTGGCCTGATCATTGATGTACTGGAAGAACCACTGTTCGTCTTCGGCCGTGGCCTCGACGCTCAGGCGCATCGAGCCTGAGGTATCGAGTACCACGGCGAATTCCGGCGGCTGCACCTGGGCGTCCTTGACACAGGCATAGGGTTGCGTGGGGCGGGTGTCCAGCCAGCGTTGCAGGTAGGGCCAGCCGAACCACAGGGCCAAGGCCAGGAGCAGCAAGCCGAGCAGCGGCAGCAGGAACCACGGCAGCCAGATCCAGCGGCGGCGCACCGGCACTGGCGTCGGTGGCGGCGGCGGGGGGACGGGCGCAGCGGCGGGAGGGGGTACCGGTTGGCCCCAACGGACCACCAGCGGGTAGCCATTGATGCTGTAGAGGTTGTCCAGGTTCGGGGGGCCGATCAGACGCTGCAGGACCTTGGCCTCTTCCTGCTGGCCGCGCCCCTGCAGTTCGCCGATCAACTGGCGCACGGCGACCTGGCGCTGTTCGTACAGCGCCAGCAAGGCGCTTTGCTGCTCGGCACCGAGCTCATGGAAGCGGCGCGGCTGACCTTCGAGCTCCGACCACCATTCACGCACGCCGTCCTGACCGGTGCGCGGTGTCGCGAACAGGTGCGCGATGCTCGGGGGGAAATGCCTGACGATGATCGCCATGGCCTGTTCCAACGGCTTCGGGTCATCCTGGGCCGGGCTGGTGTCACGGGTGACCCGTTGCATGTCGGTATCCTGAAAAAAAGAGCCGGCAGCCGAAGCTGCCGGAGAGGGACTCACTCGTAACCCAGGCTCAGTTGCAGGCGGCTGACCTGCTGCTGTAGCGCCTTGAGTTCCTGCTTGCGGGCTTCGACCTGGGCACTGCTGGCATTGCTCGCAGGTGCCACTTGGCTGGCCTTGAGGCGTTGCTCGAGCCCGGCGATCTGTTGTTGCACGTCGGCCTTGTTGGCGTGGCGCTTCTTGAGCGTGGCGAGCAGACCGTTGAGCGACTGCTCGAGGCTCGCCTGTTGGCGGCGCTGGGTTTGCAGGTCCTGGCGAGTGGAGGCCTGGAGGGCGCTGAGCTCGTCATACACCTGGTTGAACTGACGGTTCTGCTCCTGGGCCGCGCGCAGGTCCTGCTCGCTGCTGCGCACCTCGTCGGCGTAGCCGCCACCGTAGTCGCAGTTGAGCTTGCCGATCAGGCTGGCGCTGCTGTCGGAGGCTTTGCATTGGGACGCGGTGGTGGCGCAGCCGGTCAGGCCGGCGAGCAACAGCAGGCACAGACAGTGACGTACGAACATGTGCCGATCCTCAACCCAGGGTGATGGCCGAACGCTGGTTGTAGAGGCCATCGACCTCCTGCTGCAGCGAGGCGACCTTGGCGTTCATCTTGGCGATCTCTGCCTCGACCTTCTGCACTTCCTCGGGGTTGGCGCCGCTCTGGCGTTCGAGTTGGGCCACTTTTTCGAACTCGCTGACGGTCGCCTTCATGTTGGTCACGTCCTTGCGCATCCGGGTGATGTTCTGGTCGATGTTGGCGATGTCCTGCTGGGCCTTGGCCTTGTTGACGGTCTTGCTCTGGATGTCCTTCTGGATGGCCGCGATCTGTTCTTTGTCATCGGCGATAACCCGTTGCAGCGTGTTGGTGCGCTCGGCGACCTGGGCGGTCTTGTTCTGTACGTCGGTGGTCATGACGTTCAGGCGCTGGGTGGTGTCGGCGTACTGGCTGCGGCGTTGGTCCAGGTAGTAGTTGGCGCCCATGGCCACGCCGCACGCGGCAAGGCCCGCGACCACGGCGCAAGCGGCCTTGTTGCCGGAGTTGGACAGGGCGCAGGCCAGCACACCGGCACCGGCAGCCACGGCGCAGGCCTGGTAGCCGGAGGTGCTGAAGAACTTGGCGTCGTTGCCTGCGGTCAGGCGTGGGTCTGTGGTGCCGCCATTACCGCCGAGCATGGAGCTGCCGGTGCTGGCGCAACCGGTCAGGACAAGGGTGGCGGCCATCACCAGGCTGATCCACTGGCTGATTCTTCCAGGTTTGCTGTGCTTCACGGTTTCGATTCCTTGCGGTGTTGTTGTCAGTGCGCCACGGCTTTGCAGCTGTCGAGCCATGCCGTGGTGTCGATTTTCTGGGTCTTGAGGAACGACTGCTGGTTGGCCCAATGGGTACGCAGGTAGGGGGTCAGTTCCTTGAGGTTCTTGTTGGCCGTCAACACCCCTTCGAGCACCGGGACCTGCGCCTGCAGCAAGTCCTGGCCATACAGCGAGCCGGACTCGACCAGCGAGCTGGCGTAGTAGCGGCTGAGCTTGTGCAGGCGCGCGCTCTGTTCGTCGAGCTTGGTCTTGCGCATGCCGCAGGTGGGGTCTTCCTCGCCGGTCTTGCAGTTGCTGGCGTAGTTCTTCTGCAGGAAGTCCAGGTATTGGCCATCGTCGAGCATCTTGGTGCAGAGGAAGGCGCCCAGGTTGAGGCTGGCGCGGATCGCCTGGTCGCGGGCTTCCTGTTGCTGCTGGTTGCTGGCCCGCAGCTGGTTCTCGACGCTTTTGAGCTGGTTCTTGAGCGCCTGGTCCTCGACGCCGGAGGCCAGCTCCTCGAGGGCCTTGACTGTGCCTTTGTCTTTGCTCTGGGGCGCTGGTTGATCGTTGCCCAGGGACGCCCAGCTTTTTTCGATGTTCTTGACCCGGTCACGCGAGGTCAGGGTGGGAGAGACCAGGGCCAGACGCAGGCCGTTGGTCTTCTTGGCCACCGGGCCTTCGGCGTTGTAGTAGGGCTCTTCCTGGCGCAGGGCGGTGCGCAGTTCACCCTCGCTGGTCAGGTAATTGCCACCGCGGACCACGAAACCACCGGCCTGGCCATGCTGGCGGTCGAGCTTGTTCAGGCGGAAGGGCTCGAACATCATCTCGCTGGCATTGCCGAGCATGTCGTGCAGGCCCAGAGGGTTGGGCTTGAGCAGGCCGCTCAGTTGCAGCTGGCCGTTGGCCGATTGTGCCCCGGCGAACCATTCGTAGGCGTTCAGGCCTTCGGCCATGGGGTAGCGGCTGTCGCGAAACTCGGCAGTGCTGACCTGCAGTCCACCCCGGGCGGCGAACTCCCATTCGACCTCGGTGGGCAGGCGCAGGAAGCCCAGCGCGCCGTCTTCGCGAGGCAGCTTGTCGGCGGCATTGGCTCGCAGCCAGCGGTTGTACTTGTCGGCGGCTTGCAGGGCATCGAGCCAACTGACCGAAACGATCGGCAGGCGCTGCTTGTTCGAAGGCGTCGGGCAGGTCTCGTCCATCAGGGCGCGGTACTGCAGCTGGGTCATCTCGTACTTGGCCAGCAGGTAGTAGCGCGACTTCTCGCCCTTGGCGCTGGTAAAGCTGCCGGCGATGAACGCAGGGCGGGTCTGTTCCACGTAACCCCATTCGGCGCTGTCCTGGCCGATGTTGATCGGGTAGTCGTCCAGCGGCCCGGCCACCGGGATCAGCACCTTGCGAAACACCATGGCGCCATCGCAGGGCATGGGCAGGACCACGTCGTCGGCCTCGGCCATGGGGTTGTAGAACTTCTCGTCCCAGCTTGCCGCAGACGCTTGCAGCAGGAAGCCGAGACCCAGTGGCGCCAGGAGCAGGCGGCAGGCTTTAGAGTTCACGCAGACTCTCCGCAGGTTGAATCCGTATCGCCCGCAAAGCGCCGATCAAGGCGACCAGGCCGGCGACCAGGAAGGCGAGCAGCAAGGCCACCAGGCCGTGCCAGACAGTGATGTGACAAATGAAGGCGCCAGTCGCCTGGCTGGTGCGCAGCAACTGGTCGAACAGCAGGCTGCCCAGGTAGTAGCAGCCCAGCCCGCCCAGGTAGCCGACCAGGCTCAACACCAGCGCTTGCAGCACGACATAACCGGCCACGGCGGTGCTGCCGAAGCCCAGCAGCCGCAGCACCGCCAGGTGGCGGCGCTTGCGGTCGATGTTGGCCAGGAAGGCGCCGACCAGCGAGGCGATGCAGCCGACCAGCGCCGCGCCAGCGATGACGCCGAAAATCAGCCCCAGCACATGGTTGATGGCCCGCACGCTTTCGATCTCCGCCAGACGGCTGGCGGTTTCGATGCGTTGCTCGTTCAACCAGCGCTCCAGCGGGGCGACACTGTCGATGTCCCTGGCATAGACCCGGGCGCGGGCGTATCCAACCTTGACGCCGTCCAGCGCTTGCCCGGTCAAGGCGCCCAGCGTCGCTACCTGGTAGCCATCGCGGTAGTGCTCCAGCTCCAGCAGGATCTGTGGGCTGACGAATGCCGCCGGGCGGGCGAAGCGCACGTTGTCGACGATGGCCTGCACCTGCAGGGTGCGCTCGCCGCGTTCGTTGACCTCGTCCAGGCGCCGGGCCACCCGCAGACGGACCGTGCCGCCGACCTTGGCGTCCAGGCGTTGCGCGGCACGCTCGCTGAGGATCACCTGATCGCCCTGCAAGGCGCTCAGGGCGGTGGCCAGCAGCGGGTCGCCGGCTGCGGTAGGGATGACCTCGACGTTGTCGGCGAAGCGGCCATGTTCGCCGAGCAGGTCGGCTTGGGTGTTGAGCGAGCGGGTCTGGCCGATGGCGAAGCCCACGTCGGGGCGCTGCTGCAGGCGCGCGAGCCAGGCCTGGTCGTAGTGGCCGCTGCTGAGCATCTTCACTTCGAGGTTGCGCGGGTCGCGCAGCAATTCGTCCTGCAACTGGCTGACCACCCCGTGCTTGAGGCCGAACAGCAGCAACAGCGGGGCGATCACCGCCACCAGCGAGGCGGCCATGCACAGTGAGACGTTGCGGTCGTGCCAGAGGTCGGCCAGGGTCAAGCGCAGCAGCAGACCAAGGCGCTTATGCCATGGGTTCAAAGCGCGTCTCCCCTTCGCCATTGATCGCGCCCAGGCGTTGCAGGCCAAAGCGCTCGACCAGTGCCCAGTCGTGGGACACCACCAAGGCGGCGATGCCCAGCTCGGCCACCAGGTTCAGCAACAGCTCGAACAGGCGCTGGGCGTTGTGTGGGTCGAGCGCCGCGGTGGGCTCGTCGGCCAGCAGTACACGTGGCTCATGGGCAATCGCCCGGACACAGGCCACCCGCTGGCGCTCGCCGATGGACAAGGCCTGGGGCAGTTTGCCCAGCAAGGGTTCAAGGCGCAGGGCGGCGATGGCTTTATCCACTGCAGCGCTGTGGGCGGTAAGACCCAGCAGGCGGCGGGGCAGGAGGATGTTCTCGCGCACGCTCAGAAACGGCAGCAGGCCGCCGTTCTGTAGGACGAAACCCAGCGCCCGTGAGCGCAGCGCGGCCAGCGCCGGCTCCCGGCCTTCGGCCAGCAGGCGGGCGACGTCCTGGCGTTGTGGCCCCAGCTGGTAGTGCGCCAGTCGCTCAGGCTTGAGCAGCAGGCCGATGGCTTCGAGCAGGGTGCTCTTGCCGCAGCCGCTCTCGCCGGTGATCGCGCGCACTTCGCCGGGGCGCAGATGCAGTTCGTCCAGGCGCACCCGGTGCGCTTGTGGTCCGTCGCCACGGACCACGCTCAGTCCCTTGATGTCGAGCATGGGCGGTCAGGGCATCATTTCCAGTGGTACCGGGTAGACGTTGTCGCGGCTGTCGGCGCCTGGCGCCAGGGCCACCCAGCGGTCCACGTCGGCGTTGTAGCGCTGGTAGTGGCGCAGCTTGGTGCTCAGGTTACGGATGAATTTTTCCTGGGCCAGGCCGTCCCAGCCTTTCCAGGTTTCTTCATCCAGGTTGAGCACTTCGCTCTGGTAGGGCAGGTCCTGCAGGTACTCGCCGAGTACGCCCAGATCGGCCACGCGGGTGGTCGAGCCTTGCTTGAGCTGGTTCGGGTCGGCACCCATGGTCGCGGCCACCGAGCGCAGCCGGGCGAACATGTCGCTGGGCGAAATCATGCCTTCGTTGGCGGCGTCCAGGATCTGCTTGAGCACATCGCTCAGGTCGCTGAGCTGGGCCTTGGTCAGCAGCACCCGCACATCGGTGGTCGGCACGTTCTGCTTGATCAGGTCGCGGTCGCTGATCCAGGCCTGGAACACGGGCGGGGCCTGGGTCCCGGTGGTCTTGCCCAGGTAGGCCAGTTGCATGGCATGGCCGATCAGCGCGGCGTCTTCGAGCATCTTCTTGTCGGCCGGATCGGCCTTGGCGTTGGTCGCGCTGCCGATGGCGTCCTCGCCCAGGTAGGCCGACTTGACCTGCTGGGTGATGGCCGCGGCCAGGCTGTCGACCTTGCGGCCGAAGGGCTCCACGTCGCCGGCATTGACCGGGTAGTACAACGAGGTGTTGGTGCCGGGGTAGTTCGACAGGGTGCGGTACTGGGCTTCGGCGGCACTGTGGTTCTTGGCGCCGCTCGGGGTCTTCAGGTGCAGGGTGTAGAGGGCGACGCCAGGGTTGCTCGCCTCGATCTTCACCTGCTCGGCCCCCAGGCCGGTGCTCGACAGCTTGTCGCCGCCATCGATGGCGCCTGCGTCGGTGATCAGTACCACGTAGCGGGCACCGAACTGGCTCCAGTCGACTTTGTCCACGGCATGCATGACACCGGCATAGGCGTCTTCGTCGAAGGCGCTGCTGGAGACCTTCGCCTGCTTGAGGTCAGCGACCTTGGACAGGAAGTCGGCGCCATCCTTCACGGTGTTGGGGTCGGCGTACATCTTGCTGACGTACTCAAGGCCTGGCACCGCCTTGGTACTGGAGCGGTAGGCGACCAGGCCGAACTTGACCTGCTGACCGAGGTTTTCCTTTTCGATCTGCGCGTAGACACGTTTGATCGCCTCGCGGGTGCGGTCGATGTACGGGTCCATGGAGATGGTTGAGTCGATGACGAAGACCACAGCAGCGCTGAAGGCCTTGAGCTGGGTCTTGGTCGCCGGGCTGGCCGCAGCCCCCGGGGCCTGCGTGCCCTGGCCCTGAGCCTTGCTCACCGAGGCCACGTTGAGGATGCGGGTACGGAAGCCTTCCTCGGTCATCACCTCTTCGCCACTGAGCACGGGCAGCAGGTAGAAGTTCTTCTGCATGTCGACGAAGAACTCTGGCTCCTGGGCCAGCACACCGGGGGCTTCGGTGTTGTGCTTGAGCTTGGCGCGTATCGGGGCGACCTGGCTGACCGGGTCCGGGGCATCGAGGATGCCTTCGAGCTGGTTGCGCTCCTTGAAGAACAGCAGACGGTCGCGGTTGGCCGGGTTGGTGAAGGCCAGGGTCAGCTGCATCTTCCAGGCGACGGTGCAGTCGCCTGGCAGCCAGCCGATGCTCTTGCCTTGAGTGTCGGGGCCGACCCGCAGCCAATCATGGCCATCGGCTTGGGCGCGCTCGTAGACGTAGAAGCGGCTGAAGGCCGGCTGCGCAGCCCCAGGCGCCGCCCCGGCGGCGTCGCTGAGCTTGCAGCCCGGCGTGGTCAGCACGCGCTGGAACAGGGTCTTCTTGCCCTCCTGCAGCAGCGGTTTGTCCGCCGCCTGAAGGGCCGGGCTCAGGCTCAGGGCCAGCAGTGCGGCGCCGAGGCCGCGCAGGCTCATGGCTTGAGCTCCTCGAAGCGCGCCTTGGCTTCGGCGTTGTTCTCATCGAAGCCGAGGATGGTTTCGTACCAGTAGGCGGCGGTGGCGTTGTCCGGTGCCTTGAAGCACTCGCTGGCCTGGTGGTACTTGGGGTCGTACTCATGGGCATAGGCCATGGCGATCTGCACATCGCCGCCCTGGGCGCGATTGGCATACAGTCGCTGGGCCACGCCGCAGTGGTTGTTGGCCTTGGCGGTGTTGATCACGTCAAGCAGCTTGGCGCTGTCCGGCGCTTGCTGGATGCAGCTCTGCACGAAGGCCAGCTCGGCCTGGCCCTGCATGCTTTCCAGGGTGCACGGGGCGGCAGCGGCGATGGCCGGTTCGGCAACCGGTGCCGCCGGTTGCTCGGCCGCAGGCGGCTCGACGGCGGTCGGCTGCGGGCGCTGGGTGAACCACCACCAGGCTGCGGCAGCCGCCGCGGCGATCAGGACCAACAGGATCAGCGGCAGCAGCCAGCGGTTTCCCGATCTGGCCGGCGCGGGTGGAGCCGATGGCGCGGGTGCGACGGGCTCAGGCTGGGCCTGCGGTTCAATGTCGGCTGAGACGACGGGCTCGGGTTCCGGCGCCACGGCCGGTTCAGGGGCGGGCGGCGCGACGGGCATGGATGCCTCTGGCTCCGGCGCTGCGGGCATGGCTGGGCCGAGGTCCGCCGAGGCGACCAGCGTCGGGCTCAGGCGGACCATGTGCATGGCGCTTTCACCGGTGGCGGGGTTGCTCACCTCGATGCGGAACGCCGACGTGCCGCTGGCCTGCAGCAGCGGGTTGACCAGGTTGGGGCCGATACGGGTCTCGATCGCGCTGCCGCCTTCGACGGCTGTCATGCCCTCCAGACGGAACCAGTGGGCGACATTGCTCCAACGCCCGCCCTCATGCAGGAAGTCCTGGGTCTGGTTGCTTTGCAGGGAGCATTGCAGGCCCTCGCTGGAGCCCTCCCAGCCGGCGATCCGCAGCATGCCATGGCCCGGCGTGTTCACGTCCAGCGGCAGCACATCAACTCTGATACCCATTGCAATCAACTCGCTTCGAAGGTGTTGAGCAGCACGGCCAACTGGCGCCGTTGCTCGGTGGTAATTTCCGGATCGGCGCCGCTCTTGGCGTTTTCCTGGGTGAGCCAGGCCAGGCCCGATAGCCAGTCCACCTGGAAGTGCTGCTCCTGGTGCGACGGCTTTTCCGGCAGGATCGGCAGCTCGCCGACAGCGACCTTTTGATAGAAGTCGAACAGTGGACCCTTGTTGCCCGCCAGGCGAGGCGGGCGCTCGTCGACCGGCTTGGTCAGCAGGCCGAACCAGGACAGGAAGTCACGCATCACCAGTTGCACCGCCATGACCTGGCGCTGCACCAACTGGTCGCGACGGGCGCCGCCGAGGATGCGCCGGGTCACTGCTTCGTCCAGCTGTTCGAGCAGGGCCGGGCGGCGTACCGCGCTGACCAGTTCCTCGGTCAGGGCGTCCATCAGTTCACGGCTCATACGCAGGCTGAGCAGGCGCTGCGGCTGGGTGCCGAGGTCGCGCATGTGCTTGATCCACGCTTTCAGCGCGGCCCGAGCGAAGCGCTGCTCGGAAGTCAGGCGCTTGGCCACGGGCTTGGCGGCAGACGCCGCGGACGGCGTCGGGGTGTTGTCGAACAGGTTGCCGAAGTCGATCGCCGGGGCCTTGTTGGCTGGCGCCTTGAACGCCGACTCGGTGTCGCCAGTCGCATCGTCGTCGCCGTCGATCTCATAGACGCCGCCCAGGTACAGCTCGCGCAATTGCTCGGTCGGCAGTTGCAGGGTGTGGATCAGCTCGCTGATGACGTCAGGGTCGGCGCCCAGGGTTCTGAGCAGGTATTTGACCTTTTCCCGCTTGCGCTCCAACAGCGACTCGAAGTCTTCCTCGCGCCAGGTGTAGAGGCCATGTTCGAGCAGGTCGGTGCGGCATTCCTGAAGCTGTTCCTCGATGCGCGAGAGCTTGAAGTCAACGTTCTCGAAGGCTTTCAGGCTGGCGCAGAAGCGGGTGATGCCGCCGTCGTTGAATGCCAGCATCGCTTCCCAGGCCGCCTTGGGTTCGCTCAGGTGGCGGATGGCGGTATGGCAGAGTTCGAACTTGCCCTGCAGACGCCGCATGTGATCGGCATGCCGGGGCGCCAGCTCCAGTTCCTCGCTGCTGTCGTTACGCACGAGGAAGGACGACTCCAGGCGTGGCTTGCGTACCAGATAGGTGTTGTTGAACGGCTTGCCGGACCACTCCTTCATCCATTCCAGGTTGCCGAAGCGCTCCAGCATCGCCTGGAAGAACATGTTCTCGCAGACGGTGGCCAGGCCGCCGTCATCCTGGCTGAGGGTGCTGTCGATCCACATGTCCATCATGGTCAAGGCCCAGATCAGGCCTGGCGCGCGGTTCTTCCGCGCTGCGGGGGTCGCGCCCTGGGTGTTGTGGATCCAGCGGGTCAGTACCGGAGCGATGGTGACCACATCGACCTGTTTGTTGGCGTTGGTGCACAGGACCAGCCCGTGCATTTCCTGAGCCTCGCTGTAGCGCTCGAACAGGTAGGCGACCTTGCCGCGCAGCAGCATGCTCCAGATCGGGTTGACCTCGTCGGCAGGCTCCACGCCCGCCAGCTCGTTGATGTCGAGCAGTTGATAGCGGGTCCGGTAGCCGGGGAAGTCGATCAAGTCCACCTGCTCAAGCACCGCGTTGCTGGGCTGATGGACCAGGCGGAAGGTCATTTCGACGGTCAGGGCGGTGAGTTGGGCGATGGTCACGCCAACCGCGCCGCGCAGTGTCCCGGCACATTCCGGCAGCACACTCACAGGCTGGTCGAGGCGGGTGTCCAGGCGCTTGAGCATGTCCACCGACATGAGGTTGACGGTGCGCACGTAGTCACCGTCCTTTTCCTCCGCCAGGACGCTCAGCGGGGCGAAGACTTTTTCCGGGAAACCGAGTTTCTGCAGGGCGCCGGCGAGCAGGATGTACAGGTCGGTGAGCGGCTTCTGCCCGCCCCAGAGGATCGAGAACAGGCGAGCGCGCTGTGGGATCGACAGGTGCGGTGCCAGCTCGATCGCGCGTGGCCAGTAGGTGCCTTCCAGGCAGCGCACGGATTTTTCGTAGTTCTTTGCCAGGTAATCCCAGAGCCGGACCACATCGTCGCCATCGACGCCAGCGTGGCGGTTATCGGCGGTCTGGCCTTCGAACTCACGCAGCACCGCCTCGATGGTCTTGTCGGTGATCTCGTTGTTGAGCCGCTCCTGGTCGAAGTCCTCGAACCAGCTGTTGCTCAGCATCATCGCCAGCTCGACTTCGCAGAACAGCTTCAGCTCCACCGGATAGTTAGGGTCTGGGCTGGGTTTGGCGCGGCGGCTGAAGCGGGTGATCACCCCCGTGGCTTCCTTGCCCAGGCCTGGCGGGTTCACATGGCGGATGAAGTCGAGGGTGTGCGGGCCGAAATCGCTCAGCAGTTTGCCATCGGTGGCGGCGGCCAGGGACGAGATCAGGTAGGACTTGCCCGCCTGGGAGCCACCGAAGAAGCCGACACCCATGGGCGTGGACGCGGCGTATTGCAGGCTCTTGGCTCGGTTGCGCGCACGGCGCAGGCGCAGGCTCAGGCCATCGGCCTCGGCCTCGACGCTGGCGGCGTTGCCGCGCACCTGCTCGATCCATTCCAGTGCCTCGCCGGCGCCCTTGTGAATGGCGCCCCAGGCATTCATCAACTGCTGTTGCTTTGGCGTAAGGTCGCTCATTTTCCTTTGACATTCCCGCTGTCGAGCCAATAGTCGCTGTCACTCAAGCTCGTGGTTGGCATGGTGTTGAGTGAGAGCTCCAGATCCCGGTCGTAATCGAAGTCGGCATCCTGGATGTTCGATTGCAAGTCGCAGATCACCAGCTTGTCGCTGACCAGCCCCTGTTCGAGCAGCAGGTCCGAAGGCTCTTCGACTGCCAGGCGGATGCGCAGCACCGGGGCTTCGCCGCCCTTGCCCAGCGCGCGCGAGAAAGCAGCGCTGCCGCGCGGGGTGAAGCGAAGGGTGTAGAGCGGCGAGGCGGACCAGCGCTCGGCGGCCAGCTGGCGATAGCCCAAGTGCATGTCGCCGCGCATTTCCAGCCAGGGCGTGCCGCGCTGTTCGCCTTCGCCGACGATGGGCAGCTCGATGCGGCCCTTGGCCGACTTGAGGTCGTGATACAGCACATCGCCGTGCTTGATGGTGTTGGCGTTATCGATCTGGCCGAAGTGCTTGATGATCGAGTAAGGCTTGAGCTCGGCGGTGCGGAAGTAGAAGTTCGGCACGCTGTGCTTGGAGCACAGCAGGCAGATCATCGCGCCCACCGAGGCGGTGCTCTTCGGGTCGTCGATCAGGCCGTTGCGGTGGAACGGGTACCAGCCGCCGGTGCGGTAGTTCTGCAGCGGCAGGATGCGCCCCGGTGGCAGTGGCAGGCACCGACGGATGAACGCCTGGATGCCTGGCAAGCGCGACGGTCGGCCAGTGAGCAGCAGCATGTCGCACGGGTAGTGGGCAACCACTTCACACAGCTCGACCAGGACCCGGGTGATGTTGATCTGGCCGCCGATGAAGGCCGCGTGCACCTGCTCCAGGTCGAAGGTGATGGGCGTGCCCAGCAGGTCGAGGGTGCCTTCGCGACCCACTTCGCGGCGCACCGCGGCATTGACGAATTCCACCACGCTGTCGTTGACCGCGTCGGTTCCCAGCACCTGTTGCCAGGTCTGCTCGATCGTCTCCTGCGGCTGCGCCGGGTCGTAGTGTTCGTAGGCCTTGAGCAGTGCCAGGCCCAGGGGCACGAACACCTGCAGGTTCAGCTGCTGGCGCAGGATGCGCTCCTGGGCAGTGGCATCGCCGTTGCCGCACAGGCGCGACATCAGCTCGTCAGGGGCTTGTACCCCGGCGTTGTGCAAGGCCTTGCGGAACGACGGCAGGATGAATTCCTGGATGACGTCCAGCAGGATATCGTCGCCGGCGACCTTGAAACCGTCACGAAAGCGCTGGCTAGGGATGATGTGCACGTTGGCGCCGGTGCCACCGTTGTTGCCACGGTCCAGGCGATAGTCGGTGATCACAAGGTCCGTGGTGCCGCCGCCGATGTCGATCGTGGCCAGGGTAATCTGCTCGGTCTCCTGGCGGTCCGGGCGGGCCAGGGTGGCGAAGAACTCCTCCGGGTGACCGGCGAAGTTCTCGCTGACCTCGTTGTACAGGTACACCAGCTGACCGCAGCTGGCTTCATCCCACTCCACGCGAATGCTTGGCAATGGCGTGCGCGGCACCACGCTCTTGTCCTTGAACGGGTTGCTCTCGCCGGCATGCCATCCCAGGCTCTTCCACACCAGGCCCACGGCCTCGTACAGGCGGTTGCTGAGGATGCTGCGTTCGGCCTGCGGCATGCCTGGCGGCACGGTGAGCGTGATGCTGTTGAGCTGGCGCGGCACGCGGGCGTGACCCTGGCGCGAGCGCTGGGCCGGGCTGTTGATCTGCGACAGGGCCTGGGTGACCACTTCGGCGAGCATGAAGGTCATCAGGTTGCTGCGCGAATAACGCGGCGTGAACACCGGCATGTCGTTCTTGGGCGGCAGGTACAGGGCCTGGCCCAGGTCGTTGATCAGGTGGGCGAAGGGCGCGGCGGTGGCCAGCGGCTCCTTGTCGGTCTTGACGTAGGAGGTGTTGAAGCGCCAGCCGTGGCCGTAGGCCTTCTCATCCCACAGGTAGCGTTTGGGGCTGGACAGGCCGGTGGAGCCCTCCGTGCCGCGACGGCGGCTGGCCAGACGGCCGGCTTCACCACCGACCCGGGCGATGGTGGCCCACTGGAAGGCGTTGTGGCGGCCGCTCTTGACCGAGTAGTGGTCCTTGCCGAAATAGGCCTGGGTGAACTCGACACGGCTCTCGAAGGCCTGGTTGTAGACCTTCTCCGGCTCGCTCAGGTCGCGCAGTTCGAGCACGTAGTTGTGCTTCATGCCAGAGCCGGACTGGCCGTGATCTTCGATGATGATGCCGCAGGTGCGCGAATTGCCCACATCCAACACCAGGTCCACCGGAATCGGCTTGACCACGCCTTGGGTCTCGTTGGCGATCACCTTGATTTCCGGGATCTCGACCTTGGGCTTTTCGGTGCTCTGTTCGGCAGGCGTCGGTCGGCGCAGCAGGCTCAGCACGTTCAGGTAGTGGGCCAGGTGGCGGTTGCCCTGCAGGTCACGGTCCAGGCGCTCGCGAGTCCAGTCGGCGCGGGCCTCGCCATAGAGTTCGGCGAGCCATTCGCGGATCCAGCCATGCGTCAGGAACCAGCCGTATTCACGGGCACTGCAGGCCAATTTGAAGGCAACGCCGGCGCGCACGTCTTCTTCGTTGGGTGCCAGGTAGGCCGCGCCGTTGATGGTCGGCATGATGCGGCTGTCGAAGGCCAGGGTCAGGCGATGGGTGTTGCCGTCGACGTCGGGCTCGGCCAGTTTGACCAGGCGCATGCGCGCCCAGTTGTTGGGGCCTTCGTCGAAGCGATAGGGCGGCATGAAACGCAGGAACGGGATCGGCAGCCAGGTGCCATTGAACAGCTTCAGGCTTTCTTCCATGGGCACGCGGAAGTGGTTGTCCTCGGTGGTGTCGAACTCCACCTGCACCACTTTGTCCGGCTCGGGCTCGTAGAAGTCCTTGTACTCCTTGGACCACAGCAGCCGGGTGGGAACCATGCCGTTGTTCAGTTGCACGAACTTGCCGGCTTGCTCGCCATCGGGGCCGAGACGCAGGGCGAAATCCATGAATTGAATGCCGGTATCGCTGACCAGCGTGACCGTTTCTTCGAACTGGGTGATTTCGGGCAACATCTTCTGCGTTTTCCGTGTTATTGGCCGGCTTGTTTCATCAGCATCGGGAAGGCTTGCGAGCCATAGTTGCCGCTGCAATCAGCGACGCCCTGGGCGCCTGGCTTGCAGTTCACCTGGGGAAGGTCATAGCTGCTGCCGTCGGCACAGGTGGCCTGGCCTGAACTGTTGATCGACAGCAGGCCGCCGTTCATGGCGGCGTCGACAGGCGCCTCGCAGCGCACGCCGTCGGAGCGGCTGACCGTGGCCTGGCCCTTGCCGTTCTGGAAGTCGTACTTCAGGCGCAGCGGCTTGCCGGTGCCCACCTCCTGGATACCGGCACCGGCCCAGTCGCCATTGAGGAAGTCCGCGGTGCCGTTGCCAGCGTCCGGCGGAATGCTCAGCAGGTTCGGTTGGGCAGTGGCTGGCGGTGTTTCTTCGGGCAGCCCAGGCGGTGCGGGCGCCATGATGTTGCTCGCAGCTGGCTCGCTGGGCGCCGCGTGGCCAGCCTCGGCGGCGGGCGCAGGGGCTTCTGTGGCAGGCGTTCCGGCATTGCTGGCGGGTGGCATGATCGTTGGCGCTTGGCCTGCGTCAGCGCTGCCCGGCGCGACTGGCACCCCCGGTACGCCGCCGGCACCAACGCCGCTCGACGGCACGATGCCCCCGTTCGCGCCTGCGGTCGTGTACACCGGGTCGAGAGGTTGGCCAGCGTTCAGGTGTGGCAACCCAGGGACGTTCAGGGGTGGGATGCCCAGCGCTGGAACGCCGCAGCTACGCAGGCCGAACAGCAGCAGGAGCAACAACAGCAACAGCAACGGCAGCCACCACCAGCGGCGCCACCAGGATGGCCGTGCCGGTGGTACGGCCAGCGGCGGTACGGGCGCAGCCGGGGCCAAAGGGGGCGGCTCGATCGCCGGGGGTGGCACCAGCGGTTCGGCAGCCTTGGGTGTGCGGGGGTAGAGGCAGTGCAGAGGCTGGCGGCCACGTTCGGCGCCAGCGTGGATGAAGCCCCAGAAGGTCAGGACCGGGCGGCCATCGACCAGGTACACGAAGTTCTCGTCAGGGAAGGGGACCACGCACGTCAGCAGTTTGCCGAACACTGTGCGATCGCCCTGGGCACCGGCTTTGGCGCCGGACAACGGTTGACCCTGGGCGTCCACACCCAGTAACTCATTGCTCAGATCGTTGATTCTGGCCTGGAGGATTTCCAATTGCGCGCGGGCCGGGGCGCGTTCTTCCTCGGTAGCGCTGCTCCATGGGATGACATCCCCAGGGCGATCGCTGTACCAGTCGATGGTGCTGCCCAGCTCATCGGTTTGCGGGATGGCCAGGTGTTCGACCAGGTCGGGGTGGGAAGGGTGCTTGCGGCGGATCGCTTCGCGGATCTGCAACGCGGCACGGTAGACCGGTTGGCCGGTCTCTCCCAAAGCGGTGAAATCTTCACTTTTACCGCTGCGTAGCAATACTCCGCGCATCCCTGACGACCCTACCTAGTCTCTGTTCCGAATCCATGCGGTATCCCTGTCTTGATACCGAAAATCCCGGCAACACTAATGGCAAAATGATTTCGTCGTCAATTCAGTGGGATGGCTTTTTGATATTTAAGCGCCACAGCCGGTAGGCACTTTCCGGTTCGGGTCGTGTTCAGAGGGGGCGAAGGGGCCGCAATGCGACCCCGAAATGCTTACAACTTCGGCATCTGCCCGATCCGCGCGATCATCTCGCTGACGATCTGCAGGTCCAGCATGAACTGCTCCACGGTCTTGAACTCGTTGTCGTTGTGCCCGGTGTATTTCACCTTGGGCATCGCCAGGCCGAACTGCACGCCGTTGGGCAGGTCGTGGACCGAGGTGGCGCCGGCGGAGGTGCCGAACTCGTGCGGTAGGCCCAGGTTCTGGCTGGCGACATCGAGCAGGGCCTTGACCCACTCACCCTCGGGGTTGCGGTACATCGGCTCGTCGAGGCTGTACTCGAAGGCCACCGAGGTGTGGCTGCCGCGTGCCCAGGTGCCCAGCTTGTCGGCCAGCTCATCCTTGAGGGTGGCCAGCGGCTTGCCTTTGGGGATGCGAAGGTTCACTGCAAGCTTGAGGGCTTTCTGGTCGAGCCCGACGTAGGTCAGCGAGGCGGTCAGCGGGCCCATGAACTTGTCTTCGAAGTTCACGCCCAGCTGTTTGCCCAGATAGTCCAGCCCCCAGTTGTCCGCCGCATAGCGCGCCGCATCGGTGATGTGGTTTTGCTTGAGAGGCACCTGGTTGCCCAGGCCATTGAGGAAGACGAGCATCCGCGAAACCGGGTTGACGCCCGATTCAGGCTCCGAAGAGTGGGCTGAGACACCGGTCACTGTGAGGATCACTTCCTTGCCGGCCACCTTGGCGTCGATGGTGAAGTCGCCACCGTTGCGCTTGACGTACTCGGCGCCAGCTTTGTTCAGGGCATCGGCCAGGGCGGCGGGGTTGTCGCCCAGCAGGGTCGCCACCGAGGTGGTGGGGATCTGGTTGGTGGCCAGGCCGCCGGTGAGCGTGGTGACTTCCGCACCTGTGCCGGTGGCCGGGCGACGGTGGAAGCTGGCCATCACGGTGCCGTAGCCTTTTTCGGCGATCACCACCGGGTAGCCGCCATCGAGCGCCAGGTTGTAGTTGGGCACGGGGTTGCGGGCGAAGTAGTAGGGGATGGCGTCACCGGTTGTTTCTTCGGTGGTGTCCACCAGCAGCTTGAACTGGCGGGCCAGCGGCAGTTTTTCATCCTTGGCGACTTTGAGCGCGTACAGCGCCACGACGATGCCATTCTTGTCGTCCTCGGTGCCGCGCCCGTACATGCGGTCTCCCACCAGGGTGACCTTGAACGGATCCAGGCGCGTGCCGTCGTCGAGTTTCCAGTTGTCCGGGTTCACCGGCACGACATCGGCGTGGGCGTGGATACCGACGACTTCCTTGTCGTTGTCACCCAGGGAGATTTCATAGACCCGATTGTCGATGTTTCGGAAGCTCAGGCCGAAACCCTCGGCCAGGGCTTTGATCTTGTCGGCGATCTTCAGGAACTGTGGATTCTCGTGCTGCGGAACGCCCTCGACCTGGAAGGTCGGAATGGCCACCAGCTCGCGCAGGGTTTCGGTGGCTGCCTTGCCGTACTTGATGCGAGTGTACAGGCCGAGTAGGCGGTTGATTTCATTCTGCTGTTCGGCGCTCAGGGGCTTGTCGGCCAGAAAAGCCTTTAGCGTGGCCCTAAGGTCATCGGCCTTGGCCAGGTCGCTGCCGGCCAGCTTGCGGAGAAAGTGACGGAAATCAGCCGGATCGCTGCCGTTGTAGGTCTTGAGGATCGCGGCCGATTGCTGCGGTGTGAGGTTGGCCTGGGCCTGGTTGGCGAACAGCCCTAGGCTGGCCAGCAGCAAAGTGGCGGTCGTGAGTTTTTTCAGAGTCATGAGTCAGCGCAGTCCTTCGCGGATCGTTGATGAATGGCCCCGCCTTGTAAGAGCGGGATGACACTCACGCTAACACCAATGGCCGGGCTGTAGGGAGAGGCACAATGGCACTAGCGTGCACGCTCAATCCCAGAAAGAAAAGCACACCTTGGACAGCCCCTGCGCGATGAGGCTGTGCTTTAATCGCTGGTGATAGCATTTTGATATGCGGCGCGGTTGAGCATTCCCCGTTCGAGAAAGGATGCACGGCGTATAGGGCTTGATAGGAGATCTTTGGGATGTTCGTTCGTTTTGCTGCGGGGTTGCTGTTGGTTGCGTTGTCGAGTCATTCGATGGCGGCAAGTTTCGATTGCACCAAGGCCAGCAACTTTGCCGAAAAGGAAATATGCCGCGACGGCTATCTTTCGACAGTCGATGGCGTGCTGGCCAGAACCTACAAGGAGGCCATGGCGGCGACGGATCAGCCGGAGGCGTTGCGCCAATCCCAGCGCGAGTGGTTGACGACTCGCAATCAATGCACCACGCAGAAGTGCCTGGACAAGGCGCTCGGTGGTCGTATCCAGTCACTCGAAGCATTCATTTCGGCGGAAAAGAAAAAGGCCTACGAGCGGGCGCACGAGCAACGGATCGCTGAACTGCGCGCGCAAGAGGCAGAGCGCACTCGCCAGCAAGAGGCGGCGTTCGCCCGTCAGGAGCAGGAGCGTCAACTGAGGGCGCAGGCCGCGCAGCAGGCGGCACTGGCCCAGCGCCCGGCCGTTTCCACGCAGGTGGCGCCGAGCTATCCGGCCGCCACCGTCCAGCCGACCCTGGGGCAGCAGAGCCCTGTGAGCCCGGCGGTGCAGGCAAACAGCGTCTGGCAGGACGTCTTCAGCGTGCTGTGGAAGCTTGCGCTGATCGTGGCCGTTATCGCCTCCTGCTGGGCGCTCTGGCTGCACCATAAAGGGCAAGCCACGATCTACAACGACTACACCGATGCCGCGATCACCAACCTGTTGCCGGTCACGGGGCTGATCATAGGCCTGCTGTGTGGTTGGCTGGGCCTGCCCCATCAGGTTTATCAAGTGGCTGTGATCACCGGGATACTGTCCGCTGTGGCGTTTGCCGTCTACGCGGCGGCCATGACCAATGACGGGGCGTTGAACATCACGCTGACCTTGATCGCCAAGTTGACCTTCGTGTCCGTCTTTTACCTGGTCATGGGCTTGTTGATTCTTTCGTTGTTCGGTGGCGCCAGGCGCAAGGGTGAATCCCGCGCGCAAGCAGAAGCACGACAACGTCGAGAGGCCAGGCAAACCAGGGCTCAGATCGCCACCACTTCGGCGGGCTATACGTTCTTCACCGCCTGGCTGTGCCGCCGGGCTGAATTCACCTCGCTGTCCGAGTGCCTGGCGTTCAGCGCAGAACCGCAAGCGGTATGACGCCTGCGAGGTTTCGGGCCTGATTTCATGTCGAAAGAAAATGGAGTTCCATCAATGCATCGTTACGCTGGCGTCGCGCTCCTTGTGACGTTGTCATCCTGCGCGCTGGCGCAAGAGCCCTATTCGCCTGAGTACGCCGCGTGCACGTCGCGCTCTGGCGGTATTACTTCGAACCTCAGTGACTGTGGTCATGAGGAACTGGCCAGGCAGAATGCCCGACTCGATCAGGCATACAGGATGGCAATGAGCGTTTTGCCAGCCGAGAAGAAGCAGAGCCTGCAAGCCTCGCAAGCCCTCTGGGTGAAATTCCGCGAGGCCGATTGCGGCATGTATTACTCGCTCACCGGCGGCACGATGGACATTCTGGAAGGGATGGGGTGCGAGCTGAGCATGACGGCTCAGCGAGCCCAGTCGGTGGAGTGGTTTGCCCAGAACGGCGCTGAAGACGTCGGGGAAAGTGCTGAGCAGGATGCGTGGTAAGGCCGTAACGAAAAGGCCCCGCCAGTGATCTGGTGGGGCCTTTCTTTAGCGATTACTCGGCGCGTTTCTTGGTGCTCAGGCGTTTTTCCAGTTGCTCCAGCTCTGCTAACTCCTGTGCGTCGGTCGCTGAGGCTTCGGCGCTGCGGCGCTGATGGTTGAACTGTTCATAGCGCTCATGCGCTACCTGCTTCATCTGGTCGTGGCTGACAGTGCCGGTGGTGTGCAGCAGGGGTTGTTCGTTGAAGGCCATGAAACTGTCGATGTACAGGCGCCAGTCAGCGAGTTGCAGATGCTGGCGCTGCTCGGCGCGGAGCTCGGCAAAATCCAGGAACATGCTGACCAAACGATTGAGTTGGTCTAGCTCCTCTGCATTTAGGTAATTCTTGGCTACGACGACGTCAGCTTTGCGCACGCGGTCGCCTTTGAAACTGAGCAGATTCATGTTTGGCGCGTTGGCATCGGCACGCAGCACGATCAGCTCGGCAGCCGTATGGCCTGTGACAGCAAAGAACAGCTTATTCTGGACTTCGGCAAATAGCCGGGTGGTGTCCTGCTCATTGGCGCGGTAGTCCTCCGCCAAGGTGAACAGGTCCCGCACCTTCTGGTAAAAGCGCTTTTCCGAGGAGCGAATATCACGGATGCGCTTGAGCAGTTCATCGAAGTAGTCCCAGCGGGGCTCCTTCAGGCGGATATCGTCCAGGACGAAACCCTTGATCATGTATTCGCTCAAGGTGCGGGTGGCCCATTGGCGAAATTGTGTGCCACGGGTCGAGCGTACGCGGTAGCCAATGGCGATGATCATCGGCAGGGCGTAAAGATGGGTCAGGTAGTCTTTGCCGTCAGCGGCAGTAGTAAATTTTTGGTTTACAACTGCCTCTGTGGCCAGCTCACCATCAGCGATGATGCCCTGAATATGTTTGCCAATATTCTGCTTGCTGGTTTGATACAGCTCAGCTATTTCCAGTTGCGTCAGCCACACCTGGCCACCCATTTCACGCAGGGTGAACTGTGCCAGGCCGTCGTCCGTGCTGTAGAGAATTAGATCGCTACTTGCCATTGTCAGCCACGTGCCTCGATTTCTGTCAGGGGGCTGCCCAGCCGCCAAGCAAAAAGGGCCCAGGTTTGCACCTGAGCCCTTGTTCAATATGGCGCACTCGGCGGGATTCGAACCCACGACCCCTGCCTTCGGAGGGCAGTACTCTATCCAGCTGAGCTACGAGTGCAACGGGGCGCATGATACCCATCTCGCAGGGTGACGTCCATCGCCTTGATCTGTAGCCGTTTTTGCCACAAGTCCAGTCGCCGGGCGGCGAAATATCCATATTCGATATCGATATTTGTCATGTGAGGCTTATGCGCTATTCTCTGGTCACAACTTGTTATAACAAGTCACGTCAGAGTGAAGAGAACCATGGCCGAACTGCTCCCCCTATCCCCGGTGCCGCTGTACAGCCAGCTCAAGGAGCTGCTGCGCGAGCGCATCCTCGATGGTACCTATCCGCCCCACAGCCGCATGCCCTCCGAAGCCGAACTGGGCAAGGCCTTCGATGTCAGCCGCATCACCGTGCGCCAGGCCCTGGGCGACCTGCAGAAAGAAGGGCTGATCTTCAAGATCCACGGCAAGGGCACCTTCGTCGCCAAGCCCAAGGCGTTCCAGAACGTCACCACCCTGCAAGGCCTGGGCGAATCCATGAGCCAGATGGGTTACGAGGTGCTCAACCGCCTGCGCAGCTTCCGTCATGTGCCGGCCAGTGCGCTGGTGGCCGAGCGTCTGCAGGTGGAGGAGGGCAGCCTGGTCACCGAGATCCGTCGGGTGCGGTTGATCAACCGCGAGCCGGTGTCGCTGGAGTTGACCTGGCTACCCAAGGCCATTGGCGAAAAGCTCGAGAAGGCCGACCTGGTCACCCGCGACATCTTCCTGCTGCTGGAGAACGACTGTGGCATCGCGCTGGGGCACGCGGACCTGGCCATCGACGCAATGCTGGCCGATGCCGACCTGACCCAGGCGCTGGAGGTGGAGGAGGGCTCGCCGATCATGCGCATCGAACGTCTGACCCACGCCGCCGACGGCACGCCGCTGGACTTCGAGCATCTTTATTACCGTGGCGATGCCTTCCAGTACCGCCTGCGTATCGACCGCCAGAAGGGAGCCAAGGCATGAGCATCGACACCCGCGACTACGACATCATCGTCATCGGCGGCGGCACCGCAGGGCCCATGGCCGCGATCAAGGCCAAGGAGCAGGACAAGTCCTTGCGCGTGCTGCTGCTGGACAAGGCCCACGTCAAACGCAGCGGTGCCATCAGCATGGGCATGGACGGCCTGAACAACGCGATCATTCCGGGCCACGCCACGCCCGAGCAGTACACCAAGGAAATCACCGTCGCCAACGACGGCATCGTCAACCAGGCCGCGGTGTATGCCTACGCCACCCACAGCTTCGAGACCCTTGAACAGTTGGACCGCTGGGGCGTGAAGTTCGAAAAGGACGAGACCGGCGACTACGCGGTGAAGAAGGTCCACCACATGGGCGCCTACGTGTTGCCCATGCCCGAGGGCCACGACATCAAGAAGGTGCTTTACCGCCAGCTCAAACGTGCGCGGGTCGAGATCACCAATCGCATGGTCTGCACCCGCGTGCTGCTCGATGGCGAAGGGGCCGCTGCCGGGGTCATGGGCTTCGATTGCCGCAGCGGAGAGTTCCTGGTGATCCGCGCCAAGGCGGTGATCCTCGCCTGTGGTGCGGCCGGGCGGCTCGGTCTGCCTTCGTCGGGCTACCTGATGGGCACTTACGAAAACCCGACCAATGCCGGCGATGGCTACGCCATGGCCTACCACGCCGGGGCGGAGCTGGCGAATCTGGAGTGCTTCCAGATCAATCCGCTGATCAAGGATTACAACGGCCCGGCCTGCGCCTACGTCACCGGCCCCCTGGGCGGCTATACCGCCAACAGCAAGGGCGAGCGCTTCATCGAGTGCGACTACTGGAGCGGGCAGATGATGTGGGAGTTCCACCAGGAACTCGAAGGCGGCAACGGCCCGGTGTTCCTCAAGCTCGATCACCTGGCCGAGGAAACCATCCAGAACATCGAAGAGATCCTGCACAGCAACGAGCGCCCCAGCCGTGGGCAGTTCCACGCCAATCGCGGCACCGACTACCGCCAGCACATGGTCGAGATGCACATCTCCGAGATCGGCTTCTGCTCCGGGCATTCGGCCTCCGGTGTGTGGGTCAACGAGAAGGCCGAGACCAGCGTGCGCGGCCTGTATGCCGCCGGTGACATGGCCGCGGTGCCGCACAACTACATGCTCGGCGCCTTCACCTATGGCTGGTTCGCCGGGGTCAACGCTGCCCGCTACGTGGTGGGGCGCCCCTTCGCCGAGGTGGATCTGGCCCAGGTCGAGCGCGAGCGCGAACGGGTGTTCGCCCCCCTGCACCGGGAGCACGGCCTGCCACCGGCCCAGGTCGAGTACAAACTGCGGCGCATGGTCAACGACTACCTGCAGCCGCCGAAGGTGACCAAGAAGATGGAGATCGGCCTGGCGCGCTTTGCCGAGATCGAGCGGGACCTGGCGCAGATGAAGGCCAGCAACCCTCATGAGCTGATGCGCGCCATGGAAGTGAGCGTGATCCGTGACTGCGCCGAAATGGCTGCACGGGCGTCGCTGTTTCGCGAGGAGAGCCGTTGGGGGCTGTATCACCACCGGGTGGACTTTCCTGAGCGCAACGATGGCGAGTGGTTCTGCCATTGCCATCTGAAAAAAGGCGAGGACGGCCAGATGACCAGTTTCAAGAAACCGATCGAGCCCTACCTGATTGCCCTGGACGCCCAGGAGCAGACCGCCTATGACCGGCTGCGGGTGAAAGCCGACGCTGCCTAGGCACCGCCGAACCCGTTCCCATCTGGTCCGCGGTGTTCGAGGGAGCGGGTTTACCCGCGAAAAAGGCACCGCAGAGCAAAACAATTGCTCCCACAGGACCATGCAGAGGCTCAACGAACCCCAAGGACGCCGTGAAATGGCCTATCAACCTCAAGAGATCTTCTTTCGCAGCAACGCCCCGGTCACCATCGATGAAGACAAATGCATCGCCGAGAAAGGCTGCACCGTCTGCGTCGAGGTCTGCCCCATGGACTTGCTGGCCATCAACCCGGCCACCCAGAAGGCCTACATGGCCTTCGACGAATGCTGGTACTGCATGCCGTGCGAGAAAGACTGCCCGACCGGCGCGGTGAAGGTGGACATCCCCTATCTGCTGCGCTGACCCCGCTGGGCCTGCCTGACTCCGATCTTCCACCGCTGCGGATTGCCCTATGAACGACCGAATCACCGATAACCCCGACATCCTTGCGTTGCTGCCACGCCTGGCTGATGCCGATGCTGGCGTGCGGCGCATCGCACTGATCGAACTGGCCGACCTGGAAGATCCAGACGGCCTGCCCTGGCTGACCGATGCCGTGTTGGTCGATCCCCATGCTGACGTCCGTGCCGAAGCCGCGCGCCTCTTGGAGGCCTGGGAAGAGCCTGAAGTCGTACAGGCATTGTGCGCGGCTCTGGCCGATGCCGCCGAGCCGGTGCGCCTGGCCGCGGCTCAGAGCCTGAGCGAGCTCAAGTCCCTTGAGGCGGGCGCGCTCATCCTGCCGTGGGCCAGCCATGCCGACGCGTTCGTTCGCGCCAGTGCCTTGCGGGCATTGCGTGAACTGCGTCTGGATGAAGCCGCCGGGCCTGCGCTGCTGGCCCTCGATGACCGCGACGCCTCGGTACGCCGAGAGGCCGTGGGCATTCTGGGCTGGCTCAAGCATGCCCCTGCCTTGGCGGCCCTGGCGCGCTTGGCTGGGGAGGAAACGGACACTGAGGTTCGCCGAGCCGCTATCGGTGCCCTGGGCCTGGCCCGCGATGCCAGTGTGCTGCCCGCATTGGTCGCCGCTCTGGCTGACGAGGCCTGGCAAGTACGCGAGGAGGCCGCTACCACGTTGGGCAAGGTAGGGCTGGACGATGCCGGGCCTGCATTGATTGCCGCCCTGGATGACAGCTACTGGCAGGTGCGCTTGCGCGCGGCGCGGGCGTTGGGTCGCCTGCGCCATGGCGAGGCGTTGGAGGCCCTGGCCCACTTGCTCGGCCATGCCATCGCCAACCTGCGCAAGGAGGCGGCGCTGGCCCTGGGTGAGCTGGGTCAGGCCCGGGCGTTGCCAGCGCTACGGGCCGCCGAGGCCGATGGCGACCCTGAGGTGCGCAAGGCCGTGCGCATTGCCCTGGCACAACTGCAGGGAGTGGCCTGATGAGCGCGCCCCAGGCACTGCGCAACCTGCATGGGCAAGGAGAACTGGCCGTGCAGTGGCCCGATGGATTGCAGGCAATCAGCCATGCCCGCCTGCGCGGCGCCTGCCCCTGCTCGCAATGCCGCGCGGCGCAGCTGCGCGGTGGCATCGCCGTGGTGCGCGAGGATGTGCGGTTGGAGCGGATCGAGGTGCAGGGCTATGGGGTGCAGTTGGTGTTCAGCGATGGGCATGAGCGGGGCATCTACCCGTGGGCCTATTTGCGCGCATTGGGATGATCGAGCCCTTGCACCTTCAACGGAGAAAGCCGCCAGCCGGGCAGCGTTGGCGTTCGCTGATGGTTCTTCAGAACGTGTTGTGAATCCTGCCGGGAAGGGCCGTCGGTCCTCCCATCCGCTCGCCAGCGGACCTATGGGCTAACCTGATCGAGCCTCTGGGGGCTGGCGAAGCCTGCGATGGGCCACCCGCGAAGGGCTGCAGAGCCCACCACCGATCCGGAAATCCGGCTCGGTGTTCAACCATTCGTTCTTTTTTTCGAACAGCCTATTGTCCAACACCCCAGCAGCCGCTTAGCATTCCGTTTGAGATTTCAAACGCTCGATGCCCAGGTGTTGAACACCCCTGGTGCAAGAATTCCTGATGGCGCCCCTCAGGCGCCGTTCAACAATCAATAATTCGCTCCGTCCGTGCACGGTGCTCTCAAGGGAATCCGACATGCAGCTCAAAGACGCTCAGTTGTTCCGCCAGCAAGCCTTCATCAACGGTGAGTGGCTGGACGCGGACAACGGTCAGACCATCAAGGTGACCAACCCGGCTACCGGTGAAGTCATCGGTACCGTGCCGAAGATGGGCGCCGCCGAAACCCGTCGCGCCATCGAGGCCGCCGACAAGGCCCTGCCGGCCTGGCGCGCACTGACCGCCAAAGAGCGTGCTGGCAAGCTGCGTCGCTGGTTCGAACTGATGATCGAGAACCAGGACGACCTGGCCCGCCTGATGACCACCGAGCAAGGCAAGCCGCTGGCCGAAGCCAAGGGCGAGATCGCCTACGCCGCCTCGTTCATCGAGTGGTTCGCCGAAGAAGGCAAGCGCGTCTACGGCGACGTCATCCCAGGTCATCAGCCTGACAAGCGCCTGATCGTCATCAAGCAGCCGATCGGTGTCACCGCCGCGATCACCCCGTGGAACTTCCCGGCCGCGATGATCACCCGTAAAGCCGGCCCGGCCCTGGCCGCTGGCTGCACCATGGTCCTCAAGCCTGCTTCCCAGACCCCGTACTCCGCCCTGGCCCTGATCGAGCTGGCCAACCGTGCTGGCATCCCGGCTGGTGTGCTGAGCGTGGTCACCGGCAGCGCTGGCGAAGTCGGTGGCGAGCTGACCGGCAACTCCCTGGTTCGCAAGCTGTCCTTCACTGGCTCGACCGAAATCGGTCGCCAGCTGATGGAAGAATGCGCCAAGGACATCAAGAAGGTTTCCCTGGAGCTGGGCGGTAACGCACCGTTCATCGTGTTCGACGACGCCGACCTGGACAAGGCGGTCGAGGGCGCGATCATCTCCAAGTACCGCAACAACGGCCAGACCTGCGTCTGCGCCAACCGTATCTACGTGCAGGACGGTGTCTACGACGCGTTCGCTGAGAAGCTCAAGGCCGCTGTCGCCAAGCTCAAGATCGGTAACGGCCTGGAAGAAGGCACCACCACTGGCCCGCTGATCGACGGCAAGGCTGTCGCCAAGGTCCAGGAGCACATCGAAGACGCAGTCTCCAAGGGCGCCAAGGTGCTGTCCGGCGGCAAGCTGATCGAAGGCAACTTCTTCGAGCCGACCATCCTGGTCGACGTACCGAAGAGCGCTGCCGTGGCCAAGGAAGAAACCTTCGGCCCGCTGGCTCCGCTGTTCCGCTTCAAAGACGAAGCCGAAGTCATCGCCATGTCCAACGACACCGAGTTCGGCCTGGCGTCGTACTTCTATGCCCGTGACATGAGCCGTGTGTTCCGTGTCGCCGAGGCCCTGGAATACGGCATGGTGGGTATCAACACCGGCCTGATCTCCAACGAAGTGGCGCCGTTCGGTGGCATCAAGGCCTCGGGCCTGGGCCGCGAAGGTTCCAAGTACGGCATCGAGGACTACCTCGAGATCAAGTACCTGTGCATCAGCATCTGATCACGTACTGAATTTCCCTCTGCCAGCGGGGCGCGAGAGCGACGTCTCGCTGGCCTTTTTGACACCGTAGTACCTGGTGACCAGGGTGTTCGCGACAGTCGATCAACGCATGCTGATCGTGAACGACCCCAGCCACCCCCGAATAACAGCGCCATTTCGTCGGCGCGAATGAGGGCATTATGAGCAAGACCAACGAATCCTTGATGCAACGCCGTGTCAACGCCGTCCCACGTGGCGTTGGCCAGATCCACCCGATCTTCGTCGACACCGCGAAGAACTCGACCGTGATCGACGTTGAAGGCCGCGAACTGATCGACTTCGCTGGCGGCATCGCCGTACTGAACACCGGCCACCTGCACCCGAAAGTGGTTGCCGCCGTTCAAGAGCAGCTGACCAAAGTCAGCCACACCTGCTTCCAGGTTCTGGCGTACGAGCCCTATGTAGAGCTGTGCGAAAAGATCAACGCCATGGTCCCAGGCGACTTCGCCAAGAAGACCCTGCTGGTCTCCACCGGTTCCGAAGCCGTCGAGAACGCCGTCAAGATCGCCCGTGCCGCCACCGGCCGTGCTGGCGTGATCGCCTTCACCGGCGGCTACCACGGCCGCACCATGATGACCCTGGGTCTGACCGGTAAAGTCGTACCTTACTCCGCTGGCATGGGCCTGATGCCAGGCGGCATCTTCCGCGCCCTGTTCCCGAGCGAACTGCACGGCATCAGCGTTGACGACGCCATCGCCTCGGTCGAGCGCATCTTCAAGAACGACGCCGAGCCACGCGACATCGCTGCCATCATCCTCGAGCCGGTACAAGGTGAAGGCGGCTTCCTGCCAGCGCCGAAAGAGCTGATGAAGCGTCTGCGCGCCCTGTGCGACCAGCACGGCATCCTGCTGATCGCCGACGAAGTACAGACCGGTGCTGGCCGTACCGGTACCTTCTTCGCCATGGAGCAGATGGGCGTCGCGCCTGACCTGACTACCTTCGCCAAGTCCATCGCTGGCGGCTTCCCGCTGGCCGGTGTGTGCGGCAAAGCCGAATACATGGACGCCATCGCCCCAGGTGGCCTGGGCGGTACCTACGCCGGCTCCCCGATCGCCTGCGCCGCGGCCCTGGCCGTCATCCAGGTGTTCGAGGAAGAGAAACTGCTGGATCGCAGCAAGGCTGTCGGCGAGCGCCTGACCGCTGGCCTGCGCAAGATCCAGGAAAAGCACCCGATCATCGGTGACGTGCGTGGTCTGGGCTCCATGATCGCTGTGGAAGTCTTCGAAAAAGGCACCCACACCCCGAACGCTGCCGCCGTCGCCCAGGTTGTGGCCAAGGCGCGTGACAAGGGCCTGATCCTGCTGTCTTGCGGCACCTACGGCAACGTCCTGCGTATTCTGGTTCCGCTGACCGCCGAAGACGCACTGCTGGACAAGGGCCTGGCAATCATCGAAGAGTGCTTCGCTGAGCTGGCCTGAATGTGACACGCTTCAGAAAAAAACCCGCTTCGGCGGGTTTTTTTTATGCCCAAGCCAAGCGTGGAACGCTATCGTTGTCCGAGGATTTGCCCAGGATGCTGCAACGGATTGCGTGTCAAGGATTACCAGGAGCCCGCCAATGAGCGCTGCCAACCCCATCCCGCCTTGCGTACTGATTGCCGAAGGCGATCCGTGGGTGCGCGATATGCTCCGCGAAATGTTGCTCAGCGTCCGCTGCGATGCCCGTTTGCAGGTCTGTGCCAATGGGCCGGAAGCATTGGCCGCGCTGGCGAGCAAGCCTGATCTGATCATCGCTGCCCGTGAGCTGGTCGGCGGCGACGGCCTGGACTTGCTGCGCAACGTGCGTGCTAAGCAACAAACCTCTAGCTTGCCATTCATCCTCATGAGCGAGCGCAACGACAGCGCCAGCGTGCATGAGGTATTGCCGCTGCACCCGACGGCCTACTTGAGCAAACCCCTGGACCTGGAGAACCTGCGCAAACGCCTGGAAAAACTCTTGCTGGAGGTGGGCGAGCAGGTCGCCTGCCCGGTGCCGGCCTTGCAGCCGGGCATCAAGCTGCCGGCCTATCTGGAGCAGCGCCGCGCCAGCGCCGATGGCGGGCCGCTGCTGGCCGATGTGCAGGCGGCGATCAAGCGCGCGCTCAATCCCCAGGGGCTGAACCTGAAGGCGCTGGAAGAAGAGGTGCGCAACGATCCACAGATCACGGCGGTGCTGATTGCCGCTGCCAACAGTGCCGCGCTGCATAGCGAAGTACCAGTGCAGACGCTGTTGCAGGCCTTGAACAAGCTCGGCAGTACCCAGAGCATGAACCTTATCCTGGGGCTGGCCCTCAAGCGCAGTGCGCGCCTGAGTGACCCATTGCTGGCGCGGCACGCGGCGCATTTCTGGGACCTTTCGCTGCACACCGCTGAGTATGCCCGCAGCCTGGCGCGCCTGCTCGAACTCGATGAAGAACGCTGTTACTGCGCGGGCTTGCTGCATTGCCTGGGCGATCTGGCCGTGCTGCGTTGCTTGCAGGAGTGGTGCCTGGCCGGCGGTGAGCTGGACGAGGACCAGGTACAGCTGGCGCTCAATGAGTTTGGCGCCGCCTTTGGCTCGGCGCTGCGCACCCGCTGGCGCCTGCCGCTGAGCCTGCGCGAGCTGATCGCCGCGATCTACCAGCTCGGCGGTGGTGTCTATTCCCGGGAGATCCTGGCCATGAACCTGGCCGGGCAACTGTCGCGTCTGCCGGTGGAGCAGGGCCTCGAGAAAGTCGCTAGCAGCAAGACAGCCCGCCTGCTCAAGCTGGGGATGGCGGAGCTGAGCCGGTTACGCAGGCAGGTCTAACGCTAGCGGAGAAAAACTGCGCGTAGGCTGTGATGGGGCACGCAGCGGCCCCAACTCTTCAAGGGAGGGGTGCTACCGAGCGTGTCAGCCCCGCACGATCTGGTTCTTGCCCTGACGCTTGGCCTGGTACATGGCGGCGTCGGCACGGGCGAAGAGGGCATCGATGAGGTCGTCCTGGTCGGTGAGTTCGGTTACGCCTTGGCTGACCGTGACGCCATACACCTGCTGCCCATGGCTGAAGCTCAAGTGCTGGATCTCCCGTTGCAGCCGTCCGGCGATCTGTTCGGCGATCTGGGCGGTGCAGCCGGGGAACACGGCGGCGAACTCCTCGCCGCCGATTCGCCCGAACAGATCGCCCCGGCGTAGCACGGCGCGTCCGCTGTCGGCGATGCGTTGCAGTACCTGGTCACCTTCCTGGTGGCCATAGGTGTCGTTGATCTGCTTGAAGTCATCGATGTCCAGCAGCAGGAAGGCCAGAGGCTTGCCTTCTTCCCGGGCGGTTTCCAGGGCCTGGCGGGCGCACTCGAAGAAGTGGCGGCGATTGCTGCTCTGGGTCAGCACATCGGTGGTGGCCAGGCGCTGCAGCTCGCCTTCGAGCTGTTTCTTCTCGGTGATGTCCTCGGCGATGCCGACGATGATTACGCGTTGGTCGGTGTCGCGCTGCTGGTTGACGTAGCACTTGTCGCTCAGCCAGCGCACCTGGCCTGCGGCATTGATGATGCGGTACTCGCGGTCTTCCACTGAGCCGGTGTCCAGCACTTGCGCCAGGCTGCGCTCGGCGTATTCCAGGTCGTCCGGGTAGATGCTGTCGCGCCAGGCGTTGTAGTCGGCCAGTACCAGGCTGGCCGGGCGACCGAAGATGCGCTCATAGGCGGGGCTGGCATAGAGCACCCGGCGGGTTTCCCAGTCGAATGCCCACAGCACGGCGTTGACGCTGTCGAGCAGTGAACTGTAGAGCTGCTCGCGTTCGCTCAGTCGGGCGACTTCGCCCTGGGCATGGAGCAGGGCGAGCAGGGTCTGTGCAAGTTCCGGCGGTGGATTGCCGAAGAGGGTCGAGGTGAGGTCTTTGGCCATGAGCACGGAGCGGTTCTCGGCGTGAAAGCGTGCGGCCACGATCCGGCCCGCCACGCGGGCGATATGCCGGATTTGAGTCGAGGAGGGGGGTGAAGTTCCGGTCGGCACGCCCCATGACGAGGCGCGCCGATCAACGGTGCTCAGGCCCCGGAAGGGCGCAGGGAGTAGGTTTTCAGCTGGTCGGCAAAGTCGCGTAGGGCCTGGATGCCGCTGGCTTCCGCTTCGTGGATCCAGTCTTTCATGGCGGCCAGCATGTCATGGCCGTTGGCGCTGGTGCGAGCCCAGATCTGCTGCAGGGCCAGGCGCTTTTCGTAGATGGTCTTGAGCGACTGGCTGTGGGCGAGCATGGACTCGATGCGCACGTGATGGCGGTCCTCTAGCAGGCTCGTTTCACGCGACAGCAGGCGTTTGGCACGACGGAAGTGGTGGCGCACCGAGGTATCGACTCGGGCCAGCTCCTGCTTGACCAGCGGCGCGATGACCAGCTTGCGGTACTGGGCCATGATCTGGAAGCGGTTGTTGAGGATGGCCATGGCGGTGTCCATGTCCAGGTGCGCCTTGCCCTCGACCCGATGGGCGATGGGCGCCACGCGCTGGACTTTGGCCAGGCGCAGCAGGCACAGCAGGCGAATCCACATCCAGCCCATGTCGAACTCCCAGCGCTTGACCGAAAGCTTGGCCGAGTTGGGGTAGGTGTGGTGGTTGTTGTGCAGCTCCTCGCCGCCGATCACGATGCCCCAGGGCACCAGGTTGGTGGCCGCATCCCGGCATTCGAAGTTGCGATAGCCCAACGCATGACCCAGGCCATTGACCACGCCCGCGGCCCAGAAGGGGATCCACATCATCTGCACCGCCCAGATGGTGATGCCGATGGTGCCGAACAGCAGCAGGTCGATCACTGCCATCAGGGCAATGCCGCCGAGCTTGTAGCGCGAATAGAGGTTGCGCTCGATCCAGTCGTCCGGGCAGTTCTTGCCATAGATGCGCAGGGTCTCGGGGTTGCGTGCTTCTTCGCGGTAGAGCTCGGCGCCCTTGCGCAGCACGGTACCCAGGCCCTTGTAGAGCGGGCTGTGGGGATCGTCGGCGGTTTCGCACTTGGCGTGGTGCTTGCGATGCACAGCGGTCCATTCGCGGGTGTTCTGGGCGGTGGTCAGCCACAACCAGAAACGGAAGAAATGCTTGAGCCCGGCGTTGAGCTCCAAGGCACGGTGGGCGGAGTAGCGGTGTAGATAGATAGTGACGCTGATGATGGTCACATGGGTCATCAGCAGGGTGACGCCGACCAGTTGCCAGGCCGACAGATCGAGAAAACCGTAGTACCACATAGGTGTAGAGACCCTCGAAAAAACAGGGGAACAGCGCGGGCATTATCACCGGGTGAGGAAATAAAACCAGTCGCCCTTTCCGATAGGAAGTCACGGCATGTTTCAGCCTTTATAATGCCCCATTATTTTTCATGGGCTTATCCACCCGACATGTCTGTTTCCGTTCGCGACGCCTTGCGCATGGCTGCGCTGTACCTGGTGTTCTCGTTGCTTTGGCTGGTGATGTCAGAGCAGGTTTTGGAGGGTCTTTTCGAGGATCCCGAGGTGCTGGCGGTCGGGCGGCAGCTCAATGCATTCGTCTGGATGCTGCTCACTGCCGGATTGATCTTCGTCTCCCGTGCCCGTCTGCTCAATTTCATCGGTATCGGTGCGCGGCTGCGCAGTGAGGATCGCGAACGTCTGCGCATGGCTGCGGCGGTGTTCGACAGCACCCTCGAAGGGGTACTGGTGACCGACAGCAGTGGCCTGATCGTGCATGTCAACCGTGCCTTCATGCGCATCACCGGCTATGCCCAGGATGAAGTGCTCGGCCAGCGCCCGAGCAAGTTCAAATCCGGTCGCCATGGCCCGCCGTTCTATCAGCAGATCTATGCTTCGTTGGCCGAGGGAGGCGAGTGGAGCGGAGAGATCTGGAACCGCCGCAAGAGCGGCGAAATCTACCCGCAGTGGCAGACGATCTGCGCGATTCGCGACGATGCAGGCGCGCTCACCCATTATGTGGCGGTGTTCAGCGATATCAGTGCGATCAAGCACACCGAGCAGGAGCTGGCCTACCTGGCGCACCACGACCCGCTGACCGGCCTGCCCAACCGCCTGTTGTTCAACGACCGTGCCGAGCAGGCGTTGGCGATGGCCCAGACCAACAAGCGCGGATGCGCGCTGTTGCTGCTGGACCTCGACCATTTCCAGAGCATCAACGATGGCCTGGGGCATACCTTGGGCGACCAGTTGCTCAAGCTGGTGGGCGAGCGCTTGCGTGACCTGCTGGGCAGTGGCGTGACCCTGGCGCGCCTGGGCGGGGATGAATTCGGCGTGCTGGCCGAGAACTGCCCGCAGGTCGGCCAGGCTGCCACCCTGGCCCAGGCCATCATCGAACGCATGCGCGAGCCGTTCGTCTTCGAAGGGCATCGCCTGTTCATCAGTGTGAGTGTCGGTATCAGTCTGTTCCCAAGTGATGCGCAAAGTGCCGCGCAGCTGCTGCGCAACGCCGATGCGGCGCTGTTCAAGGCCAAGAACAACGGCCGTGCCTGCTATGCCCTGTACACCGAGGAGTTGACCGCCCATGCCCAGCAGCGCGTGGAGACCGCCGGCGAGTTGCGTCGGGCGCTGGAGCATCAGGAGTTGCGGGTGTTCTACCAGCCTGTGCATGACCTGTTGAACAACAAGTTGGTCGGCGTCGAGGCACTGGTGCGCTGGGAGCACCCCACCCGTGGGATGGTTTCGCCGGGCGAGTTCATCCCCATTGCCGAGCGCACCGGGTTGATTGCCGAGATCGACGCCTGGGTGCTGCGTCAGTCGTGCCGGCAGATGATGCAATGGCAGGTCGAAGGGCGTGAGCTGCAGTTCGTCGCCGTGAACATCTCAAGCCGCCTGTTCGGCCAGCGCGAGCTGTACCGCCAGGTGGCCGAGGTGCTGCATGATACCGGCCTGGACCCTGCGTTGCTGGAGCTGGAGGTCACCGAGAGCGCGGTGATGGAGGACCCGGAAGTGGCGCTGGAGCAATTGCACCGGCTGCGCGAGCTGGGGCTGAGCCTGGCCATCGATGATTTCGGCACGGGGTACTCGTCGTTGCTGCGACTCAAGCGCCTGCCGGTCCAGAAGCTCAAGATCGACCAGGGCTTCGTGGCAGGCCTGCCCAGCGATGAAGACGACATTGCCATCGTGCGGGTGATCATCGCCCTGGCCCGCAGCATGGGCATGCAGGTGCATGCCGAAGGGATCGAACAGGCCGAACAGGCGCGCTTCCTGCTGGAGCAGCAGTGCGACCTGGGGCAGGGATACTGGTACGGGCGGCCGATGCCGGCGGCGGATTTACGCTGGCGCTGAGATGCTTAGGGCTGCTTTGCAGCCCATCGCAGATTGCGCTGTACCCGTGTAGGAGCGGCCTTGTGCCGCGAAAGGGCCGCGCAGCGGCCCCAAAGGCTAACGCTTGTTCAGCCCCTTGGCCAAGCGATCCCCACCCAGCTGGATCACCGCCACCAAGGCCACCAGCATGGCGATCACGGTCAGCATGATCTGGCTGTCGAAGCGCTGGTAGCCATAGCGATAGGCGATATCGCCCAATCCTCCCGCGCCGATGGCGCCCGCCATGGCCGAGGAATTGATCAAGGTCACCAGGGTGATGGTGAAGCCGCCGACGATCCCAGGCAGTGCCTCGGGCAGCAACACATGCCAAACGATGTGCCAGCGCCGGCACCCCATGGCCTGGGCGGCTTCGACCAGGCCATGGTCGACCTCGCGCAGGCTGACCTCGGCGATCCGTGCGAAGAACGGCGTGGCGGCGATGGTCAGGGGAACCACGGCGGCCCATACCCCGTAGGTGGTGCCCACTACCAGGCGGGTAAAGGGGATCAGCGCGACCATCAGGATCAGGAACGGGATCGAGCGGAACAGGTTGACGATCGCGCCCAGCGCCCGATTCAGCACCGGTGCTTCGAAGATCCCACCCTTGTCGCTGGTGACCAGCAGTACCGCCATCGGCACGCCGACCACCAACGCGATGAGCGACGACACGCCCACCATCAACAGCGTATCGAGCAAGCCTTCGAGCAGACGATCAAGCCACATAACCCAGTACCTCCACATCCTCGGCCCAGCGCCTGGCGCGTTCGAGCAACTGGTGCGATGCATGGGGCGAGCCCTGCACGGACAGCACCAGTTGCCCCAGGGCATGGGTGCCGATGGTCTCGATGCCGCCTTGAAGCAGACGTATCCGCCCGCCCAGGTCGTTGAACAGGTCCGACAACTGCGGCTCGCCCAGCAGGTTCAGGCGCAGCACCATGGCATCACCGGGGCCCGTCGGGTTGGCGCGCAGGTTGGCCTGCAGGGCGGCGGGCAACCTGGCCTGCAAGGGCGCGAGCAGCGTGCGGGTCACCTCGTGGCGCGGTGAGCCGAACACCCGCCAGACCTCGCCCTGCTCGACGATCTCGCCGCGTTCGAGCACCACCACCCGGTGGCAGATATCGCGTATCACCGACATCTCGTGGGTGATCAGCACCACGGTCAGTCCAAGGCGCTGGTTGATGTCGCGCAGCAGCTCGAGAATCGAGGCGGTGGTTTCGGGGTCCAGCGCTGAGGTGGCCTCGTCGCATAGCAAGATCTCAGGGTCATGTACCAGCGCCCGGGCGATGCCGACGCGCTGTTTCTGCCCCCCGGAGAGTTGCGCCGGGTACACCGGGTGCTTGTGTGCCAGGCCCACCAGTTCCAGCAGCTCGCTGACCTTGCGCTGGCGCTCGGCCTTGGGTACGCCGGCGACCTTCAAGGGCAGCTCGACGTTCTGCCATACGGTCTTGGCCGACATCAGGTTGAAGTGCTGGAAAATCATGCCGATGCGTCGGCGCAGGGTAACGAGCCGGTCTTCATCGAAGGGCGCGATGTCGGTCTGGTCGATCAGCACCCGACCCTGGCTGGGCTGCTCCAGGCGATTGATGGTGCGCAGCAGGGATGACTTGCCGGCACCGCTACGGCCAATGATGCCGAAGATTTCGCCCCGACGGATGTTCAGGTCGATGCCGTGCAGGGCGGGTTGCGCCTGGCCGGACTAGGTCTTGCCCAGGCCGATGAAGCGCACATGGGCTTCGTTGACCTCCGGGCGCAGGACCTGCTCGCTGGCGGGCGTCGGGGAGCCTTGCGGGATGGGCGCCTTGAGGGCGCTGGCGCTGCTCATCTCAGCCCTCCCAGCCGGCCTGGTACAGGCTGCCATGGGCTTTGTTCAGGGCAGCGCGCACGGCCGGTGAGTGCTGGTAGATATCGACGAATTTCGCCAGGCGTGGGTCTGCCTTGCTTTGTGGGCGAATCACGAACTGGATCACGTACTCCTTGTTCTCCAGGCCGTCGAACAGCAGCGCCGAGGTGGCATCGAAGCTGTTGGCCAGGCGGATGTAGGCCGGGTAGCCCTGGACCAGGTCGGCGTCATCATAGGCGCGCACCAATTGCACGGCCTCGACTTGCAGGATCTTCAGTTTCTTGGGGTTGGTGACGATGTCGTCCTCGGTGGCCTTGTAGCCTACGCCCGGCTTGAGGGTGATCAGCCCGGCCTTGGCCAGCAGTTGCAGGCCGCGCCCGCTGTTGATCGGGTCGTTGGCGATGGCCACGCTGGCGCCCTCGGGCAGCTCGGCGAAACTTTTGTAGCGTTTGGAGTAGAGCCCGACGTTGTTGATGATGCCGGGGGCGTAGGGCACCAGGTTGAAGCCGGCAGCGGCCTTGGCGTTTTCCAGGAAGGGGATGTGCTGGAAGTAGTTCACGTCGATGTCGCCGCTGTTGAGGCTAACGTTGGGTGCGATCCAGTCGCTGAACTCGATCAGCTTCACCTCCAGGCCTTGTTTGTGGGCTTCTTCCACCGCGGCTTCCAGCGGGATGGCGAAGGCGGCGGTGGTGCCGATCTTCAGCGGCTCGGCGGCGGTCGCGGCGCCGGCCAGGCTCAGGGACAAGACAGCGGCCGCGACGGGCCGGAACAGTTTCTCAAGCATGGTGCAGGGCTCCAGTCGGGGCAGGGGTTGGGTTGCGGTAGGCGGCGCCGGGGTGGCCAGCAGGCAGGTAGGGATGAGGTGCGCCAAACAGTTTTTCGCGCAGGGCGCCTTCGGCGTAGGCGATCTTGTAGCGGTCACGCCGTTGCAGCTCGGGGACGACCAGGTCGATGAAGTCTTCGAAGCTTTCCGGGGTCACGGTGCGGGTCAGGTTGAAGCCATCCAGGCCGGTCTGATCGATCCACTCGATCAGTTGTTCGGCAACCTGCTCGGGGGCGCCGACCAGCGTTACGTAGCGGCCTCCCAGAGCGTGCTGCTGAAGCAGGCGGCGGCGGGTCCAGGCGTTGTCCTGCAACTGGCGGGTGGCCGATTGGATCGCGTTGCTTTTGGCAAAGCCAATCGGTTCGTCCAGCCCATAGGCGGCAAAATCGATACCCGTGGAACTGGCAAAATGCGCCACGCCCGCTTCGGGGCTGGCATGGCGTAGGTATTCGGCATGCTTGGCGCGGGCCTGGGCCTCGGTCGGCGCGACGATCACGGTGATGCCCATGAACACCTTGATCGCTCGTGGGTCGCGGCCAGCGGCGCGGGCGGCAGCACGGACCTTGTCGACCTGTGCGCGGGTGGCGGCTTGGTCCTGGCCGCTGATGAACACGCACTCGGCGTGTTGGCCTGCGAATGCCAGGCCCCGGGGCGAACTGCCTGCCTGGAACAAGACCGGTGTGCGTTGCGGCGAAGGCTCGCACAGGTGGTAGCCCTCGACCTTGTAGAACTCGCCGTGATGCTGGACTTTGCGCACTTTGCCCGGCTCGGCGTAGACCCGCCGCTCACGGTCGGCGATCACGGCGTCGTCATCCCAGCTGCCTTCGAGCAGCTTGTACAGCACCTGCAGGTATTCGTCGGCCTGGTCGTAGCGCCGGTCGTGCTCGGGTTGCTGGGCCAGGCCCATGGCCCGGGCGGCGCTGTCCAGGTAGCCGGTGACGATGTTCCAGCCGACCCGACCGTTGCTCAGGTGGTCAAGGGTGGAGAGGCGCCGGGCGAACAGGTAGGGCGCCTCGTAGGTGAGGTTGGCGGTCAGGCCGAAGCCCAGGTGGCGGGTGACTGCAGCCATGGCCGAGACCAGCAGCAGCGGGTCGTTGACCGGCAGTTGGATCGACTCCTTGAGCGTCACATCCAGTGACTGCCCATACACGTCGTAGGTGCCGACGATGTCGGCGATGAACAGCCCATCGAACAGTCCGCGTTCCAGCAGACGTGCCAGGTCGGTCCAGTAGGCCAGGGTCTTGTACTGGGTCGAGGTGTCCCGTGGATGGGTCCACAGGCCATGGTTGATATGCCCGATGCAATTCATGTTGAAAGCGTTGAGCAGGATCTCTCTGGCCATCAGATGGTCCCCCGGCGGGGCGGGTTTTCCCCGTTGAGGTAGTAGTTGCCGATGGCGTGGTACTTCCAGCGCACCGGGTCGTGCAAGGTGTGCACGCGGGCGTTGCGCCAGTGCCGGTCGAGGTTGTGCTCGGCCAGGGTGGCCTGGCTGCCGGCCAGTTCGAACAGGGTGGTGCCGGCGGCGAGGGACACCTCGGTGCTGATCGCCCGGGCTTCGGCGACGGCGATGGACGCGGCGGCGACGTTGTCGGCGCTGCTGTCGTCGCGAGCCCGGTCAAGGAACGCCCCGGCCCGCTCCAGCAAGGCCTCGGCAGCGTGCAGGCGGATGGTCAGATGACCGAAGCTTCTGAGCGTGAGTGGGTCATCACTGGCCTTGTCGATACCCGAGTCGACCCACGGTCGGCTGCGGGTGCGCACAAAGTGCAGGGCGTCCTCAAGGGCGGCGCGTGCGATGCCGGTGTCGATCGCGGCATGGAGGATCTGCGCCAAGGGGCCGACGGGCGTTGGGCGGTCGAAGGCGCTCTGGAAGGGCACCACGTCCTCGTCGTGAACCTGCACGTTGTCGAACACCACGGAACCACTGCCGGTGGTGCGCTGGCCGAAGCCGCTCCAGTCATCGATCACCTGCAGGCCGGGGCTGTCCGCAGGCACGAACACCAACTGCTGAACGCCGGCATCATCGACTACCGACGTGGGGATGCGCTGGGCGTATAGGGCGCCAGTGGCGTAGAACTTGCGGCCATTGATGCGCAGGCCATCGCGGTCACGGCTCAGGCGGGTGGTGCGGTCATGGGCGGTCTTGGTGCCCAGTTCGGCCAGGGCATTGCCCAAGCGCCGGCCTGCCAGGACCTCGGCGTAGAGGCGCCGCTGCTGCTCGGGCGAGCCGTTCACCCGAAGCACTTCCAGGGCATAGAAGTGGTTTTGCGGGATCTGTCCCAGGGCGGCATCGGCCTGGGCGATGCGGGCGATGACCTTGGCCAGGGTGACGTTGGACACGCCGGCGCCGCCAAAGGCCTTGGGCACGCTGATACCCCACAGGCCGGAGCGGGTGAACAGTTCGAGTTCGGCGTGAGGCAGGAGGCGTTCGCGGTCGCGCAGGGCGCTGTCACGCTGTAATTGCTGGGCGAGGTCTTCGGCGACGGCCAGGGCTTGGGCATCGCTGGTGATGACCGCCGCCTTGGGGGTGGGGTGGGTCAGTGCGTTCATGTGTTTCTCCAGTGCGGATCGCAGGGGGCCGCTTTGCGCCCCATCGCAGGCTGTCGCCAGCGCCCGCTGGTTCCCTCGTGGCGCCCACAGGGTTCAGCGCAGGTGCAGGCGCAGGCTCGCTCAAATCCAGGAATGACGGGCAGGGCGGGTGCCGTTGAGGTGCCAGGCGCCGACGGCGTGGTACTTCCAGCGCACCGGGTCGTGCAGGGTGTGCACGCGGGCATTGCGCCAGTGGCGGTCGAGGTTGAACTCGGCGAGGGTGGCGCGGCTGCCGGCCAGCTCGAAGAGCTTCTCGCTGGCCTGCAAGGCCACTTCGGTGGTCAGCACCTTGGCCTCGGCCACGGCGATCGAGGCGCGGGCTGCCGACACCTCGTCCACCGGGCCGGCATTGACCTCGTCGAGCACCTGGGCGGCCTTGCGCAGCAGCGCCTCGGCAGCGTGCAGCTCCAGCTTGAGGCGGCCGATGTCGGCGATCACATAGGGGTCGTCGCTGGCCCGGTCGACCTTGGCCTCGATCCATGGGCGGGACTTCTCGCGCACGAAGGTGATGGCATCTTCGATGGCCGCTTCGGCGATACCGGCATCGATGGCGGCCTGGATCAACTGTGAGGCCGCGCCCTGGGTATTGGGCACGTCGCGCTGGCGCCAGTTGTCCACCACGAGCTCGGCGTCAACCGGGACCTGGTCCAGCAGCACGGTGCCACTGGCGGTGGTGCGTTGGCCGAAGCCGGACCAGTCATCGACGATGCGCAGGCCCGGGCTACCCCGGCGCACGAAGGCCAGGCGCTGGCGACCCTCTTCATCCAGGGCCTTGACCGCTACCCAATGGGCGAACAGGGCGCCGGTGGAGTAGAACTTCTCGCCGCTGATGCGATAGCGCTCGCCGTCGCGGGTGATCCGCGCCTTGAGGGTGAGGGTGTCCTTGGTGCCGCGCTCAGGCCCGGCATTGCCGATACGCCAGCCGTCCAGCACGGAGCGGAACAGCGCGGCCTGCTGATCCTCGGTGGCGGTCAGGCGCAGCAGCTGGATCATGCCGAACTGGTTCTGCGGAATCTGCCCCAGGGCCGGGTCGGCGGCGCTGATCACGCGGAAGACTTCGGCGATGGTCTGGAACGAGACCTCGGGGCCGCCATGGGCCTTGGGGATGCTGATGCTGCCCAGGCCGCTGCGGGTGAACTGTTCGATCTCGGCCCAGGGCAGCTTGCGCTGCTGGTCACGGCGCGAAGCCTGTTGGCGGGCCGCGTCGGCCAATTCCCGGGCGGCCTGGAGGGCCTCGGCGTCGTTGCGCAATACCTTGGCCGGCAGTAGCGGGGGTGAGCTGTCGAGATCGCTTGTGGACCAGACCATTCCTTACCTCACAATAGTTGAAAGCGTCGCTGGCAGCGACAGACATTTGCTGGTCCGGTGGTCCGGTCTATATACCCTATTGGTTTATAAAAACTTTATGAACTAACTTTTTGGACTATCTATAGAAGGTCAGGTTTTGGTATCGCCCACGCGCACGCATTCGCGGGTAAACCCGCTCCAACAGAGCTTGCGTCGAACTCTGTGGGAGCGGGTTTACCCGTGAATGCGTCAGTGGTGACAGCGAGAAAATCAGCCCGCCGCAGTGCCCAGAAACTTACGCAGGAACTGCCGCGTCCGTTCTTCCTTGGGATTGGCGAACAGCGCCTTGGCCTCGCCCTGCTCCACGATCACACCCTTGTCGAAGAAGATCACCCGGTTGGCCACGTCCCGGGCAAAACTCATCTCGTGGGTGACGATGATCATGGTGCGCTTCTCCTCGGCCAGGCCGCGGATGGTCGCCAGTACCTCGCCGACCAGCTCGGGGTCGAGCGCGGAGGTCGGTTCGTCGAAGAGGATCACCTCAGGCTCCATGGCCAGGGCCCGGGCGATGGCCACCCGTTGCTGCTGGCCGCCGGACAGGCGCCGTGGGTAGGCGTCTTCCTTGCCGGCCAGGCCGACCTTGGCCAGCAGGCGCCGGCCCAGTTCGACGGCTTTGTCCCGGGGCGTCTTCTTGACGATCACCGGCCCTTCGATGACGTTCTCCAGGGCGGTGCGGTGAGGGAACAGGTTGAAGTTCTGGAACACGAAACCGGCCTGCTGGCGCAGGCGGCGGATCGCGCCTTGCTGGCTGCCCAGCGAGCGGTTGGCGTCGATGCTGATGTCGCCGATCTGGATGCGTCCGGCGTCGGGCGTTTCCAGCAGGTTGAGGCAGCGCAGGAAGGTGGTCTTGCCCGAGCCGCTGGGGCCGATGATGGCCACCACTTCGCCGGGCTGGACGGTCAGGTCGATGCCGTTGAGCACGGTCTGGCCCTTGAACTGCTTGGTCAGGCCTTCTACTACGATCATCTTCAGTGCTCCTGGTCGTGCTGGTTGACCCGCGCTTCCATGCGGTTCTGGAAGTGCGCAAGGATGGTGCACAGGATCCAGTAGATCACTGCCACAGCCAGGTACATGGTGAAGACTTCGAAGGTCCGGGCGGTGATCAGCTGCGCCTGGCGGAACAGCTCAGGCACCTGGATGGTCGCCGCCAGGGCGGTGTCCTTGACCAGGGAAATGAAGCTGTTGCCCAGCGGCGGCAAGGCGGTGCGCATGGCCTGTGGCAGGATCGCCCGGCGCATGGCCTGGGTGCGGGTCATGCCGATGCTGGCGGCCGCTTCCCACTGGCCACGGTCGATCGAGGAGATCGCCGCGCGCAGGATTTCGCAGATGTACGCGGCCATGTTCAGCGAAAGGCCGATCAGCGAGGCCGGGATCGGGTCGAGCTCGATACCGATCTGCGGCATGCCGAAGTAGATCACGAACAACTGCACCAGCAGCGGCGTGCCCCGGAAGAACGAGACATACACCCGGGCCAGCCAGTCAAGCGGCAGGATCTTGGAGCGGCGCATCAGGGCCAGGGCGAAGCCCAGGACCAGGCCGAAGAACATGCCGCCGACACTGAGCAGCACCGTGTAACCCGCGCCCTTGAGCAAGAAGGGCGCGGAGTCGATGACAAGTTGCAGGCTTTCGGAAATCATTTAGTGACGTCGGCACCGAAGTATTTCTCGGACAGCTTGGCCAGGCTGCCATCGGCCTTGAGCTTGTCCAGCGCCTTGTTGATCGCCGCGAGCAGCTCAGGCTCGCCCTTGCGCAGGGCAACGCCCGACTCCAGGCGCGAGAAGGCTTCGCCGGCAAGTTCGGTGTCCTTGGCTTTCTGGGCGTATTCCAGGGCGGCCAGGCGGTCGATCAGGATCGCGTCGATGCGCCCGTTGCGCAGGTCGGCGAACTTGCTCGGGTCGTCTTCATAGGTGCGCACGTCGGCTTGCGGGACGTCCTTCTTCACCCACTGCTCGTAGTTGGTGCCCAGGCCTACGCCGACTTTCTTGCCAGCCAGGTCTGCGGCCTTGTGAATGTTCAGCTGCTCGGCTTTTTTCTTCAGGATCAGGGCCTGGATGCCAGAGATGGTGTAGGGCTCGGAGAAGTCATACTTCTTCTTGCGCTCGTCGGAGATGGTCACCTGGTTGATGACCACGTCCAGGCGCTTGGACTCCAGCGCGGCGAGGATGCCATCCCACTTGGTCGGCTGGAGCTTGACCTTGACGCCCAGCTCCTTGGCCAGCAGTTCGGACAGTTCCACCTCGAAGCCGGCGAGCTTGCCGTTCTCGTCAACGAAGCTGAACGGGGGGTAGGTGCCTTCCAGGCCGACGCTGATGCTGCCTTTTTCCTGGATGGTCTTGAGCTGCTCGCCAGCAAAGGCTTGGCTGAACAGGCCGGTACCCAGCAGGAGGGCCAGGCTGGCGTTGAGAAGAGGTTTGGCGAAGATGGTCATGTAGGGCCCCGCGCTTGTTGTGGAAGTAGTGGGTGGCGACTATAGAGGTGGCCTTTATAGGCCTGGAAATAATAAAAACTTCTTTTGTTATTTCTTTTTCTGATGTTTGTCAGATTTAGCAGCATTGAGGGTAGGCGAGGAATACACACTCTGTCAGTGCTGCTTATACCCGACTTAGCGCAGGATGGAATAAAGCGTTGTTTTTTCCAAGCACTGGATTTGCCGTACAGTGAATTCCATAGCGCGGCCGCGTTCATGAAGGCCCGCACAGCCTCGATCCAGGAGACCACCGTGAGCGAACATCCATCCACCGGACACTGGCAATTGCAGAGCATCGTTAGCGACCTGCGCAGCGCCCGTGAGCAATGGCGAACCCGCAATGGCCGCAGCAGCGGCGAGCAGGGCGGGCGCGAACTGCCTTCGCGCGAAGCGATGCGCCAGATTCTCGAGCAACTGTGTGGGGCGTTGTTCCCCATGCGCCTGGGGCCGGTGGACCTGCGCGAAGAGAGCGAAGACTTCTATGTCGGGCATACCCTGGATGCCGCGCTTACCGCGCTACTGGCCCAGGCGCGCCTGGAGCTGCGTTACGCCTCGCGCCACGGCAAGGCCGAGGTGAAGGACGTCGACGCCCACGCCTTGCAGTTGATCCAGGGCTTTGCCGCCGCGCTGCCGAACCTGCGCGTGCTGCTCGATACCGACGTGCTGGCCGCCTATCACGGCGACCCGGCGGCGCGCAGCGTCGATGAGGTGCTGCTGTGCTACCCGGGGATCCTGGCGATCATCCACCACCGCCTGGCCCACCACCTGTACCGCGCCGGCCTGCCGTTGCTGGCGCGGATCAGCTCGGAGCTGGCGCATTCGGCCACCGGCATCGACATCCACCCCGGCGCCCAGATCGGCCCGAGCTTCTTCATCGACCATGGCACGGGCGTGGTGATCGGCGAGACCGCGATCATCGGCGAGCGAGTGCGCATCTATCAGGCCGTGACCCTGGGCGCCAAGCGCTTCCCGGCGGACGAAACCGGCATGCTGCACAAGGGCGAGCCGCGCCACCCGATCGTCGAGGACGATGTGGTCATCTATGCCGGGGCCACCATCCTCGGGCGGATCACCATCGGTAAGGGCTCGACCATCGGCGGCAATGTCTGGCTGACCCGCAGCGTGCCGGCCGAGAGCAACATCACCCAGGCGAATCTGCAGTTGGAGTGTGAAGGGCAGAAATAGTCAGGATCAGACGCCTTCTATCTCGCCCGGTTCGCGGGTAAACCGCGCCTACAGGTTCGGCGCTGATGCCAAGATCGTGCTGGACTTGTAGGCGCGGTTTACCCGCGAACGTGTCGGAATTCACTGCAAATAATGGGTTCAGCGGTCGGGCAAGGTCGCGTTGAAAGCCGATCCGTGTTTAACTTGAACGCTTGTTCAAAGTAAAAACGCTGGTCCATTGCCGGTGTTCAACAGGAGGATCCCCTTTGCTGAACCCGTTCAATCCGAGTCTTTCACCGCTGCATGAGGTGCGCGCCCAATGAGTGCACCGACCCCCTCCCTTGCCAATGGCAAGATCCGCATGAACCCTCCGGTGTTCTACTTCGCGGCAAGCTTTATCCTCATCTTCGGCCTGATGGTCATCGCCAATCCCAAAGCGGCGGGCGATTGGTTGCTGGCGGCGCAGAACTGGGCGGCCAACACGGTCGGCTGGTACTACATGCTGGCCATGACCCTGTACCTGGTCTTCGTGGTGGTCACCGCCTTGTCGGGCTACGGCAAGATCAAGCTCGGTGCCGACCACGACGAACCCGAATTCAGTTACCTGTCCTGGGCCGGCATGCTGTTCGCCGCCGGCATCAGCATCACCTTGTTCTTCTTCTGCGTTTCCGAACCGCTCACCCACATGCTGCAACCGCCCCAGGGCGAGGGTGGCACGGTGGAGGCCGGGCGTCAGGCGATGGAACTGCTGTTCCTGCACTGGGGCCTGCATGGCTGGGGTGTGTTCGCCTTCGTCGGCATGGCGCTGGCGTACTTTGCCTACCGCCACAACTTGCCATTGGCGCTGCGCTCGGCGCTGTATCCCTTGATCGGCAAGCGCATCAACGGGCCGATCGGCTACGCGGTCGATGGCTTCGGCATCATCGCCACGGTGTTTGGCCTGGGGGCCGACATGGGCTTTGGCGTGCTGCACCTGAATGCCGGCCTGGATTACCTGTTCGGTATCAGCCACAGCCAGTGGATACAGGTGCTGCTCATTGTCCTGATGATGGGCGCGGCGGTGGCCGTGGCGGTCGCCGGGGTGGAAAAAGGCGTGCGGGTGATGAGCGACATCAACCTGTTCCTGGCCTGCGCGCTGCTGCTGTTCGTGCTGTTCGCCGGGCCCACCCAGCACCTGTTCAACACCTTGATCCAGAACCTGGGCGACTACCTCGGCGCCTTGCCGCGCAAGAGCTTCGATGTCTATGCCTACGGCGAGAACCGCGACTGGCTGGGCGGCTGGACCGTGTTCTATTGGGCCTGGTGGATTGCCTGGGCGCCGTTCGTGGGGCTGTTCATCGCGCGTATCTCCCGTGGTCGGACCATCCGCGAGTTCGTCTTCGGCGTGCTGTTGATCCCGCTGGGCTTCACCCTGGCGTGGATGTCGATTTTCGGCAACAGCGCCATGACCCAGGTGCTCGACCATGGCATGACCGCCCTGGGCCAGTCGGCCCTGGAAAACCCGTCCATGAGCCTGTACCTGCTGCTGGAAACCTACCCGTGGAGCAAGACCGTGATCGCGGTGACGGTGTTCATCAGCTTCGTGTTCTTCGTCACGTCGGCGGACTCGGGCACCGTGGTGCTCTCCACGCTGTCGGCCAAGGGCGGCGACGCGGATGAAGATGGCCCGAACTGGCTGCGCATCTTCTGGGGCGCCATGACCGCGCTGATCACCAGCAGCCTGCTGTTCGCCGGGAGCATCGACTCGCTCAAGTCAGCGGTGGTGCTGACGTCATTGCCGTTCTCGCTGATCCTGCTGTGCATGATGTGGGGGCTGCACAAGGCGTTCTACCTGGAGTCCCAGCGCCAGATCGCGCAGATGCACTCGCTGGCGCCGTTCGCCGTGTCGCGCCGTGGCCGAGGTGGCTGGCGCCAGCGCCTGAGCCAGGCGGTGCATTTCCCGTCACGCGACGAGGTGTACCGCTTCATGGACGACGTGGTGCGCCCGGCCATTGGCGAGGTCACCGAGGTGTTCGTGCAGAAGGGTTTGAACGTGATCACCCAGGACGACCCGAGCCACGACAACGTCAGCCTGAAGATCGGCCTGGGCGAAGAGCAGCCGTTCATCTACCAAGTGCAGATGCGCGGGTACTTCACCCCGTCGTTCGCCTTGGCCGGGTTGGGCACCCAGGAGTTGAAGAACCGCCGTTACTACCGCGCCGAGGTGCATCTGTCCGAAGGTAGCCAGAACTACGACCTGGTGGGCTACAACAAGGAGCAGATCATCAACGACATCCTCGACCAGTATCAGCGGCACATGCAGTTCCTGCATCTGGTCCGGTAGCCCATTGGGGCTCTTTCGCGGCACAAGGAGGAGCAACCTTGTGCCGCGAAGGGAGGCCAAAGGCCTTCCCGAGGTCCATCAGAACGGCGCATCTCCCAGGATGGTCGCCCGATGCATCACCCGCCGGCTCGGCCGGTAGTCATCCACTGCATAGTGCTGGGTCACCCGGTTGTCCCAGAACGCCACGTCGTTCTCCTGCCACCGCCAGCGAATCGTGAATTCGGGGCGGGTCGCATGGGCGAACAGCAGCTTGAGCAGGGCCTCGCTTTCTTGCTCATTCAGCTCGTTGATCCGCGTGGTGAACCCTTCGTTGACGAACAGCGCCTTGCGCCCGCTCACCGGGTGGGTACGTACCACCGGGTGCGACAGTGGCGGGTTGTTGCGTCGGGTGGCCTCCCAGCGGGCCAGGTCTTCGGGTGTGGTGCCGAAGCGCTCAAGCGGAAAGGACTTGGTGAAATCGTGGGTGGCGCTCAAGCCATCGAGCATCTCCCGCAGCGGTGCCGACAGGGCCTCGAAGGCGGCAATGCCGCTGGCCCACAGGGTGTCGCCGCCAAAGGCCGGCAACTGCTTGGCACTGAGCACCGCACCCAGGGCGGGCGTGGGCAGGAAGGTCACGTCGGTGTGCCAGACCGCATTGTCGCGCACGTCGGTGACCGCCGTGTCGAGGACCAGCACTTGCGGGGTATCCGGCACATTGGGGTAGATCGGGTGGATGTGCAGGTCGCCGAAGCGTGCGGCGAAGCGGGCCTGTTGCTCAGGGGTGATGGGCTGGTCTCGGAAGAACAGCACCTGGTGCTTGAGCAGCGCCTGCTCGATGGCATCGCATTGCTCGACGCTGATGTCGCGGGAGAGGTCCACGCCACTGATCTGGGCGCCGAGCGCTGGGCTCAGGGGGGTAATGGTCAGGCTCATGTCGGTCTCGCTTGAACGGTGTACCAGTCGGTAAGCTAGGGCGGTGGCGTCTTCGCGGGTAAACCCGCTTGTATGGTGATACTCGAAGGGGTGGTGGGACGAACAAACCGATTCTGACTGTTAGGCGCAGTACAGACCGTGGGAGACATCGCCCCACCCCTTCACCAAAGCGCCGATAAAGAATGCATCGTTTGCAAACGACGATAGAAGCAAGCCAGCGCCTCTTGGTGAAACCCCTCCGAGTTCAAAAACCATACCGTGGGAGTTCAGGCGATGGCAATGCGAGTAGACAATTTCATCATCGGCATCGATGTCGCCAAGGCTGAGCTGGTCTGTTATTACGAAGACTCCGCCCAACAGCAGACCGTTAGAAACACCAAGCCTGAAATCCAAAAGTGGCTGGCACTTCAGCCGGCCAATACCGCTATCTGCGTTGAAGCTACCAATGTTTACCATCTGGACCTGGTTGAGATGGCATACGAAAAGGGCTTCGCCGTCTATGTCGTCGACGGGTTTCAACTCAGCAACTACCGCAAGGGCGTTGGCGGACGCGTTAAAACCGATGCGTCCGATGCCTGCCTGCTGGCTCGCTTCCTGGATCGCGAGGGCAGTGCTCTTCGTCCTTGGTCGCCCCCTCCAGCTGTCTACGGCAAGCTCCAGAGCCTGCTCCGGCGCAGAGCAGCGCTGGTTTCGGCGCGGACAAGTCTGACTCAGAGCTGGGGCAATGAAATGTCGCTCAAAGAGGCGTTCAACAGCTTTGCCAAGCACTTCGAGTCGCTTGATCTTCTGATCCAGAAACGCCTGAAGGTCTTGGTAAAAGAGGCTGGCCTAGCCGAACAAGTCGCCCGCTGTCAGAAAGTTGAAGGGATTGGCTTCCTGACCGCTGTTGCCCTCGTCACCGCATTTATTCGGGGCGAATTCAAGAACAGTGATTCATACATCGCTTTTCTAGGCATGGACCTGAAAGTTGCAGATTCCGGCCAAAAGGCCGGACGTCGACGGTTGACCAAGCGGGGTTGTTCAGAGATCCGTCGATTACTGCATAACGCCGCCATGGCGGCCAGTAGGTCTGCGGCCTGGAAAGACGTCTACGAGCACTATCGCCGGGCAGGTAAGGCAACGACTCAGGCCCTGGTTATCTTGTCACGCAAGCTCGCCAGAGTTGCATTCGCCTTGATGAAGACCCAAGGCGAATACGTCAGCAAAGGGGCAAAAAAGCTTTGCCCTCAACCATAGAATCTCCCACAAGGCGTTCACCCAATCTGTGAGGGCGGGTTTACCCGCGAAAGGCGTTGTAGGGTCAGTGGCTTTGCCCGTGCCAGGGCACCAGCTTGCGCTGGAGGACGCGCAGGCCCATCTCCAGGGCGAAGGCGATCAGGGCGATCAGCAAGATCCCCAGCACCACCACGTCGGTGACCAAGAACTGCGCCGCCGACTGCACCATGAAGCCCAGGCCGCTGGTGGCGGCGATCAGTTCGGCGGCCACCAGGGTCGACCAGCCGACCCCAAGGCCGATGCGAATGCCGGTGAGGATGTCGGGTAGAGCGCTGGGCAGGATCACATGGCGGATCAACTGCGCCTTGGTCGCGCCCAGGGACTGGGCGGCGCGCAGCTTGGCCGGGTCGACGGTACGCACGCCGGTGGCGGTGGCGATGGCGATCGGGGCGAAGATGGCCAGATAGATCAACAGCACCTTCGACAATTCGCCGATGCCGCACCAGATCACGATCAGCGGCAGGTAGGCCAGCGGCGGGATCGGCCGGTAGAACTCGATCAGTGGGTCGAGGATGCCGCGGGCGACGCGGTTGTGGCCGATGGCCAAGCCGATCGGGATGGCGGTCAGGGTCGCGGCGAGCAGGGCCAGGCCGATTCGCCCCAGGCTTGCGCCCAGGTGCTGCCAGAGGCTGGCGTCCATGTAGCCTTGGGTGAGCAGGGTCCAGGCCTTGGCCAGGATGTCGGCGGGCGAGGGCAGGAACAGCGGCTCGATCCAGCCGGCGGCGGTCACCAGCCACCAGGCCAGCAGCAGGCTGGCCAGGGTCAGGGCACTGATCCAGCGGGTGGCCAACGGGCGGCGTACCTTAGCGGTGCGGGTTGGCCGGGCGACTGGTTTGTCGGCGGCCGTCAGGTCCAGGCTGCTCATGCGGACTCCTGCCGGTGGTCGGCTTCGCGTTGGGAGAACACTCGCGCCAGCACGTGCTCGCGGGTCTTGATGAAACGAGGATCGGACTTGATCGCCCGGGCCGACTCGCCGGCGGCGTAGCGCAGGCCGAAATCCAGGTGCAGGCGTTCGACCACGCGCCCCGGGTTGGGCGCCAGCAGCACCAGCTCGCTGGCCAGGAACACAGCCTCCTCGATGTCGTGGGTGATCAGGAACACCGGCTTGGCGGTGCGCTGCCAGACCTGCAGCAGCAATTCCTGCATCTGCTCGCGGGTGAAGGCGTCGAGGGCGCCGAAGGGCTCGTCCATCAGCAGCACGCGCGGGTTGGCGGCCAGCGCCCGGGCCAGGCCCACACGTTGTTTCTGGCCACCAGAGAGTTGCCAGATGCGGCGTTCGCCAAGCCCAGCCAGATCGACCAGCGCCAGCAGCTCACGGGCCTTGGCTTCGCGCTCGGCGCGGGGGATACCGGCCAGCTCCAGGCCAAAGGCCACATTGGCCAGAACATCCTGCCAGGGCAGCAGCGCGTCATCCTGGAACACCACGCCGCGCTCGGCCCCCGGGCCTTCGACCGGCTTGCCGTCGAGGGTGATGCGCCCGGCGCTGGGGGCGACGAAGCCGGCGATGAGGTTGAGCAGCGAGGTCTTGCCGCTGCCGGAAGGGCCCAGGGCCACCAGCAACTGGCGGGGTCCCAGACTCAGGTTGATGTCGGTCAGCACCGGGGCATCGGTGCCGGGGTACTGTGCGCTGATGCGCTCCAGTTCGAGCAAGGCCATGGTGGGCTCCGTCGTGTCGTGCGAGGGTGGGAGGCTGTGCGGTTCTGTGGGAGCGGGTTTACCCGCGAATGCTGTTTTGAATTCACCGACGCATTCGCGGGTAAACCCGTTCCCACATGTTCTGCGCTGCTCTCGATAACACCGCTGTACCTGTGGGAGAGCTGGGTCAGTTGGGCAGGTACTGGGCGCTGACGTAGGGGGAATAGTCCGGCAGTACCGCTTCGACCTTGCCTTGTTGCTTGAGGAAGGTGGCCGTGTCGGTCAATGCCTGGGTGGTCGGTGCGCCCAAAGCGTTGGCCTGGTCGGTGGCCAGCGGGTAGACGTTGCCTTGCAGCAGTACCGGGATGTCGGCGGGCTTGGCACCGGACAGTTTGGCCAGTTTGCCGACGTTGTCGGGGTTGGCCAGCCAGGCTTTCGGGTCCTTGCGGTAGTCGGCGTAGGCGTCGAGGGTGACCTTGGCGAACGACTTGACGATGTCCGGGTGCTTGGCGGCGAAGTCCTTGCGCACGATCCACGCATCGAAGGTCGGGGCGCCTTTGCTGGCCAGCTCGCCGGAGGTGATCAGTACTTTGCCGTTTTCCTTGGCCACGCCCAGGGCCGGGTCCCAGACGTAGGTGGCATCGATGTCACCCCGTTTCCAGGCGGCGATGATCGCCGGCGGCGCGAGGTTGAGGATCTGCACCTTGGCTGGGTCGATATTCCAGGCCTTGAGCGCGGCCAACAGGCTGTAGTGACCGGTGGAAACGAACGGCACGGCGACTTTCTTGCCGACCAGATCCTGCGGGGTCTTGATGCTGTCGCGGGCCACCAGCGCTTCGCCTGCGCCAATCTGTGTGGCGATCAGGAAGGTTTCCACCGGCAGCTTGCGGGTGGCCGCGGCGGCCAGAGGGCTGGAGCCCAGGTAGCCGATCTGTACGTCGCCGGAGGCCACGGCGGTAATCACGTCGGCGCCGTTGTCGAACTTGCGCCAGTCGATGCTGGCCTTGCTGGCTTTTTCATAGGTGCCATCGACCTGGGCGACCTTGGCTGGGTCGACGGTGGTCTGGTACGCGACGGTCAGGTCGGCCGCTTGAGCGAGCCAGCTGGCGCTGGCGAGGGTCAGGGCGGCGAACAGGCGCAACGGAGTGTGCGGGATCATGGATAAGCTCCTCGTCAGGCAAATCAGGGTGGGTTGACGAAGAGACTAATTGATCTAAGAAATCAAAAATAAATAACTTATTGGCATTAGCTTAGGTGTCAATCGTCAGGGTTTTTGAGCGAGGAGTCAGCTTCGCTGGCGAAGCCTGGAATGGCAGCTACGCTTTTTCGGTTTTGCGGGGATGTGAAGTCGGTTATTGGCAAACGTTTGCACATAACCAATAGGAATAAGAAAATATGTTCTATACAGCTAATGGGAGCAAAGGTTCCAAATATATTCCTTAAAAATCTTAAAAAGTCATAAAACGGTCATTTTGGATTTATAGGATTGTCATTATCCTGTGGCGCAAGCGGCGTCTTAGACCAAAGTCGCGAAACGATTGGTAACGATTGACTTCGCAGACACTGTTTGGTGCTAAATCGCCCAATCCAAGGCGAGCGGGGCAACAGATCCTGCCGCTTGAGATGTACAAAAATTAGAACGTAGAGGAGCAAAACATGTACAAGTCCAGCCTGGCCCTGGCCGTGGCATTGGGGGTTCTCGCCCAGCAAGCAGGTGCTGCCGGTTTCGTTGAGGACAGCAAGCTGTCCGTCAGCTCGCGCACCATGTATTTCAATAACGACAACCGTGAAGCTCACAAGGATAAGCCACGCGCCGACCAGCGCGAGTCTGGCCAGGGTTTCAAAGTTGATTACATCTCGGGCTTTACTGAAGGCACCGTCGGTTTCGGTGTCGATGCCCAAGCGCTGTGGGGTATCCACCTCGATGGCGGTGGGGGCTACCACGGCAGTGGCTTCTTCCCGAACGATGGCGATAAGTCCGCCAATCAGTGGGCGCGTTTTGGTGCCAACGCCAAGGCCCGCTTCTCGAAGACCGAAGCGCACTTCGGTAGCGCCCTGGCGCCAAACTTGCCGATCCTGGTTTCCAACGACGGTCGTCTGCTGCCGCAAACCTTCGAAGGGGGCACCATCACCTCGAAGGAAATCGACAACCTGACCATCAACGCCGGTCAGCTGACCCACGCCATGGGTCGTGCCTCGAGCAACCGTACCGGTCTGTCGGTCGCTGGCGCTTCGCAGGACAGCAACAAGTTCCGTTACGGCGGCTTGGACTACAAGCTGACCAAAGACCTCACCCTGCAGTACTACTACTCGAACCTGGAAGATTTCTACAAACAGCACTTCCTGGGTCTGACTCACCTCTACCAGATCGCTCCCGACCAGTCCTTCAAGACTGACCTGCGCTACTTCGATAGCAGCAAGGACGGCAAGAACGGTGAGGCTGGCTACGCCTTCGACAACAACAAAGGTTATGCCAAGAACAAGGGCGAAGTGGACAACAAGACCTGGTCTGCCATGTTCACCTACACCTTGGGCAGCCACGCGCTCATGCTCGGTCACCAACAAATCAGCGATGACGGTGGTTTCGTATGGTTGAACCAAGGCAGTGTGGTCGACAGTAATGGGGATAGCGAAGGTGCTGGTGGCTCCAGCTTCTACCTGTTCTCCGACAGCATGATCAACCAGTTCGCCAAGGCCGGTGAAAACACCACTTTCGGCCAGTATTCCTATGACTTCGCAGGCCTGGGCGTGCCTGGCCTGAAGGCTTCGGTCGCATACCTGCGTGGTCGCGATGGCCGCAACGCCGACGGCCATGGCACCTTCAGCGAATGGGAACGTGATGCGCGTATCGACTACGTGCTGCAGGAAGGTACTCTCAAAGGCCTGGGCTTCAGCCTGCGCCAGGGTGTATATCGCGGTACGGGTGCAAGCTCCGCGAACGATCAGGACCAGACTCGCTTCATCGTCAACTACACTTACGCCTTCATGTAAGTCGTAGCTGCACAAAAAGCCTCGCCTAGCGCGAGGCTTTTTTATGTCTGCGATTCGTTATGTTTGCAGGTTATAAATAAATCAATATTTATTCTTTTTGTTTTTAATCGAATGCAGGCACATTGAACCCACAGACCAGACACAGCACAGGAGCCCCCTCCCATGAGCCTCAAACTCGGTGACATCGCCCCCGATTTCGAACAGGAATCCAGCGCCGGCAAGATCCGTTTCCACGAATGGTTGGGCAATAGCTGGGGTGTGCTGTTCTCCCACCCGGCCGACTTCACCCCAGTGTGCACCACCGAGCTGGGGTTGACCGCCAAGCTCAAGGACGAATTCGCCAAGCGCGGCGTCAAGGCCATCGCCTTGTCGGTGGACCCGGTCGACTCCCACACCCGCTGGATCGATGACATCAACGAGACCCAGAACACCGTGGTCAACTTCCCGATCCTCGCCGATGCCGATCGCAAGGTCTCCGACCTGTACGACCTAATCCACCCCAACGCCAGCGACACCCTGACGGTGCGCTCGCTGTTCGTCATCGACCCCAACAAGAAGGTGCGCCTGACCATCACCTACCCGGCCAGCACTGGGCGCAACTTCAACGAAATTCTGCGGGTGATCGACTCGCTGCAACTGACCGACAACCACAAGGTGGCCACGCCGGCGAACTGGCAGGATGGCGACGAGGTGGTGATCGTGCCTTCATTGAAAGACGAAGATGAAATCAAGCAGCGCTTCCCCAAAGGGTATCGGGCGGTCAAACCCTATCTGCGCCTGACCCCGCAACCGAATCGTTAAGGAATCCTCGTTGCATTGCTCTTAGCCATAGCAGGGATCTTTGGGCCGTTTCGACGGCCCTTTTTTATGCGCGGAGATTGGCGGTGTCTCCTGTAGGAGCGTGCCGACCTCCAATGTGTCGGATATTTCCGAACCTCAAGCCAAGCGCTTCAGCCTTTTGCAAGTAACGACCTATCCTACGCACCTGCCGGAAGCTGCTGCATTGTTGGGGTCACACCCCAGGGATAACGTCGCCGGGTCGTCCTGTTTGGCGACCGGGTGTGAGAACCCGAAGACAGCTAAGGTTTCGGCATTTCCGTTATGGCAGCCGTGTACGGGCAGACCTCGGTCTGGCCGGGTTTTCCTTGTGTCCCGGTTTCTCACCCTGTGCACGGCTGCCACCTTGATCTCGTGAGAAAGAACCTGGGTGGTGGTTCCAACACCACATGAGGAATTTTTGAGCGATGACCGACAACTCAAGTACATGGAAAACCGCAGGCGTCCAGACCTGCCTGGACCTGTACCGCATCCAACCCGACATCCCCTTCCAACAAGCCTTCGACGAACTCTCCGTGTTGCTCGGGTGCATCCGCCATCTGACCTGCGAGGCGGAGATGGAAGGCGACCAGATGTCAGGCAGCGCCGCCCGGATCCTCAGTGCCATGGCCAAGGCATTGATCGACGATATGGAAGTTGGGATGAATCGGGGCTGTGATTAGTGGCTCCGAGGCGCCTTTTCCGCGGGTAAACCCGCTCCCACAAGGATCACCGCCCGCCCTGTGGGAGCGGGTTCATCCGCGAATGCGCCAGTACATTCGCTACCGCATCCACAGGAGCATCCGCCGAAATCACGGTTTCGCAAAAATGGAATAAATAAATGAAAAAATATGATTTCTAGATATATGTGACCGCCTGTTAATGTCGATTCCATTCCAGCGGGGCCAACTCCTCGCGGCCCTGCAATCGAATCGAAGGAAGCGTTTTCATGCTGGTTGTTTCTCTCGGTGGTAGCCCCAGTACCCGTTCACGCTCCGGCGTGCTGCTTGAGCGCTCGCGCCAGTGGCTGCAGGATCGGGGGGTGGAGGTGGTGACCTTCCAGGTGCGCGAATTCCCGGCCGAGGACTTGCTCCACGCCCGCTTCGACAGCCCGCAGGTTCAGCACTTCCAGCAGCTGGTGGCCCAGGCCGATGGCCTGGTGGTCGCCACCCCGGTGTACAAGGCGTCATTCGCCGGTGCGCTGAAAACCCTGCTCGACCTGCTGCCTGAGCGTGCCCTGGAGCATAAGGTGGTCTTGCCGATCGCCACCGGTGGCAGCATCGCTCACATGCTGGCGGTGGACTACGCACTCAAACCGGTGCTCTCGGCACTCAAGGCGCAGGAGACCCTGCAAGGGATCTTCGCCGACGACAGCCAGATCGCCTACGGCGAGCACGGCAAGCCCGCGCAACTGGCCGCCGCCCTCGAGGCCCGGCTCGAGGACTCATTGGAGTTGTTCCACAGCGCCCTGGCCCGACGCCCCAAACCCGTGGCCCCGGGCGTGCTCAACGAACGCCTGCTCACTGCCCGCTGGAGCATCTGAGCCGGCCTCATCGCTTCACCGTTTTTCCCACCTTACTCGCCCGTCAACGGGCAAGCAGGTGCAACCCGAACCCAACTCGCACAGGAGAGCGCCATGCGCACAGTCTTCTTGCGTCGTGGTCTGGTCGCCCTGTTTGCGGCGGCTGTGTCCTTCGGCGCCATCACCCAGGCCCAGGCAGAAAGCCTGCGTATTGGTTATCAGAAATACGGCACCCTGGTGCTGCTCAAGGCCAAGGGCTCGCTGGAAAAGCGCCTGGCCGAGCAGGGCATCCAGGTGCAATGGACCGAATTCCCCGGCGGTCCTCAACTGCTCGAAGGGCTGAACGTCGGCTCCATCGATTTCGGCGTCACTGGCGAAACCCCACCAGTGTTCGCCCAGGCTGCCGGTGCCGACCTGCTCTATGTGGCCTATGAGCCGCCTGCGCCGCACAGCGAGGCGATCCTGGTGCCCAAGGGTTCGCCCGTGCAGTCGGTGAAGGACCTCAAAGGCAAGAAGGTCGCCTTCAACAAAGGCTCCAACGTCCATTACCTGCTGGTCCGCGCTCTGGAAGACGCAGGCCTGAAGTACAGCGACATCCAGCCGGTGTACCTGCCACCCGCCGACGCCCGCGCGGCCTTCGAGCGTGGCAGCGTCGATGCCTGGGTCATCTGGGATCCGTACCAGGCCGCTGCCGAGCAGCAACTACAAGCCCGCACCCTGCGCGACGGCAAAGGGCTGGTCGACAACCACCAGTTTTACCTGGCCTCCCGCAAGTACGCCACGTCGCATCCGGCGGTGATCCAGACCTTGGTCGATGAAGTGCGTGCCATTGGCCAGTGGTCTCAGGCCAACCCACAGGAGGTCACCGATCAGGTCGCCCCGCTGCTGGGGCTGCCTGCCGATATCACCCTTACCTCGGTCAAGCGCCAGGGCTTCGGTGCCACGCCGCTCACGCCAGAGGTGGTCGCCGCACAGCAGAAGATCGCCGATACCTTCCAGGCCCTGAAGCTGATTCCCAAGCCCTTGAGCATCAAGGACGTGATCTGGACACCCCCCGCCAAGGTCGCCACCGCGCCTTGATCGATTCGCTGCGGTCGGGGCTGGGCCCCGGCTTGAGCCACACCTGAGGAGACAACTCCAATGAGCCTTAACATTTTCTGGTTCCTCCCGACCCATGGTGACGGCAAGTACCTGGGCACCAACGACGGCGCCCGCGCGGTCGACCATGGCTACCTGCAGCAGATCGCCCAGGCCGCCGATCGCCTGGGCTTTGGCGGCGTGCTGATCCCCACCGGGCGCTCCTGCGAGGACTCCTGGCTGGTGGCCGCCTCGCTGATTCCGGTGACCCAACATCTGAAGTTCCTCGTGGCGCTGCGCCCAGGGATCATTTCCCCGACGGTGGCCGCGCGCCAGGCTGCGACGCTCGATCGCCTGTCCAACGGTCGCGCGCTGTTCAACCTGGTGACCGGTGGCGACCCGGAGGAGCTGGCCGGTGATGGCCTGCACCTGAACCACCAGGAGCGCTACGAAGCGTCCGTGGAGTTCACCCGCATCTGGCGCAAGGTGCTCGAAGGCGAGGTGGTCGATTACGACGGCAAGCACATCCAGGTCAAAGGCGCCAAGCTGCTCTACCCGCCGATCCAGCAACCGCGTCCGCCGCTGTACTTCGGGGGGTCGTCCGACGCTGCCCAGGACCTGGCTGCCGAGCAGGTCGAGCTGTATCTGACCTGGGGCGAGCCGCCGGCTGCGGTGGCGGAAAAGATTGCCCAGGTGCGTGAAAAAGCGGCTGCGCAAGGTCGCGAAGTGCGCTTTGGTATCCGCCTGCACGTGATCGTTCGTGAGACCAACGAAGAGGCGTGGGCGGCCGCCGACAAACTCATCTCGCACCTGGACGATGACACCATCGCCCGTGCCCAGGCGTCTCTGGCGCGCTTCGACTCGGTGGGCCAGCAGCGCATGGCCGCCCTGCACGGCGGCAAGCGCGACAGGCTGGAGGTCAGCCCCAACCTGTGGGCAGGCGTCGGTCTGGTACGCGGCGGCGCCGGCACTGCGCTGGTGGGCGATGGCCCGACCGTGGCGGCGCGGGTCAAGGAGTATGCGGCGCTGGGCATCGACACCTTCATCTTCTCTGGTTACCCACACCTGGAAGAGTCGTATCGGGTCGCCGAACTGCTGTTCCCGCACCTGGATGTGCAGCGCCCAGAGCAACCCAGGAGCGGCGGTTACGTGAGCCCGTTCGGGGAGATGGTCGCCAATGACATCCTGCCCAAGTCCGTGGCGCAGAGCTGAGGGCTTGGTCATGAGTCGTGCAACTACTTCCTGGTCGAAGCGCCTGGCACCCTGGGTCCTGCCACTGCTGTTGTTGGCGGTGTGGCAACTGGCGGTCGCCAGCGGCTGGCTGTCGACCCGCATCCTGCCGGCGCCGAGCGCGGTGGTCAGCGCCGGCGTCGAGCTGGTGCGCAGCGGCGAGATCTGGACGCACCTGGCCATCAGCGGTTGGCGCGCGGCCCTGGGCTTTTTGATCGGCGGCAGCATCGGCCTGGTGCTGGGCTTCATCACGGGCCTGTCGAACTGGGGCGAGCGCCTGCTCGACAGCTCGGTGCAGATGATCCGCAACGTGCCGCACCTGGCACTGATCCCACTGGTGATCCTGTGGTTCGGCATCGATGAGTCGGCCAAGATCTTCCTGGTGGCGCTGGGGACGCTATTCCCCCTCTACCTCAACACCTACCACGGCATCCGCAACGTCGACCCGGCGCTGGTGGAGATGGCACGCAGCTATGGCCTGTCGGGCTTCGGCCTGTTCCGCCAGGTGATCCTGCCGGGTGCCCTGCCCTCGATCCTGGTGGGCGTGCGCTTCGCCCTGGGCTTCATGTGGCTGACGCTGATCGTCGCCGAGACCATCTCGGCCAATGCCGGTATCGGCTACCTGGCGATGAATGCCCGTGAGTTCCTGCAAACCGATGTGGTGGTCCTGGCCATCGTCCTGTACGCGGTGCTCGGCAAGCTTGCCGACCTCGCCGCCCGTGGCCTGGAGCGTGTCTGGCTGCGTTGGCACCCGGCCTATCAACCGGCGAAGAAGGAGGGCGCATGACCGTGCTCAAGGAACAACCGCCGCGCCTGCTGCGTGGCATCCCCCTGGCGGTCCAGGGTGTGCGCAAGACCTTCGGTCAGCGCGAGGTGCTGCGAGGCATCGACCTGCACATCCCGGCCGGTCAGTTCGTCGCCATCGTGGGGCGCAGTGGCTGCGGCAAGAGCACCTTGCTGCGTCTGCTGGCGGGTCTCGATCAGCCCAGCGGCGGCCAGTTGCTGGCCGGTGCCGCGCCGTTGGCCCATGCCCGCGAAGAGACCCGACTGATGTTTCAGGATGCACGCCTGCTGCCTTGGAAGAAGGTGATCGACAACGTGGGCCTGGGGCTGTCCGGCCATTGGCGCGCCGATGCGTTGCAAGCCTTGGAGGCGGTCGGCCTGGCCGAACGCGCCAACGACTGGCCGGCCGCGTTGTCGGGTGGCCAGAAACAGCGGGTGGCCTTGGCCCGGGCGCTGATCCACAAGCCGCGCCTGCTGCTGCTGGACGAGCCGCTGGGTGCGCTGGATGCCCTGACCCGGATCGAGATGCAGCAACTGATCGAACGCCTGTGGCACCAGCATGGTTTCACCGTGTTGCTGGTCACCCATGACGTCAACGAAGCCGTCGCCGTGGCCGACCGGGTGATCCTGATCGAAGACGGCGCCGTGGGCCTGGATCTGGTCGTCGACCTGCCGCGTCCGCGGGTACGGGGCTCGCACCGTCTGGCGGCGCTGGAAAGCGAAGTCCTCCACCGTGTTCTTGCCGTCCCGGGCACGCCGCCCGAGCCGGAACCTGTAGCCCATTTGCCCACGCAACTGCGTTGGGCGCACTGAACCCCACAAGCCCTGAGAGAAGGAATCACACCATGACCATCAAAGCCATCAACGTACGCAACCAGTTCAAAGGCACTGTGAAGGAAATCCTCGAAGGTCCGGTGCTGTCGGAAATCGACGTGCAGACGGCCTCTGGCATCGTCACCTCGGTGATCACCACCCGCTCTGTGCGGGAGCTGGAACTGCAGGTGGGCAGCGAGGTGATCGCCTTCGTCAAATCCACCGAGGTGTCGATTGCCAAGCTGTGAGGCGTGACGCCCGGGCCGATTGCCGGTCCGGGCGTCAGTCGGCTCAGGCCTGGTTCGGGCGCAGACCGCCGAACAGGGTATTGGCCTGGGCTTCGGTCAGCGGGCCGCGCCAGGCGCCTGCTTTCTGGTTTCGCTCACGGGCCAGCTTCAGGTGGCCGGCCTCCAGCCCGCCGAACTGCTGGCGTGGCCGCTTCTTGAAGTGAAAGTGCGCATACCAGAGGGCATTGCCCGTGGTGCTGTCAGTGACTTGGTATTCCTCCAGGTATTCGATGGGGTTGCCCTGTCTGTTCTTGGTCGGCTCAAGCACTCGCGACCACTGGAGGGTCACTTCCCCTTCGGTTTTGAGGTATTCCAGGTGAGCGGCTTTGGGATTTTGCGTGGCTTTGGTCTGCTCGATCCTCAAGCGTCGTCCCAGCGCATCCAACTGACTGGCTGCCTGTTCCAATCGCCTCGCCACATCGCGCAGGACATCGGTGATGTCTCCACCCGCTTGGTTCGTGATCGACGTGGCGAGTTCACGCAGGGGATTGGCGCAACCCTGTGCGTAGTCTTCCAGGTCTTGGGGAAGCATGTTCAGCGTTTTGTAGCGCTGCAGGGAGGCTTCTGTTTCCGGGACCTTGTCCAAGCGGGCCTTTGCCGCAGTTTCCAACTGCTGCAACGTGGCGTTGTAGTCCGGGCGGGCGGGTTGGTTGCTCCGCCATGTGCCTTGTGGCGTTCTGCTGAATGTCGCATGGGCTTCGTTCGTGGCAGCGTTGGCGATCTGCATCCGTCGCTCGCCGTCCACCGTGGCCTGGTGGCCAATGTACAGTTGCTGGTCCTCGGTTTCGAACAGGCGCGGCTTGCTAGCGCCTTTGTGGGTTTTGGGGGACGGGCGGGGAGCGGTCGCGGCGAGCGCCTGTTCCGTTTCGGTGTTCAGCAGCGACAGCTCTGTGCGCATCCTGCCGATCGCATCGGCCTGGACATGCTCCGGGTAGTTGTCTTCCCAGATGCGCATGCGTGTATCGAAGCGTCGATAGCGCTCGTTCAACTGGTTCAGGAGGCGGTGTTCCTCTCGACGGCTGAGGTTGATCAACCACAGGTCACCATGGCTGTACAGGGCGCTACGCAGGGCTGTGAGTTCGTCGTTAAATTGACGTAAGAACACGATGTCGAAGACTGCATCCGGGGTCATCAATGTCGCGGCCTGGACGGAGAGGCGTACCGCCCGATAACCGTTCGGATGCAGCGGGATGCCTAGTTTGTCAAGGTCAAGGTCGTAACGCGTCAGGTTCTCGCCTTGCAATTGGTTGCGTAGCGTTGCGCAGCGCCGCATTTCCCGTTCGATCTCACCCAGTGTTGTGGACAGTTCGTTGTACGCGCGCTGCATGCCGATTACGTGGGCACGTACTTGAGCGGGAGGAGTGAGGGCGTCAAGGGTGACGTCGTTGAAGGGCGTGACCTCCCTGAACCTGGCGGACAGCCTCAGGTGCAGCTGTTCGATCAGCTTGGGATGCTGTCGTCCCATGTCGAACGCGATTTCGTGGATGATATTTCCGGCATTGGCTCGGCCTATATCGGCACGCACGGACCTTAGGCGCTCCAGAGCCTGTTCATTAAAGTGGATGTAGTTACGCAACTGGACCACCAGCTCGTCTCGGGCGTTGTTGATCACCGCGATTGAGGCTGGCTGCCCCACGGGGCCGTGGGGGCCCATGCCCTGCGCGTGGTTAAGGGCATGGGTCTTGGCCAAGAGCTGGGCCCTGTGGGTCTGTCTGGTAGCGTGGATCTCGATCAGGATATCCATGGGTGTCAATGGTCTTGGTCGCAGGCCGAGGACGCCACGCAAAGTTGTCAGGCCGCGATCGTACAGGGCGCTGATGTACGCACCTCCGCCCGCCAGGCCGCTGTCGACCAGATGACCGCTCAAGCTGCCGTGGGTTTCCCAGATGCCTGTGTCGCCGAGACGTACCGGCTGCTTGTAGGTGCGAGTGGACGTGGCTGTCAGGCGCCAGGTGAGGTCGGTTTCGTCCCATTCGACCTGGTAGTAGCGACCGTTGCGAACGATATAGTCAGTCTTGGACTTCACATGGCGGTGAACACCCACGCCGTTGGCGTTCGGGTGGGCGGCCCAGCGTCCTGTCGGCACGTCGGTCTCATAGCCGCTGAAGGACGTCGAGCGTGTGGCGTGGGCAGCCCTGAGGGTGGTACTTGCCAGTTGCCTTTGTTGGGTTCGCACGCGTGCCGGCTGGCCTGTCTTGGCGGAAAGTGCCGTGCCTGGCGTCAGATCCATCAAGGCGTCGAACAGCGACAGAAATACACTGTTCAAATGCTCGATACCGTTTGCCGAGTCGCCACGAAGAAACGCCTCGACGCTGTCGTTGGCCGCATGCCAGCCGTCATACAAGGCGATGGCTGAGCCCACCAGGGGCACGAAGCCCAAGGCCATCTTGATGTAGTCGTATACCCGACCATGGCGGATCGCTTCGGACTCCAGGTACAGGTCGACTTGGCTACGGGATGTGGCCCGGTTCTCATGGATCAGGCGGCCCATGAGCAAATTCGCCTGGTAGGTGGCGAGCAGGCCGGGCAGCGCGATGCCAGGTGCGATGAACCCTGAAAAGCCGTTGCTAAGGGCCGTGTTGATGTAGGCCAGGTGTTTGGTCTGGGCGTCATCGAGCGGTAGCTTGGCCAGGTAGTTACGCATGCTCTCGGCCAGCGCCATGCGCTCGAGCGCATGGCAGGCCAGCGCTGGGGTCGCATGTTGGCTGATCGTCTTGCCGTCGGGCGCATCGGGCAGCAGCAGCAAGGTCGGGCCCGTCGCCGCTTGCAGCAGGAAAACACCCGAGAGGGTCACCGCTGTGCTGGTGCCATCGACTGCTGTGCCAGGACGCAGGATCACCGAGTGGAAGTCGATGGTGCGGGGCTGATCGGGATGCTCCTGCTCTTGGCAAAACAGTTCGAGCATGCGCTGACCCGCTTCGTCCAGGGCATCCGGCCGGCTCAGGGCGATGATCCTGAGTTGGTGCACGAAGGGCGCGCGCAAGGCTTCCTGGCGCTGCTCGCTTTCGAACATGGTCTCGCCTGACAACCCTTTGAAGGTGTCGGTGATGCGCTTCTCGTAGGCGTCGGGCAGATCAAGCGTTTTCACCAGGTTGGCGATGTAGGTCAGGTTGACGCCCGCGCGAACTTTCGGCTCGACCGGGCCGTCGGAGAACAGAACGTTGGCATTGGTCAGGCGCAGTTTCAGGTCATCGTCGAGCGCCCACAGCAGAAAATTCGGCAGCTCGATGGTGCTGCGCGACGTGCTGAACTTGACGACTTGCTTGATGGCGTGGCCAATGCCGGACTCTCCCGCAGGGATGCGTTGATGGCTGATGCTGTCGGCGATATCCAGCTTGATGACCGGAACCGTCTTGGCTTCGAAGTCGGTGCGCAGTCGCTGTTCCAGTGCGTTACGGGCGAACTGTCCGCGTTCAGGGAGATCACGTTCGAGCAATTGGCTGGATGCCAGCATGGCGCCGCGCAGCGCCTGCACTTCGGCGGCCAGTTTGGCGTGTGAGGCTGAGTCCAGGCCGCGCAGCGACGTCAGCTTGCTGCCTATCAAGTCAGTCCGGTTTCGCTCGGCCTGACGGGCAAAGGCCTGGTTACGCGCCCGATTGATGCCCAGCCCCAGGCGTGTCTCGACCGTTTCCAGCGAGGGATCCTGCGGCAGGCTGGCCTGGATGGTTTGGATGCAATAGTCGAATGCATGGGTGGTGATCGGCTGGCAGACGAGCTCCAGAGATTGGGGATGATCGTACAGGGCATCGAGCAACGCCTCGGTACCTTGCGGCCAGGCACCCCGCATTAGGGATTCGGGCCAGGCGCCACATAGTGTGGCCTGCACGCGCTCGGCCAATTGCGCCTGGCTGGCAAGGTGCATCAGCCCGCCATCACGCCCGGCCAGGAACAGCAGCCACGAACGATCTGGCTCCAGCGTGTCGGCCTCTGGCACGCCCTGCAATGCGAGCAGGCCGGTCAACTGCCATGAGCTCGAACCTATCTTGATATGTACGGCATAGGGTTGCACCTTGCGCTGAAGGCTGGGTTCAGGACGCTCCACGAGCTGCTCCACCCAGGCGAGGTGCTCGTCTTGCAACTCGCCCAGCAGGTGCTGGAAACGGGCCTCGCCTTTGAGTGCGCGCGCCAGAAGCTGGCTCAGGTGATCGAATCGGCTGGCCTCTGCGTGCTGCTCGCTCCACGTTGTCGAGGCAATGTTCGCCGGCAACTGGGAAAACAACTGCTCGTGCTGAGTCGCAACGGCCTCAAGTTCAGCCTGGTGTTCTCTGAGCGTGGCCATCTTGTTCGAGGTCGGGGCGGTGTCGTCACCCAGGTAGGCTGCAAGAAACTGCTCCTGCCGGGCGACACGCTGCTTGCGCCAGCCCAGGGGCAGTTGGTGAGGCAGGGCGTCGAAGTGCAGCTCATCCGCGACCAACTGCAGGTCATAGGTGATGAGCGAGTCGATCTTCTGTTCAAGTGTTCGAGGCAGGGCCGGACGTGGATCGAGTGCTCGTTTCTCTTCCCAGGCCTCAAGCGTCGTCCAATCCAGCGGATCGGTCTTGCTCTCCTGGGCGGCCTCGGTCAGATGGTTCGAGGTGATGCGTTGCTTGTGGGCCAGGACTTCATCGACCCATGCGCCGAACCCATCGCCCGTGGTGTCGACCCAGTCGATGGCGCTGTCGTTGCCGCCTGGGACCAGGGGGGCGGCGGGGTCTGGCCAGAGCATGTAGCGATCGGCGTGGAGTCCCGCGCGCAGTTTGGCCTGGTCGGCGAATGTGTGGATCGTGGTGTCCGCATCGGGCCTGTATAGCAGCCAGTGGTCTTTTTCAGACCGAGGCTTGATGAGCAAGGCGCTGGTGCAGGTCTCGGCCTTGCCGTTGGGTTGGACCCAACGAATTAGAGCGTATTGAGGGGTTGGGTCTGGCTGGCCCTGGAGCCAGGCCGCAGGTTCGATATGATCGAGCCCGAGCGCTAGATCCAGGCTCGCGGCGAAATGCTCGCGCAGTAACTGAGCCGCGTGGGTTTTGCGGGAGACAGCCTTGCCTGGCATGCGGCCGGACCAATAGCCGGTCCAGGCGGAAATGCCGGTGCCGGCCCAGATGGGCACAAGCCCGGATTGCCAGTCATCGGCTGTCCAGGTGGCATAAGGAGAGTGCTCAGGAAAACCCCAGGGTTGCCAACTGGCGAAGGGCGTGGCGAATGTGGGGCTGGCAAGTACGCGGGCGGCGAGGGTCAACAAGGTGACTTGGCCGGTGTCATGTTTCAGGCCGCAGGCGTAGGGATCGACTTGAAACTGACGCTTGAGTTGGTCCTGCAAGGTGTCCTTGAGCCGAGGGGCTTGCGCCTCCAGGGAATGCAGCGCCTTGGCTGCGTCCTGGCGACGTTGCCTGGCGACGCGTAGCGCTTCGCCTCGACCCGCGCTGATTGCCGGTACCGGTGGGGTGAGCGTAGCGGTGGAGTCAGACGACAAGTTGTCGGGCGGGGTGGTTTGGGACATGCGTGCATCTCTCCGAAATCGTGGCAGGTGGAGCCACTATTTCAGCGAGTGCAGGGATCGACAGGTGTTACATATGCACCGATCAGCGCTTGGGCAGGAACGGCGGTAAATACAGCCCCAGGTACGCCTCGAACACCCGCTTGCCTTCCTCGGCCATGCGTGGGGTGATCTGCTCGTGCAACTGCATCGATCGCGCATAGACCCGGTCGCTCAGCTCCATGGCCAGGGCGAACACATCCACGTCCCTGGGCATCGCCGGCAGTTGGAAGTGCTGGTCGAACAGCTTGTGCATCAGCTCGCCCAGTTCCATGTCGTGCTGGCGGTCGGCCTGGACCACTTCGCTCAGGCCATGCTGGGCGAGGATCAATTGGCGCGCTGCCGCGTCCTCGTTGTAGATGTCTAGCATGCGCTGCTCGATCAGGCGCGAGAGATCGTGCCAGGTGGCGAATGCGCTGCTGTCGATCGGTGCGCACAGGGCTTCGCGAAACGCCAGGTGCACGTCAGCGGTCAAGGCCTCGAGCAGCGCCGGGACGCTGGCGAAGAAGTGGTATACCGACGACGGTGGGATCTGCGCCCGTTCGGCCACGCTGTAGATCGACAGGCCCGCCACGCCCTGGTCGGCCAGCAGCTCGCGCGCCGCAGCCAGGATCGTGTCGATCCTCGCCTGGCTGCTGGCGCGCGGCTTACGCGGGGTGCTGGCGCGGCTCATCAGTTGCTGATGGCCAGAATGCTGGCCTGGTAGGCGCCGACGAACAGGTCGAAATCACCGACCTCCTGCTGCTCCAGGCGCGACTGCTCGGCCAGCGAGTCCCTGGCCAGGGTCTCGAAGGCCTGCTGACGCTCGACGCTCAGTGGCTGTTCGCGGAAGGTTTCGGCGTGGAGGCGGCTCTGGCGCAGCGAGAACTGGACAAAGGTTTCGTCGTGCTCGGCCATGCGCGCCAACACCTGGGCCGACGGGGTCAGCGAGGCATCATCGACCTTGGCCTGCTGCGCCGCCAATGCCTTGGCATGCGCTTCGCCACCTTGGGCGCGGTCGAGCAGTTCGGCCAGGGGCGCGATGCGGGCGATCAGTTCGCTGGCCCAGTCTTTCAGCCCGATGGGCTGGCCGTTACGGCGAAGCTCAAGACCTGGACGACGGCCTTCCTTGACCACGGTGAGGAAGTTGTTGGTGCACTGCCCGCACTCGCCGCTTTCCAGCAGTGGGCTGTCGTCCAGGGCGCAGAACAGCAGGAAGGCATCGAGGAAACGCGCCTGCGGCAGGTCGATGCCCACCGGCAGGAACGGGTTGATGTCCAGGCAGCGTACTTCCACGTACTGCACGCCGCGCGATGTCAGGGCCTGAATCGGGCGTTCGCCGGTGTACGTAACGCGCTTGGGGCGAATGTTCGAGTAGTACTCGTTCTCGATCTGCAGGATGTTGGTGTTCAGCTGGACCCACTCGCCATCCTTGTGCGTGCCGATCTCGACATAGGGCGGGTAGGGCGTGCCCACCGCCTTGCGCAGGCTGTCGGTATAGCTGGCCAGGTTGTTGTAGCAGGGCGTCAGGCCGGCCTGGGCATTGCTCTGGTAGCCCAGGTCGCTCATGCGCAGGCTGGTGGCGTAGGGCAGGTACAGGGTTTCGGCGTCCAGCTCTTCGAGCTGATGCGGGTGGCCGCGCAGGAAGCCCTTGTCCAGGGCGGGCGATGCGCCGAACAGGTACATCAGCAGCCAGCTGTAGCGGCGGAAGTTGCGGATCAGGGCGATGTACGCCGCCGACTGGTAGTCGCGGTCGTTTTCCTCGCTGCCTTCGGCCTCGCGCAGCAGCGGCCACAGCGCCTCGGGCAGGGAGAAGTTGTAATGAATGCCGGCGATGCACTGCATGGTGCGGCCGTAGCGCAGGGCCAGGCCCTTGCGGTAGACGTGCTTGAGCTTGCCGATGTTGGAGGTGCCGTACTCGGCGATCGGAATGTCTTGCTCGGCCGGGAGCGTGCACGGCATCGACGGGCTCCACAGGTATTCGTCGCCGAGCTTGGTGTAGACGAAGCGGTGGATCTCATCAAGGCTCTCGAGCACCTTGGCCGGATCCGCCAGGGCTGGCGTGATGAACTCCAGCAGTGATTCGGAATAGTCGGTGGTGATCTGCTCGTTGGTCAGCGCTGAACCCAGGGCCTCGGGGTGTGGCGTCTGGGCCAGGCGACCTTGGTCGGTCACGCGCAGGCATTCGCGCTCAATACCGTGCAGGCACTGCTTGAGCAGGGGGAGATTGGCGCCGAGCAGGCTCAGGCGGCGGTTGAGGAGTTCGCTCAAGATGTATTCCTTCACGCGTCAGTCGCCCCAATATGGGGGTAGGGATGACGGTCTACAAGGGTAGTTGGAAAAGGAACTGGCGTTGTCGCCTGGTTTGTCTGGGTTTTCAGCAGTGCCAGTGCCGGCTGGGGCCGCTTCGCAGCTTCTCGCAGGTTTGCCAGCGCCCGGCGGACGTGATGTCCGGCCTATGGGGCTGACAAACCTACAAGGGGCGCGTAGCGGCGCCGATATTCGATAACGCCGAAAATACCGCAGATAAGCCTTGGTGAGCTAGAGAACGGCGAAGGTTCCCTGCGCCTTGGCCACGAGCTTGTCCCCCTGGAATACGTCGGCGTCGACCACCAACGTGCGGCGCCCAGCGTGCAGCACGCGGGCGGTGCACACGACTTCGCCGTCACTGACTGCGCGCATGTAGTTGATCTTGCATTCGATCGTCACGCTCTGCTGATCGAAGCCATGGCTGGCCGAGCAGGCCAGGCCCATGGCGATGTCCACCAGGCTGAAGATCGCCCCGCCGTGCAGCTTCTGGCCGCGGTTGCGCAAGTGCGGCTCTAGGGCCAGGGCCACCTCTGCAAGGCCTGTTTCCAGGCGTTGCAGGCGGCAGCCCAGGAGCTGGCTGAAGGCGCTTTCGACGTATTCGGCCGGGATGTCCATCACTTCTTCTTCAACTGCTTGGCGTTGGCGAACAGCGCGGCCATGGCATTGTTGGCCGGTGCGGCTGCGGTTTCACGCGGGCGCGGCGCCTGCTGCTGGCGGTTGCCGCCATTGCCGCGGTTACCACCCCGGTTGCCTTCGACCTTCTCGCCCGGTGTGTCGCTCATGCGCATGGACAGGCCGACCCGCTTGCGCGGGATGTCCACTTCCATGACCTTGACCTTGACCACGTCGCCGGCCTTGACTGCCTCACGTGGGTCTTTGACGAATTTCTCCGACAGCGCCGAGATGTGGACCAGGCCATCCTGATGCACGCCGATGTCGACGAAAGCGCCGAAGTTGGTGACGTTGGTCACCACGCCTTCGAGGATCATGCCCGGCTCCAGGTCCTTGAGGTCTTCGACACCTTCCTGGAAGGTGGCGGTCTTGAACTCAGGACGCGGGTCGCGACCTGGCTTGTCCAGCTCCTGGAGGATGTCGGTGACGGTCGGCAGGCCGAATGTCTCATCGGTGAATTTCTTCGGGTCCAGGCGCTTGAGGAAGCCGCTGTCGCCAATCAGCGAACGGATGTCGCGGTCGGTGTCGGCGGCGATGCGTTGTACCAGCGGGTAGGCCTCAGGGTGCACCGCCGAGGCGTCCAGCGGGTTGTCACCGTTCATCACGCGCAGGAAGCCTGCGGCCTGCTCGAAGGTCTTTTCGCCCAGCCGGCTGACCTTTTTCAGCGCCGCACGGGTGGCGAACGGGCCGTTGGCGTCGCGGTGGGCGACGATGTTCTGGGCCAGGGTGGCGTTCAGGCCGGAAATGCGGGTCAGCAGCGCCACGGAAGCGGTGTTGACGTCGACGCCCACGGCGTTCACGCAGTCCTCGACCACCGCGTCCAGGCCACGCGCCAGCTTCACCTGCGACACGTCATGCTGGTACTGGCCGACACCGATGGATTTGGGGTCGATCTTCACCAGTTCGGCCAGCGGATCCTGCAGGCGACGGGCGATGGAGACCGCGCCGCGGATCGAGACGTCCAGGTCCGGGAATTCGCGGGCAGCCAGTTCCGAGGCTGAATATACCGATGCGCCGGCTTCGGAAACCATGATCTTGGTGATCTTCAAGGCTGGGTATTTCTTCACCAGTTCGATGATCAGCTTGTCGCTCTCGCGGCTGGCGGTGCCGTTGCCGATGGCGATCAGCTCCACCGAGTGTTTGGCGCACAGGGCGGCGAGAATGGAAATGGTGCGGTCCCAGTCGTTCTTCGGTGCATGCGGGTACACCGTGGTGTGGTCCAGCAACTTGCCGGTGGCATCGACCACCGCGACCTTGCAGCCGGTACGCAGGCCCGGATCGAAGCCCAGGGTGGCGCGAGGGCCAGCGGGCGCGGCGAGCAGCAGGTCGTGCAGGTTATGGGCGAAGACGTTGATCGCCTCGCTCTCGGCGTTATCGCGCAGCTCGCCGAACAGGTCGGTTTCAAGGTGGGTGTAGAGCTTGACCTTCCAGGTCCAGCGCACCACTTCAGCCAGCCATTTGTCGGCTGGGCGATTGCGGTTTTCCAGGCCGAAATGGCTGCCGATCATAAGCTCGCACGGGTGCAGGGTGCCTGGCAGCTCCTCGCCGACCTTAAGCGATGCGCTCAGCACACCTTCGTTGCGGCCCCGGAAGATCGCCAGGGCGCGGTGCGACGGCACGCTGCGCAGCAGTTCGTCATGGGCGAAGTAGTCGCGGAACTTGGCGCCTTCCTCTTCCTTGCCGGCCACCACGCGGGCGCTGAGCACCGATTCCTGCTTGAGGAACCCCCGCAGCTTGTCGAGCAGGGCGGCGTCTTCGGCGAAGCGCTCCATGAGGATGTACTTGGCGCCTTCCAGGGCTGCCTTGACGTCGGCCACGCCTTTGTCGGCATCGATGAAGCGCGCCGCTTCGGTTTCCGGGGTCAGTTGCGGGTCATTGAGCAGGCCGTCGGCCAGTTCGCCCAGACCGGCTTCCAGGGCGATCTGCCCCTTGGTTCGGCGCTTTTGCTTGTAGGGCAGGTAGAGGTCTTCCAGGCGGGTCTTGGTGTCGGCCAGCTTGATCTCGCGGGCCAGCTCTGGGGTCAGTTTGCCCTGTTCCTCGATGCTGGCCAGGATGCTGGCGCGCCGCTCGTCGAGCTCTCGCAGGTAGCGCAGGCGCTCCTCCAGGTGGCGCAGTTGGGTGTCATCCAGGCTACCGGTCACTTCCTTTCGGTAACGGGCGATGAAGGGCACCGTCGAGCCTTCGTCCAACAGGGCCACGGCCGCCTCGACCTGCTGCGGGCGAACGCCCAGTTCCTCGGCGATACGGCTGTTGATGCTGTCCATGAGAACCACCTGACAAATAGTGAATGCTGGAGGCCGCGAGGGGGCATTCAGGCCCGGCGGCGCTGGGTGAAAGCGGCGCATTATACCCATCGTGCCGGGCTTGGGGTGATGGCGCCGGGCCAGCCATGTCCCGGCAGGAACTGGCGTCAGGGGAAAAATCTGCTAACAATGCACACGGCACGCGTTGTCATGGCTACGCCATAATGCGCGGCGATATCAAAGGAGTTATTCATGACCAGCACCGCAAATACCGCTGAAGGCGAGAAGATTCTCATCGTCGATGACGATCCGGGGCTGAGCAGCCTGCTGGAGCGTTTCTTCACCAGCAAGGGCTATCGCGCCCGCGCGGTGCCCAATACCGAACAGATGGACCGCCTGCTGGCCCGTGAGGTCTTCAACCTCGTGGTGCTCGACCTGATGCTGCCCGGTGAGGATGGCCTCTCCGCCTGCAACCGCCTGCGCAAGGCCAACAACCAGATCCCGATCATCATGCTGACGGCCAAGGGTGACGAGCTCAGCCGTATCAAGGGCCTGGAACTGGGCGCCGACGACTACCTGGGCAAACCGTTCAACCCGGACGAGCTGATGGCGCGGGTCAAGGCCGTGCTGCGTCGCCAGACCCCGAGCGTACCCGGCGCTCCTGGCAGCGAGGACGAGACCGTCACCTTCGGCGACTACGAACTGTCGCTGGCCACGCGCGAGCTCAAGCGTGGCGATGAAGTGCACATGCTGACCACCGGTGAGTTCGCCGTGCTCAAGGCCTTGGTGATGCATGCCCGCGAGCCACTGACCCGCGACAAACTGATGAACCTGGCCCGTGGCCGTGAGTGGGATGCCCTGGAGCGCTCCATCGACGTCCAGATTTCGCGCCTGCGTCGTATGATCGAGCCGGACCCTTCCAAGCCGCGCTATATCCAGACCGTATGGGGTGTCGGCTACGTCTTCGTGCCGGACGGAAACGCCAGTAAATGAACATGAGCCTGCAGGCTTGCCATCACGCACCAGGGCGACCCGATGGGGTCGCCCTGTTTGCGTCTGGATCAGGCCTGCACCCTGTCGAGCCCCGCCCGTGAACGCAGCGCAGTAGTTGTCCAGATGAAAACGCCTCTTTGGTTCCCGCAAAGCTTCTTCGCCCGCACCTTGTGGCTGGTGTTGATCGTCGTCCTGTTCTCCAAGGCCCTGACGCTGGTGTACCTGCTGATGAACGAGGACGTGCTGGTCGATCGCCAGTACAGCCATGGTGTTGCGCTCACGCTACGCGCCTATTGGGCCGCCGACGAAGAAAACCGCGACAAGATCGCGCAGGCGGCGGGGTTGATCCGGGTCACCGGCTCCGGTGTCCCAGAGGGAGAGCAACATTGGCCGTACAGCGAGATCTACCAGCGCCAGATGCAGGCCGAACTGGGCGATGACACCGAGGTGCGGCTGCGCATTCATGCGCCGCCCGCCTTGTGGGTCAACGCACCGAGCCTGGGCCCGGGTTGGCTGAAGGTACCGTTGTACCCCCACCCGCTGCGGGGGCAAAAGATCTGGAACGTGCTGGGTTGGTTCCTGGCTATCGGCTTGTTGTCCACTGCTTCGGCGTGGATCTTCGTGCGTCAGCTCAACCAGCCGCTCAAGCGACTGGTGTTCGCCGCCCGGCAACTGGGTCAGGGGCGCAGTGTGCGTCTGCCGATCAGCGACACGCCGAGCGAGATGACCGAGGTGTACAGAGCCTTCAACCAGATGGCCGAGGACGTCGAGCAGGCCGGGCGTGAGCGTGAATTGATGCTGGCGGGGGTTTCCCATGACTTGCGCACCCCGCTGACTCGTCTGCGCCTGTCGCTGTCGTTGATGGCCAACGACAGCGAGCTGACCGATGACATGGTCCGTGACATCGAGGACATGGACGCGATTCTCGACCAGTTCCTGGCGTTCATCCGCGATGGTCGGGACGAGCCGGTGGAAGAGGTGGACCTGGGCGCGCTGGTGCGTGAAGTGGTGGCGCCCTACAACCAGCCAGAGGAGCGGGTGCGCCTGTGCCTGGAGCCGATTCCGCCGTTCCCGCTGCGTCGGGTGTCGCTCAAGCGCATGCTGGGCAACCTGATCGGCAATGCCTTGCATCATGCTGGCAAGGGGGTCGAAGTGGCGGCCTACGTTTCGGGTGACCAGAGTGCGCCCTATGTAGTGCTTAGCGTGCTGGACCGAGGGGCAGGTATCGACGAGTCGGAGCTGGAGACCATCTTCAACCCGTTCATTCGTGGAGATCGTGCCCGAGGGGGCAAAGGCACCGGGCTGGGGCTCGCGATCGTCAAGCGGATTGCGGCCCAGCACGGAGGCAATGTCGAGTTGCGCAATCGCTCCGGGGGCGGCATCGAAGCGCGGGTAAGGCTGCCGTTGGGGCTGCTGTTGCCACGTAACGCCGTCTGAGTTTACGGGCTGGATTGGCCTGTTCGGCGGTAGATCGGGGCGCCTGACCGCCGGCCCGATCTACCTGCGAAGCCGTTCAGCCCTTGCCTTTGGTCCGGGTCTGGTTCGGCCCGCCGTTCTTCTCCAGATGTTCGATGATCATCCCGGCCACGTCTTTGCCGGTCGTGACTTCGATTCCCTCCAGCCCCGGCGAGGAGTTCACCTCCATCACCAACGGCCCGTGATTGGAGCGCAGGATATCCACCCCCGCCACGCTCAAGCCCATGACCTTGGCCGCGCGAATGGCGGTCATGCGTTCTTCGGGGGTGATCTTGATCAGGCTGGCCACGCCGCCGCGATGCAGATTGGAGCGAAACTCGCCAGGCTTGGCCTGGCGCTTCATCGATGCGATGACCTTGTCGCCGACGACGAAGCAGCGGATGTCGGCACCGCCTGCCTCCTTGATGTACTCCTGGACCATGATGTTCTGCTTCAGGCCCATGAACGCCTCGATCACCGATTCGGCAGCTTTGGTGGTTTCGCACAGCACCACGCCGATGCCCTGGGTACCTTCAAGCACCTTGATCACCAAGGGGGCACCATTGACCATCTGGATCAGGTCGGGGATGTCGTCCGGCGAGTGGGCGAAACCTGTGATGGGCAGGCCGATGCCACGACGCGACAGCAGCTGCAGGGAGCGCAGTTTGTCGCGCGAACGGGCGATGGCTACCGATTCGTTGAGTGGATAGACGCCCATCATCTCGAACTGGCGCAGTACCGCGCAGCCATAGAAGGTGACGGACGCTCCGATGCGCGGGATGACCGCATCGAAACCTTCCAGCGGCTTGCCGCGATAATGGATCTGTGGCTTGTGGCTGGCGATGTTCATGTATGCGCGCAGGGTATCGATCACCACCATCTCGTGGCCACGCTGGGTACCGGCTTCGACCAGGCGGCGGGTGGAATACAGACGCGGATTGCGCGACAGCACAGCGATCTTCATGCAGCACCTGTGACAGGGGAAAGGGTGACTGGAAAAGCCGGTTTGTCCTGAACATATTTCAGGCCAGGGTTGACCACCAGCTGGCCGTGGATCAGTGCCTTGGAGCCGAGCAACAGGCGATAGCGCATGTTCTTGCGACAGGCCAGGGTGAATTCCACTTCCCAGACGCGGTCGCCCAGCGCCAGTGGCGTGCGGATCACATAGCGGACCTGGGCCTGGCCGTTGGAGCTCTTGATGGTTTTCATCGTGACCAGGGGTGCCTCGCAGCGGCGGTGGCGCAATTGCACCACCGAGCCCAGATGAGCGGTGAAACGCACCCACGGCTGGCCGTCGCGCTCGAAAGGCTCGACGTCCGTGGCATGCAGGCTTGAGGTGCTGGCGCCGGTATCGATCTTGGCGCGCAGGCCCGCCAGACCGAGGTCGGGCAGAGCGACCCACTCGCGCAAACCGATTACAGTCAGATGGTCAAATGTCTTCACGAAACACACCCTGCGAATGAGGTGGTGAACTGTAAGCACGGCACGGACTTTTTGCATCCGCAAGTTACGGTAGTACAGTTCCGTGAAAGACAGAATTCGAGGTAGCGGGATGACCCATAAAGCGGAAGAAGACGACAAGGTGCGCCTGGACAAATGGCTTTGGGCGGCGCGGTTCTACAAGACGCGCGCCTTGGCCAAGGCGGCCATCGAAAGTGGCAAAGTGCATTGCCGGGGTGAGCGCTGCAAGCCGGGGAAGGAGCCTCGGGTGGGTGATGAATTCGTGCTGCGTACGGGATTCGATGAACGCACCGTTGTGGTCAAGGCATTGTCGGATGTGCGCCGCGGCGCCCCGCAGGCGCAGACCCTGTACGAAGAGACCGAAGAAAGCGTTCGGCGCCGTGAGCAGGTGGCCGAGATGCGCAAGGCCGGCGCGATCGGTGTGACCACCGATGGGCGACCGACCAAGAAGCAGCGGCGTCAGATTCACCAGTTGCACGGCAGCTATGAATGAGGGGCCGTGCAACGGCCCCCAAGGCCATTCAGGCCATCCGAACGACGCTCATCCTGCCCACCAGCGGCAGTTGCGCCAGCCTCCCGAACAGGGGGGCCGTCCAGCGCAGTAACGTCGCGCTGGCCTTGGCCGCCAGCGGCGTGTGGCAGCTCCAGCCCAGGGCCAGCACGGCCATCAGCAATCCGCCGATATAGTCGTCTTGGCCCCAATGGGCGCCCGCCACCAGGCGCGGCAGCATGAACAGCACGGCCAGGCCCCAGATCACCAGCCGCTGTACCACGCTTCGACTGAACAGGCTCATGAACAGCGCCCAGATCAACAGCACCGAGGCGTGATCGCCCGGAAAACTCTGGCTGGAGCGGTCCTTGAGTTCCCACTTGGCTTCCAGGTTCGGATAGTAGTCGCTCAGATGGACCACGTTGTCGAGGACCATCGATGGGCTGTTGTGTTGCCAGCCCATGAGCGCCACCCACTTGGAAAACAGCACGCGAACCACCACTAAGAGGAAAAGCGTGACCAGAAAACCAAAGAAGGCTTCGCGCACCTGAGTTGCCTTGAATACCCAATTGCCCCGGATCAACAGGGCCAACAGGATCAGACCGACGACAATGTCGAAGGGACGCAGGCTGCCTACAGTCCAGACGTATCGCCAGGCGGTATTGTCGGCCAAAGGCGCATTGAGGCTGTGGAACAGCCACTCGTCTAAAGTCAGGCACAGGATCTGGCCAAAAGGCCATAACCAGAAACACAGTAGAGCAACAGGCAGCAGGGTACAGGCTACCAGGGGTCCCCAGGACCACCTTGCTTGGAACAGTGGTCGATTGTCCATAAAATACCTCTATTACCAGCGGGGTTAAGAGCGTCTCGTGGACGCTCTGCCACGGGAGTCGTAATTCCCTGTAACCATTTTGTCATCATTTTCAGATAGCCAAAACCTATGAGCGATTTGCCGGATACCGACTTCACCCAACGCTTCATCTTCGACGACCGCGATATCCGCGGCGAGTGGGTGGCGCTCGATCAGAGCTATGCCGAAGTGCTGGCCCGTCATCCTTACCCTCAGCCTGTCGCCGCGCTGCTCGGCGAGCTGATGGCAGCCACCGCATTGCTGGTGGGGGCACTCAAGTTCGACGGCCTGCTGGTGCTTCAGGCGCGCTCTCAGGGGCCGATCCCTCTGTTGATGGTCGAGTGCTCCAGCGACCGGGATATCCGCGGCATGGCGCGTTATGAGGCGGACCAGATTCCCGCTGACGCCACCCTGGCGCAGCTGATGCCCGACGGACACCTGACCTTGACCATCGATCCGATCAAGGGCCAGCGCTACCAGGGCACCGTGGACCTCGATGGTGCCAATCTGTCGGAATGCTTCACCAACTACTTTGTCCAGTCGCAGCAGCTCAACACACGTTTCTGGCTCGACGCCAACGGTGGCAAGGCCCGTGGCCTGCTGCTGCAGCAATTGCCGGTCGATCGTGAGCGCGACGAAGAGGAGCGCGAAGGCAGCTGGCAGCATGTCGTGGCCCTGGCAGGCACCCTCAAGCCCGAGGAGTGGGCGCTGGACAACGAAACCCTGCTGCACCGCCTCTACCATGAGGACGCCGTGCGCCTGTTCGACATCGAGCCTCTGCGCTTCCATTGCAGCTGCTCGCGCGAGCGTTCCGGCAATGCGTTGGTCAGCCTCGGCGAGGAGGATGCCAAGGCGCTGGTGGAGGAGTGTGGTGGCAAGGTTGAGATCGATTGCCAGTTCTGCAACGAGCGCTATTTCTTCGATGCGAGCGATGTAGCGCAATTGTTTGCAGGTGGTGGCACCGACGCGCCGTCAGATACTCAGCACTGAAACGCTTCACTACAGGAGAAACTCCTGTCGAATTGCGCAAAAGCGCAGTTCTGACAGGAGGGGCCTACTTTTTTTGGGCTTTTCTGGCATAATCCGGCCACTTTTTTCGCTGTAGTAGTTTGAAATAGACAACTACAAAACGTTTGGAGCACTCGGCCTTGGGCCGGATGGGGTATCTCATGACGCAAGCCAACAACACCGTGTACACCGACCTGACCGTCGATGAGCTGGTAAAAGAAGCGCTGTCCCGCGGTGAAGGCGAGCTGGCCGATACTGGCGCACTGGTTGTGAAAACCGGTCATCGTACCGGCCGTTCGCCGGCTGACCGTTTCATCGTCGACGAGCCCAGCACCTCCGGTGCGATTGCCTGGGGTCCGATCAACCGCAAGTTCCCGGCTGACAAGTTCGATGCTCTGTGGGCTCGCGTCGAGGCGTTCAACAACGCCCAAGAGCACTTCGTTTCCCACGTCCACGTAGGCGCTGCCGCCGAGCACTACCTGGCGGTCAAGATGACCACCCAGACTGCCTGGCAGAACCTGTTCGGTCGTTGCCTGTTCATCAACCCGGCCCAGTACAACCCGGCTGGTCGTGAAGAGTGGCAAGTGCTCAACGTCGCCAATTTCGAGTGCGTTCCAGAGCGCGACGGCACCAACTCCGATGGTTGCGTCATCATCAATTTCGCCCAGAAGAAAGTGCTGATCGCTGGCATGCGTTACGCCGGCGAAATGAAAAAAGCCATGTTCTCTGTGCAGAACTTCCTGCTGCCGGCTGCCGACGTGCTGCCGATGCACTGCGCTGCCAACATCGGCGAAGCAGGCGATGTGACCCTGTTCTTCGGCCTGTCCGGCACCGGCAAGACCACCCTGTCGGCTGACGAGAGCCGTTACCTGATCGGTGACGATGAGCACGGCTGGGGCGAAGGCGTTGTCTTCAACATCGAAGGCGGCTGCTACGCCAAGTGCATCGACCTGTCCGAGAAGAACGAGCCGGTCATCTGGAAAGCCATCAAGCATGGCGCTGTGCTGGAAAACGTCGTACTCGACGATGCCAAGCACGCCGACTACGCCGATGGCAGCCTGACCCAGAACAGCCGCGCCGCCTACCCGCTGGAGCACGTCGAGAAGCGTTCCGAGAAGAACCTGGGCGGCGAGCCGAACGCGGTCATCTTCCTGACCTGCGACCTGACTGGCGTTCTGCCTCCGGTTTCGATCCTGAACAACGAGCAGGCGGCCTATCACTTCCTGTCCGGCTACACCGCGCTGGTCGGTTCCACCGAAATGGGTTCGGGCGGCGGCATCAAGTCGACCTTCTCCACCTGCTTCGGCGCTCCGTTCTTCCCGCGTCCGGCTGGCGAGTACGCTGAACTGCTGATCAAGCGCATCAAGGGCTTCGGCTCCAAGGTCTACCTGGTCAACACCGGCTGGACCGGCGGTGGCTACGGCGTTGGCAAGCGCTTCAGCATTCCGACCACCCGTGCCGTGATCGCTGCGATCCAGAGCGGTGCCTTGATCGGTGCCGAGACCGAGCACTTGGACATCATCAACCTGGACGTGCCGAAGGCCGTTCCGGGCGTCGAGACTGTCCTGCTCAACCCACGCAATACCTGGGCTGATTCGGCTGCCTACGACGAGGCCGCTAAAGGCCTGGCCAATCTGTTCATCGAGAACTTCAAGAAGTTCGAAGTCTCCGAGGCCATCAAGGCCGCTGGCCCGCAGCTGTAAGCTCGCCAGCACGGATGAAAAAGCCGCCCCTCGGGGCGGCTTTTTTGTTTCAGGTCCTGAGCCGATGGTATGGTCGCTGAAGCAATCGTGGGCTTGTCCGGCGATTGGGCTGCGGGGCAGTCCAGATGCTCCTGAATGACGGCCGCAACCTCCACTCGTGTAACCAAGCCTGGGTAACTTATGAACGAATCCCCTCAGCGCAGCCACTTCAACCACTTCCATCCCATCCTCACCCGCCCCCAGGACAACGACGTCAATGGTCATATTGCCGGCGCGACGGTGCATGGCTACTTCGAGACGGCCATCCAGGCGTTTCTCGTCGAGCAGGCCGAGCTGGACCTACGTGACGGCGAGCTGGCGGGTGTGGTGATCAGTTCAGCGGCGCAGTTCTATGCCTTGCCGGGCTTTCCCGATGTGCTCGAGGTGGGGCTGGGCGTGACGCGCCTGGCAGGCAGCACGGTGGAGTACCGCCTGGCGCTGTTCCGTCCCGGAGAGCCGCAAGCCTGCGCGGCGGGGACAGTGGTGCAGGTGTTCGTGGAACGTGCCTCCGGCAGCCCGGTGACCTTCCCTGATGCGTTGCAGGTGTCCCTGATGGGCTTGCAGCTCAACGACTGAATCTCAAGAGCGACACAAACGAAAAGGCCCTGCCGATCAGGGCAGGGCCTTTGCTTGACTGAAGGATCAGTCGTCATAACGCCAATGGCGTTTGTGCTTGCGGTGGCCATAGTGATGGCCTCGGTCCCAATGACGGCGGTCGTCATAATCACGACGGTAGCGGCGCTCGTGACGCTCGTCATCGTCGGCCTTGTTGCCCATGTAGTTACCCAGGGCGCCACCGGCACCGCCGCCTGCGGCTGCACCGATGTAGCTACCGGTGGTGCCGCCCATCGAGCGACCGACTACGTTGCCGCCGGCAGCGCCCAGAGCACCACCGATGGCCGCTTCACCACGCTGACGCTTGTCGGCACCAAGGGCACCACCGGCCGCACCGCCCAGGCCGGCACCAATGGCGCCGCCGGTGCTACCACCGATGGAGTTGCCTACTACGGAGCCGAGTACCCCACCCAATGCGCCGCCAATGCCGGCCTCGGTATTGCCACCGGCCATGGCAACGCCGCTGAGCAAGCTGAAAGACAACAACAGAATCGAGGAGTACTTCTTCATCAAGAGAGCCTCATAGGGATGACGAGGCGAATGTGAGGCTCGGCGAGGCGGCTGGCAATTGAAATCCGACGAGTTGCACGACTTGTACACAATTCTCTAACTTATTGTTTTTTAGGTGAAACTTTATTGAAATTCGCTTGTCTGAGGCTACTTGAGACCAAGCCCTGCCCCTGCGGACAGGGCTTTTTTTATGGCTGTTAGCCATCAGCCGAGCAGATGATTTGACCGTTGTCGTGGGCGTGTTCGAGTCACCGCTACGGCTATTCCGCCACCGGGCTGTACACCCGCGGTGCGCTGTGTTTGGGCAGGTGGATCAGGTTGAGGTTGTGCTTGCGGGCCCATTGCAGGGCCAGGCCGGTCGGTGCCGAGAGGCTGACCAGGGTCTGGATACCGGCGCGCAGGACCTTCTGGATCAGCTCCAGGCTGCAACGGCTGGTCACGATGGCAAGGCCGCCGTCGGTATCGATGCGCTGGCGCAGCAGGGCACCGATCAGCTTGTCCAGGGCGTTGTGGCGCCCGATGTCTTCACGGCCCAGCAGCAGCTCGCCTTCACGGTCCATGAACAGCGCCGCGTGCACCGCGCCGCAATGCTGGCCCAAGGGCTGGAAGGCATCGATGCGTTGACGCAGTCCGGCCAGCCATTGCGCCGGGGGCAGGGGCGCGCCGGGAAGGGTGGCCAGCTCCGGCAGCGCCTGTTCCAGGGCCTCGACGCCACACAGGCCGCAACCGCTGGTGCCGGCCAGTTGCCGGCGTTGGTTCTTCAGGTTCCAGAAGGCGCGGCTGGAGATTTCCAGGTCGGCGTATAGCGCCGAGCCGCTGCCAGAGAGCTTCACATCATAGATGTCGTCAGTGCTGTCGACGATGCCGCTGCCGACGCTGAACCCGACGGCGAAGTCTTCCAGATCGGTAGGGCTGACCAGCATCACCGCCTGGTTCAGGCCGTTGTAGACGATGGCCAGGGCCACTTCTTCGGCGAGCGGCGTCGTGTCGCGCACGTCGTCGGTGAGTTGTACGTAATCGTAGGTATTACTGGCGGCGGGCAAGATAAGGGGCATGGACGCCGCGCAGACTGGGGGTTTGCTGTTCATCGGAGCGGATTACCGGCGGCTTGTTACCTGCACAAGCCTAGGCTTGCGGGCGGACGACGTCTAGTCGCTAGGTTCTATCCCCTGATAGAGCGCGTCGATTGGCTTGGCGAGGCGGGTTGGCCAAGTCTGTCCTAGACTCCTGCTTCCATGTTTGATCATCAAGGAGAGCGACATGAGCCTGTTCAGTTTCGTGAAGGAAGCCGGTGAAAAACTGATCGACCTGCTGACGCCCGGAAACGCCAATGCCGAGGCGCAGCTCAAGAAGCACGTCGAATCCGTCGGCCTGGGCAACCCGAACATTTCCGCCACCGTGCAAGGCGATACGATCGTGCTCAAGGGCGAGGTGGCGAGCCAGGAAGAGAAGGAGAAGATCATCCTGGCGGCGGGCAACATCGATGGCGTGGCGTCGGTGGACGACCAGATCACCGTCACAGGGCCCGTGGCCCAAGCGGCGCGCTTCGTCACGGTCAAGAAAGGCGACACCTTGAGCGCCATTGCCAAGGCCGAGTATGGCGATGCCAACAAGTACAACAAGATCTTCGAAGCCAACAAGCCAATGCTCAAGCATCCGGACAAAATCTATCCGGGGCAGGTTTTGCGCATTCCTGACTGATTGCCTCTCGCCCTATTCGCGGCTAAACCCGTTTTCACAGGTTTCGTGCGATCCCTGTGGAAACGGGTTTAGCCGCGAATGCGTTCTCAAAGACCTTCCAGCAGTTGGCGGTAATCCTCCACCGCCGCGAACTCTTGGGTATCGCGCGGCCCGCCCTTGCTGTCGGGTTGGCGCACCGCCAGCAAATGCTCCACGCCAAAGCGCCGCGCACTGCGCAGGATCGCCAGGGTGTCGTCGATGAACAGGCTGCGCGCCGGCTCGAAGCCGATGTCCGCTTGCAATGCGTCCCAGAACTGTGGGCTCTCTTTGGGGAATCCGTAGTCGTGGGAACTGATCAGCCGCTCGAAATAGGGCGCAAGTTCCACCCGCTCCAACTTCAGCGACAGCGAGCCGCGATGGGCATTGGTGATCAGTATCACGCGCTTGCCGGCCTGACGGATCGCGGCGAGGAAGGTGTCGGCGTCCGGGCGCAGGGCAATCAGGTCGGCGATTTCCTGTTTGAGCGCGTGGATCGGCAGGTTCAGCTCACGGCTCCAGAAATCCAGGCAGTACCAGTTGAGCGTTCCCGCATGTTGCTCGAACAGCGGCTGTAGCTCGAGTTCGGCCATGGCCCGGCTGACACCGTGGAGCTCGGCGTAGCGCTGGGGCAGGTGCTCCAGCCAGAACTGGTTGTCGTAGTGCAGGTCCAGCAGGGTGCCATCCATGTCCAGCAAGACGGTATCGATGGCGGACCAGGGAAGAACAGGCATGGGAAACTCTCGTTCGGTTGGCAAGCCACGGTATAGTAACCCGTTCACGCCAAGGAGCCGCCCCATGCGCCAGAAACCCACCGTCCTCGCCCGCGAGATCGTCGCCAGCAGTCGCCTGTTCCGCGTCGAAGCCGTGCAGTTGCGTTTTTCCAACGGTACCGAGCGGACCTACGAGCGCCTGGTCGGTCGCGGCAATGGTTATGGCGCGGTGATGGTGGTGGCCATGCTCGACACCGAGCATGCCGTGCTGGTGGAGGAATACTGCGGTGGCACCGACGAATACGAATTGTCCCTGCCCAAGGGCCTGATCGAACCTGGCGAGGACGTGCTGGCAGCCGCCAACCGTGAGCTCAAGGAGGAGGCGGGTTTCGGCGCGCACCAACTGGAACACCTCACCGAACTGTCCCTGTCGCCCGGTTACATGAGCCAGAAGATCCAGGTGGTACTCGCTACCGACCTGTACGAAGAACGATTGGAGGGCGATGAGCCCGAGCCGATGCGCGTGGACAAGGTCAATTTGCGTGAATTGTCGGCGCTGGCCATGCACCCGCAGTTCTCCGAAGGCCGGGCGCTGGCGGCGCTGTACCTGGCCCGGGACCTGATGATTCAGCGGGGGCTGCTCAGCGTATGAACGATCAACAACTGATGAACGACGTGGTGAAGCTGGCCCGCCTGGCGGGCGAGGCGATTCTGCCGTTCTGGCGCGCCGATGTGGCGGTGACCGCCAAGGCTGACGACTCGCCGGTGACTGCCGCCGACCTCGCCGCTCACCAGGTCATCGTGGACGGCTTGCAGGCGCTGGCCCCGCACATCCCGGTGCTCTCGGAAGAGGATTGCGACATTGCACTGGTCGAGCGCCAGGCTTGGCATCGTTGGTGGTTGGTCGATCCGCTCGATGGTACCAAGGAGTTCATTGCCGGCAGCGAGGAATTCACGGTCAACATCGCCTTGATCGAAGCGGGCGAAGTGGTGTTTGGCGTGGTGTCGATGCCGACCAATGGCCGCTGCTACTTCGGCGGCCGGGGGCTGGGCGCATGGCGCGTCGAAGCAAATACTGCCGCCGATCCGATCCGGGTGCGTCAGCAACCCCCGGCGGGTGGGCGTTTCACGGTGGTCGCGAGCAAACGCCATTCCAGCCCCCAGCAGGAAGCCCTGTTGGGCGGGCTGGGCAGCGCCGTCGGTGAGCTGGAGCTGGCCAATGTCGGCAGTTCGCTGAAGTTCTGTCTTTTGGCCGAAGGTGCCGCAGATTGCTATCCGCGACTGGCGCCGACGTCCCAATGGGATACCGCTGCCGCCCAAGGCGTGCTGGAAGGGGCCGGGGGCGAGGTGATTGGGCTGGATGGCCAGCCCTTCCGCTACCCGGCGCGCGAATCCTTGCTCAATGATTTCTTCCTGGCCCTGCCCGGCGCGGCCCCATGGCGACCGGCTTTGTTGCAGTTGGCAGCGGCGATCGGCCGCTGAGTCCCCTGGCAACGGGGCTTATCGATGCAGCACGTACTGCCCGCTGAACCTCACGGCGGGTTCGTCGCTGCCCGCGTTGCAGACCACGGTATCGAGTGTCAGGCGCGCCCGACCGCGGCGCTGGTACATCGCCACGAAACGTTCCCAGGTCTTGTCGTCCGGTGCTTCGCAATGCGCCACGGCGGTGCCGGTGACTGGTAGCGGGTAGCTGATCTGGCCTTCCTGGATGACGATGTGCCCGTCATCGATACCCAGCTCACGCAAGCGCAAGTGCAGCCAGCCCCAGCCCACCAGCACTGCGCCGCAGTACAGGCTGCCACCGAACATGGTGCTCTTGTGATTGACGTTGGGCGCCAGCGGCAGTTGCAGGCGCAGGCGGTGCTCCTCCCAGCCGATGACTGTCATGCCCATTTCCCGTGTCAGGGGGATGTCGCTGTGCAGCACGGACTGCAAGTACTGGCTGTCGGTGGTCATGGGCGGTTCTCCTCCTGATCGTCGTGTCCGCTGGCGCCGCCTTCGAAGTTCAGGCCGTGCTTGCGCAGTTTGTCGTGCAGCGTCTTGCGCGGGATACCGAGGGCTTCGGCAAGGCTGCGCAGGGAATTGTGGGGTTGGGCCAACTCGGTGGCGATCAACGACCGCTCGAACTGTTCGACCTGTTCGCTGAGCGTGCCGATGCGCTCAGGCTCCATCGTGGAAGGAGTATTCGGCAGTTGGCCATCTAGGGCCAGCTCGAGGCCCAGGGCGAAGCGTTCGGCAGCGTTCTGCAGCTCGCGTACGTTCCCCGGCCAGTCGTGGCGCAGCAGCAGGGCGCGCTGGGCCGGTTGCAGACTATGGGCCGGCAGGCCGTGGCGCTCGCTGGCGGCGTCGGCGAAATGCTGGAACAGCACCAGGATATCGTCGCCGCGTTCGCGTAGCGGCGGTATGCGCAGCGGTGCCACGTTCAGGCGGTAATACAGGTCGGCGCGAAAACGCCCCTGATCGGCGGCCTGGCGCAAGTCTTCCTTGGTGGCGGCGATGATGCGGATGTCCAGCGGGATCAACTGATTGCCACCCAAGCGCTCCACCACCCGCTCCTGCAACAGGCGCAGCAGCTTGACCTGCACATCCAGGCTCATGCTTTCGATTTCATCGAGGAACAACGTCCCGCCATTGGCGAACTCGAACTTGCCGATGCGGCGCTTCTGCGCGCCGGTAAAGGCGCCGGACTCGTGGCCGAACAGCTCGCTCTCGACCACCGACTCGGCCAGGGCACCGGCATTGATCGCCACGAAAGGCCCGTCGCGACGGCCCGACAAATCGTGCAGCGCGCGGGCTACCACCTCCTTACCGGCACCGGTCTCGCCGAGGATCAGCACATCGGCGCGGGTCGCGGCCAGGGCGCCGATCTGCTCGCGCAGGCGTTGCATGGCCGGTGACTGGCCGACCAGGCGTGTGGCCAGTTCCTGACGATCGCTCAGGGCCAGGCGCAGGCTGCGGTTGTCCAGCACCAGGCGGCGCAAGGCCAGGGCGCGGCGCACACTGTCGAGCAGGGCATCGCTGGCAAAGGGCTTTTCGAGAAAATCATAGGCCCCGGCGCGCATGGCCTGCACGGCCAGCGGCACGTCGCCGTGGCCGGTGATCAGCAGCACAGGGAGGTCGTTGTCGCGTCCATGCAGTTGTTCCAGCAATTGCAGGCCGTCGATGCCGGGCATGCGGATGTCACTGACCACCACGCCAGGCCAATCCGGTTCGATGCGCTCGGCCAGGCCCTGGGCATCGGCCAGCGTCGTGACCTTCAGGCCAGCCAGGTCCAGGGTCTGGCTCAGGGCCTGGCGCAGGTGCGGGTCATCGTCCACCAGGATGACCTGGGTACGGCTGTCGATCAGTGTCTCGGTCGTCATGCCGAGGGGTCCTCCGAAGGTTGCAGGTTGGCGCCGGGTGTGGCCACGCGCAGCTGCAGGGTGAGCAAGGCGCCTCCTTCTGGGTGGTTGCCCAGCAGCAGTTCGCCACCCAGGGCGCGCATCAGGCTTTCGCAGATCGCCAGTCCCAGTCCCAGGCCCTGGGTGCGGGTCTTGGTGGTGAAGAAGGGCTCCTTGGCGTGTGCCAAGGCCTGGCTGCTGAAGCCCGGCCCGTTGTCGCGGATGTACAGGTAGACGTAGCCGTCGCGGGTTTCGGCACTGAGCCACAGCTTGCGGGGGTTGGCTTTCTCGGTCAGGGCGTCGAGGGCATTGGCCAGCAGGTTGCCGAGCACCTGGCGCAGGCGGGTCTCGCCGGCCTGGACCCACAGCGTGGCATCGGGCAGGTCACGGATCAGCTCCACGGCCATGGCCCGGCGGCGCTTGGCCAGTAACGCCAGGGCGTCGTCCAGCGCCGGTTGCAGGGCGACGCTTTCCGGGGCGTGCCGATCGCGACGGGCGAAGGCGCGCAGGTGGGTGATGATCGAGGCCATGCGCCCGGTCAGCTCGCCGATCAGCTTGAGGTTGCCACGGGCATCCTCGGTGCGTTGGTGGTCGAGCAGGATCTCGGCATTTTCGGCATAGCTGCGGATGGCGGCCAAGGGCTGGTTGAGTTCATGGCTGATGCTGGCGGACATGGTGCCGAGCACCGACAGTTTGCCGGCCTGGACCAGCTCGTCCTGCGCGCGGACCAGCTCCTGCTGGGCCTGCTCGCGTTCGAGCACTTCTTTTTTCAGGCGTGTGTTCAGGCCTTCGAGGTCGGCGGTTCGCTCCATCACGCGCTTTTCCAGTTCCTGGCGCCCGCGTGCTTCGAAGTCGATGCGATCGATGTAGTGGCGCCGGCGCTGCATCACCAGGCCTGCCAGCAGCATCAGCACCAGCAAGGCGCCGGCACCGATGGCCATGACCGTCTGCACGGAGCGGTCGACCAGCGTGCGCGGGGCGAGGATGCTGACTTGCCAGCCGGTCTCCTTGATGCTGCGGGTCTGGATCAGCCAGGCCGCCGGATTGAGGTTGAGCGGTTGCGGGGCCTGGGTCGGGTAGGGCTGTATGGCGACGATCGCCTCGCGCTCGGCGGCGCTCAGCGTCCGGGTGGCGCGAAAACGCCAGTCGGGCCGTGAGGTCAGCACCACCACGCCATTCTGGTCGGTGAGCAGCAGTTGCTCGGGGGTACGGCCCCACAGGGTTTCGGTGTGGTCCAGGTCGACCTTGACCACCAGCACGCCCACGATCTTGTCCCGGTCATGCACGGCTGCGGCGAAGAAGTAGCCACGCTTGGCCGAGGTGGTGCCTTGGCCGAAGAACCGCCCTAAACGCCCTTCCATGGCTTCGAGGAAGTACGGTCGGAAGGCGAAGTTGCGGCCCACGAAGCTGTCGTGCTTGTCCCAGTTGGAGGCGGCCAGGGTATTGCCGCTGACGTCCATCAGGTACATGACTTCGGCTCCGGTCTGCTCGACGATTTCCTTGAGCAGGCGATTGGCATTGGTCACCGCTTCGGTCTTGAACGGGTCGTCGAGCGCACCGCGCAGGGCCGGCAGGTCGCCGAGGATCTGCGGCAAGGTCTCGTAGCGGTGCAGGGTACCCAGGAGGTTGGCGACATACAGGTCGAGAGTCTGGCGGTTCTGGGAGGCCAGTTCTTCCTGGTAGTAACGCTCGGCCAGGTGGTGCAGTGGCCAGAGCAACGGAGCCAGGCACAGAGCCAGCAGCGCAAGGCTGCGCCAGCGTGGACGGCGTTGAGGCGTGGAAGTCGAAATCATCAAGGGATGCGCCAGAAGGATCTGGCGCAATTATGCGCTACTTGAGGCAGTCGATCAGCGCTTGGTGCCAGTGCGGCTGTTGGACCTGCCACTCACGGGCCAGGCGCGAACAGTCCAGGCGTGAGTTCAGCGGTCGGCGCGCAGGTGTCGGGTATTCGCTGGACGGAATCGGCAGCAGCTCGGCGCAGGGCAGACCTTGGGCGCGCAGTTGCTCGGCAATGGCCTGGGCAAAGCCGAACCAGGACGTCTCGCCTTGGGCTGTCAGGTGATAGATGCCCCAGGCGCCGGCCTGACCGGTCTGCCAACGCTCGATGAGGGCACGGGTGCTGGCGGCGAGGGTGCCGGCCCAGGTCGGCGCGCCGATCTGGTCGTCGACCACGCGCAGCTGCGGGCGCTCCTGCAGCAGGCGTTGCATGGTGAGCAGGAAGTTGCGCCCGTACCGCGAGTAGATCCAGCTGGTGCGCAGGATCAAGTGCTCGCCGCCCACCGCGCTGATGGCCTGTTCGCCGGCCAGCTTGCTGCGCCCATAGACGCCCAGCGGATTGGGTGTGTCCGCTTCGGTGTAGGGGCTGGCTTTGTCGCCGTCGAAGACATAATCGGTGGAGTAGTGGACCAAGGGCACGCCCAGTTGCGCCGCTTGCTCGGCCAATACCCGCGGGCCTTCGGCGTTGATGGCGAAGGCCAGCTCCGGCTCGCTCTCGGCTTGGTCCACTGCGGTGTGGGCGGCGGCGTTGATGATCAGGTCGGGGGCCAGTTGTCGCACCGACTCGCGCAGGCCCTCGGGGTTGGCCAGGTCGAGCCGATCGCGTCCGAGCAGCAGTACTTCGCCCAGCTCGGCCAGTTGTGGCCCCAAGGCCTGGGCCAGTTGGCCGTTATGCCCGCAGACGAGAATCTTCAGTGGTTTCATGGCAGCAGGTCGAGCTCGCTGAACAGTTTGCCAAGCTGGTCCTTGGCGGACAGCTGCGGCGGTGCCTGCAGTTGCCAGTCGATGGTCAGGGTCGGGTCGTCCCAGCGGATGCAGCGCTCGGCGGCGGGGTTGTAGTAGTCGGTGGTCTTGTAGAGGAACTCGGTTTCCTCGCTCAGCACCACGAAACCGTGGGCGAACCCTGGTGGTACCCACAGCTGGCGGAAGTTCTCGGCCGACAGGCGCGCGCTCACCCAGCGGCCGCAGGTCGGGGAACTGCGACGCACGTCGACGGCCACGTCCAGCACCTCGCCGCGCACTACGCGCACGAGTTTGCCCTGGGTGTTCTCGGCCTGGTAGTGCAGGCCCCGCAGCACGCCTTTGCGCGAATAGGAGTGGCTGTCCTGGACGAAGGTGATGTCCAGGCCGGTGTGTGCGGCGAAATCCCGGGCGTTGAAGCTTTCAAGGAAAAACCCCCGACTGTCGCCGAACACCTTGGGTTCGATGATCAGCACGTCGGGGATGTCGGTGGGGATGATGTTCATGTGGGCTCTTCGGCAATCTTGCTCAGGTACTGACCGTAACCAGTCTTCTTCAGTTCGTTCGCCTTGGCCAACAACTGGTCACGGGTGATCCAGCCTTTTTGGTAGGCGATTTCTTCCAGGCAGGCGACTTTCAGGCCTTGGCGGTTCTCGATGGTCTGCACGTACTGCGAGGCTTCCAGCAGGCTCTCGTGGGTGCCGGTGTCCAGCCAGGCGAAGCCACGCCCGAACCGCTCCACGCGCAGGTCGCCGCGATCGAGGTAGGCATTGTTGACGTCGGTGATTTCCAGCTCGCCCCGGGGGGACGGACGCAGGCTCTTGGCGATCTCGATGACGTCGTTGTCGTAGAAATACAAGCCCGTGACGGCATAGCTGGACTTGGGCGCGGTAGGTTTTTCCTCGATCGACAATGCCTGGCCCTTATCGTCGAAGTCGACCACGCCAAAGCGCTCCGGGTCTTTGACCCAGTAGCCGAACACCGTCGCGCCCGAGGGGTGGCTGGCCGCGCGGGTCAGCTGTTCGGTGAAGCTTTGACCGTGGAAGATGTTATCGCCCAGGATCAGGCACACCGGGTCGTTGCCGATGAATTGCTCGCCAATCAGGAACGCCTGGGCCAGTCCGTCCGGGGAGGGTTGTTCGGCGTAGCTGATCCGCAGGCCGAACTGACTGCCGTCGCCGAACAGCTGGCGATACTGCGGCAGGTCGCGGGGGGTGGAGATCAACAGGATGTCTCGAATGCCGGCCAGCATCAGTACCGAGACCGGGTAGTAGATCATCGGCTTGTCATAGATAGGCAGCAGCTGTTTGGAAACGCCAAGCGTGATGGGGTGCAGGCGGGTGCCGGAGCCCCCCGCCAGGACAATACCTTTGCTCATGCGATCAGATCCTTGAAGTTGGAGTGTCCCAGGCGTTCACCCTGGTAGCTGCCATCCTGGACATGGCGGCACCACTGGAGGTTGTCCAGATACCACTGCACGGTCTTGCGCAGGCCGCTCTCGAACGTCTCCTCGGGCACCCAACCCAGCTTCCGCTCGATCTTGCTGGCGTCGATGGCGTAGCGCAGGTCATGACCGGGGCGGTCGTGGACGAAGGTGATGAGGTCAGTGTAGCGGGCCACGCCGGTGGGGTGCTCAGGTGCCAGCTCTTCGAGCAGCGCGCAGATGGCGCGCACGACGTCGATATTCTTCTGCTCGTTGTGCCCGCCGATGTTGTAGGTCTCACCGACCTGACCTTCGGTCACCACTTTGAGCAGGGCACGGGCGTGGTCGTCGACGAACAGCCAGTCGCGCACCTGCTGGCCGTCGCCGTATACCGGCAGTGGATTGCCGGCCAGGGCGTTGAGGATCATCAGCGGGATGAGCTTCTCGGGGAAGTGGAACGGGCCATAGTTGTTCGAGCAGTTGGTGACCAGCACCGGCAGGCCATAGGTGCGCTGCCAGGCGCGTACCAGGTGGTCGGACGCTGCCTTGCTCGCCGAATAGGGCGAGCTTGGCGCGTAGGGCGTGGTCTCGGTGAACAGCTCATCGGCACCGTGCAGGTCGCCGTAGACCTCGTCCGTGGAAATATGGTGGAAGCGAAATGCCTCGCGTGCCTGTGATGGCAGGCGGCCCCACCAGGCCCGGGTGGCTTCGAGCAGGGTGTAGGTGCCGACGATGTTGGTCTGGATGAACTCCGCCGGGCCATCGATGGAGCGGTCCACGTGGGATTCGGCGGCCAGGTGCATGATCGCGTCGGGCTGGAAACGCTCCAGCACGGTGCTGACTGTGGCCGCATCGCAGATATCGGCCTGGACGAGTTCGTAGCGGGTATTGCTGGCGATGCGTTGCAGCGACTCCAGGTTGCCGGCGTAGGTCAGTTTGTCGAGGTTCAGGACCTCGTGCTCGGTATTGTCGATCAGGTGGCGGATCAGGGCGGAACCGATGAAACCGGCACCACCGGTGACGAGAATTCGCATCTGAAGGGACCTCTGGGTCTGAAGGAAGCTCCAGTGGAGCTTAGCGTGTCGGCCGGGTCGCTGCGGTCAGATCCGGCTTGTGCGGCGGCATTGTCCGGTAAAGTCGGACAGTGTGGTACAGCCTTTGCGTGCCAAGGCTTTTATCGCCAGCCTCTTGTATATCGGCAGCAGCAGTGGCGATATAAGCGACAAAAAAAAACCGAGGTTCCTTTCCATGCTCTTGAGCACCCTGATCCAGCGTTCCCGCCAGCCCAACCCTTCGCTCAGCGAAGCCCAGGCCCATGCCCTGCTGCGCGCGCATTACGACCTGGAGGGGCCCCTGCAGCCTTTGGGCAGTCAACAGGACCTGAATTTGCTGCTGGACAGCGACCAGGGCCGCTTCGTGCTCAAGGCCTGCCACGCCAGCTACGCCCAGGTGGAGCTCGAGGCGCAACATGCGGCGCTCGCCTACCTCAAGGAACAAGGGCTGCCGGTGCCGGCCGTGCGCCAGGCTCGCGATGGCCAGGACCTGCTGGCCGTGGACATTGACGGCCAGGCATTGCGGGTGCGCCTGCTCGACTATATCGAGGGTCAGCCACTGACGCGCCTCAAGCACATGGAGCCGCGCCTGATCGCTGAACTGGGCGCGCTGTGCGCGCGTGTCGACCAGGCGTTGGCCGGTTTCGACCATCCTGGGCTCGAGCGCACCCTGCAATGGGACCCGCGTCACGCCCAGGCATTGATCGAGCACTTGCTGCCGGTCCTGCAGGACCCGTCCCGTCGGGCCCATGTACAGCAACTCACCGGCCTTGCCGTCGAACGCTTGCAACCATTGACAGCGGACCTGCCGACCCAGGCCGTGCACTTGGACATCACCGACGACAATGCGGTCTGGGCACGTGATGCCGAACGCCAGTGGCAACTGCAGGGCGTCATCGATTTCGGCGATCTGGTGCGTACCTGGCGCATCGCCGATCTGTCGGTAACCTGCGCGGCCCTGCTGCACCACGCCGAAGGCGACCCCCTGCGCATCCTGCCGGCCATCCAGGCGTACCAGGCCATCAATCCGCTGCAGGACGCCGAGCTGCGTGCCTTGTGGCCGCTGGTGTTGATGCGTGCGGCCGTGCTCGTGCTCAGCAGCGAACAACAATTGCAGGTAGAGCCCGGCAACCAATACATCCTCGACAACATCGCCCATGAGTGGGAAATCTTCGACACCGCCAGCGCCGTGCCTTCCGCTCTGATGGAGGCCGCGATTCTCCAAGCCGCAGGCCATACCCTGACGCCGCTGGCCCTGTCGGGCTGCGCGCCGTTGATTCCGGCCTTGGCCGGCGAGGCGGTCACGCGCGTCGACCTGGGCGTGCTCAGCCCGCAATGCGAAGCCGGTAACTGGGAACAGCCCGGCTTCGATCAGCGATTGCTGACCGCACAGGCAGGGCCAGCCTGTACCTTGTACGGGCAGTACCGCCTGTCGCAGACGCACATCGATCGCCCCGAGGAACCGTCCACCTGTGCCCTGGGCGTGGAACTGAACGTGCCGGCTGGCACCGCGTTGCAGGCACCGCAAGCAGGCGTCTGGGAGCGCACCGGCGAGGGCCGCGGTCGGCTGCGCACAGCCGACTGGAGCCTGTGGCTGGCAGGGTTGGAAGAGGCGCCGCAGGATGGCCAGGCGTTGGCCAAGGGGCGAGCCCTGGGCCTGACCTGCGGCTTCCTGAGCGTCCAGTTGAGCCGGGATGAGCATCATCAGCCGCCATTCTTCGCCAAGCCATCCCATGCTCATGCCTGGTTGGCTGTATGCCCGTCCCCCCGCGCCTTACTGGGCTTTGATTGCGATGCCGAACCCCTGGTCGACGCCCAGGCCCTGCTGGCGCGCCGTGACGCCAGTTTCGCCCGCTCGCAGAAGCACTACTACGCGCAGCCACCGCACATCGAACGGGGCTGGCGCAACTACCTGATCGACATGCAGGGCCGCTCCTACCTGGACATGCTCAACAATGTGGCCGTGCTGGGCCATGGGCATCCACGCATGGCTGCCGAGTCGGCGCGCCAGTGGTCGCTGGTCAATACCAACTCACGCTTCCACTACGCGGCGATCGCCGAGTTCTCCGAGCGGTTGCTGGCGTTGGCGCCGGAAGGCTTCGACCGGGTGTTTCTGGTCAACAGCGGCACCGAGGCCAACGACCTGGCCATCCGCTTGGCCTGGGCCTACAGCGGTGGGCGCGATTTACTCAGCGTGCTGGAGGCCTACCACGGCTGGTCGGTGGCTACCGACGCCATCTCCACGTCCATTGCCGACAACCCGCAAGCCTTGGAAACGCGGCCGGACTGGGTGCACCCGGTGGAGGCGCCGAATACCTTCCGGGGGCGCTTCCGTGGGCCGGACAGTGCCCTTGGCTATCTGCAGGACGTTGACGCGAAACTGGCCGATCTCGATGCCCGAGGCCGACAGCTGGCCGGATTCATCTGCGAGCCGGTGTACGGCAATGCCGGTGGTATCTCGCTGCCGGCGGGCTACCTGCGCGAGGCCTACGCCAAGGTTCGGGCCCGGGGCGGGGTGTGCATCGCCGACGAAGTGCAGGTCGGCTACGGTCGCCTCGGTGAGTACTTCTGGGGTTTCGAGGAGCAGGGCGTGGTGCCGGACATCATCACCATGGCCAAGGGCATGGGCAACGGCCAGCCACTGGGCGCGGTGATCACCCGGCGTGAGATTGCCGAGGCCCTGGAGGCTGAGGGTTACTTCTTCTCCTCGGCCGGTGGCAGCCCGGTCAGTTGCCGCATTGGCATGGCGGTGCTGGATGTGATGCAGGAAGAAGGTCTTTGGGAGAACACCCGCGATGTAGGCCGTTACTTCAAGGCGCGCCTGGAAGCATTGGTCGATAAACATCCGCTTGCCGGGGCAGCCCACGGCTCTGGGTTCTATCTGGGTCTCGAGTTGGTGCGCGACCGCCAGACGCTGGAGCCTGCCACCGAAGAGACGATGACCTTGTGCAATCGCCTGCGCGATCTGGGCATCTTCATGCAGCCGACCGGGGACTACCTGAACATCCTCAAGATCAAACCGCCCATGTGCACCACCCGGGCGAGCGTGGACTACTTCGTCGACAGCGTGGACCGGATCCTGTCCGAAGCGCTTTAAGTCGCGTGTGTGAGCCATCTGAGTCGATTGTTATCGGCTTAGGTGGCTTTTTTATGACCAAATAATTTGTGAGTCGGCTTTTAAGTTCGATTTTTATCGAGTATATAATGTTGTAACAACACAGGCGCTTCACAGCAAGCTGCCCTCTTTGATCAATGACCTGGCGCAGTCGGCGCCGGGCCCTCGCAGAGGTTACCGATGAAAACCCTCAACTCGACCCCGCGTGCCGACGGTTTCCACATGCCCGCCGAGTGGGCACCGCAAACCCAGGTCTGGATGGTCTGGCCGGAGCGCCCGGACAACTGGCGTCTGGGCGGCAAGCCGGCGCAAGCTGCGCATGTGACCCTGGCCAAGGCCATCGCCCGCTTCGAGCCGGTTACCGTCGCCGCTTCTGCTGGCCAGTACGAGAACGCCCGTCGCCAACTGGACGTCCCTAACATCCGCGTGGTGGAAATCAGCAACGACGACGCCTGGGTGCGTGACACGGGCCCGACCTTCGTCATCAACGACCACGGCGAAGTGCGCGGTGTGGACTGGGGCTTCAATGCCTGGGGCGGCTTCGACGGTGGCCTGTACGCGCCTTGGAACCGCGACGAGGAACTGGCGGCCAAGGTCCTGGAGATGGAGCGCTGCCAGCGTTACCACACCGAAGGCTTCGTGCTCGAAGGCGGTTCGATCCATGTGGACGGCGAAGGGACGCTGATCACCACCGAAGAGTGCCTGCTCAATCGCAACCGCAACCCGCACCTCAATCGTGAGCAGATCGAAGACGTTCTGCGTGAGCACCTGGCCGTTGAGACCATCATCTGGCTGCCGGATGGTCTGTACAACGACGAGACCGACGGCCACGTCGACAACTTCTGCTGTTACGTCAGCCCAGGCGAAGTGTTACTGGCCTGGACCGATGATTCCAACGACCCCAACTATGCGCGCTGCCACGCCGCCTATGAGGTGCTGAAAAACAGCCGCGATGCCAAAGGCCGTGAATTCGTCGTGCACAAGATGCCGATTCCGGGCCCTCTGTACGCCACCGAACAAGAGTGTGCAGGCGTCGACCATGTGGCCGGCAGCCAAGAGCGCGATCCGTCCGTGCGCCTGGCCGGCTCCTATGTCAACTTCCTGATCGTCAATGGCGGCATCATCGCCCCAAGCTTCGATGACCCCGCTGATGCCCAAGCCAGAGCGATCCTGGCCAAGGTCTTCCCGGACCATGAAGTGGTCATGATCCCGGGCCGCGAACTGCTGCTGGGCGGTGGCAATATCCACTGCCTGACCCAGCAGCAGCCGGCGCCGGTCAAGCGCTAAGCCACTGATTGCAAAAAGGCCCGTCTTTCGACGGGCTTTTTTGTGGCCGCCGATCACCGGAGGGGACGATGGCATACGTCTTGTATTGTTTTTCAGGTGTTTCAGTCAGATAGCGCTTTGCCTTTCTGTAATAAAACCAACGTAAGTTAGCCGCTCACGGCACCTGGAGTACGTGTGGACATGAATGCAACAAGTGAGTCGGCTATGCCTTCCTCGGTGATGGACCACGAATCGCTCAAGATTCTGGCCCAGTGGTTGAAAAGCCATGGTGGCTATCGCTTCGAGACGGACGATCCACGGCGTCTACTCGATGGGCGATACCCGCAAGGCCTGATCAGCGAGGCTGAGCTGGAAGCGTTGATGGCCGTCTGGCATTGACCCGGCACAGGCGGGGTCAAACAAAAACGCCACCGTGAGTATCGCGGTGGCGTTTTTGTTTGGGTCATGACTGGCAAGGCACGAGCGCCCGAGCGGATCAGAAGCTGTAGGTGCCGGTCACGACCAGGCTGCGCGGATCACCGAACTGGATCTGGTTGGCGCTGGTGGCCGAGCTGTAGTAGGTCTTGTCGGTGAGGTTGCTCAAGGCCGCACGCACATCCCAGTCGTGGGTGCGGTAGCCCGCCAGGGCGTCCCAGCGGCCATAGCCGGGCAGCTTGATGGTGTTCTGATTGTCGGCATATCGGTCGCCTACCAGGGTCAGGCCGGTTTCGGCGTACCAGCCGAGTTCTGGTTTCCAGGTGACGAACAGGCTGCCGTTGCGCTTGGCCACATCATTGATGCGGTTGCCTTGCTGACCGTTGTTGTCCTTGACGATGGTTGCATCCTGCAAGCCCACACCCCCGCGCACATACCAATTGCCGGTGACATTGCCCATGACCGTCAGCTCGATGCCGCGTGAGCGCTGCTCGCCGCTGAGCTGGACAAGCTCGGGGTTGTTCGGGTCGCGGGTACGGCGGTTGTACAGCTCCAGCTCATAGAGGGCGAGCGTGGTGCTCAGGCGCTCATCGAGCCAATCGCTCTTGACGCCGATCTCCTTCTGCCGGGTGAGTTCCGGGCCTGCCTCATTGCCATTGCCTGGTGCGCCAGGCGTGATGCCGATCAGGCCACCGCCGACCGGCGAAAAGGTCTTGCTCCAGGACGCATAGAACGAGTGTTCGCGCCACGGGGAATAGACCACGCCTACGCGCGGGCTGGTGCTGGTGCTTTCCTGGGTTTCGGTGAGGTTCTTCACTTTGCTGGTGGTCTGCACCTCGAAGCGATCGAAGCGCACGCCTGCCAGCAATTGCCATTGGTCGTTCAGGCGGATCTGATCCTGCACATACAGGCCAGCGCTTTCCACACGGGTGTGGTTGTTGCTGGACACCTTCAGCGCCCCCGTGTGCTGCTGTTGTCGACTGGAACCCCCCAGGGGCACGGAAGGCACGCCGACCCCTTGGTGCAGCAACGAATTGCGGCGCTGCTGGCCCAGCTCCAGGCCGACCAGCAGGGTGTGCTCGAGGCCGAAGGTTTGCAGATGGCCTTCGGCCTCCAGGGTGTTGAACAGGTTGCGAGTGCTCAGGTCTTGCTGCCAGCGCTGTCGGCTCACCTGGCCGGTAGAAGGGGAGTAGCCGGTGAGATAGGTGTTGTCGAAGTCGCTCTCCAGGTTGAACAGGCTGAGCGTGTGGCGCAGTTGCCAGTGCTCGCCTAGCTCGTAGTTCAGGCGCGAGCGCAGCGACTGGGCACGGTCATCGATGAAGTCGCGCTGGGTGTCACCGTAGGTGGTGTGACGACTGACATCGACGGGTCGCCCGGTCTGTGGGTCGCCTGGGATGCCGCGATCGGGCGTGCGGTTGTAGCGGCTGTATTCGTATTGCACCAGCCAGTTCAGCTCGGGGGTCAGCTGCCAGCTCATGGAGGGGGCGAACAGCTGTCGGCTGCCGTCGATGCCGTCGCGGAAACTGTTGTTGTCCTGGTTGCCGAGGTTCAGGCGCAGGCTGAGGGTATCGCTGGGGTCGGCGCTGAGGTCGGCATATAGGCTTCGCAGGTCTTCGCTGCCGCCCTGGGCCTCGATGCTCGAGCGGCGGCCATGCTCCGGGGCCTTGCTCACCCGGTTGACGATACCGCCCTGGCTGCCACGGCCATAGAGCACCGCCGCCGGCCCCTTGAGCACTTCGACCCGCTCGATGTTGTGCAGGTCGCGCACGTATTGGCTGTCATCGCGCACACCGTCCAGATAGAAGTCGTTGCTGGCATCGAAGCCGCGGATGCGCAAGCTGTCGAACCGGGTATCGGCACCGCTGCTGACATTGGGAATGCCCTCCAGGGCCTTGCCCAGGCTGAAGCTGCCGTAGTCGAGGACGTTGCGGGTCTTCACGGTGTCGATGGCCTGCGGCACGTAGCGCACCGGGGTCGAGGTACGGGTTGCCGTGCTGACTTCATGGACCCTGGGGTTGTCGTCTTCACGCTCGCGATCGGCGGTGACCGAGAGTTCTGGCAGTGTGGTGGTAGCGGCATTGGCCAGGCTGGCTCCGAGCAGCAGCGACAGCCCAAGGGACAAGGGGGAGAGGTGGGAGGGTACAGACATTGAGAATCCGCAAAGCAATAAATGAAAATTTAGTGCGGATGATAACGAGTGCTATTAGTGGTCGCTCAAATAATTTGTAAACTCTTGTCTTTACATGTGTGTCAGTTTGTAAAAAATATTCAACCCACCTTTGGGGCTATCCGCTGCACTGGGTGCGCAGGTTGGCAAGGCAGGCGCGCTTTCAGCAATAGGGGAAAACCCTGATGTCGCAGGGAATTGTCCGGAAATACCCGTGTTGTGGTCGTGATTCTGGTTATAAGCACCTGCATTTCACGATTTTTTGACATCCCCAAGCAGGCAGGGCTAGGATTCGGCCAACGCCTGCTGGCCATGACTTGGCCATGCTGTTGCACAAGGCCCGTTGCATGAACATGACGGGCTTTTCAGTTTTTGGATCCGCATAGCGTCGAACCTACGAAGGGGCGTTGGTTCCTGGCGTCGGGTTGCAGAGCGTTTAAAAATTCAGAGATAAGGAAAACAAGATGTTGAAAACCAGGATCAGTCTGGTCGCTTTGGCGATGATCGCCGCGACCCAGGCCCAGGCCAACGACCAAGCCGAAAGCAAGGGCTTCGTCGAAGACAGCCAGCTGAATGTCTTGCTGCGCAATGCCTACATAAACCGCGACTACAAAGACGGTAACAAAGACAAAGCCGAATGGGGCCAAGGGGTCATCGGTACGTTCTCGTCCGGCTTCACCCAAGGGACCGTTGGGGTCGGTGTCGACGCATTCGGCCTGTACGCCGTGCGCCTGGATGGTGGTAAAGGTCGTAGTGGCGCGGGAGGCATCGACTTCTTCAAGCAAGGCGATAGCGGCAACGCTGCGGACGATCTCTCCAAAGGCGGCGCAGCGGTCAAGTTCCGCGTCTCCAACACTGTACTGAAGTACGGTGACCAGATGCCTTCGCTGCCTGTTCTGAACTACGACAACGCGCGTCTGCTGCCGGAAAGCTACACCGGTACCTTGATCACCTCCAAGGAGATCAAAGGCCTCGAGCTGAACGCCGGTCGCTTCACCGCCGAATCGCGCAAGAGCGCCGAGGGCCGTGACAGCGGTGGCCTGAAGTCGATCAACGTGTTGGGCGGTAGCTACAAGTTCACCGACCAGTTCACCGCCGCGCTGTATGCCTCCGACGTTGAAGACGTGCTGAAGAAGCAATACGTAGGCGCCAACTACGTGTTCCCGATCAGCAAGGACCAGTCCCTGACCCTGGACTTCAACGGGTACCGTACCAAGCTGGACAACTCCTATGTCCGCGAACACAACGTGACTGGCGACGACAACAAGATCTGGAGCTTGGCGGCTACCTTCGCCACCGGTCCGCACTCGTTCACCCTGGCCCACCAGCGTTCTACCGGCGACAGCAACCTGGGTTACGCCTACGGCGGCTACCAGAAAGGCCAAGATCGATTTGGCGATGGTGGCAGCACCATCTTCCTGGCCAACTCCTACTGGTCCGACTTCAACGCTGAAGACGAGCGCAGCTGGCAGCTGGGCTACGGCCTTGATTTCACCGCCTTTGGTGTCCCAGGCCTGACCTACAACGTTGCGTACGTTCGTGGCGATAACATCACCACCTCGACCAGCACTGGCGGTACCGAGCGTGAAATCTTCAACCAGCTCAAGTACGTGGTACAGAGCGGCGCTGCCAAGGACCTGAGCGTCAAGCTGCGCAGCTCCGTCCTGCGTGTCTCGCAGAAGTCCAGCGAGTACAACATCGGCGGTAACGAAGTTCGCGTCTTCGTCGAGTACCCGATCAACGTCTTCTGATCCCGCACTCGCGTCCCGAACAGCCCCGGCTTATGCCGGGGCTGTTTCTTTTCGGCGTACCGCTGTCACTGGCGCGACGCTGTCTGCGGTTTGTGGCGCGAAGCTGTCGCTGCGAGCCATTTGCCACATCCGCCCATAGAACTCGCTCTCGATCGACCCGCCGAGCAATTCGCCGGGCTTGAGGAACTGATGCAACTGTGAAAACAGGCTGATCTCGCTCGGGCTGATGCGCCGTGCCAGGTGCTTGGGCTTGAGCTGCGACGGATGTTCCAGGCCCGCCGCTGCAAGCATCTCGGCCAGGGCATGCAGCGTATTGCGATGAAAGCTCGCCACCCGCTCGGCCTTTTCCGGTACCACCAGGGCGCGTTGGCGCAGCGGATCCTGGGTGGCCACACCGGTGGGGCATTTGTTGGTATGGCAGCTTTGCGACTGAATGCAGCCAATGGCGAACATGAAGCCACGTGCCGAGTTGACCCAGTCAGCACCGATGGCCAGCGTACTGGCGATATCGAACGCACTGACGATCTTGCCCGCTGCGCCGATGCGCACCCGCTCGCGCAGGTTCAGGCCGACCAGTGTGTTGTGCACGAACATCAGCCCTTCCCGCATGGGCACGCCCATGTTGTCGCTGAATTCCCGAGGCGCGGCGCCGGTGCCGCCTTCCTTGCCGTCGACGACGATGAAGTCGGGCGTGATGCCGGTGGCCAGCATGGCCTTGGCGATGGCCATGAACTCCCAGGGATGGCCCAGGCAGAACTTGAAGCCCACCGGCTTGCCGCCAGACAACTCACGCAGACGGGCAATGAAGTGCAGCAGCTCCAATGGCGTGTGGAAGGCGCTGTGGGCTGCCGGCGAAATGCAGTCTTCGCCGACTCGCACACCACGGGTGGCGGCGATCTCGGCGCTGACCTTGTGCCCTGGCAGGATGCCGCCATGACCAGGCTTGGCGCCTTGGCTGAGCTTGAGCTCGATCATCTTCACCTGCGGATCGCGCGCCTGTTCGGCAAAGCGCGCCGGGTCGAAGCGGCCGTCTTCGGTACGGCAGCCAAAGTAGCCGCTGCCGATTTCCCAGATCAGGTCCCCACCGTGTTCGCGGTGGTAGGGGCTGATGCTGCCTTCTCCTGTGTCGTGGGCGAAGCGCCCCAGACGCGCGCCCTTGTTCAGGGCGCCGATGGCGTTGGCGCTGAGCGCACCGAAGCTCATCGCCGAAATATTGAAAATAGAGGCGGAATACGGCTGCTGGCAGTGCGGGCCGCCGATGCTGATGCGAAACGATGCCGGGTCGGGCGCCGGCACCGGCACCATCGAATGGCTGATGAATTCGAACCCAGGCTTGTAGGCATCGTTGAGTGTGCCGAAGGCCTTCTCGGCGCTCTCGTTCTTGGCGCGGGCATAGACCAAAGAGCGTTGCGAGCGGGAGAACGGCAGCTTGTCGTCGTCGCCCTCGATCAGGTACTGGCGGATCTCCGGGCGAATGGTCTCGATCAGGTAACGGATGTTGCCCAGGATCGGGTAGTTGCGCCGCACCGCATGATGGCTCTGGCGTAGGTCATTGAGGCCGACCAGGCTGAGCAGGGCGGTGAGCAGCGTGAGCGGCCAGAGCCACGCGTGTTGGGCAAGAAACGGGAGGCTGGCGAAGGTGAACAACAGGCAGGTCGCCAGGCAGGCGTAGCGGGTGGGGAGCGCGTCTTTCATGGGTCCATCGCTGACAGGATGACCCGCACTAGGATAGGCAAAGGCCGCGCGCGGAAAACCAGGGGTTTCGGTAAAAGACTATTACCTGCGCGCGGCTTGTACCCAATGTCAGATGCGCATCAGCGCTTGTCTTGCCTCAGGATCTGGACGTCACCGGGCTCGGCGGTTTCGCGCAGGTATTCCTCCAGCGAGTCGTCCAGCGCTTGCAGCCAGCGCGTGTGGTGCGGCACGGCGGCGGTGCCGGTCATGACCGATCGGTAGGAGCGGTCTCGATAGCCCATGATGTCGTGCTTCTTGTCTTGCTTCCATTTGAGGAAGATGCGGTTGACGGCATCGATGTCGAAGCTGGGGTAGTCGGTCTTGGCGATCAAGTGCTGGATGTAGCGACCCTGGAATTCGTACATCGAGGCAGTGGTTTCCAAGGCTTCCTCATCGGCACGCCAGCGCGCGCTGTCGGCCTGCATAGTCGCTTGGTCTGGCAGTTGGATGCGGCCGAGCATCAGGTCGCGGGCGAACCAGGCTTGCGCGTCGAACAAGTTGAAGCTGTACCAGAGGTCTTGCATGCCCAGGTACAGCAGCTGCGGGTTGGCCTCGAAGACCACACCTTGATAGAGGCCCAGTGGCCACAGGCGGTTGTCGGTACGCAGGGCCAGCTCATCGGGCAGGAACGGGAAGTGGTGCTGATAACCGGTGCACAGGATGATCGCATCGACCCGTTTGCTGGAGCCGTCGGCAAAGTGCGCCACGTCACCCTCGACCCGCTGCAGTTGCGGCCGCTCCTCCCAGCCCTTCGGCCACTGATAGCCCATCGGTTGGGTGCGATAGGCGCTGGTGATCGAGCGCGCGCCGTACTTGTAGCACTGCGAGCCGATGTCCTCGGCCGAATAGCTGCTGCCGACGATCAGCACGTCCTTGCCGGCGAACTCCAGCGCATCGCGAAAATCATGGGCATGCAGGATGCGCCCGGAAAAACGCTCGAACCCCGGGAAGGACGGCACGTTGGGGGTGGAGAAATGCCCGCTGGCCACCACCACGTAGTCGAATACCTGCTCGATGCCCTGGCCGTGGGCATAGTCATGGGCCGTCACGGTGAAGGTACGGCTTTGGTCATCGAAACGCACCGCCTTGACCACGGTGTTGAAGCGAATGTACTGGCGCACATCGGCCTTCTTCACACGGCCCTGGATGTAGTCCCACAGCACCTCGCGAGGTGGGTAGGAAGAAATCGGCCGGCCGAAATGCTCATCGAAGCTGTAGTCGGCGAACTCCAGGCATTCCTTCGGGCCGTTCGACCAAAGGTAGCGATACATGCTGCCGTGGACCGGTTCGCCGTGCTGGTCCAGGCCGGTGCGCCAGGTGTAGTTCCACATGCCGCCCCAGTCGGCTTGTTTCTCGAAACAGACCACCTCCGGCATGGGCGCGCCCTTGGCATGGGCGGATTGGAAAGCACGCAGTTGCGCCAGACCCGACGGGCCGGCGCCGATGATGGCAACGCGAATAGTCATGAGGATGTCCTGTGAACACGGAAAAAAGGCAAAACCTCCCCAACCCCGAACGGCGGCAGGCCTAGGGTCGTGGATGGGTGAAGACTTCAGGTGTCAGCAGGCAGGTGGAGGCACAGGGCGCTTGCGCTTGTGCGCCAGCAGCATGTCCCGAGGGGGGATCGACAGGGTATGGAACAGCGTCGAGAGAGGGGAGCAGCCGAGGGTGGAGCGGACAACGGCAGGGTAGGGCCCGGTGGCCTTGCCAAGCAGAGCGGCAAGCGGGCCATGGGACCGATGGATACGTGTGATCTCGTGCATGGGGGCTTGTAGTGCCTCTTTTCTTTATGGGTGCCTTTTTAGCTATAACGCATCGAGGGAAAGCATTTCAAGGTTTGTCATCGGCACGCGAGAGTGACGCTTGGTTCTCCTAGGGCTGCTCGTCCCAGTCCTCGCCGAACAGTTCTGCCGGATGCTGTGTCCGTTCCGAGCCATTGCCGCAGGCCAGCGATTTTGCCGGGCAATACAGGTCGCAGCCCCAGCAGATACGCTCGGGATGACTGGGGTTATGCGGGAATTTCTTGGCCATGACGCATGCTCCGTTTTGGCCTGGGATTTCAGGCTAAGGGAGATGCGGGGGGAGAGGTTGATGGGCGTCAGCGGAAACAAAAAAGGCCCACCGTAAAGGTGAGCCTTCGTCGGCTTGTGCCACCCAGGTGCTTGTCTGATCCTCAGAATCACGTCACTGTAAAGACAAATGTCATTACAGTGAGCGCGCCATCATGGCCTCAATCAATGTCCGTATCGACGACGACCTCAAAAACCGGGCCTATCGTGAGCTTGAGCGTTTGGGTGTCACGCCCTCCGAGCTTATGCGCCAAACGCTGCAATATGTCGCCGAGCGCGGGCAACTACCCTTTAAACCTGTACTGATGACCGATGAGGATGAAGCGCTGCTGGCGACTGTTCGCGAGCGCCTTGCCGACCCTCAGCGAGTGAAGGTTTCTCTGGATGACCTAGAGCCTTGAGTTCGATGCGCGGGCGCTAAAAGAATGGCAAAAGCTGGGGGATACGGTCCGCCAGCAACTCAAGAAAAAGCTCGTTTCGGTTTTGCTGAATCCGAGAGTCGAGGCGAAGCGGCTGCATGGGTTGCCAGATTGCTACAAGATCAAGCTGCGAAGTAGCGGGTATCTGACCACTACAGGTGGACGTGGTGATCAGTCTGGAATCTGTGACTGTTTCCCAAGGTAGGGCACCTGCCAAAGTGGTGCAGGAGGCCTTGGCCTGGGTCGCGGCCAATCAGGCCGATTTGTTGAAGGAGTGGATGAAATGGCATCGATGAAACGTCCCCGTCTGAAGAGTGTGCAGCCTCGATCGGGCACCAGCCTTGAGCTTACCTTTACCAATGGTCAGCATTTCACCCTTGATATGAGCGATGCGCTCAAGACGTATCCTGGATTGGCGCCATTATCCAAGCGCAAAGCGTTTGAAGGGGTCGTATTGGGCGACGGGGGATGGTCGGTGGAGTGGCCGGCGCTGGATATTCAGATTGGTGCGGATACCCTGCTGCTGGACGCGCTTGCCCAGAATGCCCCTGATGAAAATACCCGCATTTTCATTCGCTGGCGTTTGCGGCACCGGATGACGCTCGACCAGGCTGCCGAAGCGCTGGGCGTCAGCGCCCGTAGCGTCAGCCGCTACAGCAGTGGTCGTGAAGCGGTTCCGCGTACATTGGCGTTGGCTTGCCTGGGGTGGGAAAGCTTGGAGCAGAAAGCCGCCTGATAGGGCGTCCTGCCGGCGGGGCTTGAGGTTTCGCTGTTATGATCCGCGATTGCCGGGGCCGCTTTGCGGCCCATCGCGGCACAAGGCCGCTCCTACAGAGGACGCGGCGCGCTTGCGAACCCAGTTCTCACCGGAAACAAAAAAGGCCCACCTTTCGGTGAGCCTTTTTTGGTACTGCGTATGGTGCCGGCACCAGGAATCGAACCCGGGACCTACTGATTACAAGTCACCTGCACACAACAATGAAATCAACGACTTACGTCACTTTCTTGTTACGTGCCAACGCCCGAAAACTCAGTGTTTTCAGGGGGTTGCAAGGGCTTGTTACGCAAGGGGGCGGGGGGGCTTTGTTGTATCGGAGGGGTCTACCAGGGGAAGGCTCATGTCATAGATATCGAGCATCGCTTCGTCACGGTGGCCGCTGGCCTCCTGCTTGTCTGCTCGATTACCTGGTGTGTCGGTGATGCCGCGTCGCTTGAGGTCGTGCAGGCCGTAGCGCTCCTCCTCGAGGAGCACGCCCGCTTCGACCGACTTCGTCATGAAGCGCTGCCAGGCGGTGTCCAACCCTGACTTGCTCAGGGCTGTTCCTTGGCTGCTCACGATCAAAGGCCGGCGCTCCGGGCGTAGGGGAGTGGGGAAGCTGCGAGCGGTCCAGATCCTAAGTCGGTAGGCCTTAGCCTCGTCCCATACAGCACGCAGGCGCGGGGTCCAGCGGACGATGTTGTCCCTGCTGCCCTTCCTGCGGTTAGTCTGAACGCCCTCCTCGAGCTCGTTGGCGTCGGTCAGCGTGACGACTTCAATGCCGCGCAGCCGGCACAGGTACGCCAGCTCCATCGCGATACTCAGGTAGACCGGGCAGCTGCTGGGCTCGTTGCGATGCAGGCGACCAAGGGCCTTGGCCCGATCGATCATTTCTTCCATTACTGCAACAGAAGGCAGCCGTCGCTGCCGGCGCTCCTTGGGCGCTTCAATGCCCTGAGCGGGGTTGCTGTCCAGGTAGCCGCGATTGCGCCCCCACATCATCACGCGGCGCAGGTATCGCAGCACATGGGCAGCTTTTGACGGGGTGCCCTCGCCTGAGATTTTGTCGACCAGGCGCTGCACCAGAGCGGGAGAGAAGCGCCGGACTGCCAGATCGCCAAGAGGCTTGCCCATCCTGGTCGGCTGGTTCACCAGGACGTCACGGCAGTAGACATAGTCGGCTTTGGTACGGGGCGTTAGATCGTCTTTGTACTGTGGGCTCAAGTGGAACTGGTCGCACAGGTAGCGCAGGGTCTCGCGGTCAGAGTTACTGACCTCGCCCATGATGCGATGCAGCTCGACCAGTGTGGCGTCGGCCGGCGCTACGTTGCGCCGGCACTGCTTGCCATGTTCGTCGCGGTGGGAGGTGTACCAGACCCCGGAGCCCCGGTGGTCAAAGTAAATAGCCGCGGGGAGCGCGGCTTGGTCGATATGGTTTGGGATGTGCGGGTTGTGCTTCCGCTTGCGGGCCTTCTTCATAGGATGTCGGCGTCGTATCGCTCCAGTTGGCCAGGCCCTACCCCGGCTGCACGGTTGATCAAGTCAATGGTAGTCCAGGGGCCGGCTTTGCCTCGGAACATGCGAATGCCCTGTTCGACCAGGGTTCGCTCTACGTCCGATCGGCGCTGGTAGCCGGTGATCCGTTGTAGGTCCTCGAAGCTGAGAACGTCGGTGGTTGCATGCCCCATGCTGTGTCTCGCAAAAGCACCCGCCGACATTGTGGTTCAACGTCGGCGGGGTGGTTATTAGAAGTTATGAGCAGATTTTCTACTGCGGTTACGTCGGAATGGCCGGACGTTATCTGGGCTTGCCTGCTCCATTGGACGCTGGAGCTTGGCGTTGTGCTGGAGGCGGAGCCCTTGGGGGCGAATCAGGCATCTGAGGAGGCTCGATGCCATGCTCACGCATCTGCTTGAACGTAGGGTTATGGTTGAAGGGCAACCTCAACTTACGTCTGAGCTGATCAATCGTCATCGTTGTCGTCCGTTGAGATGTTCCCGCAACTGATGCGCTGTGCGCTCACGATGCGATCTCCGACAGGGCCACATCGTCATAACCGGGCATCGAAACTTCAGCAGCTACCACACGAATGCCACACCATCCGAAGCCATCATCCTCAACCGGACCACCCCAGCCTTCCTCGTTGTGCAGGTCATCCTTCGACCAAATGGCGCCTGGGTCATCGCCGAATATCCCCTTCGTTTTCTCATAGAACTCGGTACCGCCTTGGGAGAGCATTGCGTTGATCAACGTTTGGCCGGCCAGGCGGATGACTGCTTTCACCGCATCGCCGTTTTCGTGGCGCAAGCGGTACTGGTCGTCACTCCAGAAGCTGTTGATCATTTCGGCGCGCTCAGTGGTCAGCCGATCTAGATCAACCTCCAGGGTTACCTCGTAGTCTTTCCAGGTGTCCTTCACCTTGTAGCGCTTGATGTTGGTTGGCGTGGTCATGCGTGTGCTCCTGGAGCGAAAGCGTTGTGTGGTTGGCCCACGTCGTAGCGGGCAATCAAATTGGCAACGAGCTGGGCTTCTGCGCCGTCGAGCACGCCCAGGCGGCGGGCCATGTCGGCGGCGCCCTCGAGGCGGGCACGGCTGTCGGCGGTGCGGTGCACCTGGTGGTCGATCAGGGCGGCGCCGACAACGCCGATGGCCAGCAGGCGCGGGCTGTGGGACGGCCCAGCTGTGGTAGGATCTGCGGTGCCGCTGCGTTGGTTATGGTTCATAGATCGTTCCTCTGTGGTGGTTTGGCGTCGAGGAGCTGCAATCTCCTCGGCGCCGTTCTTCTACCGGCCTACGCCGGTTCACCTGTCGGCGCTTCCACGCCGTACCAGGTAAATCTCCAAGCCCTGCAGCTCGCCGTCGTCGTGAAGACAGCTCCACTCCAGAACCGCCTGGGCCTGCGCCGGCGAACAGGCCAACACCAGAATCTCCCGCTCACCACGGCCAGCACGTACTTCCAAGATGTCCAACAGGCCTTCCACGGCGTAGGCGTCGGCCTGGACGATCGGCAGCCGACGATCTGCTGCCGAACCCGGTCGTGGGCCGTTGATAACTTGCACGTCCATCGCAGTTACTCCCGGAAGATGAAGCAGCGAACGGTCGATGGGATGTTGGCCAGGGGCCTGGCGAGCTGATCGCGTGCCCGAATGGCGCTTTCCACCCGCTTCTGATCAGCCAGGCAGGGGTGGGCGCGGCAGTCCTTGAGCAGGCGGCGCAGGGTGCCCAGTTCGGGAATGCGCTGGCGGTACTCGGTGGCCACCTGTTGAAACTGGTTTAGGTTGATGGCGATTTCGCCGGGCTTCTTGCTGTGGTTGACCAGCGGCGCCTCGGGCAGCGATTCAAGGAAGTCGTAGACCTGCCAGAATTCGTTCACCTCTTTCGGGTCGGTGGTGATCGCCGCCTGGCGCTCGCTGGCGGCTTTGACCACGTACTTGCGGCAGGCCTGGACCATGTGGTCGGGCACTTCGATCACCAGCTGCAGACAGTCCACCAGGGCCAGCATCATGGCGTGGTTCTTGATAACCCGATCGGAGGTCAGCTTGCGGCTGGCCCACAGCTCAGCGCGGTACTTGGGGTACAGCTCAGCAAAGCGCTTGAGCACCTGCTGTTCGGCGCGCATGGCCTTGACCATGAAGTGGTTGACGTCCTCGAGCTCGGTCTGGACGATCGCGTCAGCGGCCCGGCGGCTGTCGTCGGTGATCGTGGGCTTGAGGAACGGCAGGCGGAAGATCCGGCTGATGATGGCCTCGTGGCCGGTGACGATGGCGTTCTGCGCGATCACGATCGAGGAGCGGAACGGCGGTTCGTAGGTGTCGTTGCTGTTCGACTTGACGCCCCGGGTACGCAGCGTGCCGCCACCGTAGAAGTCCTTGAACTGGTCCCACTCGAAGGCCTTGGCGTTGTCTTCGTTGGTGTTGCGATCGGCCTCGAGCAGTACCAGCGGAAGGTTGGCCACCTGGCCCATGGCGCGACTCAGGCCGGAGAACGAACTCTTGGCAGGGTCGAAGCCCTCGTACAGCCGACCGAACAGCTTCCACAGGAATTTGATCAGCGTGGTCTTGCCCGAATCTGGTTCCCCCGACATTTCCAGGAACGGGAAGCTCTCGTGTTCGGCGCGGATCTGCTCGGCGTACAGGGAGCCGAACCAGTAGGTGAGGGCGAGGATCCCGTTCTCACCGAAGCACATCCACAGGTTTTTCAGCCAGGCTTCGCTGTAGCCCTTGGCGTCCAGGGCGTTCTTGATCTTCACGGATTTCATGAGGCATTTGACCTTGTGTTTGCCGAATTCGAAGTAATCTTCGTCGTTGGCCTTGTAGATGGAGCCGTTGTGAATGGCGATGTCGTTGAAGATGTACGCCTGGTGCTCACGGCTGTAGCCCAGGAAGTCGATGGTTTCGACGGTCTTGAGGCCCTCGGTCTGCCGCAGGATGATCTGGTCCAGGTGCTTCTGCGTGCCCAACCAGGTGGCGCCCGAATACATCAGGCGGGTCTTGAACTCGCTGCTCGAGGCGATCTGCTTGGGCGTGAAGGTGTAGTTCGCGCCGTTGTCGTCGCGGGTGCCGGTCACCTGGAAATAGAACCAGGCCTCGTTGGTGACGTCGCTCACCTGCTTGTAAAGCGCCTGGAAACTGCAGTTGGCCAGCAGCTTCAACGAGCAGACGGTTTTCAGGACGTCCTGGCGATCCTCGTCGTCGTCGCTGTCCTTGCTGACTGCCAGCTTCTTCTGCTCCTCCTCGAGCTTGGACAGGTCGAACTTGGCCCAATAGGTCTGGTTGCCGTATTCAAAGGCGAACTCGGTGAACCCCTCGTCCCACATGTACATCAGCAAGGCCTTCTCTCGGGCTGAGCTGGCCAGCAGCAAGTCACCCTCGTGGCGTGCGGCGTCCAGGTCACGCTTGCGCTTGTGGTTGCGGGCGTGGCCTTCGTCTTCGAACTGCCAGCGCTGGTGTAGGTCATTCCAGTCGACCTTGCGGTCCCGCTGGGGAATCAGCGCCGCCTTGCACTCAAAGCCCAGTTCGGTGGCCTGCTTCGCCCAGCGCTGCAGGTAGCCGCGGGCGATCGGCTCATTGTCCAAGGCCCAGATCAGGGTGGGAAGGTCGCCCCGGCGCTGCTCGGCCAGATCCTTCAAGGCTTCGATGGGGAAGTTCACGCTGGACATGGCCGACACCGCGTCGATACCGTTCTGCAGCAGCGCCACGGCGTCGAAGATGCCTTCCACGATCCACAGTTCGCTGACCTTGCTGAGATCGAGGCTGGGAGGGCACCACCACTGCCCTTGGGCGCTGTACTTGAACTTGAACCGCGCTTTCATCTTGCCGAAGCGCGCAGGGCGGTCGATCAGGCGTTCCCACCAGCCGTCGTTGGGCAGGGGGAAGCGGATCGTGGCGCTGGACTCGCCGGTTTCCTGGTTGACGTAGCTTTCCTGGGTGAACCAGCCGGTCATCTTCCAGCTATCGAGCCCACGGGCGAACTCCAGGTACGAGCGAACGGTGGCGTTCGGGTCGCTCTCGGTGGCCGGGGCACGCTTGCTCCAGTCCTCGAACAGGTCTTCGTACAGGTCCTTGACGTGCTCGATGTGGCCGCAGCGCTCAGGGCGCCCGCAACGGATCTGCCATGGGTTGTCGTGGCGGGCGTACAGCTCTTTCTTGCTGCACGCAGGGCAGGTGCCGCCTCGCATGTAGTTCGTGCCGGCACGCAGCTTGAGGCCGAAATCGCTTTCGAGCCGTTGCAGCACTTGGGAGCGGATGTCTTCGTTCATCATCAGAATTACTTCGCAGTTTTGAGGCTGTAGGTCAGCGCGCCGATCAGCCGGCGTTGTGCGCCCATGGCGGGGTTTTTCAGGACGATTGCGGTGTGCCGGTCCTGTTCAGGAACGTAGCGATACGTGTCCGCGTACCAGTGCTCGTTGAGCGCGGCGCTGTATTCCGACTTGAGGGAAGCCAGCAGGGCGGAGGCCTGTTCGGAGCTCATTTCCGCCTTGATCACCACCTTGTTCTCCATGAAAACCTCGATTCAGGACGCAACTCACCCAAACCCACTGAGAGCGGGACAGGGCGATGGGGTAGGGTTAGGTGCGCGCTGCGCGGGGTGGCGAGCGATCAGCTACGCCAAGGCCAAGATCAGTCATGGCCAGATACACGGCTTTCTCAGCCGTCGGATCGGAAACGTTGTGGTCTGCCACCAGATGGCAAACGGCGCGGGTGAATAGCTGGCTGTCGCCGCTCAGATGTTCGGCCTGGTGACGCTGCAGGTAATGGAGTGCGGACGATTTGAGCACGTCTTGGTAGTCGGTCGGCTGGGTGCTCATGCTGCGACCCCCGAGCGTGCGCGGTGCAGCGCGATCGCTGACAGAACCTCGGTGTGACGTGCTGACATATGGGCCTCGTGAGCACGCATGATCTCGTCGGCCTCTGCCTGAGAGATCGACCCGTCCGCCAGGGCCTTGGCAATCTCCAGATCCACAGCGCCACGCTTGGTAGAGGTCACCATCGACATGGCGTAGAGCTCCACATTGTCCAGGGCGTCGGCGTCCACGACCTTGACGAAGATGCCGCCATACAGCGACGCGATGTACTCCGGCAGGAAGGTCGTGCCGGCGGTGCCTTCGAGCTGACGCAACTGAACCTCGTTGAGCGGGCGGGCGTTGTTGTTTTCATAGGCGTGGTTGTCGAACTTCTTGAGCTCGAGGTCCAGGTCTGAAGCCGCCTGGGCCCGACCACCTGCATATGCGCGAATGATTGCGCTGACCACGTCCTTCCTTGTCTTGAGAACTGAGCGATTCATGTTCTGATTCTTCCCTACTGGCCAATGGCCTTACTCTTCGATCACGCCGTCTTTGATGCCGAGCAGTACGGCTGCACGGTGTGCCTCCCCCCGGCGGCCTTTTCGACGCCCGTTGAGAAGGTCGCTGACCAAATTTTTGTTCAGGTCATGAATCCGACTAAATTCCGCAATGCTCATCCCCTTTCGATCAAGCGCTGCGCGGGCTTGCTCCGGCGTAACTGGCGCGGGCATAGTGTGTTGCCTCCTGTTGCAACGAGTTTTTTTGTGTTCGTTGGTGGTGATTATGCACGCGAAATTGGTCTTGTAAAGGATGAATGCTTGAAAAGTTGTGCGTCTGGATCAGCGCCAGAGGGATCGGTCGGGGATCGGCTGCGCGAAGAAAGAGTCCGGTTGAACCTCAGCCAAGAGGATTTGGCCCAAGCGGGCGGCGTAAATCGGAACACCCAGGGAAGCTACGAACGAGGGGTGCGGAACCCTGATACCGCCTACCTGCTCGCCGTGGCGGAGCTTGGTGTTGAGGTCGATTTTGTTCTCTTTGGCAAGCGCTCTCTGGACAGTGGGCTCGACCCTGAAGAAACCCAAATAATCGAGCAGTATCGGCATATCCCGGAACAGGACCAGCGCGCCTTGCGCCGCTTCCTGCAAGCCATGTTCGATGACGCTTCCAGATAAAGCGCTGGTTGCCGACGGTGTGGGCAACCGGCTAAGGGAAGAGCGCGAGCGATTCGGCCTTTCGCAAGGTGACTTCGGCACGCTGGTAGGAGTGAGTCGAGGAACCCAGAAAAACTACGAATTAGGGACCGCCTCCGGTTCGATCGACCTCAAGTACCTAGCTGCCCTAGAAGCTGCGGGCATTGATTCCACCTATGTTGTGACCGGCGATCGCTCACTGGGCGACGGGTTGAGCAGTGAGGAAGCGCAAATCCTTGATCAATATCGCCGGATCCCAGAGGAAGACCAGCGCGCCCTTCGCCGCTTCTTGAAAGCCATGCTCGATGACGTGAGCCCGTAGCACTTATCCATTCGTCATGTTCCTAGCGAAAAGCTTGCTGGCCACCCGATAACCCTTGTTCCGCATTGCATTTCAAGGAGTTAGCGCATGTTGGATTTGGCAGTAGCTGGGCAGGAGCGGCACCATCAAGTCGAATCTCAGTGGTTGAATCTGAGTGAAAATGAACGTCGATTGATTCGGCGTTTTCGCCAGATGACGGATCAAGATCGACACCAGGTGCGACGACTGATTGAGCAGTTGGCCAAGCACCCGGACAGCCTCAGTAGCTGATTCCGTCAAACAAATCGCCGACCTACAGGGCCGGCGATTTTTCCGAATCAGGCTACGGCCTGTGCTTTCAAGAACTTCACCAGCTCTTGCTGTTGGTCTGCCGGCATGCTCCTGAAACGATCGACGATCAAGGTGTCCAGGTGCTGTGCGGACGGTCGCAGAGTGTGAGAGAACGCCAGGGTCGATACCCAGGTATGCCCGCATGTGGAGTCCAGGCACTGGCAGTACAGCTTGACGTAGGTGCGAGTGACTTCTTCCCTTGAATTGATGCGCCCCTTGTGGCCGCAGGTTGTGCAGTAGATCCGCATGTGTCCCTCCCCAGGGTTTATGCGCCATCATTATGCCGTCATGTTCAATGATGTTCGCGGCAAATAGCCTGTTAATCGGTGTTCATTCCTGTCTGTTTAGGGTCAATCCAGCCTATGCGACGGTCCTCCCGTAGGGTGTTGTTGACCTGATCGAACAGTTGGCAGATGGGGCGGATTTCGTTGCTGGTGTACACGCGATCGATCTTCTCGATGTCGCCGAACCCGCCGGTGTTCTCCGGGATGATCCCCGCCAGCGCGGGGTTCATGCGCCATGCCGCGATAATGTCGTTCCGGGTGATGTTCTTGACCTTTTCCAGCTCGTCCTTGGCCTGGAAGTCGCCCACGGGGATGATCTTGATGGCGTTTTCGTTGCCGCCCGGGATGTTGACGAACATCGAGCGGAAGTTGCCCACGCCCTTGCTCGCGCTGATCTGGGCGCGCAGCTCATCCTCGTCTTCCTGGGTCAAGTCCGGGTCGTTGGTGTAGAAGATGTAGCCCGCATGGGCGCCGTTGCTGTAGTAGCGCCGGCGGAAGAGAGTGGCGGCCTCGTTGAGCAGCAGCGCCTGCAGGCCGCCCAGGTAGTCCGGCACACCGTAAATGTCCTGTTCTACGTCGTAGTCCAGGACGTGCTCGATCTCCTCCTGGTCGTAGTCGATGTACTTATTGTCTGGCAGCAACTGCCGGTATCCGCCGTCTACCTTCACGCGCATATTGATCGCGGGCATGTGGTCCAGCTCCAGGACCTGGCCGAATGCATTGGGGCGCCGATAGAAGTAAGCCTCCCCGAACACCATGTAGTCCAGGCCGGCCTGGCCCATGGTCTTGGCACTGCAGCCCGCCGAGGGGATGAACTCACGCAACAGCAGGTTGCGCTTGAACTTCGGGATGGCGCCATGATGCGCGTTGGCGCGCAATAGCTTGGCCAGGCCAACGCGGGACACTGGCGGCTTGAAGATCTCGCCGTCGTCGCTGGGAAACACGCCCAGGTGCTCGCCGATGTTCTTGGACAACACCTGCTCGGGCTCCCCGAACGTGAACATGCGCGCGGGCTGTCGTGGTTGCGCCAGGGTGTGCTGCTTTCTGCGTGGGTTGGGCATGGGCTCCGCTCATGAGGTAGCGGCTGCGGCGCCGCTTGTTGGTGTTCAGGGGTTCGTTGTGCAGGGCGTGCATGACCGCCCAAGCGATGTCGGCGTGGCCGGTGGCCTCGGTTCTCGATGCGCTGTAGGTGATCTGGCCGCCGTTGGTGGTGCCGCGCTTGATGGTCAGGAAGGCCTGGGCGATGTCGGTCCAGCCGGCGTCCCACTCGATGCGGCCCGCCTGGATGACGTCCTGGGCCTTGAGCACCAGGGTGGTTTTTGTCTCCAGGCTGTAGTGGATCGACTTGGCCTTCGGGAAGAAGTCGCGCACCAGGTCGTATACGCCGATGCCGACACCGGTGGTATCGATGCCGATGTGCTGGACGTTGTAGCGTTCGGTGATCTTCTTGACCTGGGCGGCCTGGTGGGTGAACGACTGCCCCCGCCAGCTGTGCTTTTCCAGGATCCTGAAGTTGCCGCCGGGTTCTGCAGGTGGCGCGACGACCACGCACGTTGCATCGTCCCGGGTACGGCTCGGGTCGTAGCCCAGCCAGACGGGGGCATTGCCGAAGGGGCGCGGCGCGTCTGGATTGAAGTTCGCCCACAGGGTGAGGTCGGAGTAGCACTTCTCCAGGTCTTTCAGGCCGAATGCGCTTTGCGTGCTGTCGATGAATTTGCAGTAGAACAGTTGCTGGAAGCTGTCTTCGTCGTACTCCAGCTGCAGCTGCTCGACGTCGAACAAATCGCATCCGCCGGCGATCGCGTCGTCCAGGGTGATGGTCTTGCGCCACTGACCGTCCGGGCAGAGCGCGCCCTGGGTATACGCGGCCTCGCCCGGCCATTCGCTGGCCGTGGGCTTGCCGCGCTTGCTGTTGCGGAAGGCCTCGCCGGTCCAGAACGGGTATGCCTGGTGCGATACGGCGCTGGGGGTCGAGAAGTAGGTCTTGCGCCACTTCTTGTGCGTGCCCATGGCGCTGGCCACCTTGCTCAGCTTCTCGAAGTCACGGATCCAGAAGTATTCGTCCACGTACACATGGCCGTGGTAGCCCTGGGCGGTGCTGCTGTTGGTGGACAGGAAGCGCAGTTCGGCGCCGTTGCTCAGGACGATAGGGTTGCCGGTCAGCTCGATGCCGAACCACTCCTGGGCGAACGACACAATGTAGCTGCGGAAGATCTCCGACTGGGCGCGGCTGGCCGACAGGAACACCTGGTTGTCACCGGTGAGCACGGCGTCCATGAAGGCCTCGCCGGCGAAGTAGTAGGTCAGGCCGACCTGCCGGCTCTTCAGGATGTTGCGAATCCTGCAGGTGAGGGGGTTCTGCTTGGCGGCGAACAGTTCCTTCTGATAGCCGTACATTTTGGAGATGAACTTATCTAGGAAGTCCACCTCGGTCAGGCCGCTGATGTCGTTCTTGGCCTTTTTCTCCTTGCGCTTGCCGCCGCGCTCGCCCTTGTCGCCTCGATCGCGACGCTCCCGGCGCTGACCACGTTGCTCGTCCTGGTCGAGATCCGCGGCTGCGTCATTCGCTGGTGTTGCCGGCGGACGGCTCGATTGCTTTATCAGCCGCTCACGGATCGAGGTCAGGCGCTCCAGCTCCTTCAGCTCTCCCTCGGTCAACGTGTCCTGCTTTTCCAGGATGAGCGTGATCCGCCGGCTGACAGCGGTCACCGGTTCCTCATCGGTCAGCATCTCGTCCCACGACCCCTGGCGGATCCAGTAGTAGATGATCCGCACGTTGGGCAGCTTCAACTGAGCCTGGATTTCCTTCACCGAGCAGCGGCGCAGGTAGAGGCGTTTGGCGGCCTCTTTGACTTCGATGGAGTAGTTCATGGGCCGCAGTCTATGCGGCGATAAGTGACTGAACTTCCGGAAAAATTCCGCGTTTCTCCTAGATTTTGAAAATAGGAGAAGTGCGCAAGTAAAGCGTTTGGCCGGCGCCGATCGGCTGCCTATCGTGGCGCTCAACGACCCCCACCGAGCGCTTCATCGACCATGCCCCGTTCCCTTGTCTCCTTCTGGAAACGTGTAGCCACCAGCGGCCCAACCGTCGATGGTCGGGACATCCTGCCGCAGGAACTGCGCGACATCGCGGAGACCTACAAGCCTTCGCTGTACACCGCTGTCATCTGGTGTGAGCACGAACGCTGCTGGGGGAGCTTCGGCACTGTATATGCCGTTCGACTGATCGAAGATGCGGACGATCTGGAGCCTGGCCAGGTTGCGCTGGAGGCTCAGTTGAAGCCGAACGACAAGCTGCTCCGCCTCAACGATATGGGCGAAAAGCTGTTCACCAGCATTGAAATCAGGCCGAACTTCCGAGGGACCGGCAAAGCGTACATGACCGGCATCGCCGTCACCGACGAGCCGGCAAGCGTCGGTACCCAGGAGCTGTACTTCTCCGCCAGGTCCAGCAAGGACTCCTACTTCGCCGCCTCCCAGGAGCTTGGCTCCTTTTCCGACGACGAGCCCAAAAGCGAGGTGGGCAAGCTCATTGCTGTGCTCACAGGGTTGTTCAAGCGCTTTTCCTCGGACGACAAGCCCGCCGAAACCCCCACCCCAACCACCGAGAGCAAACCCCCAATGGATGAAGCTACCGCAACGGCCCTCAAGGCCCTGCTGGCTCAACTGCTGGTTGTCGCCGCTGGCATCCAGGCTGTTATCGAGCCTGTCGCCGAGGAGGCACCCGAACCTGAACAGGCCCCGATCGATGACGTCAGCGCGGCAGTAGACGAAATCGTCTCTACTGCCGAGGAGCAGCGCGAGTTCGCCCGCAATGGCGGTGCCAGCCATAAGGCTGTGCTGAAAGCCCTGCAAGGCATTCAGCAGCAATTCAGCGCGCTGCAGAACACCCCGACCGGTCGCCAGCTGCCGCGCACTTCCGCGCCGGTGCAGCAGCCGAAACATCGGGTGCTCTGACATGGCCCGTAACCTGAGCGCCTACGGCGCGAAAATGTTCGCCCAGCTTCAGCTTGCCCTGGCTGAAAGCTATGGCGTTGACCTGGTCACCAAGCAGTTCAGTGTCGAACCGTCGATCGCCCAGGAGCTGAACGACGCGATCACTGCCAAGGCCGACTTCCTGGAGCGAATCAACGTCGTTCCGGTGTCCGAGATCAAGGGCGAGAAGGTCTTCATTGGCACCAACGGGCCGGTCACTGGTCGCACCAACACCAAGACCACCGATCGCGAAGCCAAGGACGCTTCGGGCCTCGATCACAACATGTACGAGCTGTACGACACCCAGTCCGATGTGGGTCTGCCGTACGCCAAGATCGACGCCTGGGCCAAATTCCCAGACTTCCATCAGCGCTACACTGCCGCCGTTCAGAAGCAAATCGCTCTGGACCGCATCATGATCGGTTTCCACGGTACCCACGTGGCCGTGCAAACCGACATCACCCAGTACCCGCTGCTCCAGGACGTGAACAAGGGCTGGCTGCAGCAACTGCGCGAGCAGGCTCCGCAGCAGGTGCTCAAGGAAATCGTCCCAGCCTCCGGCAAGGTGACCCTGGGCGTTGCTGGCGACTATGCCAACCTCGACGCCCTGGTGCATGACACCAAGCAGTTGGTGGACGAGCGTCTACGCGAAGGTGGCGACCTGGTCGCGATCATCGGTTCCGACCTGCTGGCCTCCGACAAGGCCAAGCTGTACAGCAAGCAAGGCGATACCCCAACCGAGAAAGAGCGCATCGAGCTTTCCCAGGTGATCGCTACCTATGGCGGCCTGCCGGCATACAGCGTGCCCTACTTCCCGGTGAATGCGGTGCTGGTCACAAGCTTCGACAACCTGTCGATCTACTACCAGGACAGCTCCTGGCGTAAGCAGAGCGTGGACAACCCGAAGCGTTCCCGCGTCGAGGACTACAACAGCCGCAACGAAGGCTACGTGATCGAGCAGTTGGAGAAGATCGGCCTGACCGAGAACGTCGAGGTGCTGCCGTGAGTTACGCGCTGCAGCACAAGCGCCGGATCTTGGCCAATGGCGCTGCAGCGGTGAACGCCGCTGCAGAAGCTGCCGCGCTGGCGTACTCGCCGGCGGAAGCCCTGAGCAGCCCAGCGAACGCCCGCAAGCATTTGGCGCTGATGGAGGCCAGCCTGGACGAGGATCTGGCCCGCCTCAGCGACATCAAGGGCTTGGCTACCCGCCAGGACCTCAAGCGCAACGAGCTGCTGCCCAAGTACCAGGACTACGTCCAACGCTACCTGGCGTCCGGCCTGGTGTTCCAGAACCGCGTCCTGGTCCAGGTCATGGTCTGGCTGTTCGACACCGCACAGTTGGACGATGCCCTGGAGCTGGCGGACATCGCCATCGAACAGGGCCAGCAAATGCCCGAGCGTTTCAAGCGCGACATCCCGACTTTTGTCGCCGATGCCGTGTGCGAATGGGCTTATGACGAGCACCAGGCCGGTCGCAGCCCCGAGCCGTACCTGTCCTATCTGCTGCCGCGTGTGGGTGAGTGGAACCTGCCGGAGCAGATCCCGGCCAAGTACCACAAGTTGATCGGCATTCGTGCCCTGGAGGCCAAGGAGTGGGCCAAGGCGATCGAGCACCTGGAGCGTGCGACCGAGCTGTACCCGAAGGTCGGTGTCGGCACCCGCATCGAGAACGCCCGCAAGGCCTTGCGTAAACAGCAGGCGGCACCGTTGGCGCCGCCGCCCGAAAACCCCTAACCGACTACCCCCCCAGCGGGAACCCGTGAAACGAGTCAGCCATTTATGGCCCGGCCCGTGGCAACGGTGTCTCCCGCCCTTTTCGAGTGGCCAGCAATGAGCTTTTCAGGCAAACCCACCACGGTCGTAGAGCAGACCATCGAGAACAACGGCTTCTGGCCGGACCTCTCGCTGGCTGAATACCAGAAGGCTTACCGCCTGCCAGGCGAGTACCTGGGCGACGTGCTGGTCACTCAACTTGAACTTGCCATGGGCGAGGTGAACCAGGACCTGCGCAAGCTGATGCTCAGTTGGCAGGGCATCGGCATCACCGAGGTGGCCACCGCCGATCCGCTGCTCCTTGAGGAGCGGGCCTACAAGGTGAAGCTGTACAAGCGCGCCGTCTACTGCCGCGCCAAAGCCACCGCCCTGACCGACTACGCCACAGTGACCCGTCGCGACGTGGCCGAGAACACCGGCCTGGAAGCCCCCGAGCGCGCCGACACCTACCTGGCGTTCAGCCAACAAGCCGTGCGCGCCCTGCAGGGCCGCAGCCGCATCACGGTGGCGCTCGTATGACCAGGATTGCCTACCTCGAAATCTCGCCGCGCCAGACGGGTAAAACCACTCGCCTGGCCAAAATGGCCTGCGAGCTGGTTGCCCAAGGCAAGCAGGTGGTGTTCGTTGTGCACAGCCCTCGGGCTGCCAAGGAGTGGGGACAACGACACCCGGAACTGCTGGTGATCGCTGATGGCCAGCCCCTGCCACGTTGGATCGACCCAGACCAAGCGGTCTGGTTCTACGACGAATTTGACTGGTTGAAGTCCGTGGTTGTCCGCGAAGGGGCCTACTACGCGACCACGGCTGCGCGTTTGCGTGTGGCCGGTGAGCCGCCGGCGGAGGGCGACGTCCTCATGCAGTTGCTGGAGGCCAACGGTCAACAGCATGTGCGCCATTTCTGGCCTTTTGACGTGGACGATTTCGTCAGTGAAAACCGGCGGTTTATGTCCGCTGAGTGTTTTCGTCTTTGCATGCTTGGAGAGTTCCAGGCATGAACAAGCTGCGCGCTCTGACGGCGTTCCTCCTGGAACAGAACCTGGTCCAGCCCGAAAAGCTGGAGAGCTTCACCGACCAGGTGAACCTGGAACTGCTGTGGAAGCCGACCGGTAACGGCGGCATGCACATGGGCGACATGCGCTATCGCGCCCTCATCACCCTGGAAAACTTCAACGGCGACCCGGTGTTGCTGATGGCGTTGGTCGGCTCCTGGTTGGAGTCGAACGACCCCGATCGGGACGACGATCTGCCTAAGCCCAACTTCGTGGTGGAAGCGATTGATCCTGACCATGGGCTGTTCGATGTCGAGCTGACCCTGGAATTCACCGAGGAGCAGCACCTGGTCGAGGATCCTGACGGCCTGATCATGGTCGGCGGCAAGCGCTATGGACTGGGCCAGGGCGAGCTGTGGGTGGCTGAGGAAGGCGAGGTCGCCCATGGCGCGTAGCACTTTCGACCTCGACGTGCGCGGCATGCTGGGTGTCCAGGAGCAACTGGCCCTTTTGTCATTGCCGCCGGCCCTGCGCCGTCGCCTGCTCAACAACATGGGCAAGCGCGTGCGCAGCATGAGCCGTCAGCGGATCCGCGCCCAGCAGAACGTGGACGGCTCGCCCTTTGCCCCCCGCAAGGATCCCGAGGGTGGCAAGAAAAAGATGGAGGCCGGCCTGGGCAAGCTCCTGCAGGTGACCCGTGTGAGCCCTGACCAGGCCGTGCTGGGCTGGCGGAACAACCTCACCAGTTGGGTGGCCTCCCAGCAGCACCACGGCGCCTCGGAGCGCCGCACGGCGCAGCAGATGCGCCGCTGGAATCGCGTGGAAGAAGGCGCCAAGGCCACCGAAAAGCAGGCCAAGCGCCTGCGCCGGCTGGGTTTCCGTGTCCGCCAGGAAGGCAAGAAGCGCCTGGGCCGTCCCTCGGTTGCCTGGATCCTCGAGCACGTCAGCTACATGCAGGCCGGCCTCCTGATCCGCGTCCTGGACGAACAGCGCGGCGAGCCGACCGGTGCCCAGAGCTGGGAAATCACCCTGCCGAAACGGCAGTTCCTGGGTGCGAGCACCGAGCGCGATACCAGCCTGCTGCTCAACCAGGTGTTCCACCAAATCATCAACTCACCCCGATAACGAGGCACACACCGCATGGCACTCGGCAAAGTCAGCGTGAACAATCTCAACCTCAGTCAGGGCGACGTGACCGAGATCGAGCGCTACTTCCTTTTCATTGGCCCCGCGAGCAAGAACGTGGGCCAGCTTCTGCCCCTGAACACCGACAGTGACCTGGACACCATGCTGGGCGTGGCCGCGAGCGACCTGAAAACCCAGATTGCCGCTGCCCGCCTGAACGGCGGTGATCGCTGGGCCTGCCTGGCGGCCCCGATCAGCGGCGAAAGCACCTGGCAGGACGCTCTGGAGATGGCGCAGCAACAGGGCTACTCCGTCGAAGCGGCTGTTATCACCACGCCGGTGACCGCTGGTGGCGAGCTCGAGGACATGCACGAAGCCGCTGTCCAGGTCATCAACACCTATGGCCGCCGCCTGTTCGTCATGGCCGCCAGCGCCGGCATCGCTGCAGTACAGACATGGTCGGAATATGCCGCCGAACAGAAGGCGATCACCAAGGATCTGTTGGCGCCCCGCGTCCTGGTCGTGCCCCAGTTGCACGGCAATGACCTGGGCGTGCTCGCCGGTCGCCTGGCCAACGCCGCCGTCACCGTCGCGGATACCCCCATGCGCGTGGCCACTGGCCCGGTGCTGGGCCTGGGACCGGTGCCCAAGGACAAGGACGGCGTCCCGCTGCCCTCGGCCATCCGCGCCGCCCTGGACGCCGATCGCTTCTCCGTGTCGCAGACCTACCCCGACTACCCGGGCGTGTACTGGGGCGACGGCAACATGCTCGACGCGCCTGCCAGCGATTTCCAGGTGGTCGAGTACCTGCGCCTGGCAGACAAGGCCGCCCGCCAGGTCCGCCCGCTGCTGATCCGCCGGGTGGGCGATCGCCGCCTGAACAACAGCCCCAAGAGCATGGAGGCCGCCCGCACGGCCTTCATGAAGCCGCTGCGCGTGATGGCCAAGTCCACCACCTTCGCCCGCGAGCAGTTCCCGGGCGAGATCGAATCGCCCAAGGACGGTGACATCCAGGTGGTGTGGATCACCAAAAAGCGGGTGGAGGTGTACATCAAGATCAGGCCGCTGAACTGCCCGAAAGACCTGACCGCCAACATCGCCCTCGACCTTTCCAACGAGTAATCAGGAGGCCCTATGTCCCGCATTGGCGGCAAAAACTTCGATATCAGTCTGGGCGACCTGCAGGTACATGTGGAGTCCTGCACCTTGGACATCACCGACAACAGCGCGGTGGCGCAAACCCGGGGTGTACCTGATGGCCACGTCGATGGCGACGTGGCGGCCAGTGGCGAATTCGAGTTCGATACCAACAACTTCAACCTGATGATCGAGGCTGCCCGCAGTGCTGGCAGCTTCCGCCAGTTGGCCCCTTTCGACGCCTTGTTCTTTGCCCAGGCCGGCGACGAAGAGCTGAAGGTGGAGGCCTTCGGCTGCAAGCTCAAGGTATCCAGCCTGCTGAGCATCGACCCCAAGGGCGGCGAGAAGACCAAGCACAAGGTGCCGTTCGACGTCACCAGCCCGGACTTCATCCGCATCAACGGCGTGCCGTACCTGGCGGACGCCGAGATCGAGGGCCTGAGCTGATGGTTTGCCCGTTCGATCGTGCCCAAGCCCTGGAGCAACGCCAGCGTGACCAGGCCCTGACCGCTGCGCTTGCCCGTGCCCGGGCACGCTCGAACGCGCCAAGCCTGACCCACTGCGAAGACTGCGACGACGAGATCCCCGAGGCGCGCCGCGCCTTTGGCGGCATCACCCGTTGCGTCCCGTGCCAGTCCATTGTCGAGAAAGGGGTTCAGCGATGAGCGCGAATCAGGCCGCCCAGGACACCGCGATTGCTGTGGCCAAGGCGGCGCCCGCGATCGGCGTGGCGGCGACGGGTGTGACGGGTACCGTCGATTGGTCGGCGGTCGCCTACATGCTGACCGCGCTCTACATGGTGCTGCAGATCCTGCTGCTGGTCCCCAAGTACCGTCAGATGCTGCGCGACTGGAGGGTCAAGGGATGAGCCTGCGCCCGAAGATTATCGCCGGTGTCCTGGTGCTGGGCAGCGGCACGTTGATGGCGTTCCTGGGCGACTGGGAAGGCAAGGGCCAGAACGTGGTCTATGCCGACAAGCTGGCCCGGGGCCTGCCCACCGTCTGCGCCGGCATCACTCGCCACACCAGCCCGTACCCCGTGATTGTCGGTGACTACTGGTCGCCGGCTCGCTGCGCCGAAGTGGAACAGCTGGTGGTGGAGAAAGGCCAGCTGGCCCTGGCCGACTGCCTGACCAACCCGAACATTCGCCAGAACACGTTCGATGCGTTGTACAGCCACGGCCACAACGTCGGTGTGCCGTCCACCTGCGCGAGCCGCGCGGTGGCCCTCATCAACGCCGGCAAGATCGCGGAAGGCTGCAAGGCGCTCGCCTGGGGCAGCGATGGCCGCCCGGTCTGGGCATACACCACCGACGCCAAGGGCAACAAGGTGTTCGTGCCCGGGCTGCACCGCCGCCGGCTGGCTGAAGCGAGGTTGTGCGCCTCATGACCCCGTCACCACTTCGCATTCTCCTGCTGAGCGTTTTGCCGATCGTCGTGATGGCGCTGGTCATCAATCTGCTGCTGCAGCGGCTGGACACCGTTCAGGAAGAGCGCGACCAGGCGCTGAAAGATCGTGACGCGGTCATCCAGATTGCGAACACCACCGCTAGGAACCTGGCTACGGCAGCGGGCAATGACATGAAACACACCCAGGAGCTGAGCCATGCCCTCAATGACAACCAGGATCTGCGCCGCGCTGTTGCCGATCGCGATAAGCGGCTGCTCATCCGGGCCAATTGCCCCGCAGTGCGCACCGATTCCGCCGGCGCCGGCCTGGCTGATGCAGGCACCGCCGAACTCGCAGCAGACGCTCGACCGGATTATTTCACCCTCCGTGACCAGCTCGCCCTCAGCAAGCAAATGATCCTCGGGCTGCAGGACCACGTCCGCAGCTTTTGCACCACCCAACCCACTACCACTGGAGCAAGACCATGACCACCGAACGCCGCGAAATCACCCTGGAGCTGGGTCAACAGGAATTCACCTTCACCCTGACCCCTGCCGACGTGACCAAGTACTTCAACGGTATGACCCAGAACAACAAGGTCGCCCCGTCGCACAACCTGTTGGTCAACACCGTGAACCAGGAGCAGCGCGCTGCCCTTAAGGAGCGCCTGGCCAACCCGATCATGACCATGCAGCTGTGCGGTGCCCTCCTCGAGGAGTACGGCCCGGACGTTGACGTGATCGTAAAAAAGTCCTCGAGCACGCTGACCGCCTGAAGGAAGACGGGCTTGGCCAGCTGCTGGCCATGACGCAACGCTGGCTACCTGGTGCAGAGCCCTCGATCGAGAACATGGGCCTGGCCAAGTGGCTGGATGACGAACACTGGAGACGCATGGAGATCGCCGTGGCCAACGGCATCGCCTATGCGCTGAAAGGGTAATCCGATGGCTGCCGACCGCGCCTCTCGCCTGGATTTCATCCTGGCCCTGACCGACAAAGTCACCGCGCCCCTGGGCAAGGTGAAGATGGGCTTTGCCGAACTGGCGGAAAAGAGCCAGGAGAACATCAAGACGATGGGCCTGGGCCTGGCCGGGGTCACGGGTGGCTTCATGGCGATCAACGCCTCGCTCGAGCCCGCGCTGGAGATGAACCGCTCCCTGGGCGACGTTCGATCGCTGGGGGTGGCCGAGGATGCCCTGGACGCCCTGAATGCCAAGGCTCTGGACTTTTCCGTTGCCTATGGGGAGAACGCCCAGGAGTTCGTCGCGTCGGCGTACCAGATCGAGGGCGCCATCAAGGGGCTGGCCGGCGAGCAGCTGGCCACCTTTACCAACACCAGCGCCGTGCTGGCCAAGGCCACCAAGTCCGACAAGGACGTCATGAGCGAGTACGTCGGCACGCTCTACAACCTGCAGAAACAGCAGGCCGACGCCATGGGCAAGAGCGAGTGGGTCGAGAAGCTGGGCGGCCAGACCGCGTTGGCGGTGCAGCTGTTCCGCACCAATGGCGCGGCAATGAAGGATGCCTTCAAGGAGGCCGGGGCGATCGCCACGGCATCCGGTGTGGACCTGGCCGAGCAGATGGCGGTGATCGGCACCCTGTCGTCGACCATGGAAGGCGGCGACGCCGGCGGGCGCTACAAGGCGTTCTTCGAGAACCTGGGCAACGCCTCGGAAAAACTCGGGATCAACTTCACAGACGCCAGCGGCAAGGCTCTGCCGATGCTCGACATCCTGGGCAAGCTCGAGGGCAAGTATGGCGATCTGCGTAACGCCGCGGCGAACGGCAAGCTGGTGGAGGCCTTCGGCGGCGAGGGCGCGCAGGTGATTGGCGCCCTGGCCCAGGACACGGGACGCCTGCGCAACGGCATCGAGCAGCTGGGCAAAGTCCATGGCCTCGAGCAGGCCGAGCAGATGGCCCAGGCCATGGTCGATCCGTGGCAACAGTTCGGCGCCGCCGTCCAGGCGCTGCGTGTGGCCTTCGGCCAGGCGCTGATTCCGACCCTCACCCCGCTGATGGAGCGCCTGGTGGGCATCGCCCGCACGCTGACCCGCTGGACCCAGCTGTTCCCGAACATCACCCGGGTGATTGGTTTCGCGGTGCTGGCCATCCTCGGGATGGGCGCCGCCATGGGGCTGCTCACCTTCTCGGTAGGCCTGGCCCGTTCGACCTGGTTGTCCCTGGTCACGATCTGGAACGTCCTCACCTGGACCGGGTGGCGCAGCATCGCCATGTTCGTCGCCCACTCTATCCAGTGCGTGCTCCTGGTCGCGCGCATCCTGGGAATGATCGCCGTGCTGGCCCTGGCCAAGGGCGCCATGCTGCTCTGGCAAGGCGCGATCTGGCTTGTCAACGCGGCCATGTACGCCAACCCGATCGGCGCCGTGATCGCCGGCATCGTCGCCTTTATCGCCATCGTGGCGGTGGTGATCGTGTACTGGGACGACCTGAAAGCCGCCCTGATGGACACCGCCGCGTTCCAGTGGGTCAGCGAGCAGCTGCAGGCCCTGTCCGAGTGGTTCAACACCATGGGCGGCTGGTCGGGGATGGCCAAAGCAGCCTGGGACGGCATTGTCGCCGTGTTCCAGGGCGCGATCAGCAGCCTGATCGAGATGGTCAACAAGATCCCCGGCGTGAACATCGAGACGACCCTGGGCGACATGCCGAACATCCCCGGCGCCCAGCAGGCCGTGGCGGTGGCCGATGCCGCCAGTGCCTTGCCAGACGCTCAGCAGGCCGCCCGCCCATCGGTGCCAAGCCTGGCGCCGTCGCGCCCTGATGCCGTGCCCAAGGGCGGGTTGCTGAGCAGCATCCAGAACACCAGTAACCAGTCCACCTCAACCAAAAGGGTCGAGAACGTGAACATCTACAACAGCAAGCCTATGACCTCTACGGAGCTGGAAGGCATGCTCGATATGGCGGTGGGCTGATGGACGGCCAGTACATCGACCTGCTGATCCAGGACAACGACCTGGTGCTGGACCTTTCCCGCCAGCCGTTGCCAATCCAGGACCGGGCCAGCATCGCCCAGGACATCGCCCACATGATCCGCGACAGCGGCCTACTGGTGACCCTGGTCGCCGAGCGTGACCGCCTCAAGCAGCGCGACTGCATCCAGCAGCTGGAGCTCCTGGTTGAAGACGACGAGCGCCTGGTACCGGGCACTGCGCAGATCATCGAGCAGAAGCCCGGCGTGTACCTGGTCACGGCGACCACCCTGGCGTTCGGCCAAATTGAAGTCAGCGGGGTGACGGCATGAGCGACGTCGATTTCCAGCAGGCGTTGGCCGACGCCGGCATCCCGACCACCGAGGCGGGCCTGCGCCAGGCTTGGGAGGTCGAGGTGGCCGCCCAGGGCAGCAAACTGAGCAACACCAGCGCCTACTCGCCGTTCTGGCGGGTCGTCACCGCCCTGGTGACCAAGCCCGTGCTGTGGATCCTGCAGTTCCTGGTCACCACCGTGCTGCCGAATTTCTTCGTCAAGACGGCGACCGACAGCTGGCTGGACATGCTGGCCTGGGCCGTGGACGTGACCCGTAAGGGCTCCACCAAGGCGATCGGCGTCATCCAGTTCACCCGCACCGCCCCGGGCGGCGCGCTGGTGGTACCGGCGGGCACGGTAGTCCAGTCGCCGGCGATCAATGGCCGCGTCTACCAACTGGTGACCAGGGCGGAAGGCCAGTTCAGCGACGGTCTGATGCAGTTGGATATCCCAGTGGAGGCCGTCGAGGCAGGTGCCGGGTTCAACTTGGCGCCGGGCTATTACGCGATCCTGCCGGTGCCTGTCCCGGGTATTGCCCAGGTGGTCAACGCCGAAAACTGGTTGTCCACCCCGGGCGCGGATCCCGAGCCAGACGACGAGCTGCGCCTGCGCACCCGCAACCAGTTCAGCGCCGTGAACCAGTACCACACCGACGCGGTGTACCGCGCCATGATCGCGGCCTTCCCGGGTGTGCGCCCGGACGGTATTTACTTTGAACACGGCGCCCCGCGTGGCCCAGGCAGCGCGAATGCCTTCGTGTTGTTCGACATCGGAGTGCCGGCCGAGGCCTTCCTGGAAGAGATCAACGCCTACATTCGTGACCAGGGCAACCACGGTCATGGTGACGACCTCCTGGTCATGGTCATGCCTGAAACCTTCCACGACCTGGTTGTGCAACTGTGGCCCCGATCGACGCTCACCGCCGAGCAGCGCCAGAAGCTCGAGGCGGACATGGATCAGTTCATCCGTGCCGCGTTCCGCGAGAACAGCGACTACACCGCCACGCTGACCTATCCCCAGTCCCGGTTCTCGTTCAGCCGCCTGGGTGAGGAGCTGCACCAGCAGTTCCCCGGCATCGAGTCGCTGCACTTCGAGAACGCCGACATCGTGTCGGAGCTGAGCATCCCCCGGATCCAGAGCCTGCAGGTGGTGCCGCATGATTAAGCTCGACCTCAAGTTCTGGTTGGCCGGTACCGAGCTGACCAAGCTCAAAGAGGCCGCCCAGGCGTGGTGGGAGAAGGTGGAGGGCTGGCTGCGCTGGCCCTTGCTGCAGCTGGACGCCGAGACGTGCCACCTGACGATCCTGGATCTGCTTGCCTGGCAGCGGGACATCACCCGTTTCAAGGGCGAGCCCGAGGATCTGTATCGACTGCGCGTGAAGTACGCATTCATCAACGCCAAGGACGCCGGCAGCACTGCCGGTATGAAGCGGATCCTGGTGCGGCTGGGCGTGGGTTACGTCGAGATCGAGGAGCGCCACCCCGACCGTGACTGGGACGTGGTGCTGCTGCAGCTCAGCAACACCCAACTGGCCAAGAATCCCGAGTTGCTGCGTGTGCTGATCCAGCAGTACGGACGCACCTGCCGCCGCTATGACTTCGTGACCCTCACCCCCGTGGACCTGGGCGTTGCCCTGGTCGATTTCAACGACGACCAGCAGACGCTGGTCGCCAGCCTGTAGGAGTTCCCGTGGGAGCCGCCATTACCCTTGCAGGCGAAAGCCTGATCGCACAAAAGCAAGTCAACCGGGAGGCATTGGACGTCCAGCGCTTCATTTTCGCCAACGTGCCCGGGCTGGATTCTTCCGGGCCGGTGGACCGTGCCGCCGGCAAGCCTGCGCCTGACCGTATCGTCTACACCGCCGACATCCCCGACAGCAACGCCGGGTTTGTGAACCCGAACCAGGTCGTGTACAGCCTGCAGGTCGGGTCCGATGTGGGCGACTGGGACTTCAACTGGATCGGCCTGGAGACTGCCGAAGGCGTGCTGTTCGCCGTGGCCTATGTGCCGCTGCAGCAAAAGCGCCGCAACATCCCGCCGCTGCAGCTGGGCAACAACATCACCCGCAACTTCCTGGTGGCCTACGACGGCGCCCAGGCGCTCACCGGCATCACGATCGACGCCAGCACCTGGCAGCACGATTTCACCGTGCGCCTGGCTGGCATTGACGAGCGCGAGCGCCTGAGCAACCGCGATGTCTACGGACGGGCGTGTTTCTTCGGCAGCGCGCTGCAGGTGGAAAAGGTCGGCAGCCAGTACCAGATCAAGCCAGGCACTGCCTACGTCGAAGGGATCCGCGTACAACGTGATGCGCCGCTGCCGATCGCGCCGCCGGCACTGCCGACTACCGCCTGGCTCGATGTCGCCCTGCAGCGGGAACTGAGCGACGTGGTGGCCAGCTGGAGCGTGGTATTCGGCGCCGGCCTGGCCGACCACACTGACAGCGCCGGTGTGCGGCACTACCTGGTGCCGATCGCTGACCTGGTCAGCTCTGTCTCGTTGGTCGATCGCCGCCCGGTCGAGTCGATCGGCGGCCCGTTGGTGCAACATTTTGCTGCCCGTGTTGGCGACTACCCCGACTTGCGCGCCCGTGCGACGACCAAAGATGACGTGGACCTGGGCAACCTACCTAACGCGAAGTCAGACGATCCTGTTACTGATTACAGCTCCGAAATCCTGGCAACGACCAAGGCGGTCGGCCAGGCAGCGAAGTCTCATCAAGTGCTGTTTGCTGCTCCTGGCGTTTCTGTCTGGCAGGTGCCTGACATCCTGAAAAAGGGTGTGAAGTACGCGAAGGTCACGATCATCGGTGGCGGCGGTGGTGGTGGGCGGCACGAAAAGTGTGGAGGTGGCGGCGGCGGTGGCGGCGTGGCGGAAAAAATCATCGATTTGACCGGGATATCTGAGGTCACGATTACCGTCGGCGCCGGCGGTCTCGGTCGCACAGGGTCAACTGGTGAGGGGAATAACGGTGTCACCACCTCGTTCGGAGCGATCTTCTCAGCGACTGGTGGTATAGGCGCGAGCAAGTGGTGGGGCGGCCCAGGTGGCACCGGTATTGGTGGTGATCTCAACACGTCCCTTGGTCCCGGTGCGCACGGCACGCGTCACGATAACGCCACGTCTCCGGGTTCCGCCTATGGCGGCGGGCATGGTGGAGGCCCCGGCGGCTCCGGTTCCGGCTCGGGCGTTATAGCCAACGCAGGTAGCAACGCGTTGCTTCCCGGCGGTGGAGGCGGTGGCGGTAACGAAAATGGCAACGGGGCCAATGGAGCTCCGGGCATGGTGCGGATTGAGTACTGAGAGGGCGAGCGCATGTGGGCATTGGTAATAAACGGAAAAGTCCAGGAGACAACCGATATTGATCCGGCGGGTCGTTATCACCCTTCGCTGCAATGGTTCGCCTGTGGCGAAGAGGTCCAGTCCGGCTGGACCTACGATGGTCAGAGCTTCGTAGGCCTCGCTGTCGTGAGCCTGGAGGAGAGGTACGCGGTCAAAGTCAATGAAGTCAATCAGCACTGTGAAGCTGCCATTACGGCTGGGTTCTGGTCTGCTGCTCTCGGCCTCGCGTACTTCTACAGCAGCCAACTGGAGGATCAGGTGAACCTGACTGGCGTTGTGCTTCGCGCTCAGCCGAGCCTCTATGCCTGTCGCGATGAGCAAGGTGTCAAGGAGTTCAGGCTGCACTCGGCCGAACAGTTGTTCCGGGTCGGTGATGATTTCACGGTCTTTAAACTGCAGCACCTGCAGCGCGCCAACATGCTCAAACAACAACTCGATCAAGCATTGGCCGCGACCGATTGGAATGCATTGGAGGCGGTGACCTGGGAGAGCGCACAGCCATGACCTGGTCGCCAGTGAAAATGCAGTGGCCGAGGGAAGCCACCAAGTGGATGGCAGACCTGGCCGAGGCCAAAAACGTGGCCGGTGCCGAGCTGACCAGCACCGCCACGCGGTTGCAAGGCCTCGACGGACTGGCCACCACAGCCCCGGGGCCGGTCGGGGCCATCGCTGAGCAGGCCGTTGCCGCCGGGCGCGCCGCATTGGCCAGCCAGATGGGGCAGGCCCCGGCTTGCTTGGCGGTGACGCCGTTCCAGAGCGGCATCGGCCAGGGACGTGGCCACCAGAAGTACCTGTCGGCGCCGAACCTCCTGCAGCAGCTGGCCAACAAGCTGACCGATGTCACCGATACCGGGCGCCCCACCGGTGAGCAGTACGCCCTGGTGGTGCTGTTCCTGGGCACGCGGTACGACCAGTTCGCGGAGACCTTGGGACGCTTCAACGCCCTGCTGCCGATCCCTGACCTGGTGCGCACGGAACGCCGTTCGCGGCACTTGTCGGTGCTCGAGCAGGAGAAGTGGGTGATCCCCGGCGCGGGGGCACTACCGCGCTGGGGTGGCCTGCCCCTGGAGCGTTGCACGGTGGTGAAGGCTGCCAAGCAATCGATGGCCAGCCAGATCGCCATGCTGGAGAGCTACGCCGACAGCTCGCCGCTGGGCGATCTCGCCGGCCTGGCGGCGCGTAAATCAGCCCTGCAGCAAGCCCGCGACCAGAAGCTGGCCGACCTGCAGGCGAGTCTCGCCGGTGGTCAGGCTGAGGTCAGCATGCGCGCGCGCCTGATCGGCCCTGGTGTGGCCCAGGACCTGCGCCGCGATCTGCTCCAGGGCGAAGCCCCGGGGCATGAATGGGTGTTGTCCGCCGGCGTCGTCCTGGTGGGCTCGCTCCCGGGCCTGAGTTTCGTCCGCGAACTGGTGGGCCTATGACACTGATGCTTGATGGCCAGCAGGTTGTGGGCAAGCGCTTGAAGGTCACCGCGAACCTGCGCATCGAGGCCGATGACATGTCAGGCCAGACCAGCGGCACAGAGAAGGCGCACAAAGGCTTCAAGCCCAAGACCCTGACCGTCTCGCTCATGATCCCGTACAAGGACGCGGCCAACTTGCGCGACCTGATGCGCCTGGCCGAGGGCACCGCCGGCGGCGGGCAGTTGAAAACCTACCGCGTCGTGAATGACACCGCCGCAGCCTTCGGGATCAGGCAGGTGCAGTTCGCGGAAGGGGTGAGCGCACGGGAGGACGATACGCTGGCTCAATGGGTCGTCCAGTTCACCCTGTCCGAGAAACTGTCGAACCCCGAGCGGGTGGAGGGCCGACGCAAGAGCAACGGCACCACGTCGCAATCCGCCCCCGGGCAGGCGGTCGGTGGCGATGGCCAGGGCGGTGGTGACAGTGGCAAGCCGCAGGAGATGACGGGCTTTGAGGCCACGTTGAAAAAGGTGGATGACTGGCTGGGCAGCAAATCATGAGCATGAAACTCCACAAGGTGCTGACCGTCGCCGGCGCGGTGCTGCCGTTGATCCAGGATGAGGTCCGGCTGCAGCTCAGACATCCCGGGCGGGCCTCGTTCACCGTCCAGGCCGGCGCCCCAGTGAAGGGCTTGGTGACCCTCGACATCGGCTACAACGAACGCCAGCTGCAGCGCCATTTCATTGGTTACGTGGAGCGCAGCACGGCGGTCAACGGCCAGCAGCAGATCCTGTTCTGCCGCGAGCTGGCCACCGTGCTCGAGGCACCGCTGCCGCTCAACCTGCGTCATGTCAGCCTGCAGGCCGTGCTCGAGGCGATCAGCCAGAAGACTGGCCTGCGCTTCCGCGTCCCGGCGCAGGCCTACGCCCAGGTGAAGGCGCCGTACTTCTACAGCCTGGGCGGCGGCTACCAGGCGATGGACAACCTGGCCAAGGTGTTCAGCGTGCCGGACTTCATCTGGCAGCAGCAGGGCGACGGCGAGGTGTTCGCCGGCAGCTGGGCCGACAGCTTCTTCGGCGCCCGGGCGCCGCTGCAGCTGCCGATCGAGCTGTTCGACGGCTACCAGGGCAACCAGAGCGCCACGATCTCGGCCCTTCCCGGGCTGCGACCAGGTGCAACGATCAACCAGGGCGAGCGGATCACCAACGTGACGCTGGCCGGCAACCAGATGAGCATCCGATGGACCACGCCATCAAGCGCAGCGTAGAGCGGCAATTCCCTGAACTGACTGGCGGCTACCACCTGCCGCGCTTTGGCCGTGTGGTCGCGGTACCGGATGCGCCGGCGGCGCCAGGCCTGTGCGACGACTTCCGCCCGCGCTACGGCGTGGATGTGGAGATCCTGCTGCCGGACGGCGAACCTGACCCGGCCCTGCCGGTGTTGACCGGCGTGCCGCTGCCGGCGCCCATGGGCGGACAGGAGGCCGGCATGTTCGGCTTCCCAGAGGAGGGCACCACCGTGGTGGTGTCCTTCGCCTACGGCCTGCCGCACAAGCCCTTCATCCAGCAGATCCTGGCCCACGGCCTGAGCCTGCCCCGGGTGCCGAAAGGCGACCAGCTGTGGCAGCACAGCGAGGCCTGCCAGCAGCGTGTCGATGCCGACGGCAATTGGCTGCGCCAGACCGATGGCAAGATCCAGGACAAGGCGATCGAGCGCGAGGTGGAGGCCCTGGAGAACCGCGAGCAGTACCAGAGTCACACCAGCAACGTGGACGACCATTCGACCGAGTCGGTGGGTGGGGTCAAGAAGATCGAGGCCCTGGGCGCCCTCAAGCTGTTGACCGGTGGATCCGCGAGCCTGGCGGCCATCGATGACTTGCACCAGGCCACCGGGCGCGATCTGAACCTGGTAGTGGGGCAGAAGCTGAACGCGACGATCGGCGGCGACGTCCAGGAGCGGATCGAGGGATTGCGCGAGAGCATGGTAGGCGTAAGCCAGCGCCTGCAGGCGCCCAAGACATGGCTCGGATCAGAGGGGGTGAACGTGCTCCAGGTGCTGTGTGACCTGCTCGACCTGGTGCAGGAGATGAACGCCCAGTTGGCCAGCCATGTCCACGGCGCCAGTCCGGCACCGAACAACGCGGCAGCGTTTGCTACGGCTGGTACGTCAGCTCTACAACTGTCGGTGAAGCTGAAAGCGGTTACGCTGTAGTGCGTTTACGTTGTTGTGATAAAGCGGATATCAAACGATATCTCTGGATATCTTTTGGGTATCCTTTTGGTATCCATTTTCGGATATCTGCCAGTTTTGTTCGGTATGTTTGAGTATGGTGTTTACCATTTAGCGCAAAGCGGATGGTGTAACTTTGCAGTTCCTTTGGCACAACTTCTGCGCCAGACGCAAAATTCGAGTGCGTGCTTTTTGGGAAATTGTAACAAAATGTAAATCGCGAGCGTATCACTCGAGAGTAATACGACCCCCCCTGGGGTAGGGAGTTTTCTGGGGTTGGCAAGAGTATGGTGATGGCAGAAAGCTTTCCCGATCCCACCAAAAAGAAAGGCCCGCACGATGGCGGGCCTTTGATGGCTCTCTGGCGGGACTCCACAAGGGAAAGACTCGTGGTATTCTCGCCTCAACTGCTGAGCCGGGTGCTACTTTCAAACGTGAGAATTTGAAGGCTATCGGTGCCCGACACGGTCGTCAACCAGGTCTAACGGTCCTCTAACGCCCCTGAAGTGTGAAATCCTGAGATTTTCCGTGTAAGGATTATTTAGGGATATTTGTGCCAAATATGGCGCTCAGCGTCTTCAGAGGAGGTTGGCTCAGTAGGAAACCATCCAAGGACGGAAATTGGCGTCGACTAGGCTGATAGTATGAAAGCCATTGTTGAGCGTTTCCTACCCGAATGGGTAGTTCGTTGTTTAAAAGCGATCTATTACATGCTTCTCATCACTGATCACTTTTTTGATAAGTGGGATGGGTGAATTTCTCCAGGGGCCTCGGCCCCTGTTTTTATTCCAGTCTGCACCACCAGGATTGGGCATAAGCGCAGCCGTCGATCACTTCGAACCCACTCAACACGAACCCCAGCGTGGCCATGCCAGACAATCTGGCGTCGTACAGCGGCGGTAGGGGCTCGGGATCCATTGGCATGTTCGGCCTCACATAGGCTTGATTGGTCGCCCGTCCCATCCGCTGGTCATGGATGCATTGCACGTAGACATCGCCTTTCACGGCACGATAGTCGCGGCGCTCCTGCTTCGACAGCTCGACACCGCAGCGCCGCATGGGCGTTACGAGAACGTTCATACCCTATCTCCAGACGACCACTCTTGTTCTGCATGTACATCGTGAGCATGCGCCAGGGCTTCGTCTGCCAGCTCCAGCATCTCGGCCAGGGTGTTGGCATCGACCACATGCGCATCGCGCAAGGCATACGCCTGGTGCAGCAATTCGCGGTGGTGATGCTTTGGTGCCTCGAGCAGGGCAGCAGTGTCGTGTAGCAACTGATACCACTCCTGGACTGAGATCGGCGTGGAGCATTTGTCGCTCATGGAGGTATCCTCGAAACTAACTGTATTTGTATACAGTATTTCTAAAGTAGGCCATTGCCTAGGGGGGCCTGACGAGCTGCACGCGGATGACGCCAGGAAAACTCAGGCTGGCAAAAAAAATCCGGGCGCAAAATCACTTATCCCCCTCCCGCCGACGGGCTTTGCGTCGCGAAATAGTGCAAACCAGCGGTGGGGTGCAATGCATGCTGCAGGCAGCGCCGTCTGTGGGCTCTGGCAAGGGGGCGGCCATTTCACACTGTGAAAGGAAATGACAGATTGTGCAGGCGTGGTTGCACTTTGCGGCGGGATAGTGGTGCGGGCAGGTCGGCTGTAGGCCACGTAATCCGTGGGGTGTCTGCGAAAAAATCCCGTTTTTGCCGGGTTTTTCATTTCGGGCATGGTCATTTGAGCCGGTGCAGATCGCACCAAGTGCCGAACGCTGATCCGCCTGGAGCCCCCATGCGGTGGGGCCCCGGCGTTCTGTCAGCATTTCACAGGGTTTCAGTCCTGCTGAGCTGCCACCAAGCGCAGGTGGGGAAGGTTGGCTTCCTTCTTCAGGCGCTGGAACTCCTTGGCGACGACTGGGGTTAGCAGGCGGTCCAGGGCGTGCCGCAGCTGCTGCGCCTGCGCTTCAGTCAGGCGCTTCACGGATCCGGTACGAGCACTTGCACACGCCACCTTCTCAGGTGAGATACCGATCGCGTCCATCGCGCCATCGATGTAGCCGTCCAGGTACTCGCGGCGCTTGAACAGGATCGAACTCTCAGGCGCTTCCTGGTAGTCCCAGTGCACCTCCCAAGCCTTGCCGGACTGGATGACTTCGATGATGGGCAGTGCCGCTTGGGTCGCTGGTTTGCGCATGCTGATGCTCTCGATCAATTCGCTACGCGGGGCAGTTTGAAGGATAGCTTCGGGGTGCCCCATGAAAGGTTTTTCAGGCTGACCCCCAAATCCCTGTCAGAACATGGATATCTGTCAGGAAATCGGCTGGAGGCCGCGTATTTACTGGGTTTGCGATCTGACAACGAACTGGGAAAGTCGTGGCAAATCTGACAGACCTAAATAAAAAGCCTTATAAATCAATGACTTGAGAAAGCTGAATCTGACACAGTGGTTTTGTCAGGTTCTGACACCCCGCTGACACCTTTCTGACACTACATGAAAACGCTGTAGGCCTTGAGATAGAAGGGTTAGACAGAGGTAAGAATATCCATCTGACAAATCTGACAGGCTTTTTAGGGGTCAACCTAAATTTTGCTTTGCTACGTGCAGGGGGGCGTTTCGTATGACGCGTATACACAGCGACGGCTCGAAAAACCCGGCCTATCACACCGCGATACTGCTACTACTCACCCCTTCGCATACGAGCCCTTGGCTTGCCTGCGATCGGCCACGGTGGCCTTGAGGAGGTCGCTTGTTACGTGCGTTGTTACGCATAGGCTTGAAACAGCCTGAGCAAACGCACGCAACCGCTTGATTTGAATGGTGCCGGCACCAGGAATCGAACCCGGGACCTACTGATTACAAGTCAGTTGCTCTACCAGCTGAGCTATACCGGCAATGGGGCGTCATTATAGCGATCGGTTGGCGCGTGTAAACCTATTCCTTCCAATAGGTTACGCCATTGCCGTGAAAGCAGAGTTTTCCTACCAGCCGCGGTGGATGCTGTTGACGCTGGGCTCGGCCTGGGCGGGGTTGAAGAACAGCTTGTCGTTGTCGCAGCCGCGCTTGCGGCAGGGTGTTTCGGCGCGCAGGGGCAGGCCTCGGTCGCCGCCCAATTGCATGCCGGGCATGTCCCAGTCGAGGGACGAGGTCTTGGGCGAGTAGGTGTTGCTGGCGCAGCCGCTCAGGGCCAGGGCGCAGCACAGCAGGGCGAAGGGCTTGGTCTGGATCACGTTGTCTAAGTCCGTTCTGGGTCAGTCGTTGTTCAGAATGCGCTGGATGGTGCCGCCGCAGGCCATGTAGCAGCTGTCGTAGTCACGTTGGCAATCGTAGCCAGCGGTGCTGGCAAATGAATAGCTCGGGTAAGGGCAACTGTGACGCGTGTTCTTGTTTGGCTTGCTGTCCTTGCAGTACTGGTAGGCCCTCAATTCGGCCTGGTACAGGGCGCGCTGGTTGTGTTCTTCCAGGCGCGCCAGTTGTTTGCAGTGATTGCGTTGCATCGCGCAGCTGTTGATGCAATCGAGCCCATGGGGGCTGGGCGGTGGCGTATACCTATACGTATAGGAGGGGCCGCAGCCGCCGAGCAGCAGGCTCGCCAGCACCAGGGTGGCGAAGCGTTGGTATGGGGTGTCCACGGGTACAACGGTCCTTGATCATTCCTCGCTGAACTCCAGCAGGTCGCCCGGTTGGCAATTCAGCGCACGGCACAGCTTCTCGAGGGTCTCGATCTTGAAACCCTTGATCTTGCCGTTCTTCAGCAGTGACAGGTTCGCTTCCGTTATGCCGATGATTTCCGCCAGGTCCTTGGAACGGATCTTGTTCCTGGCCATGACGACGTCGAGGCGGATGATTATCGGCATAGAGGGCGGCTAGACATAACAGTTGTGTTCATCGCTGATGGTCTTGGCGTCACGCATGAGCAGCGAGAAGGCGCAGAGCAGGATGCCTTTCATGATCTCGTAGACAGCCTCGGATGATACACCGATCGACACGACGAAGCTTCTCTCCCCGGCGGGCAGGTCGATGGCCAGGGCCAGGCCCTGGAAGGTGTCGATCACCGGCCAGAGCAGGGGTGTGCCGATGCACAGCAGGCCAACCTGCCAGAGCATGCGGATGTTGGCCTGGCTCCAGGTATGTCCCTTCGACAGGCGTATGAAGAACAGGCCAGTGAGCAGCAGGGCCAATACCGAGAGCCCGGTCGGGATCATCTCCAGCGCCATTACCAGGCCTATGGCCAGCTTCGAGGGCTGGTAGCCATCTTCCAGCAGCAAAGGCATGTTGGTGCCGTGGCCCTGGAGGTAGGCCGCGACCGTGTCGGGATAGTCAAAGACCCAGAGCAGCGGTGTGCCGAAAAGCTCGACCGCGCCGGTGGCCCAGGCAAGGAAAGCGGCGAACACGCCGATGATGCGCAAGCGCGAACGCGCGTAGGCCACTGATCTGCTGTCATTCATGGGGTGCCTCCGTACAGTGATGAACGGGGCGGATTATTTGCGATAAATTATCGCAATACAATAATTAATTGTGATTTAACTAATCTGGCGACGCTTTGTCGCAGGGAAGTGATCAACCCATGAGCGGCGGCGGTTTTTCAACGAATGAATAATATAATTTACGAACCTTTCAGCAGGCTTTACGGGGCTTTTTCCTGGTAAAGCTGTTAGCAGCGGGATATTTCATTAGTCTCAGTCTATCGTTTTGACTTATTCGATCAGCTCAGCTAATGTTGTGTTCATTATGTTGAACGGTAAAGCTTTCAAGCTCCTCTCCACCTCCCGCCTGGTTTCCCGTGAGCGTCACTGGACCGGCGATCTCTAGCCCCTCCCTCGACCTGCAGTCTTAAACGTTGTGTTTCGTGCTGATGCCTGCGCGCTCGGCCGCTGTCGCCCATGGGAGGGCACCATGCGTTCCTGGATTTATTTGTTCGTCGCGATCACCACTGAGGTGATCGGCACGGCGTCGATGAAACTCGCCGCCACACATTTCCCCGTCCTGGGGCATGCCGTGATGTACGTCATGATCTGTCTGTCGTATTTCTTCCTGGCGCTTGCAGTCAAGCGTGTGCCAGTGGGCGTGGCTTATGCCTTGTGGGAAGGGATCGGTATCGTCCTGATCACGTTGGTCAGCGTCGCCTGGCTGGGCGAAAGCCTGGGCTGGACCAAGGCGCTGGGCCTGGCAGTGATGATCGCCGGTATCTTGCTGGTCAAGGCCGGTACCCGCAGCAAGCCTGCTGCACGCGAAGTGGAGGGCCTGCCATGCTGATCCCCTTTGCCTGGCTGGGTTTGGCCATCGTGCTGGAAGTGCTGGCCAACCTGCTGCTCAAGTATTCGGACGGTTTTCGTCGCAAGGGCTTGGGTTTTGCGTCGATCCTGAGTGTATTGGCAGCGTTTACGGCGTTGGCTCAGGCCGTTCAGGACATCGAACTCTCACTCGCCTACGCCATCTGGGGTGGCTTTGGCATCCTGGCGACCGTAGCGATGGGGTGGGCGCTGTTTGGTCAGCGTCTGGCGGGGCGCGGATGGTTGGGTCTGGCCTTGCTGCTGGTGGGTATGAGCCTATTGAAAATGGCCTGAAAACAACGCGATCGACGCATGTCCGGCACGTTTATGCACAAGTGGCATGCCGGACTTGCGCGAAAGGCATGCCACTTGACTTATCCGCCGGTCTTTGCGCAAAGGCCTGTTTTTACTGGTTTTGGTTCACTGTCTGGAATTAGCGAACACGCTGAAATAGCGGTTTGATCCCAGTTTTCGTGATATTCATCACAAGCTTGTTCACAGAGTTATCCACAGGCTGTCAACTGTGCTGCGCGGATCTGTCGCGTTCTGCGAGCAATAGCAGGTTGCGGGGCGTGAGCGGGTAATCGCAGAACACGCCCATGCGAACGTCATAGCCGTGCTCCTGGAGGAACAGGGCGCGGTCCAGCACCAGCCACATTTCCAACGGGCGGCGGAACAGGTTGCGCAACAGCTCCAGGTTGCGTACCTGGGCCAGTCGTTGCCAGCCGGCGGCCTCCAACGCAGCCCAGTCCGGCGCCTCATGTATTTCGACTTGCCGAAGCTCGGCCAGGTCGCGGCAATAGCGCTCGAAGGTCTTGTCCAGCCAATTGACTGGCAACGAGGGTGTCGGCAGGTATTCGTCGATGCCGCGCTGCTGACGTTGCAGCAGGTCGAAGCCCAGGCGGCGGGCCATCGAGATGTCGCGCTGGCGCCGGACTCGAGCGCTGGAGGTCACTGCCTCGTTCAACGGCAGCCCCAGGTCTTCCTGACTCAATGCCAAGGCCGAGGCGCGGGCCGCCGAAGACATCGGCTGATACGTCTTGCCCGGGATACGGTTATAGCAGCAGGGTGCGACGGCGATCTGTGGGCAGCCTTGCTGGCTGGCCAACTGCAGCAGCCGCACATGCAGTTCGCCACAGGCGTGGAGGGCAACGACGCTCTTGCCAGTGTCCAGGTGTCGCTGGCTGTCGGGTGCCAACACATCTTGCTGCACATGGGTGGCGGGCAGTTGGTGATGTTCGCTCAGGACGCTTCCCGCGTGAACCAGTTCGGTGTCGTATTCCAGGCAGGTCAGTCGCTGGCCGGGTTGCAGCAGGCGTCGGCCCAAATGGCCTTTGCCTGAGCACCAGTCCAGCCAGTGCGCGGTGGGCCGGTGAAAGGCCAGGCGGCGGGTGAAGGCTTCGATCTGCTGCCATTTGCGCCCTGGGACATTGACGTCGAGGCGGTGCCCGGCCGGATGCAGGCCCGCATCGGGGAGCTCGCCCAGCGCAGACAACTGCACGGCCTGAGCGGCCAGTTGTGCGAAGGGTGCTGGCGCCTGAAGCTGCTCGGGATGCTGCTGGACGGCCTCGGCCTGCTCCAGGGTGCGCTGGCGCAGCCAGGTAGAAAGTTCGGGGAGTTGGGTCTCCCAGTCCAGATGCAGTGCGGTGAAGGGGCGCGGGCGCCACAGGTGCTGATGCTGGAGCAGGAAGTGGTCGAGGGCCTGGAAGCGCTCGAGCAGGTGAGGGCCTTGGAGGAAAGGGGTGGTTTGCATTCAAGCACCGTAGCGCTGTTGGAAGGGGAGCGCTTTACGCTCCATCGCAGGCTACGCCAGCGCCTGCAGATTCAGGCGATGCGGAGCCGGCGATGGGCCGCAAGGCGGCCCCGAGGGTTGTTACAGCCTCAACGGCCTTGGCAGGCGTCCACGCGCAACCAGCGTTCGAGTACCTTGAAACCCTGAACCAGCACAAAGGAGATGACCAGGTAGAACACGCCTGCGGCAAAGAAGATCTCCACCGGCAGGTAGGTACGGGCGATGATGGTTCGCGCCATGCCGGTCAGCTCCAGCAGGGTGACGGTACTGGCCAAGGCGCTGGCCTTGAGCATCAGAATCACTTCGTTGCTGTAGGCCGGTAGGCCGATGCGTGCGGCGCGCGGCAGCATGATGTAGAACAGGGCCTTGCCCCGCGACATGCCCAGCGCCCGTGCCGCCTCGATTTCGCCTTTCGGGATGGCCTGTAGTGCGCCACGCAGGATCTCGGCGATGTAGGCGGCGGTGTGCAGGGTCATGGTCAGCACCGTGCACCAGAACGGATCGCGCAGGTACGGCCACAGCGCGCTGCTGCGTACGGCATCGAACTGGGCAAGGCCGTAGTAGACCAGGAACAGTTGCACCAGCAGCGGTGTGCCGCGGAAGAAGAAGATGTAGCCATAAGGCAGGGCGCGCACGTACCAGTGGCGCGAGGAACGGGCGATGCCCAGCGGGATGGCCAGGATCAGACCGGCGATGACCGCGATGGCGACCAGCTCCAGGGTCAGGGTCGCGCCCTGGGCCAGGCGTGGCAGCCACTTGATGATGACTTCCCAATTCATTATTCGGCCCTCGCGAAGCCGCGAGCGGCGCGTTTTTCCATGAAGTGCATACCGGTCATGGCAATGATGGTCAGGCTCAGGTAGATGCAGGCGGCGACCGCGTAGAAGGTGAAGGGCTCCTTGGTCACGGTCACGCCGATCTGCGCGTGACGCATGATTTCCTCAAGCCCGATCACCGACACCAGGGCGGTGTCTTTCATCAGGATCATGAACAGGTTGCCAAGGCCGGGCAGGGCGATCCGCCACATCTGCGGCAGGATGATCTTCGAGAGGATGCGGCCTTTGGACAGGCCCAGCGCCAGGCCCGCTTCACGGTGCCCTTTGGGGATGGCCAGGATCGCGCCGCGGAAGACTTCCGTCGCGTAGGCGCCAAAGCACAGGCCCAGGGCGATCACGCCGGCGGCGAATGCGCTGAGCTCAAGGCCTGGCATGTTCAAGGCTTCGCCAAGGCTGTTCATCAGCCCGACGGTGCCGAAGTAGATGAGCAGTACCCAGAGCAGTTCGGGTACACCGCGCACCAACGTCGAATAAGTGCTGCCAAGCCATTGCAGTGGCTTGACCGGGGATGTCTTGGCCAGGGCGCCGAGCAGGCCCAGGACCAGCCCCAGCAGCAGGGCGCAGAGCGCCAGTTTTACGGTCATCAGGGTGCCGGCCATCATAGCCGGACCGAATCCGTGCAGGTCGATATTCATGGGCAGGTGCATTCAAGGGACCGGCGCCGCGCAAGGCGGCGCTGGTCTGGGTGAATCATTCGATGCTGAACGGGAAGTACTTGTCGTTGATCTTCTTGTACGTGCCGTCGGCCTTGATTTCGGCCAGGGCCTTGTTCAGCTTCTCGCGCAGCGGGTCGCCTTTGCGCACGGCGATGCCGATCTTGTCACTGTCGACCACAGGCTCGCCCTTGAACTCGAAGTTCTTGCCGTCCTTGCTCTTGAGCCACTCGTACTGCACGTACTTGTCGGCCAGGATGCCGTCGATGCGGCCAGCGATCAGGTCCAGGTAGGCGTTTTCCTGGGTGTCGTACAGTTTGACCTCGACGTCATTGCCGTAGTTGTCTTCCAGCCAGGTGCCGGACAGGGTCGCACGCTGGGTGCCGATCACCTTGCCCTTGAGCGAAGCCTTGTCGGTCTTGAAGTTGACGTTCTTCGGGGCGATGAACTGCAGCTTGTTGGAATAGTAGGGGTCGGTGAAGTCGACGGCCTGCTTGCGCTCGTCGGTGATCGACAGCGACGACACCAGGAAGTCGAACTTCTTGGCGTTCAGCGCAGGGATGATGCCGTCCCAGTCGGAGGTGACGACCGAGCATTCGACCTTCATCTTGGCGCACAGGGCGTCGCCGATGTCTTTGTCGAAGCCGACCACGTTGCCGCTGGCATCCTTGTTGTTGAACGGCGGGTAGGCCGCCTCGATACCCATGCGCAGTTTTTCCGCGGCCATGGCATTGGCCGAGAAGACCAGCGTGGCGGCAGCGGCCAGGAGGAATTTCTTATAGGTCTGCATGTGTTGCTCCGTTAGCGGTGGCTGGACATGAATTGCTTGCAACGCGCCGAGGTCGGGTTTTCGAACACCTGCTGCGGCGATCCCTGCTCTTCGACCAAGCCCTGGTGCAGGAAGACGACTTCACTGGACACCTGGCGGGCAAAGTTCATTTCGTGCGTCACCAGCAGCATGGTACGGCCTTCGTCGGCCAATGCGCGGATGACGTTAAGCACTTCCTGGACCATTTCCGGATCGAGCGCCGAGGTCGGCTCGTCGAACAGGATGACCTTGGGTTTCATGGCCAGGGTCCGGGCAATGGCAGCGCGTTGCTGCTGGCCACCGGAAAGCTGGGCGGGGTAGCTGTGGCGCTTGTCATGGATGCCGACCTTGGCCAGCAGTGCCTCGGCGGCCTCGATCGCCTCGGCCTTGCTCTGGCCAAGCACGCGACGTGGCGCCTCGGTGATGTTGTCGAGGATCGACATGTGCGGCCACAGATTGAAATTCTGGAAGACGAAGCCGATTTCGCTGCGCAGACGGTTGATCTGGCGGTTGTCGGCGGCGATCAGGTCGCCAGTCTTGGTCGCCTTGAGCTTGAGCTCTTCGCCGGCGACGAGGATCTGCCCCTGGTGGGGGGTCTCCAGCAGGTTGATGCAGCGCAACAGGGTGGACTTGCCGGAACCGGACGACCCCAGGATCGAGATCACGTCACCGTCGCGAGCGGTCAGAGAAATGCCCTTGAGAATCTCCTGCTCGCCGTAGCGTTTGTGCAGGTTACGGATTTCCAGCGCGGGCGTGGCCTGGGCCATGTGCGGTCCTCATGTGTTCGGGTGCGTTCCCAGCTGTTGGCGGCCTTCCTGGCGAGCGCCAAGCTAGCATAGCGGCGTAATGGCGGCCAACCAGGTCGCAAGGGGCTCGGGTCGCTGGCGGGATACTTTGTCGCATCGTTGCAGCGGACTGTCGCGAGGATGTCCGCGCGCACGTCCCCAGCACCGGAGCCTTGATGAAAAAAGGCGCGATGGTGCCAGCTTTGGACGTGCCTGGGAAGCCGTTTTTGGCCGGGTGGCGCTTTACCTGTGACTGTGCAGGTCTTGGGTTGCGCCGCTGGGTTGCGCTTTTTGTTGCTCATTTTTTGTGCGCAGGTGTTACCGGGGAGCACCTTTGGTGCATTTGTAAGTGGGTATTTCAGTAATCCGGGGCTGGCAAGAAAAGTTGACGCTCTTTCGGTCAAGGCATGGCCGAAAGGCCTGCAAGTCTTGATGGTCGCGCTTGCCAGGTGATTCCGATGAACGTGTTTGGAGAGTGGCGCGGTTATTGCCAGATGGCATGGACCGAATGCAGCGACGCCTACATCAACCCCCGGGCGCGCTTCGTCTCAGCATTTCGGGTGGTCCACTCCTTACAAAGGTAGTTTTATGAGCGGTAAGCACAATTCCAATGACCTCGCTCAGGGGCTCAAGCAACGGCATGTGACCATGCTGTCCATCGCTGGCGTAATCGGCGCCGGTCTGTTCGTTGGCTCCGGCCACGCCATTGCTGCGGCAGGTCCTGCCGTCCTGCTCGCCTATGCGGCAGCTGGCACCCTGGTGGTACTGGTGATGCGCATGTTGGGCGAGATGGCTATCGCCTCACCCGACACCGGTTCCTTCTCCACGTATGCCGACCGCTCCATCGGGCGCTGGGCAGGTTTCACCATCGGTTGGCTGTATTGGTGGTTCTGGGTCCTGGTGATCCCGCTGGAGGCCAACGCCGCGGCGGCCATCCTGCATGCCTGGTTCCCTGCCGTGGATCTCTGGGCCTTCTCGCTCATCATCACTTTGGCGCTGACCCTGACCAACCTGTGCAGCGTGAAGAACTACGGTGAGTTCGAATTCTGGTTCGCCCTGCTCAAGGTGCTGGCCATCATCGGCTTCATCGTCGTTGGCTGTGTGGCCATGTTCGGCCTGGTACCCAACAGCCAGGTCAGCGGTGCCAGCCACCTGTTCGATACCCAGGGCTTCATGCCCAATGGTCTGGGCGCGGTGCTGGCCGCCATGCTGACTACCATGTTCTCCTTCATGGGTACCGAGATCGTCACCATCGCCGCCGCTGAGTCGAAAGACCCGGGCAAGCAGATCAGCCGCGCCACCAACTCGGTGATCTGGCGTATCTGCCTGTTCTACCTGGTGTCGATCTTCCTGGTCGTGGCCCTGGTGCCATGGAACGATCCGGCCCTGGCCGAGACCGGTTCCTACCAGACTGTTCTGAGCCGCATTGGCGTGCCGAACGCCAAGCTGATCGTCGACATCGTCGTGCTGATCGCCGTCACCAGTTGCCTGAACTCGGCGCTGTATACCTCTTCGCGCATGCTGTTCTCCCTGAGCAAGCGCGGTGACGCGCCGGCCATGGCGCAGCGCACTACCAAGGCGGGCACCCCGCACTGGGCGGTCCTGCTGTCCACCGCGGCGGCGTTCCTGTGCGTATTCGCCAACTTCGTGGCTCCGGCTGCGGTGTTCGAGTTCCTGCTCGCCAGCTCCGGCGCCATCGCGCTGCTGGTGTACCTGGTGATTGCCGTGTCGCAACTGCGCATGCGCACCCAGCGTGAAGCCCGTGGCGAGAAGATCGTCTTCAAGATGTGGCTGTTCCCAGGCCTGACCTGGGCCACCATCGCGTTCATCGTCGCGATCCTGGTCGTGATGGCGCTGCGCGAAGACCATCGCGCCGAGATCATCGCCACCGCGTTGCTCAGCATTGGCGTGGTCGCCGCCGGCCTCTTGGTGCAGCGCAAGCGCAAGGCCGAAGGCCAGGCTGCCGGGCAGGTGGCGCTGGATAACTGATTCGGGCAGTTGAAATGAAAAGGCCGCGCCCTGTGAAGAGCGCGGCCTTTTTGTTTGCCGATGTCGGTCTTTTCGCGGGTGAACCCGCTCCCACAGGTATAGCGGTGTTATTGAGTGCACCGCAGAGCTTGTGGCAGGTTTGCCCACACAAGCGATCAGCCGAACTGCTTCTGCTGTTGCTGCAGCTTGGCCACCGCTTCCGAAGCTGCCACATAGGCTTCTTGGAATTCCTCGCTCTCCAGCCAGGCCATCGTGGTGTCCGCGTCGGTGCCATCGAGCCATTCGCGATAGGCAGTGAAAACCATGATGATGTAGTCGGTGGCGTGTTCTTCCTTGTGACCCTTGAGTACCAGGGCCAGCAGGGGGTCGACCAAAAATACCGAGATCATCGGCACCAGGCCGCTCTGATGGGCTTCCTTCATCCTGTCGAACAGGCTGGCGTAGCTGCCCGAGTCCATGGCCTTGTTGAAGACCTGCTCGACACTGGCGCTGTCGCCGGCGCTGGCCTTGACCGCCTGGCCGCTGCGCACCATTCGGTTCTGCTTGGCCTTGTTGGCGGCGCGCTTGGCGCGTTTCTGTTGCTTGGTGTTGGAGGCCATGGGCGAATCCTTGGGGTCTCTGGAAAGTGCGCGTATTGAAGCGTAGTTGCCGCAGAAACCCAAGGGGCTGTGCTGCAGCTACAAGGCGCTAGCCGGCCAGCGGCGACGGTTCATCCTCCTCGAACCCCCGCGAGGCCCGTCCCACCAGCAGCGAGTCGGGTGCATGGGCGACGCTATGGTCCTTGCCCGGATAATCCAGAGAGTGCAGGAAATGCCGGATGCAGTTGATCCGCGCCCGCTTCTTGTCGTCGGATTTGATCACCGTCCAGGGGGCGTCGGCGGTGTCGGTGTGGAAGAACATGGCTTCCTTGGCTGCGGTGTAGTCGTCCCACTTGTCCAGCGACTTGATGTCGATGGGCGAGAGCTTCCAGTGCTTGAGCGGGTCATCCCGGCGAGAGATGAAGCGGCGCAGTTGCTCTTCGCGGTTCACCGAGAACCAATATTTGAACAGCAGGATGCCGCTGTTGCACAGCATCCGTTCAAGCTCCGGTGCCTGGCGCATGAACTCCAGGTACTGCAGCGGTGTGCAGAACTCCATCACCCGCTCGACACCGGCGCGGTTGTACCAGGAGCGGTCGAAGAAGACCATTTCGCCTGCGGTCGGCAGGTGCTGGATGTAGCGTTGGAAGTACCACTGACCCTTTTCCTGTTCGGAGGGTTTCTCCAGGGCGACGATCCTGGCGCCGCGTGGGTTCAGGTGCTCCATGAAGCGCTTGATGGTGCCGCCTTTGCCGGCTGCGTCGCGGCCCTCGAAGAGGATGACCACGCGTTGGCCGGTTTCCTTCGCCCAGCTCTGGACCTTCAGCAGTTCGATCTGCAGGGCGTGCTTGGCCTTCTCATAGTCCTGGCGGCGCAGGCGCGTGCGGTAGGGGTAGCTGGCCGGCAGGCGCGCCGAGGTGCTGTCTTCATTGCTGCCATGGCGAGCGGTGGCCACTTCCAGTGCTGTCGGCTGCTGGCTGATGGCGCTGATGCTCGGGTCTGGCGCGGTCTTGGCGGCGGCTTGGCGTCTGCGAGGTGGGCGGGGGCGGGTTATCGGTGTGATGCTTGGCGTCGCATCGGCGGTGGGCGGGAACAGAGGCGTGGCGTCGTCGCTCATGACAGTCCTTTGGGTCGGTTCGAATGTCCACCCGATATGCTAGGACGCGGTGAGCGGTGGCTGTTTGATGCCGGTCAATGTCGCGCGCTTTGCGCTGTGGTGCCGTAACCCCATGGCCAGCCATGGGGTACAGGGATCTCAGGCTGCGGTCAGCGCTGGGATCTGCAGGCCGAGCTTGGCGGCGGCGTAGTCCATGTCGCCCTTGGAGATCGACTGGGCCTGGAAGCCGGCACCGATCAGGTCCTTGATGTACAGCTTGTTGTAGATGACGCAGAACACCAGCGAGCTCAGGCCCATGGTGAGCATCTGCAGCACGAACTGGATCGCTCCGAACTTCCAGTCACCGCGGAACAGCGCCGGGAAGAAACCGAAGAAGAAGGTGGTCCAGGAAAAACCGACCGGGGCTTCTTTGAGTGCGCCGGTTTTCGGGTTCTTGAACATGATCGACGTGTAGGCCATTTATCTCTCCTTGTATGCCCGCTTTCAAAGCATGAACGGGCTGACATGCAAATCCTTGCGCCGGTTGGCGTTCGTGGATCAGGGCTGTGCCGGCTGCGCGTAGATCGGCTGCTGGCGCTGCGCGTTCTCACCCAGTTCGTTGATGCAGTAATTGATGTAGTACGCGTTGAACAGGAACGTGTAGAAGGCGTTCATTGAGAAGTAAGGCTGCTGGTGAGCGTTGGCGTAGGTCATCAGCAGGCTGCGGGCATTGAATGCCCAGACGATGAACAGCACGCCGCTGGCGATGCTCAGCAGGGCGCCGATGCCGACCAGGAAGGGCTCGGGGTTGTCGATGAAGGCACCGCTCAGGCCCATGCAGACGCAGATCCAGATGATGTAGGTCTCGCTGCAGACGGTCTGTCCGGTGGCTTCACGCAGGTGTTGGTTGGTCTTGTACAGCCAGATCAGCAGGTAGATGCCGCCGGTGACCGCGCACAGCAGTACCAGGTGCAGCGTCTTGCGATTGACCTTGTTCATGAGTTCGGCAGGGGATGTCATGGCGCTTCCGATTTTCGAGAGGAAAAAACGGGCTGAGGCATCGGCTGTCTGATGAGGCATTCCTTGCTCAACCGTCGTCCGTGGGTTATGCGCTGCAAGGCAGGGGCAGCGCGGCGCGAATGATAGCATATGGCTATTTTGGCGCCAGACTTTCGTTGCAAAAGTCGCGGGCATTAAAAAACCCCAGGCAACTTGCGTTACCTGGGGTTTGGCACTTGGTGCCCAGAGACGGAGTCGAACCGCCGACACGAGGATTTTCAATCCTCTGCTCTACCGACTGAGCTATCTGGGCGACGGGGCGAATTAAAAAGGTTTTCAGACCTTCCGTCAACGACTTTTTGAAAATTTTTTAAATTAATTCCGTCGCTTACGTTTTCTGGGGTCATTCGCTCGGCGGAACGTACCCTTCGGCCTGGGCGTATTCCTCGCCAGCGAAGAACTTGTCCATCTCCGCCTGGAGGAACTTGCGGTCCTCGGCGTTCATCATGTTCAGGCGCTTTTCGTTGATCAGCATGGTCTGGTGCTTCTGCCATTCGTCCCAGGCCTTCTGCGAGATGTGATCGAAGATGTCCTGACCTTTGGCGCCTGGGTAGGGGGGGCGTGGCAGGCCGGGGAGTTCTTCGTTGTACTTGCGGCACTTCACGGTGCGGGTCATCGGGACTCTCCTGCAATCAATTCATCGGCCGCGCGTTTGAGCAGCTTCTTGACCGGGGCAGCGAGGCCCAGGCGCGGCGGGGTGGCGAGGTTATACCAGAGCCAGTCGGGCTCATCCACGGGGGCGCCGAGCGGGTCGACGCGCACCAGCCACGGTTCGATGGCCAACTGGAAATGGCTGAAGGTGTGCGTCAGGCCGTCCAGGGCCTGGCTGTCTGTGGCGCGCAGGCCATGCTGGTAGGTCAGGTCGTCGAGCTGTTCCAGGCTGTCCAGTTCCGGCAGGCTCCACAGCCCGCCCCACAGGCCGCTCGAGGGGCGGCGATAGAGCAGAATGGCGCCTTCATGGTTGGCCAGCAGCGGCATCAGGGTGCGGCGCTGGGGCAGCGTCTTGCGCGGCTTGGGTTCGGGGTATCGGGTTTCTTCACCGAGCAGGTGGGCTTGGCAGCCGGCCTTGAGCGGGCAGATCAGGCAACTGGGCTTGCTGCGGGTGCAAAGGGTCGCGCCCAGGTCCATCATCGCCTGGGTGTAATGGTTGGCCCTGGCGTGTGGCGTGAAACGCTCGGCATTGGCCCACAGCGCGTTGGCCACCTTGGGCTCGCCGGGGTAGCCGGCTTGGGCGGTGTAGCGGGCCAGCACGCGCTTGACGTTGCCGTCGAGGATCGGCGCGCGAATGCCCATGCTGATACTGGCGATGGCGCCGGCAGTGGAGCGACCTATACCGGGCAGCTCCGTGAGCTGCTCGACGCTGCGTGGGAACTCGCCGGCGTGCTGCTCGACCACGATTTTCGCGGCTTTTTGCAGGTTGCGCGCCCGGGTGTAGTAACCCAGGCCCGTCCACAGGTGCAGCACTTCGTCCTCCGGCGCTTCGGCCAGAGCCTGCACGGTTGGCAGGGCCTGCATGAAGCGGTCGAAGTAGTTGAGCACAGTGCTCACCTGGGTCTGTTGCAGCATGATTTCCGACACCCACACCCGGTAAGGCGTGATGCCCTGTTGCCAGGGCAGGTCATGACGGCCGTGTTGGTCGTACCACTGCAGCACGGCATTGGAGAACTGCTCGGGACTCATCGTTTGAACAGCCCCTTGAGTGCATCCTTGAGCTGCGGGCTGACCTTGTCACCGAGCTTCTCGTCGAGTTTTTCCTGCAGGCGGTTGCCGGCCAGCTTGGCGGCGACCTTGCCCAGGCCTTCCTGGTCCAGGCGGCAGGCTTTGGCGCCTAGCTCCAAGGGGCCACGGCAACGCACCGGCACCTCGATGCCGACATAGCGTTCGTTGACCTGGCAGGCTGGGTCCGGCATGGCGCGCTGATCACCCTCGACGATCACGCCGAGGTTGTAGTCCATGCCCAGTACGCGCAGGTCCACATCACCGTGGCCGTTGACGGTCAGGCCTGGAATGCTTGCCTTCAGGTTAGGGTTGCTGGCGACGCCATTGCGCACCACCAGGCTGCCGCGCAGTTCCTGGAACGGTGTGTCCTTGCCGCGCGGTTCGCCGCTCAAGGTCTTGCGGTTGAGGGTGGCGATGGCGTGGCACAGCTGCTGCTCAAGGTTCGCGTTGACCAACACACCGTCAGTGATGGTGAAGCTGGCATTGCCGTTGAGGGTGTCGATCAGTGCTTTCTGGCTGTTGCCGGTGGCGGTCAGGTCGCTGGACAACGTCAGCAAACCTTTGACCGGTGGCGCCTTGTCCGGAGTATCGGTCTTGATGAAGTGTTCTACCGGCACGCGGTTGATGCGGGTCTTCACGCCGATCTGTGGTACGGCGGGGCGCACGTCGAGTGTCCCGTTGCTCTCGAAGCTGCCGTCGTACAGGCCGCCGCGCAGGGTTTCGAGGATCAGCAGACCGCCTTGGCCGCTGGCCTTGAGCTGGGCATCGGTGATCGGCAGCTTGTCCAGGGTCAGTGCGTCGAACGAGACGTCTGCTTGCAGGTCGAGCTGGCGCAGGCGATCCACCGGCAGCAGCTTATCGCTGCTCCAGGCCACCTGGGTAGGCGCGTTGGGCAACGGGGTCGTGCTCGGGCCGCTCACGGCACTGGCTTCCTGCTGCTGGACCTCGGCGTGGCGCGCGGCGCTGGCGCCCTTGGCCTGTTCGCTCTTGGCTTGCAGGTAGCGGTCGGCGTTGAACGTGTCGCCTTTAAGGCGCAGGCGCAGGGCCTGCTTGGCGAAGTCGTCGATGGCGATACGGCCGCTGAAGGTGCTGTCGTCGAGCTTCACGGCCAGGTCTTCCAGGGCCAGGCTGGTTGGATTGGCCTGCAGGCGGGTGACCAGCTCCAGTTTGCCGAAAGCGGCCGGGTCGGCGGTGGCGGGCAGCGGATGGCCAATGCTGTCGAGGAAGGTGCGCAGGTCGAACTGGGCGATGGACAGGCCGCCGCTCAACTGCGGGGTTTTGTCCAGGTCGCGCAGGTTCAGCTCGCCCAAGGCGCGCAGCTGGTTGGCGGACAGCTTCAGGCCATTCCAGGAGGCCACGTTGGCCGCCAGGTCGACCAGCAGCTGGCCTTGGGCGGCGAAGGTCATGGTCTTGCCGGTAAGCGGCTCGCCAGAGGCCTCGCCTGAAAGGCGCATGTCCTCGATGTTGTAGCGCTTGAGCTTGCGGTCGAAACGCAGTTCGCCTGTCAGCTCGGTGCGTGCCTTGAGGCTTGGCTGGCCGACGGTGAGGAAGGCACTGGCCTTGAGCGGGATGTTCACGCCCTCATGGACCGCGCCGGTGCTCAGCTGGATGCTTTGCGCGGTGAAGGTCTGGCCGGTCTTGGCGTCGGTGTATTGTACCTGGGCGTTATTGACGGTCAGGCTGTCGATGTCCAGCTTGACCATGCGCTCGCGCGTGTCTTCCTTGTTGGCCGGGGTATTGGCCGTGGCGGGGGCTTCGGCCGTGCCGGTCGATGGTGCGTCGGCAGGCTGCGGCAGTGGCTTGCCGATGTCTTCCCAGTTGCCGTGGCCGTGTTCGTCACGGTTCAGGGTCAGGTTCAGGCCCTCGACGCGTACGTCGCTCATCTGCACCTCGCGGCGCAGCAGCGGCAGCACACGGACCGACAAACCCAGCATCTGCAGGTCGGCGAACGGCTCCTTGGGCTTGTTCAGCGTGGCGATGCTGGCCTCGTGCAGCTCCAGGCCCAGCCACGGGAACAGGCTCCAGCCGATATCGCCGTTGAGCGTCAGCTCGATGTGGGCCTTGTCGCGGGCCAACTGGCGAATCTCGTCTTTGTAGTCGTTGGGATCGAAGAGGTGGGTCAGGGCGAAGCCCAGCGCCACGATGATCAGCAGCAACCCGAGAAGCCCCAGCCCCAGGATTTTGCCGAACGCTTTCATGGGCGAGTCCTTGTAGTCCGTTTTTGAAATTCAAGCCTGGGAGTATAGCGCCGTGGGTAGGACCTCGGCGTATTCAATAGTGGGTGATGGGAGGGACAGTGCAGTCTGTATGGGTACGGGCTTGCCCCTGGAGCGAGCAGGCCGTCGCCTCAAACAGCAGAAATTACACAATTGCGACATTGCCATATGTCATTCGCGTTCCAAGCGGGAGCGATCTGGGCCTATAATGGCAACCTTTTCGCCCAATGATTTTGCGGAGCTGGTGATGGTCGAACGTAAGGCTTCCGTCGAGCGCAATACCCTGGAAACCCAGGTAAAAGCCTCGATCAACCTCGATGGCAGTGGCAAGGCCCGATTCGATATCGGTGTGCCTTTCCTCGAACACATGCTCGACCAGATCGCCCGGCATGGGCTGATCGATCTGGACATCGAGTGCAAGGGTGACCTGCATATCGACGACCACCATACCGTCGAAGACGTCGGCATCACCCTCGGCCAGGCGTTCGCCCAGGCCATCGGTGACAAGAAGGGCATCCGCCGCTACGGCCATTCGTACGTGCCGCTGGACGAAGCCCTGTCCCGCGTGGTCATCGACTTCTCCGGCCGTCCGGGCCTGCAGATGCATGTGCCGTACACCCGTGCCAGCGTGGGCGGCTTCGATGTCGACCTGTTCCAGGAGTTCTTCCAGGGCTTCGTCAACCACGCCCTGGTGACCCTGCACATCGACAACCTGCGCGGCCACAACACCCACCACCAGATCGAAACCGTGTTCAAGGCCTTCGGCCGCGCGCTGCGCATGGCCGTCGAGCAGGACGAGCGCATGGCCGGGCAGATGCCTTCCACCAAGGGATGCCTGTGATGCAGACGGTCGCCGTAATCGACTATGGCATGGGTAACCTGCACTCGGTGGCCAAGGCCCTGGAGCACGTGGGAGCCGGCAAGGTGCTGGTCACCAGCGACGCCGCGGTGATCCGCGAGGCCGACCGCGTGGTGTTCCCGGGTGTTGGCGCGATCCGCGACTGCATGGCCGAGATCCGTCGCCTGGGCTTCGACAGCCTGGTGCGTGAAGTCAGCCAGGACCGTCCGTTCCTCGGTATCTGCGTGGGCATGCAAGCCCTGCTGGACCACAGCGAGGAGAACGACGGCGTCGACTGCATCGGCCTGTTCCCTGGCCAGGTGCGTTTCTTCGGCAAGGACCTGCAGGAAGACGGCGAACACCTGAAGGTGCCGCACATGGGCTGGAACGAAGTCAGCCAGACCATCGACCACCCCCTGTGGCACGACATCCCCGACCGCGCGCGCTTCTATTTCGTTCACAGCTATTACATCAATGCCGGCAAGCCCGGGCAGGTGGCCGGTCGCGGCCACTATGGCGTCGATTTCGCCGCGGCCCTGGCCGAGGGTTCGCGCTTCGCCGTGCAGTTCCACCCCGAGAAGAGCCATACCCATGGCCTGCAGCTGCTGCAGAACTTCGTCAGCTGGGATGGACGCTGGTAAATGAGCAAGTCGCGGACCAAGGCCCCGGTCATCACCCTGGCACCCGAGCAGGAGCGCGAGGCGCTCGACACCTTGAAGCGCTTCCTTGAAGACCGCTTCGAGCTGACGCTTGGGTCGTTCGAGGTGGTTGAGGTCCTCGAGTTGTTCAGCAAGGAAATTGCACCCCACTACTACAACAGGGCGATTGCCGATGTTCAGCTGCACCTCAAGGAGCGGTTCGAGAGCATCGAGAGCGACCTGTGGGCACTCGAGAAGCCCTGAATTTCACTGATTAGACAGGTTCCCAAGATGCTGATTATCCCCGCTATCGATCTGAAGGACGGTGCCTGCGTGCGTCTGCGCCAAGGCCGCATGGAAGACTCCACGGTATTTTCCGACGACCCGGTGAGCATGGCCGCCAAATGGGTCGAGGGTGGCTGCCGTCGCCTGCATCTGGTCGACCTCAATGGCGCCTTCGAAGGCCAACCGGTCAACGGCGAAGTGGTCACCGCCATCGCCAAGCGCTACCCGAACCTGCCGATCCAGATCGGTGGCGGCATCCGCTCGCTGGAAACCATCGAGCACTACGTCAAGGCTGGCGTCAGCTACGTGATCATCGGTACCAAGGCGGTCAAGCAGCCTGAATTCGTCGCCGAGGCGTGCAAGGCGTTCCCAGGCAAGGTCATCGTCGGCCTGGACGCCAAGGACGGCTTCGTCGCCACCGACGGTTGGGCTGAAGTCAGCTCGGTGCAGGTCATCGACCTGGCCAAGCGCTTCGAGGCCGATGGCGTCTCGGCGATCGTCTACACCGACATCGCCAAGGACGGCATGATGCAGGGCTGCAACGTGCCCTTCACCAAGGCCCTGGCCGAAGCCACGTCGATCCCGGTGATCGCCTCCGGTGGCATCCACAACCTGGGCGACATCAAGGCCCTGCTGGATGCCAAGACCCCGGGCATCATCGGTGCCATCACCGGCCGCGCCATCTATGAAGGCACCCTCGATGTCGCTGAGGCCCAGGCCTTCTGCGACAACTACCAAGGCTGAGGACAGAACATGGCACTGGCCAAGCGCATCATCCCTTGCCTGGACGTGGACAACGGCCGGGTGGTCAAGGGCGTCAAGTTCGAGAACATCCGTGATGCCGGCGACCCGGTGGAAATCGCCCGTCGCTACGATGAGCAGGGGGCTGACGAGATCACCTTCCTGGACATCACCGCCAGCGTCGACGGCCGTGACACTACCCTGCATACCGTCGAGCGCATGGCCAGCCAGGTGTTCATCCCCCTGACCGTGGGCGGTGGCGTGCGTACCGTGCAGGACATCCGCAACCTGCTCAACGCCGGTGCCGACAAGGTCTCGATCAATACCGCCGCAGTGTTCAACCCTGAGTTCGTGGGCGAGGCTGCCGAGCGTTTCGGTTCCCAGTGCATCGTCGTCGCCATCGACGCCAAGAAAGTCTCCGGCCCCGGCGAAGCGCCGCGTTGGGAGATTTTCACCCACGGTGGACGCAAGCCGACCGGCCTGGATGCGGTGGCATGGGCGAAGAAGATGGAAGGTCTGGGCGCCGGTGAGATCCTGCTGACCAGCATGGATCAGGACGGTATGAAGAGTGGTTTCGACCTGGGCGTGACCCGGGCCATCAGTGATGCGGTAGGTATCCCGGTGATCGCCTCGGGCGGCGTCGGCAACCTTCAGCATCTGGCTGACGGGATTCTCGAAGGCCACGCCAGCGCTGTCCTGGCGGCGAGCATCTTCCACTTCGGCGAGTACACCGTGCCGGAAGCCAAGGCCTACATGGCTGCACGCGGGATCGTCGTTCGCTGACTATTGATCGGGGCTGCTGTGCAGCCCTTTTCGCGGCACAAGGCCGCTCCTGCAGGGGATCGTGCATTCCCCAGCAGGAGCGGCCTTTTGCCGTGAAGGGGCCGTGGCGCGGCCCCAATCCATCGATTACCCGTGGTTCTTGCCCAGCAACGCGTGATAAAGCTCGCTGTCGCCGAGAATCCCCACCACCTTGTCGTTCTCTTGCAGCACCAGCTTGTTGCCGGTGTGGTAGCGGATCTGCAAGGCGTCACGCATGCCGATGTTGGCATTCACCAGGGTGGGTTTTCGGCCCAAGGTTTCCACATCTTGTCCCGGAGCCCAGTTCTGCAGGTCCAGGCCATTCTGGCCCTGGCGAGCGCGCTTGAGCGAGCCCCCTTCGCCCAGGTCCAGCCAGGAGTCCACGCCCGGGTCCAGACACACCGAACCGTTGATCCGCTTGCAGTTGTCCAGGGTGCGCATCAGGCTGCGACCGCAGAGCACGTTGAGCGGGTTGGTGTGGGCCACGAAGGTACGGACATAGTCGTCGGCCGGGTTCAGGACGATCTCTTCAGGCTTGCTGTACTGGATGATCCGGCCATCTTTCATGATGGCGATGCGGCTACCCAGCTTGAGTGCTTCGTCCAGGTCATGGCTGACGAACACGATGGTCTTGCTCAGCTTGTTCTGCAGCTCCAGCAGTTCGTCCTGCAGGCCCTGGCGGATCAGCGGGTCGAGGGCCGAGAAGGGTTCGTCCATCAACAGGATGTCGGCGTCCATGGCCAGCGCCCGGGCCAGCCCCACGCGCTGCTGCATGCCGCCGGAAAGTTCGTCGGGCTTCTTGTTGCGTCATTGGGTCAGGCCCACCAGCTCGAGCTTCTCGTCGACCAGCTTGCGCCGCTCCTTCTCGGGTCGGCCCTGCATCTCCAGACCGAAGCTGATGTTCTCGCGCACGGTCAGCCAAGGCATCAAGGCGAACTTCTGGAACACCATGGCGATGCGCTTGGTGCGCATCATCTTCAGTTCCGCCGGGGTGCAGTGGGCGATGTCGATGTGCTTGCCTTCATGCTCGACGAACAGCTTGCCGCGGCTGACGGTGTTCAGGCCGTTGATGCAGCGCAGCAGGCTCGATTTGCCCGAGCCCGACAGGCCCATGAGCACGCAGATCTCGCCTTTGTTGATGTCCAGGTTGGCTTTCTCGACGCCGACCACAAGACCGGTCTTTTTGAGGATCTGCTCGCGGGTCTGGCCTTGGTCCAGCAGTGCCAGCGCTTCGCGTGGCTTGTTGGAGAAGATGACGTCGACGTCTTCGAAACGAATGATGCTCATGACTCACCTCGCGCCGGCAGCTCCGGTTGCTTGCAGATACGGTCCAGCATGATCGCCAGCAGCACGATCGCCAGGCCCGCCTCGAAGCCCAGGGCGATATCGGCGGTGTTCAGTGCGTTGACCACAGGTTTGCCCAGGCCGTCGGCGCCCACCAGGGCGGCGATCACGACCATCGACAACGACAGCATGATGCATTGGGTGACGCCCGCGGCGATGCTGGGCATCGCATGGGGCAGTTCGATGCGGGTCAGCAGTTGGCGGCGCGAGCAGCCAAAGGCCTTGCCGGCGTCGAGCAGCTCCTGGGGTACGTCGCAGATCCCCAGGTAGGTGAGGCGGATCGGCGCGGCGATGGCGAACACCACTGTGGAGATCAACCCTGGAACCACGCCCAGACCGAACAGGGTCAGGGTCGGGATCAGGTAAACGAAGGTAGGAACCGTCTGCATCAGGTCCAGGACCGGGCGCATGGCGGTGTAGAACATCGGTTTGTGCGCGGCGACGATGCCCAGCGGCACGCCGATGGCCACGCACACCACGGTGGCGAAGGTGACCTGCGCCAGGGTCTCCATGGTTTCCTGCCAGTAACCGAGATTGAAGATCAGCAGGAAGGACAGCGCGACGAATGCCGTCAGCGCCCATTTGCGCTGGATCAGGTGCGCCAGGGCGGCGAACAAGGCGATGAGGACATAAGGGTTGAACCAAGTCAGGGCGCTGGTGACCCCATGGATCATGAATTCCAGGCCCTGGGCGATGGCGTCGAAATAGTTGGCGCCGTTCTGGGTCAGCCATTCGACGAATGAGGCGATGTACTGCCCCAGAGGTATTTTCTGATCGATAAGCATGATAGCGAGCTTCCACCTGCAAAGATTGAAATCAGTCCGGGGCGGGCGTTGGCCTGCCCCGAGGTAGTGCCAATTGCTACTGCATCCTTGTTGTCATTGCGTCAGTTTGGCCTTGACCGCCTCCAGCCCGGGTTTGCCATCCACGGTCGTCACTCCGGCCAACCAGGTGTCGAGCACTTGCGGGTTGTTCTTCAGCCACGCCTTGGCGGCTGCGTCGGGTTTCATCTTGTCGTCCAGGACGTTGCCCATGAGAGTGCTTTCCATGTCCAGGGAGAACGACAGGTTCTTCAGCAGTTGGCCGACGTTGCTGCATTCCTGCGTATAGCCCTTGCGGGTATTGGTCAGGACGGTCGCCTTGCCGAACTCGGGGCCGAAGAACTCGTCACCGCCGGACAGGTATTGCATCTTGAAGCGCTTGTTCATCGGGTGCGGTTCCCAGCCCAGGAACACCACCGCCTCGCCGCGTTTCTGCGAACGGTCCACCTGCGACAGCATGCCCGCCTCGCTGGACTGCACCAGCTTGAAGCCGGCGTCCTTCAGGCCAAAGGCGTTCTTGTCGATCATGCTCTGGATGGTGCGGTTGCCGTCGTTGCCCGGCTCGATGCCGTAGATCTTGCCGCCCAGTTCGTTCTTGAACTTGGGTATGTCGGCGAAGTCCTTGAGGCCCTTGTCATACAACGCCTGGGGGACGGCCAGGGTGTACTTGGCGTTCTCCAGGTTGGCGCGCACGGTTTCGACTGTGCCGGCGTCACGGTATTGCTTGATGTCGTTCTCCATGGTCGGCATCCAGTTGCCGAGGAACACATCCAGGTCCTTGCCGGCGGCCAGCGACTTGTAGGTCACCGGTACCGAGATCATGTTGGTGTGAGTCTTGTAGCCCAGGGCTTCAAGTACAACGCTGGTGACGGCGGTGGTCACGGTGATGTCGGTCCAGCCGACGTCAGAGAACCGAACCGTCTGACACTGCTCGGGCTCCACGGCCTGAGCCAGTAGGGGTGTTGCGAGCATCGCGACCAGCAAGAGCGAGGGTGAACCTTTCATGGATGGACTCCTGTGATTTTTCTTCGGGTTTCCCGCGGGGTGCCGGGCTTTCTCTAGGCTCCGGTCGACCAGGCCTGCAGAGGGCAGGATGCGAGGCCGTGCAATACGAGTCGCTTTCGATAATCCCCCAGCGTTCGGCAATCGCCTACTGGTGGGGTCGTAACCAGTACAGGACGGGTCGCATCCAGTAAGGGCAATGTCGCATATGGATTTTTCCACCCTCTACCCTGGGTTTTTGCGTCACCGGCCCCCTCGAAAGCGGCGCGCAGGGCGCCTGGAGCGGGCGGCGTTGCTGGACAAAAGTACGTCGGTTGCAGACGGCGGGTAGTGGGGTAAAAGCCCGATGATGCGTGCATTCGCGGCAACTCGCGGTATCAGCCTAGCAGTTGCGCAACCCGCCATATGCCGCGGGGAGACAAGCCCATCAAGAGGTGATTCGACAATGGCCATCAGCGTGTTCGACCTGTTCAAGATCGGTGTAGGGCCTTCCAGCTCCCACACCGTCGGCCCCATGCGTGCCGCCGCCCTGTTCGTCCAAGGGCTGCGCCAGCGCGGCGAGCTGGAGCAGGTCAGGCGAGTGGAAGTCCGGTTGTATGGCTCGCTGTCGGCGACCGGCGTCGGCCACGGCACCGACAACGCCACCATCATGGGCCTGATGGGTGAGTGGCCCGACTCCATCGACCCCACGGTGATCACCCCGCGTATCGCCGAACTGCGCGAAACCAGCACCTTGCAGCTCGATGGCCACCTGCCGGTCGAGTTCGTCTGGAGCCGCGACATGCTGCTGCTGGACGAGAACCTGCCGTACCACCCCAACGCCATGACCCTGATCGCCGAAGGCGCGCAGGGCGAGCTGCACCGCGACACCTACTACTCGGTCGGTGGCGGCTTCGTGGTCGATGCGGCCCACGCTGCAAGCGGTGTGCTGGACGCTGACAACACAGTACTGCCCTATGGTTTCAACAGCGCGGCCGAACTGCTGAGCCTGTGCAAGCAAAACGACCTGCGCGTGTCGCAATTGATGATGGCCAACGAAAAGGCCTGGCGTAGCGAGGAAGAAATCCGCGCCGGCCTGCTCAAGCTTTGGCACGCCATGCAGGAATGCGTGAACAACGGCCTCAAGTACGAAGGCACCTTGCCTGGCGGCCTCAACGTGCGTCGCCGCGCCGCCAAGCTGCACCGCAGCCTGCAGGAGCTGGGCAAGCCCAACGTGATCGGCACGACCATGAGTGCCATGGAATGGGTCAACCTGTTCGCCCTGGCCGTCAATGAAGAGAACGCCGCGGGTGGCCGCATGGTCACCGCGCCTACCAATGGCGCGGCGGGCATCATCCCGGCGGTGTTGCACTACTACATGCGCTTCTCGGACGTGGTGGATGAATCCAACGTGGTGGATTTCTTCCTCGGCGCCGCTGCGGTGGGCATCCTGTGTAAGAAGAACGCTTCGATCTCCGGTGCCGAGGTCGGTTGCCAGGGCGAGGTCGGCTCGGCCTGCGCCATGGCCGCGGCTGGCCTGGCGGAGGTTCTGGGCGCCACCCCGCCGCAGCTGGAAAACGCAGCTGAGATCGCCCTGGAGCACAACCTGGGGCTGACTTGCGATCCGGTCGGTGGTCTGGTCCAGGTGCCGTGCATCGAGCGCAACGCCATTGCCGCGGTCAAGGCGATCAACGCCGTGCAGATGGCCCTGCGCGGCGACGGTGAGCACTTCATCTCCCTCGACCAGGTGATCCGCACCATGCGTGACACCGGGGCCGACATGCACGACAAGTACAAGGAAACCTCCCGTGGCGGCCTTGCCGTCAGCGCCATCGAGTGCTGATGCGCCAATTTTGCCCATCTTCGGTCGGTGCGCCACTTGTTGGCGCATCGGCCGTCCACTACCGGCTGTCAGCTGTCGCTACCAGAGGTGTCGTTGTCGGTGACACTTATGGATGTCGCTTCTGGGCAACCTTCCCAAAAGTGCTACTTAACTGCTCATGGGTTACAGGCAACGGCGCTAGCGCGCTGGTTCGCGTTCTCCTACAAATCTAAAGGAAAAGCCCTGACGGCCTTGGCGCGACGTCGTTTTTGGTTTTTTTTGAATGGTCGTTCAATTTCAGGCACGACCTTTGCGTTGAAGTTGGCAAAGCCTCTGCATACGAACCGGGGCCATTACAAGAAAACAGTGCCAGCCTGAGGCACATCCTGCATTGTGTGAGGAGAAATCGCGATGACGTCGTACACCTCCGGGAACCCAACCCAGAACCGCACAGCTCCCCAGTCCATCGGGTTTCTCCTGCTGGATAACTTCACCCTGATTTCCCTCGCCTCCGCCGTCGAGCCGCTGCGCATGGCCAACCAGATCTCTGGTCGTGAGCTGTACCGCTGGCACACCCTGACCGTCGATGGTGGCCAGGTCTGGGCCAGTGACGGTTTGCAGATCACGCCGGATGCGGCCATGCACAGCGCACCACCGATGGACACCGTGATCGTCTGCGGTGGTGTCGGTATCCAGCGCACCGTCACCCGTGAACACGTCACCTGGCTGCAAGCTCAGGCGCGCCAGTCGCGTCGCCTTGGCGCGGTGTGTACTGGCAGCTGGGCGCTGGCCTGTGCAGGCTTGCTCGATGGCTTCGATTGCAGCGTGCATTGGGAGTGTCTGGCAGCGATGCAGGAAGCCTTCCCACGGGTGAACATGAGCACCCGTCTGTTCACCTTGGACCGTAACCGCTTCACCAGCTCCGGCGGCACCGCGCCGCTGGACATGATGCTGCACCTGATCAGCCGTGATCACGGCCGTGAGCTGTCGGCGGCGATCTCCGAGATGTTCGTCTACGAGCGCATCCGTAACGAGCAGGATCACCAGCGCGTGCCGCTCAAGCACATGCTCGGCACCAACCAGCCCAAGCTGCAGGAAATCGTCGCGCTGATGGAAGCCAACCTGGAAGAGCCGATCGATCTGGACGAACTGGCGGTATATGTGTCGGTATCGCGTCGTCAGCTCGAGCGCCTGTTCCAGAAATACCTGCACTGCTCACCGTCGCGCTACTACCTCAAGCTGCGTCTGATCCGCGCACGGCAGCTGCTCAAGCAGACGCCGATGTCGATCATCGAGGTGGCTTCGGTGTGCGGGTTCGTTTCCACGCCGCACTTCTCCAAGTGCTATCGCGAGTACTTCGGGATTCCACCGCGTGACGAGCGCGTGGGCTCCAATACCGCGCAGCAGGTGGCGATGATGCCGATTCCGCAGGCGATGGCGTTGACCCCGCACAGTGGCCCGATGGCCTCGCTGAGCCAGGCGCGCAACGAGTCGACATTTGCCAGCGTAAGGCTCTGACGCCGCATCGACGCTCATGCGCGTCGAACGGCGCGTAGACAATGGCCCCACAGGGTTCTCATCGAGCCCTGTGGGGCCATTGCATTCGTGTTGTGGGCACCGGCCCTTTCGCGGGTGAACCCGCTCTCACAGGATCCCTGCCAGCCTGAAGGCCTGCGCAGTCCTGTGGGAGCGGGTTTACCCGCGAATGGATCTGGGCGTCAGGCGCGGTTCTTGAACTCTGCCAAGGCCGGCAGGAGCTGCTTCTCGATGGCCTGGCGCACAGCCGGGAGGATGGTGGCGCTGCCAGTGTACATCTGCTCGACCATGCCTTTGAGCGCGCGTGCGTTGGGCTCGGTCAACCCCCGCACCACGGCTTCGCAGGCCTGCTCGGCACTGGCGCCCGCCGGAATCTCGAAGCCTCTGGAGCGCAGTTGGCCCAGCAGGTCTTCCTGATCAATCAAATCCGCATGCATCATGGCTGTTGTCCCTTTTATCGCTAAGAGAGTGCTGCTGTGATCTGCAACCGATTCTCTGACCAAGCCGACAGGGCGGCAAGGACAGAATGTCGCAATGGCTTCTTTGGCTAAGAACAGGTCGTTCCCGGCTAAATCCACCACCCCCACAAGCCCCACACTGGACGCATTCACGGCAAACGAGGGTTTGGTCACCCTCACTCGTGCAAAGTGGATGTTGCTCGCTCTCTTGGCCCCGGATGCTCACGGCTTTCCGGGGTTATTTTTTGCCTGCGGGAAACCCTCGCGGGACAAGCCCGCTCCTACAGGGCCGGCGTAAATTCCTGTAGGAGCGGGCTTGTCCCGCGATCGGGCTGCAAAGCAGCCCCAGAAAGGGGTTGGTTCAGCCGGGCAGTCGCATCACTCGCCCTACGAACTGCGCAGCCGGCAGGTCCCGTTGCACTTCCACCAACCCCTGCAGCAAGGCTGTGCTGCGTTCACTGAACGGCGCCGACTTCGGCCCCGCCAGGTCCACATGCAGGAGCATCTGCTCGCTCGCCGCCAGGGCCTCGTCGAACCCTGCCCGGTGCAGGCTGTGATACACGTGCAGGCGCTTGCGATCGAAACCGATGATCTGCGTCTGCACCCACACCTCGGTGCCCAGCTTCACTTCGTGCAGGTAGTTGATGTGCGCCTCCAGGGTGAACAGCGAATTGCCGCTCTGTCCACGGCTGTCGGCATCCAGGCCGATGCGCTCCATCAGCGCATCGGTGGCATAGCTGAAGATCAGCAGGTAGAAGGCATCGCGCAGGTGTCCGTTGTAGTCGACCCAGTCCTCCTGGACCGGGGTGCGGTAGGTGATCAGTGCGGGCATCGCCGTCTCCTCAATCGCCAAAGGCCATGCCGTGGCGGGCCTTACTGTTCTTCACCGCATCGAGCACGGCGAGCAGGGTGTCATCCCGGTAGCGCTCCAACGCGGCGATGCTGCGATCACCCAACTGCTCCGAGGTGCCCTCGACCACATCGTCGATCAGCTTGTCGGTGAGTTCTGGCGCCGGCAAGTAGGTCCAGGGCAGCTTGAGCGCCGGGCCGAACTGCGCCATGAAGTGGCGCATGCCCGCGTCGCCTCCGGCCAGGGTATAGGTGAGGAAGGTGCCCATGAACGACCAGCGAAGGCCTGCGCCGAAGCGAATCGCATCGTCGATCTCGCCGGTGCTGGCCACCCCGTCGTTGACCAGGTGCAAGGCCTCGCGCCACAGGGCTTCGAGCAGGCGGTCAGCAATGAAGCCCGGGACCTCCTTGCGCACATGCAGTGGGCGCATGCCCAAGGCGGTGTAGATGGTCTTGGCGGCTTCGATGGCTTCGGGAGCAGTGTGCTGGCCGCCGACGATTTCCACCAGCGGCAGCAGGTACACCGGGTTGAACGGGTGGCCGACCACGCAGCGCTCGGGATGCGTGGCGGACTCGTAGAATTCGCTGGGCAGCAGGCCCGAAGTGCTGGAGCCGATGATCGCATTGGGCTTGGCCGCGGCGCTGATCTTGGCATGCAGGTCGAGCTTCAGGTCCAGGCGTTCCGGGGCGCTTTCCTGGATGAAATCGGCGTCGCGCACGCATTCTTCGATGGTGCTGACAAAACGCAGGCGGTCTTGGGCGGCGCCAGGTGCCAGGCCTTGTTTCTCAAGGGCTGGCCAGGCGTTGGCGATGCGTTTGCGCAGGGCCTGTTCGGCGCCGGGGGCCGGGTCCCAGGCGATCACGTCCAGGCCGTGGGCCAGGGCGCGGGCGACCCAGCCGCTGCCGATCACGCCACTGCCCAGGGCGGCGAAGGTCTTGATCTCGGTGATGAAGGTCATGGCAATTCTCCGGGTGGGCTCAGCGGCGCTTGAGGTTCATTTTTTCGCGGCCTTCGGCCGGGGTCAGGACACGGGCGCCAAGGCGGGTGATGATCTCCACCGCGCGCTCGACCAACTGGCCGTTGCTGGCCAGCACGCCACGGTCCAGGTAGAGGTTGTCCTCCAGGCCGACCCGCACGTTGCCGCCGAGCAGTACAGCCTGGGCTGCCATGGGCATCTGCATGCGGCCGATACCGAAACCGGCCCAGGTCACGCCGGTCGGCAGGTTGTCGACCATGGCCTTCATGGTGGTGGTGTCGGCCGGGGCGCCCCAGGGGATGCCCAGGCACAGCTGGAACAGCGGATCGTCCAGCAGGCCTTCTTTCATCATCTGCTTGGCGAACCACAGGTGGCCGGTGTCGAAGATCTCCAGTTCGGCCTTCACGCCCAGTTCAGTGATGCGCTTGGCGCCGGCGCGCAGTTGGCTCGGGGTCGAGACGTAGATGGCGTTGCCATCGCCGAAGTTGAGCGTGCCGCAGTCCAGGGTGCAGATCTCCGGCAGCAAGGCCTCGACGTGCGCCAGGCGCTCCAGCGGGCCGATCAGGTCGGTGCCTGGGCCGAACTCCATGGGCTTCTCGCCAGCGCCGATTTCCAGGTCGCCGCCCATGCCAGCGGTGAGGTTGACGATCACATCCACGTCGGATTCGCGAATGCGCTCCATCACTTCGCGGTACAACGCCACGTCGCGGCTGAAGCGGCCGGTCTGCGGGTCGCGGACGTGACAGTGAACCACGGTGGCGCCGGCCTTGGCGGCTTCGATGGCGGACTCGGCGATTTGCTTGGGTGTAACCGGGACAAGGTGGCTCTTGGCGACAGTGTCGCCAGCGCCGGTCAGTGCACAGGTGATGATGACGTCATGGTTCATGGCACGGATCCTTCAGGGTATGTCTGTGAGGTCGGTGGTGTGCTTTTCGCGGATGAACCCGCGCCCACAGGGGCTGCGTGAGTCCTGGGGGCGTGGGGCAACCTCGCGTTTCACAGGCGCAGCGTCGTGTTGGTGTGGGAGCGGGTCAGCCCGCGAACCGGTAGATCAGTTGGCGCTGAGGTTGAGGTTCTCGGCCGCCGGCTTGCCGTCGAAGGTGGTCACGCCTTCGAGCCAGCGTGCCTTGTCGTCGGGGTGATCCTTGAGCCACTGGCGGGCGGACTGCAGCGGGTCCTTGTGGTCGAGCAGCGGCTGCATCATGCGGCTCTCGTCCTCGGCGCTGAAGGTCAGGTTGGCCAGCAGGCGGTGGGCATTGGGGCAGCGCTCGGCGTAGTCGGGCGCGGTGACGGTCCAGACCGTGGCGCGGCCTTCGTCAGGGCCCAGGGCGTCCTGGCTGCCGCCCAGGTAGACCATGTCGAGGTTCACGTTCATTGGGTGTGGCGCCCAGCCGAAGAACACCACCGCTTGCTTGCGGCGCACGGCGCGATCGACCGCGGCGAGCATGCCGGCCTCGCTGGACTCGACCAACTGGAACTTGCCCAGGCCGAACTGGTTCTTGGCGATCATTGCCTTGATCTGGGTATTGGCCCCGGAGCCGGGCTCGATACCGTAGATCTTGCCGCCCAGTTCCTTCTCGAACTTGTGGATGTCGGCGAAGCTCTTCAGGCCTTTGTCGGCCAGGTACTTCGGCACTGCCAGGGTGGCCCGGGCGTCTTCCAGGCTGGGCTTGTCCAGGACCTTGACCTGCCCGGCCTGGACGAACGGGGTGATGGTCTGGGTCATGATCGGGTTCCAGTAACCCAGGAACATGTCCAGGCGCTTGTCGCGGATACCGGCGAAGATGATCTGCTGGGATGCGCTGGTCTGCTTAGTCTGGTAACCCAACCCGTCGAGCAGGACCTGGGCCATGGCGCTGGTGGCGATGACATCGGTCCAGTTGACCACGCCCAGGCGCACGTCTTGGCAGGCGGCGGGCTCGGCGGCGAGGAGGGGAGTGGCGAGGGTGCTGCTCAACGCGAGGGACAACAAGCTGCGGCGGATGAAGCTGTGCATGGTGGCTCTCCAACGGCAGTGCATATTGTTATTGGGGCCGGCCTCTGCGGGCCGTGTGAACACGCTACGCTGGTGGCGGGGTGGAAATTCGCACTCTGACGACCAAGAGTTGCACGGAAGCGACCACTTTTCCCGTGGAGCATGCAATGCCCGAGATCATTCACTTTTTGCTGTTGCCAGGCTTTTCGGCGATGGGCTTCATCAGTGCCCTGGAGCCGCTGCGCGTGGCCAACCGTTTCCGCGGCCCGCTGTACCGCTGGCGCGTGCTGAGTCTAGATGGTGGTGCGGTGCAGGCCAGCAACGGCATGTCGGTGAATGCCGATGGCGTGCTGGGGGAGGGGGAGGCGGCGCGCATGCTGTTGATCGTGGCTGGCTTCGAACCACTGGCCTGCTATGGCGCACAATTGCACCAGGTGCTGCGGCGCCTGGACCATGAGGGCGTGTTGCTCGGCGGCATCGATACCGGGGCGATGGTGCTGGCCGAGGCCGGGTTGCTCGATGGTCATCGGGCGACCGTGCATTGGGAGGCGTTGGAAGCCTTCAAGGAGCGCTACCCCAGGTTGCAGGCGACCCAGGAACTGTTCGAGATCGATCGACGACGCATCACCTGTGCCGGTGGTACCGCGTCCATCGACCTGATGCTCGACCTGATCGGCCAGACCCATGGCAGCGAGCTGGCGGTGCAGGTGTCGGAGCAGTTCGTGCTCGGACGTATCCGTCCGCGACAAGACCACCAGCGCATGCAGATCGCATCGCGCTACGGTATCAACAACAAGAAACTGGTGCGGGTGATCGGTGAAATGGAGCGCAATACCGAGCAACCGCTCAACACCGAGGTGCTGGCCGATGCCGTGCAGATCACCCGGCGGCAGCTGGAGCGATTGTTCCGCCTGCACCTGGACGACACCCCCAGTGGCTTCTATTTGCGACTGCGCCTGGACAAGGCCAGGCAGCTTTTGCGCCAGACCGACATGAGCGTGCTGGAGGTGAGCATCGCCTGCGGGTTCGAGTCGGCATCGTATTTCACCCGTTGCTATCGGGCGCGGTTCGAGCGCTGTCCGCGGGAGGACAGACGGGGCCAGGCTGTAAGCTGAGTGATCGCCTCATGGCGGGACAACCCGGCTCCCACAGCGATTGCCGTAACCCTGTGGGAGCGGGCTTATCCCGCGATGGGCGCGCCGCAGAGGTCTACTGCTGCCCGATGGCCTGCAAATACTCGGAGCGATCATCGCTGCGCTGGGCCACGCAGGTGTTCCAGGCTGCCTCGAAGGCCTTGCTGCCTGGCTTCTCGGCAAAGGTCTCGACTTTGCAGTCGGCGTCGCGCAATTGGGTCCAGAGGGTTTCGGCCGCCTGCAGGCGGGCGGTCAACTGCTGGACCTTGTCGTTTTCGTCCGGGTACTGGTCGTTAATGCGCTGGATGAGATCGTCAAAGGCCGATTTGAGTTCGCGCTCGGCGGTCTGCTTGTTGTAGGCCGCACAGGCGTAGTTCTGCGCGTCGGTTTCGACATTGTCGCAGGGCGTGCTGTCTTCCTCGCTCGCCTGAGCGCCCAGCGCGACGGCCACCAGGGCCAGCCATGCCATTGATTTCATCCGTTTTCTCCTCAACAGGCTGACGAATCGCAGGGATTCTCGCTCAGCGCGAAGCGCTTCGGTAGATCCCTGAAGAAAAGTTCATCAAGCGGCTTATCGAGACTCGCTCTCATCGGCCAAACCCGTGGCAGAGGGCCCCTTTCGGCGTGTTGACGCTTTCGGCAAACCCCCTGTCGTTTTTGCATCGGGGCGCCTCGGGCCGCAGGCATATGCTGGCCCCAAAGCGCCGGCACAAGGTTTGGCGCAAGCGAACTCAATAAAAGGGGACAGCCTGATGAGCCCAGCCGAACTGCACGCCGACAGCATCGTCATCGACGGCCTGATCATTGCCAAGTGGAACCGCGAACTGTTCGAGGACATGCGCAAAGGTGGCCTCACTGCGGCCAACTGCACGGTATCGGTCTGGGAAGGCTTCAAGGCGACCGTGGACAACATCGCCTCCAGCCAGAAGCTGATCCGCGAGAACAGCGACCTGGTCATGCCGGTGCGCACCACCGCCGATATCCGCAAGGCCAAGGAGTTGGGCAAGACTGGCATCCTCTTCGGCTTCCAGAACGCCCATGCGTTCGAAGACCAGATCGCCTACGTCGATGTGTTCAAACAGCTGGGCGTGGGCATCGTGCAGATGTGCTACAACACCCAGAACCTGGTGGGTACTGGCTGCTACGAACGTGACGGTGGCCTGTCGGGCTTCGGTCGCGAGATCGTCGCCGAGATGAACCGCGTCGGCATCATGTGCGACCTGTCCCACGTCGGCTCCAAGACCAGCGAGGAAGTCATCCTCGAGTCGAAGAAACCCGTCTGCTACTCCCACTGCCTGCCTTCCGGCCTCAAAGAACACCCACGCAACAAGTCGGACGAAGAGCTGAAGTTCATCGCCGACCACGGCGGCTTCGTCGGCGTGACCATGTTCGCGCCGTTCCTGGCCAAAGGCATCGACTCGACCATCGACGACTACGCCGAGGCCATCGAGTACACCATGAACATCGTCGGTGAAGACGCGATCGGTATCGGCACCGACTTCACCCAGGGCCACGGCCAGGACTTCTTCGAGTACCTGACCCACGACAAGGGTTACGCCCGTCGCCTGACCAATTTCGGGAAGATCATCAACCCGCTGGGGATTCGCACTGTCGGCGAATTCCCGAACCTCACCGAGACCTTGCTCAAGCGCGGCCACTCCGAGCGTGTGGTGCGCAAGATCATGGGCGAAAACTGGGTCAACGTACTGAAAGACGTCTGGGGCGAGTAAGCCGCTCTCCAAGCCTGAAAGCCCCTGCCAGCAACGCCGGGGCAACCCAATAAAAATTTTGATGGAGTTGAGTTTCCATGGCCAAGATCGCCCCGCAATTGCCAATCGAAGTCGATACCGAGACCGGTGTCTGGACCTCCGACGCCCTGCCGATGCTGTATGTACCGCGTCATTTCTTCGTCAACAACCACATCGGTATCGAGGAAGTGCTGGGCGCTGACGCCTACGCCGAGATCCTCTACAAGGCGGGTTACAAGTCCGCTTGGCACTGGTGCGAAAAAGAGGCCGAGTGCCATGGCCTGGAAGGCGTCGCGGTGTTCGAGCACTACATGAAGCGCCTGTCCCAGCGCGGCTGGGGCCTGTTCGAGATCCAGGGCATCGACCTGGACAAAGGCACCTGCAGCGTCAAGCTCAAGCACTCGGCCTTCGTCTATGTCTACGGCAAGTGCGGCCGCAAGGTCGACTACATGTTCACCGGCTGGTTCGCCGGCGCCATGGACCAGATTCTCGCCGCGCGCGGCAGCTCCATTCGGACCGTGGCCGAGCAGGTCTACGGTGGTTCGGAAGAAGGCCACGACGACGGCCTGTTCATCGTCAAGCCGTTGTAAGTCGGAGAGAGCGTCATGGCATTCGAAGCAATGTTCCAGCCGATCCAGATCGGCAAACTGACCATCCGCAACCGCGTGCTCAGCACCGCGCACGCCGAGGTCTACGCCACCGACGGCGGCATGACCACCGAGCGTTACGTCAAGTACTACGAAGAGAAGGCCAAGGGCGGCATCGGCCTGGCCATTTGCGGCGGCTCGTCCGTGGTGGCGATCGACAGCCCGCAGGAATGGTGGTCGTCGGTGAACCTGTCGACCGACCGGATCATCCCGCACTTCCAGAACCTGGCCGACGCCATGCACAAGCATGGCGCCAAGATCATGATCCAGATTACCCACATGGGTCGTCGTTCGCGTTGGGACGGTTTCAACTGGCCGACCCTGATGTCGCCATCGGGTATTCGTGAACCCGTGCACCGCGCCACCTGCAAGACCATCGAGGTCGAGGAGATCTGGCGTGTGATCGGCAACTACGCCCAGGCCGCGCGCCGGGCGAAGGAAGGTGGCCTGGATGGCGTCGAGCTGTCGGCGGTGCACCAGCACATGATCGACCAGTTCTGGAGCCCGCGGGTCAACAAGCGTACCGACGAATGGGGCGGTACTTTCGAAGGCCGCATGAAGTTTGGCCTGGAAGTGCTCAAGGCCGTGCGTGCCGAAGTAGGCCCAGACTTCTGCGTGGGCATGCGTATCTGTGGTGACGAGTTCCACCCCGATGGCCTGAGCCACGAGGACATGAAGGAGATCGCCAAGTACTACGACGCCACCGGCATGATCGACTTCATCGGCGTGGTCGGCTCGGGTTGCGACACCCACAACACCCTGGCCAACGTCATCCCGAACATGAGCTACCCGCCGGAGCCGTTCCTGCACCTGGCGGCCGGCATCAAGGAAGTGGTCAAGGTCCCGGTGCTGCACGCGCAGAACATCAAGGACCCGAACCAGGCGACCCGTATCCTGGAAGGCGGTTACGTGGACATGGTCGGCATGACCCGTGCCCACATGGCCGACCCACACCTGATCGCCAAGATCAAGATGGGCCAGATCGACCAGATCAAGCAGTGTGTCGGCGCCAACTATTGCATCGACCGCCAGTACCAAGGCCTGGACGTGCTGTGCATCCAGAACGCCGCGACCTCCCGTGAATACATGGGCGTACCGCACATCATCGAAAAGACCACCGGGCCTAAGCGCAAGGTGGTGGTGGTCGGCGCTGGCCCTGCCGGTATGGAGGCCGCACGCGTGGCCGCCGAGCGTGGCCACGATGTGACCCTGTTCGAGAAGAAGGACCAGATCGGCGGCCAGATCACCATCGCCGCCAAGGCACCGCAGCGCGACCAGATCGCCGGCATCACCCGCTGGTACCAGCTGGAGCTGGCGCGCCTGAAGGTCGACCTGCGCCTGGGCACCGCCGCTGATGCCGAAACCATCATGGACCTGCGTCCGGACGTGGTCGTGCTGGCCGTGGGCGGGCACTCGTTCCTGGAGCAGAACGAACACTGGGGCGCCGCCGAAGGACTGGTGGTCAGCAGCTGGGACGTGCTCGACGGCAAGGTTGCGCCGGGCAAGAACGTGCTGGTGTACGACACCATCTGCGAGTTTACCGGCATGTCGGTGGCCGACTTCATTGCCGACAAGGGCAGCCAGGTCGAGATCGTCACCGACGACATCAAGCCGGGCGTAGCGATGGGCGGTACCACCTTCCCGACCTACTACCGCAGCATGTACCCCAAAGAAGTGATCATGACCGGCGACATGATGCTGGAAAAGGTCTACCGCGAAGGCGACAAGCTGGTAGCGGTGCTGGAGAACGAGTACACCGGCGCCAAGGAAGAACGCGTGGTCGACCAGGTGGTGGTGGAGAACGGCGTGCGTCCTGACGAGCAGCTGTACTACGCACTGAAGGACGGTTCGCGGAACAAGGGCCAGATCGATATCGAGGCGTTGTTCGCTATCAAGCCGCAGCCGATCCTCAGCCAGCCGGGCGAGGGCTACCTGCTGTATCGCATCGGCGATTGCGTGGCCCAGCGTAACGTCCACGCGGCGATCTACGACGCCTTGCGCCTGTGCAAGGACTTCTGATCGTTAACAGTCGTCGCCACTGAGCGCGGACCCTGTGGGAGCGGGTTTACCCGCGAAAGCGTCAGCACAAGCAACAGGGTTGTCTGATCTGACGCATTCGCGGGTAAACCCGCTCCCACAAGGGGCCGATCCAGCCTCCAGGGCGGCGCAAGAATCCAGCTGTTGTGGGAGCCTCCCATGTTGAACACCCTTCTACCCATCCTGCTGTTCGCTGCCCTTGGCCTGGCGGTGCTCGGCGCCCTGCGCCGGGTGCGCATGTGGCGGCGTGGTCGACCTTCCAAGGTCAACCTGATCGGTGGCCTGCTGGCCATGCCACGGCGTTACCTGGTGGACCTGCACCATGTGGTCGAGCGCGACAAGTACATGTCCAAGACCCACGTGGCCACCGCAGGCGGCTTCGTGCTGTCGGCCGTGCTGGCGATCCTGGTCCATGGCTTTGGCCTGCAGAGCAAGATCCTCGGCTATGCCTTGCTGGCCGCCACGGTGCTGATGTTCTGTGGCGCCCTGTTCGTCTTCAAGCGTCGCCTGAACCCACCTTCGCGCCTGTCCAAGGGGCCGTGGATGCGCCTGCCCAAGAGCTTGCTGGTGTTCGCCGCGAGCTTCTTCATCGCCACGCTGCCAGTGGCTGGCATCCTGCCGGAAGGTACCGGTGGCTGGTTGCTGGTCGCCGTGCTGGGCGTGGGCGTGCTGTGGGGCGTGTCGGAGCTGTTCTTCGGCATGACCTGGGGCGGCCCGATGAAGCACGCCTTCGCCGGTGCCCTGCACCTGGCCTGGCACCGCCGCGCCGAACGCTTCGGCGGTGGTCGCTCCACTGGCCTCAAGCCGCTGGACCTGGAAGACCCGAACGCGCCGTTAGGCGTGGAAAAACCAGTGGACTTCACCTGGAACCAACTGCTCGGCTTCGATGCCTGCGTGCAGTGCGGCAAGTGCGAAGCCATGTGCCCGGCATTCGCTGCCGGCCAGCCGTTGAACCCGAAAAAGCTCATCCAGGACATGGTCATCGGCCTGGCCGGTGGCACCGATGCGCAGTTCGCCGGCAGCCCTTATCCGGGCAAGCCGATCGGCGAGCATGGCGGTCATCCGCACCAGCCGATCGTCAATGGCCTGGTCGACGCCGAGACCCTGTGGTCGTGCACCACTTGCCGCGCCTGCGTCGAGGAATGCCCGATGATGATCGAGCACGTCGATGCCATCGTCGATATGCGTCGCCACCTGACCCTGGAAAAGGGCGCGACCCCGAACAAGGGCGCCGAGGTGCTGGACAACCTGATCGCCACCGACAACCCTGGCGGCTTCAACCCAGGCGGGCGGATGAACTGGGCCGCCGACCTCAATCTCAAGCTGTTGTCCGAGGTCAAGAGCACCGAGGTGCTGTTCTGGGTCGGTGATGGTGCCTTCGACATGCGCAACCAGCGCACCCTGCGGGCGTTCGTCAAAGTGCTCAAGGCCTCTGGCGTGGACTTCGCCGTACTCGGCCTGGAAGAGCGCGACAGTGGCGACGTGGCACGCCGTCTGGGCGACGAGGCGACCTTCCAGCAACTGGCCAAGCGCAACATCCAGACGCTGAACAAGTACCGCTTCCAGCGCATCGTCACCTGCGACCCGCACAGTTTCCATGTGCTGAAGAACGAATACGGCGCCCTGGGTGGCGAATACCAGGTGCAGCACCACAGCACCTACATCGCCGAACTCATCGCCGCCAACAAGCTCAACCTGGGCCAGCACAAAGGTGGCAGCGTCACCTATCACGATCCGTGCTACCTGGGCCGCTACAACGGTGAATACGAGGCGCCGCGCGATGTGCTCAAGGCCCTCGGCATCGAGGTCCGCGAGATGGAACGTTCGGGCTTCCGCTCGCGTTGCTGTGGCGGTGGCGGTGGCGCGCCGATCACCGACATCCCGGGCAAGCAGCGTATCCCTGACATGCGCATGGACGACATCCGCACGACCGAGGCCGAGCTGGTGGCCGTGGGTTGCCCACAGTGCACCGCGATGCTCGAAGGCGTGGTCGAACCCCGTCCGCAGATCAAGGACATCGCCGAGCTTGTCGCCGACGTGCTGATCGAGGACGACGCCCCTGCCGGCGCCAAATCCCAAGCGGCCAAACGTGAACCTGCGGAGGTGCACTGATGAGCGACATCATCCGCCGCGATCCCCGTGCCGAGTGGATCGCCCGTAACCGTCTGCATCCGCTGCACGCGACGATGCAGACGCAACAGACCCGCTGGATGGGGCCTAACGGCCTCATCCGCAAGAACCCCCACGCGATCGCCGCTGGCTTCATCGGCCCCAATGGCCTCAAGCGTATCGACCGCAGTGGCGCCCAGCAGGGCACCGCCGGCGCCGGTCGCCGCACGGCAGCGGCCGAGGTGCAACTGCCGCTGCACCAGGTTGCGGAGCCGGCGTTCTACATCGCCGTGGTTCCGGACATGGTCGGTGGCCGCCTGGGCAGCCACGACCGCGACCTGCTGGGCCTGGCCCACAGCCTGGCCGGCAGCGACGGCGCGGTGCTGGCGATCGTGTTCGGCGAACACAAGGAAAGCAACTTTTCCACAGCCGGTGTCGACCGCTTGCTGGTCATCGAGGGCGAAGCGTTCGAAGGTTATGCACCGGAGCAGTTGGTGCAGGGCCTGCGCGCTGTGGATAACCAGTTCGCGCCGCGCCACTGGCTGCTGCCCGACAGCCGCACCGGTGGTGGCGAGCTGGGCCGGCGCCTGGCCGCTGCGCTGGGCGAGCGCCCCGCGACGCGGGTATGGCAAGTCAAGGACGGCCAATGCATCGGCCGTGCCGGAGCTGGTCAGCAGGACCTGCAGCGTGGGTTGCCGCGCCTGATCCTGGCGGCAGCCGAATGCTCCGATCCGGTCAGCGAAACCCGTCACGAAGCGCTGCCGGTGGAGTTGTCCACAAGCGTGGCGCGCAGTCTGTCGCGCATCGAGGACCTGGGCCCGGTGGCCGTGGACCCGGCGGCGATCGCCATGGCCGAATCGGAATTCATCGTCTCCGGCGGCAATGGCGTCAAGGACTGGGATCTTTTCCACAAGGCGACGGCCGCCCTCGGCGCTACCGAAGGCGCCTCGCGGGTAGCGGTGGACGACGGCTTCATGCCGCGCAACCGCCAGGTCGGCGCCACCGGTACCTGGGTCACGGCGCGTGTCTACGTGGCGGTGGGTATCTCCGGGGCGATCCAGCACCTGCAGGGTATCGGTGCCTGCGACAAGGTGGTGGCGGTGAACATGGACCCAGGCTGCGACATGATCAAACGGGCGGACCTGTCGGTGATTGGCGACAGTTCGGCGATTCTCCAGGCGTTGATCGAGGCTGTGGACAACTACCGCAGCGCCGGCCAGCGCGATGCGGCATAAGGGCACGAGCATGAGTACGAAAGTCATCAGCCTGGTCTCCATCGGCGCCCACCCCAGCTCCGGCCGCACCCGTCGCGCCGAGCAGGACTCCCGCGCCGTCGAACTGGGCTTGCAGCTGGCTGGGGATAACTTGCAGGTGGTGCATGCTGGCGATCCACGCGAGGAAGCACTGCGCGCTTACCTGGGCATGGGCCTGGATCATCTCGATGTGCTGGAGCAGCCGGCGGGTGCCGATGTGCTGGGCGTGCTGGGTGATTACCTGCGCGACGCCGGGGCACAGTTGGTGCTGACCGGCAGCCAGGCGGAAACCGGCGAAGGTTCGGGCATGTTGCCGTTCTTGCTGGCTGAGCGCCTGGGCTGGCCGTTGGTGGTGGGCCTGGCCGAAGTGGAGTCGATCGACAACGGCACTGCGCAGGTTCTGCAAGCTTTGCCACGGGGCCAGCGACGCCGTCTGAAGGTGCGCCTGCCGCTCTTGGCGACTGTGGATAACGCTGCGCCCAAGCCGCGCCAGAGCGCTTTCGGCCCGGCTCGCCGGGGCGTGCTCGCCGCGCGCAATGTGGCGGTGGTCGAGGATGAGCTGCTGGCCGATGCCGAACTGCAGCCGGCCCGTCCACGGCCCAAGCGGCTGAAGGTGATCAAGGCCAAGAGCGGCGCGGACCGCATGAAAGCCGCCACGGCCAAGGCCAGCGGCGGAGGCGGCAAGGTGCTCAAGGACGTTTCTCCACAGGAAGGCGCCGAGGCGATCCTGAAGTTGCTGGTGGAGGAAGGGGTACTGCGCTAAGCATTGCGACGCTGGGGCCGCTGTGCGGCCCCGATCTTTTACACACCGAATCTGTTCGCCACCCTGTTGATAAAATGTTTACGCCTCGCTGCAGGCCTCGCCAATCCTGGCCTCTGTAGCTTTGATCAACAATTGAACAGGCTCTACGCTTCGCCTATCCCCTAAATGCCAAACGTTTCCCACAATCGCTGTTGGCGGCTCTGTGGATAATCTGTTTGGCCAATGACGCAGCCCGCGTATTCATTGGTCTCCAGCCGTTTGTTCGATAATTGATCAATTCCTCTGAAACCGCTGCGTGCCAGGGCATTCAGGGGTCTATCCACAGGCGTGTGCGTCAGTGATCCAACCTTGCCCACAAAGTCTGTTGGCGGCTCTGTGGACAAGATGTTCGGTAATCGCCAGAAGCCACGAATTCTAAGGGATACAGAGTTTTGATCAAATAATGAGCAACGGATTGAGTGAGGGTTCAGGGCGACTTTCCACAATTACTGTGAGCCAGGCTGTGGATAAAGTGTTGGTCGGTGGCTGCAGGCCATGGCAGGCCTTGGCTGGGTGAAGGTTGATCAAGAATTGATCATCGTTCTTCATGACAGGGCTGCGAGCAAAAAAAAGAGCAGCCCTCGGGCTGCTCTTTTCGTATAGCGTCGATGCCTTACTGCGCTTTGACTTCCTTCAGGTACGGCGCCGGCTCCGCCCCCAGGTTGTTGAGCACGCGCTGGGAGTACCAGTCGATGAAGTTGACCACGCCGAACTCGTAGGTCTTGGAGTACGGGCCAGGCTGGTAGGCGGTGGAGTTGATGCCGCGCTGGTTTTCTTCAGCCAGACGACGGTCCTGGTCGTTGGTAGCGTCCCAGACCTTGCGCATGTTTTCCGGGTCGTAGTCGACGCCTTCGACGGCATCTTTGTGCACCAGCCACTTGGTGGTGACCATCGACTCCTGAGCGCTGATCGGCCACACGGTGAACACGATCATGTGGTCGCCCATGCAGTGGTTCCATGCGTGCGGCAGGTGCAGGATACGCATCGAGCCCAGGTCTGGGTTCTTGATGCGGCCCATCAGCTTCTTGCACGCCTGCTTGCCGTCCATGGTCATGGACACGGTGCCCTTGAGCAGCGGCATGCGCACGATACGGTTACGCAGGCCATGGCTCTTGTGCAGGTACGGGATCTTCTCGGCTTCCCAGGCAGCAGCGGAGGCGGCGACGTGGTCCTTGAACGCCTGGTCGGCGCGTGGGTCGTTGGTGTCGTCCCACTCCAGCAGGGTCTTGAGCAGCTCAGGGTGCGAGCCGTTGCAGTGGTAGCACTCGCGGTTGTTCTCCAGCACCAGCTTCCAGTTGGCTTTTTCCATCAAGGTGGTTTGCACCGCCACCTTGGTGTTCTCCATGTCGTACGGTTCCATGTAGTGGTCGAGCGTTGCCAGGAACTCGTCGATCGCTGGCGGGTTCTCGGCCAGGCTGATGAAGATGTAGCCACCGGCGGTCTTCACGTGCACAGGCTTGAGGCCGTACTGCTTCATGTCGAAGTCGGCGCCCATCTCGGTGCCGGCGAACAGCAGGCGACCGTCGATTTCATAGGTCCACTGGTGGTACGGGCAGACCAGCTTGGCCACCTTGCCCTTTTCGCTGGTGCACAGGCGCGAGCCACGGTGACGGCAGACGTTGTGGAACGCATGCACTTGGCCTTCGGCGCCACGGATAACGATGATTGGGTTCTTGCCGATCTGCAGGGTCAGGAAGTTGCCCTTGGTCGGAATCTCGCACGTCATGCCGGCGATCAACCACTCCTTGTGGAAGATCTCCTGCATGTCGATCTGGAACAGACGCTCGTCGGTGTAGAAAGGCTGGGGCAGCGAGTAGGTGCGCTCGCGGGTCTGCAGCATCTCGGCGGTGGCCTTGCGTGCAGCTTCCAGTGGATCGCCCAGGCTCAGGGTTGCGGTGACGTCCATCGTTTGGTCCTCAGGGCCGTATGCGGCCGGCGAAAGTGGCTAATCGTTGTTGTGGTTTGCCGCAAGGCTGCTTGCTAAAAACAGCTGTTTCATTTGCCGTGGAGTGTGCGTTCGCCGCCGACAGGAACCATATCCACGGGCGACATGGCCGAATCCGATTCCGACGCGCCAGCCCTTGTAGCATGGGGCTGGTCGCGATAAGCACGCCGATGTCGCTGATGGGAATGTACTTCGTCGCTGGCTTGCGCATTATCGCAGCCATGAAGGCCGGTAGTCGGCCGCTGGAGAAGAACATGTCCGATACCTTCCTCAATCCGGTCACGACCCAGACCTGGGCCAACGGCCGCCATGTGGTGCGCTGCGTCAAGGTCATCCAGGAGACCTGGGACGTGCGCACCTTCTGTTTCATGGCCGACCAGCCGATCATGTTCTTCTTCAAGCCCGGGCAGTTCGTCACCCTGGAGCTTGAGATCGACGGCAAGCAGGTGATGCGCTCGTATACCATCTCCAGCTCGCCCTCGGTGCCCTACAGCTTCTCGATCACGGTCAAGCGCGTACCCGGCGGGCAGGTGTCCAACTGGCTGCACGACAACATGCACGAAGGCTTCGAGCTGGCGGTGCACGGGCCGGTGGGGCTGTTCAACGCCATCGACTTCCCGGCATCGAAGGTGCTGTACCTCTCGGGCGGTGTCGGTATCACCCCGGTGATGTCCATGGCCCGTTGGTTCTATGACACCAACGGCAACGTCGACATGGTCTTCGTCCACAGCGCCCGTTCGCCGAAGGACATCATCTATCACCGCGAACTGGACCAGATGGCCTCGCGGATCCCCAACTTCAGCTTGCACATCATTTGCGAGAAGCACGGCCTGGGCGAGCCCTGGTCGGGCTACCGCGGCTACCTCAACCAGCGCCTGATGGAGCTGATCGCGCCTGACTACATGGAGCGGGTAGTGTTCTGCTGCGGCCCGACGCCGTACATGAATGCCGTCAAGCGCATGCTCGAGGCGGTGGGCTTCGACATGCGCAACTACCATGAAGAGTCGTTCGGAGCGACCCCGGCAGAGGCCAAGGCCGACGCCGTGGAGCATGCCGAGCAGGCTGCCGAGGCGGCCGAGGAACTCGACGCAGCCGACCTCAACCTAGTGGAGTTCGTCGGCAGCGAGAAGAGCATCCGCATCGCCCCAGGGGAGACGGTGCATGCGGCAGCGGCCAAGGTCGGGCTGATGATCCCCAAAGCCTGTGGCATGGGTATTTGCGGTACCTGCAAGGTGCTCAAGCTCGGCGGCGAAGTGGTCATGGACCACAACGGCGGTATCACCGAGGAAGACGAAGCCGAAGGCTACATCCTGTCATGCTGCAGCGTGCCGCAAGGGGACGTGCGGATCGAGTACTGATCCTGGATACGGGGCTGCGAAGCAGCCCCGTTGCTGTCAGGTGCGAAAACGCGCCACCAGGCCGTTGAGGTCGACCGCCAGGCGCGAAAGGTCGGCACTGGCCACGCTGGTCTGATGCGCCCCGGTCGCGCTCTGTACCGACAGGTCATTGATGTTCACCAGGTTGCGGTCCACCTCGCGGGCCACCTGGGCCTGCTCTTCGGCGGCGCTGGCGATCACCAGGTTGCGCTCGTTGATCTGTGACACCGCGCTGGCGATGCTGTCCAGGGCCAGGCCGGCGCCCCGGGCGATGTTCAGGGTCGACTCGGCGCGCTCGGTGCTGGTGCGCATCGAGGTCACCGCTTCTTCCGTCCCGCCCTGGATACTGGCAATCATTCGTTCGATTTCGCTGGTCGATTGCTGGGTACGGTGGGCCAGCGCCCGTACCTCGTCGGCCACCACGGCAAAGCCACGGCCGGCCTCGCCGGCGCGGGCCGCTTCGATCGCGGCATTGAGTGCCAGCAGGTTGGTCTGATCGGCCAGGCCGCGGATCACATCCAGGACCTTGCCGATATCCCGGGATTGGGACGCCAGGCGGGTGACCAGTGTGGCGGTGGCCTGCACATCGCTGCTCATGCGCTCGATGGCGCCCACCGTCTCCAGCACCAGGTCGCGACCATCGCCCGCTGAACGGCTCGCCTCGCTGGAGGCTTCGGACGTGCTCACGGCATTGCGCGCCACTTCTTCCACCGCGCTGGTCATTTCAGTGACCGCAGTGGCGGCCTGTTCGATCTCGTTGTTCTGCTGCTGCAGGCCGCGGGCGCTTTCGTCGGTGACGCAATTGAGTTCCTCGGCGGCCGACGCCAACTGGGTGGCCGAGCCTGCGATCAATTGCAGGGTGTCACGCAGCTTGTCCTGCATCCGCGCCATGGCGCGCAACAGGCGAGCGGCTTCATCGCTGCCCTCGGCGCGGATCACCTGGGTCAGGTCGCCGTCGGCGACCTGTTCGGCGGCCTTGAGCGCTTCGTCGATCGGCTTGACGATGCTGCGGGTCAACAGGAACGCGCATAGCAGAGTCAGGATGGTGGCTGTCACCAGCAGGCCGATGACCAGGGCGAATGCAGTGTCATATTGGCTGGCGGCTGTCGCATTGGTGGCGCGGGTCTGCTCGGTGTTGATGCGCACCAGGTTCGCCATGGCCTGGTTGATCTGCTCGGCATTCTCGAACAGCTCGCGGTTGATCAGGCTCTGGAGTTCCTCCACGCGATTGGCCTGGCTGAGGCTGCGCATGCGCGCTTCCAGCTGGCGGTATTGGCCGAGCAGTTGGTTGTACCGGTCGAAGGCGGCTTGCTCCTGAGGGCCTTCCACAAGCTGGCGATAGGCGTCGCGGATCTTGTCGATCTGCGCGTTGCGCTCGTCCATCTGGCGCTGGGTGTCCTGCTGGAACTGAGGGTCGCGGTTGAGCACCAGGCGGTAGGCGAGGGTGCGCATGCGCAGATTGAGCAGGGCCAGTTCATCGAGGGTCTTGATGCTCGGTACGCTCACCGCTTCGATGGCGACGCCGGCTTGGCGAATGTTGCCCATCTGGATCAGCGAGAAAATGCCAAGACCGAGCATCAGCGCACCGATCAGGGCAAAGCCCAGCAAGGCACGCGGGGCGATGTTCATATTGCGTAGGGACATGGGACGTTATCCGGCAGGAAGGAAATGCGCGCTCCATGCGACAAAATGTGACCTGCTTTGGATATCGGTCGCAAAGGGAGGGTCTTGAATGAATCTGTGAGCCTGCTATCGAGTTTCCGGACAGGTGGTTGACCCAGGTCGGAACAAGACCGGCCCAGGCCTGTCAATCTGCCCAGGCTAAAGCCTTCGATTCCCGATATTTAATGGCGAGGACGCGCGCTTTTCTTTATCGTGTGCGCCCTTTGCAACAACCCGAGATAGACCCCCATGTTGGAAGCTTCCCTGAATCAACTCGAGCAACTGGTCAACGACCTGATGCAGAAAAACGCTCAACTCACCGAGCAGAACACCGCCCTCGGCCAGGAACTGGCCCAGGCAAAGGAAGAGAATGAAACCCTGCAGCTGTCGCTGATGGAGCAGGAAGAGAAGCACGGCGCCACCGCTGCCCGTATCCAGGCGCTGGTAGAGCGCGCCAGCGCAGGTGTCGTCAACGCATGAGACTGCAAGCGCAGCCGATCAATGTCGTGTCTATCCTGGGCAACGACTATTCGATCAAGGCGCCCCAAGGCCAGGAAGAGACCCTGGCGCAAGCCGTGCGGATGCTCAACACCGCCCTGGCCGAGACCAAGCGTCAGTACCCCACCCTGATCGGTGACAAACTGCTGGTGCTGGCAGCCCTGAATCTGTGTTCCAAGCAGGTCGAACTGCAAAAGGAACACCAGCAGACGCTCGAGCGGACCCAGGCGCAGATCGACGCCACCGTGGACGCTATCGTTCGGACCATCGCCGAACAGTAATCCGATTGCCTGACCTCGGGTTTGCCACGAATGCATCGGTGGGTGTCCCACCGCATTCGCGGGTGAACCCGCTCCCACAGGTCGGGTGTCATCCCCAAGCATCGACGTTAGCAGAGCCCTTGTCGCAGCGGGTTTATCCGCGAATGCGCCATTGGTTGCGGGCGTGCGTGGGCGGCTGGCCTCGCGTCCGACGGTTGGTCTGCATTGTTTCAGATAACTGGAATAACCGGATACGTAAGTGTATACAATCACCCAAAATAATAACGACTGGGGGAGTGGGGCATGCGGATCTGGCGGCGGAGTATCCAGTGGCAATTGATTGCGAGTATGGGCGCGGCCCTGCTGGCGAGCATTCTGGTGGTCGTGGGGGTGTACACCGAGGCGGTCAACCGCCTGACCGAGCGCTATCTGGTCGACACGGCGCTGCCGGCCAGCATCGAGGCGATTCGCAACGACATCGAACGCATGCTCGGCAGGCCGCTGGTGGCAGCGGCTGACATTGCCGGCAACACGCTGCTGCGTGACTGGCTCGCGGCCGGTGAGGACCCTGCCCAAGCCCCGCGCTTTCTCGAATACCTGGAGGCGGTCAAGCAGCGCAACCAGGCCTTCACCACGTTGTTCGCCTCCACGGCGACCGGCCATTACTACAACGAGAAAGGCCTGGATCGCACCCTCAGCCGCGATAATCCGAAGGACAAATGGTTCTACGGCTACATCGACAGCGGCGCCGAGCGCCTGATCAACATCGACATCGACGGCTCCACCGGGGAGCTTGCGTTGTTCATCGATTACCGGGTCGAAAAGGACGGGCAACTGGTGGGCGTGGCCGGCATGGGCCTGCGCATGACCGCGTTGTCGAAACTGATCCACGACTTCAGTTTCGGTGAGCGTGGGCGGGTGTTCCTGGTGCGCAACGACGGCCTGATCCAGGTCCATCCAGACCACGAATTCAGTGGCAAGCGCCAGTTGGTCGAGCAGGTCGGCGAGCAGGCGACCCAGGTTGTTCTGGGCAAGGGCGAGGGCTTGCGCAAGGTGCGTTTCAGCCGCGACGGCGAGGACTACCTGGCCTTGGGGTTGCCGCTTCGCGACTTGAACTGGACCCTGGTAGCCGAGGTGCCGGAGGAAGAAATCTACGCACAGATGCACGAAGCCGTGTGGCTGACCAGCCTGATCGGCGGCGCGGTGGCGCTGATGTCGTTGCTGCTGGTGGTACTGCTGGCGCGCGGGCTGGTGCGTCCGATCCGCCAGGTGACCACGGCGCTGACGCAGATCGGCAGTGGCGCTGGCGACCTCAGCCAGCGGCTGGACGATTCACGCGAGGATGAACTGGGCGACCTGGCCCGTGGTTTCAACCGATTCCTCGACAGCCAGCGGGTGTTGATCGGCGAGGTGCTGCGCACCACCGAGCGCCTGCATCGTTCGGTGGAGCAGGTGACACGCGTGGTGGACAACACTGCCGACCGCTCCGGACGCCAGCAGGAGATGACCGAGATGGTCGCCACCGCTGTGCACGAGATGGGGCTGACCGTACAGGACATCGCGCAGAACGCCGGCAATGCCGCCCATGCGTCGCAATCGGCGCGTGACGAAGCCTTGCGGGCGCGCGAGGTGGTACGTCGATCGATCCACAGCATCGAAGGCATGTCCGGGGAGATCGGTCGGGCCGCCGAGGCGGTGAGCCAGTTGGCCGACGAAGTTGCCTCGATCGATGAAGTCTTGGCGGTGATCCGCAGTATTTCCGAACAAACCAACCTGTTGGCCCTCAATGCGGCCATCGAGGCGGCGCGAGCAGGTGAGATGGGGCGCGGTTTCGCTGTGGTTGCCGATGAAGTGCGAACCTTGGCGCGGCGTACCCAGGTGTCCACCGACGAGGTGCAACAGATGATCCAACGCCTCAAGCAAGGCGCTGGCACTGCCGTGGCGTCGATGCACGCGGGACAGCAGGCGACGGGGGGCGGGGTGGAGTCCAGCCAGCGTACCGGTACCTCCCTTGGGGCGATCACCGATCAGGTGGAGCACATCAGCGACATGAACCACCAAGTGGCCACGGCGACCGAAGAGCAATCGGCGGTGACCGAGGAGATCAACCGGACTGTGCAGGGGATTTCCGACCTGGCTCGGGAGACGGCGGCCGAAGTGCAGGCCTGTCGGGACGAGTGCCAGGCGCTGCGTGGCCTTGCCGATGACCTGGCGCGGCAAATGGGCGGGTTCAAGCTCTAGGTCGGCGTTGGACGCTGCGTGGGTAAATCGGAGCGCCGAACCGACGCTCCGATTTACCCACGCATGTCAGGCGCCGACGATGGCGCGAATGTCCGCCGCCAGTTCGCGCACCCGTGCTTCTTGCGTATCCCACGAGCACATGAACCGCGCGCCACCGCTTCCGATAAAGGTATAGAAGCGCCAGCCCTTGGCCCGCAGCGCCTCCAACGCGGCTTCCGGCATTTGCAGGAACACGCCGTTGGCCTGCACCGGGAACATCAGCTCCACACCCGGCAGGTCGCTCACCAACGAGGCCAGCAGTTGCGCGCAGTGATTGGCATGGCGGCCATAGCGCAGCCAGGCGCCGTCTTCGAGCAGCCCGACCCAGGGCGCGGAGAGAAAACGCATCTTCGACGCCAGCTGGCCCGCCTGCTTGCAGCGGTAGTCGAAGTCATCGGCCAGGGCGCGATTGAAGAACAGGATCGCTTCGCCCACGGCCATGCCGTTCTTGGTGCCGCCGAAGCACAGCACATCCACCCCGGCCTTCCAGGTCAGCTCCGCTGGCGTGCAGCCCAAGGAGGCACAGGCGTTGGAGAAGCGTGCGCCATCCATGTGCAGGTTCAGCCCCAGCTCCTTGCAGGTGGCGCTGATCGCCTTGAGCTCGTCGGGGTTGTACACCGTGCCCACTTCGGTGGCCTGGGTGATGGTCACCACGCGTGGCTTGGGGTAGTGGATGTCCTGGCGCTTGAGGGCCACCTCGCGGATCGACTCGGGGGTCAGCTTGCCGTTGACGCTGCGGGCGGTGAGCAGCTTGGAGCCGTTGGAAAAGAACTCCGGCGCACCGCACTCGTCGGTTTCGACGTGGGCGGTCTCGGAGCAGATGACGCTGTGATAGCTCTGGCACAGAGAGGCCAGGGCCAGGGAGTTGGCGGCAGTGCCGTTGAAGGCGAAGAACACCTCGCAGTCGGTCTCGAACAGCTCGCGGAAGTACTCGGCGGCCCGTTCGGTCCATTGATCGTCGCCATAGGCGCGCTCGTGGCCCTGGTTGGCCTTCTCCATCGCGGCCCAGGCTTCGGGGCAGATGCCGGAATAGTTGTCGCTGGCGAATTGTTGGCTGTTATCAGTCATGACACCTGTCCTTTTTACGACGCAGACCGGCACTCTAAACCATCGATTCAGCGGTTGCCTATACAAGGCCTGTGCGAGCCACTGCATGTGTTGATCCTGCGGGCTTCTTCGCGGGCAAGCCCGCTCCCACAGGGATTGCACAGCCCCTGTGGAAGCGGGCTTACCCGCAAAGGAGGCCGCACACGCACCACGCAGATGCGAATGTCGTAAACGCGCCATTGCAAGGCGTGCGCAGGCATCTGAGTCGCCCTCGCCGGTCATACCATCGCCACAAAGGGCCACAGTGCCCCAAGACAAGAAACAATCGCTGCCGGGAGAGACAAGATGTTCAGCAAGCAAGACCAGATCCAGGGTTACGACGACGCACTGCTGGCGGCGATGAATGCCGAAGAACAGCGCCAGGAAGATCACATCGAGCTGATCGCCTCGGAGAACTACACCAGCAAGCGCGTCATGCAGGCCCAGGGCAGCGGCCTGACCAACAAGTACGCCGAAGGCTACCCAGGCAAGCGCTACTACGGTGGTTGCGAGCACGTCGACAAGGTCGAGGCGCTGGCCATTGAGCGCGCCAAGCAGCTGTTCGGCGCTGATTACGCCAACGTCCAGCCTCACTCCGGTTCTTCCGCCAACAGCGCCGTCTACCTGGCCCTGCTGCAGGCCGGCGACACCATCCTGGGCATGAGCCTGGCCCATGGCGGCCACCTGACCCACGGCGCCAAGGTGTCGTCCTCCGGCAAACTGTACAACGCCGTTCAGTACGGCATCGACAACACCACCGGCCTGATCGACTACGACGAAGTCGAGCGTCTGGCGGTCGAGCACAAGCCGAAGATGATCGTCGCCGGCTTCTCCGCCTACTCCAAGACCTTGGACTTCCCGCGTTTCCGCGCCATCGCCGACAAAGTGGGCGCGCTGCTGTTCGTCGACATGGCTCACGTGGCCGGTCTGGTCGCCGCTGGCCTGTACCCGAACCCGATTCCCTTCGCCGACGTGGTCACCACCACCACCCACAAGACCCTGCGCGGTCCACGTGGCGGCCTGATCCTGGCCAAGTCCAACGAAGAGATCGAGAAGAAGCTCAACGCTGCCGTGTTCCCAGGCGCCCAAGGCGGCCCGCTGATGCACGTCATCGCCGCCAAGGCCGTGTGCTTCAAGGAAGCGCTGGAGCCTGAATTCAAGACCTATCAGAAGCAGGTCATTGCCAACGCCCAGGCCATGGCCAAGGTGTTCATCGACCGTGGCTACGACGTGGTTTCCGGCGGTACCGACAACCACCTGTTCCTGGTCAGCCTGATCCGCCAAGGCCTGACCGGCAAAGACGCCGACGCCGCCCTGGGTCGCGCTCACATCACCGTCAACAAGAACGCCGTACCTAACGACCCGCAGTCGCCGTTCGTCACCTCGGGCCTGCGCATCGGTACCCCGGCCGTCACCACCCGTGGCTTCAAGGAAGCCCAGTGCGTGGCTCTGGCCGGCTGGATTTGCGATGTACTGGACAACCTGGGTGATGCCGACGTCGAAGCCGACGTTGCCAAGAACGTCGCCGCCCTGTGCGCCGATTTCCCGGTCTACCGCTGAGTGGAGTAACCAACCATGCAACGCTATTCGGGCTTCGGCCTTTTCAAACACTCCCTCAGCCACCACGAGAACTGGCAGCGCATGTGGCGCACGCCGACGCCGAAGAAGGTGTACGACGTGGTCATCGTCGGCGGTGGCGGCCATGGCCTGGCCACGGCCTACTACCTGGCCAAGGAGCACGGCATCACCAACGTCGCGGTGATCGAGAAGGGTTACCTGGGCGGCGGCAACACCGCCCGTAACACCACCATCGTGCGTTCCAACTACCTGTGGGACGAATCGGCCAAGCTGTACGAACACGCCATGAAGCTGTGGGAAGGCCTGTCCCAGGACATCAACTACAACGTGATGTTCTCCCAGCGTGGTGTGTACAACCTTTGCCACACCCTGCAGGACATCCGCGACTCCGAGCGTCGGGTCAACGCCAACCGCCTCAACGGCGTGGACGGTGAGTTGCTCAACACCGAGCAGGTCGCTGCCGAGATCCCGTACCTGGATTGCTCCAAGAACACCCGCTACCCGATCCTCGGTGCGACCGTCCAGCGCCGTGGCGGCGTGGCCCGTCACGACGCCGTGGCCTGGGGCTACGCCCGCGCTGCCGACGCCCTGGGCGTCGACTTGATCCAGCAGACCGAAGTGATCGGTTTCCGCAAGGAAAACGGCGCGGTCATCGGCGTGGAAACCAACAAAGGCTTCATCGGCGCCAAGCGCGTCGGTGTGGTCACCGCCGGTAACTCCGGCCACATGGCCAAGCTGGCCGGCTTCCGTCTGCCGCTGGAATCGCACCCGCTGCAGGCGCTGGTATCGGAGCCGATCAAGCCGATCATCGACAGCGTGATCATGTCCAACGCCGTGCACGGCTACATCAGCCAATCCGACAAAGGCGACCTGGTCATCGGCGCCGGTATCGATGGTTGGGTCGGCTACGGCCAACGCGGTTCGTACCCGATCATCGAGCACACCATGCAGGCGATCGTCGAGATGTTCCCGATCCTCTCGCGTGTGCGCATGAACCGTCAGTGGGGCGGCATCGTCGACACCTGCCCGGACGCGTGCCCGATCATCTCCAAGACGCCTGTCAAAAACCTGTTCTTCAACTGCGGCTGGGGTACCGGCGGCTTCAAGGCGACCCCGGGTTCGGGCAACGTCTTCGCCGCGAGCCTTGCCAAAGGCGAGATGCACCCACTGGCCAAACCGTTCTCGATCGACCGCTTCTACAGCGGTGCGCTGATCGACGAACACGGCGCCGCAGCCGTCGCCCACTAATCGGAGACAATCGTCATGTTGCATATTTTCTGTCCCCACTGCGGCGAGCTGCGCTCCGAAGAAGAGTTCCACTCCTCCGGCCAGGCGCACATCGCCCGCCCGCTGGACCCTAGCGCCTGCACCGACGAGGAATGGGGTACCTACATGTTCTTCCGCGACAACCTGCGCGGTATCCACCATGAACTGTGGGACCACGTCGCCGGCTGCCGCCAGTACTTCAACGTCACGCGTAACACCGAGACCTACGAGATCCTGGAAACCTACAAGATCGGTGAGAAGCCGCAGGTCACCGCGAACAAGCTGAACCCCGCGCAGTCGGCCGTCAAAGGCCAGGGAGAAAAAGTATGAGCCAGGTCTATCGCCTCGCCAGCGGCGGTCGCATCGATCGCAGCAAGGTCCTGAACTTCACCTTCAACGGCAAGACCTACCAGGGTTATGCCGGTGACAGCCTGGCCGCTGCGCTGCTGGCCAACGGCGTCGACATCGTCGGTCGCAGCTTCAAGTACTCGCGTCCTCGCGGCATCATCGCCGCAGGCCCCGAAGAGCCGAACGCCATCCTGCAGTTGGGCTCAAGCGAAGCCACCCAGGTGCCGAACGTGCGCGCCACCCAGCAAGCCCTGTACTCGGGCCTGGTGGCCACCAGCACCAACGGCTGGCCGAACGTCAACAACGACGTGATGGGCATCCTCGGCAAGGTCGGCGGCAGCATGATGCCGCCCGGGTTCTACTACAAGACCTTCATGTATCCCAAGTCGTTCTGGATGACTTACGAGAAGTACATCCGTAAAGCGGCAGGCCTGGGCCGTGCGCCCTTGCAGAACGACCCGGACAGCTACGACTACATGAACCAGCACTGCGACGTGCTGATCGTCGGTGCCGGCCCTGCTGGCCTGGCTGCGGCCCTGGCTGCTGGTCGCAGCGGCGCCCGTGTGATCGTTGCCGATGAACAGGAAGAGTTTGGCGGCAGCCTGCTCGACACCCGCGAGACCCTCGACGGCAAGCCTGCCGCTGACTGGGTTGCCGCCGTCGTTGCCGAGCTGCAATCGCTGCCGGAAGTGACCCTGCTGCCACGCGCCACGGTCAACGGCTACCACGACCACAACTTCCTGACCATCCATGAGCGCATGACCGATCACCTCGGTGACCGCGCCCCGATCGGCCAGGTCCGTCACCGCGTCCACCGCGTGCGTGCCAAGCGTGTCGTACTGGCCACCGGTACCCACGAGCGTCCACTGGTGTACGGCAACAACGATGTGCCGGGCAACATGCTCGCCGGCGCGATCTCGGTGTACGTGCGCCGTTACGGCGTCGCCCCGGGTCGCAAGCTGGTGCTGTCGACCAACAACGACCACGCCTACCGCACCGCCCTGGACTGGCACGACGCTGGCCTGCAGGTGGTCGCCATCGCCGATGCGCGCCACAACCCGCGCGGCTCGCTGGTCGAGGAAGCGCGTGCCAAGGGCATCCGCATCCTGACCTCCAGCGCCGTGATCGAGGCCAAGGGCACCAAGCATGTGACCGGCGCCCGCGTCGCCGCGATCGATGCCGTGGCACACAAGGTCACCAGCCCAGGCGAATGGCTCGAGTGCGACCTGATCGGCAGCTCCGGTGGCTACAGCCCGGTGGTGCACCTGGCGTCCCACTTGGGTGGTCGTCCGATCTGGCGTGACGACATCCTCGGCTTCGTGCCGGGCGATGCGCCGCAGAAGCGTGTCTGCGTGGGTGGCGTGAATGGCGTCTACCCGCTCGGCGACGCGATTGCCGATGGTTTCGAAGGCGGCGTTCAGGCAGCCACCGAAGCAGGTTTCAAGGCGTCCGTCGGCACCCTGCCGAAAGTCGTTGCCCGCAAGGAAGAGGCCACTGTGGCGCTGTTCCAGGTGCCGCACGACAAAGGCACTGCCCGTGCGCCGAAGCAGTTCGTCGACCAGCAGAACGACGTCACCGCGGCCGCCATCGAACTGGCCACCCGCGAAGGCTTCGAGTCGGTCGAGCACGTCAAACGCTATACCGCGCTGGGCTTCGGTACCGACCAGGGCAAACTGGGCAACATCAACGGCCTGGCCATCGCTGCGCGTTCGATGGGTATCACCATCCCGCAGATGGGCACCACCATGTTCCGTCCCAACTACACGCCGGTGACCTTCGGTGCGGTAGCGGGCCGTCACTGTGGCCACCTGTTCGAACCCGTGCGCTTCACCGCGCTGCACGCCTGGCACCTGAAGAACGGTGCCGAATTCGAAGATGTCGGTCAGTGGAAGCGTCCGTGGTACTTCCCTAAAGCCGGCGAAGACATCCATGCCGCCGTGGAGCGTGAATGCAAGGCCGTGCGCGACAGCGTGGGCCTGCTCGACGCCTCGACCCTGGGCAAGATCGACATCCAGGGCCCGGATGCGCGTGAATTCCTCAACCGCGTGTACACCAACGCCTGGACCAAGCTCGATGTGGGCAAGGCCCGTTACGGCCTGATGTGCAAGGAAGACGGCATGGTCTTCGACGACGGCGTGACCGCCTGCGTCGGCGACAACCACTTCATCATGACCACCACCACTGGCGGCGCCGCACGTGTGCTGCAGTGGCTGGAGCTGTACCACCAGACCGAATGGCCGGACCTGAAGGTGTACTTCACCTCCGTGACCGACCACTGGGCCACCATGACCCTGTCCGGCCCCAACAGCCGCAAGCTGCTGGCCGAAGTCACCGACATCGACCTGGACAAGGAAGCCTTCCCGTTCATGAGCTGGAAGGAAGGCCTGGTCGGCGGCGTGCCGGCCCGTGTGTTCCGTATCTCGTTCACCGGTGAGCTGTCGTACGAAATCAACGTTCAGGCCAACTACGCCATGGGCGTGCTGGAGCAGATCGTCGAGGCAGGCAAGAAGTACAACCTGACCCCGTACGGCACCGAAACCATGCACGTACTGCGCGCCGAGAAAGGCTTCATCATCGTCGGTCAGGACACCGACGGCTCGATGAACCCGGACGACCTGAACATGGGCTGGTGTGTCGGTCGCAACAAACCGTTCTCCTGGATCGGTGCACGCGGCATGACCCGTTCGGACTGCCTGCGCGAAGACCGCAAGCAACTGGTGGGCCTCAAGCCTGTCGACCCGACCAAATGGTTGCCCGAAGGCGCCCAGTTGGTGTTCGACCCGAACCAGCCGATCCCGATGGACATGGTCGGTCACGTGACCTCCAGCTATGCCTCCAACTCCCTGGGCTATTCGTTCGCCATGGGTGTGGTCAAGGGCGGCCTCAAGCGCATGGGCGAGCGTGTCTACTCGCCGCAGGCTGACGGCAGCGTGATCGAGGCGGAGATCGTGTCTTCGGTGTTCTTCGATCCGAAGGGTGAGCGGCAGAACGTCTAAGGCCTCCGGAAGGCAGTGCTGGATCTTGTGGGAGCGGGTTTACCCGCGAATGCGATGTTGGCCTCACCGGCCCATTCGCGGGCAAGCCCGCTCCCACAGGTTCGGCGCCGTTCGGCACAACAGAATTCAAGGCAGGTAAGAAATGAGCGTAATCAACGTCTTCCAGCAAAATCCGGGCTCCAACGCCCGGGCCGAGTCGCCACTGCACCACGCTGACCTGGCCAGCCTGGTCGGCAAAGGCCGCAAGAATGCAGGCGTAACCCTGCGTGAACACAAGTTCCTCGGTCACCTGACCCTTCGTGGCGATGGCCACGATGCCGCCTTCGCCGCAGGCGTGAAGAAGGCCCTGGGTCTGGAGCTGCCGGTCGCCCTGACCGTGGTCGCCAACGACGAGATGTCGCTGCAGTGGGTTGGCCCGGATGAGTGGCTGCTGATTGTTCCTGGTGGCCAGGAATTCGCCACCGAGCAGAAGCTGCGCGAGGCCCTCGACGGCCAGCACATCCAGGTAGTCAACGTCAGCGGTGGGCAGACCCTGCTCGAGCTGCGCGGCCCCAATGTGCGCGATGTGCTGATGAAATCCACCAGCTATGATGTACACCCGAACAACTTCCCGGTCGGCAAGGCTGTCGGCACTGTGTTCGCCAAGTCGCAGCTGGTGATTCGCCGCACCGCCGAAGACACCTGGGAACTGGTGATCCGCCGCAGCTTCTCCGACTACTGGTGGCTGTGGCTGCAGGACGCTTCGGCCGAGTACGGCCTGGCCATCGAGGCATAAAAAGGAGAACACGCATGAGTCGGGCACCGGATACCTGGATTCTTACCGCCGACTGCCCGAGCATGCTCGGCACCGTCGACGTAGTGACGCGTTATCTCTATGAACAGCGCTGCTATGTCACGGAGCACCACTCTTTCGATGACCGGCTCTCGGGGCGGTTCTTCATTCGCGTGGAGTTCCGCCAGCCGGACGATTTCGACGAGACAGGCTTCCGGGCCGGCCTCGCCGAGCGCAGTGACGCCTTCGGCATGACCTTCGAGCTGACCGCGCCCAATCACCGCCCCAAGGTGGTGATCATGGTGTCCAAGGCCGATCACTGCCTCAACGACTTGCTGTATCGCCAGCGCATTGGCCAATTGGCCATGGACGTGGTGGCGGTGGTGTCCAACCACCCCGACCTCGAACCGCTGGCGCAGTGGCACAAGATCCCCTATTACCACTTCGCCCTGGACCCCAAGGACAAGCCCGCCCAGGAGCGCAAGGTGCTCCAGGTGATCGAGGAGACGGGCGCTGAGCTTGTGATTCTTGCTCGCTACATGCAGGTGCTGTCGCCCGAGTTGTGCCGTCGCCTGGACGGCTGGGCGATCAACATCCACCACTCCCTGCTGCCAGGTTTCAAGGGCGCCAAGCCGTACCACCAGGCCTACAACAAGGGCGTGAAGATGGTCGGTGCCACGGCCCACTACATCAACAACGACTTGGACGAAGGGCCGATCATCGCCCAGGGCGTCGAGGTGGTGGACCACAGCCACTACCCTGAGGACCTGATCGCCAAGGGCCGCGACATCGAGTGCCTGACCCTGGCGCGGGCGGTGGGGTATCACATCGAGCGCCGGGTGTTCCTCAACGCCAATCGCACCGTAGTGCTCTGACAGTCCTCGTTGTCTTGTCCGCGGTCAACCCGCTCTCACAGGCTCTGCGCAGCCGTCTGTGGGAGTGGGTTTATCCGCGAATGGATTCACCACTTTTCACCTGCCGTTAACAGGCAACCCCCTGTCGCTTCCAGTCACTGCGACAAGTTGTATCAGGCCCACAATTCTCCGCATTCCAGTAACACATGCCGCTCACGAAGGGCGGCGCTTTCCACCACCGCTGCATAAATAAAAATCGAGCGAGGTAAGAGCATGTCTGGTAATCGTGGAGTGGTGTATCTCGGCGCCGGCAAGGTTGAGGTACAGAAGATCGACTACCCCAAAATGCAGGACCCACGCGGCAACAAGATCGAGCACGGCGTGATCCTGAAGGTGGTCTCCACCAACATCTGTGGTTCCGACCAGCACATGGTCCGTGGCCGTACCACTGCCCAGGTTGGCCTGGTCCTTGGTCACGAAATCACCGGTGAAATCATCGAGAAGGGCCGCGATGTCGAGCGCATGCAGATCGGCGATCTGGTCTCGGTGCCCTTCAACGTCGCCTGCGGTCGTTGCCGTTCCTGCAAAGAGATGCACACCGGTGTCTGCCTCACCGTCAACCCGGCCCGCGCCGGTGGTGCCTACGGCTATGTCGACATGGGTGACTGGACCGGCGGCCAGGCCGAGTACGTGCTGGTGCCATATGCCGACTTCAACCTGCTGAAACTGCCTGAGCGCGACAAGGCCATGGAGAAGATCCGTGACCTGACCTGCCTGTCCGACATCCTGCCGACTGGCTACCACGGCGCTGTGACTGCGGGCGTTGGTCCAGGCAGCACCGTCTACGTTGCCGGCGCCGGCCCGGTCGGTCTGGCCGCCGCTGCCTCGGCGCGCCTGCTGGGCGCGGCCTGTGTCATCGTTGGTGACCTGAACCCGGCTCGCCTGGCCCACGCCAAGTCCCAGGGCTTCGAAGTGGTCGACCTGTCCAAGGACACCCCGCTGCACGAGCAGATCGTCGACATCCTGGGCGAGCCGGAAGTGGACTGCGCCATCGACGCCGTAGGCTTCGAGGCTCGCGGCCATGGCCACGAGGGTGCCAAGCACGAGGCGCCGGCTACCGTGTTGAACTCCCTGATGCAGGTGACCCGCGTTGCCGGCAACATCGGTATCCCGGGCCTGTATGTGACCGAAGACCCGGGCGCGGTCGATGCCGCCGCCAAGATCGGCGCACTGAGCATCCGTTTCGGTCTCGGCTGGGCGAAGTCGCACAGCTTCCACACCGGTCAGACCCCGACCATGAAGTACAACCGCCAGCTGATGCAGGCGATCATGTGGGATCGGATCAACATCGCCGAAGTGGTGGGCGTTCAGGTGATCAACCTGGACCAGGCGCCGCAAGGCTACGGCGAGTTCGATGCAGGCGTACCGAAGAAGTTCGTGATCGACCCACACAAGATGTGGGGCGCGGCTTAACCTTCAGACTCAACGCCCCTGCGGGGGCGTTGTGCTGTCAGCAGCGTTAGCCACAAGGCCTCCAGCAGGCCGATAACCGGCCCGGAACAAACCCCCGCAGCTCCAGTCCAATGCCTCGTTTCCCCGGCCATCCCGGCCGACGAGGTCCCTCCCGATGAAAGCATTCACCCTGGCAACCCTGATGACCCTGGCCGCAAGCCCGGTGTTCGCCTTCAATTTGAGCGATGCGGCCAATGCTGTGTCGGCGATGCAGAACCAGAACTCGAGCCAGCAGGGCGCGGTACAGGCCCCTGAAGGGCAGGCCAACCTGCTCAATACCCTGGGCAGTGAACTGAAGATCACTCCTGAACAGGCCATTGGTGGCGCCGGGGCCATGCTGGGGCTGGCGCGCAACAACCTGAGCGAGGCTGATTATGGCCAACTGACCCAGGCAGTACCGGGCCTGGACCTGCTCTCCGGTGCCAACGCCCTGGGCGGTTTGAGCGGCTTGGGAGAACTGCTCGGCAAGAGCAGCCAGAGCCCATCGCCACTGAGCAATGCGTTGGGTAACGTCGAGAACCGGAATGACCTGGACAACGCTTTCAAGCTGCTGGGCATGGATACCGGCATGATCGGCCAATTCGCCCCGCTGATCCTTCAGTACCTGGGCCAGCAGGGGCTTGCCGGGTCGTTGCTGCAGAACCTGGGCAACCTGTGGATGACCCCAGCGGCACCAGTGGCTGTGCCGTCGGTATAAGTGTTTCTCATGGGGCGCACGGGCTTGGCCCGTGCCCGCTACCGAGGCGTTCCCTTCGCGGGTAAACCCGCTCCCACAAGAATCACCTCCAGTCCTATGGAGGTGCGGCCAGCCTCACCTAGCTGGGACACCGCCAGCCCTGTGGGGGCGGGTTTACCCGCGAATGCGATGGCCGATTCACCACCTTTTCCCCGGTAAACGCCGCGCCCTCAAACGGCCGTGGCGCGTCAGGCCGCTTCGGAGAAGTCCACCAGGCGCATCGGGCGGCGGAAGCCCGAGGTAAGCACGGCCAGGTAGGCCAGGCCCAAGGCGAACCAGCACAGGCCGATCACCAGGGTCAGCGCCGACAGGCTGGTCCACAGCCACAGGGTCAGCCCCAGGCCGACCAGCGGCACCAGGCCGTAGCACAGCAGGCCCTTGAAGTTGCGGTGGGAGCGTTCGTTGATCAGGTGAGTGCGCACCACCGCCAGGTTGACCGCCGAGAAGGCCACCAGGGCGCCGAAGCTGATCAGCGAGGCCAGGGTCGCGAGATCGATCACCAACGCCAACAGCGAGAACGCCGACACCAGCACGATGGCGAACACCGGGGTGCCGAAACGCGGCGACAGCCGGCCAAAGGTGCGCTGCGGCAGCACGTTGTCGCGGCCCATGGTGTAGAGGATGCGCGACACCGCAGCCTGAGACGCCAGGGCCGAGCCCAGGCTGCCGGCGACGAAGGCGGCGGTGAAGAAGTTGGCCAGGAACTGGCCACCGGCCTTGAACATCACTTCGTTGGCTGCGGCATCGGCATTGGCGAAGGTGCTGCCAGGCAGTACCAACTGGCTGATGTAGGCCAACAGGGTGAACAGAAGGCCTGCGCCCAGGGTCGTAAGGATGATCGCGCGCGGTACATCGCGGCGGGCGTCACGGGTTTCCTCGGCCAGCGTCGAGACCGCGTCGAAGCCCAGGAACGACAAGCACAGCACCGCTGCGCCCGCCATCAGATGACCGAAGCCCGGCTGGCTGCCATCGCCGATCAGCGGCGAGAGGAGGTCCATCGGCTGGCCTGCCAGCGACTGGTAGGACAAGGCCACGAATACGCCGATGAAGACGATCTGCGCGCCGACGATCAGGTTGCTGGCCTTGGCCACCGAATGGATACCGACCACGTTGAGCACGGTGACCAGGGCGATCGAGGCCAGGATGATGGTCCAGGCCGGGATGGCCGGGAAGGCGATGTTCAGGAACAGGCCGATGAGCAGGTAGTTGATCATCGGGATGAACAGGTAGTCGAGCAGCAGCGACCAGCCGGCCAGGAAGCCCACGTTGGGGCCGAAGGCCAGGTTGGTGTAGGAGTACGCCGAGCCTGCGACCGGAAAGCGCTTGACCATGAAGCTGTAGGACGTGGCGGTGAACAGCATCGCCAGCAGAGTCACCAGGTAAGCACCAGCGGTGCGGCCTCCGGTGATCTCGGTGACGATTCCGTAGGTGGTGAAAATGGTCAGCGGGACCATGTACACCAAGCCGAAGAACACCAGGGCGGGCAGCCCGAGAACGCGGCGAAGTTGGGCGGGAGCTGCCTCGGCAGCGGTGCGAGGTTGTTTGGCCATCGATCGATCCAAGCATTTTTGTAGTTGTGCGTTGATCGATTTTTATCCACCTGACTAGGTGATGACAAACAAAGAGTTGCTAATGTCGATTATAAATCTGGATTTTAATCGGCATCCTATGGTGTGCAGCCCCCTGTGAGCGTGGGCTAGCCCGCAGTAGGGCCCGCCCAGACGACCCGCGCCCTATCGCATTTCGGTGCGCAACTGCTCGATACGCTGGTCCTTTTCGACCCACAGCTGGTTCACCCATGCCTGTACTGTCTGGCGGAATGCCGGGTCGTTCTCGTAGTCGCCAGCACACAGCGCCGGGTCCAGTTCACGCACGCGGATGTCGATGATCACCCGGCTGATGTTGCCGCTGAGCAGGTCCCAGAACCCCGGCGCTTTGTTGCCGGGGTAGACGATGGTGACGTCGAGCAGGGCGTCGAGCTGTTCGCCCAGTGCCGCCAGCACGAATGCCACGCCGCCCGCCTTGGGCTTGAGCAGGTGCTGGTAGGGCGATTGCTGGGCCTGGCGCTTGGCTTCGCTGAAGCGCGTGCCTTCGAGGTAGTTGACCACGGTTACTGGCTGGCGCTTGAACAGCTCGCAGGCTGCCTTGGTGATTTCCAGGTCCTTGCCCTTGAGTTCCGGGTGCTTGTCCAGGAAGGCCTTGCTGTAGCGCTTCATGAACGGGTAGTCCAGTGCCCACCACGCCAGGCCCAGCAGCGGTACCCAGATCAGCTCCTTCTTGAGGAAGAACTTGAAGAACGGCACCCGGCGGTTGAGGCTTTCGATCAGGGCCGGGATGTCCACCCAGCTCTGGTGATTGCTCACGCACAGGTAGGAGGTGTCCTGGCGCAGCTTCTCGATGCCGCGGATATCCCACAGGGTGGGGATGCACAGGGCGAAGATCGCCTTGTCGATTTCCGACCAGGTCTCGGCGATCCACATCACCGCCCAGGAGGCATAGTCGCGGCCACGCCCTGGCAGCACCAGCTTGAGCAGGGCGAACACCATCAGCGGGCAGATCAGCACCAGGGTGTTGAGCAGTAGCAGGACGGTGGTGAGGATGCCGGTGAGCAGGCGACGCATAAAGAAACTCTTGTTGTGGGATAAAAACGGTTGGCAATGATAAGTGGGGCATTGGCCTACGCCAAATGCGCATTGGCCAATTACTGGGACAAATGTTTCACATTGTGTTGGATAAGCTGTGACAACGAACCTATCGTGCCCAGGCAGTCTAAGTGCTGTCCCACCTCAAGGAAGCGTAACCCGTGAAATCACTGCTTGCCCTGCTGTCGATCCTCGCCCTTCCGGTCATGGCCGCCGAGCCCACCCTGTATGGCCGCTACGAGAACATTGCCCTGCCGGAGCTTGGCGAAACCCTCAAGGCCAAGATGGACACCGGTGCCTACACCGCCTCGCTGTCGGCCAAGGACATCGAGCTGTTCACCCGCGATGGCCGTGAGTGGGTGCGCTTCCGCCTGGCGACCAAGGACGCCGACGGCAAGGTCTACGAGCATGAGCTGTCGCGCATCAGCAAGATCAAGAACCGTGTGGACGAGGACGAAGAGGGTGATGTCCCGGAAGTCTCCAAGCGCCCGGTGATCGACCTGGAGCTGTGCCTGGGTGAGGTCAAGCGCACGGTGGAGGTCAACCTGGTCGACCGCAGCCACTTCAACTACCCCCTGCTGATCGGCGCCAAGGCCTTGCGCGAGTTCAAGGCGGCGGTGAACCCGGCGAAGAAGTTCACTGCCGGCAAGCCGGACTGCTGATCCAAAGCGGGCCCCGTCGTCCTTTAGGAGCGGCCTTGTGCCGCGAAAGGGCCACTAAGCGGCCCCGGCTACTTTTGTGGCATCACCCGATCCCCTGGGGCTGCTTTGCAGCCCTTTCGCGGCACAAGGCCGCTCCTGCAAGGGATTGCGTCGTCCGTGAAACTTGCCTATATGTCCAGCTTCGCCACCACCTGCAAGGCCGGACGCCATGCCCCACATCCTCATCGTCGAAGACGAATCCGCCATTGCCGACACCCTGGTCTATGCCCTGCAGGCCGATGGCCATAGTACCGAGTGGGTGACCCTCGGCGGCGCAGCCCTCGAACAGCAGCGTCTGCGCCCGGCGGATCTGGTGATTCTCGACATCGGCCTACCGGACATCAGCGGCTTCGAAACCTGTCGGCAATTGCGCCGTTTCAGCGACGTGCCGGTGATGTTCCTCAGCGCCCGCGATGCTGAAATCGACCGGGTGGTGGGGCTGGAGATCGGCGCCGACGATTACGTGGTCAAGCCGTTCAGCCCACGGGAAGTGGCGGCCCGCGTGAGGGCGATCCTCAAGCGCATGGGGCCTCAGGTGCAGACGTCGGCCCAAGCCTCGGTGTTCCAGCTCGATACCGTGAGCATGCAGATCAGCTACCGCACTCAGCCGTTGGCCCTGACCCGTCATGAATTTCGTCTGTTGCAATGCCTGCTGGAGCAACCGCGGCGAGTGTTCAGCCGCGAGCAGTTGCTCGATGCGGTGGGTGTCGCCTCCGATGTCGGTTACGAGCGCACCATCGACAGTCATATCAAGAGCCTGCGTGCCAAGCTGCGCCAGGTCGCTGCCGACGCCGAGCCCATCCAGACCCATCGCGGTCTGGGTTACAGCTACAGCCCGGACCACGCCTGATGCGCCTGGGTATTCGCATCTTCCTGGTGTATTTCCTGTTCGTCGGGTTGTCCGGCTACTTTTTGCTCAGTACCGTGCGCGAGCAGATCCGCCCTGTGGTGCGCCAGTCGTCCGAGGAAACCCTTGTGGACACCGCGAACCTGCTGGCGGAGATTCTCCATGACGACGTCAAGGCCGGCACCCTGAACCAAGGGCGGCTGCCTCAAGTGTTAGCGTCTTATGGCGAGCGCCGCCCCGACGCGCGGATCTGGGGGCTGGCGAAGAACCAGGTCAGCCACCGCATCTACGTCACCGACGCCAAGGGGACCGTGCTGCTCGACTCCAGCGGCCAGGACGTGGGCAAGGACTATTCCCGCTGGAACGATGTCTACCTCACCCTGCGCGGCCAATACGGCGCACGCTCCACGCGCAGCGACCCGGCCGATGAAACCACGTCGGTAATGCACGTGGCCGCGCCGATCCTCGACCAGGGCCGCATCATCGGCGTGGTGACGGTGGCCAAGCCCAACAGTTCGCTGCAACCCTATGTCGATCGCGCCGAACAGCGGCTGATGAACCTGGGCCTGGGCTTGATCGGCCTTGGCCTGTTGGTGGGGGCGGCGCTGTCGTGGTGGCTGGCGCGCTCGCTGCGGCGGCTGACCCGCTATGCCCAGGCGGTCAGCGAAGGCCAGCGCGCGGCCTTGCCCCATTACAAGGGGGGCGAGTTGGGGCAGTTGGCCACAGCCGTGGAGCGCATGCGCACCCAGCTCGAAGGCAAGGCCTATGTCGAGCGCTACGTGCACACGCTGACCCATGAGCTCAAGAGCCCGCTGGCGGCGATCCGTGGAGCATCCGAGCTGCTTCAGGGGGACATGCCGCAAGAACAGCGCGTGCGTTTTGCCAGCAACATCGAGCGCGAAAGTGGGCGTTTGCAGCAGATGATCGAGCGCTTGCTCAACCTGGCCCGGGTCGAGCAGATGCAGGCGCTGGAAGACGAACAGCAGATAGCCTTGGCTGCGCTGGTCGATGAACTGCTGCTGACCCATGCGGCGCGCATCGAGGGTGCCAGCCTGCAGGTGCGCCAGCGGGTGCCGGCGGAGCTGAGGTTGCTGTGCGATCCTTTCCTGATGCGCCAGGCATTGGCCAACCTGCTGGACAATGCGCTGGATTTCTCGCCGGCAGGCGGCGCGTTGCTGTTCGAACTGGAGCACGAAGGCGAACGGGTGGCGCTGAGTGTGTTCAACCAGGGCGAGGCGATTCCCGATTACGCCATCGGGCGCGTCAGCGAGCGCTTCTATTCACTGCCGAGGCCAGGCAGTGGGCGCAAAAGTACGGGGTTGGGGCTGAACTTCGTGGCGGAGGTGATGCAATTGCATGGTGGGTCGTTGGCCGTGGAGAACGTCGAGGGCGGGGTACGCGTGCGGTTGTGGTTGCCGGCGCAACGTGTGAGTTGATCCCGGCAGTCATTTGCGCAGCCTTTCGCGGGTAAACCCGAAGGACGGTCCTGGCTCCACCCAATCTCCACACGCGCTCCATAAAGGCTCCACGCAGCGGTTCCACACTGCGCCCATCGCAAACGGAGCCCTTGCCCATGACCAAAACCTTGAGTTTCAAGCTCGGCATGATTGCCCTGCTGATGTTGTTGTTGCTGATCCCACTATTGATGATCGGAGGCTTGATCGGCGAACGGCAGGCCCTGCGCGACAGTGTGCTGCAGGATATCGCCGAAAGCTCGAGCTTCGCCCAGCAGGTCAGCGGCCCGCTGCTGGTAGTGCCCTACCGCAAGTACGAGCGGCGCTGGATCGAGAAGAATGGCCAGAGCGTGCAGGAAACCAGCACGTTCAATGGTCAGCTGTACTTCTTCCCCGAAACCTTCGACCTCGACAGCGATATCGACACCGAGCTACGGGCCCGAGGTATCTACCAGGCCCGGCTGTTTCACGCCAAGAGCAGGATCAGCGGCCGCTTCAAGATCCCGGCGCGTTGGGGGATCGACAAGGAGTGGGAGGACTACCGCTTCGACAAGCCCTATCTGGTGGTGGGTATCAGCGATATCCGCGGCATCGAGAGCGCCCTGGAACTGACCCTGGACGACCAGCGTCTGCCGTTCGAGCCCGGCACGGGCCTGGATTGGCTGGGCGGTGGTGTGCATGTCACGTTGCCGATGCTCGAAGGTGGCCAGGCCCGTGAGTTCACCTATGGCTTCGACCTGGCCCTGCAGGGCACTGGCCAATTGCATGTCGTGCCGGTGGGGCGCAGCAGCAATGTGGACATGCGCGCCAACTGGCCTCACCCAAGCTTTGTCGGCAATTACCTGCCCAGCCGTCGGGAAGTGGACGACCAGGGCTTCACGGCCCACTGGCAGGCCTCGTTCTTCGCCACCAACCTTGAGGATGCACTGCGCCAGTGTGCCGGCCAGGGGCAATGCGCCGGTTTCAATGAGCGCGCCTTTGGCGTCAGTTTCATCGATCCGGTGGACCAATACCTCAAGAGTGAACGGGCGATCAAATACGCGCTGTTGTTCATCGCTCTGACTTTCGCGGGCTTCTTCCTCTTCGAAGTACTGAAGAACCTCAGCGTGCATCCGGTGCAATACGCGTTGGTGGGTGTGGCGCTGGCCTTCTTCTACCTGTTGTTGCTGTCGTTGTCCGAGCACTTGGGCTTTGGCCTGGCCTATGGGGTGTCGGCTGCGGCGTGCGTGCTGCTGATCGGCTTCTACCTGAGCCACGTGCTGTGCAGCCTGGCACGGGGAGTCGGCTTTGCAGCGGGGCTGGCGGTGTTGTATGGGATGCTCTTCGCCCTGCTCAGCGCCGAGGACTATGCGCTGCTGATGGGCTCGCTGCTGTGCTTTGGCCTGCTCGGCGTGTTCATGGTGCTGACCCGTCGCCTGGACTGGGCGCAGGTGGGGAGGGCAGCATGAGGGAGGATCGGGAAGTGGGGCGGTGGTTGGCCTATCGAATCGGGATGCTTGTTCTGTGGCATCGGGGTGAGGTTTTCGCGGGTGAACCCGCTCCCACAGGGCTGGCGGCAATCCGTGTGGGAGTGGGTTTATCCGCAGGCAGTCCCGTCAGATCACCGGTACCGTCGCGGCCATCGACGGCCGCTTGAGCACCTCGGCATACCAGGCCGCAAGCCCTGGCTGCTGCTCACGCCAGCCGAACTGCGGCTGGCGCAGGTCCAGGTAGCCCAGTGCACAGGCCACGCCGATGGCGGCGATGTCGAAGGTCGAGGCAAGCTCCGCCAGGTGCGCCTGCTCCAAGTCTGCCAGGCTGCGGCGGATCTTTTCGCCTTGGGCCTGGACCCAGCCGTCCCAGCGTTTGTCCTCCGGACGCAGGAAGGTTTCGTAGCGGGTCGAGACTGCCGCATCCATGATCGCGTCAGCCTGGGAGGCCAGGGTCAGGCGCCGCCAGCGGGCAGAGCCTTCGCGGGGGATCAGCGGGTTGCCGACGTGCTGCAGGTCGAGGTACTCGCAGATCACCCGGCTGTCGTGCAATACCGTGCCGTCTTCCAGACGCAGCGCCGGGATCTTGCCGATCGGATTGCCTTGGTTGAGCTGCTGGTCGCCATTCACAGGGCTGACGTTGACGGCTTGCAAGGTCACACGGTCGAGCTGACCGGTTTCGTGCAGCACGACCATCACCTTGCGAACGAACGGCGAGAGCGGCGAGTGGAACAGGGTCATGGTCGTCATGGCCTGGCCTCAGTTGCCTTGCAGGCTTGGGGGCAGGCAGACGCCGGTGCCGGCGATGCCGCAGTAGCCGTCGGGGTTCTTGGCCAGGTACTGCTGGTGGTAGGCCTCGGCGAAGTACACGGTCGGCGCCTGGTCGATCTCGGTGGTGATCTCACCGAAGCCGGCTTTGTTCAGTTCGGCCTGGAAGGCGTCACGGCTGGCCTTGGCCTGCTCCAGTTGCTCGGGGCTGGTGCAATAGATCGCCGAGCGGTACTGGGTGCCGACGTCGTTGCCCTGGCGCATGCCCTGGGTCGGGTTGTGCAGTTCCCAGAACATCGCCAACAGTTCGCGATAGCTCACCTTGTCCTTGTCGAACACCACCAGTACCACTTCGGTGTGGCCGGTCAGGCCCGAGCAGACTTCTTCGTAGGTCGGGTTAGGGGTGAAGCCGCCGGCGTAGCCGACCACGGTGCTGACTACGCCCTCGCGCTGCCAGAAACGACGTTCGGCGCCCCAGAAGCAGCCCAGGCCGAAGATCGCGAAATCGATGCTGCCCTCGAAGAAGGGGCCGAGCAGCGGCGTCTCCTTGAACACGTAGTGGAACTCGGGCAGGGCCATCGGGGTTTCGCGGCCAGGCAGAGCTTGCTCCGCGGTAGGCATGACGTTTTTGTTCACCAGGATTTCCGAACGCAGGACCATGGCCGTTCCTCTGTTTTTCAGTGAGATAGGTTGTGACCTCATCGCGGGACAAGCCCGCTCCCACAGGTATTCCATGCCCCGGAGTGCAGTGGGGTGCCTGTAGGAGCGGGCTCGTCCCGCGATTGGGCCAGAGTGGGTTCTATAGTGCCCGAGCTTGGCGTCGCTGTCAGGCCACCGGGCCGCGTGGATAACGCTTGAGTCGCTCGACCAGTTCGCGCCCCGGGATTGGCTTGTCGAACAGGTAGCCCTGGCCCACGTCGCAGCGATGCCGGCGCAGGAAGGCCAGCTGTTCGGCGGTCTCGATGCCTTCGGCAACGACCTTGAGCTTGAGGTTGTGGGCCATGGCCACCACCGCCGAGGTGATCTCCATGTCGTCCTGGTTGTCGGGGATCTCGTTGATGAAGCTACGGTCGATCTTGATGATGTCGATCGGAAACTTCTTCAGGTAGCTCAGCGACGAATAGCCCGTGCCGAAGTCGTCCATGGCCAGGATCAGGCCCAGAGCCTTGAGCTCGTCAAGCTGGCGATGGGTGTCGACGGTCGCTTCAAGCAACAGGCCTTCGGTCAGCTCCAGCTCCAGCAGGTGAGGGGGCAGGGCCTCTTCCTTGAGGATGGTGCCGATCGAGGCCACCAGCTCTGGATCGGAGAACTGTTTGGGCGAAAGGTTGATGGCCACGTGCAGGTTGCCTACGCCGACCTTGCGCAGGTGCTGGCTCATGCGGCAGGCCTGGCGCACCACCCATTTACCGATGGGGATGATCAGGCCGGTTTCCTCGGCCACGCTGATGAACTGGTCGGGCCGGATCATGCCTTTTTCAGGGTGGTTCCAGCGCAGCAGCGCCTCCAAACCGAGCAGGCGCCCACTGCGAAGGCACAGCTTGGGCTGGTAGAACACCTCCAGCTCGTTCTGGGTCAGGGCGCGGCGCAGGTTGTTCTCCACGAACAGCTTGTAACTGGCCTCGGCATTGAGCACTTCGGTAAAGATCTGGACCTGATGTTTGCCGTTGGCCTTGGCCTTGTGCAGCGCCAGGCCTGCGTTCTTCATCAGGCTCTGCGGGTCGCTGCCGTGCAGGGGCGCACAGGCCAGGCCCACCGAGGCGGTGACGTTGATCAGCTGGTTGTCGACGAACATCGGTTTGTCGAGGGTGTGCAGCAGTTGCTGAGCCACCTGCTGGCCGGTTTCCAGGCTCGCATCGTCGAGCAGCACGGCGAACTCATTGCTGGCAAAGCGCGCCAGGATATCGCTGCTGCCCAGGCTGTTGCGCAGGCGCCGCGCCAGGCTGACCAGGAGCTTGTCGCCGGTCTGATGGCCGAGGCTGTCGTTGATCCGCTTGAAGTTGTCGATATCCACCAGCAGCAGGCACAGGGGATTGTCGCCGATGCGCACGAAGCGCTCGTCGAGATTACGGATGAACGAAGGGCGGTTACCCAGGTTGGTCAGGTTGTCCGTGTAGGCCAGGCGTTCGATGCGCTGCTGGGCCAGCTTGCTCTGGGTGATGTCTTCGTAGATGCCGATGTAGTGGGTCAACTCGCGGTTGTCGCCGAAGACCTTGGAGATCGACAACTGGCCCCAGTAAGGCTCCAGGCTCTTGCGTCGGCTCTTGAACTCGCCTTGCCAGCTGTTGCCCATGGCCAGGCTCGAGGGCGAGTCGAACAGCAGTTCGCTAAGGTTTTCCAGGGCGGGCAGTTCCGCCAGGTGGCGGCCTTGCACTTCATCGGTGCTGTACTGGGTGATGGCGGTGAAGCTTGGGTTGACGTACTCCACCACGCCGTCGCGGTTGACCAGCAAAAAGGCGCTGGCGCTCTGTTCCACGGCCCGCTGGAACAGGTGCAAGGCACTGGCTGCCGTGCGTCGGTTGTGATTGGTGATGACCTGGGCAACCTGGTCGGCCAGTTCGCCGGCAAAGGCGATTTCGTCGGCCTGCCAGGCACGGGCCTTGCCGATCTGCTCCAGGCACAGCACGCCGACGACCTGGCCATCGACGCGAATGCTGGCATCGAGCATGGCATTGTTGGTCGCCGCATACAGGCTCTCGGCCATGTCGCGTGTGCGTGGGTCTTGGCCGGCGTTATGGGCATCGATGGCGCGGCTGGCGTGCAGGGCGTCGAGGTAGTCCGGGAAACAGCTGGCGTCGATGGGTTGGGGCAGGTAGTGACGCTGTTCCAGGCTGTGCCAGGCACTGATCGGCTCCAGGTGTTGATCCTGCAGATGCCAGAGGCTGGCGCAATCGACTTTGTAGATTTCACAGGCACTGCGGGTGATCAGCTCGGCCGCTTCCTGCAACGAGTTATCGGCGCTGTAGCGCTGGCGGGCCAGGCGTAGGATGAGGTCTTGCTGGGCGCGCACACGCTCGAGGTGCTGCAGTTGCTCCTGCTGGGCGCGCTGGTTGAGCTGCAAGGCCAGTTGCAGACGGCTGTTGCGCGACTCCAGGTCGTCATCGCCGAGGTCTGGCTCGTCGTCCTGCTGATCATCGAGCACCGTAAGATAGCCGCGCAGCAGTTGGCGGTTGTGCTGGCGGTAGGCTTCACCGATCTCCAGCAGGCGCAGGGCTGTGCCGTTGGTGTGCAGGGTGTAGCGGATTCGGTAGTGGTTGCGCCGGGCCAATTGCAGCTGGATCTCGTCATGCAGCCTGTAGCGCGCCTCTGGCTCCATGAGGCTGGCGTAGGGGGAGCCGATCAGGGCGCAGAGGTCGGCGGCAGGCAGGCCGAACTGGCGCTCGCAGGCAGGATCGAGATAGAGCATCGCCCAACTGGCTTCGTTGAGCCGTTCGAAACGCAGCATGCCGAGCCGTGAAGGCACGGGGAGCTGCGTGACGACCTCGGCCGCCACTCGGCTGGCGGCATCGGGTTGGCTTTTCATCGAAGACTCGCTTGAAGAGGGCGGTTGGCGCGGCGGGTCGCGGGCTATGCGGCGGCGCCTAAGGCAAGGTTGCATCATGTCCCGAAGGCTGGCAAGCGGCCATGCGGGGAGCTGTAAGCAGCTTGTCGGCGGTTGTACGGAAATCTGAAGGCTGAGGGCGCTTTTGGAGGCGGGTTTATTGAGGCGGCGAACCGCCGCGAAGCAGACTCCGCGCGGGATGGCGCCGGCGTTGCCAGTATTCGCGGGTGAACCTGCTCCCCCAACGCCCGCGTCGATCGGTACGGCATCGATGGACCTTTCACAGCCTCCGTGTCGTTTGTCGGGGGCAAAAAAAAAGCCCCGCCAAAGTGGCGGGGTTGAGGTACGAGCGTGGCAGCTCGAAACAGGCTTGCCTCACCCCGTGAAGGGTGAGGCAAGGGGCTGCATTACAGCAGCATGGTGCGGATGTCCGCGAGCACGTCGCCCAGGCGCTTGGTGAAGCGCGCGGCGGCGGCGCCGTTGATCACGCGGTGATCGTAGGACAGCGACAGCGGCAGCATGAGCTTGGGCTGGAAGGCCTTGCCATCCCAGACCGGCTGCATGGTGGCTTTGGAGACACCCAGGATCGCCACTTCAGGCGCGTTGACGATCGGCGTGAAACCGGTGCCGCCAATGTGGCCGAGGCTGGAGATGGTGAAGCAGGCGCCCTGCATCTCGTCGGACGACAGCTTCTTGGTGCGGGCCTTTTCGGCCAGCGCTGCGGCTTCGGCAGCCAGTTGCAGCAGGCTCTTCTGGTCGACGTTCTTGATCACAGGGACCAGCAGGCCGTCCGGAGTGTCCACGGCAAAGCCGATGTGCACGTACTTCTTGCGGATGATCGCCTTGCCGCTTGGCGCCAGCGAGCTGTTGAAGTCCGGCAGTTCCTTGAGCAGGAAGGCGCAGGCCTTGAGCAGCAGGGGCAGCACGGTCAGCTTGACGCCAGCCTTCTCGGCCACGGCCTTCTGCGCAACGCGGAAGGCTTCCAGCTCGGTGATGTCGGCGGAGTCGAACTGGGTGACGTGCGGCACGTTCAGCCAGCTGCGGTGCAGGTTGGCGGCACCGACCTGCATCAGGCGGGTCAGGGCGACTTCTTCCACTTCACCGAACTTGCTGAAGTCCACGGCCGGAATCGGCGGGATGCCAGCACCACCGGTCGCGCCGGCGGCTGGAGCGGCCGATGCCTTCTGCATCATGGCCTTGACGTAGACTTGCACGTCTTCCTTCAGGATGCGGCCGTGCGGACCGGTCGCGGCGACCGCGCCCAGGTCGACACCGAATTCACGGGCCAGCAGGCGCACGGCAGGGCCGGCGTGGACCTTGGCGTTGCTGCCGGCAGCCGGTGCGGTGGCAGCTGGGGCCGGTGCAGCAGCCGGAGCCGACGCTGCGGCAGGCGCGGCGGCTGGAGCTGCCTCGGCCTTGGCAGGTGCCGGAGCGGCAGCGGCTGGAGCGGCAGCCGGGGCTGCGCCCGCGACTTCCAGCTTCAGGATCAGGTCACCGGTGCCGACTTCGTCGTCCAGCTTGGCGATCACTTCCTTCACCACGCCAGCGGCGGGGGATGGGATTTCCATGGAGGCCTTGTCGGACTCCAGGGTAATCAGCGACTGGTCAGCTTCGACGGTGTCGCCGGCCTTGACCAGTACTTCGATGATCTTGGCCTTGCCCGACGAGCCGATGTCCGGCACGTAGATGTCCTGCACGCTGGCGGCGGCAGGTGCTGCGGCCGGGGCAGGGGCTGCGGCTGGCGCAGGCGCGGCAGCCGGTTGCTCTGCGGCGGCCGGGGCGGCAGCGGCCGGAGCCTCGGACGCCGCAGCGGCGCCCTCGACTTCCAGGACCATCAGATCGTCGCCTTCTTTCAGGCGATCGCCCAGCTTGACCTTCAGTTCCTTGATCACGCCGGCCTTGGGGGCAGGGATCTCCATGGAGGCCTTGTCGGACTCCAGGGTCAACAGGCTCTGGTCTGCCTCGATACGGTCACCGACCTTGACGAACAGCTCGATGATTTCACCTTCACCGCTGCCGATGTCAGGTACGCGAATGAGTTCGCTCACTTAAAAATACTCCTCAGCAGTCCAGTGGGTTGCGCTTGTCCGGATCGATGCCGAACTTGACGATGGCATCGGCCACCACCTTCGGTTCGATCTCGCCACGGTCAGCCAGGGCTTCCAGGGCAGCCAGCACGACGAAGTGACGGTCGACTTCGAAGAAGTGACGCAGCTTCTTGCGGCTGTCGCTGCGACCGAAGCCATCGGTACCCAGGACTTTGTACTCTTTGCTCGGAACCCACTGACGGATCTGTTCGGCGAAGAGCTTCATGTAGTCAGTGGAGGCTACAACCGGGCCCTTGCGACCGGCCAGGCACTGCTCGACGTAGGTCTGCTGTGGCTTCTGGCCAGGCTTGAGGCGGTTGGCGCGTTCCACGGCCAGGCCGTCACGGCGCAGTTCGTTGAAGCTGGTGACGCTCCAGACGTCGGCACCGACGTTGTAATCCTCGCGCAGGATCTTGGCCGCTTCGCGGACTTCGCGCAGGATGGTGCCCGAACCCAGCAGCTGCACGTGGTGCGCGGCTTCGCGGGTGTCTTCCTCGAGCAGGTACATGCCCTTGATGATGCCTTCCTCGGCGCCGGCCGGAATGGCTGGCTGGGTGTAGGCTTCGTTCATCACGGTGATGTAGTAGAAGACGTCCTGTTGCTCTTCGGTCATCTTCTTCATGCCGTCCTGGATGATCACCGCCAGCTCGTAGCCGTAGGTCGGATCATAGGTGCGGCAGTTCGGGATGGTGGCGGCCATCAGGTGGCTGTGACCGTCTTCGTGCTGCAGGCCTTCACCGTTGAGAGTGGTACGGCCGGCGGTACCGCCGATCAGGAAGCCACGGGTGCGGCTGTCGCCAGCGGCCCATGCCAGGTCACCGATACGCTGGAAGCCGAACATCGAGTAGAAGATGTAGAACGGCAGCATCGGCTGGTTGTGGTTGCTGTACGAGGTACCGGCGGCGATGAACGACGACATGGCGCCGGCTTCGTTGATGCCTTCCTCGAGGATCTGACCCTTCTTGTCCTCGCGGTAGAACATCACCTGGTCCTTGTCGACCGGCTCGTAGAGCTGACCTACGGACGAGTAGATGCCCAGCTGGCGGAACATGCCTTCCATACCGAAGGTACGGGCTTCGTCCGGGATGATCGGAACGATGCGCTGGCCGATTTCCTTGTCCTTGACCAGTTGCGCCAGGATGCGCACGAAGGCCATGGTGGTGGAGATTTCGCGGTCGCCCGAACCGTCCAGGATCGCCTTCAGGGTTTCCAGTGGCGGCGTCGGGATGCTGAAGCTCTGTGCACGGCGCTGTGGTACGAAGCCACCCAGGGCTGCGCGACGCTCGGCCAGGTACTTGGCTTCGGCGCTGCCTTCTTCCGGACGGAAGAACGGCAGGTTTTCCAGATCGGCATCCTTGACCGGGATGTCGAAGCGGTCACGGAAGTGACGCAGGCTGTCGACGTCGACCTTCTTGGTGTTGTGCGCGGTGTTCTTGGCTTCGCCAGCACCGGTACCGTAACCCTTGATGGTCTTGGCCAGAATGACGGTCGGCTGACCTTTGTGGTTGGTCGCCTGGTGGTAGGCCGCGTAGACCTTGTACGGGTCGTGGCCGCCACGGTTGAGCTTCCAGATCTCGTCGTCGGACAGGTCTTCGACCATGGCCTTGAGTTCTGGGGTGTTGAAGAAGTGCTCACGGACGTACGCACCGTCCTTGGCTTTGTAGTTCTGGTATTCGCCGTCGATGACTTCGTCCATGCGGCGCTGCAGGGCACCGTTGGTGTCCTTGGCGAACAGCGGATCCCAGAAGCGGCCCCAGACGACTTTGTTGACGTTCCAGCCACCGCCACGGAACACGCCTTCGAGTTCCTGGATGATCTTGCCGTTGCCGCGAACCGGGCCGTCGAGGCGCTGCAGGTTGCAGTTGATGACGAAGATCAGGTTGTCCAGCTTCTCGCGGCCGGCCAGGGCGATCGCGCCCAGGGATTCCGGCTCGTCGCACTCGCCGTCGCCCATGAAGCACCAGACCTTCTGCTTGCCGGCCGGGATGAAACCACGGGCTTCCAGGTACTTCATGAAGCGTGCCTGGTAGATCGCCTGGATCGGACCCAGACCCATGGAAACGGTCGGGAACTGCCAGAAGTCAGGCATCAGCCAAGGGTGCGGGTAGGAGGATAGGCCTTTGCCGTCCACTTCCTGACGGAAGTTGTTCATCTGGTCTTCATTGATGCGACCTTCGAGGAAGGCGCGGGCATAGATGCCTGGGGAGGCGTGGCCCTGGAAGAAGATCAGGTCGCCACCGTGCTCCTCGGTAGGAGCCTGGAAGAAGTAGTTGAAGCCGATGTCGTACAGGGTGGCGCTGGAGGCGAAGCTCGAGATGTGGCCGCCCAGGTCCGAATCCCGCAGGTTGGTACGCATGACCATGGCCAGGGCGTTCCAACGTACCATCGAGCGGATGCGGCGTTCCATGAACAGGTCGCCAGGCATGCGTGCTTCATGGGTAACAGGGATGGTGTTGCGGTATGGCGTGGTGATTGCGTACGGCAGCTGAGAGCCACTACGGGTGGCCAGCTCGCCCATACGGGTCATCAGGTAGTGAGCGCGGTCTTCGCCTTCTTTGTCGAGGACCGACTCCAAGGCATCCAGCCATTCCTGGGTTTCGACGGGATCGAGGTCTTGCATGGCTTGCTCCAGGGCGGAAAGGCAACCAGAATCGGTGGCCTGAGTTTGCGACTGGCCTTTTGGGCAGACGTCGTGAATTCTTGGATTAGCCGGACAGTCATCCGGCGCCGTGTAGTTTTACTACAAATGGTTTGGCATTTCATGCTTTTGAACAGCCGGGGTAGTAGTAAAACTACAGAAAAGCGGCATTTTGTCGCATGCCGGGTTGTGGGGAAAAACGTTCCCGTAGGTTTGGACTGGGCTCTGATCGGGTGAATCTTGATGTTTTTAACCAATGATTCGTTTTTTTCAGCTATTTCCAACTTTTGTATGACAGTCCAACCGTCATTCGGCATCCCCTCGACCGCCGCTACCCCTCTCACTCACGCCGATCAAGGATAGACCATGCGCCTGCCTTTGCCGCTCGATCTGCCCGCCGTCCTGCAACCGCTGGTCGTCCGTAACCAACAATCACTGCGTGAGGCCATCGCCGGCCTGGAAGGGCTGGACTTCGATGCCTGGAGCCCTGCCCAGCGCCATGCCTTCGACCAGGTCGCCGCCGCCAGCGACTTCGTGCTGGAAGTGGCTTTGCGTGAGCCAGCCATGTTCTTCGCCCTGCAGGCCAGCGGTGAGTTGGAGCGGCCTTTCGCCCCGGGTGAATTGCGCGCGCGCATCGCCGCCGCCGCCGAAGCGGCGCAGAGCGAAGAGGAGCTTGCGCGCAACCTGCGCCGTGAGCGCAACCGCCAGCAAGTGCGCATCATCTGGCGCGACATCACCCGTCAGGCGGCGCTGGGGGAAACCTGCCGCGACCTGTCCGACCTGGCCGATGCTTCCATCGACCAGGCGTATCAATGGCTGTATCCGCGCCATTGCCAGCAGTTCGGCACCCCCATCGGCAACCGCAGCGGCCAGCCGCAGCATTTGGTGGTGTTGGGCATGGGCAAGTTGGGGGCGGTGGAGCTGAACCTGTCTTCGGACATCGATCTGATCTTCGCCTTCCCCGAGGGCGGCGAGACCGAAGGGGTCAAGCGCTCGCTGGACAACCAGGAGTTCTTCACCCGCCTGGGCCAGCGGCTGATCAAGGCACTGGATCCGGTGACCGTCGATGGTTTCGTGTTCCGCGTCGACATGCGCCTGCGCCCCTACGGCTCGGCCGGTGCCCTGACGCTGTCGTTCAATGCCTTGGAGCAGTACTACCAGGACCAAGGCCGCGACTGGGAACGCTACGCCATGATCAAGGCGCGCGTCGTGGCCGGCGACCAGGTGGCCGGCGCCCAGTTGCAGAAGATGCTGCGCCCGTTCGTCTACCGTCGTTATCTGGATTTCTCGGCCATCGAGGCGCTGCGCACCATGAAGCAACTGATCCAGCAGGAAGTGCGGCGCAAGGGCATGTCCGAGAACATCAAGCTTGGCGCTGGCGGCATCCGCGAAGTGGAGTTCATCGCCCAGGCGTTCCAGTTGATTCACGGCGGGCGCGACCTGAGCCTGCAACAGCGGCCACTGCTCAAGGTGCTGGCGACCCTCGAAGGCCAGGGCTACCTGCCGCCGGCAGTGGTGGCGGAGCTGCGCGAGGGCTATGAGTTCTTGCGTTATACCGAACATGCGATCCAGGCCATCGCCGACCGCCAGACGCAAATGCTGCCGGAGGACGAAAAGGACCGTGAGCGTGTGGCCTTTATCCTGGGCTTTGCTAACTGGCAGGGCTTCCATGACCAGCTCATGCACTGGCGCGGCCGGATCGACTGGCATTTCCGCCAGGTAATCGCCGACCCGGATGACGAGGAAGGCGAGGGCGAGCTGGTCGTCGGTGGCGAGTGGTCGCCCCTGTGGGAGCAGGCCCAGGATGAAGAGGCCGCCTGCCGTCAGTTGGAGGAAGCCGGCTTCAAGCACCCCGCCGAGGCCCTGCGTCGCCTGGCGTTGCTGCGCTCCAGCCCGTCGCTGCGTTCCATGCAGCGGATCGGACGCGAGCGCCTGGATGCCTTCATTCCGCGTCTGCTCGCCCAGGCAGTGGAGCACGATGATCCGGACTTGGTCCTGGAGCGGGTATTGCCTCTGGTCGAGGCGGTGGCGCGACGCTCGGCCTACCTGGTGCTACTGACCGAGAACCCAGGCGCCCTGCGCCGCTTACTGACGCTGTGTGCGGCCAGCCCCTGGATTGCCGAGCAGATTGCCCGCTACCCGTTGCTGCTCGACGAGCTGCTCAATGAAGGCCGGCTGTTCAGCCCGCCCCTGGCGCCGGAGTTGGCCTGCGAGCTGCGCGAGCGCCTGACGCGCATTCCCGAGGACGATCTGGAGCAGCAGATGGAGGCTTTGCGTCACTTCAAGCTGGCCCACAGCCTGCGGGTGGCTGCCTCGGAAATCACTGGCAATCTACCGCTGATGAAAGTCAGCGACTACCTGACCTGGCTGGCCGAGGCGATCCTCGATCAGGTGCTGGCCCTGGCCTGGCGTCAGACGGTTGCCCGTCACGGTCAGCCCAAGCGCAGCGATGGCAGCCTGTGCGATCCGGGCTTCATCATCGTCGGCTATGGCAAGGTCGGTGGCATCGAGCTGGGGCATGGTTCGGACCTGGACCTGGTGTTCATCCACGATGGCGATCCCCAGGGCGAGACCGACGGTGCCAAACCCATCGACGGCGCGCAGTTCTTCACCCGGTTGGGTCAGCGCATCATCCACATGCTGACCACCCAGACCAACTCCGGTCAGCTCTATGACGTGGACATGCGCCTGCGTCCTTCTGGCGCCTCGGGGCTGCTGGTCAGCTCCGTGGGCGCCTTCGAGCGCTACCAGCAGGGCGAGGCCTGGACCTGGGAGCACCAGGCCCTGGTGCGGGCACGGGTGCTGGTGGGCTGCAAGCAGGTCGCAGCGGCCTTCGAGGAGGTGCGCGCCCGGGTGCTGGGCAAACCCCGTGAGCTGGATAAATTGCGCCAGGAAGTGAGCGAAATGCGCACCAAGATGCGCGACAACCTCGGCACCAAGAGCACCGCCGCAGGCACTGCCGCCAACGCCTTCGAGGCTGGGATGCCCTTCGATATCAAGCAGGATGCCGGCGGTATCGTGGATATCGAATTTATGGTGCAATACGCCGCTTTGGCCTGGTCCCACGACCATCCGGCCCTGCTGCGCTGGACCGACAACATTCGCATCCTCGAGGAGCTGGAGCAGGCGGGCCTGATGCCGGCCAGCGACGCGGTGCTGCTGCGCGAGGTGTACAAGGCGTTCCGCTCGGCCTCGCACCGCCAGGCCCTGCAGAAACAGGCAGGCGTCGTCGATGCGGGGCAGTTCGCCGACCAGCGCCGCGAGGTGCGGCGGATCTGGAGCGAGCTGGGGCTGACGTGAGAGGGCTGGGGCTCAAGGCAGCCCCAAAAGCCTTGGCTCACCACCAGTGTTACACTGTCCGCCACATAGCCTGAATATAAAGAGGGGAGGCCAGGGCAACGCTGAGCCTCCCCGAGCGTTTCTGGACTAAGCATGAGAATACTGATCATTGGGCCCAGCTGGGTCGGCGACATGGTGATGGCGCAGACCTTGTTCCAGTGCCTGAAGCAACAGCACCCCGAATGCGTGATCGACGTGCTGGCGCCCGAGTGGAGCCGGCCGATCCTCGAACGCATGCCCGAGGTGCGCCAGGCCCTGAGCTTCCCGCTCGGTCACGGCGCGCTGGAGCTGGCCACGCGCCGACGCATCGGAAAATCCCTGGCGGGCCAGTATGACCAGGCGATCCTCCTGCCCAACTCGCTGAAGTCGGCATTGGTGCCGTTCTTCGCCGGCATCCCCAAGCGCACCGGCTGGCGCGGCGAAATGCGCTTCGGCCTGCTCAATGATGTGCGCAAGCTGGACAAAGCCCGCTACCCGCTGATGATCGAGCGCTTCATGGCCCTGGCCTATGCGCCGGGTGCCGAGCTGCCGCAGCCTTACCCACGACCGAGCCTGCGCATCGAAGCGCAGAGCCGCGACGCCGCACTGGCCAAGTTCGGCCTGGAGCTCGATCGACCGGTGCTGGCGCTGTGCCCAGGCGCCGAGTTCGGCGAGGCCAAGCGCTGGCCGGCCGAGCACTACGCCGAGGTCGCTGACGCGATGATCCGCCAGGGCTGGCAGGTGTGGCTGTTCGGCTCGAAAAACGATCATCCAGTGGGTGAGTCGATCCGTGACCGGCTGATTCCAGGGTTCCGTGAGGAGTCCTACAACCTCGCCGGGGAAACCTCTCTCGCCGAAGCCATCGACCTGTTGTCCTGCGCCGATGCCGTGGTGTCCAACGACTCCGGGCTGATGCACGTGGCCGCTGCGTTGAACCGCCCGCTGGTGGCGGTCTACGGCTCCACCTCGCCGGGCTTCACCCCGCCTTTGGCCGAACACGTGGAAATCGTTCGCCTGGGCATCGAGTGCAGCCCCTGCTTCGACCGCACCTGCCGTTTTGGCCACTACAACTGTCTGCGTCTGCTGGAGCCCGGCAAAGTGATCGCCGCGCTCACGCACCTGGGCGGGCCGAACCTGATCGATGTCATGGCCGAGGTCGACTAAGTGCGGGTCCTGATCATCAAGACATCTTCGCTGGGCGACGTGATCCACACGCTGCCAGCGGTCACCGACGCCGCTCACGCTATCCCCGGGATCCGCTTCGACTGGGTGGTGGAGGAAGGTTTCGCCGAGATCCCCAGCTGGCACCCGGCGGTCGACCAGGTCATTCCGGTAGCCATCCGGCGTTGGCGCAAGAATCTCTGGCAGACGATCAAGAGCGGCGAATGGAAGGCGTTCAAGCAACGTCTGCGCGCGCGCAAGTACGATCTGGTGATCGACGCCCAGGGCCTGGTCAAGTCGGCCTGGCTGACGCGCTATGTCAAAGCGCCGGTGGCGGGGCTCGATCGCTACTCCGCCCGTGAAGGCTGGGCCAGCCGCTTCTATGACCGACGTCTGTCGGTCGCTGTCGGCCAGCATGCCGTGGAGCGGGTGCGTCAGCTGTTCGCCCTGGCCCTGGCCTACGACCTGCCTGAAGGCATCGGTCGCTATGGTCTGGACCTGGATCGTCTGCAACTGCCGCCTGCCGCGCCGTATGTGGTGTTCCTGCATGGCACCACCTGGGCCACCAAGCATTGGCCCGAGGCCTACTGGCGCGAGCTGGCCGAGCGCCTGGGCCGGCGCAACCTGCAGGTGCGCCTGCCGTGGGGCAACCCGGCCGAGAAAGCCCGCGCCGAGCGCATCGCCCAGGGCCTGAAGAACTGCGAAGTCCTGCCCAAGTTGAACCTGGCCGGTGTCGCCCGCGTACTGGCGGCGGCCAAGGCCTGCGTGGCGGTGGACACCGGCCTGGGGCATCTGGCGGCGGCACTGGATGTTCCGACCATTTCCCTGTTCGGCCCGACCAACCCCGGCCTGACCGGCGCCTATGGGCGTGTGCAGGTCCATCAGGCCAGCGACTTCCCCTGCGCGCCCTGCCTGCAGAAGAAGTGCACCTACAAACCGAGCGCCGAGGATCTGCGCCGGTTCGATCTCAAACGCGAGTGGCCGCTGTGCTTCACTCGCCTGAATCCCGAGCATGTGGCGAGCCGCTTGAGCGCGCTGCTGCTGGCTGAGGATGTTCGTTGATGCAACTGGCTTTCGTGCTTTACAAATATTTCCCGTTCGGCGGGCTGCAGCGCGACTTCATGCGCATTGCCCTTGAGTGCCAGAAGCGGGGCCACCAGATCCGTGTGTACACGTTGATCTGGGAGGGTGACATTCCGCCGGGCTTCGAGGTGCTGGTGGCGCCGGTCAAGGCGTTGTTCAACCACCGTCGCAACGAGAAGCTCAGCGCCTGGATGGCCGCGGACCTGGCCAAGCGCCCGGTCGATCGCCTGATCGGCTTCAACAAGATGCCCGGGCTGGACGTCTACTACGCCGCCGACGGTTGCTTCGAGGACAAGGCCCAGACCCTGCGCGGCGGCCTGTACCGCCGCTGGGGCCGCTACCGGCATTTTGCCGAGTACGAGCGCGCGGTGTTCGCCAAGGACGCCCGCACCGAGGTGCTGATGATCTCCGAGGTGCAGCAGCCGCTGTTCATCAAGCACTATGGCACCCCGCTGGAGCGCTTCCACCTGTTGCCGCCGGGGATCTCCCAGGACCGCCGCCGCCCGGCCGACGCCGATGCGATCCGCGCGCAGTTCCGCAAGGAGTTCGGCCTGGGTGACGACGACCTGCTGCTGGTGCAGATCGGCTCGGGCTTCAAGACCAAGGGCGTGGACCGCAGCCTCAAGGCCTTGGCGGCGCTGCCCTCGGCGCTGCGCAAGCGCACCCGGCTGATGGTCATCGGCCAGGATGACCCGAAGGTGTTCCAATTGCAGAGCGCCACGCTGGGTTTGGGCGAGCAGGTGCAGTTCCTCAAGGGGCGCAGCGATATCCCGCGCTTCCTGCTTGGAGCCGATTTGCTGATCCACCCGGCCTACAACGAAAACACCGGCACCGTGCTGCTGGAGGCCCTGGTGGCCGGCCTGGCGGTGCTGGTCTCCCAAGTGTGCGGCTATGCCCATTACATCGCCGAAGCCGACAGCGGCCTGGTGCTGGACGAGCCGTTCGAGCAGGAGCAGCTCAACCGCTACCTGCAACGCATGCTCGAAGACGGCCAGGCGCGTGCCGCCTGGGCGCGCAACGGGCTGGCCTTCGCCGATACCGCGGACCTGTACAGCATGCCGCAGCACGCCGCCGACGTGATCCTCGGGCAGGAGCAGGCATGAAGCTGATTTTGGCCGAGCCGTTCAAGCGCCTATGGGCCGGGCGTGATCCCTTCGAGGCCGTCGAAGCCTTGCAGGGCGAGGTGTTCCGTGAACTGGAAGGACGCCGCACGCTGCGCACCGAAGTCGAGGGCGAGGGCTATTTCGTCAAGATCCACCGTGGCATCGGCTGGGGCGAGATCTTCAAGAACCTGTTCAGCGCCAAGCTGCCGGTGCTCGGCGCCGGTCAGGAGTGGCGCGCGATCCAGCGTCTGCATCAAGCCGGCGTGCCGACCATGACCGCCGTGGCCTACGGTGAGCGCGGCAGCAACCCGGCGAGTCAGCATTCGTTCATCGTCACCGAAGAACTGGCGCCGACCATCAGCCTCGAAGACTTCAGCATCGACTGGGTCAAACAGCCGCCCCAGGCACGCCTGAAATGGGCATTGATCGCCGAGGTGGCGAAGATGACCGGCGGCATGCACCGTGCTGGGGTCAACCACCGCGACTGCTACATCTGCCACTTCCTGCTGCACACCGATCGCCCGGTGACGCCGGAAGACTTCAAACTGTCGGTCATCGACCTGCACCGTGCCCAGACCCGTGACAAGATCACCCGCCGCTGGCGTGACAAGGATCTGGCGGCCCTGTATTTCTCGGCCCTGGACATCGGCCTGACCCGCCGCGACAAGCTGCGCTTTTTGCGTGGCTACTTCCAGCGTCCCTTGCGCCAGGTCCTGGCCGATGAGGCCGCGCTGCTCGCCTGGCTCGAACGCAAGGCGCAGAAACTCTACGATCGCAAGCAACGCTATGGGGATGCGCTCTGATGGCGGGTTGGACATTGGCACCAGGCTACGAAAGCCTGGCGGCGGATTTCGGCAGTCTCGAGGCGGTATTCGCCCTGCAGGGCGAACGTCTCACCCGTGACCCGCTCAGCGAAGTGGTGCGCATCGAGCGGGACGGGGTCAACTACTACGTCAAACGCTATACCGGTGCCGGCAAGGCCTTGCGCCGTTACCTGGGCCGGCCGCGTATCAAGGCCGAGTGGCAGAACCTCAAGCAGTTCGCCAAGTGGGGTATCCCCACCGCTGACGTGGTGGCCTGGGGCTTGGAGCGCAACGGTCTGGGCTTTGGCCGCGGTGCGATGATCACCCGCGAGCTGCCAAACACTGAAGATTTGTCCGCCCTGGCCGAGCGCAGGGATCCGCGGCTGGCCGACCGCGCTTGGGTCGACCATGTCAGCCGTCAGTTGGCCAGGCATACCCGGGCCATGCACGATCACCACTTCGCCCACAACGATCTGAAGTGGCGCAACCTGCTGGTGGACGACAAGGCGACGCTGTTCTTCATCGACTGCCCGACCGGCGACTTCTGGCGCGGCTGTCGTGCCCTGATGCTGCGTCACCGCCTGATCAAGGACCTGGCGTGCCTGGACAAGGTCGCCAAATATCACCTTTCGGCGACCCAACGTCTGCGCTTTTACCTGCAGTACCGCGGCCACCAGCGCCTGGATTCGAGAGACAAGCGAAGGATCCGTGAGGTGGTGAGCTTCTTCGAGGGAAGGGAATGACCGATTACCTGGCCAGTGCCGACGAGGCGCTGCTGCAACGCCATGGGCTGAACGACTTCGAGGCGCTGTGGGCGCTGCAGCTCGACGCAGTGGACGAACCCAACACCGGCCGTGGTGGCTGGAGCAGCGTGTTCCGCCTGGAGCTCGAGGGCAAGGGGTTCTACCTCAAGCGCCAGAGCAACTACCTCACCCGGACCCTGCACCGGCCATTGGGCGAGCCGACCTTCGCCCGCGAGTTTCGCAACATCAGCCGCTACCAGAAACTCAGGATTCCCGCCTTGCAGGCGGTGTTCTATGGTGAACGCAAGGGCAACGGTCAGCACCGTGCCATTCTCATGACCCGAGCACTGGATGACTGGCGCGACCTGGACAGCCTGCTGGCCCAGTGGCCGCAACTGGCGGCCGGGCAGCGCGCGGGTATCCTCAAGGCCTGCGGTCAACTGGCCCGCACCCTGCACGCGGCAGGCCAGGTGCATGGCTGTTTCTACCCCAAGCACATCTTCCTGCGCGAGCGTCGCGAAGGCTGGCAGGCCCAGTTGATCGACCTCGAAAAGACCCGTCCGCTACTGATGGGCATGCGTGACCGGCTCAAGGACCTGGAGCCCTTGCTGCGCCGCGCCCGCGCCTGGAGCGAGGGGGATGTGCGCAGCCTGCTGGCGGCTTACCTTGAGCAGCCTGGCGACAGCAGTCTGGTCGACACGTGGTTGCAACGTCTGGTGCGCCGTCGCCGTGAAAAGGAGGCGCGTTGATGCGTTTGTCTGATCTCAAAAGTGCCGGGCGCAGCCCGTCGTTACCCCTGAGCGTGACCCTGGCCGATGCGGCCGGCAGCGCCGACCTGCAACTGCTCAGTCTGCTGCGCGTGCTGCCTGGCCAGCGCTATGTCGGCGCTGGAATCTGGCGTGGTACACCGGTGCTGGCCAAGCTGCTGGTCGGTGGTAACGCGGCCCGTCACTTCCAGCGCGAGCTGGAGGGCGTGAAGCTGCTCGCCAGCCAAGGCCTGACGACCCCGCAGTTGTTGGCCGACGGCCTGAAAGAGGGTGAAGGCGGCTGGTTGCTCTTTGAGTTTCTCGATGGCGCCCAGAGCCTGGCCGACGCCTGGGCAGCGGTGGAAAACCTGCCCGTGTTGGCCGACGAGCAGCAGCAGGTACTGGGCGAAGCGCTCGCTGCTGTGGCACACATGCATGCCAAGGGCCTGTGGCAGGAAGACCTGCACCTGGACAACCTGCTGCGTCATGGCGGTCAGCTGTACCTGATCGACGGCGGCGGCATCAAGGCCGAGACCCCGGGGCAGCAGCTGTCGCGCCAGCGCGTGCTGGAGAATCTCGGGGTGTTCTTCGCCCAGTTGCCCAAGCGCCTGGAGCCATTCATCGAAGAGCTGCTGGTCCATTACCTGCTGGCCAATGCCGAGCACGCCCTGCCGCTGGAAGCCCTGCAGAAGCAGATCGACAAGGTGCGCAACTGGCGCTTGAAGGACTATCTGGAAAAGGCCGGGCGCGAGTGCACGCTGTTCAGCGTGGAGCGCAGCCTTTCGGGCCTGCGGGCGATCCGCCGGGCCGAAGTGCCAGCCATGCTGCCGGTGCTGCAGAACGCCGATGCGTTGATCGACGAGGGGCATCTGTACAAGACCGGCGGTGCGGCCAGCGTGGCGCGTATCGAGGTCGATGGCCGCACGTTGGTGCTCAAACGCTACAACATCAAGAACACCGCGCACTGGTTCAAGCGCTTCTGGCGGCCCAGCCGCGCCTGGCACTCCTGGATCGAAGGGCATCGCCTTGAGTTCCTCGACATCGCCACGCCGCGGCCGTTGGCAGTGCTGGAGCAACGGGTCATGGGCCTGCGCAGCCGGGCCTTTTTGGTGACCGAGTATGCCGACGGGCCGGACCTGATCGAGTGTTTCCAGCCATATGTCGAGAGCGGCGAGGCACCCGAAGAACAGGTCCAGGCGTTGGTGCACCTGATGCAGCAGCTGATCCGCGAGCGCATCAGCCATGGCGATTTCAAGGGGCACAATTTGTTCTGGCAGAACGGCCAATGGTCGCTGATCGATCTCGATGCCATGTGCCAGCATGCCACCCAGCTCAGCTTTGCGCCGGCCTATGCCCGCGACCGGGCGCGGATGTTGCGCAACTGGCCGAGCGGCAGCGCCCTGCACCAACGGCTGGATGCGGTACTGCCGCGCATTGATCAGTAGGTCCCGGCACCGCATCCTGGGGCTGCGGTGCTCTCGACAGCACCGCTGTACCTGTGGGAGCGGGTTTACCCGCGAAGAAGGCGCCACGGAGCAAGACTATTGCTCTGAGGTGCTCAGGCGCGGCCGATCAGCCCACGGCCCCCCAGCAGCGCGGGCACACCCAGCCCCACCCAGGACAACACGTCCCACCCGCCATCCCCCAGCAACGCGGCAAACAACCCCACTGCTCCCAGCACCGCGATGACCGCCGGCCAGGCGAAGATACGCCGGGTCGATTGCGACTTGTGGCTCATGCCGGCACCTCCTGCGCCTTGCGCTGCTTGCCCCACCACAGGTACAGGCCGCTGCCCAGGATGATGAGGGTCAGCACGTCGAGCACCGCCCACAAGATCTGCATGGGGCGCCCGCCGTAGTCACCAAAATGCAGCGGTTGTGACAGGCCCATGGCATCCATGTACCAGGGACGCTCGCCGACCGCCGTGACCTGAAGCGTGCGGGCGTCGATCAGTACCGGGGTCAGCAGGTGCGAGGTCAGGTGCGTGGCGCCTTTCATGAAGACGGCGTAGTGGTGCTCGCTGGAAAAGCGTGTGCCGGGGAAGGCGATGAAGTCTGGTCGCATGCCTGGTGCGGCCTGCCCGGCAATCTCCAGCAGACGGCTGGCCGGTGCATGCTCAGTCAGTGGTGGGGCATCGCGGTAGGGGGCGACCATCGCTGCCAGGCTGTCGTTGCGCCAGGCGGCGATGACCAAGTCGGAGAGGGCGCTGATCACCCCGGTGACGCCGACCACCAAGGCCCAGGTCAGGGTGACGATGCCGATCAGGTTGTGCAGGTCGAGCCAGCGCAGGCGACGCGAGCGATCATGGCGCACGGTGGCGAACTTCAGGCGGCGCATGAACGGCGCGTAGAGCACGGTGCCGGAGACGATCGCCACCACGAACAACACGCCCATGAACGCCAGCAGCAACTTGCCGGGCAGGCCAGCGAACATGTCCACATGCAGGCGCAGCAGGGTCATCATGAGGCCGCCGTTGGCCGCAGGCATCGCCACGGCTTCGCCTGTGCGGGCGTCGAGCATGAAGGTGTGCGACGAGTTGGGTTCGGTACTGGCGGTGGCGGCCATGATCGCCACCACGCCGTTTGGGTCGTCCTCGTCGTAGCCGAAGTACTGCATGACTTCGCCCGGGCGGTGGGCCTGTGCCTTGAGTACCAGTTGTTGCAGGTCCAGGTGCGGCGTGCCCTCAGGCATCTCGCGCAGCTCGGGGGCATCGCCGAGCAGGTGCTCGAGTTCGTGATGGAAGATCAGTGGCAGGCCGGTGAGGGCCAGCAGCATCAGGAACAGGGTGCAGACCAGGCTGGTCCAGGTGTGGATCACCGACCAGCGGCGGATGGTTTGGCTTTTCATTACGGTTCCGGGAAATCTGGGGGCTCGGCGGTGTTGCTGCCAACGTCATCGCGGGACAAGCCCGCCCCTGCAGGTGAGGGGCTAGTCCCGCGACGGGCTGCGCAGCGGCCCTGTGGATCAGAACTTGTAATTGACGCTGGCGGTCACGTTGCGCTCATCGCCGTAGTAGCAGTAGTACCCGTCACAGGTGGACAGGTAGTCCTTGTTGAAGAGGTTCTTGGCATCCACCGCCACTGTCACGCCTTTCAGGGTGTTGTTCACCCGGCCCAGGTCGTAATGCACCGAGGCGTCGTAGACGGTATAGGAGCCGGTGTAGCCCCAGTCAGTGTTGGTGGTATTGCCGTAGGAGTCGCCCACGTAGCGCACGCCCAGCCCCACACCGAAGCCGTCGAGTGGCCCGCTGTGCCAGGTGTAGTCGGCCCAGGCGGTGGCCTGGTTGCGTGGCACCTGGGCCATGCGCTTGCCTTTCTCACCGGTGGCACCCTTGAGGATTTCGCTGTCGTTGTAAGTGTAGGAACCCACAAGCTTGAGGTTTTCCGTGACGTCGGAAATGGCTTCCAGCTCCAGGCCGCGTACACGGACCTTGCCGACCTGGCGGGTCACGCCTCCCTCGGAGACCGAAACGTTCTCCTGTGTAAGGTCGAACACTGCACCGGTCAGCAGTGTCTGGCTACCCGGTGGCTGATACTTCAGACCCACTTCGTACTGCTTGCCTTCGGTTGGTTTGAAGGCCTCGGTTCGGCTGACATTCGCGCCCCTGGCGGCCTGGAACGACTCGGCGTAGGAAACGTAAGGCGTCAGGCCGCTATCGAAGACGTAGCTCAGCGCCGCATTGCCGCTGAACTGCTTGTCACGTTGGGTATTGGTGGCATCGCCAAAGTTGTGGAAGGTCGTACCGGTATGAACCCAGTCTTCGCGACCGCCCAAGGTCAGGCGCCAGTTGTCCAGGGCCATCTGGTCTTGCAGGTAGACACCGGTCTGTTGGGTCTTCTGGTTGTAGTCGTACATGTCGATGTACTGGACCTTGGAGAAGTCTTGGCCGTACACCGGGTTGTGGATATTGCTTGGCGCAACCCCTGCCGAACCCCAGCGCCAGTGGGCGTCGCTGGTCGAGCGCTGGTGGTCCAGGCCCAGCAGCAGGGTATGACTGACGAGGCCGGTCTGGAAGTCGGCCTGGAAATTGTTGTCCACGGCGAACTGGCTGATGTCTTCCTCGACGATACCGGCGGTGCGTTGCACGGTGCCATCGGGGCTGACCGCAACGTCTGGGCCGTTAGGCCAGATCTGGCCGCCCGCGGTGATGCCTTTGAAATCCAGCGCGTTGCGGGTGTAACGCAGGTTCTGGCGGAACTGCCAGGTGTCGCTCAGGCGCGTCTCGAAGGCATAGCCCAGGGCGTAGTAGGTGCGGTCGTAGGACTCCCAGTCCGGATCGCCGAGGTTCTTGTGATGGGAAATCTTTCCGGCTGGGCTGTCCAGCTTGGTGCCTTGCAGCGGTAGGAACTGGCCCGTGATGCCGGTATCGTCCCGCGTGTACTGGGAGATGAAGGTCAGCTTGGTGTCGTCGTTGATGTTCCAGGTCAGGCTGGGGGCGATGTTGTAGCGCTTGTCCGGAATGTGGTCCACGGGCGCATTGCTGTCGCGCACGGTGCCGCTGAGGCGATACAGGAACTGCCCTTCGTCATCGATCTTGCCGGTGCTGTCGAAGTTGATCTGCCGGTGTTCGTTGCTGCCGACCTGAGCTTCGAACTCATGGCCGCTCAAGGCTTGTGGCCGGCGGGTGGTCATGTCCAGCAAGCCGCCGGGTGGAGTCTGGCCATAGACAGATGATGCCGGGCCCCGCAGCACGGCGATCCGTTCCAGGTTCCAGGGTTCGATCTTGGGTGTGGCGTAATTGCCCACGGGCAGCGGCAGGCCATCAAGAAACTGGGTGGGCACGAAGCCCCGTACCAGCAGCCAGTCGCTACGTGAGTCTGCGCCGTAGCCACTGCTCTGTACGCCGGCGGTATAGCGCAGGGCATCGTTGAGGTTGAGAACGGGGCGATCTTCCATTTGCTGGCGGGTGATCACGCTGACCGAGCGTGGCAGTTCGGCAATGGCCGTGTCGGTCTTGGTGCCTGCGGCGGTACGCGTGGCGGTGTAGCCTTCTACCGGGCCCCAGGCCGTCTCGAAGTCGCCGCTGGCATTGATCGCGGTTTCCGGCAGCGCCAGGGTGCCGTCGGGGGTGGCTATCAGGCTGTAGCTGCCGACGCTGCTCTGCTGCAGTTGCAGCCCAGTGCCACGCAAGGCTGCATGCAGGGCCCCGAGGGCATCGTACTGGCCGTTGACCGGGGCCGAGGTGCGGCCATCGACCAGCGCCGGGTCCAGGGCCAGTGCGATACCGGCCTGGCTGGCGATCTGGTTCAGCGTGCTGGCCAGCGGTGCGCTGGGCAAGTCATAGGCACGCAGGGCCGACTGCTCGGCGGCCTGCAGGGCAGGACTGGCCAGCGGGGCGGCCAGGGCGATGGCCAGGGCCATCAGGCTGGGGCGCAGGAAAGAATCTACGGCGCGGGACATGCAGCGGCTCCTCGACGAATAAGTGCTGATTGCTTCCTTGCCGAGCGAGATTTGAAAAGTGACAGGGGCTGCTGGAAAAAAGTGCGATGGGTGTAGAGGGCTGCTTTGCAGCCCACCGCAGGCTTCGCCTCCCACGGAGGGAGACTGAGTGTCGCGGGTCTATTTGGCGGTGACGGTCACCCACCATGGCGTATGCCGCTCGATCTTCACCGGCAAGGCTGGCGTCAGCGATGCCAGGGCCAGGTCGGTGTCGGTCAGTGGGAAGCTGCCGCTCACGCGCAGGTCGGCGACCTCGGCGGCCACCCCTAGATGACCGTTGCGGTAGTGGGCGAGTGCGGCGACCAGGTCGGCCAGGCGTACGTTGTCCACGACCAGCATGCCGCGGGTCCACGCATCGGCACCGACCGCGACGGGGTCGACCTGACCCAGGCCATCGGCGGTCATCAGCACCTGCTGCCCTTCGCGCAGCACCTGCTCATCAATGCTGTTCAGTGGCCTGGCTGCGACCGAGGCCTGGAGCACCTCCAGGCGGGTGCCATGACCCTCACGCTTGACCAGGAAGCGTGTGCCCAGTGGTCGCAGGCGGCCATCGTCGGTACGCACCAGCAGTGGTCGGGTATCCCCGTGGCCGGTTTCGACGGAAATCTCGCCCTGGTGCAGGACGATCAGCCGCTGCGCGCCGGCGAAATCGATGTCCACCGCCGTGGTGGTGTTCAAGCGCAACAAGGTGCCGTCTTGAAGGCGCAGGGTGCGCAACTCGCCGGTGCCGGTGCGCTGGTCGGCCAGCCAATAGTCTGGCGACAGTGAAGGCGCGCCGAGCCCGACCAACAGTGCCCCTACCAACAGCAACCCGGCCAGCCCGCCGCCGAGTCTGCCGACCCGCTGGCGCAGGCCCGCGCGCGATTGCACCAAGGCTTTGCGTGCCGGGCCTGCCGCAGCGCTGACGCGCCGGTCGAGCATGCCCAGCTGTTGCCAGGCACGGGCATGTTCTTCGCTGGCGGCATGCCAGCGCACGAATTCGATGCGTTCATCCGCGGTGCCGCCGCCGCCATCGAGGCTGAGCTTCCAGGCAATGGCGGCGTCCAGGACCTTGGCCGAGACGGGCGTGGGGTTCACGTCGGCTCTCCATAGAGCGCCACGTAGCACTGGCGCATGCCCTGGGCGATGTACTGACGCACCCGTGAAACCGATACGCCCAGGCGCTCGGCGATCTCGGCATGGCCCATGCCATCGAGGCGGCTGTGCAGGAAGGCCGCCCGGGCCTTGCTCGACAGCTTGCTCAGCAAGCGGTCGATGGCCTTGAGGTCTTCGAGGATCAGGTGCTGGACTTCGGGGGAAGGCTGCTCGGCCTCGGACCGGCAGGCCAGCTCGGCCAGGTAGGCCTGCTCCAGGGCCGTGCGGCGGAAGTGGTCGAACAGCAAGCCCTTGGCCACGGCGACCAGAAAGGCACGGGGTTCGCGGGGGACGTCGAGCTGCTCGCGACCGAGCAGGCGCACGAAGGTGTCCTGGCTCAGGTCTTCGGCACGCTGACGGCAGGCTGTGCTGCGTTGCAGCCAGGCCAGCAGCCAGGTGCGATGGTCGCGGTACAACGTACCCAGCAACCGGGCATGTGGGCTCTGCGCAGACGACAAGAAGCGTCCCCCGAAAAGAATGCGTTAACTAACGATAATTATTCGCGATTGTGACAGAGCGAGGACATCAGGTGCAATTGACGCTTATCGGATTGTGCGAGCGGATTTGTCCGTGAAAACCTCGGCGGGCTCACGGGGGCCGATGCAAGCGCATTGATCGGAGATGGCGCGAAGGACTACAGGCTGTATTGCTGCGTCTTGCGCCGACGCCACTGCTGCAGACGCAGGTTCAGTTGCAGAGGGCTGTCGAGCTGTTGGCGGCGGGCCTGGCTGAGCAGAATGAGCGCAAGTTCTGCAGTCACCAAGGCGTCGGCGCTGGCGTGGTGGCGTTCTTCGGCATGCAGGCCGAAGCGGGCGATCCAATCGTCCAGGCTGGCTTCGCGCAGCACGGTGTCGGGGTTGAGCATCGGGGCCATCTCGGCCACATCGAAGAACGGGTGTTGCAGGCGATAGCCGAGGCTGTCCTTCAAGGCCCGGGCCAGCATGCGCTGGTCGAAGGGCGCGTGGAAGGCCAGCACGGGGCTGTCGCCGATGAAGTCCAGCAAATCGAGCAGGGCGGTGGCTGGGTCGCAGCCGGCGGCCAGGGCACTGGGGCCCAGGCCGTGGATCAGGACGCTGGAATTGGTCTTCTGCGCCGGCCGATGCAGGGTACGTTCGAACTGCTGGCGAAAATCGATAGCGCCATCCTCGATGGCCACTGCACCGATCGACAGTACTTGGTCACGGTTGACGTTCAGGCCGCTGGTTTCCAGATCCAGCACCACCCAACGCTGCTCGCGCAACGACAGCACGCTCAGTGTCGGTGCTGTCTTGGGCAGGCGTGCAATGCGCTGGCGTAGCTCGTCGTTCAGTGCCAGCGGAGCCGGTCGCAGCCAGGCGAACAGGCTCATAGCTGATACCGCAGGGCCAGGCTGCTTTGCAGGCGCTGGGCCTGGCGCAGGGACTCACGCAGGATGCGTCGATCCAGGTGGTTGAGGCTGTCCGGGTCGAGCCGGTTGGAATAGGGCAGGTTGTCGCGGCTCTGGCGCTGGTGCTGTTGCATGCGGGTTTGCTGGATGAAGTGGTAGGCCTCTTCATAGGCAGCGCCGTCCAGCGGCTCGATGATGCCCCGGGCGACCAGATGACGCAGACGTTCCAGGGTGTTGCAGGCCTTGATGCCGTTGGCCAGTGCCAGCAGGCGAGCGCCATCGACGAAGGGGGTCAGGCCCTGGACCTTGAGGTCGAGGGTCGCGGCCTTGTCGTCGCCCTGGCGAGTCAGCACGAACTCGCGCAGACGCCCTACCGGTGGGCGTTGGCGCAGGGCGTTGTCGGCCATCATGCGCTGGAAGATGCGGTTGTCGGCGACCTGCTCAAGAATCCCTCGGCGCAATTGTTCGCAGCCCTGTTCGTCGCCCCAGACCACCCGCAGGTCGAAGTAGATGCTCGAACCCAGCAGGTTTTCGGGGCTGGCCTCACGGATGAAGCCGGCGAAGCGCTGCGCCCATTCACTGCGTGACAGGCACAGTTCGGGGTTGCCGGCCATGACATTGCCCTTGCACAGGGTGAAGCCGCACTGGGCCAGGCACTGGTTGATGTACTGGGCCAGCGGCAACAGACGTGCGCGGATCGCCTCGGCCTCGGTGGCGTCGTTGGCTTCGAAGAGAATGCCGTTGTCTTGGTCGGTGTGTAGGGTCTGCTCGCGGCGGCCTTCGCTGCCAAAGCACAGCCAGCTGAACGGCACACCCGGGTCGCCTCGCTCAGCCAGGGCCAGCTCGATCACCCGGCACACGGTATGGTCGTTGAGCAGGGTGATGATCTGGGTGATCTGTGTCGAAGAGGCACCGTGGGCGAGCATGCGTTCGACCAACTGGCCGATTTCGCCGCGCAGCGACACCAGGTTCTCCAGGCGTGGGGCATGGCGGATGGTGCGGGCCAGGGGCACCAGGTCGACCCGTTGCAGAGAGAACAGGTCGCGCTCGGAGACCACGCCGCACAGGCGTTGGTTGTCCACCAGGCAGACGTGGGCGATATGCCGTTCGGTCATGGCCATGGCGGCGTCGAATGCGCTGGCCTGAGGGCTGAGGTAGAACGGCTTGGCCGTCATGTAGCGCTCGATCGGCGCGGTCAGCTCGGCGCTGGCGTCGGCCACCACCTGGCGCAGGTCGCGCAGGGTGAAGATGCCGATGGGGAAGCGCTGTGGGTCAATGATGACGATGCTGCCGACCTGTTGCTCGTGCATCAGCCCCACGGCTTCGCGCAAGGGCGTGTCCGGCGCGCAGACCACCGGGTGACGCATGGCCAGCTCGCCCAGCGGCGTGTTGAGAGAGTACTGGGTGCCCAGGGTTTCCACGGCGCGCTGGCGCACTTGCTGGTTGACTTGGTCGAGCAGGCTGCTGACGCCCCGCAGGGCGAAATCGCGAAACGGCTCGGACAACGAGAACACGCGGATGAACGCGCTCTTGTTCAGTTGCAGGCAGAAAGTGTCCTCACCGGCCAGGTGCTCGGTGCGCGTGGCCCGTTCGCCCAGCAGTGCCGCCAGGGGGAAGCACTCGCCGCTGGCGATCTCGAAGGTGGTTTCCATGCCCGGCTTGGTGACGTGCTGGCGCTCGCCGACCACTCGGCCTTGCTTGACGATGTAGAAGTGTTCGACCGGGCCGTCGGCCGGCTTGATGATGCTCTCGCCGCTGGCGTAGAAGCGCAGCTGGCACTGCTCCACCAGGTAGGCCAGGTGGCTGGGCTCCATCTGGTTGAACGGCGGGAAACGCTGCAGGAACTGCAGGGTACCCTGGATGTTCTGCAGCACTGCCGTTCTGCCGGCCTGGCTGTAGGCGTCCTTCTTGCTCATGGAACTGACCGCATGTAGGGGGCACTAGGCGCAGGCCCTGTTGTTCTAAGGCTCCATGGTCGGTCGCCGGCCCTGCGGTGCCCATTGGACGTAAGTCTATAAGGTGCGACGTGTCCTGCCTGGAAGGCGCCTGGGTGTCAAATAGACGACGAAAGGTGCCTTGCATAGCGTTGTTTTGCGGTCTGAACTGGTAGAACGGGATTTTTTTGACGAGATGACCATGGCCGAGCATGACGACATCCTGAGTGACGACGAGCGCGAGGCATTGGCCACGCTGACCGCTCCGCCGGCCCCTGCGCAAAGGGTGCTGGTGGTGGACGACGATGTCGCGAACCGCGAAGCGTTGTGCGTTTACCTCAAGTCCAAGGGCATCGACTGCCTCACCGCTGACGGTGCCCAGGCGGCGATGGGCCTGCTCAAGCGCAGGGCTAACATCGGCCTGATGATCACCGACCTGCGCATGGAGCCCAAGGACGGGCTGGAACTGATTCGGCAGGTGCGCGAATCCCAGTGCGCGGCCCTCTCGATCATCGTGGTGTCGGGCGACACCGATGTGAAGGAGGCGGTGGACGTGATGCACCTGGGGGTGGTGGATTTTCTGCTCAAGCCGGTGAACCTGGACAGGTTGCTTGAGCTGGTGAGGAAGGAGTTGGGGATCGGGTAACGCATTGGGGGCCGCAGAGCGGCCCCAATGGTTTTACAGCCCGTTGCGCGCCTTGAACTCGCGGCGGCGGCGGTGCAGCACTGGCTCGGTGTAGCCGTTCGGCTGCTTGGTGCCTTCGACGACCAACTCGATAGCGGCCTGGAACGCGATGTTGTCATCGAAGTTCGGTGCCATCGGGCGGTACTGAGAATCCCCGGCGTTCTGCTTGTCGACCACTGCGGCCATGCGCTTGAGGCTTTCCATGATCTGCTCCTGGCTGACGATGCCATGACGCAGCCAGTTGGCCAGCAGCTGGGCGGAGATGCGCAGGGTGGCGCGGTCTTCCATCAGGCCGACATCGTTGATGTCCGGCACTTTGGAGCAACCCACGCCCTGGTCGATCCAGCGGACCACGTAACCCAGGATGCCCTGGGCATTGTTGTCCAACTCGTTGCGGATCTCTTCGTCCGACCAGTTGGTGTCGGCCGCCAGTGGGATGGCCAGGATGTCGTCGACCGAAGCCGGCGCGCGCTTGGCCAGCTCGCGCTGACGCTCCTGCACATTGACCTTGTGGTAGTGCAGGGCGTGCAGGGTGGCGGCGGTCGGCGACGGTACCCAGGCGGTGTTGGCACCGGCCAGTGGGTGAGCGATCTTCTGCTCGAGCATGGCGGCCATCAGGTCCGGCATGGCCCACATGCCCTTGCCGATCTGGGCACGGCCTTGCAGGCCGGTGGCCAGGCCGATGTCGACGTTGTTGTTTTCGTAGGCGCCGATCCACTTCTCGTTCTTCATGGCGCCTTTGCGCACTACGGCGCCGGCTTCCATGGACGTGTGGATTTCGTCACCGGTGCGGTCGAGGAAGCCGGTGTTGATGAACACCACGCGCTCGGCGGCGGCCTTGATGCAGGACTTGAGGTTGATCGTGGTACGACGCTCCTCGTCCATGATGCCGACCTTGACAGTGTTGCGCTTCATGCCCAGCAGGTCTTCGACGCGGCTGAAGATTTCGGCGGCGAACGCCACTTCCTCTGGGCCGTGCATCTTCGGCTTGACGATGTAGACGCTGCCGGTGCGGGTGTTCTTGCGGCTGGTGTTGCCCTTGAGGTTGTGCAGGGCGATCAGGTTGGTGAACAGGCCGTCCTGGATACCTTCGGGAATCTCGTTGCCTTGGGCATCGAGGATCGCCGGGTTGGTCATCAAGTGACCGACGTTGCGCACGAACAGCAGCGAACGACCGTGCAGGGTGACGGTGCCACCGGCGGCTGCGGTGTACTCGCGGTCAGGGTTCATGGTGCGGGTGAAGGTCTTGCCGCCTTTGGTCACGCTTTCGGACAGGTCGCCTTTCATCAGGCCCAGCCAGTTGCGGTAGACCACGACTTTGTCGTCGGCATCGACAGCGGCGACGGAGTCTTCGCAGTCCATGATGGTGGTCAGTGCCGATTCCATCAGGATGTCTTTCACGCCGGCGGCGTCGGTGCTGCCGACCGGGGTGCTGGCGTCGAACTGGATCTCGAAGTGCAGGCCGTTGTGCTTGAGCAGGATGGCGGTCGGGGCGCTTGCGTCACCACGCCAGCCGATCAGCTGGGCGTCATCGCGCAGGCCGCTGTTGCTGCCGCCCTTGAGGGCGACGATCAGCTTGCCGCCGTCGATGCGGTAACCGGTGGAGTCCACGTGGGAACCAGCGGCCAGCGGCGCGGCTTCGTCGAGGAAGGCGCGGCCGAAGGCGATGACCTTGTTGCCACGGACAGGGTTATAGCCCTGGCCTTTCTCGGCGCCGCCTTCATCGCTGATGGCATCGGTGCCGTAGAGTGCGTCATACAACGAACCCCAACGGGCATTGGCGGCGTTCAGGGCGAAGCGGGCATTCATCACCGGCACGACCAGTTGTGGGCCGGCCATGTGGGCGATTTCTTCGTCCACGTTCTCGGTGGTGGCCTGGAAATCGTCGGCTTGTGGCAGCAGGTAGCCGATTTCCTGGAGGAAGCTCTTGTAGGCCACGGCGTCATGGGCCTGGCCTTTACGTGCCTGGTGCCAGGCATCGATCTTGGCTTGCAGTTCGTCGCGCTTGGCGAGCAGGGCTTTGTTCTTTGGAGCGAGGTCGTTGATGATCTTTTCCGCACCCGCCCAGAACTGCTCGGCGACGATGCCGGTACCTGGCATGGCTTCGTTGTTGACGAAGTCGTACAGGACCTTGGCGACCTGAAGGCCACCGACTTGAACGTATCCAGTCATTGCTTGCCTCACTCTGCTCAGCTATTTCGCTCTTCTGTATTAAGCCTGTAGCGCTTCTCTAAACACGGCACCAGTACTTGCCCTCGTGATATGAGCGCGGCTGGGTGCGGCTCGCCAGACGGGCTGGCGGGCGGGTTGCGTATTTTCACAGGCGCCTTGGCAGACATCCAAACGACGTTTTGTAGTCCGCACCGAGGCATACTACATGAGGCAGTAGGCAGGTGAAAATCAGACTAAAAGCGTCGTTGTGCGACCAATCGGTCGCGTATGGTCACGCTGGGAGTGGATATGTTCGCAAAAAACAGGTGGATTGTTCCAGATAAATCTTGAAACAGTACACGATTCGTTGTGCGAACCGCCCTGCGGCAGGTTGCCGCGCCTTGCCTATACTGAGGCGATGTCCCCGTATTTCGCCGCGCGCAGCGGTGTCCAAGACCCAACAGCAGAGCTCAGGAGCGGCCCGTGGACCATCTCGTACTGACAGTGATCGCCCCCGATAAAGCCGGGCAGGTCGAGCGTATCGCTCAATGCATTGCCGAGCATAACGGTAACTGGCTGGAGAGTCGCATGTCGCGGATGGCCGGGCAATTTGCCGGTATCTTGCGCGTGGCGGTGCCGGCTGAGTCCTATGACGACCTGGTGGAGGCGCTGCACAAGCTTTCAAACCATGACATCCGCGTGTTGATCGCCGAGAGCGGCATCGAGCCCTCTTGTACCTGGAAACCGATCGCCATGGAGCTGGTGGGTAACGACCGGCCGGGGATCGTGCGTGATATCACCCGGTTGCTGGCCGAGCAGGGCGTCAACCTGGAGCGCTTCACCACCGAGGTGCGTCCGGCGCCGATGAGCAGCGAGCCGCTGTTCTGCGCTGATGCATTGCTGGCACTGCCGTTGACGCTGTCGCTGGATGACCTGCAGCGACGGTTGGAAAGCCTGGCGGATGATCTGATGGTCGAGTTGAAGCTGCGACCAGAGGAGTGAATGCTGGCGGGTAATCCCGTGGAAGGGTTATCCCAGATTCATGGGGGCGGCGCTGTGGATAACCTGGGGGCGTACCGCTGTAGCCCAAGCCTGCCGGGGCCTCCCTGGATTTGAGCAAAAAATGTCCAGATATCAAGGCGTTGTGCACAAAGCACGGGGACGAGGGTGTGGATAACCTTTGGAGATATCGCTGCAGACCACGGCACACATGGCCTGCAAGGATTTGATTGTTTTTTGATCAGGCTCGCTTGCGCAGGCTCAGCCAGGCATCGACGCTGTAGAGAGCCAGGCCTGCCCAGATGAAGACGAATGCCAGCAAGGTGCTCGACGACAGGTGTTCACCGAACAGCAGCACCGCCTGTAGCAGGACCAGCGTCGGTGCCAAGTACTGAAGGAAGCCCAGGGTGGTGTAGGGCAGGTGGCGCGCGGCGGCGTTGAAGCACACCAGCGGGATCAGGGTGACCGGCCCGGCTGCTATTAGCCAGAGAGCTTCGCTGCCGGTGTAGAAGCTAGCTTGAGCACTGCTCGCCTCTGGGTTGAGAAGCAACCAACCGGCGGCCAGGGGCACCAGCATCCAGGTTTCCACCACCAGGCCAGGCAGGGCCGCCACCGGTGCCTGCTTGCGGATAAGGCCATAGAAGCCGAACGACAACGCCAATACCAGCGATACCCAAGGCAAGCTGCCGACCTGCCACACCTGCTGAGCCACACCCACCGCTGCCAGGCCCACCGCGAGCCATTGCAACCGACGCAGGTGCTCACCGAGCAACAGCATGCCCAGCAGGACGTTCACCAACGGATTGATGTAGTAACCCAGGCTAGCTTCGAGCATGCGACCGTTATTCACCGACCACACGTAGGTCAGCCAGTTGCCAGCGATCAATGCCCCGCTCAGGGCCAGGATGCCCAGGCGGCGCGGGTTTTCACGCAGTTCGCGCCACCAGCCCGGGTGCTTCCAGACCAGCAACAGAAGCGAGCCGAACAGCGCCGACCAGAGTATCCGGTGAACGATGATCTCCACCGCCGGGACGCTCTGGATGGCTTTGAAGTACAGGGGGAACAGTCCCCAGATGATGTAGGCGCTCAGGCCCAGGATATACCCGCGGCGCGGGTTGGCGGCGTGCATGGAGATTCCTTGCTTAGGTAGCTAAATACTGCACGCCTATTGTAGACAGACCGCCTATCGCTTCTAAAACAATTTCAGTGGTTCTTCATCGAGTGCAGCGATCTGTTCGCGCAGGGCGAGGATCTGGTCGCCCCAGTAGCGCGGCTGGCCGAACCAGGGGAAGCTCGGTGGGAACGCCGGATCGTCCCAGCGCCTTGCCAGCCAGGCGCTGTAGTGCAACTGACGCAGGGCGCGCAAGGGTTCGATCAAGGCCAGCTGGCGTGGGTCGAAGTCGTGGAATTCGTTATAGCCATCGATCAGCTCCGCCAACTGCCCCATGCGCTCTTCGCGGCTGCCGGCGAGCATCATCCACAGGTCCTGGACGGCAGGGCCCATGCGGCAGTCATCCAGATCGACGATATGGAAGGCCTCGTCGCGGTACATCAGATTGCCTGGATGGCAATCGCCGTGCAGGCGGATCACCTCATGTGGGGTGCGGGCATAGAGGCGCTCGACCCGTTGCAACAGGTCGCGGGCCACGGACTCGAACGCCGGTCGCAATTCGTTGGGCACGAAATTGCCGTCGAGCAAGGTTTGCAGCGAGGCGTGTCCGAAGTTATCCACCGCCAGGGCTTCGCGATGCTCGAAAGGACGGGCAGCGCCTACCGCGTGCAGGCGACCGAGTAATTGGCCCAGGCGGTAGAGCTGATCGAGGTTGCCCGGCTCCGGGGCGTGACCACCGCGGCGTGGAAACAGCGTGAAGCGAAAGCCCTGATGTTCGAACAGGCTGCGACCTTCGTGCAGCAGGGGGGCTACCACTGGGACGTCGCATTCGGCCAGTTCGGCGCTGAAGCGGTGTTCCTCGAGGATGGCGTCGTCCGTCCAGCGCCCGGGCCGGTAGAACTTGGCGATCAGCGGTTGCGCGCCTTCGATACCTACCTGATAGACCCGGTTCTCATAGCTGTTGAGGGCAAGCACCCGGGCATCGCTGAGAAAGCCCAGGCTTTCCACGGCGTCCAGGACCAGGTCGGGTGTGAGGGTATCGAAGGGGTGGGACATGAAGGCTCCGGGCACGGCGGCAGGATAAGGTGCCATGGTACCGCAGGTTGCCCAGCGGCCGCGCCCGGCCCGTGTAGGAGCGGCTCCGTTACACCGGCACCCCGAGCAGCACATAGGACGGATGGAACTGCACCCGCACTGTGCTACCGGTCTGCACCTGGTGCTGTGCCAGCCAGTCCACTTCGGCAAAGGCGCACAAGGTCTGCCCGTTGCCCAGGACCAGCCGCACTTCGCTGGGCCCATCGTCGTCGGCCAGTACATGTTCGACGGTCGCCTTCAGGCAATTGCTCCCCGCTTCGACCGGGTCGGACGCGACCAGTAGCTGCACCCAACCGGCCTTGAGCAGCGCGACCACCGTGGTATCGAGCGCCAGCTCCAGGCGTTCGGTACTGCCGCGGGTGATCAGCGCTTCGATCTGCAGCCCGCTGCCCAGGTTCAGGCTGACGCGGTCATGCCGCCCTTCGCGGCGCAACCCGCTGATACGTCCTTGCAGTTGGTTGCGCGCGCTGGTGCGCAGCATCAGGCGGCCGAGCAGGTCCAGGTCGCTGCTGTCTTCGGCGGCTTCCAGCAGCTGTGCCTGCAGGGTCTGCAGGCGTTGATACAAGCGCAATACCCGTTCACCTTCGACCGACAGGCGTGCGCCGCCACCTCCGCGACCTCCCGTGCTGCGCTCCACCAGCGGCTGGGTGGCCAGGTTGTTGAGCTCATCGATGGCGTCCCAGGCCGCTTTGTAGCTGATGCCGGCGGCCTTGGCTGCGCGGGTGATCGAGCCTTGTTCGGCGACATGCTGGAGCAAGGCGATGCGCTGGGGACGACGGGCGATGTGCTGGGTGAGCAGGGCAGGTAGGGACATGGCAGGCGTCGGTCTCGGTGAAGATGCTCAGACGGTGCCGTTGGCCTGCTGGCAAGTCAAGACAAGGTGGCTGCATTGCAACTGCGGGTGCGGGTTTCCCCGCGAAGGTGTCGGCGATGTGGCCCTCACACCTGGCCTGGCTTGGGCGTGCGCGCCAGGCAATACACATCGACCTGACGGGCACCGGCCCTGCGCAGCAGCGCGGCGATGGCCTGGGCGGTAGCGCCGGTGGTCAGGACATCATCGACGACAGCCAGGTGCAGGCCGTCGAGCCGCGCATCGGACACAAGCCCGAATGCCTGGCGCAGGTTGCGTCGACGGGCCTTGGCGCCGAGGGTTTGTTGGGCAGGGGTGTCGAGCGTCCGTCGCAACAACTGCTCGTTGCAGGGAATGCCCGTCTGTACGCCCAGCCATTTCGCCAGCAAGGCCGCCTGATTGAAGCCTCGTCGGCGCAGTCGACGGGCAGTCAGGGGCACAGGCAACAACTGGTCAGGTTTTGCCAAGCCTTCGGCGAAGCGATGCAGTAGCGCCTGACCCAGCAATCGCGCCATCAACCGACCGAGTGGCCATTGGCTGTGATGCTTGAACCGGCTCACCAGCGTGTCGATGGGAAAACCGAAATACCAAGGTGCCACAACCTGGTCGAAGGCCGGTGTGCGGCGGCTGCACTGAGCGCAGGTCAAATCGGCCATGGGCAGCGGCAGCGCGCAGCGGGTGCAGTGATCATCCAGCCACGGCAGCGCGTGCTCGCATTCGGTACACAGAGGGTAGGCCAGGTCAGTGGGTTCGTCGCAAAGCAAACAGTGCTGACTAATATTTGTACACTTGTAAACCAGGTATTTCGCGAGTGGTTGACAGTTCATGGGCCTTCCCTGAGTATGCGAGCTATCCGTGATGCGCTGGCGGGCTGTTCCTGTCCCGGCGCCAGCAAGAGCCTAAACAAGGAAACGCCAATGAGCGCCAGCACAACTGCAACAACACGTCACGACTGGTCCCTGGCCGAGGTCAAAGCTCTGTTCCAACAGCCGTTCAATGATTTGCTGTTCCAGGCGCAGACCGTGCATCGCGCCCACTTCGACCCCAACCGTGTGCAGGTCTCTACGCTGCTGTCGATCAAGACCGGTGCCTGCCCGGAAGATTGCAAATATTGTCCGCAGTCCGGTCACTACAACACCGGGTTGGAAAAACAGAAACTGATGGAAGTGCAGAAGGTGCTGGAAGAGGCCGCTCGGGCCAAAGCCATCGGCTCGACCCGCTTCTGCATGGGCGCTGCCTGGAAACACCCCTCGGCCAAGGACATGCCGTACGTGCTGGAGATGGTCAAAGGCGTCAAGGCCATGGGTCTGGAAACCTGCATGACCCTCGGCAAGCTCGACCAGGAGCAGACCAAGGCCCTGGCCGAAGCCGGCCTGGACTACTACAACCACAACCTGGATACCTCGCCGGAGTTCTACGGCAGCATCATCACCACCCGCACCTACGGCGAGCGTTTGCAGACCCTGGCTTATGTGCGCGATGCCGGAATGAAGATCTGCTCCGGCGGCATCCTGGGCATGGGTGAGTCGCTCGATGATCGTGCAGGCCTGCTGATCCAATTGGCCAACCTGCCGGAGCACCCGGAGTCGGTGCCGATCAACATGCTGGTCAAAGTTGCCGGTACGCCGCTGGCCGAAGAAGAAGACGTCGACCCGTTCGACTTCATCCGTATGCTGGCGGTAGCACGCATCCTGATGCCCAAGTCCCATGTGCGCCTCTCTGCCGGCCGCGAACAGATGAACGAACAGATGCAGGCCCTGGCGTTCATGGCTGGCGCCAACTCGATCTTCTACGGTGAGAAGCTGCTGACCACCGCCAACCCGCAAGCCGACAAGGACATGCAACTGTTCGCCCGTCTCGGCATCCAGCCCGAAGCGCGTGAAGAGCACGCCGATGAAGTGCACCAGGCGGCCATCGAGCAGGCGTTGGTCGAGCAACGCAGCAGCGAGCTGTTCTACGACGCAGCACAGGCCTGACATGGCCTTCGACCTGGCGGCGCGCCTGGCCGAACGGCGCGCCGCGGACCTATACCGGCAGCGGCCGTTGCTGGAAAGCCCCCAGGGGCCGGAAGTCGTGGTCGACGGCCAGCCGCTGCTGGCCTTCTGCAGCAACGATTACCTGGGTCTGGCCAACCACCCCGAAGTGATCGCCGCCTGGCGTGCAGGTGCCGAGCGCTGGGGTGTGGGCGGGGGCGCCTCGCACCTGGTGGTCGGCCATAGCACGCCTCATCACCAGGTGGAAGAAGCCCTGGCCGAGCTGACCGGGCGCCCACGTGCGCTGCTGTTTTCCACCGGCTATATGGCCAACCTCGGCGCCATCACCGCATTGGTGGGGCAGGGCGACACCGTGCTGCAGGATCGTCTCAATCATGCCTCGCTGCTCGATGGCGGTCTGCTCAGTGGCGCGCGCTTCAGCCGCTACTTGCACAACGACCCCGTGAGCCTGGCCAGCCGCCTGGAAAAGGCGAGCGGCAATACCCTGGTGGTCACCGATGGCGTGTTCAGCATGGATGGCGACCTGGCCGACCTGCCCGCGCTGGCCAAGGCCGCCCGCGCCCGTGACGCCTGGCTGATGGTCGATGACGCCCATGGTCTGGGCACGCTCGGGGCCCACGGTGGCGGCATCGTCGAGCATTTCGGGCTCGGCGTGGAGGACGTCCCGGTGCTGATCGGCACCCTGGGCAAAGCCTGCGGCACCGCTGGCGCTTTCGTGGCTGGCAGCGAGGAGCTCATCGAAGCGTTGGTGCAGTTCGCCCGCCCTTATATCTACACCACCAGTCAGCCGCCGGCGCTGGCCTGCGCCACGCTCAAGAGCCTGGAGCTGCTGCGCCGCGAGACGTGGCGTCGCGAGCACCTGGCGGCGTTGATCCGCCAGTTCCGCGAGGGCACCGAGCAGATTGGCTTGGCGCTGATGGACAGCCCGACCGCGATCCAGCCGATCCTGATCGGCGACAGCGCGCGCGCCCTGCAGTTGTCGCGGATGCTGCGCGAGCGGGGATTGCTGGTGACCGCGATCCGCCCGCCGACTGTTCCCGCCGGCAGCGCCCGCCTGCGCGTGACCTTGAGTGCAGCCCACAGCGAGGCCCAGGTCCAGCTATTGTTGAATGCATTGGCCGAGTGTTACCCACTGCTGGAGTCCGCCGATGCGTAACCGACTGATCCTCTTGCCCGGCTGGGGCCTGGGCACCGCTGCACTGGAGCCACTGGCAGCAAGTCTCAGGGCCCAGGATTCGCGTCTGCAGGTCGAGCTGATGCCGCTGCCGGAGCTTGCCGATGACGATGTCCAGGCCTGGGTCGACTACCTCGACCGCAAGCTGCCCACCGACAGCTGGCTGGGCGGCTGGTCGTTCGGCGGCATGCTCGCCAGTGCGCTGGCGCACAAGCGCGGCGATCACTGCTGTGGCCTGGTGACGCTCGGCAGCAACCCGAGCTTCGTCCAACGTCTCGACTGGCCCCACGGCATGGCGGTAGACACCTTCGGCACCTTTCTCGATGGATGTCGCAGCCACCCCCAGGTGACCCTCAAGCGGTTCCGCAGCCTGTGCAGCGATGGCGCGCAGATGCCGCGCACGCTGCTGCGCCAATTGGGTGTCGGCGTGCCGGACACCGATCCGCTTTACCTGGCCACAGGGCTGGAAGTCTTGGCCAAGCTGGATACCCGCAACGCCTTGGAGCAATACGGCGGGCCTCAGTTGCACCTGTTCGCCGGCAGCGATGCGCTGGTACCGGCGGAGGCAGCCAAGGCCTTGAGCGAGCTGTTGCCTGACGTGGAAGTCGGCCTGGTCGAAGACAGTTCCCACGCCTTCCTGCTGGAATATCCACAGGAGCTGGCGGCGGGCATCAAGAGTTTCCTGCATGAGAGTGGCGATGACTGATCTTTCCCGTCCGACCCTGCCCGGCACCCTGCCGGACAAGCGCCAGGTGGCGGCCTCGTTCTCCCGCGCCGCGGCCAGCTACGACAGCGTGGCGGCCCTGCAGCGGGCGGTGGGCCTGGCGCTGCTCGACCAGCTCCCTGCCGATCTGCAGCCTGCGCACTGGCTCGATCTTGGCAGTGGCACCGGGCATTTCAGCCGTGCGCTGGCCGAGCGCTTCAGCGCGGCGACCGGTGTGGCGGTGGACATCGCCGAAGGCATGCTGCGCCATGCCCGTGAACAGGGCGGTGCGCGTCACCACGTTGCCGGCGATGCAGAACGGCTACCGCTGCGCGATGGAAGTGTGGATTTGGTGTTCTCGAGCCTTGCGGTGCAATGGTGCGACCAGTTTGGCAGTGTGCTGAGCGAAGCCCGCCGTGTGCTGCGTCCAGGCGGCGTGCTGGCGTTCAGTAGTCTATGCGTCGGCACCCTGGATGAGTTGCGCGCCAGTTGGCAGGCGGTAGACGGCCTGGTTCACGTCAATCGCTTCCGACGCTTCGAGGACTACCAGCGACTCTGTAGCCAAAGTGGGCTGCAGGTGCTGGGCCTGGAGCGTCGCCCGCATGTACTGCATTACCCGGACGTGCGCAGCCTGACCCACGAGCTCAAGGCCTTGGGGGCGCACAACCTCAACCCTGGGCGGCCTTCGGGCCTGACCGGGCGGGCGCGGATGCAGGGCTTGTTGCAGGCCTACGAAGGCTTCCGCCAGCCCGAGGGCCTGCCGGCCACCTACCAGGTGGTCTACGGCGTGCTGCGCAACCCCTTGGCAGATGAGGCATGAGATGAGCCAGGCCTATTTCATCGCTGGCACCGACACCGATGTCGGCAAGACCACCATCGCCGCCGGGCTGTTGCACGCCGCGCGTCTGGAGGGTTTGAGCACCCTGGGCGCCAAGCCGGTGGCGTCTGGTTGTACAGTGGGGGGCAAGGGCCTGCGCAACGCCGACGCGTTGGCGCTGATCGCCGAGAGTTCGGTGAAGCTGCCTTATGAACAGGTCAACCCGTTCGCATTCGAGCCGGCCATCGCGCCTCATGTGGCTGCGCGGGAGGCGGGTGTCAGCCTGGACGTCCCCGTGCTGCTGACGGCCATGCATCACATACTGGCCCAAGGCGCCGACTTCACCCTTGTGGAAGGCGCGGGGGGCTGGCGGGTGCCGTTGTCTGCGCATGCCAACCTGTCGGACTTGGCCATCGCCTTGAAGCTGCCGGTGATCCTGGTGGTGGGTGTGCGCCTGGGCTGCATCAACCACGCGCTGTTGAGCGCGGAAGCGATCGCCCGTGATGGGCTGCAACTGGCAGGTTGGGTGGCCAACATCGTCGATCCTAGGACCTCGCGCCTGGAAGAAAATCTCGCAAGCCTCGCCGAGCGGTTGCCGGCCCCTTGCCTAGGGCGGGTACCCAGGCTCAAGCAGGCCACGGCCGAGGCGGTGGCGGAGCACCTGCATCTGGATCTGCTGGATTGAAACCGACAATATTGTCTATTGAGTGGCACAAGGCTATTAGGTATTTAAACGGGCCTTTTGCGCGATCGGCTGCTTTAATAAGCCTGACCTTGCATCCTGCGTCTTTGGAGTCCTGACATGGAAATCACCGGTAGTACTGCCTATTACGCGGGCCTTGGCGCTATCCAGGCCGGGCAGAACCGAGTCGACCAAGCCGCCAGTCAAATCGCCAGCAGCACCGTCGAGCGTGCCGCCACCAGCCAGTCCAGCGACTATCAGGCCGAGCGCTTGCGCGCGGTCGATCGCAGCCAGCAGATGGACATGGCCACCAGCACCGTCGAGTTGGCGCTGGGCAAGCATGAAGTCGCACTGGGCGTGAAAGTCGCCAAGGCCTCGGACGAAATGCTTGGCCGGTTCATCGATACCTACGCCTGATCCAACCCCTCACGTACCGCCTAGACTCCTTGTGGAGCGGTGGTCTTGCACGCTGATTTTCTGAGGTCAGACACTCCGTTGTCTGCATAGCCCTGTTCGCGGGTAAATCCGCGGCTGCGCCGTTATCTGAGCCGATGGCGTTTATGTCATGTTTCGCGGCGTAAATGGAACGATGGTCCATCCTTGACATTGGGCTGAGCTAAACGTAAGTTTCAAACAACTGTTTGACCGAAAGCCGCCAAGAGCTGGTTGGTATCTGCGGTCTCTTCACTGGACTCATCACAGAGGTTCATCGCTATGCCTGAATACAAAGCCCCCTTGCGTGATATTCGCTTCGTTCGTGACGAGTTGCTCGGCTACGAGGCGCATTATCAGAGCCTGCCGGGTTGCCAGGACGCCACGCCCGACATGGTCGACGCGATCCTCGAGGAAGGCGCGAAATTCTGTGAACAGGTACTGGCTCCGCTGAACCGCGTCGGTGACCTGGAAGGCTGCACCTGGAGCGAGTCGGGCGTTAAGACCCCCACCGGTTTCAAAGAGGCCTACCAGCAGTTCGTAGAAGGCGGCTGGCCAAGCCTGGCGCATGACGTCGAACACGGCGGCCAAGGCCTGCCGGAGTCCCTGGGCCTTGCCATCAGCGAAATGGTCGGTGAGTCCAACTGGTCCTGGGGCATGTACCCTGGCCTCTCCCATGGCGCCATGAACACCCTGTCTGCCCATGGCACCGCCGAGCAGCAGCACACCTACCTGACCAAGCTGGTGACCGGTGAGTGGACTGGCACCATGTGCCTCACCGAGCCGCACTGCGGCACCGATCTGGGCATGCTGCGTACCAAGGCCGAGCCTCAGGCGGATGGTTCCTACAAGGTCTCCGGCACCAAGATCTTCATTTCCGCTGGCGAACACGACATGGCCGACAACATCGTCCATATCGTCCTGGCCCGCTTGCCCGATGCCCCGGCGGGCACCAAGGGCATCTCGCTGTTCATCGTGCCGAAGTTCCTGCCCAACGCCGAAGGTGGTGTGGGCGAGCGCAACGCCGTGAGCTGTGGCTCCCTCGAGCACAAGATGGGTATCCACGGCAACGCTACCTGCGTGATGAACTTCGACGGCGCCACCGGCTTCTTGATCGGCCCTGCCAACAAGGGCCTGAACTGCATGTTCACCTTCATGAACACCGCTCGCCTGGGCACTGCGCTGCAGGGCCTGGCCCATGCCGAGGTGGCGTTCCAGGGCGGCTTGAAATACGCCCGCGAGCGTCTGCAGATGCGTTCGCTGACCGGTCCTAAGGCCCCGGAAAAAGCCGCCGACCCGATCATCGTGCACCCAGATGTTCGTCGCATGCTGCTGACCATGAAGGCCTTCGCCGAAGGCAACCGCGCCATGGTCTACTTCACCGCCAAACAGGTGGACATCGTCAAGTACAGCCAGGACGAGGAAGAGCGCAAGAAAGCCGACGCCCTGCTGGCCTTCATGACCCCGATCGCCAAGGCCTTCATGACCGAAGTCGGCTTCGAAGCCGCCAACCACGGTGTGCAGATCTACGGTGGCCACGGCTTCATCGCCGAATGGGGCATGGAGCAGAACGTGCGCGACAGCCGTATCTCCATGCTCTATGAAGGCACCACCGGTATCCAGGCGCTGGACCTGCTCGGTCGCAAGGTGCTGATGACCCAAGGTGAGGCACTCAAAGGCTTCACCAAGATCGTGCACAAGTTCTGCCAGGCCCAGGAAGGCAACGAAGCCGTCAAGGAGTTCGTCGAGCCACTGGCAGCGCTGAACAAGGAATGGGGCGAGCTGACCATGAAAGTGGGCATGGCCGCGATGAAAGACCGTGAAGAAGTCGGTGCCGCCTCGGTGGACTACCTGATGTACTCCGGCTACGCCTGCCTGGCCTACTTCTGGGCCGACATCGCCCGCCTGGCCGCCGAGAAGCTGGCAGCCGGCACCAGCGAAGAGGCGTTCTACACCGCCAAGCTGCAAACCGCGCGCTTCTACTTCCAGCGTATTCTGCCGCGTACCCGTGCACACGTGGCAGCAATGCTGTCCGGCGCGGGCAACCTGATGGCCATGAAGGAAGAAGACTTCGGTCTGTCCTGCTGAGCCAAGCAGTAGCCTGAAAAACCGCCTGCCTTCACCGGCAGGCGGTTTTTTTATGCCCGCGTACCAACCCAGCGGGTATTGCCTGTCCAGGCCCTTTCACGGGCAGGCGCCATTACAGCGAGTCCTGACGACCCGCTATCCGACATGCCCGGACACAGTTCCCGTCTGCACAGATCGCCCGATGTATTCATCTATTCATGTGCGCTGCCGATGAAGTAGAGGCACAATGCTATTATTGATCTGCCGGGTCGGAGATTGCCTTTTGTTTCGTTTATCCGCTGTACGCGCGAGCCATTTCCTGCCCTCGTTGTTTCTGTTGCTGTCAGGGCTGGCGGCAGCCTATGTGAGAGACCTCAGCGTCTTCTTCACTTCCCTGTTCAATGTACTGCCGACATTGGTGTTGTTACTCGGGGGAGCCTATTGCGCCGTGTACCGTCGTCAGCGCGAGCTGTTCTTGATGGTCACGGTGTACATCGCCTATTTCCTGCTCGACACGCAGACCGATTTCTACCGCGACAATGGCCGAGTCCGGGAAGATGCTGCGGTCGTGTTCCATTTGGTCTGCCTGCTGTTGCCCATTCTGTTCGGGCTGTTCGCGGCCTGGCAGGAGCGCACTCACCTGGCCCAGGACCTGCTCGCCCGCTTCGCTGTGCTGTTCGCCGTCGGCAGTGTGGCGCTGGCGTTGGAGCAAAGTTTCCCCCAGGCGCTGCTGAGCTGGTTGGCGGAAATCCGTTGGCCATCGCTGCATGGTCAATGGATGAGCCTTATCCAGCTGGCCTACCCGCTGTTCCTAGGCATGTTCATTCTCTTGGTGGTGCAGTATCTGCGCCAGCCGCGGCCCTTGCATGCGGCGCAGATCATCGGCCTGATCGGTATCTTTTGGATGCTGCCCAAGACGTTCATCCTGCCGTTCACCCTCAATATCATGTGCAGCCAGGTCATGCTGATGATTGCCGCAGCGGTGTCCCATGAGGCCTATCAGATGGCCTTTCGCGATGAGCTGACCGGCCTGCCGGGGCGCCGCGCGCTGAATGAGCGCATGCAGCGGTTGGGGCGTAACTACGTGATCGCCATGACCGACGTGGACCACTTCAAGAAATTCAACGACACCCATGGCCACGATGTCGGTGACCAGGTGTTGCGTCTGGTCGCCAGTCGGTTGGGGCGCGTCACCGGTGGAGGGCGTGCCTATCGCTATGGTGGGGAAGAGTTCGCCTTGGTCTTTGCCGGCAAGACGGCCGAGGAGTGCATGCCGCACCTGGAAGCGGTGCGGGAAATGATTGCCAACTATGCGATCCAGCTGCGTGACCAGAACAGCCGTCCACAGGACGATTCGACCGGGCGTCAGCGCCGCGCCGGGAGCGCGGGCAGCACGGTGTCGGTAACCATCAGTATTGGTGTCGCGGAGCGTCAGGTGGAGCATCGTTCGCCCGATGAAGTGCTCAAGTCCGCCGACCAGGCGCTCTATAGCGCCAAGGGTGCCGGTCGTAACTGCGTCATGGTTTTCGGGCAGCATTCCCGACGCGGGGCGGTTCGTATGGCGTCATGAGTTGCGTGACTTTAAGTGGCCACTCGGTCGCATGATGACCCTATGTCTCGTAAAAGTTGTTCGGTTACACTGGCTTTCACCTAGTGTCGCGGTCCCGTGGGATCGCCCCGACCTGATAGCGAGAGGTTGTCATGGCTGAGTACAAAGCGCCGCTGCGCGACATGCGTTTCGTTCTGAATGAAGTCTTCGAGGTGGCCAAGCTCTGGTCGCAACTGCCGGCCTTGGCCGAGGCGGTCGATCAGGAAACCGCCATGGCCGTGCTGGAAGAAGCGGGCAAGGTCACCGGCAAGACCATCGCCCCGCTCAGCCGTAGCGGCGACGAAGAAGGCTGTCATTGGGACAACGGCGCCGTGCGCACGCCGGCTGGCTTCATCGAGGCCTACAAGACCTACGCCGAAGGCGGTTGGGTGGGCGTGGGTGGCGACCCGCTGTTTGGTGGCATGGGCATGCCCAAAGCCATTTCGGCGCAGGTCGAAGAGATGGTCAACGCCTCAAGCCTTGCCTTTGGCCTGTACCCGATGCTGACCGCAGGTGCCTGCCTGTCGATCAACGCCCACGCCAGCGAGGCCCTTAAGGAAAAGTACCTGCCCAACATGTATGCCGGTGTCTGGGCGGGCTCCATGTGCCTGACCGAGCCCCATGCCGGTACCGACCTCGGGATCATCCGCACCAAGGCCGAGCCTCAGGCCGACGGCAGCTACAAGGTCAGCGGCACCAAGATCTTCATCACCGGCGGCGAGCATGACCTGACCGAGAACGTCATCCACCTGGTGCTGGCCAAGCTGCCGGATGCACCAGCCGGCCCTAAAGGTATCTCGCTGTTCCTGGTGCCCAAGTTCCTGGTCAACGAGGATGGCGCCCTGGGCGCGCGCAACCCGGTCACCTGTGGCTCGATCGAGCACAAGATGGGCATCCAGGCCTCGGCCACCTGCGTGATGAACTTCGATGACGCCACCGGCTACCTGGTAGGTGAGCCGAACAAGGGCCTGGCGGCCATGTTCATCATGATGAACTACGAACGTCTGGGCGTAGGTATTCAGGGCCTGGCTTCGGCCGAGCGCTCCTACCAGAACGCCGTCGAGTACGCCCGCGAGCGCCTGCAGAGCCGGGCACCGACCGGCCCGCAGGCCAAGGACAAGGCCGCTGACCCGATCATCGTCCACCCGGACGTCCGTCGCATGCTGCTGACCATGAAGGCGCTTATCGAAGGGGGCCGTGCCTTCTCCACCTATGTCGCGCTGCAACTGGACAGCGCCAAGTACAGTGAAGACGCCGCTACGCGCAAGCGCAGCGAAGAGCTGGTGGCGTTGCTGACACCCGTGGCCAAGGCCTTCCTCACCGACCTGGGCCTTGAGTGCACCGTGCACGGCCAGCAGGTGTTTGGCGGCCACGGTTACATTCGCGAGTGGGGGCAGGAGCAACTGGTACGCGATGTGCGCATCACCCAGATCTACGAAGGCACCAACGGCATCCAGGCCCTGGACCTGATGGGGCGCAAGGTGGTGGGCAGCGGCGGCGCGTTCTACCGGCTGTTCTCCGATGAGATCCGCCAGTTCATTGCCAGCGCTGGCGCCGAGCTGGGTGAGTTCACCCAGCCACTGGCCGCCGCGCTCGAGCAACTCGACGGTCTGACTGAATGGGTGATGGAGCAGGCCAAGGGCAATCCCAACGAGATTGGCGCGGCCTCGGTGGAGTACCTGCAGGCGTTCGGTTACGTGGCCTATGGCTACATGTGGGCCTTGATGGCACGCGCTGCGCGGGCTGGCGACGGAGACGAGGCGTTCTATGACGCCAAGCTTGGCACTGCACGTTTCTATTTCGCCCGTTTGCTGCCGCGCGTGGATTCGCTGGTGGCGTCGGTGAAGGCCGGAAGCGAGACGTTGTATCTGCTCGACGCCGCGCAGTTCTGATACGACGCTAGGTTGTAAGCCCGCTCCTACACGGTCATCGTTGGCTGCGTAGGGACGGGCTTTTTTTCGGGTGCGATTCCACGGCGTGTCGTCTTTCGAGACTTTTGTGTAAGTGATTTCTTACACGACGTGGTGGCTTTTTTCCTCTTTTCTGAAATTGGATCCACGGCTAATCTTTACCACATGGACGTAGCGCAGGATGCGCAATGGACAGAACAGGGACAACGTAGGATTTCCTGCCAGGGTGGCGGGGCGATAGGGACGTCAAGGGAAACAGTCTGGAAAACCCCGCTTCGGCGGGGTTTTCTTTGTCCGCTCGTTTTTCAGCCAAGCACGTCCAAGGGCGAAACGCCCGGCAGACGGGCGTCGGTCTCTTCCTCCAGCAACGTACGCAGAAGCTCCACCGAGGCCTGCTGGCGCTGGGCATCGCGGAACACCAGCCCGACCTTCAGCGGCACCCGCGGCTCACTCAGAGGTTTCCATAACAAGTCCTGGTCGTCTTCGGCCGCATCCTTTGCCCGGCCGGGCAGGATGGTCGCCAAGGCGGTGTGCGCCAGGCTGTCGAGAATCCCCGCCATGTTGTTCATCTCCGCCTGCACCTGCGGCCTACGCCCCAGGCTCGCCAATTGCGCCTGCCAGATCTGACGGATCTGAAATTCTTCTCCGAGCATCAACATGGGCAGCTCCGCCGCCTGGCGCAACGAGACTTTCTTGAAGTCCTTCAGCGGGTGGCTATTGGGGATGACCAATTGAAGCTCATCTTCGTACAGCAATAACCCATGTAAGCCCGGCTGGCGCGGCGGCAGGTAACTGATGCCGATATCCAGACCGCCATTGAGCAGGCGCCGCTCGATTTCCAGGCCCGACAGCTCGTAGATCTGCACCACCAAGTGCGGTTGAGCCCTGCGCACGCGCTCCAGCAACTGCGGCACCAAGCTAGGGCGTACGGTCTGCAGCACGCCTATGGCCAGTGTGCGCAGGGACTGGCCCTTGAAGTTGCGCATTGCGTCATGGGCACGCTGCAGGCCGTCGAGCAAGGGCAGGGCATGGTTGTACAGCGTATGGGCGGCGAGTGTCGGCAGCAGGCGCTTGTTGCTGCGCTCGAACAGGCTCAGGTCGAGGCTGTGTTCGAGTTGGCGAATCTGCTGTGACAACGCAGGCTGGGACAGTGAAAGGCGCTCGGCGGCCCTGCCCACATGGCCTTCTTCGTACACCGCGACGAAATAGCGCAGTTGGCGAAAATCCATAAGGTTTACTTATCGAAAAAGCTGGAAAAACGGAATGGCCGTAGGCCGGCTGGAAGCCTAGTCTATCGCCGTATTCCAACGGGTTACAGCGCTCATAAAGCCGATTGTTACCCTCGGAGAAAAACACTTTTGATAGGCACGGCAAAATAAACCGCTGCCAACCCTGCCCAAGATTGGCTGGAGCCCCGATGAACCTGTTCAACCTGCGCCGTTCGGCCCCTGCCGCTGCCGAGCCCAAGCCTGCTCCGGTGAGCGCGCCGGTGCCTTCGGAGCCGTCTCGCGAGCGGCTGATGCCCAGCGCCGAGCGGGCACCTCAGGTCTTCGTGCGGGGGCAGGGCTCCTGGCTGTGGGACAACCAGGGGCACGCGTACCTGGACTTCACCCAGGGCTGCGCCGTCAACAGCCTGGGACACAGCCCCAGCGTGCTGGTCAAGGCGCTGGGCAACCAGGCCCAGGCGTTGATCAACCCAGGTGCAGGGTTCCACAGCCGTGGTTTGCTGAGCCTGGTCGATCGCCTCTGTCAGAGCACCGGCAGCGATCAGGCCTACCTGCTCAACAGCGGCGCCGAAGCCTGTGAGGGCGCCATCAAGCTGGCGCGCAAATGGGGTCAACTGCACCGCAACGGCGCCTATCACATCATCACCGCCAATCAGGCCTGCCATGGGCGCAGCCTGGGTGCGCTGTCGGCCTCCGACCCGCTGCCCTGCAACCGCTGTGAGCCCGGCCTGCCAGGTTTCAGCAAGGTGCCGTTCAACGACCTGGCCGCTCTGCACGCGGCCGTGGATTCGCGCACCGTGGCGATCATGCTCGAGCCGATCCAGGGCGAAGCGGGGGTAATCCCGGCGACTCGTGAGTATCTGCAAGGGGTCGAGCGCTTGTGCCGCGAGCTGGGCATCCTGCTGATTCTCGACGAAGTGCAGACGGGCATCGGCCGTTGTGGCGCCTTGCTCGCCGAGCAGACCTATGGCGTACGCGCCGACATCATCACCTTGGGCAAAGGCCTGGGTGGCGGCGTGCCACTTGCGGCATTGCTGGCCCGGGGCAGTGCATGCTGCGCCGAACCGGGGGAGCTTGAGGGGAGCCATCACGGCAACGCGCTGATGAGCGCGGCCGGCCTTGCCGTCCTTGAGACCGTGCTGGAGCCAGGCTTCTTCGAACAGGTGCAGGACAGCGGCCGGCATCTGCGCGAAGGCCTCAGCCGCCTGGCCGGTCGCTATGGGCAGGGCGAAGTGCGTGGCCAAGGGCTGCTCTGGGCGCTGCAGTTGCACGAGGACCTGGCTCGTGAGCTGGTCGAGGCAGCGCTGCATGAGGGACTGCTGCTCAATGCGCCGCAGGCCGATGTGGTGCGTTTCTCGCCAGCGCTGACTGTGAGCAAGGGCAACATCGACGAGATGCTCCTGCGCTTGGCCCGCGCTTTTGCCCGCCTGCATGCCCAGCAACACAGTCGCCGCGAGGTGTCGGCCTGACCGACCCCCGGCGACACGAATTTCAACGAACCGTCTCGCGTTCCTGCGCATCGCCCTTGGCCAGCAGTTTTTGGCTCGGGGCGTTTTTTTTGCCTGGCGCTTGGCCGTGGAACCCTGACGCGGTGCAGCTAGTCTCTTTTGAAACCCTTCCAGGAGAGACAACCATGGATTTCATCCGCATCATCATCGCCATCATCCTGCCGCCGCTGGGCGTGTTCCTCCAGGTCGGGTTCGGCGGCGCGTTCTGGCTGAACATCCTATTGACGTTGCTGGGCTACATTCCGGGCATCGTGCATGCGGTGTACATCATCGCCAAGCGCTGACACTTCACGGGTGGGCCCGTACCGACAGGGGGTATCGCCAGTCCTGTGGACGCGGCCTCACTCGTAAAGACCTCCGATGTCTATCGCCCCAGTACCCGGCAATAGAATTTCCATTCTGCTTCCAGGGCGTGCGCCAGGTTCTGCGCCTTGCGCAGCCCATGCCGCTCACCGGCATAGAAGTGCCCCTCGGCTGCGATGCCGTTGGCCTTGAGGGCGGCCAGCATGGCGCGGGTCTGCTCGGGTACCACCACGGCGTCCAGCTCGCCCTGGAAGAAGATCACCGGCACCTTGATCCGCTCAGCATGCAGCAATGGCGTGCGCTGGCGGTAGCGTTCGTGGTCGCGTTGCGGATCACCGATCAGCCATCCCAGGTAGTCGCCTTCGAACTTGTGGGTGGCCTGGTCGAGGGCGACCGGGTCGCTGACCCCGTAGAGGCTCGCGCCTGCTCGGAACACGTCATGAAAGGCCAGGGCGCAGAGTGTGGTGTAGCCCCCGGCACTGCCGCCGCGGATGAAAGCCTGGCGCGGGTCGATCAGGCCGAGCGTGGCCAGATGCTCGACGGCGGCGCAGGCATCCTGCACATCGAGTTCGCCCCAGTTGTGGTGCAGCGCCTGGCGATAGGCGCGGCCATAGCCGGTGCTGCCGCGGTAGTTGAGGTCGGCCACGGCGAAGCCGCGCTGGGCCCAGTACTGGATACGTGCATCGAACACCGGGTAGCAGGCCGAGGTCGGTCCACCATGGATGAACACCACCAGCGGTGAAGGGTCTTTGGCGCCGATTGCGGGGTAGAAGAACCCGTGGGCCTGGCCCTCGCCACTGGGGTAGTGGAGCGGACGCGGGCGACTGATCCGCTCGGCAGGCAGCGCAAGCCCACCGCCCGCCAGCACCCTGCTCTGGCCGGTGTGCCGGTCGAAGGCAACGACAGCCGGTGGGTTCAGGGGCGAGGCGGCGATGGCGTAGACATGCCCGGCATCCAGGGCGAGGCTGCGAAAGCGCGTGTATTCGTGCCCCAAACGCTGGACCTGACCGTCTTCGTCGTACAGCCCCAAGAGCCCGAACCCATCTTCGAACCAACTGGCCAGGTACGCCTGCGGGCCCGTTGGTAGCCAAGTGCTGGCACCCAGTTGCCAAGGTGCGGCGGCATGATCAGCGGCTGCGGCGGGCAAGGCTTGCCAACGGCCATCGAGTTCACCCCAGGGCTGCCAGAAGCCGTTGAAGTCAGAGAGGCAATGAAGCAGGCCCCGGGCATCGAAACGTGGTTGCTGAAGCGACACGGCCTGCTCGCCGTCGCCTGCCAGGCAGAGCGCCGCCCCCCAGTGGCCATCACTGCCGCGCGCCCGGCACATCAGGCGGGTGCGGGTCCAGGGCTGCGCGGGGCGGTCCCACTCGATCCAGGCCAGGCGCTGTCCGTCTTCGCTGAGGGTGGGCGAGGCATAGAAGTCCGCCCCTTCGGCCAACACCTCGCGGCCCTCTGGCCCGATGGCCACGAGCCGGTGTTCGACCGACCTGCCATGCTGCTCCTCGACCGCCAGCACCCACCCCTCATGCCATAGCACATCGCCGTAGCGGCACTGCCGGTCTTGGGTCAACGGGCGCGGTGGGGCGCCATCGAGGGCCTGGGTATAGAGCTGCTGGTCCGCCTCATTGACGAAGACCACGCCGTCGCCGCCGAGGCAGAAACTGCCGCCGCCGTATTCATAGACGCGGCTGCGCGCGCTGAAACCGTCTGGCGTCAGGCAGTGGGCCTGCTCATTGCGCCAGTGCCAGAGACGGCAGGCGCCATCGGCGGGGCGGAACTCGTTCCAGAACACGCCGCTGGCACCGACCTTCAGTTCGGCGAAATCGGTGCTGGCAGCGACCGCCTGGGCCGCGCTGAAGTCAGCCGCGGGTGATGATTCGGGAATTGCGCTCATTGCGGAAGGTCATCTCTTCGATGGTCAACTGGGCGGTTTGCGCTTCTTCACGGGCCTTGAGAATGATGCCGTGTTCGGGGGATTTGGCGCACACCGGGTCGGCGTTGCTGGCATCGCCTGTGAGCATGAAGGCCTGGCAACGGCAGCCGCCGAAGTCCTTTTCCTTTTCGCCGCACGAGCGGCAGGGCTCTGGCATCCAATCGTAGCCACGGAAGCGGTTGAAGCCGAAGGAGTCGTACCAGATGTGCCGCAGGTCGTGGTCGCGCACGTTGGGGAAGCGCACCGGCAGCTGACGCGCGCCATGGCACGGCAACGCGGTGCCGTCGGGCGTGATGGTCAGGAACAGGCTGCCCCAGCCGTTCATGCAGGCCTTGGGACGCTCCTCGTAGTAGTCCGGGGTGACGAAGATCAGTTTGCACGGATTGCCGGCGGCCTTGAGCTTGTCGCGGTACATATTGGTGATGCGCTCGGCCCGCTCCAATTGTTCACGGGTTGGCAGTAGGCCCAGGCGGTTCAAGTGCGCCCAGCCGTAGAACTGGCAGGTGGCGAGTTCGACGAAGTCCGCCTCCAGGGCGATGCACAGCTCGATGATGCGCTCGATCTTGTCGATGTTGTGCCGGTGGGTGACGAAGTTGAGCACCATCGGGTAGCCATGGGCTTTCACCGCCCGGGCCATCTCGAGTTTCTGGGCGAAGGCTTTCTTCGAGCCGGCCAGCAGGTTGTTCACCTGCTCGTCGCTGGCCTGGAAGCTGATCTGGATATGGTCCAGGCCGGCCTGGCGGAAGTCTGCGATCTTCTGTTCGGTCAGTCCGATGCCGGAGGTGATCAGGTTGGTGTAGTAGCCCAGGCGCCGGGCCTCGCCGATCAGCTCGGCCAGATCCTGGCGCACCAGCGGCTCGCCACCGGAGAAGCCCAATTGGGCCGCACCCAGTTCGCGGGCCTCGGCCATCACCCGGAACCACTGCTCGGTGGTGAGCTCCTGGCCCTGTGCGGCGAAGTCCAGCGGGTTGGAGCAGTACGGGCATTGCAGTGGGCAGCGGTAGGTCAGCTCGGCGAGCAGCCACAGCGGCAGGCCGACTTCGGGTTTGGCCGGTACCTCAGGCGAGGACGATCCAGTGTTCGGCACGGGCCACCTCCATGAACTGCTCGATGTCGTCGGCCACTTCCGGGACACCGGGGAACTGCCGCTCAAGCTCGGCGATGATCGCCGCCACATCGCGCTCACCGTCGATCAGCGCACCGATCAGGCCGGCGCTTTCATTGAGCTTGATCATGCCCTCGGGGTACAGCAGGACATGGCCTTTCTGCGCAGGCTCGTACTGGAAACGATAGCCCGGACGCCAGGCGGGGACTTGCGTGCGGTCGAAACTCATAGGGCGATCCCCTTGTGCCAGACCCGCTCACTTGTGACGGTGTGGTAGGGCGGGCGGTTCAGTTCATAGGCCATGCTCATGGCATCGAGCATGCTCCAGAGGATATCCAGCTTGAATTGCAGGATCTCCAGCATGCGCTCCTGCCCTTCGCGGGTCGTGTAGTGCTGCAGGGTGATCGACAGGCCGTGCTCCACGTCGCGCCGGGCCTGGCCCAGGCGGGTGCGGAAGTACTCGTAGCCGGCCGGGTCGATCCAAGGGTAGTGCGTGGGCCAGCTGTCCAGGCGCGACTGGTGGATCTGCGGGGCGAACAGCTCGGTCAGCGAGCTGCTGGCGGCCTCCTGCCAACTGGCGCGGCGGGCGAAGTTGACGTAGGCATCCACGGCAAAGCGTACGCCGGGCAGTACCAGTTCCTGTGAACGCAATTGGTCCGGGTCCAGGCCCACGGCTTGGCCCAGGCGCAGCCACGCTTCGATCCCGCCGTCCTCGCCCGGGGCGCCATCATGGTCGAGCAGGCGCTGGATCCACTCGCGGCGCACTTCGCGGTCCGGGCAGTTGGCCAGGATCGCCGCATCCTTCATCGGGATGTTGACCTGGTAGTAGAAGCGGTTGGCCACCCAGCCCTGGATCTGCTCGCGGGTGGCACGGCCTTCGTACATCGCCACGTGGTAGGGGTGGTGGATGTGGTAGTAGGCGCCCTTGGCGCGCAGGGCCTGCTCGAACTCGGCAGGGGACATGGGGGGTGCATCGTTCATCAATTGACTCCCATAGAACGCACTGGCGGCTGACTTCGCCCCCTGTAGGAACGGGTAAACCTGCTCCTACAGAGGGCCGCGCAGCCCCGTTATAGCTCGATGCTCATGCCGTCGAAGGCGACTTCCACGCCACGGCGCTGGACCTCGGCCCGTTCGGGTGAGTCTTCATCGAGAATCGGGTTGGTGTTGTTGATGTGGATGAGCACCTTGCGCTGACGCGAGAAGCCATCCAGCACCTCGAGCATGCCACCGGGGCCGTTCTGCGCCAGGTGGCCCATCTCGCGGCCGGTGCGGGTGCCGACACCGCGGCGCTGCATTTCATCATCCTCCCACAGGGTGCCGTCGACCAGCAGGCAGTCGGCGCCGTGCATCATCTTCAGCAACGGGGCGTCGACCTGGCCAAGGCCCGGGGCATAGAACAGCTTGCCGCCGGTACGCAGGTCCTCGACCAGCAGGCCGAGGTTGTCGCCTGGATGCGGGTCGAAGCGGTGCGGTGAGTAGGGCGGTGCAGCGCTGCGCAAAGGGAAGGGGGTAAACCTGAGGTTCGGGCAGGCCGGGATGACGAAACTGCCCTCAAGCTCGATACGGTTCCACTCCAAGCCGCCATTCCAGTGGCTGAGCATATTGAACAGCGGAAAACCAGTGGTCAGGTCCTGGTGGACCATCTCGGTGCACCAGACCGGGTGCGGGCAGCCTTCGCGCAGGCTGAGCAGGCCGGTGGTGTGGTCGATCTGGCTGTCGAGCAGGACGATGGCGTCGATGCCGGTATCGCGCAATGCGCGGGCCGGCTGCATCGGCGCGAAGGCCTGGAGCTGGGCGCGGATGTCCGGCGAGGCATTGCACAGAATCCAGTGCTCGCCATCGTCCGACAGCGCGATGGATGACTGGGTACGCGCCGTGGCGCGCAAGGTGCCGTCGCGGTAGCCCTTGCAGTTGGCGCAGTTGCAGTTCCACTGGGGAAACCCGCCGCCGGCGGCCGAGCCTAGAATCTGGATGTACATGGCTGCTCTCTATCCGAAAAACCGTTGCCAAAAAACGCGAACGCCCCGGCGGGCCGAGGCGTCGAATTGCAGCGATGCTTAGCGGTTGGCGAAGTACATGGTCACTTCGAAGCCGATACGCAGGTCAGTGTAAGCAGGTTTGGTCCACATGGACGTTCTCCTTCTGGATGAGGTTTGGGGGTCAGCTACTTGTTTGGCGCCGCCTGGGAAAGGAGGTTCCATTGGCTGAGATTGCGCTATCTTACAAGAAAAATTTGTACTGAAAGGTTAATTATTCGAAAAGTGCCATTGCACTCTGCGTAACAATCCGAATGTGTTCAGTGCCAATGGGCATCCGGCGCCGGGGCATTGGCCAGGCACAGCCAGCCATGCTCGGCTGTCAGCAGGTGATGCCTGAGCTGATCCAGATGCGTTTGCTCTGTCATCAGGATAGACCGTCTCAGCGCGGCAAGATCATCGCTTTCCATCGCCAGGTACGTCTGCCATGCCCACTCTGCGACCTCGGCATTGTTCATGGCGCGTTCATCGAGTTGAGCGGCGAGCGCCTCGCGGGCGTGTGGATCGAGCAGCAGGTCCTGCGCCAGCAGGTGCAAGAGATGGCTGAGGATCTGTGCATGGCTGGCGTGGGGCGATTGCACGCCGAAGAGCAGGCCACCGAGCCCCTCGACCTGACGAAAGGCACTGAACACGGCATAGCCCAATTGCAATTCGACACGCAGCCGCTGGTAAAACGGGCCTTGCAACAGATGGGCAAGCAGGCGTCCGGCGGCTTGCTGCTGGGCGGGCAATGGACAGAACAGCAACAGTGCCTGTTCGCTGCCTGAGGGCTGGAGCGCATGCCAACGGCGACCTTCGGGCGATGGCGGCCTGTGGCGCGGGGCAGGCCTGCCCATCATGCCTTGCAGCGCGTCAGCCAGGGCTGATTGTCCGGCATCGGTAAAACCCACCGCCAAGCCCTGCCAGCGCGCTGTTTGCCATGTCGAGTCAAGCAAGGCTTGGTCCAGCGTACGGTGATCGGAGGGTTGAGGTTTGTCACGGCGGATCGCCTCGGGCAGTGCCTGGAGCAGGGCGCGGATCGGTATCAGCGCAGGCTTGGGCGCTGGCGCGGACTGCCAATCGTCCATGGCGGGTTGGCGTAGCTGCGCGAGCGCTTCGTAGAGCAGGCGTATCACGGCTTCTGGTGCGCCTGTGCAACGCAATTGCCAGCTTGTGCCGACAGTACTGAAATCCAACTGGACCGACGCCCGCTCGGCGCGCTCGACCAAGGGGCGCATCGAGTGCTCAAGCACTGCTTGGAAGCGTTGGCCCAAGGGGGAGGCGACCTGCCAGCGCAGATAGAGGGCAGCGAATCGGCGTGCAGTTGGCAGGCTGTAGCTGATCGTCAGATTCACAGGCAGTGGTGTCTGCGCATGTTGGGGAAGTGTTGGCAGCAAAAGCGGCTCGGCAGGCGGCAGTTGCCAATGGCCTTGGTTGTGGACCGGCAGGCTGTTCAGCAGCGCCCGCAGGGCTTCTAGTCCTGTCTCATCGAGCTGGCGCAAAGGCTGGCCCGTGCTATCCCGGCGCGCCAGTTCCAAGGCACTGGCGGCCTGTGCGCGACGTTGCTGCAAGTGGGCATGCTCGCGGTTCAAGGCCCTGTGATCGGCTTGGCGCAGAAAACCCAGCCAGCCATAGAGTGCGGTCAGGATCTCGGTTGGCGAGGCGTCTTCGCTGACTTGCAGTTGGGCAGCCCAAAGCAACTGCCCGGCATGGGCGTAAAGGGGCTCGGCCTTGAAGCTGCGCAGCCAGCCGCGCTGGCGCAGATAGGCCAGCCAGCCGCCGGGTCGGTTGTCGCTCAGGCAGGCGAGCAGCAATTCCAGGGCCGGTTCGGCGCCTTGGGGCAGGTGCTCGTGGGCGAATAGCAGGTCCAGGCGATCATCGATCCGCACAGGCGCTGGCTGTGCACGCTGTAAAAGCGCCGGTGGCACAGCCTGCGAGACAGCTTCGCCAGTGGCGAGCAACTGGCCAAAGCGCATGCCCAAGGATTGAAGATCGTCCAGCGACTGTGGCCCGCACAGGCTGAGTGCCATTTGTCCGCCCTGGTAGAAGCGCTGATGGAACTGGCGCAGCGCCAACTGGAATGCGGGTGCCTGGATGGCCAGGGTGTATCGATTGCCGGCGTGGAAACCGCGCAGCGGATGCCCCGGGGGCACGCGCTGCAGCAGAGCGAACTGCCGTTGGGCTTGCAGGTTGCGCGACCAGGCGATGAACTCTGCGTGAATCACTTCCCGCTCACGGCGTTGGCGTTCGATGCTCAGATCCGGCTCGGCCAGCATCTGGCACAGACGCTCCAGACCTCCGGCCAATGCGTGGGGTGGGACTTCGAAGAAGAAATCGGTGGTGCGTTCACGGGTGCTGGCGTTGACCTGGCCACCCAGGCCTTGCACGTAGCGCATCAGGCCGTCTGCCAGGGGAAAACGTTCGGTGCCGAGGAAGAACAGGTGTTCGAGAAAGTGCGCAAGTCCCGGCCATTTCGCCGGAGCGTCATGGCTGCCGGCATGCACCCGGATGGCCGCGGCAGCGCGTTTGAGATGCGGGGCATGGCGCAGGGTAAGCTGCAGGCCATTGGGGAGCGTGAGGTGGCGAGTGGCGTCAGGCATGGGGTAATCCTAACGCATTTGCGAGACCTGACCGCCCCTGATCGGTTGTCCCGCGATAGGGCCGCGACGCGGCCCCAACGCGTTTCAGGCGTTACGTAGATGGAGCTCGCAGCGCAAGTCGGTCAGGTAGGGAAATGCCTTGCGCCCTTGCACCAACTGCGCGTGGTCAAGGTCCGCCACCAGCTGGCACTCCTCTCGCCCGGCCATCGCCATAAAGCGCCCGTCTGGGGCGATGATGCTGCTCTGGCCGCAGTACTGGATCTCATCCTCGGCCCCGCAATAATTGGCGTAGACGAGGTAGCACTGATTCTCCTGGGCCCGTGAGCGCACCGTGACCTGACAGGTGAAGTCGTAGGGCGTCATGTTGGCCGTGGGTACCAGGATCAATTCGGCGCCGTCCAGCGCCAGGCGCCGGGCGTTCTCCGGGAACTCGATGTCGTAGCAGATCAGCATGCCGAGCTTCCAGCCATCCAGTTCGACCACCGGGAAGTGATCAGGGCCCGGGCTGAACATCGAGCGATCCAGTTCGCCGAACAGGTGCGTCTTGCGGTAGTTGCACAGGCTGCGGCCGTGGCTGTCGATCAACTGCACGCTGTTGTAGAGCGCGCCATCCTCGCCTCGCTCTGGGTAGCCATAGGCAATGGCGATGCGATGGGACTGGGCGATGTCGACCACGCTCATGGCTGACGGGCCGTCGTTCGGCTCGGCCAGGCGCTGTACAGCGCCCAGGCCGATGTTGTAGCCAGTCAGGAACATCTCCGGGCACACCAGCAACTGCGCACCGCTGGCGGCGGCCAGTTGCGCCTGCTGCTGCAGGCGCTCGAGGTTGCCGGGTACGTCCAGTGGCCTTGGCGCGCCTTGGTACAGGGCGATGCGCATGGTGTCTCCTCGTGTCAGTCCGGCAGGGCGATCGGGCCGAGGTCATGGAAGACATCGCCTGGCCCCGGGTTTTCAGGATGGGTCTTGCCACCGAAGTGGTTCATGATACCCCACACCGCGTTCAGCGATGTCTGCACGGCGCCTTCCACCCAGGCTGGGGTCCAGGACACGTCGTCGCCGGCAATGAAGATGCCGCGCTGCTCGGTAGGCATGTCCTGCTGCATGAAGTGTGCGTACATACGCTGGTTGTAGCGGTAGTGCCCAGGCAAGGCGCCCTTGAAGGCGCCGAGGAAGTAAGGGTCCGCTTCCCAGGAGATAGTGATCGGATCGCCGATGATGTGTCCGGCAATATCGGTTTTTGGGTAGATTTTCTTCAGGGCGTCGAGGGCCAGCTGCACACGTTTTTCGGTCGGGTGCGGCAGCATCTTCAAGGCGTCGCTCATCCACGCGTAGGACAGGCAGATGACGCCCGGCTTGTCGTCGCCGTTGTCGAACAAGTAGGTGCCACGGGTCAGGCGGTCGGTGAGCGTCATGCTCATCAGGTCGCGGCCGGTTTCCGGGTCTTTGTCCTTCCAGAACGGCCGGTCGACCATGACGAAGGTCTTCGACGATTGCATGTAGCGGGTACGGTCCAGGGCCATCCACATCTTTTGCGAGAACAGCGACTCCTCGCAGTCGATCTGGGTGGTCAGCAGCCAGGTCTGGCAGGTGGCGAGCACCGCGGCGTAGTTGCGGGTATCGCCCCAGGTGTCGGTGACTGCCAAGCTGCCATCGGCCGCGCGATGGATGCGTGTGACCCCTCCGCGTGGCGCGCCGCCATGCAGCGAGCTCAGGCTGGTGCCGGCTGGCCAGTGGGCGCAGCGCTCGGGCACGTGACGCCAGATGCCCTGCGGCACTTGCTCGACACCGCCGACCACCAGGTGCTGGTGGTCGTCACAGTTGGTCATCACCACGCGGAAGATTTCCAGCATCGAGTTGGGGAAGTCCGAGTCCCAGCCACCGGTGCCGAAACCGACTTGGCCAAAGACCTCGCGGTGCTGGAAGCTGAGCTTGGCGAAGGAGCGCGAAGTGGCGACGAAATCGTAGAAGGTGCGGTCGTCCCACAGGGGAACCAGGGTGTTCCACAGCTCTTTCAGACGCGGAACATCGCGGTCACGAATGGCTTGCTGGATCTCGCTGAACTGGGCGCCGCTCTCCAGTGCGTCGGCCCAGGCATCGGCCACTTCCTGGAACAGGGCCGGCAGGTCCGAGATCTTTTCGGCGTAGTAGGTCTGGCCTTCCAGGTCGATGACCGTGCTGCCGGAGGCGGGAGTCAGTGGGTTCGGGAAGGGCTTGGTTTCCAGTCCCAGCTTGTCGACGTAGTGATAGAACGCCGTGGAAGACACCGGGAAGCGCATGCCACCGAGTTCGGCGACGATACCGTCGGTGCCGTTGAAGGTCTGCGAACGCAGGCGACCGCCCAGCTTCGAGGCTTCGTACACCACGGGCTTCAAGCCCAGCTTCATCAACTCGTAGGCCGCCACCAGACCTGCAATCCCGCCACCGACGATCGCCACTTCTTCGCCATGACGCTCGGCTGGGATGCTGCCCAGGCCGGCCGGGTGTTCCAGCCAGTCGTCAAAGCCAAAGGGGAAGTCTGGGCCGAAGATGGTGACAGGTTTCTTGCCGTCGACGGGGTGGCGGTTTTTCTTGTTCATGTGATGACCTTGCCAGGGAGGCTACGCAGAAGGCGGAGCCTGAGTATAGAAAATGTCTGGAGGCCATTTTATGAAGCGGGACGTTCGTAATTAAGATGCAGAGTGGCGTCGTTATGTGAAAATCATCGTCTTAATGAGTGCTGTAACATACAGAGTGACGAAAGTCTTTCGCCGGCGGCAACACGCTTTCGTTTCGAGGCTGAATGATCAGCCCGGTTGGCCCCGGTCGACCTTGTTGCTGAGAATGATGGAGGTGGTGGTTTTCTCGACGCCTTCCAGGCTGCCGATTTGATCGAGCAACTGGTCGAGTTGCTCCGGCGAGTCGCTGCTCAGCCATGCCACATAATCGAATTCGCCACTGACCGCGCACAACTGCTGCACTTGCCCCATGGCGCTCAGGCGCCGCACGATGTCCTTGCCTGAGCGCGGCTGTGCCTTGATGCCCACATAGGCTTGCAGACCACCTCCGAGCATCCGTTGTCCCAGACGAACACCGTAGCCGGTGATGATCTTGCTCTTCTCCAGCCGCTCCAGGCGGGAGTTGACGGTGGTACGGGCAATGCCCAAGTGCCGGGCGAGGGTAGCGACGCTTTCCCGGGCATTGATCTGCAGCAGGGAGATCAGCTGGCGGTCGATTTCGTCGAGGGTGATGGAGCGGGCGTCGGGCATGGCGGATCTCTTTGAATAGACGGTCCAGCGTGGTGGGAATGCTGTGCAGGAGGAAGATGCCTGCCTGGGCCGCCTGTTATCATAAGAGCGCAGCCGCTATGCTGACCAGCAGTCGGCGGTTAGGGGTGGATATTGAAATGGTCGAGCGGGGCTGAACGTGAGTTTTGAAGAGTTGCTGGAGTGCTGGCGTGCGGAAGTGTCCAACAAGAAAAAGCCAGGACGCCGTGTCAGTTTGTTTTTCAATATTCTCAGGCGTGCGCGTAGAAATAATAAGTTGCGCTACTTGTTATGGTTTCGCTTCGCTCAATACCTGCACCAGAAGAAAGGGCTTCGCGCCGCCTATGCCCGGCGGCTCAATCAGCGTTTGAACCTCAAGTATGCAGTCGACATAAGTCTGGACGCTACCATCGGCCCCGGCATGCGTATTGCCCATTTGCCGGGAGTCGTCATCAGCGGCTATGCCCGTATCGGCCGGAACCTGTTCATTCGGCAGAACAGTACCATTGGCATCAAAACGCTTGGCCTTGAGCGCTATCAGTTGGAAATTGGTGACAATGTGAGCATCGGTGCCAACAGTTGCATCATTGGCGACACGCTTTCCATTGGCGACAACGTGACCATCGGCGCGATGTCGTTGGTCAATAAAAGTGTGCCCGCCAATTGCACTTACTACACGCAGCGAAGTGGTGTTCTGATCGAGAGATGAGCGGGCCGTTTCGAGACGTCAGACCATTGACCTGAATGCCTCGATACTGATCTTCGGGATGACGTCGTGCGGGATTCTGGAGTTGGCCGAAAGGTTGTAGACCTGAAACTGCTCGTTGACCACTTGGCGGGCGGCCAGCTCAAAAGAGGGCAGGATCCGGCCTTCGAAATACTGGTCCAAGCCGCATGGCGATTTACGCGAGTCGTCATTTTCATAAAAGCGGGCCACGGCTTGATGCAAGTCTACTCCCAGCAGAAACACGCGCGAGAAGCCCAGGTGATACGCGATCTGTAGCGCAAGGTATGCGACTGTTCGGGCATCGAAATAGCCGTGTTCGAGATCCTTGCTGAAACCGAGGGAGCGCACGCGCTTGTTGAGGCTGTTGCGATTACGGATCAGTACCGGATCATTGTCTACCATGCGCTGAAGGAACGTGAGATTCCTGGCCTTTTTCAGGAAATATACTTCGCCCGTCGGCTGCCGTTGGAGACGTTCGTACTGGTCTTGCCAAATCGCTACCCGTTGGCTCTTCTCCATCGCCAAGGCGAAGAGTTCCGGTTGCTGGCGCGCGAATCCCTTATCGGAGCATACATAGAAGAACGGGTGTATACCGGCCTCACTCAATAGCGTGATCGAGCCATTCATTGCGATGACTGGGATATGGGCGAATTCGGTGATCGGGAAGTTTTTCGCCGATGCCCCTGATGCCAGGATTATGACTGCCCCTTCTGCGATATTTCGGCAGGCCCCAAATTCCCGAAGGGAAGACGTTGGGCTGGGGGTGACTGCAAGCATGCGCGTAGTTCCATCTGGTAGGCAGGTCGATGTTACATAATCTTGGGAAATCCAGCCAATCGCCCAGACAGCAAAAAGCCGCGCAATGCGCGGCTTTGTCGTATCTGGTGGGCCCACACGGACTCGAACCGTGGACCAAAGGATTATGAGTCCTCTGCTCTAACCAACTGAGCTATAGGCCCCAGAGGTGGGCGGGATTATAACGAGGGTTTGAGGTGGGTGCCATCTGAAAGATCTGATAGTGCTATGCGAAGGAAGGTGGCGGCGAATTCCTCTGGCGGCAGAGGCAGGCTGACGATGTAGCCCTGGATCTGCTCGCAACCTTCGCAGGCGAGGAAGTTTTGCTGCGCCTGGTTCTCCACGCCTTCGGCAATGATGGTCAGCTGCATACTGCGCCCCAGGGCGATGATCGCGCGGGTGATGGCGACATCATGAGGATCGTTGGGCAGGCCGCGAATGAATGACTGGTCAATCTTGAGAATGTCCAAGGGCAGGCGTTTCAGGTAGCTCAAGGACGAATAGCCGGTGCCGAAGTCGTCGATGGCCAGTTGCACACCCAGTGCCTTTAGCTGGTGAAGGATGGCCAAGGCTTCCTCGGCCTGGCTCATGATGAAGTTCTCGGTGATTTCCAGCTGTAAATCCCCGGCCTTGAGCTGGTAGGTCTTGAGCAGGTATTCGATGCGTCTGGCCAGGTTGGGCTGGCGCAGCTGAGCGCCGGCGAGGTTGATCGACAAGGGGCCGAACGGCGCGTAGGTGTTCTTCCAGGCGTACATCTGCCGGCAGGCCTGCTCCAGTACCCAATCGCCCAACTGTAAGATGGTGCCGTTCTCTTCAGCCAGGTGGATGAACTGCTCTGGTGGGACGTCGCCAAGAGTGGGATGACGCCAGCGGATCAAGGCCTCGGCACCGACAAGGTTCTGGGTCTTGAGACTGAACTTGGGTTGGAAGCACAAGCTCATTTCGTTGCGCTCGATGGCGCGGCGCAGTTCATGTTCCAGGGCGATGCGCTCGCTGGCCTGGGCGGTCAGGTCGCGGGTATAGGCCTCGACCCGGTTGCGGCCCTTGGCCTTGGAGCGGTACATGGCCGCGTCGGCGTTGCGGATCAGATTGGCGACATCGGTGCCGTCCTGTGGATAAAGGCTGATGCCGATACTGGCGCTTGTGAAGAACTCATGTTCCCCGGCCTCGAACGGGGCGTGGAAGCAGGCCAGCAATTTATTGGCGATGGCGCTGGCATCGCTTGGACGATGCAGGCCCGGCAGAAGGATGATGAATTCATCGCCGCCCAGCCGCGCCACGGTGTCCAAGTCACGGACCTGCTCTTTGAGGCGCTGGGCGATGCCTCTTAGCAGCAGATCGCCGACCGGGTGGCCGAGGCTGTCGTTGATGTGCTTGAAACGATCCAGATCAAGGAACAACACCGCGCCTTGGCGGTTGGCCACCTGTGTGCAAGTGAGGGCGGCCTGCAGGCGTTTTTCGAACAGTGCACGGTTGGGCAGACCCGTGAGCGGGTCGTGATGAGCCTGGTAGTCGAGCTTGGCTTGGGCGAGCTTGAGGCTGGATATGTCGGCGAAAACGGCCACGAAGTGAGTGATTTCGTGCTCGCGATTGCGCACCGCGCTGATGGTCAGCCAGCCGGGATAGAACTCGCCATTCTTGCGCTTGTTGTAGATCTCGCCTTGCCAATGCCCTTCGGCAGTCAACTGATGCCACATGGCGGCATAGAAGGCGCTGTCGTGCTGGCCGGAGGCGAGCAGGCGCGGGGTTTGCCCAAGGGCTTCGATCTCGCTGTAGCCGGTGATCTCGCTGAAGGCGCGGTTGACCGCGCTGATGTGCTGGTCGGGATCGGTGATCAGCACGCCTTCGGCGGTGTTCTCGAACACGGTGGCGGCCAGTTGGAGTTTTTCCTGCATCAGGTGGCGCTCAGTGATGTCCCGGGCGATGGTCAGCATGCAGTCGGTGCTTTCTATTGGCAGCGGTCTTGCAGACAGCTCACACAGACGGATCTGCCCGTCACTGCGTCGGATATGACAACTGAAGTCCCGCACGAAACCGTCGCGTTGCAGTTGCTCGATCAGGCGCTTGCGTTCGTTGAGGTCGACCCAGATGCCCAGGTCCAGGGAGGTCTGGTCCAGAGCTGGATTGATGTCGTAGCCGGTCAGGCGACAAAACCCTTCGTTCACTTCGAGCAACAAACCGTCGCTCTGGCGCGACAACAGCAAGCCGTCGGGTGAGGCATGGAAGGCCTTGGCGAATTTTTCCTCGGAGGTCTGCAATTGCTGCTGGGTTTCTTTCAGTTGGCTGATGTCGCGTACCGCCACGACCATGGCGCGGGTGCCATCGAGGTCGAAGGTCTCGGCAGAAGTCAGGCCCGTGAACACCTGACCGTTGCTGCGGCGAAAGCTCATTTCCAGGTTGCGTATGCCGCCTTGCTGCAGGCGTTCGAGCAGGGCTGGGCCTGCGCCGGTCACAGCCCACAGGTCCAGTTCAGTCGTGGTTCGACCGATCACCTGTCCGGGACTCAGGCCGATCTGTTCCTCGAAGGCTTCGTTGACCTCCAGCAGACAGCCGTCGCTGTGGCGGGCGATCACCAGGATGTCCGGGCATTGCTGGAACACCGAGGCAAACTTCTGCTCCGACAGGCGCAGGGCGTCTTCAGTGCGTTTGGTTTCGCTGATGTCGATCATCAAGCCCCGCAGCAAGGGGCGGTGGCCATGCTCGATCATGCTGACGATATTGCGCACCCAGAGGGCGTGACCGTCGGCGCGGATTACCCGGTAGTCGAGGCTGTGGTCACGCCCGGCGGCGGTTTCGCTGTCGCAATAGGCCTGAGCCCAGAGCGCATCTTCAGGGTGCAGTATGCTGCGCCAGAAGCCCGGCCGCAGCCAATCGCTCAACGGGTAGCCGAGGAGGTCTTCGGCATGGGGGGAGACGTAGCTGTAGGTGAAGTCGTTGGCATCAGCCTCCCAGGCGATGGCGGACAGGCTTTCGACCAGGCTGCGGTAGTGATACTCGCTGCTGCGCAGCTCCTGTTCGAGGGCGATGCGCCGGGAAATCTCCGAACTCAGGCGGCGATTGATGCGGATGACTACCGCCAGTCCGGCAAGCAGCAGCAGAACCGCAGGCAGCCCGTAGAGCAGCATGTCGTTCCAGAACGACCGTTGATCGACCACGTTGCCGACCCAGCGTTGCTGGATGCGGCTGATTTCTGCCGCGGTCATGTCGGCCATGACCTTGTCGAGAATGCCGACCAGAATCTTGTTGTCCTTCTGGACGGCCATGGCCAGTTGATAGCGGTAGGGCGTCTCACCGCTGACGTACAAGCCATCGAGCTTGAGTTGACGCAAGGCCCAGATGCTCGAGGCGAGGTCGCCGACCACTGCGTCCACTTCATCTGTCGCCAGGGCCTGGAGGGAGGAGCTGACGTTGGGCAGCGCCACCAGGTTCAGGTCCGGGTGTTGGGTGCGCAGCAGTTCATGGGGTGCGTAGTTCTCCACCACGGCCACTTTCAACCCGTAAAGGTCTTCCAGGGTACGGGGTTGCGGCCCCCCTTTGTGGGCCAGGATGACAATAGGGAAGTCGAGGTAGGGGCGGGTGAAGGCGAGGTATTTCTGACGTTCCGGGGTCGACATGATGCCTGGAAGCACGTCGAGCCGGTTTTCCTTCGCCTGCTGGAGTACCTCGGTCCAGTTGCTGGGCTCGATCGGCTTGAGCGATATGCCCAGACGTTCCTGGATCAGGCTGATGTAATCGGCGGCCAATCCCTGGTAACGGCCGTCCTGGTCGCGAAACTCGAAGGGCGGCCAGGAGGCGTCGACGCCCAGGCGCAGATTTGTGTGAGCGCTGAGCCAGGACTTTTCTTCATCGGTCAGGGTCAGGGCGCCGGCCGTTGTGTGCCACACAAGCAGAATCAGCAACAGAAGGGCCGGCACAAAGGACATAGCGGCCTCTCATTCAGGTGGTCTGACTTCGAGTGTAGACGTGCAATGGGTGAGGGGAGAGGCGATCGTGTCAAGGATTGTCACTTGCCTGAAAAGAAAAACCCCGGCCTGGGCCGGGGTTTCTCATCACTCGTCGAGGAAGGAGCGCAGATGCTCGCTTCGCGTCGGGTGGCGCAACTTGCGCAGCGCCTTGGCTTCGATCTGACGGATCCGCTCGCGGGTCACGTCGAACTGCTTGCCTACCTCTTCGAGGGTGTGGTCGGTGTTCATGTCGATACCGAAACGCATGCGCAGCACCTTGGCTTCGCGTGCGGTCAGGCCCGAGAGCACGTCGCGGGTAGCTTCCTTGAGGCTTTCGACCGTGGCCACGTCGATCGGGGACTGCATGGTCGAGTCCTCGATGAAGTCGCCCAGGTGCGAATCTTCGTCGTCACCGATCGGGGTTTCCATGGAGATCGGCTCCTTGGCGATCTTCAACACCTTACGGATCTTGTCCTCAGGCATTTCCATGCGCTCACCCAGCTCTTCCGGCGTCGGTTCGCGACCCATTTCCTGCAGCATCTGGCGGGAAATACGGTTGAGCTTGTTGATCGTCTCGATCATGTGCACCGGAATACGGATGGTGCGCGCCTGGTCGGCGATCGAGCGGGTGATCGCCTGGCGAATCCACCAGGTGGCGTACGTCGAGAACTTGTAGCCACGACGGTATTCGAACTTGTCCACCGCCTTCATCAGGCCGATGTTGCCTTCCTGAATCAAGTCCAGGAATTGCAGACCACGGTTGGTGTACTTCTTGGCGATGGAGATCACCAGACGCAGGTTCGCCTCGACCATTTCTTTCTTGGCGCGACGGGCCTTGGCCTCGCCGATCGACATGCGACGGTTGATTTCCTTGATCTCGGCGACGGTCAGACCGGTTTCGCTCTCAAGGTCGATCAGCTTCTGCTGGCAGGCGACGATCGCAGCGTCTTTCTCACCCAGGGCGGCAGCCCACTTGGTGTTGCGCTTGGACAGGTCACCGCTCCAGGTCTGGTCGGTTTCGTTGCTCGGGAACAGGCGCAGGAAGTCAGCGCGAGGCATGCGAGCGTCACGGACGCACAGCTGCATGATGGCGCGTTCCTGGGCACGCAGGCGTTCCAGGGCGCTGCGCACGCGCTCGACCAGAACGTCGAACTGCTTGGGCACCAGTTTGATGGGCATGAACAGGTCTGCCAGCGCCTGGAGGGCTTCGATGCTCTCCTTGCCGCTGCGACCGTGTTTCTTCAGGATCTTACCGGTGGCCTGGAGCTGATCGGCGACGGCGCCGAAACGCTGGCGGGCGACTTCCGGATCCGGGCCGCTTTCGCCCTCGTCCTCGCTGTCGTCGCTGCTTTCTTCGCTTTCTTCTTCGTCGTCGTCTTCTTCCTTGGCGGCTGCGGCCTTGGCGCCCGGGATCGGCACTTCTTCGGTCGGTGCGGCGATGTTGTCGTCAGGGTCGATGTAACCACTGAGGACATCGGACAGACGGCCACCTTCGGTGGTGACGCGATCGTATTCGCTGAGGATGTAGTCGACAGTCCCCGGGAAATGGGCGATGGCGCCCATGACTTCGCGAATGCCTTCCTCGATGCGCTTGGCGATTTCGATCTCGCCTTCGCGGGTCAGCAGCTCGACTGTACCCATCTCGCGCATGTACATGCGCACCGGGTCGGTCGTGCGGCCGATATCGGTTTCGACTGCCGCCAACGCTGCGGCGGCTTCTTCGGCTGCGGCTTCGTCGGTGTCGGCTTCCGCCAACAGCAGGGCATCCGCATCCGGAGCACTCTCGAATACGTTGATCCCCATGTCGTTGATCATGCGGATGATGTCTTCCACCTGTTCCGGATCTGAAATATCCTCAGGCAGGTGGTCGTTGACCTCCGCGTAAGTCAGGTAGCCCTGCTCACGACCGCGGGTGATCAACTCTTTGATACGAGATTGCTGTTGCGCTTTTCCGGACATAACACCCTATCCACTGAAGGTCTTGGCGGGCAAAAAACAAGCCGAGGATTATACCCGAGCATGGACCTCACGCGCCAGATGAGGTCGGGGTTTGTGCGGGAACATTCCGGCTCAGCAGGGCGAGGAGCTGCGATTTTTCCTCGGTGCTCAACTCGCTTTGACGTGCTTTCCTGAGCAGATGTTCCAGGCTGCGCTCGCGTTGGCGGGCGGACAAGCTAGTTATAGTGTCGAAAAACTGTTGTTCAAGGTTGTCGGCATCGATCAGCCATTCCTTTTCCGCCAGGGCCCGCAACAGGCGGCCTTGTTCGGTGCCGTGCCAACGTGCGATCAACTGCATTGAGCTTAGCTTAGGATTCTTCTGTGCGGCTTCGATCAGGGCCACCAGCAGTTGGCTGTAGAGGTGCTCTTCGTCGGCAAAATGGCTGGCATCTTCCACCTTTCTGGCCAGCAGCGGGTAATGCAGCAGGGTGCGCAGGGCCGACAGGGTCGGTGGCTCGACCGGCGCAGGGACGCGCGGCGGCGCTTCGCCACGCTGGCCGTCACGTTGCCAAGGTTTGCCGCCTTTCTTGTCCCAGGGCTTGCCATCCCACGGTTTCTTTGCACCCTTGTTCGGCGTCCATGGCCGCTGTTCCTGCTGGGCGGGCGCGTAGTCGGGCTGATGCGCATCGCTGTAGTCAGGGGTGTAGCTGGCCATGGCGTCATAGTCATAGCCTGGGTCGTAGTCAGGCACGCTGGGCGCTGGCGCGTGTTGTGCCAATTGCTCGACCTGCTGAGGGTCGAGGCCGGTGATTTCCTTCAAGCGATTGCGCATGAGCTGACGCAAGTTGGCGCCCGGGATCTTCTCGATCAGCGGTGCGGCCAATGTAGCCATGTGCGCCTTGCCTTCCAGCGAGCGAGGGTCTGCCTCGTTGCTCAATTGCTCGAAGAAGTAGTCCGCCAGCGGCTGGGCATGCTGATTGATGCGAGCCATGAAGGCGTCGGTGCCTTCGGCGCGGACCAGGCTGTCCGGGTCTTCACCTTCGGGGAGAAACAGAAAGCGCGCCCTGCGCCCGTCCTGCAGGCTGGCCAGGGTGGACTCCAGGGCGCGCCAGGCGGCTTTGCGGCCTGCCTGGTCGCCGTCGAAGCAGAACAGGACACTCGGTACCACGCGAAACAGGCGCTTGAGATGCTCTTCGCTGGTCGCGGTGCCGAGTGTTGCCACCGCGTTGCGCAGGCCTTGCTGGGCCAGGGCGATGACGTCCATATAGCCCTCTACCACGATGATCTCATCGAGGTTTCGGTTGTGCTTTCGTGCTTCGAACAGGCCGTAGAGCTCTTGGCCTTTGTGGAAGACTGGGGTTTCCGGGGAGTTCAGGTACTTGGGCTTGTCATCACCCAGGACCCGTCCGCCAAAGGCGATGACTCTGCCGCGGCTGTCGCGGATTGGAAACATCACCCGGTCGCGGAAGCGGTCGTAGCGCTTGCCGCTCTCGGCGTTTTCGATCAACAGGCCTGCGTCGATCATCACTTTCTGTTGCAGGCTGTCGGCACCCAGGTGTTTGAGCAGATTGTCCCAGCCCGGTGGTGCGAAGCCCAGGCCGAAGTCGCGGGCGATCTCGCCCGATAGGCCCCGGCCCTTGAGGTAGTCCACAGCCGCTTTGCGGGTCGGGTGAGCACGCAACGCCTGGCGATAGAACTCGGCAGCGGCTTCGAGCAGCGGGTAGAGCGGTGAGTCGGTGGGCTGGCGGGGCTTCTGTCCGCGTCGGCCTTCCTCTCGTGGCACTTCCATGCCCGCAGCGCGGGCTAGTTCCTCCACGGCCTGGGGAAAGTCCAGGTTGTCGTGGTCCATGACGAAACCGAGCGCGTTGCCACCGGCGCCGCAGCCGAAGCAATAATAGAACTGCTTGTCGGGGCTGACGGTAAAGGAGGGGCTTTTCTCCTTGTGGAACGGGCAGCAGGCGGAGAGATTCTTACCGGTTTTCTTCAGTTGGACGCGCGAACTCACCACGTCGACGATGTCGGTGCGGTTGAGGAGGTCGTCGATGAAGCTTTGGGGAATCAGCCCGGCCATGGCAGTCTCGTCATCTGGCAACTGGCAAGTCTAATCGCTACGCGCGGGTTCGGGGCGAGTAGTGCGGTGCGGGAAGTGTGAGGAAAAATGTGCTCGTCAGCCACGGAGGGCTCGTCAGTCAGGACGTGCACGACTGGTCGAAGACCAGCTCTGACGTGTTCAGGCAGGTTGCCCCGAAGTTGTTGCAAGGGGCACCTCGGGCGTAAGCCTGAGGTTTGAAACAACCGCTGCCATCAACCCGGCACAGGGCCGGGCGGGGCAGAAGCTTTGCGTAGAACGTCTGTATTAGTACAGACGAACGGCGCGGCGCTGTTCGCGCTGAACCTTCTTGGCGTGACGCTTTACAGCGGCAGCAGCTTTGCGCTTGCGCTCGGCGGTCGGCTTCTCATAAAACTCGCGGCTACGAACTTCAGCCAGTACACCGGCTTTTTCGCAGGAGCGCTTGAAACGACGCAGAGCTACGTCGAAGGGTTCGTTCTCTTTAACTTTGACGGCTGGCATCCAGGGCTACCTTCATTCATTACCGGGGTAGACGTGCTCCTGGCAAAACAAAAAGGTGTGCTGGAGAACGTCGGTTTTCAAGGGTTGCGGATGTTAACCCTTAGCTGGCCGGAATGCAAAGCCTCTGATCGAAAACCGCTGGTCGGCATGGGGCACGAGGACTATCATGCGCGCCTTCGAATTCAGCCTCGACAAGGCACGGACCCATGCTAGTACTGGGATTGGAAACATCCTGCGACGAAACCGGCGTCGCATTATATGACAGCGAACGCGGCCTTTTGGCCGACGCACTGTTCAGTCAGATTGACTTGCACCGCGTCTATGGCGGCGTTGTGCCTGAGCTGGCCTCGCGTGATCACGTCAAACGCATGCTGCCGTTGATCCGCCAGGTGCTGGCCGAGGCCGACTGCGTTGCCACCGAGATCGACGCGATTGCCTACACCGCAGGCCCCGGCCTGGTCGGCGCCCTGCTGGTGGGGGCTTCCTGCGCCCAGGCGCTGGCGTTCGCGTGGGACATCCCGGCGATCGGCGTGCATCACATGGAAGGCCATTTGCTGGCGCCCATGTTGGAAGAAACCCCGCCACAGTTCCCGTTCGTCGCCTTGTTGGTTTCTGGCGGCCATACCCAGCTGGTACGGGTCGATGGCATCGGCCAATACGAGCTGCTCGGCGAAAGCCTGGACGATGCGGCAGGCGAGGCGTTCGACAAGACGGCCAAGCTGATCGGGCTGAACTACCCCGGCGGCCCGGAAATCGCTCGCCTGGCCGAGAAAGGCGCGCCGGGGCGTTTCGTGTTCCCGCGGCCGATGACCGATCGTCCGGGCCTGGAATTCAGTTTCAGTGGGCTGAAGACCTTCGCCCTGAATACCTGGCAGCAATGCCGAGACGCGGGCGATGACAGCGAGCAGACCCGTTGCGACCTTTCGCTGGCGTTCCAGCAGGCGGTGGTCGAGACATTGACGATCAAGTGCAAGCGCGCACTCAAGCAAACGGGCCTCAAGCGTCTGGTGATCGCCGGCGGCGTGAGTGCCAACAAGGCCCTGCGCGCCTCCCTGGAAACCATGCTCGCCAGTCTTCATGGCAACGTTTACTACGCGCGGCCCCAGTTCTGCACTGACAACGGCGCGATGATCGCCTATGCCGGTTGCCAGCGGCTGCTGGCCGGACAACGTCAGGATCTGGCGATCAGCGTGCAAGCGCGCTGGCCGATGGAGCAGTTGTCGGCTGTGTGAGGTGAGGTATTGCCGGGCAGACTATTCAGAAATGTCGTTCGCGCCCGGCAAACAGGTCGCGTAGATTGCTGCGGTGGCGCCAGACGATGAGTACCGTAAGCACGGTGATTGGCAGTAGTGCCTCGGGCTCGCGCCACGCCAGCAATGGCAGCGTCAATGGTGTGGCAATCAAGGCAGCGAGGGAGCTGGTGCGGGTGAGGTAGAAGGTCAGCAGCCAGGCGGCAATGGCCAGCAAGGCAGCAGGGAAGTAGAGGCCCATGAGCATGCCGGCCGCGGTGGCCACACCCTTGCCGCCCTTGAAGCAGAAATACAGCGGGAACAGATGGCCGATGACCGCGCAAAGGCCGATCCAGGCTTGCTCTTGCAAGCCGAGGCCGGCCAGTTGGGCGAGCAGCACGGGCAACAGCCCCTTGCACAGGTCGCCCAGCAGGGTCAGGATCGCCAGCTTGCGGCCCGCCAGGCGTAGCATGTTGGTAGCGCCGGCATTGCCTGAACCGCTGGAGCGCGGGTCCGGGCTGCCGCTGAGGCGGCTGAGGACGATGGCGAAGGACAGAGAGCCGAGCAGGTAGGCAAGCAGCGCCAATAACCAAAACATGCTAACTATTCCGGGCGAGGACGCCTTGATTCTAACGGCGCCAGTCGCCCTTGTCGTGCTGTGGAGAGAAGTGCTTGGACAGAGTGTTCATCGAAGGCCTGGAAGTCGATACCGTCATCGGTGCCTATGACTGGGAGCGGGATATTCGCCAGTGCCTGCGCCTGGACCTGAGTTTCGCCTGGGACAACCGCCCGGCGGCGGCAGGTGACGACCTGAACCTGGCCCTGGACTATGCCAGTGTGAGTGCGCGTATCCAGGCGTTCGCCGAGCAGGCCCGTTACGAACTGGTGGAAACCTTCGCCGAACGCCTGGTTGCGGTGCTGATGGATGAGTTCAACATCCCTTGGGTACGCCTGAAGCTGACCAAGCCGGGCGCCGTGCCGGCGGCCCGCGGCGGTGTTGGCGTGGAGATCGAGCGCGGATGTCTTTGAGCACGGTTTACCTGGGCCTTGGCAGCAACATCGACCGGCAGGCGCACCTGTGCGCCGGTCTCGATGCCCTGGCGGGCTGTCTGCAGGACATGCATTGCTCGCCAGTGTTCGAGAGCCAGGCGGTAGGCATCAAGAGCGGGCCTTTCTACAACCTGGTGGTGACCGGTAAGACCGACCTGCCGTTGCTGGAGTTGGACCGCCGGCTGAAGTTCATCGAGGCGGACAACGGCCGCTATGCGCCCGAGCGCAAGGGCCTGCCGCTGGATATCGACGTGTTGATGTACGACGACTTATTGGGGACGTTCAACGGCCTGGTGTTGCCGCGGGCTGAAATCCTCAAGAACGCCTTCGTGCTGTGGCCCCTGTCGTTGATTGCGCCTGAGTTGGTGCATCCTGGTGAGGGCAAGAGCATGGCTCAGCTGTGGCAGGAGGCCCGTATCGATCAAGTGCTGGCGCCTGTTCCGTTCGAGTGGCGCGGGTTGCAATTGACGCCCCGGTAGCGCGTGCCGCACCCCGCTGTGTGAGCGCAAGCCCGCTCACACAGCAAGCAACTCAGCGTTGCATGTAGGCCCCGAGTGCCGCCAGCCGCGCTTCCTTCAGTGCCTCGCCCAGTGCCTGCCCGGTCAGGCCTTTTTCCACCAACGCCTTCACATCAACCGCCTTGGCCACCGCCGCCGCGCCGCGCAGGTAGTCGGCCTGTGGATAGACCTGTTCGCCTCGGCTGAGCGCTAGCGCCTGGCAGGCGGCAATGAAATCCTCCAAACGCTGGGGGCGCCGATAGACGTCGAACTTCTGCAGCAATTCCAGCAAGTGGGCAGCGTTCAGTTGCAGGGCGCCATGGCACAGGGCCTGGCATTCCACGACCAGCAGGGCCAGTTCCTGACATTCCCGGGGCGCCTTGAAACGCTGGTTGAGTGCCTTGGCCTGGTTCAGGTCAACAAGCTCATGCAGCAGGCAGGCCCAGCGCACATTGAGCGGCTGCTGCGCGCGGGCTGCTTGCTCCAGCGCTTGCAGGGTGCGACTTTGCCGTTGGTCCAGCAGCGCGTCCACCTCCGGCATCAGTATCCTCAGGGCGCCGCATTCACGTAGCACCTGGATGAACACTTGCGGTTGATCTTCCATCAGCGCCCGTTCGATTTCCTTCCAGCTGCGCTCAGCGGTCAGCGCCTGTAACTCGCCCGATGCGCTGATCTGGCGCATCAGTTCGAGCGTTTCGTCGGCGACATGGAAGCCCAGCGGCGCATAGCGGGCGGCGAAGCGGGCCACGCGCAGCACGCGCAGGGGATCTTCGGCGAATGCCGGGGAAACGTGACGCAATAGGCGAAGATCCAAGTCAGTCTTGCCATGGTAGGGGTCGTACAGGTTGCCCTGTTCATCTTCGGCCATGGCATTGATGGTGAGGTCCCGACGGATCAAGTCCTCTTCGAGCGTCACCTCAGGGCTGGCATGGAAGGTGAAACCGCCATAGCCCCGCCCGCTCTTGCGTTCGGTACGGGCCAAGGCGTATTCCTCGCCCGTGCGTGGATGGATGAATACTGGGAAATCGGCCCCGACCGGGCGATAGCCCAGGGCCTGCATCTGTTCGACCGTGGCGCCGACCACCAGCCAGTCGATATCGCTGACCGGGCGCCCGAGCAGGCGGTCGCGCACCGCGCCACCGACTTTGTAGATCTGCATGTAGAACCTCCGTGACTGCCGACAGGATAACCTGTCGGCAGTCACGGAGGTGGCTCTCAGAGGTGGTGGACCACCGCCAGGTCCATGCGACCGTATTCGCCTGCTTCGCTCTGGTCGCCTCGGGGCGGCATGTGATGGGTTTTCATCACCTGGTCGCCTTGCACGGTTTCCAGGTGGATATCGAAGCCCCACAGGCGATGCAGGTGCTTGAGCACCTCTTCGGTAGAGTCGCCCAGCGGTTTGCGATTGTGTTGTTGGTGGCGCAGGGTCAGGGAGCGATCGCCACGGCGGTCGATGCTCCAGATCTGCACGTTGGGTTCGCGATTGCCCAGGTTGTACTGGGCGGCCAGTTGTTCACGGATGATCCGGTAGCCTGCTTCGTCGTGGATCGCCGGTACCAGCAGGTCGTCGCGTTGGTCGTCATCGAGGATGCTGAACAGCTTGAGGTCACGCATCACCTTGGGCGAGAGGTACTGCAGGATGAAGCTTTCATCCTTGAAGCTGCTCATGGCGAACTTGAGGGTGGAAAGCCAGTCGCTACCGGCAATGTCAGGGAACCAGCGTCGATCTTCTTCCGTAGGGTTTTCGCACATGCGACGGATGTCCGTGTACATGGCAAAGCCCAGGGCATAGGGGTTGATGCCGCTGTAGTAAGGGCTGTCGAAGCCCGGCTGGAACACCACGCTGGTGTGCGACTGCAAGAACTCCATCATGAAGCCTTCGGTCACCAGGCCTTCATCGTACAGGTCGTTCATCAGGGTGTAGTGCCAGAACGTCGCCCACCCTTCGTTCATGACCTGGGTCTGGCGCTGTGGATAAAAGTACTGGGCGATCTTGCGCACGATGCGCACCACTTCGCGCTGCCAGGGCTCAAGCAGGGGCGCGTGTTTTTCGATGAAATAGAGGATGTTTTCCTGCGGTTCGGCGGGGAAGCGCACATCATCGCGCTCGTTGCCTTTTTCCGACCCCTTGGGAATGGTTCGCCACAGGTCGTTGATCTGGCGTTGCAAGTGCTCCTCGCGTTCCTTCTGCCGGCGGCGTTCTTCCTCGGCGGAGATAGGGTAGGGGCGTTTGTAGCGGTCGACGCCATAGTTCATGAGAGCATGGCAGGAGTCGATGAGGTCTTCGACGGCATCGATGCCATGGCGCTCCTCGCACTGAGCGATGTACTGCTTGGCGAACACCAGGTAGTCAATGATCGAGCTGGCGTCTGTCCAGGTGCGGAACAGGTAGTTGCCCTTGAAGAAGCTGTTGTGGCCATAGCAGGCGTGGGCGATCACCAGTGCCTGCATGCACATGGTGTTCTCTTCCATCAGATAGGCGATGCACGGGTCGGAGTTGATCACGATCTCGTAGGCCAGGCCCATCTGGCCGCGGCTGTATGACTTCTCCGTACTGAGGAACTGCTTGCCGTAGGACCAATGGTGATAGCCCAGCGGCATGCCGACGGAAGCATAGGCATCCATCATCTGCTCGGCGGTGATCACCTCGATCTGGTTGGGGTAGGTGTCCAGGGCGTAACGCTCGGCCAAGCGGCTGATTTCGCGGTCATAGGCCTGGATCAGCTCGAACGTCCACTCGGACCCGGTGGAAATGGGTTGGCGTCTCTGCTCTCTGGCGGTCATGTGGCTAACCTGCGCTGGAAGAGTTCACGGAAGACCGGGTAGATGTCTCCGGCCGATACCAACTGCTGCTGGGCAAAGGTATCTGGGAATGCCTCGCCGATGCGCTCGTATTCGTACCACAGCGCCTGATGCTCGCGAGGGGTGATCTCGACGTAAGTGTAGTACTGCACATGCGGCATGATCTGCTTGGAGAGGATCTCGCGGCAGATCGGTGAGTCGTCGTTCCAGTTGTCGCCGTCCGAGGCTTGGGCGGCGTAGATGTTCCAATCGCTGGCCGGGTAGCGTTCGGCCATGATCTCCTGCATCAGCTTGAGTGCGCTGGAGACGATGGTGCCGCCGGTTTCACGGGAATAGAAGAACTCTTCCTCGTCCACTTCGCGCGCGCTGGTGTGGTGGCGAATGAACACCACCTCGATGCGGTCGTAGTTCCGCTTGAGGAAGAGGTAAAGGAGGATGAAGAACCGCTTGGCGATGTCCTTGGTGGCCTGGGTCATGGAGCCGGAGACGTCCATCAGGCAGAACATCACGGCCTTGGAGCTGGGGTTGGGCTGTTTGACCAGCAGGTTGTATTTAAGGTCGAAGGTGTCGAGGAAGGGCAGGCGGTTGATGCGCGCCTTCAGGCGTTCGATCTCGGCTTCCGTCGCCTGGATATCCGTGAAGTTGTCCGGCTCCTCGACTGTCAGGCGGGCGAGTTCTGCCTGGGCTTCGCGCAGCAGGGCGCGGCTGCTGCCGGTCAGGGCGATGCGCCTGGCGTGTGCCGAGCGCAGGGTGCGCACGATGTTGATGCGCGAGGGGTTGCCCTCGTTGGCGATGCCGGCGCGCACGGTCTTGAAGGTGTCGGCGCCGGTCAGGTGACGTTTGACCAGGTTGGGCAGCTCCAAGTCCTCGAACATGAATTCGAGGAACTCTTCCTGGGTGATCTGGAACACGAAATCATCCATGCCCTCCCCGGAGTTGCCGGCCTTGCCGCGTCCGCCACCCCCTCCGCCGCCCTGTGGCCGGGGGATGTGCTCGCCTGCGGTGAATTCTTTGTTGCCGGGATGGATGATGGTCTGTTTGCCGCCACGACCATGGTGCAGCACGGGTTCGTCGATATCACGACCCGGAATGCTGATCTGCTCGCCATGCTCCATGTCCATGATGGAGCGGCGGCTCACGGCCTCTTCGACGGCTTTCTTGATGTGCTCACGGTACCGCCGCAAGAAGCGTTGGCGGTTGACCGTGCTCTTGTTCTTGCCGTTCAGGCGTCGGTCGATTACGTAGCTCATGGTCCCTCCGGTGACTGGATGCAGCCGCAAGCCTCAAGCTTCAAGCTGCAAGAATGAGCAGCCACCGCTGCCGCAAGCTGGGACGCGAGCCTGAGCCCTGCGCCGAACAGCTTGCAGCGTGCGGCTTGTCGCTTGCCGCCTTATTGCGATTTCCTGACCCGCAGATACCATTCCGACAGCAGGCGAACCTGTTTGTCGGTGTAGCCACGTTCCACCATCCGGGTGACGAAGTCGTTGTGTTTCTGTTGATCCTCCTTGCTGGCCTTGGCGTTGAAGCTGATGACCGGCAGCAGGTCTTCGGTGTTGGAGAACATTTTCTTCTCGATCACCACGCGCAGTTTCTCGTAGCTCAGCCAGCTCGGATTCTTGCCGTTGTTGTTGGCTCGGGCCCGTAGCACGAAGTTGACGATCTCGTTGCGGAAGTCTTTCGGGTTGCTGATGCCCGCCGGCTTCTCGATCTTCTCCAGCTCTTCGTTGAGAGCGATGCGGTTGAGGATCTCGCCGGTTTCCGGATCGCGGTATTCCTGGTCCTGAATCCAGAAGTCGGCGTACAGCACATAGCGGTCGAAAATGTTCTGGCCGTACTCGCTGTAGGACTCGAGATAGGCGGTCTGGATTTCCTTGCCGATGAACTCGATGTAGCGCGGCGCCAGGTATTCCTTGAGATAGCGCAGGTAGCGCTCGCGTACTTCGGCCGGGAACTGCTCCTGTTCGATTTGCTGTTCGAGCACATAGAGCAGGTGCACCGGGTTGGCGGCGATTTCATGCGGATCGAAGTTGAACACCTTGGAGAGGATCTTGAAGGCGAACCGGGTCGACAGGCCGTTCATGCCTTCATCGACACCGGCCGCGTCGCGATATTCCTGGATCGACTTGGCCTTCGGATCGGTATCCTTGAGATTCTCGCCGTCGTAGACACGCATCTTCGAATAGATGTTGGAGTTCTCAGGCTCCTTCAAGCGCGACAGCACGGTGAACTGAGCAAGCATCTTCAGGGTGTCCGGTGCGCAGTGCGCCTTGGCCAGCGAGCTGTTGATCAGCAGCTTGTCGTAGATCTTCACTTCGTCGCTGACGCGCAGGCAGTACGGCACCTTGACGATGTAGATCCGGTCGATGAACGCCTCGTTGTTCTTGTTGTTGCGGAAGGTGTGCCACTCCGATTCGTTGGAGTGGGCCAGCAGGATCCCGGAGTAGGGGATCGCGCCGAGGCCTTCGGTGCTGTTGTAGTTGCCTTCCTGGGTGGCGGTGAGCAGTGGGTGCAGGACCTTGATCGGCGCCTTGAACATCTCGACGAACTCCATCAGGCCCTGGTTCGCCCGGCACAGCGCGCCCGAGTAGCTGTAGGCATCGGCGTCGTTCTGCGGGAATTCCTCGAGCTTGCGGATATCCACCTTGCCGACCAGCGCAGAGATGTCCTGGTTGTTCTCATCGCCGGGTTCGGTCTTGGCGATGGCGATCTGGTTGAGGATGGAGGGGTAGAGCTTGACCACCCGGAACTTGGAGATATCGCCGCCGAATTCCTGCAGGCGCTTGGTAGCCCAGGGGGACATGATGGTGTTCAGGTAGCGGCGCGGGATGCCGAATTCTTCTTCGAGAATGGCACCGTCCTCGCTGGCGTTGAACAGCCCCAGGGGCGATTCGAACACCGGAGAGCCTTTGATGGCGTAGAAGGGGACCTTCTCCATGAGCTGCTTGAGTTTCTCGGCCAGGGACGATTTACCACCCCCCACCGGGCCCAGCAGGTACAGGATCTGTTTCTTCTCCTCCAGGCCCTGTGCGGCATGGCGGAAGTAGGAGACGATCTGGTCGATGCATTCTTCCATGCCGTGGAAGTCGGCAAAGGCCGGATAGCGGCGGATCACCTTGTTGGAGAAGATTCGCGACAGCCTGGAGTTCGTTGAGGTATCGACCAGCTCTGGTTCGCCGATGGCCAGCAACAGCCGTTCGGCCGCCGATGCATAGGCACTGCGATCCTCTTTGCACAGCTCGAGGTACTCCTGCAGCGAGAATTCTTCCTGGCGGGTTGACTCGAAACGTTGTTGGAAGTGGCTAAAAATGCTCATGACGTCACCTCGCTCGATACGTGGAGCCGACGCCGGATCAGTCAGCATGATGCTGGCATGCAACCGGGCTGGCCGATTGCTGTATACCCCCCAGAACACCCGTAGAAACGCTACCGATGACCCGCACGCCGGTGTACCGGCTCTCCCCTTTTTTGGATGGCCTGGGCTTAAGGATAGTTGGTTATACGGGAGGTCAAGGGCGCGAGGCCGAGAAGATACTCACGACCGTTCGTCAGGAAAGGCCCAAGCCCGCACGTGGCGCGGGCTGCGGGAAAATGAAAAAAATTATTCGGCGCCGCCTTGAGCGGTTTCGGCCGGGTAGGTGTTGCGCCACAGCTCGAAGCCGCCGTCGAGGCTGTACACCTCGGAAAAGCCCTGGCCCGCCAGATAGGCCGCCGCGCTCTGGCTGGAGTTGCCGTGGTAGCAGACCACGAGGGTCGGTGCATCGAGGTCGGCATTGCGGATGAACTCCGCGACCGAATGGTTATCCAGATGTGTGGCGCCGCTGATATGGCCGGCGGCAAAAGCCTGTGGGTCGCGAATGTCGACGACCACCGCACCTTGCTCACGCAAGGCCTGGGCCTGCTCGGGAGGGATGCGTTTGAATTCGCTCATGGGGCGGTTTCCTTCGGGGCTGATCGTTAAGTCTAGTCGGTTATGCCGGTTGGCGTGGGGTGCCGTCGTCGGCGCACTCGCAGCGGTGGAATTCGCCGCTGTCGACGTTGTACAGGGTCATGGCGCCACCCCATACACAGCCGGTGTCCAGGCCGATGACGTCTGGGACATCGACACGCCCTTCCAGAGCGGCCCAATGGCCAAAGATGATCTTCACATGACGTGAGCGTCGGTCCTTGTGGGCGAACCAGGGCTTGTAGCCCTTGGGAGCGGTATCCAGACCTTCCTTGCTCTTCAGATCGAGCTTGCCCTCGGCGGTACAGAAGCGCATGCGGGTGAAGTAGTTGGTGATCACCCGCAGGCGTTCGACGCCGGTCAGGTTCTTGCTCCACTTGTTCGGCTCGTTGCCGTACATGCCATCGAGGTAGAGCTTCAGGCGGGTGTCATCGCGCAGCACTTCCTCCACCTCGGCCGCCAGTTCGAGGGCCTTGCCCAGGGTCCACTGGGGCGGGATACCGGCATGGACCATGGCGATGCCGCGCGACTCGTCATAGTGCAGCAGCTTTTGCTGACGCAGCCAGTCGAACAACTGGTCGGCGTCTGGCGCTTCGATGATCTCGCGCAGGGTATCGCTCTTCTTCAGGCGCTCGACGTTGTTCCAGGCCGCCAGCAGGTGCAGGTCATGGTTGCCCAGTACGCACACCAGCGATTGGCGGATCGAATAAAGAAAGCGCAGGGTCTCGAGTGACTCTGGGCCGCGGTTGACCAGGTCGCCCACCAGCCACAGACGGTCCACCGCTGGGTTGAAGTGCACGCGTTCGAGCAGGCACTTGAGTGGCTGCAGACAGCCCTGCAGGTCGCCGACCGCGTACACCGCCATCAGTGCAGTGCTCCAGGTACGGCCAGGCGGAACGGCGCGATGGGGGCGTCGAAGTGTTTGCCGTCCTCGGCGAACATCTGGTAGCTGCCCTGCATGGTACCGACGCGGGTCGTGAGCACCGCCCCGCTGCTGTAGGTGTGGCTGTCGCCAGGCTCGATGAGCGGCTGTTGGCCGACCACGCCTGCTCCACGAACCTCTTCGACTTCTCCGTCACCATTGGTGATCAGCCAGTGGCGCGAAAGTAGCCGGGCCTTGAGCGTGCCGTTGTTCTGCACTGTGATGGTGTAGGCGAAGGCAAAGCGGTCGTTGTCGGGATCGGATTGTTCTTTGAGGTAACGGGTCACGACGCTGACGTCGATCTGGTAGCGGGGGTCTGACATGCAAAGGCCTTGGACGAGCGGACGCAAATACTGCAATGGTTGCAGTCTAGGCCATGGATGGGGGCGTAGGCCAGTTGTGTCGGGCTTGGCGTCGCTTGTAGACATTCCCGGCCCTGTCGCGGGTTTATCCCACGACAGGTGACAGTAAGGCGTCCTCAGCTGGCGCTTGGCTGTTCGGCCAGCTTGTCGGCCAGGCGTACGAACGCTGCCAGGTCCAGTTGTTCCGGGCGCAGGCTGCCATCGACGCCCGCGGCTTCGATGGCCTGGCTGTCGAGCAGGCCCTTGAGGGTATTGCGCAGGGTCTTGCGGCGCTGGTTGAAGGCTTCGCGGACGACGCGTTCGAGCAGGCGCGGATCCTTGGCCGGGTGTGGCAGGGTCTCGTGCGGCACCAGTCGGACGATGGCCGAGTCCACTTTCGGTGGTGGATTGAAGGCGCCGGGGCCGACGTTGAACAGGTGTTCCACGCGGCAGTGGTACTGAACCATGATCGACAGGCGGCCCCAGTCACCGCCACCTGGGCCGGCGGCAAGACGCTCGACCACTTCCTTTTGCAGCATGAAGTGCATGTCGCGGATCAGGTTGGCATGGTCCAGCAGGTGAAAAATCAACGGCGTGGAGATGTTGTAGGGCAGGTTGCCCACCACCTTGAGGCTGCGCGCAGGCACGCCCAGCTGGTTGAAGTCGAACTTCAGGGCGTCGCCTTGGTGCAGGCGGAAATTGTCGCGGCCGGCGAACTTGTGCTGGAGGATCGGCACCAGGTCCTTGTCCAGTTCGACGACGTCCAGTTGGGCGCCGCTGCTCAGCAGGCCTTCGGTCAGGGCGCCCTGGCCCGGGCCGATTTCCAGCAGGTGTTCACCGGGCTTGGCGTTGATAGCGCGCAGAATGCGGTCGATGATGCCCGCGTCATGCAGGAAGTTCTGGCCAAAGCGCTTGCGCGCCCGGTGTTGGTATTGCTCGTTCATGGTCGGTTCTCGGCCATCTGGTAGGCGGTTTCCAGGGCGACCCGCAGGCTGCCGGTGTCGACCTTGCCGCTGCCGGCCAGGTCCAGGGCGGTGCCGTGGTCGACCGAGGTGCGGATGATCGGCAGGCCCAGGGTCACGTTGACCGCAGCGCCAAAGCCTTTGTACTTGAGCACCGGTAGGCCTTGGTCATGGTACATCGCCAGCACCGCGTCGCAGTGCTCCAGATATTTGGGGGTAAACAGGGTATCGGCCGGCAGCGGACCGCGCAGGTCCATGCCTTGGCTGCGCAGGCGCTGCAAGGCAGGCTCGATGATGTCGATTTCTTCGCGGCCCAGATGGCCGCCTTCGCCGGCATGCGGGTTGAGGCCGCAGACCAGGATGCGGGGCTGGGCGATGCCGAACTTGTCACGCAGGTCAGCATGCAGGATCCGCGTGACCCGCTCCAGGCGCTCGGCGGTGATGGCGTCGGCGACGTCGCGCAGGGGCAGGTGAGTGGTCACCAGGGCCACGCGCAAGCCATGGGTGGCCAGCATCATCACCACCTGGGTGGTGTGGGTGAGGTCAGCCAGGAATTCGGTATGGCCGGAGAAGGCGATGCCGCTTTCGTTGATCACGCCCTTGTGCACAGGCGCAGTGATCATGCCGGCGAAATGCCCATCCAGGCACCCTTGGCCTGCGCGTGTCAGGGTCTGCAGCACGAAGGCAGCATTGGCCTTGTCCAACTGTCCAGGCACTACCGCAGCGGCCAGTGGCGTATCCCAGACGTACAGGCTGCCGGCGGGGGCGGGCTGGTCGGGCCAGGCGCCTTGGGTGACCGGCAGCAGGGTGACGGACAGCCCCAACTGCGTGGCCCGCTCGGCGAGCAGGTCACGGCTGGTGATGGCGATCAGGGGATGGGGCTGGGCCTCGGCGGCCAGCAGCAGGCACAGGTCGGGACCTATGCCGGCCGGCTCGCCGGGCGTGACGGCGAAGCGCAGGGGCTTCACTGGGCAGCCTGGTCAGCGCCAGGCAGCTTGATTTCTACGTAGGCTTCGTCGCGGATCTGACGCAGCCAGGTCTGCAGCTCTTCATCGTACTTGCGGTTGCGCAGCACGCTCAGGGCCTGCTGTTCGCGCGCTTGCTCGGTGCTGTCGGTGGCGCGGCGGCCCAGTACTTCCAGCACGTGCCAGCCGTACTGGGTGCGGAACGGACGGGTCACTTCGCCCTGGGGCGCATTGGCCATCTGCTCGCGGAACTCAGGTACCAGGCTGTTGGGGTCGACCCAGTTGAGGTCGCCGCCGTTGAGGGCCGAACCTGGGTCTTCCGAGAAGCTCTTGGCCAGTTCGCCGAAGTCTTCGCCGTTCTTGATGCGCTCGTACAGACGCTCGGCCAGTTGCTTGGTAGCCGCATCGCTGCGGATCTCGCTTGGCTTGATCAGGATGTGGCGCACATGGACTTCGTCGCGCAGCACGCTGGCATTGCCCCCGCGCTTTTCCTCGAGCTTGAGGATGATGAAGCCGTTGGGGATGCGGATCGGCTGGGTGATGTCGCCGTCGGCCATGCTGCTCAGCATCTTGGCGAAATCAGGTGGCAGTTGGCCGGCTTTACGCCAGCCCATCTCGCCGCCTTCCAGGGCGTTCTCGCTGGCGGAACGGGCGATGGCCATCTGGCCGAAGTCCGCACCTTGCTTGAGCTGCTGGTAAACGTCTCCGGCTTGGCGGGCGGCCGCCTGAATGGCCTCGGAGTTGGCGCTTTCCGGGGTCGGGATCAGGATGTTGGCCAGACGGTACTCTTCGGACAGCTGCATCTTGCCCAGGTCCGAGTTCAGGTAGTTCTTCACCTCCTGCTCCGAGACCTGGATGCGCTCGGCCACCCGGCGCTGGCGCACGCGGCTGATGATCATCTCGCGCTTGACCTGGTCACGGGCGTCGTCGAACGACAGGCCATCGTGGGCCAGGGCGGCACGGAACTGATCAAGGCTCATGCCGTTGCGCTGGGCAATGGTGCCGATGGCCTGGTTGAGTTCTTCGTCGGTGATGCGGATACCGGAACGCTCGCCGATCTGCAGTTGCAGGTTCTCGACGATCAGGCGCTCCAGTACCTGCTGCTCCAGGGCGCCCGCCGGCGGTACACCACCGCCGCGCTTGGCGATGGTCTGCTGTACTTCGCGGATGCGCTGGTCCAGCTGGCTTTGCATGACCACGTCGTTGTCGACGATGGCCACCACGCGGTCTAGGGGTTGTACCGCGGCATGCACCGCGCCACTCAGCAATACAGCGCCCAGCAGCAGCGGGCGCAGGCGATCAATAAGCTTGGTCTTCACGTGTACGGTAACCTTGAATGCCTTCGTCGAGGAACGTCTCGACCTTGTTGCCCACAACGCCGCCGAGGCCTTTGAGGACGATTTGCAGGAAGACGCCGTGGTCGCCCTTCTCGTTTTGCGGCAGTGCCTGGCTGAAGTCGTCGTAGTCGATCCAGTAACGGTTGATCAGGCGCAGCTTCCAGCAGCAGTTGTCGTACTCGAAACCGCCCATGGCTTCCAGGGTGCGGTTGCGGTTGTAGTCATGCTGCCAGCGACCGATCACGCTCCACTGAGGAACGATCGGCCAGATGACCGAGAAGTCGTGCTGCTGGATCTTGTAGTAGTCCTTGACGTAGTTCGGGCTACCCGGGGTGCCGTAGTCGCCACCACCCACCTGCCAGGTGCCGGTGAGCGAATCGTAGCGAACCAGGTCGTTGCGGTAGCGGTAGCCTGCGTTGATGACCTTGTTCGGGTTGTCTTCCGGCTGGTAGTGGAACATGGCGCTGCCGGAGCGAGGCTTGCGGCTGTCCGGGTCCCAGTTGTAGTCGGAGTTGAAGCGCCAGTCGCGGTTGAAGGCGTACTGGTATTCCAGGGCGTAAGGCGATACGTCTGCCTGCGAGTCGGCACGGGTGCGCCAGTCGATGCCCGGCATCTGCACCTTGCGATCGCGGAAGTACAGGGCCTGGCCGACGCTGAAGCGCTGGCGCTCGAAGCCGTTTTCCTCGATCCAGCGGTTGGTCACGCCCAGCGACAGCTTGTTCTCGTCGCCGATGCGGTCGGAGCCGCTGAAGCGGTTGTCGCGGAACAGCGAGGCGTAGTTGAAGTAGGTCTCGCCAGTGTCGAAGACCGGGATGTCTTTCTGGTCCTCGTACGGGACGTAGAGGTAGAACAGACGCGGTTCGAGGGTCTGGCGGTAGTTCTTGCCGAACCACTGGGTGTTGCGGTCGAAGTACAGGCCGCTGTCGACGCTGAAGACTGGAACGCTGCGGTTCTGGGTGCTGGAGAAGTCACCGCGCAAATCACGTGTTTCCGGGCTGGCATTGGCAAGGTCGGTCTTGCCCTTGTTGTCCAGGTCGAGGTCGTAGTGCGTATAGACGTACTTCAGCTTCGGCTTGAGGAACCCATAGCTGGCTTCCATCGGCAAGCTGATGGCTGGCGCGGCGTTCAGGCGGGTGCCATTGGCGCGCGCAAGGCCGAAGACGTTCTGGTCGAGGCGTCGGCCTGGAGCACCTGCGGAGGTGTCCGGCAGGCCATCTTCGTTGAGCACGAAGTCGTTCTTCAGGTCACGATCGAAGCGCACCGCCTCGGTCTGATAGCTGAAGTCGAACCCGCCCGGATGATAGGGCAGCAGGCCGTTGAAGGTGACTTGCGGCAGTTTGTCGTATGGCGTGACCCGCGACAGCGTGGCCATTTCATACGCATGTAGATTCAACCGCGCCTGGTAACTGTCACCCCGATAGGTAAGCGCACCCTGCTGGTTAACCACATCCCGGCTTTCAACACCAATCTGACCGGTTTCCAGGTCCTGGAAGTAGAACGGGTCGCTGATGTCGGTGTAGTCCACCTCGCTCATCAAGCGCGAATCCAGCCCGCCCTTGTGTTGCCAGTTGTACATCCAGCGTTGTTCTTTGTAGTCGGTCTGCTCTTTACGATCGTCGTTCTTGTCGTTCAGGTACGCAGCACCGAGCTGGCCTTCGCTGGATTTGGTGAGGTAGCGGAACTCGCCTTCCATCAAGAGCCCGCGTTTGGCCATGTAGCGCGGGTACAACGTGGCGTCGTAGTTCGGCGCCAGGTTGAAGTAGTACGGCGTGACCAGCATGAAACCGTTGTCGCTGCTGGTGCTGAACGACGGCGGCAGGAAGCCGGACTGGCGACGGTCGTCGATCGGGAAGTAGATGTACGGTGTATAGAACACCGGGAAATCCTTGACCCGCAGGGTGACGTTGGTCGCGGTACCGAAGCCGGTGGCTGGGTTCAGGGTGATGTTGTTGCCCTTGAGCTGCCATGCGTTGCTGCCCGGCTCACAGGTGGTGTAGGTACCGTCCTTGAGGCGGATGATGGCGTTTTCGCCACGCTTGGCGTACAGCGCGTTGCCGCGAATGTGCGACTTGTGCATCACGTATTCGGCGTTGTCGACCTTGGCCTCGCCGGTGTCCAGCTGGATCTCGGCCTGGTCGCCGACGACCAGCGAGCCATTGTCGCGCAGCTTGACGTTGCCCTTGAGCTCGCCGCGGTTCTCGGCCTGGTACAGGTTGGCCTCGTCGGCCTGGACCTGCATGCTGCCTTGGCGCATGACCACGTCACCAGCGAGGGTGGCGATCTGCTGCTCCTGCTGATAGCGGGAGACCTTGGCGTTCAGGTAGGTCGGTGCTTCGTCCTTGGGCGTGGTGTCGTCCATGCCCGGACGCGACGGCTCGATGTACGCGCCACCGCAGTACGGACCGGTCTCGGCCAATTGGGCGGCGGTGAGTTTCTCGCGGGGAACCCAGTCAAGGTGGCTGTAGTCTTCGCTACGCGATTTCAGACCACGGCCTTTGCTTTCGGTGACCAGCACCGGCTTGGGTTCGCCATCGGCGTCGGTCTCGGCGACCTGGGCGTCACCGCCTGAGCTCAGCGCGGCGCCTTCATGCACTGGGCGTGGAGGGAGGTTGCTGACCGTGGTCTTGGGCTTGCAGTCCCAACCACCGGAGGCGGACACTTGGCAGTCGAACTGCTCGGCTGCCACCACGTAGGACGTGGCCAGAGGTTGCAGGGCCAGCAGACCGCCAGTCACCAACAACGGAAACTTTCTACGAAACGCGGGGGATTTCAATGCCATCTTATTAGTCCGGGCTTCCTGCGTGCCATCTGCCCGCGTGTGGGGCCGCACGCCTCTCGATGGTCTGAAAAAGATGCTGGATAATAAAGCATGACCCGCTTGACGGCTAGGGCCGTCGGAGACCCTTGTAATGCCCGATCACGATGTACGCCTGCAACAACTGACCGATTGGCTCGATGAGCAGCTTGACCGTCTTTTCCGTGAAAACGCCTGGGGCGAGGTGCCCGAAGGCAGCCTGACCGCCGCCAGCAGCGACGCGAGCTTCCGTCGTTACTTCCGCTGGCAGGGGGACGGACGCAGCTTCGTGATCATGGACGCACCGCCCCCCCAAGAGAACTGCCACCCCTTCGTCGACATCGATCATCTGCTGGCCAGCGCAGGGGTGCACGTGCCGGTCATCCACGCCCAGGACCTGGACCGCGGCTTCCTGTTGCTGGGGGATCTGGGCCACCAGACCTACTTGGACATCATCGATTCAGACAATGCCGATGCGCTGTTCGCCGACGCCATCGATGCCTTGCTGGCCTTCCAGCGCCTGCCGATGGGAGCACCGCTGCCCAGCTATGATGTCGCCCTGCTGCGCCGCGAAGTGGAGCTGTTCCCCGAATGGTACGTCGGCCGGGAACTGGGCCTGACATTCACCGAGGCGCAGCAGGCGACCTGGCAGCGGGTGAGCCAGTTGCTGATCGACAGCGCCTTGGCCCAGCCCAAAGTGCTGGTGCATCGCGACTATATGCCGCGCAACCTGATGCAGAGCGCACCGAACCCTGGCGTGCTGGACTTCCAGGACGCGGTCTACGGCCCGGTGACCTACGACATCACCAGCCTGTTCAAGGACGCATTCGTCAGCTGGCCCCAGGCGCGTGTCGAGGGCTGGCTGCGCGATTACTGGCAGCAGGCTCAAGCGGCTGGCATTCCGGTGCAGGCAGATTTCGAGGACTTCCACCGCGCCAGTGACCTGATGGGCGTGCAGCGCCACCTGAAGGTGATCGGCATCTTCGCCCGTATCTGCCACCGCGACGGCAAGCCGCGATATCTGACTGACGTGCCGCGTTTCTTCGCCTATATAGATGAAGTGATCAGCCGTCGTCCGGAGCTGGCCGAACTGGGGCAGTTGATCGCCGAGCTGAAGGCCGGAGCGTGTTCATGAAGGCAATGATCCTGGCGGCGGGCAAGGGCGAGCGCATGCGCCCCCTGACCCTGCACACTCCCAAGCCACTGGTGCCGGTGGCAGGCCAGCCATTGATCGAATACCACCTGCGGGCGCTGGCCAAGGCGGGCTTTACCGAGGTGGTGATCAACCATGCCTGGCTTGGCCAGCAGATCGAGGATCACCTGGGCGATGGCGCACGCTTTGGCTTGAGCATCCGCTATTCGCCCGAAGGCGAGCCGCTGGAAACCGGTGGCGGGATCTTCAAGGCGTTGCCGCTGTTGGGCGATGCGCCATTTCTGCTGGTCAATGGCGATATCTGGACCGACTACGACTTCGCTCGCTTGCGCACGCCCCTCAAAGGCCTTGCGCACCTGGTGCTGGTCGACAACCCAGGTCATCACGGCCGTGGTGACTTTCGCCTGGATGGCCAGCGGGTCGTCGACGGCGACGAGGCGCCCGGCACCTTGACCTTCAGCGGCATCTCCGTACTCGATCCCGCGCTGTTCGAAGGCTGCCAGCCCGGTGCCTTCAAGCTGGCGCCACTGTTGCGTCATGCGATGGGCGAGGGGCGGGTGAGCGGTGAGCGCTTCCAGGGGCGCTGGGTCGATGTCGGCACCCTGGAGCGCCTGGCCGAGGTCGAGCGCTTGATCGGCGAGCGCGCTTAAGATGTGGTGGCCAAGCACATTGATAGGTGCCGGTGCCGGTTTCGCCGTGGCCAGCATTCCCGGTGCGTTGCTCGGGGCCCTGCTTGGCCAGGCCATGGACCGTCGCCTGCGTCTTGAGGGCTGGGACGATTTGCGTGAGCGCCTGGGTGGGCGACCGGCATTGCGTGACGAGGAGTTGCTGTTCGTGCTGCTTGGGCGACTGGCCAAGAGCGATGGTCGGGTCGTCGATGGGCATATTCAGCAGGCCCGTCATGAAATGACCCGGTTGGACATGGCCGAGCCGGCGCGGCTACGGGCAATCGCGGCCTTCAATCGCGGCAAGTCGGGCAAGGTCCGCGTAGGGCGCTACCTGCAACGGATCAAGCAACAGCCCCATGCTGCCGAGGGTACCTTGCGTGCCTGCTGGCGGATGGTCTGGGCGGATGGCAAGGCGGGCATGCGCGAGCGTGAGCTGTTACTGGAGTGGGGGCGCCGGCTAGGCTTGTCGCGGACCCAGATCCAGGCACTGGCCCTTGAGTACGAGCCGCGCAAGGCGGCGCCGGAGGGGGCTGTGATGACTTATGCCGGGGCCCTGCGCCTGCTTGGGGTCGAGGCGGACAGCGAGATCGAGCACATTAAGCAGGCCTATCGCCGGCTGGTCAGCAAGCATCACCCGGACAAGCTCGCCGGCAGTGGGGCCAGCGAAGCGCAGGTGCGCGAGGCGACCGAGCGCACCCGTGAGCTGCACCAGGCCTATGCCATGGTGCGCAAGCGGCGCGGGCTTTAAGGGCCGGAAGCAGGGGCTGCAAGGCAGCTCCACCACCTCACTCCTGCGGCATCAACCACCCACGCACCCGGCGGAACAGCTGCTCCTGCTGCGCCGCCGCATTACCCGGCATAGCGATCAGCGCCAACTGCCGATACTGGCTGTCCTTCTGCCGCTTGCTGGCCTGCAGGCGCAGCTCGGCAGCACGGCGGTCGCGTGGCTGGGTGCTGTAGTAGACATCGGCGGTCGGCACTTTGACGGTGGGCGCCAGGGCTTCGAGGTCCTGCTCTACCTGGGCCGGTGTCTGCGCGGCGATCATCACCAGCTTCTGTACCTGTGGCGGTTGTCGCTCGCTGAGGTAGCGCGCGGCCCAATAGGCACCACTGCCATGGCCGACCAGCGCGATGGTGCGGACACTGTGTTGCTGGGCAAAGGCGACAGCGGCATCGAGGCGGGCGAAGATACGCTCGGCGTCGGCCGGGTCGTTTTGCTCGGTGGCGTCCTTGGCATCGGTGCTTTCGGCCGCATCGGCTTCGGCGGCGGTGGCCTGGGCGACGTTGGCGTTGGCATCCTCCGGGGTGTCCTTGGCGGGCGCCGACTCGCCCTTGCCCTTTTCAGGTTCGGGAGCAGGCTTGCTCTCGATACGCGGTTGTGGGCTGTCGCTGACAAGGTCTGGCAGGCTGACGCTCAAACTGTGCCAGCCGACATCGGGAAACTTACGCCGTAGCGGGCCGACAGCGTCGGGCCAGTCGGCGTTTTCACCGGCGCCGGGTACGATGATTACCGCGCCCTTGGGGTCGGCGTCGTTGGCCGGTTTCCACAAGGCGAGGAAGTTTTCGGCGCCCGCCTGCAAGGTTTGTTGTTCGGCCTTTGGCACGGTTCTTTCGAGCGCCTGGGCGTCTTCCTGGCTGCGTTCGGCCAAGGGTGGGCGAGGCGCGGGCGCCGTCGGCGACTCTGCTGCGGCCGGAGGTGTTTGAGGTTCGGCGGCCTGTGTGCCAAGCGGTAGGAGCGTGGCCAGACAGCAAATGGCCAGCGTCGTGCGATAAAGTGTGAACATGAATCAACCCAAGGCCAGAATGATACCGGCAGCCTAATAGTATTTGTCCGTGACGGCCACGCGTGTCGGCCGTCCTTGCCCAGACGAGCGTATAGATGAAGCGAATGCGTTGCCTGTTGGTTATCGGCTGGTTGCTGCTGCCCTTGATCGCCTTGGCAAGGCCCGAGCCTGAGCCTTCGGTTGTGCTGGAGCCAGCCCAGCAGCAATGGCTGGCTGATCACAGCAACCTGCGGGTCGGCCTGGTGTTGCAGGCCCCCTATGCCCAGTTCGATCGTCGGCTGCAGCAGTTCTATGGTGCCAATGTCGAGATCGTGAACGCACTGGCGCGGTTGCTCAGGCTGGACCTGACGTGGCGCAATTTCCCCGATCAAACGGCGCTTGAACATGCCCTTCAAGCCGGTGAGATCGATTTCGCCCCCGGCCTGACCCAGACCCCGGCCAGCCTGCGGCTGTGGTCATTCAGCGATCCCTATATGCGGGTGCCGCAATTGGTGGTGGGCTCGCGCACCGGGGCGATGGCGGTCGAGCTGGAAAAACTGGGCGCCAATGATCGGGTGGCGGTGCGCATGCCCAGTGCCTTGGCCGATTACCTGCGGGCCAACTACGTCAACCTGAACCTGCAAGGGGTGCCCAACGAGCGCCAGGCCCTGCAACTGGTGCAGGGTGGCCAAGCCAGTTTCGCGGTCATGGACGAGGCACGCCTGAGCGGGCTGTCCCGGGAGAGCGAGTTCGGTGATCTGGCTGTGGTCGGCGACATTGGCCTGCCGCAGTTGCTTCGGGTTGGCTCGCGGCGCGACTGGCCGGTGCTCGCCGACGTCCTGGAGCGCGGCCTGCAGGCCATTCCCGCCAGGGACCTGGAGCAACTGCACCAACGCTGGCTGCAACCTAAGTATCCCCGGCTGAGTGAAAGCGCGGGCTTCTGGCAGAACCTTGCCCTGTTGTTTGGCCTGTTGTTGATCTGCGCCGTTGCCACCGTGCTGTGGCAACGGCGTCAGCAACGCCAGCTTGAGCGCAACCTGCTGGCGACTCGGGAGACCCTGGCCGAACGCCAGACGCGCGAAGAGGCGCTGCGACTGAGTCAGTTCTCCATCGACCAGAGCACGGTCGGCATCCTCTGGGTCAACTGGGACAGCCATGTGCGCTACGCCAACCACGCCGCCGAGCGCATGCTCGGCAGGCGCGAGGGCGAGTTGCTGGACCGGCCGCTGATCGACGTCGAGCCCAACCTGCACATGGACCGCTGGTTGCAGTTGTGGAAGCGCGTGCGCACTGGCGACGGTGGGGTCGAGCCGTTCGAAACCCAATGCCTGCGCAGTGATGGCAGCCTGTTGCCGGTGGAACTGTCGCTGAGCTTTTTACGTTTCCGCGATGCCGAGTACCTGGTGATGTTCATCACCGACATCACAGAGCGCCGACGCGCCCTGGCGGCCATGCGCGAAAGTGACGCGCGGCTCAAGGGCATCGCTGGCAATGTGCCCGGACTGGTGTTTCGCCTGGAGCGCGACCCGGCCGAGGGGGACCTGGAGTTCCCGTACATCAGCGAGGGCAGCGAAGCGCTGGTCGGCTACGCACCGGCGCAGATCCAGCACCCGGACATGGGCCTGCGCAACTTGGTCCACCCCGAGGACCGCGCGGATTACCACCGGGTCCAGGACCTGGCACTGGCCACCGATCAGGACTGGTCCTGGCAGGGGCGGATCCTCACCCGTCAGGGCGAGCAGCGCTGGGCCGACATCAAGGCCAGTACCCGGCGCCTGGCCGATGGCCGGGTGGTGTGGGACGGTATTGTCTGGGACATCACCCAGAGCAAGCGCGTCGAGTTGGAGCTGGCGCGCTCCCAAGAGCAATTGCGCGAACTCTCGGCGCACCTGGAGAGCGTGCGCGAAGAAGAAAAAGCGCGGATCGCCCGGGAAGTCCATGATGAACTGGGGCAGATGCTCACGGTGCTCAAGCTCGAGGTGTCCATGTGCGAGCTGGCCTACGCCGAACTCGACCCCGGATTGAACGAACGCCTGGATAGCATGAAACGCCTGATCACGCAGTTGTTCCAGCTGGTGCGTGACGTGGCCACCGCCTTGCGCCCGCCCATTCTCGATGCGGGCATCGCCTCGGCCATCGAATGGCAGGCCCGGCGCTTCGAGGCGCGTACGCAGATCCCTTGCCTGGTACAGGTACCGGATAATCTGCCAGCATTGAGTGACGCCAAGGCCACTGGTTTGTTCCGGATCCTGCAGGAGGCGCTGACCAATGTGATGCGTCATGCCCAGGCGCATACCGTGCAGATCGAGCTGGCGTGCGGTGAGGGCTGTCTGCGCATGACGGTCATCGACGATGGCGTGGGGTTCAGCTGCGATCAAGCCCGGCCTACGTCCTTCGGCCTGGTGGGTGTGCGCGAGCGGGTACTGATGCTGGGGGGCGGTATGACACTGGACAGCGAGCCAGGTGAAGGTTGTAGCCTGAGTGTGACCATTCCGTTGGGGTAGGGGAGAACGACCGTGATACGCGTGCTAGTGGCCGAAGACCACACGATTGTCCGCGAGGGCATCAAACAGCTCATCGGCCTGGCCAAGGACATGCAGGTGGTGGGCGAAGCCGGTAACGGCGAACAGTTGCTCGAAACCCTGCGTCACACGCCCTGTGAGGTGGTGCTGCTGGATATCTCCATGCCTGGTGTGAACGGCTTGGAGGCGATCCCTCGGATTCGGGCACAGCACAACCCGCCGTCGATCCTGATGCTGTCGATGCATGACGAGGCGCAGATGGCCGCCCGAGCCCTCAAGGCCGGCGCCGCAGGCTATGCCACCAAGGACAGCGACCCTGCCCTGTTGCTCACGGCCATCCGGCGTGTGGCCAGTGGTGGGCGCTACATCGACCCGGCGCTGGCTGACCGTATGGTCTTCGAGGTCGGCCTGACCGAGACTCGGCCCTTGCATACGCTGCTCTCGGAGCGGGAGTTCTCGGTGTTCGAGCGTCTGGCCCAAGGGGCCAATGTCAACGACATCGCACAGCAACTGGCGCTTTCGAGCAAGACCATCAGCACCCACAAGGCGCGCTTGATGCAGAAGCTCAAGGTCAATTCCCTGGCGGAGCTGGTGAAGTACGCCATGGAGCACAAGCTGGTGTGACTGTTCTGGTTGCGACAGTTGCGACCTTCGGCACAGCCCCGAATCTGTGGACGCAGGTAGGCCCGCGAAAGGACCGGGCCTGTGATCCGCTTTGTCTGCGCTGGCCTCTTCGCGGGTAAAGCTGCTCCCATAGGCGGCGGTGCATCGCTAGCGGGCTATCCCAATCCCGCCATTGTTGTAGGGATCGCCCTACAACAAATCTTCCATCCGGATGATGGCATTCTCTCAGCACCCCCGATTTTCCGGGGCTTGCGCCTTCTCTAGTCTTTGCCTACGCAGTCATTCCAACAAGAAGGTGCAGGCATGAGCGAGGCGAATTCGAACGCTGCCACCGGCGAGATCCTGGTCAGCTTCCGCGGTGTGCAGAAAAGCTACGACGGCGAATCGCTGATCGTCAAAGACCTCAATCTGGACATCCGCAAGGGCGAGTTCCTGACCTTGCTCGGTCCGTCCGGCTCGGGCAAGACCACCAGCCTGATGATGCTGGCCGGCTTCGAGACCCCCACCGCGGGTGAAATCCAGCTGGCCGGGCGCTCGATCAACAACGTGCCGCCGCACAAGCGCGACATCGGCATGGTGTTCCAGAACTACGCGCTGTTCCCGCACATGACCGTGGAAGAGAACCTGGCCTTCCCCCTGACCGTGCGCAACCTCAGCAAGACCGACATCAGCGAGCGCGTCAAACGGGTGCTGACGATGGTCCAGCTCGACGCCTTCGCCAAGCGCTACCCGGGCCAGTTGTCCGGTGGCCAGCAACAGCGCGTGGCCCTGGCTCGCGCCTTGGTGTTCGAGCCGCAGTTGGTGTTGATGGACGAACCGCTCGGCGCGCTGGACAAACAGCTGCGTGAACACATGCAGATGGAGATCAAGCACATCCACCAGCGTCTGGGTGTGACCGTGGTCTACGTGACTCACGACCAGGGCGAGGCGCTGACCATGTCTGACCGGGTGGCGGTATTCCACCAGGGCGAGATCCAGCAGATCGCACCGCCGCGCACCCTCTACGAAGAGCCGCGCAATACCTTCGTGGCCAACTTCATCGGCGAGAACAATCGCCTCAACGGCACCTTGCTGTCGCGCAATGGCGAACGCTGCCAGGTCCAATTGGCCCGTGGAGAGCGGGTGGAGGCCTTGGCGGTGAACGTTGGCGAGGCGGGTGATCCGGTGACGCTGTCGATCCGCCCGGAGCGCGTGTACCTCAATGGCCACAGCGAGCGCTGCGTGAATCGCTTCTCCGGCCGCGTGGCCGAGTTCATCTACCTGGGCGACCACGTGCGGGTTCGCCTGGAAGTCTGCGGCAAAGGCGACTTCTTCGTGAAGCAGCCCATCGCCGAACTCGACCCGGCCCTGGCCGTGGGGGATGTGGTACCGCTTGGCTGGGAGGTGGAGCACGCCCGCGCGCTCGATCCGATTGCCGAAGCCCATTGATGGTTTGCTTCACCAACCCTTAACTGTGGAGAGAACAATAATGCACAAGCAGTTGAAACTGACCGCCCTGGCCCTCGGCTTGTTCGCCGCCGGCCAAGCCCTGGCCGCGGACTTGACCGTGGTTTCCTTCGGCGGCGCCAACAAGGCTGCCCAGGTCAAGGCGTTCTACGAGCCATGGGAGAAGGCAGGCAAGGGCAAGATCGTCGCCGGTGAGTACAACGGCGAGATGGCCAAGGTCAAAGCCATGGTCGACACCAACAGCGTCTCCTGGAACCTGGTGGAAGTGGAATCGCCGGAACTGGCCCGCGGTTGCGACGAAGGCATGTTCGAGGAACTGGACCCGGCCCTGTTCGGCAACGAGGCCGACTACGTGCCAGGCGCCATCCAGCCGTGCGGTGTGGGCTTCTTCGTATGGTCCACGGTACTGGCCTACAACGCCGACAAGCTCAAGACCGCGCCCACCAGCTGGGCTGACTTCTGGGATACCCAGAAATTCCCGGGCAAGCGGGGCCTGCGCAAGGGCGCCAAGTACACCCTGGAATTCGCCCTGATGGCCGACGGCGTGGCGCCCAAAGACGTGTACAAGGTGCTGGGCACCAAAGAAGGCCAGGACCGCGCCTTCAAGAAACTCGACCAGATCAAACCTAGCATCCAGTGGTGGGAAGCGGGCGCCCAGCCGCCGCAGTACCTGGCTTCCGGCGACGTGGTCATGAGCTCGGCCTACAACGGTCGGATCGCTGCAGTGCAAAAAGAAAGCAACCTCAAGGTCGTCTGGAACGGCGGCATCTATGACTTCGACGCCTGGGCCATTCCAAAAGGCGCGAAAGATACGGATCTGGCGAAGAAGTTCATCGCCTTCAGCGTTCAGCCCGAGCAGCAGAAGACCTACTCCGAGAACATTGCCTACGGCCCGGCCAACGCCAAGGCCGTCAGCCTGCTGTCGGATACGGTGAAGAAGGACATGCCGACCACGCCTGAGAACATCGCCAACCAGGTGCAGATCGACGTGGCCTTCTGGGCCGACAACAGCGAGCAGCTGGAGCAACGCTTCAACGCCTGGGCGGCGAAGAAGTAAGCCGCGTTGACGGAGCGCCGGCCTGCACGGCGGCGCTCATCGTTCCCCAGATTTTCGGAGTTCGCCATGGCCATTGCAGTGCCCCTGAACGAAGGCGCAGGTAAAAGCCTCAAACAGCGCCTCAAACATGCCGAGCGGGTCAACCGTTGGAAGGCGCAGGCGTTGATCGCGCCGCTGGCGCTGTTCCTGTTGCTGGTGTTTCTGGTGCCGATCGCGGCACTGCTGTACAAAAGCGTCGGCAACCCCGAGGTGGTCAACGGCCTGCCGCGCACCGTCGAGGCCATCGCGCAGTGGGATGGCAAGGGCCTGCCGGGCGAGGACGTGTACAAGGTGCTCAGCCAGGATTTGGCCGAGTCGCGCAAGAAACAGACCCTGGGCGATCTCTCCAAACGCCTGAACATGGAGCTGGCCGGCTACCGCAGCCTGTTGGCCAAGACCGCACGGGCGTTGCCGTTCAAGGCCGAGCCCACTTCTTATAAAGATGCCCTGCAGACGCTCGACGAGCGCTGGGGCGATCCTGCGTACTGGCAGGCGATCCGCCGCAACACCAGCGCGGTGACACCGTTCTACCTGCTGGCGGCGCTGGACCACCGCATCGACGACCTGGGCGAGCTGGCCAAGGCCACCCCGGACCAGGCCATCTATCTGGACATCTTCACCCGCACCCTGTGGATGGGCGTGGTCATCACCGCGATCTGCCTGCTGCTGGCCTACCCGCTGGCCTACCTGCTGGCCAACCTGCCGACCCGGCAGAGCAACCTGCTGATGATCCTGGTGCTGCTGCCGTTCTGGACCTCGATCCTGGTCCGCGTGGCGGCGTGGATCGTGCTGTTGCAGTCCGGTGGCCTGATCAATAGCGCGTTGATGGCCATTGGCATCATCGATGAGCCGTTGGAGCTGGTGTTCAACCGTACTGGCGTGTACATCGCCATGGTGCACATCCTGCTGCCGTTCATGATCTTGCCGCTGTACAGCGTGATGAAGGGCATCTCGCCCAGCTACATGCGTGCGGCAATCTCCTTGGGCTGCCATCCGTTCGCCAGCTTCTGGCGTGTGTACTTCCCGCAGACCTACGCGGGCGTGGGGGCCGGTTGCCTGTTGGTGTTCATCATTTCCATCGGCTACTACATCACCCCGGCGCTGCTGGGCAGCCCGAACGACCAGATGGTCAGTTACTTCGTGGCCTTCTACACCAACACCAGTATCAACTGGGGCATGGCCACTGCCCTGGGTGGGCTGTTGCTGCTGGCCACTGTGGTGCTGTACCTGATCTATAGCTGGCTGGTCGGCGCCAGCCGCCTGCGCCTGAGCTGAGGAGCCCTGTCATGCTGAGCCCTTACATGTCTCCCGTGGAGCGGGTCTGGTTCTACAGCCTGCGTATTCTCTGCGGTCTGATCCTGCTGTTTTTGGTGTTGCCAGTGCTGGTGATCGTGCCGCTGTCGTTCAACAGTGGCAGCTTCCTGGTGTATCCGCTGCAAGGCTTCTCATTGCATTGGTATCAGGATTTCTTCGCCTCGGCCGAATGGATGCGTTCGCTCAAGAACAGCATCATCGTCGCCCCGGCGGCCACCGTGCTGGCCATGGTGTTCGGCACCCTGGCTGCTATCGGCCTGACCCGCGGGGACTTCCCGGGCAAGTCGCTGGTCATGGCGCTGGTGATTTCGCCCATGGTGGTGCCGGTGGTGATCATCGGTGTGGCCAGCTACCTGTTCTTCGCGCCGCTGGGCATGGGTAACAGCTTCATTTCGTTGATCCTGGTGCATGCGGTGCTGGGTGTGCCGTTCGTCATCATCACCGTGTCGGCGACGTTGCAGGGCTTCAACCAGAACCTGGTGCGCGCGGCAGCCAGCCTCGGCGCTTCACCATTGACGACCTTCCGTCGGGTGACGCTGCCCCTGATCGCCCCTGGGGTGATCTCCGGGGCGTTGTTCGCCTTCGCGACGTCCTTTGACGAGGTAGTGGTGACGCTGTTCCTGGCCGGCCCCGAGCAAGCGACACTGCCACGGCAGATGTTCAGCGGCATCCGTGAGAACCTCAGCCCGACCATCGCCGCCGCTGCGACCTTGCTGATCGCCTTCTCGGTGGTGCTGCTACTGACTTTGGAATGGCTGCGCGGGCGAAGCGAGAAACTGCGGACCCAGCAGCCGGCGTGAGGCCCTCCCTTCGCGGCGCAAGGCCGCTCCTACACAGGTTTGCGATCTTCTGTAGGGGCGGCCTTGTTGCCGCGATGGGGCATCGAGCAGTCGCAAAATCAGATCGACAGCGATTGATACCAATCAGCCTTCATTCGCTTGCCTGAGTTACAATGCGCGCCACCGTGATTTCTGCCAACAGGTGCGCCATGCAGCCCTATGCTATTGCCCCCTCCATCCTCTCCGCCGATTTCGCCCGTCTGGGCGAGGACGTCGACAAGGTGCTGGCCGCCGGGGCCGACATCGTTCACTTCGATGTGATGGACAACCACTACGTGCCCAACCTGACCATCGGTCCGATGGTTTGCAGCGCACTGCGCAAATACGGTGTGACCGCGCCGATCGATGTGCACCTGATGGTCAGCCCGGTCGACCGCATCATCGGTGACTTCATCGAAGCGGGCGCCACCTACATCACCTTCCACCCTGAAGCGTCCCTGCACATCGACCGCTCCCTGCAGTTGATCCGCGACGGTGGCTGCAAGGCGGGCCTGGTGTTCAACCCGGCCACCAGCCTGGATGCGCTCAAGTATGTGATGGACAAGATCGACATGGTGCTCTTGATGAGCGTCAACCCAGGCTTCGGTGGCCAGAAGTTCATTCCGGGCACCCTCGACAAACTGCGCGAAGCCCGCGCGCTGATCGACGCCAGCGGCCGTGATATCCGCCTGGAGATCGACGGTGGTGTCAACGTCAACAACATCCGCGAAATCGCCGCCGCCGGTGCCGATACCTTCGTGGCCGGCTCGGCGATCTTCAATGCGCCGGACTACCAGGAAGTCATCGCCAAAATGCGCGCCGAACTGGCTCAGGCCCGCCCATGAGTGGCTTCGAGCAGCTGTTCCCGGGGGCGCTGCCGAGGCTGGTGATGTTCGATCTGGATGGCACTCTGATCGATTCTGTCCCCGACCTTGCCGCCGCCGTGGATCGCATGCTGCTCCAGATGGGGCGTCCGCCCGCAGGCCTGGAGGCAGTACGCCACTGGGTCGGCAACGGCGCCCAGGTCCTGGTCCGCCGCGCCCTGGCCGGCGGCCTGGACCACGATGCCGTTGACGACGCCTTGGCCGAGCAGGGCCTGGCCCTGTTCATGGAGGCCTACGGCCAAAGCCATGACCTGACGGTGATCTACCCCGGCGTGCGCGATACCCTGCGCTGGCTGCGCAAGCGCGGCGTGGAAATGGCACTGATCACCAACAAGCCCGAACGCTTCGTCGGGCCATTGCTCGATCAGATGAAGATCGGGCGCTACTTCCGCTGGATCATCGGCGGCGACACGCTGCCTCAGAAAAAGCCCGACCCGGCAGCGCTGTTGTTCGTCATGAAGATGGCCGGTGTGCGCCCCGAACAGGCGTTGTTTGTCGGTGACTCGCGCAGCGATGTGCTGGCGGCCAAGGCGGCAGGCGTCAAGTGTGTAGGCCTGACCTATGGCTACAACCATGGCCGGCCGATCGATGAGGAGTCCCCCAGCCTGGTCATCGACGATCTGCGCGCCCTGCTGCCAGGTTGCTTAGTCCCGGCCACTGGGATAACGTTGGCGGACCTTCAAGCCTCACAAGACAGAGAGTCCACCGTGGCGGTTACCGGCAAATTCTGGATGAAAGTCATCAAGGCCCTGGCCCGCTGGCGCTGGCGCGCCTGACTTCTGCCCGCCGGCGCCTGCCGGCCCGTCCGCTTGCCCGACCCCATTGCTGCTTGCCACGAGGCTACCCATGACCCGCGAAGAATTCCTGCGCCTGGCCGCTGCCGGCTACAACCGCATTCCCCTGGCCTGTGAAACCCTGGCCGACTTCGACACGCCGCTGTCGATCTATCTGAAACTGGCCGACCAACCCAACTCCTACCTGCTCGAGTCTGTGCAGGGCGGTGAGAAGTGGGGCCGATACTCGATGATCGGCCTACCGTCGCGCACCGTGCTGCGCGTGCATGGCTACCACGCCAGCATCCTGCAGGATGGTGTGCAGGTGGAAAGCCATGACGTGCAAGACCCGCTGGCCTTCGTCGAGGCGTTCAAGGATCGCTACAAGGTCGCTGATATCCAGGGCCTGCCGCGCTTCAACGGCGGCTTGGTCGGCTACTTTGGCTATGACTGCGTGCGGTATGTGGAAAAGCGCCTGGGCGCTTGTCCGAATCCTGACCCGCTGGGCGTGCCGGACATCCTGCTGATGGTTTCCGACGCGGTGGTGGTGTTCGACAACCTGGCCGGCAAGATGCACGCGATCGTGCTGGTGGACCCCTCCCAGGAGCAGGCCTATGAGCAAGGCCAGGCGCGACTGCAGGGCCTGCTGGCCAAGTTGCGCGAGCCGATCACCCCGCGCCGCGGCCTGGATCTGAGCGGTCCGCTCGCTGCCGAGCCTGCGTTCCGCTCCAGCTATACCCGCGAGGACTACGAGAACGCGGTCGGACGTATCAAGGAATACATCCTGGCCGGCGACTGCATGCAGGTGGTGCCGTCCCAGCGTATGTCCATCGACTTCAAGGCCGCCCCTATCGACCTGTACCGGGCGCTGCGCTGCTTCAACCCGACGCCTTACATGTACTTCTTCAACTTCGGTGACTTCCATGTGGTGGGCAGTTCGCCGGAAGTACTGGTACGTGTCGAGGACAATCTGGTCACCGTGCGGCCGATCGCCGGCACCCGACCACGCGGCGCTACCGAGGAAGCCGACCGGGCACTGGAAGACGACCTGCTGTCCGACGACAAGGAAATCGCCGAACACTTGATGCTCATCGACCTGGGGCGCAACGATGTGGGCCGGGTATCGTCCACCGGCAGTGTGCGTCTGACCGAGAAGATGGTCATCGAGCGCTATTCCAACGTCATGCACATCGTCTCCAACGTCACTGGCCAGTTGCGTGAGGGCCTGACAGCGATGGACGCCCTGCGCGCGATCCTCCCGGCCGGCACCCTGTCGGGGGCGCCGAAGATCCGTGCCATGGAGATCATCGACGAGCTGGAACCGGTCAAGCGCGGCGTCTACGGCGGGGCCGTGGGCTACCTGGCCTGGAATGGCAACATGGACACCGCTATCGCCATCCGTACTGCAGTGATCAAGGACGGCGAGCTGCATGTGCAGGCGGGCGGTGGCATCGTCGCTGACTCGGTGCCAGCGCTGGAGTGGGAAGAAACCATCAACAAGCGCCGGGCCATGTTCCGCGCTGTGGCCTTGGCGGAGCAGACACCACAAGCCTGATGAACGATGATTGATCGAACGGCGCCGCAATGGCGCCGTTTTTCTTTGGCGTGCCGTCAGCCCCTCGCGCAGGCCGGTTCGCGGGTTCTCCTGTCCCCTTGATGACACCGCAGGTCCTGTAGGAGCGGGTTTACCTGCGAAACAGGCGATGCGATGGTCCGCAGACTGTTCCTTCCATTCAAAAGTCCATGCTCAGTGCCAAGCCGACGCCTTGCTGGGTCACCGCATCGCTCTTGCGCCAGTTGTAGTTGCCCCGCAGGTGCACCCCGGGTACCAGCTCATGGGTCAACCCCAGGCTGGCGCGGGTCAGGTTGCTGTCTGGCGTAAAGCCCGTGAGTGTGAAGTCATGGGCCGGCAGGCTGGCGAGGTTCAGGGTCAGGTCTTGGCGATCGTCTTCGAACTCGTGCTCTCGAGCGACTTCGGCAAACAGCCGGGTACCCGCTGCGAGCTGATAGCCACCCTGCAGGCCAACGCCTAGGCGCCGTGAAGTTCGGTCTTGGTCATTGTAGGCCAGGGCGGTGGAGCGCCCGCTCTTTTCCTCGTAACCATCGACTTTGACTCGGGCGTAGTCGGCGCTGACGAAGGGGGACAGTTGCCAGGCACTCTGCGCGACCGCCAGGTCATAGCCCAGCCGGCCGGTAACCGCCCAGGCCTCGCCATCGGTGTCGCCTTTCTCGCTGCGCTCACCCACGCCGAGCGCAAATGTACGCTTGAGGTCGTGATAGTCCAGATGCCCTGCGGTCAATGCCGCGTCGGCCCACCAGCGGTGCTGGCGATACTGGGCAAAAACCGTGGCGAGGTAGCTGTCGAGCTTGTAGTCCGAGTCGTATTCGCCTGCTTCGAGCTTCTGTCGGTTCACGCCTGCCGCCAAGCCGATACGCCATGCGTCGTCGAGTCGGTAGCTCCCACCCAGGGTCAGGTTGTAACCGCGTCCGTCTGCACTGGCGGCGCCGCGCTGCTCATCGAAGTCCAGGTCTTGAGCGCCAGTGGCGACAAAGGGTTGCCATTGACCGACGGCCTGCCACGGCGTCTGCCATTGGTTGCGTAGCTCATCCTGATGGGCCCTCAGGTTGCCGTGGGCCATTTCCGGCAGCAGAGTCAGCTCCCATGGCGCGGCAAGGATCGAATAGCCGTAGTCGGCGATTAGCTTCTGTCCGGCGATGGTGGGGTGCACCGAATCGTTGAACAGCAACTTGGTGGGATCCGGTGTGGTGCCGTTGGCCCCGTACACCGGGTTCCCCACGCAGCCTTCGCCGCTGTAGCAAGTGCCCACCAGATTTTGCCCGGCGGCCAGCCCGAAGTCGGTAGGGTTCGCCAAGGCTTCCTGGAGCAGGCCTGGAATGTTGAGGGGGATGATCTGCGCGTCGATCCGGCCGAGTTGGCTGAGTAACGACTGATTGAACACCCCGGACAGTTGCGACAGCGGGCCTTGCAATGGCGTGCCACTGTAGTTGGGCGTCTGCCCCAGGTCCGGCAACAGCCAGACCATGATGTAGCGCGCCCCGCCTTGTTGCAGGGCTTGGGCGCTCGCTGCCAGGCGTGCGCCAGCGGCTGCGGCGTCGGTTGGTGTGTTGACCAGGCCTTGGAGAAAGTCGTTGCCGCCTCCGGTCAAGTAGTACAACGCGTTTGGATCGGCGCGCAAACCATTGGCCAGGTAGCCGTCACGCTCGCGCAGCACCGTACCCGCCCCAGGGCGTCCCGGAGGGATGACGGTCCGTGAGGTCTCGGTGATCGAGTCGAGTATTTGTTGTGTGGTATAGCCGCCGACGGCCCAGTTGTTGCCATCGGGCCGGGTGCCGATGGAGGTGGAGGGGTTGAGTTCATCGGATGGAACACCCAGCCGGTTGCCCAGGATCATTGGCGTGACCGGCGCATAGCTGCCATCGGCATTGCGGTTGGTGAAGCGCAGGCCGAACTGCCCGGCATCGCTGAGGCTGTCGCCGAACACGATGAGCGAGGAGTAAGGCGAGGGCGCTGCCATGGCCTGGCTGCAGGAAAGGGCCAGAAGCCCCATCAGAGGACGAAGAAAGCGTGGTTTGCGCATCGCAGAAGGTCCTTTTCTTTATTTTTGTTGGAACAACCTGATTGACCTTAACAAAACTGAGGGAATTCGATCCAAGTGGATTCGTTTCTCCGTATTTACGGGCATATTGCACCCGTCGCCCCGGTAGGCTACTGTGCCGTGACGTATGAGCGAGACCTATCCTGTGTTGATCGTCAGCAAACTCTTGATGCGCGTTATCAAGGCCCACGCCCGTTGGCGTTGGCGCGCCTGACTTTATCTCCCGCCGGCCTGTCCGGCCCGCCCCGTTTGCCTTCCAGTCGCTTCACCCACCGCCCGCTGCGGACAGCCCGCGCTTGCGACCGACATTGGAAGGTTCGAATTCAAAGTCAGTAGATTCAAGAGGTTCAGCCCGATGTTACTGATGATCGACAATTACGACTCCTTTACCTACAACGTCGTCCAGTACCTGGGCGAGCTGGGCGCCGAGGTCAAGGTCATTCGCAATGATGAAATGACCATCGCCCAGATCGAAGCCCTCAACCCTGAGCGGATCGTCGTTTCCCCTGGTCCTTGCACGCCGAGCGAGGCAGGGGTTTCCATCGAGGCTATCCTGCATTTCGCCGGCAAGCTGCCGATCCTCGGCGTCTGCCTGGGGCACCAGTCCATCGGCCAGGCCTTTGGCGGCGACGTGGTCCGTGCTCGCCAAGTGATGCACGGCAAGACCAGCCCGGTTCATCATCGTGACCTGGGTGTTTTCACCGGTCTGAACAATCCACTCACCGTGACTCGCTACCATTCGCTGGTGGTCAAGCGCGAAACCCTGCCCGAATGCCTGGAAGTCACCGCCTGGACGGCCCATGCCGACGGCTCGGTCGACGAGATCATGGGCCTGCGCCACAAGACGCTGAACATCGAAGGGGTGCAGTTCCACCCTGAGTCGATCCTCACTGAGCAGGGCCACGAACTGTTCGCCAACTTCCTCAAGCAGACCGGCGGCCACCGCTAAGGAGCGAGCATGGATATCAAGAGTGCGTTGAGCCGTATCGTCGGCCACCTGGACCTGACCACCGAAGAAATGCGTGCTGTCATGCGCCAGATCATGACGGGCCAATGCAGCGAGGCGCAGATCGGTGCCTTTTTGATGGGCATGCGCATGAAGAGCGAGAGCATCGACGAGATCGTCGGTGCCGTGTCGGTGATGCGTGAGCTGTGCAACAAGGTAGAGCTGCAGACCCTCGACGGCGTGGTCGACATCGTCGGCACCGGCGGTGATGGCGCCAACATTTTCAACGTCTCCACCGCATCGGCCTTTGTCCTGGCGGCGGCGGGCTGCCCGGTGGCCAAGCATGGCAACCGCGCGGTATCCGGAAAGAGTGGCAGCGCCGACCTGTTGGAGGCCGCCGGCATCTACTTGAACCTGACGCCGGTTCAGGTCGCCCGCTGCATCGACAGCCTGGGGATCGGCTTCATGTTCGCCCAGACCCACCACAGTGCCATGAAGCATGCTGCCGGTCCGCGCCGTGATCTGGGGCTGCGTACCCTGTTCAACATGCTGGGCCCGCTTACGAATCCGGCCGGTGTGAAACATCAGGTGGTCGGGGTGTTCACCCAGGCCCTGTGCCGTCCGCTGGCCGAGGTGTTGCAGCGCCTGGGCAGCAAGCATGTGCTAGTGGTGCATTCCAAGGACGGGCTGGACGAATTCAGCCTCGCTGCACCGACCTTCGTGGCAGAGCTGAAGAATGACCAGATCACCGAGTATTGGGTCGAGCCCGAAGACCTCGGCATGAAGAGCCAGAGCCTGCATGGCTTGGCTGTCGAAGGTCCGCAGGCTTCGCTGGAGCTGATCCGCGATGCCCTTGGCCGGCGCAAGACCGAGAATGGCCAGAAGGCCGCCGAAATGATTGTGCTCAACGCTGGCGCGGCGCTCTATGCCGCCGACCATGCCATGAGCCTCAAGAGCGGTGTGGAACTTGCTCATGACGTGCTGCACACCGGCCTTGCCTGGGAGAAGCTCCAGGAGCTGGGTGCCTTTACCGCGGTATTCAAGCAGGAGAACGAAGCATGAGCGTACCGACGGTGCTGGAGAAGATCCTCGCCCGCAAGGTCGAGGAAGTGGCCGAGCGCAGCGCCCGGGTCAGCCTGGCCGAGTTGGAGCGCATGGCCAAGGCGGTCGACGCTCCGCGAGGCTTTGCCAAGGCCTTGCTCGAACAGGCCAAGCGCAAGCAGCCGGCGGTGATCGCCGAGATCAAGAAGGCCTCGCCCAGTAAGGGTGTGATCCGTGAGCACTTCGTACCGGCCGACATCGCCGTCAGCTACGAAAAGGGCGGGGCCACCTGCCTGTCGGTACTGACCGACGTGGATTATTTTCAGGGCGGCGATGCTTACCTGCAGCAGGCCCGCGCGGCGTGCAAGCTGCCGGTGATCCGCAAGGACTTCCTCATCGATCCTTACCAAGTGGTCGAGGCCCGTGCCTTGGGTGCCGATTGCGTCTTGCTGATCGTTGCCGCTTTGGACGACGTACGCATGGCTGAGCTGGCGGCCACCGCCAAGTCTGTCGGGCTCGATGTCCTGGTGGAAGTGCATGATGGCGATGAGCTGGAGCGTGCGTTGAACACCCTTGATACTCCGCTGGTCGGTGTCAACAACCGCAACCTGCACACCTTCGAGGTGAGCCTGGAGACCACGCTGGACCTATTGCCGTGCATTCCACGGGATCGTCTCGCCATCACCGAGAGCGGCATCCTCAACCGCGCCGACGTGGAGCTGATGGAAATCAACGAGGTCTACTCGTTCCTGGTCGGTGAGGCGTTCATGCGCGCTGAGCAGCCGGGCCTGGAGCTGCAACGACTGTTCTTCCCCGAGCGTGCGGTGAAAACCGTGGTTCAGGAATTGGACTGATCGATTCGAAGCCGGCGTTTGCCGGCTTTTTTGTATGCCTGTTCTGGCCTTTTCGTAGGCTCACTCGCGAAAGGGCCTATGCAAACGACATCTTTAGGTGGATCAATGACCGACCAACCCCTGGCGCTGACCGTCGAACAAGGCCTGCATGCTGAGCAGGAGCTGCTGGCCGAAGTGTGCCGCGGCGAGCGTGATGCCGGCGTGCTGTTCTGGCGCCCCACTGATCATGCCTTGGTGATGCCGCGACGCATGAGTCGTCTTGAGCATTTCGAGACGGCTTGCGCCGAGTTGGCCATTGCCGGCTGGCCTGTGTTGCTGCGCGAGACAGGCGGTGAGCCAGTGCCGCAGTCGCATTCCACGGTGAACGTGGCGTTGGTCTACGTCGCCCCGCGCAGCGAAGGGGATCATGGGCGCATCGAGAATGCCTATGAGCGTCTATGTCTGCCGCTGTGTGATGTACTGCGCGATTGGGGTGGCGTGGCTTCGGTGGGCGAGATCGACGGCGCTTTCTGTGACGGTCGATACAACGTCAATCTCAATGGCCGCAAGCTGGTCGGCACTGCCCAGCGCTGGCGCCAGGGTTTGGGTGGCAAGCGTGCCGTCGTGCTGGTGCATGGCGCGTTGCTGCTGGACAACGAGCGAGAGTCGATGGTCGCGGCGGTCAACCGCTTCAATGAATGCTGTGATCTGGAGCAGCGTTGCCGAGCAGACAGCCACATCGCCCTGCATGAAGTGGTGCCCGAGGCGCCATGGTTCGAGCGCCTGAGCCAGGCCTACAACGAGACAATCGCGGCGATCCCTCGCGACTAGCGGGTGCCGTGGACCACCATGGTCTTGCCCTTGACCTGGACCAGGCTGCGTTCCTCTAGGTCCTTGAGCACGCGCCCGACCATCTCCCGTGAGCAGCCGACGATCCGCCCGATCTCCTGACGGGTGATCTTGATCTGCATGCCGTCCGGGTGGGTCATGGCGTCGGGCTGCTTGCACAGATCGAGCAGGCAGCGGGCAACGCGACCCGTGACATCGAAGAAAGCCAGATCACCCACCTTGCGCGTGGTGTTGCGCAGGCGTTGGGCCATCTGGCTGCCCAGGGCGTAAAGAATGTCCGGGTCCTGGCGTGCCAGTTCACGGAACTTGTCGTAGCTGATTTCAGCCACTTCGCACTCGGTCTTGGCTCGGACCCAGGCGCTGCGCTGCTGTTCTTGCCCTGCGGACTCGAACAGACCCAGTTCACCGAAGAAGTCCCCGCTATTGAGGTAGGCGATGATCATTTCATGGCCATCGTCATCCTCGATCAAGATGGTCACCGAGCCGTTGATGATGAAGGACAACGTTTCCGCCCGGTCCCCGGCGCAAATGATGTTGCTCTTGGCGATATAGCGGCGGCGCTGACAGTGGGCTAGCAGCTTGTCGATGTTCTTGATCTTGGCGGGTAGGGCGGAGGCAACCATCACGAAGTCCTGTTCGAGGCGAGGCAATGCAGTTTTTATAGGACGCAGGCGTCGAGCGCCAGTCATTTGGCGTCAGCTTATCAGACACGGCCGCTTGCAATGGTAATAAAGCCGCGCGTGTTGCGCTTTTCCGAGAGCGCCACAAGGACTAAGCTGACGACCTTTTCTCAAGCATCTTGGAGTCCAGATACATGAAGGCACGCATCCAGTGGGCCGGTGAAGCGATGTTCCTCGGCGAGTCGGGGAGCGGCCATGTCGTGGTCATGGATGGCCCGCCCGAGGCAGGTGGTCGGAACCTGGGCGTGCGCCCCATGGAAATGCTGCTGCTCGGCCTGGGCGGCTGCAGCAGCTTCGATGTGGTGAGCATCCTCAAGAAGTCCCGCCAGGCCGTGGAGAGCTGTGAAGCCTTCCTGGAGGCCGAGCGCGCCAGCGAAGACCCCAAGGTGTTCACCAAGATCCACCTGAACTTCGTGGTCAAGGGCCGCGGGCTGAAGGAGGCACAGGTCAAGCGCGCGGTAGAGCTGTCGGCGGAAAAATACTGCTCGGCCTCGATCATGCTTGATCGTGCCGGTGTGGAAATCACCCACGGCTACGAGATCGTCGAGCTGGGTTGAGTGGCCGCTCGGGGGCTGCTCTGCGGCCCACGGCGTCGACTCTGCGGGCTGGCATAGCCCCCGATGGGCCGTGCCACAGCCCGGGACTCGTTCAGTTACGAAGCGCAGGCAACGCGTGCTGCAACCATTCTGGCAGGCGTGCCCGCAGCGACTGGCTCAGCTGCTCGCGCTTTTTTTGATACAGCAAGCCCAGCCCGATCACGCCCAGGCCGATCAAGGTCAGTACCAGCGGGAAGAGCAGCGAGTCGGCGAACACGTCGTAGGAGAGGTAGCCCAGATAGGCAGCCACGCCCATGGAACCAAAGACCATGAACACCGGACGGCGCAACAGCACCGCCAAGCCCATCAGGCAAAGGTTGATCACGCAGTACAGCGCCTTGCCCAGCTCGCTGCCGCTGTCCATCAGCGTCAAGCCACCCCAGAATGCCGCCAGTCCCGCCAGATAGCCCCAGCCTGCATAGTCCCGACGGGTTCGCCCATCGATCACGATAAACACTGCCAGTAGCGCCAGGCCGAACCACAGCGAGACCGTGCGGCGTTGTTCCCAGCTAAACGGCGAGCCGAAAACCCATTCACTCAGATCCATGGACATGAACCACAGGGCCACGGCCATCGGCATCACGATGAAGGGGAAGGGGATCAGCCGCAGCATCAGCAGCCCTGCCACCACCGTGGCAGTCTCCATTAGTACCCAGCCGCCCTGCACATAGGTGTAGTACTGGTGATAGTCACTCTGGATGTCGTCCAGAGGCCACCAGCCAACAAGGCGCTCGATGGCGAACACAGCCAAGGGCACGATGCTCACCGCGACCGCTGCCAGCACGCCGGCGGCGATGGGCTGCTCCCGGCGTTGCAGCTTCAGGGAGATCAGTGTCAGCAGGATGATGTAGAGCGAGGTGACGGCCAGCAGCGCCGAATCGCCGATGCTCATCCAGGCTTCTGTGAGCAGCCAGCCCATGGCGCCCATGATCAGCAATGCGCCGAAGTAGAACGCCACATGGGCAAGCTGGAAAGTGCTGCGGGTTTGCGGTTGCTGGCGCAGGAAGGCCAGTAGGGCCTGGTCCTGTCCCGGTTGGAGAATGCCGGCGCCCACGGCGCGAGCCAGATCCTTGGCGTCGAAACGTTCCGTCATATTCGTGCCCTTCAGATCCGGTAGGTGCTCTTGGTCATCACCTTGGCCATCAGGCTCATGCCGAAGCGTACAGGGGCCGGGAAGCGGTAGCCGCCGGCTTCGAGCGCGGACTCCGCGTGCTGTTCTTCATCGACACGCATTTGTTCGAGGATAGCCCGGGATTTTTCGTCTTCCTGGGGCAGTTGCTCAAGGTGCTCGTCCAGGTGTTTGCACACCTGGTGCTCGGTCGCCGCGACGAAGCCCAGACTGACCTTGTCGCTGACCAGCCCGGCAAGTGCGCCGATGCCAAAGGACATGCCGTAGAACAGTGGATTGAGCACGCTCGGGTGACTGCCCAGCTGGCGGATGCGTTGTTCGCACCAGGCCAGGTGGTCGACTTCTTCCTCGGCGGCATGCTCCATGGCCTTGCGCACTTGCGGCAGCTTGGCGGTCAGGGCCTGGCCCTGGTAGAGCGCCTGTGCGCAAACCTCGCCGGTATGGTTGATACGCATGAGGCCGGCGATATGGCGCGTTTGGCTTTCATCCAGTTCGGCATCGGGTTGGACGATGGCCGGGGATGGCCGGGCAGGTTGGCCGCTGAAGGGCAGCAAGGTGCGCATGGCGGTATCGGCCTGCAGCAACAAGCGGTCGAGCGGCGAGTAGTGACGTTCGGTAGCCATCGGGCACCTCCGCTAGAGTGTGCCCGACAGTTTACCGCAATCGGGAAGGGGGCGGTTGCCCTGGATCAGCCCGGCGGCCAGTGCATCTGACGCTGGCCGAGCACGTGCATGTGGATGTGATAGACCGTCTGGCCGCCCTGCTCATTGCAGTTCATGACCACGCGGAAGCCATCCTCGCAGCCGAGCTCCTTGGCCAGACGCTGGGCTGTGAACAGGATATGACCGGCCAGGCCTTTATCTTCTTCGGTCAGGTCGTTGAGGGTGCGGATGTGCTTTTTCGGGATGACCAAAAAATGCACGGGTGCCTGCGGGGCGATATCGTGGAAGGCCAGAACCTGGTCGTCCTCGTAGATGATCTTCGCCGGGATCTCCCGGTTGATGATCTTGGTGAAGAGAGTCTCCACAGCTCGTACTCCATGGTGAGTGTCCGGGCCGAGTGTACCCAGCGCGACGACGCTCGCCCAGTGGCTATTCGACGCCGATCGGGCAGTAGCGTCGATGGATGATGCCTGCCAGCTTGCGTGTGAGCCAACGCGGCATGAGGCGGGGGAGAAGCGCCAGCCAGCGATTGCGCCGCCCGGGCATGATCAGTGCGCGATTCTTGTCCAGCGCCCGCACGGTATAGAGCGCCACTTCCTCTGGGCTCAGGCAGCGTGAGCTGTTGTCCAGGCGAGGAATACGTCGACGCGAGGAGCGTATCGGTCCGGGGCATAGGACGGAGACTTTGATCCCGGCGCGCTTGAGTTCTTCGCGAAGCGCCTCGGAAAAGCTCACCACATAAGCCTTGCTGGCCGCATAGGTGGCCATCCATGGGCCGGGCGCGGCACTGGCCAGGGCTGCAATGTTGAGGATCTGCCCGCCGCCGTGCAACGCCATCAGGTTGCCAATGGCATGACACAGGCGGCTCAGGGCAAGGACGTTGACTTCAAGCAGATCCTGTTCGTCGGCCCATTCATGGGCAAGGAACGGCCCGTAGGTCCGCTGGCCAGCGCAGTTGACGAGCAGGTCGATGTGTCGCTCGCCTTCTTCGAGCTCCAGCACGAAGCCAGACAGGCGCAGGGGTTGGCTCAGGTCACAGGCCCGGAACAGCACTTCGACGCCAAAGCGCTGGGTCAGCTCGATGGCGACCGGCTCCAGGGTCTCGCGGTGGCGGGCTACGAGGATCAGGTTGCGCCCGCGCCGTGCCAGGGCTTCCGCCAGGGCAAGCCCTAGGCCGCTGGAAGCACCGGTGATCATGGCGTAACGGGTCATGCAAGGCTCCTGGGGCCGAAAACGGGCGCCTAGTGTACAGCGTGCCTGCGGAAGGTGTTGCCTTTTGCTACCCGCTTGACCTGGCGCCTGAGAGGCGCCTGCCAGCGTGCGTTCCCTCGGGCTCAGAACGGCTTGACCACCACCAAAATCACGATGCCCAACAGGAACAGCACGGGCACTTCATTGAACCAGCGGTAGAACACATGCCCGCGCGTATTGGTGCCAGCGGCGAAGCGCTTACGCTGGGCGCCGCACATGTGGTGGTAGACAGTCAGCAGAGCCACCAGGGTGAGCTTGGCATGTAGCCAGCCCTGGCTCAGCCAGCCGGGAGTGAGGTAGAGCATCCAGGCGCCGAAGACGTAGGTGGCGATCATTGCCGGGTTCATGATGCCTCGGTACAGCTTGCGCTCCATGGTGACGAAGCGGTCCTGGCTGAGGCTGTCCTGGCTTTGGGCGTGGTAGACGAACAAGCGCGGGAGGTAGAACAGCCCGGCGAACCAGCAGACCACGCTGACGATATGCAGGGCCTTGATCCATAGATAAAGCATGGAGGAGTTCCTTCAGGATTCACGGTCGTCAGATAGTAGCGGTCAAGCGTCCAATGGGGTATCCGAAGAGTTGTTACAGAGGCCCTAGGCCCCTATTATCGTGCGCTTTCCAGTGGGCTCGTTGATAAGGGGCAAGCGTTATGATCAAGGTCGGTATCGTCGGCGGCACGGGTTACACCGGTGTCGAACTGTTGCGTCTGCTGGCGCAGCACCCACAGGCTGAGGTCGCGGTCATTACGTCGCGCTCCGAGGCGGGCGTTGCGGTCGCCGACATGTATCCGAACCTGCGTGGTCATTATGATGGGCTGGCCTTCAGCGTGCCGGACAGCAAGACCTTGGGCGCCTGTGACGTGGTGTTCTTCGCCACGCCCCATGGTGTAGCTCATGCCCTGGCTGGCGAACTGCTGGCTGCTGGCACCAAGGTCATCGACCTCTCTGCCGACTTCCGACTCCAGGATGCTGTGGAGTGGGGCAAATGGTACGGCCAGCCTCACGGCGCCCCTGAGCTGCTGAAGGATGCGGTGTATGGCCTGCCGGAGGTCAACCGCGAGAAGATTCGCCAGGCGCGTCTGATCGCAGTGCCCGGCTGCTACCCGACCGCCACCCAGTTGGGTTTCCTGCCGCTGCTCGAGGCCGGCTTGGCTGATCCATCGCGGCTGATCGCTGACTGCAAGTCCGGCGTGAGCGGCGCCGGTCGTGGCGCTGCCGTGGGTTCGCTGTTCTGCGAGGCCGGCGAAAGCATGAAAGCCTATGCAGTCAAAGGCCATCGTCATCTGCCGGAGATCAGCCAGGGCCTGCGCCTGGCCGCTGGCAAGGATGTCGGGCTGACTTTCGTGCCACACCTGACCCCGATGATCCGTGGCATTCACGCCACCCTTTACGCGACCGTCGCTGACACCGCTGTCGATCTGCAGGCGCTGTTCGAGAAGCGCTATGCCGATGAGCCGTTCGTCGACGTGATGCCCGCTGGCAGCCATCCCGAGACCCGCAGCGTACGTGGTGCCAACGTCTGCCGTATCGCCGTGCATCGTCCGCAAGGGGGCGATCTGGTGGTGGTGCTGTCGGTCATCGACAACCTGGTCAAGGGTGCTTCCGGCCAGGCGGTACAGAACCTGAACATCCTGTTCGGCCTGGACGAGCGCATGGGGCTTTCCCATGCGGGTCTGCTGCCGTAAGCGGTGGTTGCACGATAAGGCCCGCCTTCGAGCGGGCCTTTTCATTTGGCGCGACTAAAGCCGCACAATTCTTGACCAATTTTCTCGGAGAAGCGGATAATGCGCGTCATCGAGTTTTATGGCGGCACTGCGCCGGGAGAGTCAACATGAGCGTCGAAACCTTCACCCCCACGGCTTTGGAGTTCACCCCAGGTGCTGCGCACAAGGTGAAGTCCCTGGTCACCGAGGAAGGCAATGATCGCCTGAAGCTGCGTGTGTTCGTGACCGGCGGCGGTTGCTCGGGTTTCCAGTACGGCTTCACCTTCGATGAAGAAGTGGCCGAGGACGACACCATTGTCGAGCGCGAAGGCGTATCCCTGGTGGTGGACCCGATGAGTTTCCAGTACCTCGCAGGCGCCGAGGTGGACTATCAAGAAGGTTTGGAAGGTTCGCGCTTCGTGATCAAGAACCCCAACGCCACGACTACTTGCGGCTGCGGTTCCTCGTTCTCGATCTGAGGTCGCCCCTGCAGCGAAAACGCCGCGCAGTTGCGCGGCGTTTTGCATTCCGCGGGATCATCAGGCCGGGTAGATCGCCCCGAGAACGCGCAGGCCCCGGGCGGCGGTCACGCTGGGGCGGTTGGCTGGAATGTGCTCGAGGCAGCAATGAGCCAGCCAGGCGAAGGCCATGCCCTCGACCCAGTCCGGGTCCACCCCATGGGCGGCTGTGCTGCTGACCTGGGCTGAAGGCAACAGCGCCGCCAGGCGATCCATCAATGCTCCATTACGAGCGCCGCCGCCACAGACCAGCAGGGCCTCGGTACCCGATTGGGCGCCAAGCAACGAGTCGATGATGCTACGGGCGGTCAGCTCCAGCAGAGTGGCCTGTACGTCTTCGTCTCGATAGGCCGGCAGGCGCGCCAGGTGAGCATCCAGCCAGGGGAGGTTGAACACTTCTCGACCGGTGCTCTTGGGGCCGCTGCCGGCAAAGAAGGGGTCGGCCAGAAGCTTGGCCAGTAACGTATCGATGACGTGACCGCAGGCCGCCCAGGCGCCGTTGGCGTCATAGGTCTGGCCGCGCTTGCGTTCGATCCAGGCGTCCAGCAGTACGTTGCCTGGGCCGCAGTCGAAACCGCGGACAGGGTTGTTTTGCTCGATCAGGCTGAGGTTGCTGAACCCGCCGACGTTCAGAATGGCCACACGTTGGCCCAAATGACTGAACAGTGCTTCATGGAATGCAGGGACCAACGGGGCACCCTGGCCACCCGCGGCCACGTCGCGCCGACGGAAGTCACCTACCACGCAAATGCCGGTCTGCTCGGCCAGGAGCGCGGGGTTGCCGATCTGTACGGTGAACCCCCGAGCCGGCTCATGGCGGATGGTTTGGCCGTGGCTGCCGATTGCGCGGATGGCGCTGGCGTCCAGGCGCTGGCTGGCCAGGAGTTGGCGTACACCTTCCGCGGCCAGGCTAGCCCAACGGTTCTCCGCCAGTGCGGCACGGGCGATCTCGTCAGGACCGCTGGCGCACAGAGCGAGCAGTTCCTGGCGTAGGTCAGACGGCATGGGGGTGTAGTGAGTGGCGAGCAGACGGGTCTGCTCGCTTTGTTCGATCAGTGCGATGTCCAGACCATCGAGGCTGGTTCCGGACATCACACCCAGATAAAGCGCCATGGATCAGCGCTTGTTGGCGGCGAGCAGGGTGGCCTTTTCCTGATCCATACGGGCGATCAGGGGTTGGCTCTGCTGCAGGAAGCGCTGGCGCTCGGAGCGGGCGATCGGGTCGGCCATGGGGACTTTCTGGCTCAACGGGTCGACGTGCACGCCATTGACCTGGAACTCATAGTGCAGGTGTGGGCCGGTAGACAGGCCGGTGGTGCCGATGTAGCCGATCACCTGGCCCTGTTTGACCGAGCTACCGGTTTTGACACCCTTGGCGAAGCCCTGCATGTGACCGTAGAGCGTCTTGTAGGAGTTGCCGTGGGCAATGATCACGGTATTGCCGTAACCGCCGCGACGGCCTGCCAGGAGTACCTTGCCATCACCGGCGGCCTTGATTGGCGTACCTCGGGGGGCTGCGTAGTCCACACCTTTATGGGCGCGGATCTTGTTGAGAATCGGATGCTTGCGACCGGCAGAGAAGCGCGAGCTGATGCGGGCGTAGTCCACCGGGGTACGGATGAATGCCTTGCGCAGGCTGTTGCCATCGGCGGTGTAGTAGCTGGTGTTGCCCTGCTTGTTGGTGTAGCGCACTGCGGTGTAGGTCTTGCCGCGGTTGGTGAAGCGCGCGGACAGGATATTGCCGGTGCCGACGACCTTGCCGTCAATGACCTTCTGTTCGTAGACCACGTCGAATTCGTCGCCAGGGCGGATGTCTTGGGCGAAATCGATGTCGTAGCCAAGGACGCGAGCCATGTCCATGGTCATGCTGTGGGACAGGCCGGCGCGCTTGGCGGAGGCCGACAGCGAACTCTTGATCACGCCATGGGCATACGCGGTGCGCACCACCGGCTTGCTGATCTCCCGGTTGAAGCTGTAGCCCTTGGCGGTCTTGGTCAGGCGAATGGTTTCGAGGTTGCTGACCTTGCTGTGCAGGCTGGCCAACTGGCCATCCTTGTCAAGTTCGAACTGCAATACCTGGCCATGCTTGAGTTGGCTGAACTGCTTAGCTTGCTTTCCGCTGGCCAGGACATCATGGACCACATTGGCTGGCAAGCCGACCTTGGCGAACAGTGTCGAGAGGGTGTCTCCGCGCGCAACCGCGACTTCACGATGGCCGGGCAGCTTGGCCTCGGCGGTTTCCTTGTCTTTTTCCTCTGCGGCTGGCGCTTGCTGCTCAGCCTGCTTGGTTGCAGGTTCGGCCTCTTCGACCTGGGCAAAAGGGGAACCTTGATCGTTCTCGGCTTGAACCAGTGGGGCGGCCTTGGACTCGTCCTTCAACTGCTCGGCCGGGGTTTCCAGCTCCAGGTTGAGGGTGGTCTTCTTGGCTTCGACTTCGCTGGAGGGAAATACCAGCAAAGCCAGGCTGAGCAAGGCGGCGATGCCGCTGGCGGCCAACAAATGGCTTTTCGGATAAAGCGGGGGCGCTTTAGGCGTCTCGTTGGTCATAGGTGAAGTGACTTTGAAAAAGGTGAAATGGAAAAGATGAATGACATGATGAAGATGAAATAACTGTATAAAATATAACCAAATCCAGTTTCGCGCAAGGGCGCGTAGACGCCGCAAAGCGTCATCTGGGTCACATTCCATTGCGAAACTTGTAATTGATGGCCGATCTTGTATGGTTGGCTCCCCTTGAATCTGAGCCTTGCGGGTCTGTCTATGAAGTCGGTTGAAGAGCAGCTGGCGCTTATCAAGCGCGGTGCGGAAGAGGTATTGGTCGAGTCGGAACTGGTGGAGAAGCTCAAGCGCGGCCAGCCCCTGCGTATCAAGGCGGGCTTCGACCCGACTGCGCCGGACCTGCACCTCGGTCACACTGTGCTGATCAACAAGCTGCGCCAGTTCCAGGATCTTGGTCATCAGGTCATTTTCCTGATCGGTGACTTCACCGGCATGATCGGTGATCCGAGTGGCAAGAGTGCCACTCGTCCGCCGTTGACTCGTGAGCAGGTTCTGGATAACGCCGAGACCTATAAACAGCAGGTGTTCAAGATCCTTGATCCGGCCAAGACCGAAGTCGCGTTCAACTCCACGTGGATGGACAAGCTGACGCCGGCCGACTTCATTCGTCTGGCTTCTCAATACACCGTTGCGCGCATGCTCGAGCGCGATGACTTCGACAAGCGCTATAGCAGCAACCAACCGATCGCGATCCATGAGTTCCTGTATCCGTTGGTGCAGGGGTATGACTCGGTTGCGCTCAAGGCAGATGTCGAGCTCGGCGGTACCGATCAGAAGTTCAATCTGCTGATGGGGCGCGAGCTGCAGCGTGCCTATGGCCAGGAGGCGCAGAACATCGTCACCATGCCGCTGCTCGAAGGACTCGATGGCGTGAAGAAGATGTCCAAATCCCTGGGCAACTATGTCGGCATCCAGGAAGCCCCGGGCGTTATGTACAGCAAGCTGGTCTCGATTCCGGATACCTTGATGTGGCGCTATTTCGAACTGCTGAGCTTCCGCTCCATGGAAGAGATCAACCAGTTCCGCTCCGACGTGGAGAAGGGTGCCAATCCGCGCGATATCAAGATCAAGCTGGCTGAAGAGATCGTGGCGCGCTTCCATGGTGACGAGGCCGCGGCTAATGCGCACCGTGCTGCGGGTAATCGCATGAAGGATGGCGAGTTGCCGGAGGATCTGTCTGAGGTCGAAGTGGTCGCCCTGGAAGACATGCCGATCGCGGCAGTATTGAACAAGGCTGGCTTGGTGAAGAATTCCGCCGCCGCTCGTGACCTGCTCAATGCTGGTGGTGTGAAGGTGGATGGCGCGGTAGTCGACCGTGGCTTCGTCTTCGCTATCGGTGCGACCCATGTTTGTCAGGCGGGTAAGAAGGCATTTGCACGTATTACCCTGAAAGCAGAGTAATGGTGTCTTCCAGTTATCTGGAGGAGGCTATATAGAAGCGGGGAGGCCGTCAGGCCTCCCCGCTTTGCTTTTCAGCGGTATTAAAGTTTTTTGAAAATAAGTGTTGACGGGGTTTCGAATCCCCTTATAATGCGCCCCACTTCCGACGCAGTCGAAACGCAAAACTCCTTGAGAATCAACGAGTTGAACGCTTCAGATAGTATCGGAAGGGCTTCGGTCTTCTGATCGGCAGCGGTGAAAAAGGCAGTTGACAGCAGGTTTTAACGCTGTATGATTCGCCTCCCGCTACGAGAGATCGCAGCGAGTTAAGCGGTTGAAGTTGAACGGGGTTCTCGAAAAAACTTCAAAATAAACGCTTGACAGACTTAGAGGAAAGCGTAAAATGCGCGGCCTCGGTTGAGCAAAGCGCTTAACCAAATCGCTCTTTAACAATCGAATCAAGCAATTCGTGTGGGTGCTTGTGAGTACGGACTGATAGTCGCCAAGATTATCAGCATCACAAGTGGCCATGCGAGAAATCACATAGTCATTTGAGATTGCTGAGCCAAGTTTAGGGTTTCTTAAAAACCCAAGCAGTATTGAACTGAAGAGTTTGATCATGGCTCAGATTGAACGCTGGCGGCAGGCCTAACACATGCAAGTCGAGCGGATGACGGGAGCTTGCTCCTTGATTCAGCGGCGGACGGGTGAGTAATGCCTAGGAATCTGCCTGGTAGTGGGGGGCAACGTTCCGAAAGGGGCGCTAATACCGCATACGTCCTACGGGAGAAAGTGGGGGATCTTCGGACCTCACGCTATCAGATGAGCCTAGGTCGGATTAGCTAGTTGGTGAGGTAAAGGCTCACCAAGGCGACGATCCGTAACTGGTCTGAGAGGATGATCAGTCACACTGGAACTGAGACACGGTCCAGACTCCTACGGGAGGCAGCAGTGGGGAATATTGGACAATGGGCGAAAGCCTGATCCAGCCATGCCGCGTGTGTGAAGAAGGTCTTCGGATTGTAAAGCACTTTAAGTTGGGAGGAAGGGCAGTAAGTTAATACCTTGCTGTTTTGACGTTACCGACAGAATAAGCACCGGCTAACTCTGTGCCAGCAGCCGCGGTAATACAGAGGGTGCAAGCGTTAATCGGAATTACTGGGCGTAAAGCGCGCGTAGGTGGTTCGTTAAGTTGGATGTGAAAGCCCCGGGCTCAACCTGGGAACTGCATCCAAAACTGGCGAGCTAGAGTATGGTAGAGGGTGGTGGAATTTCCTGTGTAGCGGTGAAATGCGTAGATATAGGAAGGAACACCAGTGGCGAAGGCGACCACCTGGACTGATACTGACACTGAGGTGCGAAAGCGTGGGGAGCAAACAGGATTAGATACCCTGGTAGTCCACGCCGTAAACGATGTCAACTAGCCGTTGGAATCCTTGAGATTTTAGTGGCGCAGCTAACGCATTAAGTTGACCGCCTGGGGAGTACGGCCGCAAGGTTAAAACTCAAATGAATTGACGGGGGCCCGCACAAGCGGTGGAGCATGTGGTTTAATTCGAAGCAACGCGAAGAACCTTACCAGGCCTTGACATGCAGAGAACTTTCCAGAGATGGATTGGTGCCTTCGGGAACTCTGACACAGGTGCTGCATGGCTGTCGTCAGCTCGTGTCGTGAGATGTTGGGTTAAGTCCCGTAACGAGCGCAACCCTTGTCCTTAGTTACCAGCACGTTATGGTGGGCACTCTAAGGAGACTGCCGGTGACAAACCGGAGGAAGGTGGGGATGACGTCAAGTCATCATGGCCCTTACGGCCTGGGCTACACACGTGCTACAATGGTCGGTACAGAGGGTTGCCAAGCCGCGAGGTGGAGCTAATCTCACAAAACCGATCGTAGTCCGGATCGCAGTCTGCAACTCGACTGCGTGAAGTCGGAATCGCTAGTAATCGCGAATCAGAATGTCGCGGTGAATACGTTCCCGGGCCTTGTACACACCGCCCGTCACACCATGGGAGTGGGTTGCACCAGAAGTAGCTAGTCTAACCTTCGGGAGGACGGTTACCACGGTGTGATTCATGACTGGGGTGAAGTCGTAACAAGGTAGCCGTAGGGGAACCTGCGGCTGGATCACCTCCTTAATCGAAGACATCAGCCTGCTGATGAGCTCCCACACGAATTGCTTGATTCCTTGAAGAAGACGATGCTGTAACGCGACCCTGTTATAGGTCTGTAGCTCAGTTGGTTAGAGCGCACCCCTGATAAGGGTGAGGTCGGCAGTTCAAATCTGCCCAGACCTACCATTAGCTTGGTGCAGATGACTACGGGGCCATAGCTCAGCTGGGAGAGCGCCTGCCTTGCACGCAGGAGGTCAGCGGTTCGATCCCGCTTGGCTCCACCACTTGCCGTTACCTGCAGAACTTAGAAATGAACATTCCGGTGTGAATGTTGATTTCTGACTTTTGTCAGATCGTTCTTTAAAAATTCGGATATGTGATAGATAGACTGATGACCACTTTCACTGGTGGGCCATCAGGCTAAGGTAAAATTTGTGAGTTCTGCTCGTAACTGAGCAACATGCGAATTTTCGGCGAATGTCGTCTTCACAGTATAACCAGATTGCTTGGGGTTATATGGTCAAGTGAAGAAGCGCATACGGTGGATGCCTTGGCAGTCAGAGGCGATGAAAGACGTGGTAGCCTGCGATAAGCTTTGGGGAGTCGGCAAACAGACTGTGATCCAGAGATCTCTGAATGGGGGAACCCACCTAGGATAACCTAGGTATCTTGCACTGAATACATAGGTGCAAGAGGCGAACCAGGGGAACTGAAACATCTAAGTACCCTGAGGAAAAGAAATCAACCGAGATTCCCTTAGTAGTGGCGAGCGAACGGGGACCAGCCCTTAAGTTGGTTTGAGATTAGTGGAACGCTCTGGAAAGTGCGGCCATAGTGGGTGATAGCCCCGTACACGAAAATCTCTTGTCAATGAAATCGAGTAGGACGGAGCACGAGAAACTTTGTCTGAACATGGGGGGACCATCCTCCAAGGCTAAATACTACTGACTGACCGATAGTGAACCAGTACCGTGAGGGAAAGGCGAAAAGAACCCCGGAGAGGGGAGTGAAATAGAACCTGAAACCGTATGCGTACAAGCAGTGGGAGCCTACTTTGTTAGGTGACTGCGTACCTTTTGTATAATGGGTCAGCGACTTATATTCAGTGGCGAGCTTAACCGAATAGGGGAGGCGTAGCGAAAGCGAGTCTTAATAGGGCGTTTAGTCGCTGGGTATAGACCCGAAACCGGGCGATCTATCCATGGGCAGGTTGAAGGTTAGGTAACACTGACTGGAGGACCGAACCGACTACCGTTGAAAAGTTAGCGGATGACCTGTGGATCGGAGTGAAAGGCTAATCAAGCTCGGAGATAGCTGGTTCTCCTCGAAAGCTATTTAGGTAGCGCCTCATGTATCACTCCAGGGGGTAGAGCACTGTTTCGGCTAGGGGGTCATCCCGACTTACCAAACCGATGCAAACTCCGAATACCTGGAAGTGCCGAGCATGGGAGACACACGGCGGGTGCTAACGTCCGTCGTGAAAAGGGAAACAACCCAGACCGTCAGCTAAGGTCCCAAAGTCATGGTTAAGTGGGAAACGATGTGGGAAGGCTTAGACAGCTAGGAGGTTGGCTTAGAAGCAGCCATCCTTTAAAGAAAGCGTAATAGCTCACTAGTCGAGTCGGCCTGCGCGGAAGATGTAACGGGGCTCAAACCATGCACCGAAGCTACGGGTATCACTTAGGTGATGCGGTAGAGGAGCGTTCTGTAAGCCTGTGAAGGTGAGTTGAGAAGCTTGCTGGAGGTATCAGAAGTGCGAATGCTGACATGAGTAACGACAATGCGAGTGAAAAACTCGCACGCCGAAAGACCAAGGTTTCCTGCGCAACGTTAATCGACGCAGGGTTAGTCGGTCCCTAAGGCGAGGCTGAAAAGCGTAGTCGATGGAAAACAGGTTAATATTCCTGTACTTCCAGTTATTGCGATGGAGGGACGGAGAAGGCTAGGCCAGCTTGGCGTTGGTTGTCCAAGTTTAAGGTGGTAGGCTGAAATCTTAGGCAAATCCGGGATTTCAAGGCCGAGAGCTGATGACGAGTTGCCTTAAGGCGACGAAGTGGTTGATGCCATGCTTCCAAGAAAAGCTCCTAAGCTTCAGATAACTGGGAACCGTACCCCAAACCGACACAGGTGGTCGGGTAGAGAATACCAAGGCGCTTGAGAGAACTCGGGTGAAGGAACTAGGCAAAATGGCACCGTAACTTCGGGAGAAGGTGCGCCGGCGAGGGTGAAGGACTTGCTCCGTAAGCCCATGCCGGTCGAAGATACCAGGCCGCTGCGACTGTTTATTAAAAACACAGCACTCTGCAAACACGAAAGTGGACGTATAGGGTGTGACGCCTGCCCGGTGCCGGAAGGTTAATTGATGGGGTTAGCGCAAGCGAAGCTCTTGATCGAAGCCCCGGTAAACGGCGGCCGTAACTATAACGGTCCTAAGGTAGCGAAATTCCTTGTCGGGTAAGTTCCGACCTGCACGAATGGCGTAACGATGGCGGCGCTGTCTCCACCCGAGACTCAGTGAAATTGAAATCGCTGTGAAGATGCAGTGTATCCGCGGCTAGACGGAAAGACCCCGTGAACCTTTACTATAGCTTTGCACTGGACTTTGAGCTTGCTTGTGTAGGATAGGTGGGAGGCTTTGAAGTGGGGACGCCAGTTCTCATGGAGCCATCCTTGAAATACCACCCTGGCAACCTTGAGGTTCTAACTCAGGTCCGTGATCCGGATCGAGGACAGTGTATGGTGGGTAGTTTGACTGGGGCGGTCTCCTCCCAAAGAGTAACGGAGGAGTACGAAGGTGCGCTCAGACCGGTCGGAAATCGGTCGTAGAGTATAAAGGCAAAAGCGCGCTTGACTGCGAGACCCACACGTCGAGCAGGTACGAAAGTAGGTCTTAGTGATCCGGTGGTTCTGTATGGAAGGGCCATCGCTCAACGGATAAAAGGTACTCCGGGGATAACAGGCTGATACCGCCCAAGAGTTCATATCGACGGCGGTGTTTGGCACCTCGATGTCGGCTCATCACATCCTGGGGCTGAAGCCGGTCCCAAGGGTATGGCTGTTCGCCATTTAAAGTGGTACGCGAGCTGGGTTTAGAACGTCGTGAGACAGTTCGGTCCCTATCTGCCGTGGACGTTTGAGATTTGAGAGGGGCTGCTCCTAGTACGAGAGGACCGGAGTGGACGAACCTCTGGTGTTCCGGTTGTCACGCCAGTGGCATTGCCGGGTAGCTATGTTCGGAAGAGATAACCGCTGAAAGCATCTAAGCGGGAAACTTGCCTCAAGATGAGATCTCACTGGGATCTTGAATCCCCTAAAGGGCCGTCGAAGACTACGACGTTGATAGGTCGGGTGTGTAAGCGCTGTGAGGCGTTGAGCTAACCGATACTAATTGCCCGTGAGGCTTGACCATATAACACCCAAGCAATTTGCTTCTGCAGATTGCGGTGGTGAAGACGAAAGAACCGAAAGTTCGCAACCACAAAGATCACATATCCGAATTGGCTGGAGTGTTCACGAGACATTTCGGCAACCGAATTTCTTGACGACCATAGAGCATTGGAACCACCTGATCCCATCCCGAACTCAGCAGTGAAACGATGCATCGCCGATGGTAGTGTGGGGCTTCCCCATGTGAGAGTAGGTCATCGTCAAGATTCATTTCGCAAAACCCCTATCTGCGCGAGCAGGTAGGGGTTTTGTCTTTTCTGGTTCCAATCATTTTCGCTTCTGCCGTCTGCGCAGTCCCTTTCTGTGGGCCCTTTTCCTATGCAAGCCCCCGGGCCGTGGCTATCATGCCAGCCTAATTCCTAGTCGAGACTGGCATGCTGAAGTTGTTGAATCTCCTCAAGGATGGCCGGTTCCATTCCGGGCAGGCCCTGGGGGAAGCACTGGGGGTGAGTCGCAGCGCTGTGTGGAAGCAGCTGCAGCACCTGGAAAGCGAATTGAACCTTGTCATTCACAAGGTGCGAGGTCGTGGCTATCAACTGGCCGTGCCGCTGACTTTGCTCGACTCTCAGCTCATCCATGAGTATAGCGAGGGTGAGCACTGGTCTCTTCGGGTTCACGAGACGATCGACTCCACCAATGCCGAAGCCCTGCGTTGCATCGCTGAGGGCGAGGCCGCTCCGTTTCTGGTGTTGGCAGAGCAACAGACTGCCGGTCGCGGCCGACGCGGGCGTCAATGGGTGAGTCCTTTCGCTGAGAATCTCTACTACAGCCTGGTGCTGCGAGTCGAAGGCGGTATGCGCCAGCTCGAGGGGCTGAGTCTCGTGGTCGGTTTGGCAGTCATGCGTACTTTGCTGGCGTTCGGCCTGAATGGTGCCGGCTTGAAATGGCCGAATGATTTGCTTGTGGGTGAGCGGAAGATTGCAGGCATCCTCCTGGAGCTTGTAGGAGATCCTGCGGATGTATGTCATGTGGTGCTGGGGATTGGCATCAACGTGAACATGCAGAGTAATGATCAGGTTGACCAGCAATGGACTTCGATGAGGCGCGAGTCAGGTGTGTCAATTGATCGCAATCGCCTGGTCGCCCAACTCAACCAGCAGTTGCAACATGAATTGGCCCGTCATCGTCGCTACGGTTTTGCTGCGTTCCAGGAGGAGTGGGAGCATGCAAACCTCTGGCAAGGGCGCAAGGTATCCCTGATTGCCGGAAACAATCGGATCGACGGTGTGGTGCTTGGGGTCGACGGGCAGGGTGCCTTGCGCCTCGATGTCGAAGGTGTGGAAAAGAGCTTCAGTGCTGGAGAGCTCAGTTTGAGGTTGCGTGATGATTCTTGAGCTCGACTGCGGTAACAGCTTCATCAAGTGGCGTGTGATTCACGCCAGTGATGCGACCATTGTCGGTGGCGGCATCGTCGATTCCGATCAGGCTTTACTGGCCGAGGTGTCTGCATTGTTTTCCGTGCGCCTCAGTGGCAGTCGGATGGTGAGTGTGCGCAGCGAAGATGAAACCGAAGCGCTGTGCGCGCAGCTGGCGCAGCATTTTGGTGTCCAAGTGCGAGTTGCTCATCCTGCACGTGAAATGGCAGGTGTGCGTAACGGATACGACGATTATCAGCGCCTGGGTATGGATCGCTGGCTGGCAGCGCTCGGTGCTTACCATCTGGCGAAAGGGGCCTGTCTGGTGATTGACCTGGGCACCGCGGCCAAGGCGGACTTCGTCGCTGCGGATGGCCAGCATCTGGGTGGGTACATTTGTCCGGGCATGCCATTGATGCGTAGTCAGTTGCGGACTCATACCCGTCGGATTCGTTACGACGATGCTTCGGCTGAACGGGCTTTGGCCAGTCTCGCGCCAGGGCGCTCGACTGTCGAAGCTGTCGAGCGCGGCTGTGTGCTGATGTTGCAGGGTTTTGCGCGCACGCAGATTGAGCAAGCCCAGGCGATGTGGGGTGAGTCATTTACGGTATTCCTTACCGGGGGGGATGCCCCCTTGGTCCGAGATGCCATTCCTCGCGTTCGGGTGGTGCCCGATCTGGTCTTTGTCGGTTTGGCCATGGCCTGTCCACTGGGTTGAGGTGCCTATGCGTTGGTTGTTTCTGCTGTTAGTCGTGCTCAATGTTGCCTATTACGTCTGGCATCAGCAGGAGGCACCCCTGAAGGCCAAGGAGGTTGCGCCGCTTTCCTTGTATAAAGGCAACCAGCAAGAAATTCGCCTCTTGCGTGAGACAGGCGCTTCCGCGCCAGCCAAGCGTCGCGACGAATGCCTGGTAGTGGGCGGGGTGCAAACTCAAGAGCAGTTGGATGCTTTGCGTCAGCGCTTGCTGAGCCTGGATATTTCCACTGACGTGGTGCCTGGCCAGTTGCCGGGGGCTGATGGACGCTGGCTCAAAGTTGCGACCGAAAGCGAGCGTTTGTTGGATGCTGCGGTGCTCTTCAGTCTTTCCAAGGATTTCAAAGACTTAAAACACAAAATTATTTTGTGCGAGGGTATTGCAACTGGCGAATAGCTTGATAGAATGGCGCCCGCTTCGCAGGGAACACCACTGAGGTGGTAGGACCGGAAGCTGTTGTCAAAGTAGCTAACCTCAAGATTTTAATGAGAAAAAGCTTGACAGCAGGACGGCAAGAGTTGAAAATGCCGCCCACACTCAGGAGGGGTTCCCGAGTGGCCAAAGGGATCAGACTGTAAATCTGACGTCTTCGACTTCGAAGGTTCGAATCCTTCCCCCTCCACCAGTTTAGCGAGAGCTGCAAGCTCCGCGGGTATAGTTTAGTGGTAGAACCTCAGCCTTCCAAGCTGATGATGCGGGTTCGATTCCCGCTACCCGCTCCAAGTTTGCTGTTGTTGCGCAAAGCGTTACGCTCTTGTAGCTCAGTTGGTAGAGCACACCCTTGGTAAGGGTGAGGTCAGCGGTTCAAGTCCGCTCAAGAGCTCCATATAAACAAGGCAGATATGAAAATATCTGCCTTTGTTTTATCGGTTGTAGTGACTATTTCTTCTGCGGAGGACTGTATCGATGGCTAAGGAAAAGTTTGATCGTTCCCTTCCCCACGTTAACGTCGGCACCATCGGCCACGTTGACCACGGTAAGACCACTCTGACTGCAGCTCTGACTCGCGTCTGCTCCGAAGTTTTCGGTTCGGCCGTCGTTGAGTTCGACAAGATCGACTCGGCTCCAGAAGAAAAAGCACGCGGTATCACCATCAACACCGCTCACGTCGAGTACAACTCGAACATTCGTCACTACGCTCACGTTGACTGCCCAGGTCACGCTGACTACGTGAAGAACATGATCACCGGTGCTGCCCAGATGGACGGCGCGATCCTGGTTTGTTCGGCCGCCGATGGTCCGATGCCGCAAACCCGTGAGCACATCCTGCTGTCCCGTCAGGTTGGCGTTCCGTACATCGTGGTCTTCCTGAACAAGGCTGACCTGGTAGACGACGCTGAGCTGCTGGAACTGGTCGAGATGGAAGTTCGCGACCTGCTGTCCACCTACGACTTCCCGGGCGACGACACTCCGATCATCATCGGTTCGGCTCGTATGGCTCTGGAAGGCAAAGACGACAACGAAATGGGTACCAGCGCTGTCAAGAAGCTGGTTGAAACTCTGGATGCCTACATCCCTGAGCCAGTTCGTGCCGTTGACCAGCCGTTCCTGATGCCGATCGAAGACGTCTTCTCGATCTCGGGTCGTGGTACCGTTGTTACCGGTCGTATCGAGCGTGGTATCGTCCGCGTTCAAGACGCCCTGGAAATCGTTGGTCTGCGTCCAACCACCACCACCACCTGCACCGGCGTTGAGATGTTCCGCAAGCTGCTGGACGAAGGTCGTGCTGGCGAGAACTGCGGCGTCCTGCTGCGCGGCACCAAGCGTGACGAAGTTGAGCGTGGCCAGGTTCTGGTCAAGCCAGGTTCGGTCAAGCCGCACACCAAGTTCACCGCAGAAGTCTACGTTCTGTCGAAGGAAGAAGGCGGTCGTCACACTCCGTTCTTCAAAGGCTACCGTCCTCAGTTCTACTTCCGTACCACTGACGTGACCGGTAACTGCGAACTGCCGGAAGGCGTTGAGATGGTAATGCCAGGTGACAACATTCAGATGACTGTCACCCTGATCAAGACCATCGCAATGGAAGACGGTCTGCGCTTCGCTATCCGTGAAGGCGGTCGTACCGTCGGCGCCGGCGTCGTAGCAAAAATTATTGAATAAGTAGTTGATTTCTCATGATCAGGCCGGCATAATGGCCGGCCTGATACAGCGTTAAAGGTCAGTAGCTCAATTGGCAGAGCGACGGTCTCCAAAACCGTAGGTTGGGGGTTCGATTCCCTCCTGACCTGCCATTCACTTCGGTGTGATGGCTTTCTTCTCACAGGATCCTCCTCGATGACTCCCAAAACTGAAGCCCAAGAATCGCGTTTTGATCTGTTCAAGTGGCTGGCTGTTGTTGTATTGGTAGTCGTTGGTGTCGTGGGTAATCAGTATTACTCCGCTGCTCCGATCCTGTACCGCGTCCTTGCACTTCTCGCTCTGGCTGCCGCTGCAGGCTTCGTTGCCTTGCAGACTGCGAAGGGTAAGTCGTTCTTTGCGCTGGCGAAGGAAGCTCGTACCGAGATCCGTAAAGTCGTGTGGCCGACCCGCCAGGAAACCACCCAGACCACGCTTATCGTTGTGGTTGTTGTGTTGGTTATGGCGCTGCTGCTGTGGGGTCTTGATTCCCTGCTCGGCTGGGCGGTCTCCTTGATTGTTGGCTAAGGGTGTCCCGTGGCTAAGCGTTGGTACGTCGTGCATGCTTACTCGGGTTACGAGAAGCATGTGATGCGCTCTCTGATCGAGCGCGTCAAGCTGGCTGGCATGGAAGACGAGTTCGGCGAGATTCTGGTCCCGACCGAAGAAGTCGTTGAGATGCGTAACGGTCAGAAGCGCAAGAGCGAGCGCAAATTCTTCCCTGGCTACGTGCTGGTCCAGATGGAAATGAACGAAGGGACTTGGCACCTTGTCAAGGACACCCCTCGTGTCATGGGTTTCATTGGTGGTACCGCAGACAAGCCTGCGCCGATCACCGATAAAGAAGCCGAGGCGATCCTGCGTCGCGTTGCTGACGGTAGCGACAAGCCGAGGCCCAAGACGCTGTTCGAGCCGGGCGAAGTGGTTCGAGTCATTGACGGTCCGTTTGCTGACTTCAATGGCAGTGTCGAAGAAGTTAACTACGAGAAGAGCCGTCTGCAGGTTGCAGTGCTCATTTTCGGTCGCTCTACTCCGGTGGAGCTCGAGTTCAGCCAGGTCGAGAAGGTCTAGGCGAACGACGCATCCCATACCCCGCAGCCCTATGTGCTGCGGGGTTTTGTCGTCACTGGGATAAAACGCAAGTCATACGGGGAGCCATTTGGCGTTCGTACCCGATTTTGGAGTAGCTCATGGCTAAGAAGATTCAGGCTTACATCAAGCTGCAAGTTAAGGCCGGCCAGGCCAACCCAAGCCCACCCGTTGGTCCAGCACTGGGTCAACACGGCGTGAACATCATGGAATTCTGCAAGGCCTTCAACGCCCGTACTCAGGGTCAAGAGCCAGGTCTGCCGACTCCAGTGATCATCACTGTCTACAGTGACCGTAGCTTCACCTTCGAAACCAAGAGCACCCCTGCCTCGGTTCTGCTGAAGAAAGCTGCTGGCCTGACCAGCGGTTCGGCTCGTCCGAACACCGTCAAGGTCGGTACCGTTACCCGTGCTCAGCTGGAAGAGATCGCCAAGACCAAGCAGGCTGATCTGACTGCCGCTGACCTGGATGCAGCTGTGCGCACCATCGCCGGCTCTGCCCGTAGCATGGGCCTGAACGTGGAGGGTGTGTAATGGCTAAGCTGACTAAGCGCCAAAAGGCTATCGCCGAGAAAATCGAAGCAGGCAAGGCCTATAACTTCGAAGAGGCCGCAACTCTGCTGGCTTCGCTGCCGGCTGCCAAGTTCGTCGAGTCCTTCGACATCGCCGTCAACCTCGGTGTTGACCCGCGTAAATCCGACCAGGTCGTTCGCAGCGCTACCGTGCTGCCGCACGGCACTGGCAAGACCGTTCGCGTTGCCGTCTTCACCCAGGGCCCAGCTGCTGAAGCTGCTCTGGCTGCCGGCGCTGATCGCGTAGGTATGGACGATTTGGCTGCCGAAATGAAAGGCGGCGACCTGAACTATGACGTCGTCATCGCATCGCCTGATGCTATGCGTGTTGTGGGTCAGCTGGGTCAGGTCCTGGGTCCTCGCGGCCTGATGCCGAACCCGAAAGTAGGTACCGTAACCCCAGACGTAGCCGGCGCCGTCAAGAACGCCAAGGCTGGTCAGGTTCGCTACCGTACCGACAAGAACGGTATCATCCACACCTCCGTTGGCAAGGTCGGCTTCGAAGCTGGCAAGCTGAAGGAAAACGTTGAAGCCCTGATCGCTGATCTGAAGCGTATCAAGCCGGCTTCCTCGAAAGGTATCTACGTCAAGCGCGTTACCCTGAGCACCACCATGGGCCCAGGTCTGATCATCGATCAGAGCTCGCTGAACGTGTAATGCTCGGCCGGTGCGGCCCTGTTTGCACCGGCTGCTGAAAATTGGGGTCCCTGCCTGGCGGGGGCTATCCAAGACCGTAGGCGGCGCAAGCCTTAAACCACAAGCCTACGCAGATGGTGCTCCCGATTCGTTACCGAATCAGACACCAAAACGACATCCGGCCTCGGCTGGATGAAACGGTAAAAACCAGGAGTAAACCCGTGGCAATTAAACTCGAAGACAAGAAGGCCATCGTCGCTGAAGTCAACGAGGCTGCCAAAGTCGCTCTGTCCGCTGTCGTGGCTGATGCCCGTGGTGTGACTGTAGGCGCAATGACCGGACTCCGTAAAGAGGCCCGCGAAGCTGGCGTTTACGTACGTGTCGTACGTAACACCCTGCTCAAGCGCGCAGTTGAAGGCACCGAGTACTCGATCCTCAACGACGCGTTCAAAGGCCCGACCCTGATCGCTTTCTCCAACGAGCACCCGGGCGCTGCTGCTCGTCTGTTCAAAGAGTTCGCCAAGGGTCAGGACAAGTTCGAGATCAAGGCAGCTGCGTTCGACGGCAAGTTCCTTGCCGCTAACCAGATCGACGTGCTGGCAACTCTGCCAACTCGCGACGAGGCTATCGCACAGCTGATGAGCGTAATCCAAGGTGCAACCAGCAAGCTGGCTCGTACCCTGGCAGCGCTGCGCGACCAGAAAGAAGCCGCTGCTGCCTAAGGCCGCGTAGTCTCTTTCGAAATCAAACGTTTAATTTGATAGCCGCGTAGGCTGTCACCCCAATACAGGAATTCATAGTCATGTCTCTGACTAACGAGCAAATCATCGAAGCGATCGGCCAGAAAACTGTTCTGGAAATTGTTGAACTGATCAAAGCGATGGAAGAAACCTTCGGCGTTACCGCTGCTGCCGCTGTTGCTGCTGCCCCTGCTGGTGGCGCTGCTGCCGCTGCTGAAGAGCAGACCGAGTTCAACGTCGTTCTGACCGAAGCTGGCGACAAGAAGGTCAACGTGATCAAGGCAGTTCGTGAACTGACCGGTCTGGGCCTGAAAGAAGCCAAAGAGAAAGTCGACGGCGCTCCTCAGGTTATCGCTGAAGGCGTTTCGAAAGAAGCCGCTGAAGACGCGAAGAAGAAGCTGGAAGAAGCAGGCGCTAAAGTCGAGCTGAAGTAATTTCGACTTTGCGACTCCAGCCCGAGCGTTGAGCGAAAGGCTGACGGCTGGTGGCTTATGCCACCGGCCTTTTTCCGTTATTGGTGGCCGATCAGGTCGGCCCCGATAACGAGCTGTAAAACACCCAAGAGGGTGTGCAAACCATGGGGTTTGCAGATTTTCTGGCTGCTTCCGCTCGGGAGGAGCCAAACAAGCAGGTGACCAAGCTGGGGAACGCTGATGGCTTACTCATACACTGAGAAAAAACGTATCCGCAAGGACTTTAGCAAGTTGCCGGACGTCATGGATGTGCCTTACCTCCTGGCCATCCAGCTGGATTCGTATCGCGAATTCCTGCAGGCGGGAGCATCCAAGGATCAGTTCCGCGACGTCGGCCTGCACGCGGCCTTCAAATCGGTATTCCCGATCATCAGCTACTCCGGCAATGCTGCCCTGGAGTACGTCGGCTATCGCCTGGGCGAGCCGGCCTTCGATGTGAAGGAATGTGTCCTGCGTGGTGTGACATTCGCTGTCCCGCTGCGTGTGAAGGTGCGCCTGATCATCTTCGACAAGGAATCGTCGAACAAAGCGATCAAGGACATCAAAGAGCAAGAAGTCTACATGGGTGAAATCCCCCTGATGACTGAGAACGGTACCTTCGTTATCAACGGTACCGAGCGTGTAATCGTTTCCCAGCTGCACCGTTCGCCAGGTGTGTTCTTCGACCACGACCGTGGCAAGACTCACAGCTCCGGCAAGCTGCTGTATTCCGCCCGTATCATTCCTTACCGCGGTTCCTGGCTGGACTTCGAGTTCGACCCGAAGGACTGCGTGTTCGTGCGTATCGACCGTCGCCGCAAACTGCCGGCTTCGGTGTTGCTGCGCGCACTGGGCTACAGCACCGAAGAAATCCTCAACACCTTCTACACCACCAACGTGTTCCACGTTTCCGGCGAAAAGCTCAGCCTGGAACTGGTACCTCAGCGTCTGCGTGGTGAAGTTGCGGTCATGGACATCCATGACGGCAGCGGAAAGATCATCGTTGAGCAGGGGCGCCGTATCACCGCTCGCCACATCAATCAGCTCGAAAAAGCCGGCGTCAAGCAGCTGGACGTTCCGATGGAATACGTCCTGGGTCGCACCACCGCCAAGGCCATCGTGCATCCGGCCACCGGCGAGATTCTGGCTGAATGCAACACCGAGCTGACCACCGAGCTGCTGATCAAGGTCGCCAAGGCCCAGGTCGTACGCATCGAAACCCTGTACACCAACGACATCGACTGCGGTCCGTTCATTTCGGATACCCTGAAGATCGACACCACTAGCAACCAGCTGGAAGCTCTGGTGGAAATCTACCGCATGATGCGTCCAGGCGAGCCACCAACCAAGGATGCCGCCGAGACCCTGTTCAACAACCTGTTCTTCAGCGCCGAGCGTTACGATCTGTCCGCCGTTGGTCGCATGAAGTTCAACCGTCGTATCGGTCGTACCGAGATCGAAGGTTCGGGCGTGTTGAGCAAGGAAGACATCGTTGATGTTCTGAAGACCCTGGTCGACATCCGTAACGGCAAAGGTATCGTCGATGACATCGACCACCTGGGTAACCGTCGCGTCCGTTGCGTCGGCGAGATGGCCGAGAACCAGTTCCGTGTTGGCCTGGTGCGCGTCGAGCGTGCGGTCAAGGAACGTCTGTCGATGGCCGAAAGCGAAGGCCTGATGCCGCAGGATCTGATCAACGCCAAGCCGGTCGCGGCGGCGGTGAAGGAGTTCTTCGGTTCCAGCCAGCTCTCGCAGTTCATGGACCAGAACAACCCGCTCTCCGAGATCACTCACAAGCGCCGTGTCTCCGCGCTCGGCCCAGGTGGTCTGACCCGTGAGCGTGCAGGCTTCGAAGTCCGTGACGTACACCCGACCCACTACGGCCGCGTGTGCCCGATCGAGACTCCTGAAGGTCCGAACATCGGTCTGATCAACTCCCTGGCGGCCTACGCCCGCACCAACCAGTACGGCTTCCTGGAAAGCCCGTATCGCGTGGTGAAGGAAGGTGTCGTCACCGACGATATCGTGTTCCTGTCCGCGATCGAAGAGGCCGATCACGTGATCGCCCAGGCTTCGGCTGCGATGAACGAGCAGAAGCAACTGATCGACGAGCTGGTTGCCGTACGTCACCTGAACGAGTTCACCGTCAAGGCGCCGGAAGACGTCACCCTGATGGACGTTTCGCCGAAGCAGGTTGTTTCCGTCGCTGCCTCTCTGATTCCGTTCCTCGAGCACGACGACGCCAACCGTGCATTGATGGGTTCGAACATGCAGCGTCAGGCTGTTCCGACCCTGCGCGCCGACAAGCCGCTGGTAGGTACCGGCATGGAGCGCAACGTCGCCCGTGACTCCGGCGTCTGCGTCGTTGCTCGTCGCGGTGGTGTGATCGACTCGGTCGATGCCAGCCGTATCGTCGTGCGTGTAGCCGATGACGAAGTCGAAACCGGCGAAGCAGGTGTGGATATCTACAACCTGACCAAGTACACCCGTTCGAACCAGAACACCTGCATCAACCAGCGTCCGCTGGTGAGCAAGGGTGATGTGGTCGCGCGTGGCGATATCATGGCCGATGGTCCGTCCACCGACATGGGTGAGCTGGCGCTGGGTCAGAACATGCGCATCGCGTTCATGGCGTGGAACGGCTTCAACTTCGAAGACTCCATCTGCCTGTCCGAGCGTGTGGTTCAGGAAGATCGCTTCACCACCATCCACATTCAGGAACTGACCTGTGTGGCGCGTGACACCAAGCTTGGCCCAGAGGAAATCACCGCAGACATCCCGAACGTGGGTGAGGCTGCGCTGAACAAGCTGGACGAAGCCGGTATCGTCTACGTGGGTGCCGAAGTCGGCGCTGGCGACATCCTGGTCGGTAAGGTCACTCCGAAAGGCGAGACCCAGCTGACTCCAGAAGAAAAACTGCTGCGTGCGATCTTCGGTGAGAAGGCCAGCGATGTAAAAGACACCTCCCTGCGCGTGCCGACCGGCACCAAGGGTACCGTCATCGACGTCCAGGTCTTCACCCGTGACGGCGTTGAGCGCGACAGCCGCGCCCTGGCCATTGAGAAGATGCAGCTGGACGAGATCCGTAAGGACCTCAACGAAGAGTTCCGCATCGTCGAAGGCGCGACCTTCGAGCGTCTGCGTGCAGCCCTGAACGGCCAGGTAGTCGACGGTGGCGCGGGCCTGAAGAAAGGCACCGTGATCACTGATGACGTCCTGAACGGTCTGGAGCACGGCCAGTGGTTCAAACTGCGCATGGCCGAAGATGCTCTGAACGAGCAGCTGGAAAAGGCTCAGCAGTACATCGTCGATCGCCGTCGTCTGCTGGACGACAAGTTCGAAGACAAGAAGCGCAAGCTGCAGCAGGGCGATGACCTGGCACCGGGCGTACTGAAGATCGTCAAGGTCTATCTGGCTATCCGCCGCCGCATCCAGCCGGGCGACAAGATGGCAGGCCGTCACGGTAACAAAGGTGTGGTCTCCGTGATCATGCCGGTCGAAGATATGCCGCACGACGCCAACGGTACTCCGGTCGACGTCGTTCTGAACCCGCTGGGCGTACCATCGCGTATGAACGTCGGTCAGATCCTTGAAACCCACCTGGGCCTCGCGGCCAAGGGTCTGGGCGAGAAGATCGATCGCATGATCGAAGAGCAGCGCAAAGCCGCTGAGCTGCGCAGCTTCCTGACCGAGGTCTACAACGAGATCGGCGGTCGTCAGGAAAACCTGGACGAGTTCTCGGACGAAGAGATCATCGCTCTGGCCAACAACCTGAAGAAAGGCGTGCCGATGGCTACTCCGGTCTTCGACGGTGCCAAAGAGCGTGAGATCAAGGCCATGCTGAAGCTGGCCGACATGCCTGAGAGCGGCCAGATGGTCCTGTTCGATGGCCGTACCGGCAACAAGTTCGAGCGTCCTGTGACCGTCGGTTACATGTACATGCTCAAGCTGAACCACTTGGTGGACGACAAGATGCACGCGCGTTCCACTGGTTCGTACAGCCTGGTTACCCAGCAGCCGCTGGGTGGTAAGGCGCAGTTCGGTGGTCAGCGTTTCGGGGAGATGGAAGTGTGGGCGCTGGAAGCATACGGCGCGGCATACACCCTGCAAGAAATGCTCACAGTGAAGTCGGACGACGTGAACGGCCGTACCAAGATGTACAAGAACATCGTGGATGGCGATCACCGTATGGAGCCGGGCATGCCCGAGTCCTTCAACGTGTTGATCAAAGAGATCCGTTCGCTCGGTATCGATATCGATCTGGAAACCGAATAACACGTGACGCGAAGGGGAGCGGGGCAGGTATTGCCCGCTTCCTGCTCCGCCAGGAGGAAAGGCCTTGAAAGACCTACTGAATTTGCTGAAAAACCAGGGTCAAGTCGAAGAGTTCGACGCCATCCGCATCGGTCTGGCGTCGCCTGAAATGATCCGTTCGTGGTCGTTCGGTGAAGTTAAGAAGCCGGAAACCATCAACTACCGTACGTTCAAGCCAGAGCGTGACGGCCTGTTCTGCGCCAAGATCTTTGGCCCAGTCAAGGACTATGAGTGCCTGTGCGGCAAGTACAAGCGCCTCAAGCACCGTGGCGTCATCTGTGAGAAGTGCGGCGTTGAAGTCGCGCTGGCCAAGGTTCGTCGTGAGCGCATGGCGCACATCGAACTGGCCTCGCCGGTAGCCCATATCTGGTTCCTGAAGTCGTTGCCGTCCCGTATCGGCCTGCTGATGGACATGACCCTGCGTGACATCGAGCGCGTGCTCTATTTCGAGAGCTACGTCGTTATCGATCCAGGCATGACCACCCTCGAGAAGGGGCAGCTGCTCAACGACGAGCAATATTTCGAAGCGCTGGAAGAGTTCGGTGACGACTTCGACGCCCGCATGGGTGCCGAGGCTGTTCGCGAACTGCTGCACGCTATCGACCTGGAGCACGAGATCGGTCGCCTGCGCGAAGAGATTCCGCAGACCAACTCGGAAACCAAGATCAAGAAGCTGTCCAAGCGCCTGAAGCTGATGGAAGCTTTCCAGGGGTCGGGCAACCTGCCTGAGTGGATGGTCCTGACCGTTCTGCCAGTTCTGCCGCCGGACCTGCGTCCGCTGGTTCCACTGGATGGCGGTCGCTTTGCGACTTCCGACCTGAACGACCTGTATCGTCGGGTGATCAACCGTAACAACCGTCTGAAGCGCCTGCTCGATCTGTCGGCGCCGGACATCATCGTGCGCAACGAAAAGCGCATGCTGCAGGAAGCGGTCGACGCCCTGCTGGACAACGGCCGTCGCGGTCGCGCCATCACTGGCTCGAACAAGCGTCCGCTGAAGTCCCTGGCTGACATGATCAAAGGTAAGCAAGGTCGCTTCCGTCAGAACCTGCTCGGTAAGCGCGTGGACTACTCCGGTCGTTCCGTAATTACCGTGGGCCCGACCCTGCGTCTGCACCAGTGCGGTCTGCCGAAGAAGATGGCCCTGGAGCTGTTCAAGCCGTTCATTTTCGGCAAGCTGGAAATGCGTGGTCTGGCGACCACCATCAAGGCCGCCAAGAAGATGGTCGAGCGTGAGCTGCCGGAGGTGTGGGACGTCCTCGCCGAGGTGATCCGCGAACACCCCGTACTGCTCAACCGCGCACCGACCCTTCACCGTCTGGGTATCCAGGCGTTCGAGCCGGTGCTGATCGAAGGCAAGGCCATTCAGCTGCACCCATTGGTGTGTGCTGCTTACAACGCCGACTTCGACGGTGACCAGATGGCCGTTCACGTGCCGCTGACGCTGGAAGCCCAGCTGGAAGCGCGTGCGCTGATGATGTCGACCAACAACATCCTGTCGCCTGCCAACGGTGAGCCGATCATCGTGCCGTCCCAGGACGTGGTTCTGGGTCTGTACTACATGACCCGTGAAGCCATCAACGCCAAGGGCGAAGGTCGTGTGTTCGCCGACCTGCAGGAAGTCGACCGCGTATTCCGCGCCGGCGAAGCTGCGCTGCATGCCAAGATCAAGGTCCGTATCAATGAGACCGTGAAAGAGCGTGACGGCAGCATCGTCAAGAACACCCGTATCGTCGACACCACCGTCGGCCGTGCGCTGTTGTTCCAGGTAGTGCCGGCCGGCCTGCCGTTCGACGTCGTCAACCAGTCGATGAAGAAAAAGGCGATCTCCAAGCTGATCAACCAGTGCTATCGCGTGGTGGGTCTGAAGGAAACCGTCATCTTCGCTGACCAGCTGATGTACACCGGCTTTGCCTACTCGACCATCTCCGGCGTTTCGATCGGTGTTAACGACTTCGTTATCCCGGACGAAAAGGCGCGCATCATCGGTACCGCTACCGACGAAGTGAAGGAGATCGAGAGCCAGTACGCCTCCGGCCTGGTAACCCAGGGCGAGAAGTACAACAAGGTCATCGACTTGTGGTCCAAGGCGAACGACGAAGTGTCCAAGGCGATGATGGCCAACCTCTCGAAAGAGAAGGTCATCGACCGCGAAGGCAAGGAAGTCGAGCAAGAGTCCTTCAACTCGATGTACATGATGGCTGACTCCGGTGCGCGGGGTTCCGCTGCCCAGATCCGTCAGCTGGCCGGTATGCGTGGTCTGATGGCCAAGCCGGACGGCTCCATCATCGAGACGCCGATCACCGCGAACTTCCGTGAAGGTCTGAGCGTACTGCAGTACTTCATCTCGACCCACGGTGCTCGTAAAGGTCTGGCGGATACCGCACTGAAGACCGCGAACTCCGGTTACCTGACCCGTCGTCTGGTCGACGTGGCGCAGGATCTGGTCGTGACCGAGATCGACTGCGGCACCGATCAGGGTCTGCTGATGACCCCGCACATCGAAGGTGGCGACGTTGTAGAGCCGCTGGGTGAGCGTGTACTGGGTCGAGTCATCGCCCGAGACGTGTTCAAGCCTGGCACCGAGGACGTCATCGTTCCGGCCGGTACCCTGGTCGACGAGAAGTGGGTCGAGTTCATCGAGCTGAACAGCATCGACGAAGTGGTCGTCCGTTCGCCGATCAGCTGCGAAACCCGCTACGGCATCTGCGCCAAGTGCTATGGTCGCGACCTGGCTCGTGGTCACCAGGTGAACATCGGTGAAGCTGTCGGCGTTATCGCTGCGCAGTCGATCGGTGAGCCGGGTACCCAGCTGACCATGCGTACGTTCCACATCGGTGGTGCTGCGAGCCGTACCTCGGCTGCCGACAGCGTCCAGGTGAAGAACGGCGGTATGGTTCGTCTGCATAACCTCAAGCAGGTGGAGCGTGCTGATGGCAACCTGGTTGCCGTGTCCCGTTCCGGCGAGCTGGCCATCGCCGACGAATTCGGTCGTGAGCGTGAGCGCTACAAGCTGCCTTACGGTGCGGTGATTTCGGTCAAGGAAGGTGAAAAGGTCGAAGCTGGCGCCATCGTCGCCAAGTGGGACCCGCACACCCACCCGATCGTTACCGAGCTCAAAGGTACCGTGACCTTCGTGGGCATGGAGGAAGGCATCACCATCAAGCGTCAGACCGACGAACTGACCGGTCTGACCAACATCGAAGTGATGGACGTCAAGGATCGCCCTGCCGCAGGCAAGGAAATCCGTCCGGCGATCAAGATGGTCGACGCTGCTGGCAAGGACCTGTACCTGCCGGGCACTGACGTGCCTGCACAGTACTTCCTGCCGGCCAACGCCCTCGTTGGTGTGGCTGACGGTGCACAGATCGGCGTGGGTGACGTTATCGCGCGTATTCCGCAAGAAACGTCTAAGACCCGTGACATCACCGGTGGTCTGCCGCGCGTTGCCGACCTGTTCGAAGCGCGTCGTCCGAAAGAAGCCTCGATTCTGGCTGAAGTCAGCGGCACCATCGCATTCGGTAAAGAAACCAAGGGCAAGCGCCGTTTGGTCATTACGCCGACCGATGGCAGCGATCCGTACGAAGAGCTGATTCCGAAGTGGCGCCACCTGAACGTCTTCGAAGGCGAACAGGTAAACCGCGGCGAAGTTATCTCCGACGGCCCGAGCGATCCGCACGACATCCTGCGTCTGCTGGGTGTAAGCGCGTTGGCCAAGTACATCGTCAACGAGATCCAGGACGTTTACCGCCTGCAGGGCGTGAAGATCAACGACAAGCACATCGAGACCATCCTGCGTCAGATGCTGCGTAAAGTTGAGATCACCGAGTCCGGCGACTCCAGCTTCATCAAGGGCGACCAGATGGAACTGACTCAGGTGCTGGTCGAGAACGAGCGTCTCGCTGGCGAAGACAAGTTCATCTCGAAGTTCTCGCGTGTTCTGCTGGGTATCACCAAGGCCTCGCTGTCGACCGAGTCGTTCATCTCCGCGGCTTCCTTCCAGGAAACCACCCGCGTACTGACCGAAGCAGCCGTCACCGGCAAGCGCGACTACCTGCGCGGCCTGAAAGAGAACGTGGTCGTGGGTCGTCTGATCCCGGCCGGTACCGGTCTGGCCTATCACAGTGAGCGTAAGCGTCGCCGTGATGCCGACAAGCCGCTGCGCGTTAGTGCCAGTGAGGTGGAAGCCGCACTGACCGAAGCGCTGAACTCCAGCGGTAACTAAGAACAGGGCAGGGCCCCGGTTCATCCTCCAGGGTCATCGGCGACATGAATTGTTGCCGATGACCGGGCGGGGAGGGCCGGGGCCTCGTCTTGACTGGGTGCAAGATCCTCTTTAGACTTTTGTACCCTTAAATTTGGTGAGGCTCCGTCTCGCCAATTTTTGGCTTTCTTGCAAGACAATAGCGTCGCAAGACAATCAGTGGAGCTAGTAGATGGCAACTATCAACCAGCTGGTACGTCAGCCGCGTAAGCGTACCGTCGAGAAATCCGACGTACCTGCGCTGCAGAACTGCCCGCAGCGTCGTGGCGTGTGCACCCGTGTGTACACCACCACGCCGAAAAAACCTAACTCGGCACTGCGTAAAGTATGCCGTGTGCGTCTGACCAACGGTTTCGAGGTTTCCTCGTACATCGGTGGTGAAGGCCACAACCTGCAAGAGCACAGCGTCGTTCTGATCCGTGGCGGCCGTGTAAAAGACTTGCCAGGTGTTCGTTACCACACCGTTCGCGGCTCTCTGGATACTTCGGGCGTTAAAGGCCGTAACCAGGGTCGTTCGAAGTACGGTACCAAGCGTCCGAAGTAATCGGTCGTTTGCAGACATCCATTTATTTGAGTCGATAAGAGTAAGGTCGGGCAGGGGTCGAAGACCCGCGTCCCGGGCTAACCTGAAGACCGTTTGAGGGCTTATCATGCCAAGACGTCGTGTAGCAGCAAAACGTGAGATCCTGGACGATCCGAAGTACGGATCCCAGATTCTCGCCAAGTTCATGAACCACGTGATGGAAAGCGGCAAGAAGGCTGTAGCCGAGCGCATCGTTTACGGTGCCCTGGATACCGTCAAAGCACGCAAGAACAGCGACCCCCTGGAAATCTTCGAGAAAGCTCTCGACGCCATCGCTCCGCTGGTCGAAGTCAAGTCCCGCCGTGTAGGCGGTGCTACTTACCAGGTTCCGGTTGAAGTTCGTCCATCCCGTCGTAACGCTCTGGCAATGCGCTGGCTCGTAGACTACGCCCGCAAGCGTGGCGAGAAGTCCATGGCTCTGCGCCTGGCCGGTGAACTGCTGGATGCTGCTGAAGGCAAGGGTGCTGCAGTCAAGAAGCGTGAAGACGTGCACCGTATGGCCGAGGCCAACAAGGCGTTCTCGCACTACCGCTTCTAATTCAAGCATCAATCTTTTTGCGAGGGCTTTATGGCTCGTACTACAGCAATTAACCGCTACCGTAACATCGGTATCTGCGCGCACGTTGACGCGGGCAAGACTACCACTACCGAGCGGATCCTGTTCTACACAGGTCTGAGCCACAAAATGGGCGAGGTGCATGATGGCGCCGCGACCACCGACTGGATGGTGCAGGAGCAGGAGCGCGGTATCACCATTACCTCCGCTGCCGTTACCACCTTCTGGAAGGGCTCCAAAGGTCAGTACGACAACTACCGCGTAAACGTCATCGACACCCCCGGCCACGTTGACTTCACCATTGAAGTAGAGCGTTCGCTGCGTGTGCTCGACGGCGCGGTCGTCGTATTCTGCGGTACCTCTGGCGTTGAGCCTCAGTCCGAAACCGTATGGCGTCAGGCCAACAAGTACGGCGTTCCACGTGTTGTCTACGTGAACAAGATGGACCGTGCTGGTGCCAACTTCCTGCGTGTGGTTGGTCAGATCAAGAACCGTCTGGGTCACACCCCGGTTCCGATCCAGCTGGCTATTGGTGCTGAAGACGACTTCCAGGGTCAGGTCGACCTGATCAAGATGAAAGCCATCTACTGGAACGAAGACGACAAGGGCACCAGCTACCGCGAGGAAGAGATTCCTGCTGAGCTGGTCGACCTGGCCAACGAATGGCGCAACAACATGGTTGAGGCTGCTGCCGAGGCCAGCGAAGAGCTGATGAACAAGTACCTTGAAGAAGGTGAATTGTCCATCGAAGAGATCAAGGCTGGTCTGCGCGCCCGTACTCTGGCGAGCGAGATCGTTCCTGCTGTCTGCGGCTCTTCCTTCAAGAACAAGGGTGTTCCCCTGGTTCTCGACGCCGTTATCGACTTCCTGCCAGCTCCGACCGAGATTCCAGCGATCAAGGGTATCCACCCTGACCTGGCTGAGACTCCGAAGGACGAGATCACCGAAGAGCAGTTCGATGAGCGTCACGCCGACGACAACGAGCCGTTCTCCGCTCTGGCATTCAAGATCGCTACCGACCCGTTCGTAGGTACTCTGACCTTCGTTCGCGTCTACTCGGGCGTTCTGAACTCCGGCGACTCGGTTATCAACTCGGTCAAAGGCAAGAAAGAGCGCGTTGGTCGTATGGTGCAGATGCACGCGAACCAGCGTGAAGAGATCAAGGAAGTTCGCGCTGGTGACATCGCGGCCCTGATCGGCATGAAAGACGTCACCACGGGTGAAACCCTGTGCGACGCCGACAAGCCAATCATTCTTGAGCGTATGGACTTCCCGGAGCCGGTTATTTCGGTAGCTGTTGAGCCGAAGACCAAGCAAGACCAGGAGAAGATGGGTATCGCACTGGGCAAGCTGGCCCAGGAAGACCCGTCGTTCCGCGTCAAGACCGACGAAGAAACCGGCCAGACCATCATCTCCGGCATGGGTGAGCTGCACCTGGACATCATCGTTGACCGCATGAAGCGCGAGTTCAACGTTGAGGCCAACATCGGCAAGCCGCAGGTTTCCTACCGCGAGAAGATCACCAAGTCCAACGTCGAGATCGAAGGCAAGTTCGTTCGTCAGTCGGGTGGTCGTGGTCAGTTCGGTCACTGCTGGGTTCGCTTCTCCGAGCCGGACGTGGACGCACAGGGCAACATCACTGAAGGCCTGGTGTTCTCGAACGAAGTCGTTGGTGGTGTGATTCCGAAGGAATACATCCCTGCGATCCAGAAGGGTATCGAAGAGCAGATGAAGAACGGCGTTGTTGCCGGCTATCCGCTGATCGGCCTGAAGGCCGCGGTATTCGACGGTTCGTACCACGACGTCGACTCCAACGAAATGGCGTTCAAGATCGCTGCTTCGATGGCAACCAAGCAACTGGCCCAGAAGGGTGGTGGCGTGGTCCTCGAGCCGATCATGAAGGTCGAGGTTGTAACTCCGGAAGACTACCTGGGTGACGTGATGGGTGACCTGAACCGTCGTCGTGGTCTGGTCCAGGGTATGGAAGATTCGGTCTCTGGCCGTGTCGTTCGTGCTGAAGTTCCGCTCGGAGAGATGTTCGGTTACGCAACCGACGTTCGTTCCATGTCTCAGGGTCGCGCAAGCTACTCCATGGAATTCTCCAAATACGCCGAAGCTCCGTCGAACATCGTCGAAGCGCTCGTTAAAAAACAAGGCTAATCCCCTTTAGGCAAGAGGTTCACTGTCGTGGCTAAAGAAAAATTTGATCGTTCCCTTCCCCACGTTAACGTCGGCACCATCGGCCACGTTGACCACGGTAAGACCACTCTGACTGCAGCTCTGACTCGCGTCTGCTCCGAAGTTTTCGGTTCGGCCGTCGTTGAGTTCGACAAGATCGACTCGGCTCCAGAAGAAAAAGCACGCGGTATCACCATCAACACCGCTCACGTCGAGTACAACTCGAACATTCGTCACTACGCTCACGTTGACTGCCCAGGTCACGCTGACTACGTGAAGAACATGATCACCGGTGCTGCCCAGATGGACGGCGCGATCCTGGTTTGCTCGGCCGCCGATGGTCCGATGCCGCAAACCCGTGAGCACATCCTGCTGTCCCGTCAGGTTGGCGTTCCGTACATCGTGGTCTTCCTGAACAAGGCTGACCTGGTAGACGACGCTGAGCTGCTGGAACTGGTCGAGATGGAAGTTCGCGACCTGCTGTCCACCTACGACTTCCCAGGCGACGACACTCCGATCATCATCGGTTCGGCTCGTATGGCTCTGGAAGGCAAAGACGACAACGAAATGGGTACCAGCGCTGTCAAGAAGCTGGTTGAAACTCTGGATGCCTACATCCCTGAGCCAGTTCGTGCCGTTGACCAGCCGTTCCTGATGCCGATCGAAGACGTCTTCTCGATCTCGGGTCGTGGTACCGTTGTTACCGGTCGTATCGAGCGTGGTATCGTCCGCGTTCAAGACGCCCTGGAAATCGTTGGTCTGCGTCCAACCACCACCACCACCTGCACCGGCGTTGAGATGTTCCGCAAGCTGCTGGACGAAGGTCGTGCTGGCGAGAACTGCGGCGTCCTGCTGCGCGGCACCAAGCGTGACGAAGTTGAGCGTGGCCAGGTTCTGGTCAAGCCAGGTTCGGTCAAGCCGCACACCAAGTTCACCGCAGAAGTCTACGTTCTGTCGAAGGAAGAAGGCGGTCGTCACACTCCGTTCTTCAAAGGCTACCGTCCTCAGTTCTACTTCCGTACCACTGACGTGACCGGTAACTGCGAACTGCCGGAAGGCGTTGAGATGGTAATGCCAGGTGACAACATTCAGATGACTGTCACCCTGATCAAGACCATCGCAATGGAAGACGGTCTGCGCTTCGCTATCCGTGAAGGCGGTCGTACCGTCGGCGCCGGCGTCGTAGCTAAAATCATCGAGTAATCACTCGGTCGATTGAAAAAGCCCCCGCTCAGCGGGGGCTTTTTTTATTGGGTTGACACTAAATTGGGGCGTCTATAGAATCACGCCTCCTTTTAACGGGCGTAGTGCGCCCGATGGGAACAGCCTGGAGTCTGAAATCCAATGCAAAATCAGCAAATCCGTATCAGGTTGAAGGCTTTTGACCATCGCCTGATCGACCAATCCACCCAGGAAATCGTGGAAACCGCGAAACGTACTGGTGCACAAGTGCGTGGTCCAATTCCACTGCCAACCCGCAAAGAGCGTTTCACCGTTCTGGTTTCCCCGCACGTCAACAAAGACGCGCGTGACCAGTACGAGATCCGCACTCATAAGCGTGTTCTGGACATCGTCCAGCCAACGGATAAAACCGTTGACGCGCTGATGAAGCTTGACCTTGCGGCAGGCGTGGAAGTACAGATCAGCCTCGGCTAAGACTTCGGTCTGAGTCGTGTAACGCTCTGAAATGGGCGGCCATAGCGGGTGAAAGCCCCGTACACTCATGAGGTTTACAACATGACTATTGGTGTAGTCGGTCGCAAGTGCGGTATGACCCGCATTTTCACCGAAGAAGGTGTCTCCATTCCGGTCACGGTCATCGAGATCGAGCCGAATCGTGTCACCCAGTTCAAAACTGAAGAAACCGATGGCTACCGCGCAGTGCAAGTCACTGTCGGCGAGCGTCGTGCTTCGCGCGTGACTGCCGCTCAGGCAGGTCACTTCGCCAAGGCTAACGTTGCCGCTGGTCGCGGTGTTTGGGAGTTCCGTCTTGAAGAAGGCGATTTCCAGGCTGGCGATCTGATCAAAGCTGAACTCTTCACTGCAGGCCAGCTGGTAGACGTAACCGGTCAGTCCAAAGGTAAAGGCTTCGCCGGTACCATCAAGCGTTGGAACTTCCGTGGTCAAGACAATACCCACGGTAACTCCGTATCGCACCGTGTCCCTGGCTCCATCGGCCAGTGCCAGACTCCTGGTCGTGTATTCAAGGGCAAGAAGATGTCCGGTCACATGGGCGCCGAGCGCGTGACTGTTCAGTCCCTGGAAGTAGTACGCGTAGACGCAGAACGCAACCTGCTGCTGATCAAGGGTGCCGTTCCAGGCGCTACTGGCGGCGACGTGGTTGTGCGTCCAGCTGTCAAGGCTCGCGGTTAAGGGGAAACTGACATGCAACTTAATGTAAATGACGCTCAGGCGATCGAAGTTTCCGAACTGACTTTCGGTGGCGAATTCAACGAGACGCTGGTACACCAAGCAGTCGTGGCCTACATGGCCGGCGGCCGTCAGGGCACCAAGCAGCAGAAGACCCGTTCCGACGTGGCTGGTGGCGGCAAGCGCCCGTGGCGTCAGAAAGGCACCGGCCGCGCTCGTGCCGGTACCACTCGCGGCCCGATCTGGCGCGGCGGTGGTGTCACCTTCGCAGCTCGTCCACAGGACCACTCGCAGAAGCTCAACAAGAAGATGTACCGCGCAGCTCTGCGCTCCATCCTCTCCGAGCTGGTACGTAGCGAGCGTCTGGTCGTAGTTCAGGACTTCGCTGTTGAAGCCCCGAAGACCAAAGACCTGCTGAACAAGCTGAACGGCATGGGTCTGAACGACGTACTGATCGTTTCCGACGCCGTTGATCAGAACCTGTACCTGGCTGCTCGTAACCTGCCGCACGTCGACGTACGTGACGTTCAGGGTTCCGATCCGGTCAGTCTGATCGCATACGAGAAAGTGTTGATCACTGTCTCGGCCGTGAAGAAATTCGAGGAGCTGCTGGGATGAACCAGGAACGCGTATTTAAAGTCCTCCTTGGCCCGCACGTTTCCGAGAAGGCTACCGTTCTGGCTGAGAAAAAAGGCCAGTTCGTATTCAAGGTTGCTACTGATGCAACCAAGCTGGAAATCAAGAAAGCTGTCGAAGGCCTGTTCAACGTAAAAGTTGAAAACGTGTCGACCGTTAACGTTCTGGGTAAAACCAAGCGTACCGCACGTGGTCTGGGCAAGCGTAATGACTGGAAGAAGGCGATCGTCTCCCTTCAGCCAGGCCAAGATCTCGATTTCAGCAGCAGTGCTGAGTAAGGAAGGGGTGCATCATGGCAATCGTTAAATGCAAACCGACTTCCCCTGGCCGCCGTTTCGTGGTCAAGGTGGTCAACAAGGAGCTGCACAAAGGCGCTCCTCACGCACCGCTGATCGAGAAGAAATCGAAGTCTGGTGGTCGTAACAACAATGGCCGCATTACCACTCGTCACGTTGGTGGTGGTCATAAGCAGCATTACCGTCTGGTTGACTTCCGTCGCAACGACAAAGATGGCATCCCTGCCACTGTCGAGCGTATTGAATACGACCCGAACCGTACTGCTCACATCGCCCTGCTGTGCTACGCAGACGGCGAGCGTCGCTACATCATCGCCCCTAAAGGCGTTGCTGCTGGCGACCAGCTGATCGCAGGCGCTCTGGCCCCAATCAAGGCCGGTAACTCCCTGCAACTGCGCAACATCCCAGTAGGTAGCACCATTCACGGCATCGAATTGAAGCCGGGCAAAGGTGCTCAGATCGCTCGTTCCGCTGGTGCTTCGGCTCAGCTGATCGCTCGCGAAGGCGCTTACGTGACCCTGCGTCTGCGCTCTGGTGAAATGCGTAAAGTACTGGCTGAGTGCCGTGCGACCCTGGGCGAAGTCTCGAACTCCGAGCACAGCCTGCGTTCGCTGGGTAAAGCTGGTGCCAAACGCTGGCGCGGCGTTCGCCCAACCGTTCGTGGTGTTGCCATGAACCCGGTTGACCACCCACATGGTGGTGGTGAAGGTCGTACCTCCGGTGGTCGTCATCCGGTATCGCCATGGGGCTTCCCGACCAAGGGTGCGAAGACCCGTGGTAATAAGCGTACCGACAATATGATCGTCCGTCGTCGCAAGTAACTAGAGGGATACGACAGTGCCACGTTCTCTGAAAAAAGGTCCTTTTATCGATCTTCACCTTCTGAAGAAGATCGAAGTGGCGGTGGAGAAGAACGATCGCAAGCCAGTTAAAACCTGGTCGCGCCGTTCGATGATCCTGCCACAAATGGTCGGTCTGACCATCGCGGTACACAACGGTCGTCAGCATGTTCCAGTTCTCGTGAACGAAGACATGGTCGGCCACAAACTGGGCGAGTTCGCCGGTACCCGCACCTATCGCGGGCACGTGGCTGACAAGAAAGCCAAGCGTTAAGGGGTAAGGAAATGGAAGTAGCCGCTAAGTTGTCGGGCGCTCGAATCTCCGCCCAGAAAGCCCGCTTGGTCGCCGACCAGATCCGCGGGAAGAAGGTGGGCGAAGCGCTCAACCTGTTGGCCTTCAGCAGCAAAAAAGCCGCTGAAATCATGAAGAAAGTCCTCGAGTCGGCCGTTGCCAACGCCGAACACAACGAAGGCGCAGACGTTGATGACCTGAAGGTCTCCACCGTCTTCGTCAACGAAGGGCGTTCGCTGAAGCGCATCATGCCGCGTGCCAAAGGCCGCGCTGATCGCATCGTCAAGCGGTCTTGCCATATCACTGTCAAGGTTGCGGACAAGTAACGGAGTCGATCAGATGGGTCAGAAAGTACATCCCACTGGCATTCGCCTGGGAATCGTCAAGGAGCACACCTCCGTCTGGTATGCAGACGGCGCTACTTACGCAGATTACCTGTTGAAGGATCTGAAAACGCGTGAGTACCTCCAGGACAAACTAAAAAGCGCGTCCGTAAGCCGTATCGATATTCATCGTCCGGCTCAAACTGCACGCATCACCATCCACACCGCTCGTCCCGGTATCGTTATCGGTAAGAAGGGTGAGGACGTTGAGAAGCTGCGTCAGGACCTGACCAAGCAGATGGGTGTGCCTGTGCACATCAACATCGAAGAGATCCGCAAGCCGGAACTCGACGCAATGCTGGTTGCCCAGAGCGTAGCTCAGCAGCTGGAGCGCCGCGTAATGTTCCGTCGCGCCATGAAGCGCGCCGTTCAGAACGCCATGCGTATTGGTGCCAAGGGCATCAAGATCCAGGTTAGCGGTCGTCTCGGCGGCGCCGAGATCGCTCGTACTGAGTGGTATCGCGAAGGTCGTGTGCCTCTGCACACCCTGCGTGCCGATATCGACTACAACACCTACGAAGCTCACACCACCTACGGTGTGATCGGTGTGAAGGTTTGGATCTTCAAAGGCGAAGTTATTGGTGGTCGCCAGGAAGAGCTGAAGCCTCAAGCACCAGCGCCTCGTAAAAAAGCTGCTAAGTAAGGGGTACGCCAAATGTTGCAACCAAAGCGTACAAAATTCCGTAAGCAGATGACCGGCCACAACCGTGGTCTGGCACTGCGCGGTAGCAAGGTCAGCTTCGGCGAATTCGCCCTGAAGGCTGTTGCTCGCGGTCGTCTCACCGCCCGTCAGATCGAGTCGGCACGTCGTGCCCTGACCCGTCACGTAAAGCGTGGCGGCAAGATCTGGATCCGTGTCTTCCCGGACAAGCCGGTTACCAAGAAGCCTCTCGAGGTTCGTATGGGTAAAGGTAAGGGTTCCGTGGAATACTGGGTTGCCCAGATTCAGCCAGGCAAAGTCCTGTACGAGATCGAGGGTGTTTCTGAAGAGCTGGCGCGCGAGGCCTTCGCCCTGGCTGCTGCAAAGCTGCCACTCGCCACCTCCTTTGTTAAGCGGACGGTGATGTGATGAAAGCGAATGAACTTCGTGAAAAATCGGCACAGCAGCTGAATGAGCAACTGCTCGGCTTGCTGCGCGACCAGTTCAATCTGCGTATGCAGAAGGCAACTGGCCAGTTGGGGCAGTCGCACCTGCTCTCGCAAGTTAAGCGTGACATCGCTCGCGTGAAAACTGTGCTCAACCAGCAGGCAGGTAAGTGATCATGGCTGAAGCTGAAAAAACCGTCCGTACGCTGACTGGCCGTGTCGTCAGCGACAAAATGGACAAGACCATCACCGTTCTGATCGAGCGTCGCGTCAAGCACCCGATCTACGGTAAATACGTTAAGCGTTCGACTAAGCTGCACGCGCACGACGAGACCAATCAGTGCAAGATCGGCGACAAGGTTTCCATCCGCGAAACTCGTCCGCTGGCCAAGACCAAGTCCTGGGCACTGGTTGAAGTCATCGAACGCGCTGTTGAAGTCTAAGGGCGAAGGGTCGGAGAAATTTTATGATTCAGACTCAATCCATGCTCGATGTGGCCGATAACAGCGGCGCTCGTCGCGTCATGTGCATCAAGGTGCTCGGCGGTTCCCACCGCCGTTACGCCGGTATCGGTGACATCATCAAAGTTACCGTCAAGGAAGCAATTCCGCGCGGTAAGGTCAAAAAAGGCCAGGTGATGACTGCCGTTGTCGTTCGTACCCGTCATGGTGTACGTCGCGCTGACGGTTCCATCATTCGTTTCGACGGCAACGCTGCTGTTCTGCTGAACACCAAGCAAGAGCCGATCGGCACTCGCATCTTCGGGCCAGTGACCCGTGAACTTCGTACCGAGAAGTTCATGAAGATCGTCTCGCTCGCCCCTGAAGTGCTCTAAGGAGATCCGACATGCAAAAGATTCGTCGTGACGACGAGATCATCGTGATCGCCGGCAAGGACAAAGGTAAGCGCGGTAAGGTGCTGAAGGTTCTCGCTGACAACCGTCTGGTTGTTGGTGGTGTCAACCTGGTCAAGCGTCATACCAAGCCTAACCCGATGGCGGGCGTCCAGGGCGGTATCGTCGAAAAAGAAGCGCCTCTGCACGCTTCCAACGTTGCCATTTTCAATGGTGAAACCAACAAGGCTGACCGCGTTGGCTTCAAGGTTGAAGACGGCAAGAAAATTCGTGTCTTCAAGTCGACCCAGAAAGCGGTTGATGCTTGAACACTGCTAGGTAGAAGACAATGGCACGACTGAAAGAGATTTACCGGAACGAAATCGCTCCCAAGCTTAAGGAAGAACTTAAGCTGGCGAACGTGATGGAAGTTCCTCGCGTAACCAAGATCACCCTGAACATGGGTCTGGGCGAAGCGGTCGGTGACAAGAAAGTCATCGAAAACGCCGTTGCCGACCTGGAAAAGATCACCGGCCAAAAAGCCGTTGTGACTTTCGCTCGCAAGTCGATTGCGGGTTTCAAGGTTCGTGAAGGTTGGCCGATTGGCGTCAAGGTAACCCTGCGCCGTGATCGTATGTACGAATTCCTGGACCGCCTGCTGGCGATCTCCCTGCCTCGGGTTCGCGACTTCCGCGGCCTGAATGCCAAGTCCTTCGATGGCCGTGGCAACTACAGCATGGGTGTGAAAGAGCAGATCATCTTCCCGGAAATCGACTACGACAAGATCGATGCTCTGCGCGGTCTGGACATCACCCTGACCACCACTGCTCGTACGGATGACGAAGGTCGCGCCCTGCTGCGTGCTTTCAAATTCCCGTTCCGCAACTGATTGGAGTAGGAAAATGGCCAAGAAGAGCATGAAGAACCGCGAGCTGAAGCGTCAGCTCACGGTAGCTAAGTACGCTAAGAAGCGTGCTGAGCTGAAAGCGACCATCGTCAACCTGAACGCCTCTCCTGAAGAGCGTTTCGCTGCCGTAGTCGCTCTGCAGAAGCAGCCACGTGACGCCAGCGCCTCGCGCCTGCGTAACCGTTGCCGCCTGACCGGTCGTCCTCACGGTGTATACCGTAAGTTCGGCCTGGGCCGTAACATGCTGCGTCAAGCTGCAATGCGTGGTGATGTTCCAGGTCTGGTCAAGGCCTCCTGGTAATCGCTGCAGGTGTAGAGCCGGCGGAAGGGGAGTGATCTTCCGACCGTCGGTAAGCTCGCCAACAAACAAGCCCCTTCATGGGGCTTGTTTCGTTTCTGCCTTGTGTCTAGAATGACCGGCTCACCTGAGCCTGGGTTTTTTACCCTGCCCGCTCGGGTGGTTGTGATAGCCGCAAGGCTAATAATTCTTGTATCAGGAGCATCTAGCCCATGAGTATGCAGGACCCGTTAGCGGACATGCTAACTCGCATCCGTAATGCCCAGATGGCTGAAAAGTCCGTCGTAAGCATGCCTTCCTCCACCCTGAAGGTCGCGGTTGCCAAAGTTCTGAAGGACGAAGGTTACATCGCTGGCTACCAGGTAACTGGTGAGGCCAAGCCTTCCCTGTCGATCGAACTGAAGTACTTCGAAGGCCGTCCGGTCATCGAGGAACTGAAGCGCTCCAGCCGTCCAGGCCTGCGCCAGTACAAGTCCGTCGCAGAGCTGCCGAAAGTACGTGGCGGCCTGGGCGTGTCTATCGTCTCCACCAACAAAGGTGTGATGACTGATCGCGCTGCGCGCGCTGCCGGTGTCGGCGGCGAAGTTCTGTGCACAGTGTTCTAAGGGGAGATAGGCATGTCTCGCGTCGCTAAGAACCCCGTTAAGCTGCCAGCTGGCGTCGAAGTCAAATTCGCCGGCCAACAGCTTTCGGTTAAGGGTGCCAAAGGCACTCTCGAACTGAACGTTCACTCGTCTGTTGAAGTTACCGAAGAGTCTGGTGAGCTGCGTTTCGCCGCTCGCAACGGTGACCAGCAAGCCCGCGCCATGGCCGGTACCACCCGTGCTCTGGTCAACAACATGGTTCAGGGCGTAAGCCAAGGCTTCGAGCGCAAGCTCCAGCTGATCGGTGTTGGTTACAAAGCACAGGCCAAAGGCACCGTCCTGAACCTGGCTCTGGGCTTCTCGCACCCAGTGGACTACGAACTGCCAGCCGGCATCACCGCTGAAACTCCCAGCCAGACCGACATCCTGATCAAGGGTATCGACAAGCAGCTGGTTGGTCAGGTGGCCGCTGAAATCCGCGACTTCCGTCCGCCAGAGCCTTACAAAGGCAAGGGTGTGCGTTACGCGGACGAAGTAGTCCGTCGTAAAGAAGCCAAGAAGAAGTAGGGCCTAGCAAATGACCGACAAAAAAGTTACTCGACTGCGTCGCGCTCGCAAAGCACGCCTGAAAATGCACGAGCTCGAAGCCGTGCGTCTCTGCGTGTTCCGCTCCTCGCAGCACATCTACGCCCAGGTCATTTCGGCCGACGGCAGCAAGGTTCTGGCAAGCGCCTCTACCTTGGACAAAGAACTGCGTGATGGCGCCACCGGCAACATCGACGCGGCCACTAAGGTTGGCAAGCTGGTAGCTGAGCGCGCGAAAGCCGCCGGCGTTTCTCAAGTTGCTTTCGACCGTTCTGGCTTCAAGTACCACGGCCGCGTCAAGGCGCTGGCTGATGCTGCTCGTGAAGGCGGGCTGGAGTTCTAAGTTATGGCAAATAACGACCAAAAGCGCGACGAAGGCTACATCGAGAAGCTGGTTCAAGTTAACCGCGTTGCAAAAACCGTCAAAGGCGGCCGTATCTTCACCTTCACCGCGCTGACCGTGGTAGGTGATGGCAAGGGCCGTGTCGGCTTCGGCCGTGGCAAGTCGCGCGAAGTACCAGCCGCGATTCAGAAAGCCATGGAAGCTGCCCGTCGCAACATGATTCAGGTAGATCTGAAGGGCACCACCCTGCAGTACGCCACCAAGGCTGCCCACGGCGCCTCGAAGGTATACATGCAGCCTGCCTCGGAAGGTACCGGTATCATCGCCGGCGGCGCAATGCGTGCTGTCCTGGAAGTTGCTGGTGTCCAGAACGTTCTGGCCAAGTGCTACGGTTCGACCAACCCAGTGAACGTGGTTTACGCCACCTTCAAGGGTCTGAAAGCCATGCAATCTCCTGAGTCCATTGCTGCCAAGCGCGGCAAGAGCGTTGAGGAGATCATCTGATCATGGCAACCGTAAAAGTAACGCTGATCAAAAGCACCGCCGGCCGTCTGCCTAACCACAAACTGTGCGTTAAGGGTCTGGGTCTGCGTCGCATCGGTCACACTGTAGAAGTCCAGGATACTCCCGAGAACCGCGGGATGATCAACAAGGCTTACTACATGCTGCGCGTCGAGGGTTAATCGATGAAACTCAATGATCTGAGTCCAGCGCCGGGTTCCCGTCGCGAGAAGCATCGTCCGGGTCGTGGTATCGGTAGCGGTTTGGGCAAGACCGGTGGCCGCGGCCACAAAGGTCAGACCTCCCGTTCCGGTGGTTCGATCGCTCCGGGCTTCGAAGGCGGTCAACAGCCGCTGCACCGTCGTCTGCCGAAGTTCGGCTTCGTTTCCCTGAAAGCCATGGACCGCGCTGAAGTGCGTCTGTCCGAGCTGGCTAAAGTGGAAGGCGACGTGATCTCCGTGCAATCCCTGAAGGATGCCAACGTGATCGGTCAGAACGTACAGCGTGTGAAAATCATGCTGTCGGGCGAAGTCACTCGCGCAGTCACCATCAAGGGTATCGCAGCCACCAAGGGTGCGCGTGCGGCTATCGAAGCAGCTGGCGGCAAGTTCGAGGAATAAATGGCTAAGCAAGGTGCTCTCTCTTCGCTCGGTAAGGGCGGGATGTCGGAACTCTGGGCTCGTCTGCGCTTTCTGTTCATGGCGATCATCGTCTATCGGATCGGCGCGCATATCCCGGTGCCTGGCATCAATCCGGACCGTCTGGCGGATCTGTTTCGGCAGAATGAGGGGACCATTCTTAGCTTGTTCAACATGTTTTCCGGTGGTGCGCTGGAGCGCATGAGCATTTTTGCACTGGGGATCATGCCGTACATCTCGGCATCGATCATCATGCAGCTCATGACCGCTGTCAGCCCACAACTGGAGCAGTTGAAGAAGGAAGGTGAAGCTGGCCGTCGCAAGATCAGCCAGTACACCCGCTACGGCACCGTTATCCTGGCACTGGTTCAAGCCATTGGCATGTCCATTGGCCTGGCCAACCAGGGCGTGGCGTTTTCTGTTGGTCTGAGCTTCTATGTTGTCGCTGTAGCCACTTTCGTGGCCGGTGCGATGTTCATGATGTGGCTGGGCGAGCAGATCACCGAGCGCGGTGTGGGCAACGGTATCTCGATGTTGATCTTCGCAGGTATCGTTGCCGGTCTTCCGAGAGCAATCGGGCAGTCTTTCGAGTCTGCGCGTACAGGCGATATCAACATCTTCGCCCTGGTCGCTATCGGTTTGCTTGCAGTAGCGATTATCGGCTTTGTGGTGTTCATTGAGCGTGGTCAGCGTCGTATCGCCGTTCACTACGCCAAGCGTCAGCAGGGCCGTAAGGTCTTTGCTGCGCAGACCAGCCACTTGCCGCTCAAGGTAAACATGGCGGGGGTTATCCCGGCTATTTTTGCCAGCAGCATTTTGCTGTTCCCGGCTTCGCTGGGTGCCTGGTTCGGTCAGTCCGAGGGTATGGGCTGGCTGCAGGACATCTCGCAGTCGATCGCTCCTGGTCAGCCGTTGAACATTCTGCTGTTTAGTGCGGGGATCATTTTCTTCTGCTTCTTCTACACAGCGTTGATGTTCAACCCGAAAGACGTAGCGGAAAACCTGAAGAAGTCCGGTGCCTTTATTCCGGGTATCCGTCCTGGTGAGCAGTCTGCGCGCTATATCGATGGCGTTCTGACTCGTCTGACTATGTTCGGTGCTCTTTACATGATGGCCGTCTGCCTTCTGCCCCAGTTCCTGGTGGTGGCAGCAAACGTGCCGTTCTACCTTGGCGGGACCTCGTTGCTGATTGTGGTAGTGGTTGTGATGGACTTCATGTCCCAAGTACAATCGCACCTCGTTTCGCACCAGTACGAATCCCTGATGAAGAAAGCCAACCTGAAAGGCTACGGTGGCAGCGGTCTGCTGCGCTGATAGTCCCCTAAGGTTCGAGGAGTCGGTAATGAAAGTTCGTGCATCGGTGAAAAAGCTGTGCCGCAACTGCAAGATCATTCGTCGCGAAGGTATCGTGCGCGTGATCTGCAGCGCGGAACCGCGTCACAAGCAGCGCCAAGGCTGAGTGTGATCCGCGCTTCAAACCCAGCAGCTAGTGTGCTGCTGGGTTGATTATTCGTTTCTACAGCGATATTATCTCGCGCCCTATTTCTTGGCTTCCGGGGCGTAGGTAGCTGTCAATTGGAGTCCCACTGAATGGCCCGTATTGCAGGCGTCAACATTCCAGATAACAAGCACACTGTTATCTCGCTGACCTACATCTATGGTGTCGGTCGCACAACTGCACAGAAGATCTGTGCAGACGCTGGTGTAAATCCAGCCGCTAAGATCAAGGATCTGAGCGACGAGCAAATCGAAACCCTGCGTGGCGAAGTCGCGAAGTTCACCACCGAAGGTGACCTGCGCCGTGACATCAACATGAAGATCAAACGCTTGATGGACCTGGGTTGCTACCGCGGCCTGCGTCATCGTAAAGGTCTGCCGGTTCGCGGTCAGCGCACCAAGACCAACGCACGCACCCGTAAGGGCCCGCGTAAGCCGATCCGCAAGTAATCGCCCAGGAATATAGACATGGCAAAACCTGCTGCTCGTCCTCGTAAGAAAGTCAAAAAGACAGTGGTTGATGGCATCGCCCACATCCATGCGTCTTTCAACAACACCATCGTGACCATCACCGACCGTCAGGGCAACGCGTTGTCCTGGGCTACTTCCGGTGGTTCGGGTTTCCGTGGTTCGCGCAAATCCACCCCGTTCGCAGCTCAGATCGCTGCTGAGCGTGCTGGTCAAGCTGCGCTGGAATATGGCCTGAAGAACCTCGACGTCAACGTCAAGGGTCCAGGTCCAGGTCGCGAGTCCGCCGTTCGTGCACTGAACAGCTGCGGCTACAAGATCGCCAGCATCACCGACGTGACGCCAATCCCGCACAACGGGTGCCGTCCGCCGAAGAAGCGTCGCGTGTAATCAGGAGACAGATAAATGGCACGTTACATTGGTCCAAAATGCAAACTGTCTCGTCGTGAAGGCACCGACCTGTTCCTGAAGAGCGGCGTTCGCGCTCTGGAATCGAAGTGCAACATCGAAGCAGCCCCAGGTATCCACGGCCAGCGCCGTGGCCGTCAGTCCGACTACGGTACCCAGCTGCGCGAGAAGCAAAAAGTTCGTCGTATCTACGGTGTACTGGAGCGTCAGTTCCGCGGTTACTACCAGGCTGCAGCCTCGAAAAAAGGCGCTACCGGTGAAAACCTGCTGCAACTGCTCGAGTGCCGTCTGGATAACGTTGTCTACCGTATGGGCTTCGGTGCCACTCGTTCGGAATCGCGTCAGCTGGTTTCGCACAAGGCAATCAGCGTCAACGGCAAGACCGTAAACATTCCATCCTACCAAGTTCGTCCGGGTGACGTGGTCGCGGTTCGCGAGAAGTCGCAGAACCAGCTGCGCATTGTTCAAGCCCTTGAACTGTGCGCCCAGCGTGGCCGCGTTGAGTGGGTTGATGTGGATGCTGCCAAGAAGTCGGGCGTTTTCAAGAACGTTCCTGCTCGCAGCGACCTGTCCGCCGACATCAACGAAAACCTGATTGTCGAGCTCTACTCCAAGTAAGGGCTAGAAAATAGGTGCATCCATGCAGATTTCGGTAAATGAGTTCCTGACACCCCGCCACATTGATGTGCAGGTTGTCAGTCCGACCCGCGCCAAGATCACGCTCGAGCCTCTCGAGCGTGGTTTCGGCCATACCCTGGGCAACGCGCTGCGCCGCATCCTGTTGTCCTCCATGCCTGGCTGTGCAGTAGTCGAGGCCGAGATCGATGGCGTACTCCATGAGTACTCCGCGATCGAAGGTGTACAGGAAGACGTCATTGAAATCCTGTTGAACCTCAAAGGCCTGGCTATCAAACTGCACGGTCGTGACGAAGTTACGCTGACCTTGTCGAAAAAGGGTTCGGGGGTGGTTACCGCTGCCGATATTCAGCTGGATCACGATGTCGAGATCGTCAATCCCGATCACGTAATCGCGAACCTGGCGTCCAACGGCGCCCTGAACATGAAGCTCACCGTAGCTCGTGGTCGTGGTTACGAGCCGGCCGACTCCCGTCAAACCGACGAAGACGAAAGCCGCAGCATCGGCCGTCTGCAGTTGGACGCTTCGTTCAGCCCGGTGCGTCGTATCGCCTATGTGGTCGAGAACGCCCGTGTTGAACAGCGTACCAACCTGGACAAGCTGGTCATCGATCTGGAAACCAACGGCACCCTGGACCCTGAAGAGGCTATCCGCCGCGCCGCGACCATCCTGCAACAGCAGTTGGCCGCGTTCGTCGACCTCAAAGGTGACAGCGAGCCTGTTGTAGTCGAGCAGGAAGACGAGATCGATCCGATCCTGCTGCGTCCGGTTGACGATCTGGAACTGACCGTACGTTCGGCCAACTGCCTCAAGGCGGAGAACATCTACTACATCGGCGACCTGATTCAGCGTACCGAAGTAGAGCTGTTGAAGACTCCTAACCTGGGCAAGAAGTCCCTGACTGAAATCAAGGACGTCCTGGCCTCTCGTGGTCTGTCTCTCGGCATGCGCCTCGACAACTGGCCGCCTGCAAGTCTTAAGAAAGACGACAAGGCGACCGCCTGATCGTCGTAATCACCGAACGTAGTGTTTGGTAAGGAATGAATCATGCGTCATCGTAAAAGTGGACGTCACCTGAGCCGTACCAGCTCTCACCGCAAGGCTATGTTCCAGAACATGGCAGTGTCGCTGATCGAGCACGAGCTGATCAAAACCACCCTGCCGAAAGCCAAGGAACTGCGCCGCGTTGCCGAGCCGCTGATCACCCTGGCCAAGGAAGACAGCGTAGCCAACCGTCGTCTGGCGTTCGACCGTACCCGTTCGAAAGCTGCCGTTGGCAAGCTGTTCAACGACCTGGGCAAGCGTTACGCCACCCGTCAGGGCGGCTACCTGCGCATCCTGAAGTGCGGTTTCCGCGCTGGCGACAACGCGCCTATGGCGTACGTCGAGCTGGTTGATCGTCCGGTCGGTGGTGCTGTAGAAGCCGCCGAGTAAGACGTCAGTCTGCTACAAGAAACCGGGCCTAGTGCCCGGTTTTTTGTGTCTGCAAGAATTATGAATTTCTATTGATGTGAGTCAGGCAATGAATTAGTTCTTGTAACCCGGGTCGCCGATACTTGTCAGCACGCCGATCAGCGGCAGCCAAAGACTGATAGGAGAACCCATGAGCAAGATTCTCACCACCGCCAGCGGTGCGCCGGTAGCAGACAACCAGAACTCTCGTTCGGCCGGCCCACGCGGCCCGCTGTTGCTTGACGACTTCCACCTGATCGAGAAGCTCGCCCACTTCAACCGGGAGAACATCCCGGAGCGCCGTGTACACGCCAAAGGCTCTGGCGCCTACGGCACCTTCACCGTCACCCGCGACATTACCCAGTACACCAGCGCCAAGCTGTTCGAGCGTATTGGCAAGGAAACCGAGACCTTCTTGCGCTTCTCTACCGTAGGCGGTGAACGTGGTTCTGCAGATACCGAGCGAGACCCGCGTGGCTTTGCGGTGAAGTTCTATACCGAGGAGGGCAACTGGGACATCGTCGGTAACAACACGCCAGTATTCTTCATTCGCGACCCGCTCAAGTTCCCGGACTTCATCCATACCCAGAAGCGTCACCCACAGTCCAATCTGAAGAATGCCCAGATGATGTGGGACTTCTGGTCCCATTCGCCGGAAGCGCTGCACCAGGTCACCATCCTGTTCTCTGATCGGGGCATTCCGGATGGCTACCGGCACATGCATGGCTTTGGTAGCCACACCTATAGCCTGATCAATGCCAAGGGCGAGCGTACTTGGGTCAAATGGCACTTCAAAACCCAGCAGGGCATCAAGAACCTAGCGCCTGCCGAAGCCGCCCGGCTAGCTGGCAGCGACCCGGACTACGCCCAGCGTGACCTGTTCGAGGCCATCGAGCGGGGTGACTACCCGCGCTGGAGCGTGTGCATCCAGGTGATGAGTGAGGCAGAAGCGGCGGGCCGCGAGGAGAACCCCTTTGACGTGACCAAGACCTGGGCGCAGAAGGACTACCCGCTGATCGAGGTCGGCATCTTGGAACTCAACCGCAACCCGCTCAACTACTTCGCTGAAGTCGAGCAGGCTGCCTTTGGGCCAAGCAACATGGTGCCTGGTGTTGGGCTCTCGCCAGATCGAATGCTGCAAGGTCGCGTGTTCGCCTATGCCGACGCCCACCGCTACCGTGTTGGTACCAATCACCAGCAGTTGCCGGTCAACGCGCCGCGTTGCCCCGTACACAGCTATCAGCGCGATGGTGCGATGGCCTCGGGTAGCTATGGCAGTGCGCCGAACTACGAGCCCAACAGCTACAGCGATGCGCCCAAACAGTCGCCGCGTCACGCTGAGCCGGCACTGGCCCTGCAAGGCGCCGCCGATCGCTATGACCACCGCGAAGATAACGACTACTACAGTCACGCCGGTGCGCTGTTCCGCTTGATGAATGAAGAACAAAAAGCGCTGCTGATCAGCAACATCGCTGGAGCGATGGCAGGTGTCAGCGCTGATGTGGTGCAGCGTCAGTTGCAGTACTTCTTCAAGGCGGATCCTGCCTATGGCGAGGGCGTCGCTAAGGCCTTGGGCGTGGATCTCGCTTAAGTCGAAGTGATAAGTAGAACCGCCCTCATTTGGGCGGTTTTTCAATGAATATCACTACTGTTTAACCGATTTTTTGCTTCTAATTGCGCGTTTGTCCGTGACCGCGAGCAAATCCTGGTTCACACTATGAGCCATAAGCCGTTTTCACAGGGAGAAGCAGGGCGATGCAAGGTCACCCGGACGTAATCAACTACCTCGTCACGTTGCTGAAGGGCGAACTGGCAGCACGCGATCAGTACTTCATTCATTCGCGTATGTATGAAGACTGGGGCCTGTCCAAGCTCTACGAACGTATCAACCACGAGATGGAAGAGGAGACGCAGCACGCCGATGCCCTGATGCGTCGCATCCTCATGCTCGAAGGCACTCCGGACATGCGCGCCGATGATCTGGAAGTCGGCAGCACCGTGCCGGAGATGATCGAGGCCGACCTGAAGCTCGAGTACAAGGTGCGCGCCGCACTGTGCAAAGGCATCGAGTTGTGCGAGCTGCACAAGGACTACATCAGCCGCGACATTCTGCGTGCGCAGTTGGCCGACACCGAAGAAGATCACACCTACTGGCTGGAGAAGCAGCAAGGTCTGATCAAGGCGATCGGCCTGGAGAACTATCTGCAGTCGCAGATGTAATTGCTCCACACCTTTCGCGGAGGTGGCGCCAAACAAAAAGCCCCTGGCATCTGCATGCCAGGGGCTTTTTCATTACGCTCGGTCACGTTCCAGCAGTGGCTTGAGGTAATGACCGGTATAGGACTGTTTCATCTCGGCCAACTCCTCAGGCGTACCACAGGCGATGATCTGGCCTCCTTTCGAACCGCCCTCCGGGCCAAGGTCCACAAGCCAGTCGGCGGTCTTGATCACGTCGAGGTTGTGCTCGATCACCACCACGGTGTTGCCGTGGTCGCGCAGGCGATGCAGCACATCGAGCAGTTGCTGAATGTCGGCGAAATGCAGGCCCGTGGTCGGCTCGTCGAGGATATAGAGCGTCTTGCCGGTGTCGCGCTTGGACAGCTCGCGGGATAGCTTGACCCGCTGCGCTTCGCCGCCCGATAGGGTTGTGGCCGATTGTCCCAGCTTGATGTAGGAAAGCCCCACGTCCATCAGCGTTTGCAGCTTACGCGCCAGGGCCGGGACTGGATCGAAGAATTCCCGGGCATCCTCGATGGTCATTTCCAGGATCTCGTGGATGTTCTTGCCCTTGTATTTGATCTCCAGGGTCTCGCGGTTATAGCGCTTGCTCTTGCACACGTCACACGGCACGTAGATATCCGGCAGGAAGTGCATCTCCACCTTGATCAGGCCATCGCCCTGGCAAGCTTCGCAGCGACCGCCCTTGACGTTGAACGAGAAGCGCCCCGGGCCATAGCCGCGAGCACGGGATTCCGGGACGCCAGCGAACAGCTCGCGGATCGGTGTGAAGATGCCGGTATAGGTTGCGGGGTTGGAGCGTGGCGTGCGGCCGATCGGGCTCTGGTCGATATCGACCACCTTGTCCAAGTGCTGCAGGCCGTCGAGGCTTGTGTGCGCGGCGGCCTCTAGGCTGCTGGCGCCATTGAGGGCGGTAGCGGCCAGGGGGAACAGGGTGTTGTTGATCAGTGTCGATTTGCCCGAACCGGAAACCCCGGTGACGCAGGTCAGCAAGCCGATAGGTACCTCAAGGTCGACGCTCTGCAGGTTGTTCCCGCGGGCGCCTTTGAGCTTGAGTGCCAGTTTCTTGTTGCGCGGTGTGCGCTTGGTCGGCACGGCGATCTTCTTGCGCCCGGACAGGTACTTGCCCGTGAGCGACTCGGGGTGGGCCATGACCTCCTCAGGCGAGCCCTCGGCGACGATCTGCCCACCATGCACGCCGGCGCCAGGGCCGATGTCCACCACATAGTCGGCCAGACGGATCGCGTCCTCGTCGTGCTCCACCACGATCACGGTGTTGCCCAGATCCCGCAGGTGATTGAGCGTGGCCAGCAAGCGGTCGTTGTCGCGCTGGTGCAGGCCGATGGAGGGCTCGTCGAGAATGTACATCACCCCCACCAGGCCGGCTCCGATCTGGCTGGCCAGGCGGATGCGCTGGGCCTCGCCGCCGGAGAGCGTATCGGCGCTGCGGTCCAGGGTCAGGTAGTCGAGGCCGACATTGACCAGGAACTGCAGGCGCTCACAGATCTCCTTGAGGATCTTGGCCGCGATTTCGCCGCGCCGGCCAGTCAAGGTGAGGTCGCTGAAATAGTCGCTGGCTTCGCCGATCGGCAGGTTGGTGACGGCCGGCAAGGTCTTCTCGCCCACCCACACGTGGCGCGCCTCGCGGCGCAGGCGGGTGCCGCGGCAGTCGGGGCAGGGTTGGGTGCCCAGGTACTTGGCGAGTTCCTCGCGCACGGTGGCCGATTCGGTCTCGCGGTAGCGGCGCTCCAGGTTGGGCACGATGCCCTCGAACGGGTGCGAGCGTTTGACGATGTCGCCACGGTCATTGAGGTACTTGAAGTCGACGCTTTGCTTGCCGCTGCCGTGCAGGATGACCTTCTGGTGCTCGGCCGACAGCTCACCGAATGGCAGCTCAAGACTGAAGCCATAATGCGCCGCGAGCGACCCGAGCATCTGGAAGTAATAGACGTTGCGCCGGTCCCAGCCACGGATGGCCCCCTCGGCCAGGGTCAGCTCATTGTTGACCAGGCGCTTGGTATCGAAGAACTGCTTGACCCCCAGGCCGTCGCAGGTAGGGCAGGCGCCGGCTGGGTTGTTGAAGGAGAACAGTTTCGGTTCGAGCTCGCTGATGGCATGTCCGCACACCGGGCAGGCGAAGCGCGCCGAGAAGATCATCTCCTCGCCGGTCTCGTCGTCCATCGGTGCGACCAAGGCGATGCCATCGGCCAGCTTCAGTGCCGTCTCGAACGATTCCGCCAGGCGCTGCTGCAAGTCTTCACGCACCTTGAAGCGGTCCACCACCACATCGATGCTGTGCTTTTTCTGTTTATCCAGCTTGGGCAGCTCGTCCAGTTCGTAGAGCTTGCCATTGACCCGGGCGCGTACGAAGCCCTGGGCCCGCAGTTCGTCGAACACCGCCAGGTGCTCGCCCTTGCGTTCACGCACCACCGGCGCCAGCAGCATCAGCTTGCTGCCTTCGGGGCGCTCGAGGACCAGGTCGACCATCTGGCTGATCGTTTGCGCTTCCAGCGGAATGTCATGGTCCGGGCAGCGTGGCGTGCCGACGCGGGCATAGAGTAGGCGCAGGTAGTCGTAGATCTCGGTGATGGTGCCGACCGTGGAACGCGGGTTGTGTGAGGTCGACTTTTGCTCGATGGAGATGGCTGGCGACAGGCCTTCGATGGTATCGACGTCAGGTTTTTCCATCATCGACAGGAACTGTCGGGCATAGGCCGACAGGGATTCCACATAGCGCCGCTGGCCCTCGGCATAGAGGGTATCGAACGCCAGGGACGACTTGCCGGAGCCGGACAAGCCGGTGATCACGATCAGCTTGTCCCGGGGCAGGGTCAGGTCGATGTTCTTCAGGTTGTGGGTGCGTGCCCCACGAATCAGGATCTTGTCCACTGCGGCCTCGCTCGGCGGGCATAAACAAGGGAGTATAAGGCGCGCTGCCAGTACGCGGCAAAGCGTCGCGTAGATGCCGTTACGCTGTCGGACTGATAGAATCGCCGCCGGTTCACACGAGGTTATTCCATGCACGACACGCACAACGAGCGCATGAGTGGCAGCGAAACCCGCGCCGCTGGCGGCCTGGCCCTGGTCTTTGCCTTTCGTATGCTGGGCATGTTCATGGTCCTGCCGGTGCTGGCGACCTACGGCATGGACCTGGCCGGCGCTACGCCGGCACTGATTGGCCTGGCTATTGGCGCCTATGGCTTGACTCAGGCTGTTCTGCAGATTCCGTTCGGGATGATTTCCGACCGCATCGGTCGCCGTCCGGTTATTTATCTCGGGCTGGTAGTGTTCGCCCTCGGCAGCTTGTTGGCGGCTCAGGCGGACTCAATCTGGGGTGTGATCGCAGGCCGCATCCTGCAAGGCGCCGGGGCGATTTCGGCTGCCGTCATGGCGCTGCTGTCTGATTTGACCCGTGAACAGCATCGTACCAAGGCCATGGCCATGATCGGCATGAGCATCGGGCTGTCGTTCGCGGTGGCCATGGTCGTCGGTCCACTGCTGACCCGTGCCTTCGGCCTGTCAGGATTGTTCCTTGCCACGGCAGGACTCGCCCTCGTGGGGATCGCGCTCATCGCCTTCGTAGTGCCCAGCGCCCACAGTGCGTTGCAGCACCGCGAATCGGGCGTCGCCCGCAAGGCCCTTGGCCCGACCCTGCGTCATCCGGACCTTTTGCGCCTGGACGTGGGCATCTTCATCCTCCACGCGATCCTCATGGCCAGCTTCGTCGCGCTGCCCTTGGCTTTCGTCGAGCGCGGCGGCCTGCCGAAAGAACAGCACTGGTGGGTGTACCTGACCGCCTTGCTCATTTCATTTTTTGCAATGATCCCGTTCATCATCTACGGCGAGAAGAAGCGCAAGATGAAACGGGTGTTGCTCGGCGCGGTGAGTGTGCTGCTGGTGGTCGAGGTGTTCTTCTGGCAATGGGCTGACAACTTGCGCGGACTGGTGATCGGCACCGTGGTATTCTTTACCGCATTCAACCTGCTGGAGGCATCGCTGCCTTCGTTGGTGAGCAAAGTGTCGCCCGCTGGCGGCAAAGGGACGGCTATGGGGGTATATTCCACCAGTCAGTTCCTGGGTGCCGCTCTTGGAGGAATCATCGGTGGCTGGTTGTTCCAGCACGGTGGCCTGGGCATGGTGTTCCTCGGATGCGCAGGGTTGTGCGCCATCTGGCTGGGCACTGCATTGAGCATGAACGAGCCGCCCTATGTGACCAGCCTGCGCATGCCGCTATCGCCCGAAGGCGTCCGGGAAGCCGGGCTGACCGAGCGCCTGTTGGCCGTGCCGGGTGTGACCGACGCCGTAGTGGTAGCAGAAGAAGCCGCCATCTATATCAAACTGGATACGAAAATTTTGGACCGTGCGACCCTCGAGCGTCTGGTGAACCCAGCCTCTTCGGCGTGCGAAGCCTAGGAGAACGTTATGGCCCGTGGGGTTAACAAAGTCATTCTGGTCGGTACTTGCGGTCAGGATCCCGAAGTCCGCTACCTGCCCAACGGTAACGCCGTGACCAACCTGAGCCTGGCTACCAGCGAGCAGTGGACCGACAAACAGTCCGGCCAGAAGGTCGAGCGCACCGAGTGGCACCGTGTTGCCATGTTCGGCAAGCTCGCCGAGATCGCGGGCGAATACCTGCGCAAAGGTTCCCAGGTGTACATCGAGGGCAAGCTGCAGACCCGCGAGTGGGAAAAAGACGGCATCAAGCGCTACACCACCGAGATCATCGTCGACATGCAGGGCACCATGCAGCTGCTGGGCGGTCGTCCGCAAAACCAGCAACAGGGTGGCGATCCGTACAACCAAGGTGGTGGCAACTACAACCAAAGTGGCGGCCAGCAGCAGTACAACCAGGCGCCACGCCAGCAGGCTCCGCGTCCACAGCAGGCGCCACAGCGCCCTGCACCGCAGCAGCCAGCTCCGCAACCGGCCGCTGACTTCGACAGCTTCGACGACGATATTCCGTTCTGACGGATCGCTGTTCGACAGCACGCGCAAAAAGCCGCAGCCAGGCAACTGGTTGCGGCTTTTTCATGCTCGCTCGAAAACCCGGTCAATAGAACAACCGGGGCTCCGGCGAGGCCAGCAAGCTGGCCAGTTTGGTCAGGGCAAAGGCAAGTTCGTCCCGGTTCGGCGCCATCAGTGCGATACGCACGCCATTGGGCGCGTCGCTGCGCTGAGGCAGGAACTGGCTGCCGCTGACCACGATCACGCCATTGCTGCGCGCCAGGTTGGCGAATTCATCGCCGGTCCAGGGGGCGGGCAATTCGAGCCAGATATGGAAGCTATGAGGTTGGCTGCGGATCGGGTACTGGCCGAGGATGTCCTTGGCCATCTGTTGGCGCGCGGCGGCTTCGTCCTGCTGGATACTTACCAACTCGTCCGCCATGCCGCTGTTGATCAAGTTGCTGGCGAGCTGGGCCATCAAGGGTGAGGGCATCCAGACGCTGCTGCGCACCATCGAGGACAGGCGCGACAGCATGTGCGGCGGTGCATACAGATAGCCGATACGCAGCGCCGGCAACACACTCTTGGACAGGCTGGTCAGGTAAATGGAACGCTCCGGCGCATAGGCGGCCAGGGGCTTGTAGCGGGGGGACGGCTCAAGGAAACCGTAGATGTCGTCATCGATGATGACCAGGTCGAACTCGCGAGCAATGGCGGCGATGGCCTCACGCCGGGCGTGGGGCATGATCGAGTTGGTCGGGTTCTGGTGCGTGGTCACGCAGACCAAGAGGGTAGGGCGATGCTCTAGGCAGGCGGCGCGCAGAGCCTCGGGAATCAGGCCGTGCTCGTCCACGGCCACCCCCTGAAGGCGTCGGCCCAAACTGTGGGCCAGGGAAATGATGCCGGGGTAGCAGAAGGATTCGCAGAGAATCACATCATCGGCTTTCGACAGGCTGTTGAAGGCCACCAGCAGGCCGTGCTGGGCGCCAGAGGTCAAGACCACCTGCTGCCAGCTGGCGTCCGGCAGCCAGCGTCTGATCCAGGTCGCGCCAGCTTCCTTGTGGATGGCATGACCGCCATCGGTGACGTAATCGAGCGCCTTTATCAGGTCGGTGGAGTCGGCCAGGTCGTGGAGCGAGCCGCGCAACCACTGCGCCATGTGGGCGTCGTTGGGCTTGATGATCGACAGATCGATCTGGCCATTTTCATTGCTCAGACCCGCGCTGCGAGGGGGCGGGACAACAGCGGCTTTTGGGGCGCGCACAAAGGTGCCGCGTCCTACCTCTCCGACCACCAGGCCACGTTTGGCCGCCTCGTCATAGGCCCGGCCAATGGTGCCTGGCGTCACGCTCAAGCGCTCGGCCAGATCCTTCAGCGTCGGCAGCCGATCGCCGGCTACCAACTTCCCGCTGGCAATGTCCTGTTCAAGGGCATCGGCGATCATCAGGTAAACCGGTTGCGTCAGGGCGCTGTAATGAGGAACCCACATGAAATGACACCAATGTCGGGACGAGCGCGCAAGCCTAACATGAAAGCAATAGGGGTGTAATCAAGGTTGATTACACCCCTTGAATATGCCTAAAAGCTCTAGTTCTTCAAGCATAAAATCGCTATTTCATTGAAAATCAATAGGTTGTGCAAGCGTCAGCGGCGAAGTGAATAAAGTCATTGAATCGATGATATTTTACTGATTACCATCATTGCATCGACTCAATGTTGGTGTGCCACGCACCTGACCTGTTTTCGACCTTTGGAGAGACTATGAAAACCGCATTTGTAACCGGCGCTTCCGCAGGCTTTGGCCGCGCCATCTGCCGCACATTGGTCGCCGAGGGCTACCGGGTTATCGGTGGCGCTCGGCGCATGGACAAACTCAAGGCGCTGGAGAGCGAGCTGGGCGACTCGTTTATCCCGCTGGCGCTGGATGTCACCGATCCGGCCTCCTTGGATGCGGCTGTCGAATGGATCGGCAAGGCCTCGTTGAACATCGATGTGCTGGTCAACAACGCCGGGCTGGCGCTGGGCATTGACCGGGCCCAACAGGCCAGTGCCGAGAACTGGCAGCGGATGATCGACACCAACGTCACCGGCCTGACGATGGTCACCCACAAGATCCTGCCCCAGATGGTTGCGGCCGACAGCGGCCTGATCATCAACATCGGCTCCATCGCCGGCACCTACCCGTACCCGGGGGGCAATGTGTATGGCGCCAGTAAGGCGTTCGTCCGTCAGTTCAGCCTCAACCTGCGCGCCGACCTCGCCGGCACCCGGGTACGGGTGAGCAACATCGAGCCTGGCCTGTGCTCGGGCACCGACTTCTCGGTGGTTCGCCTCAAGGGGGATCTGGACGCCGTAGAGGCGTTGTACCGCGACGTCGAGGCGCTTCTGCCCGAAGACATCGCTGCCACCGTGGCCTGGATCGCGGCTCAACCTGCACATGTGAACATCAACACGATCGAGATCATGCCAGTGGCACAAAGCAGCGCGGGGTTGAATGTGGTGCGTAATCTGCCTCGTACCGCGAAGGCGTGAGGGGCGACGGCTGTTTCACAAATGAAACGGTTCCTTGAGCCATGTCATCGCGCATTCAGGATTCTTGACTAGAGTTAGGGTTGGTGGCCATCCGTTGGCCGCCACCGTGAAGTCCTCGAGGCGTCGGCGATGTCCCGACGTCCAGAACCTGATCAGGAGTGCACGATGGACCTCAACCGTCGGCAGTTCTTCAAGGTCGCCGCCATCGGCCTTGGAGGCTCGAGCCTCGCGGCGTTGGGCATGGCCCCGACCCCCGCGTTCGCCGAGCAGGTGCGCCACTTCAAATTGGCGCACACCAAAGAGACCCGCAACACCTGTCCATACTGCTCGGTCGGCTGCGGCCTGATCATGTACAGCCAGGGCGATGCGGGCAAGAACGTCAAACAGAACATCATCCACATCGAGGGCGATGCGGACCATCCGGTCAACCGCGGGACCTTGTGCCCGAAAGGTGCCGGCCTGCTCGATTTCATCCACAGCCCGAACCGCCTGCAGTACCCCGAGGTACGCAAGCCGGGCAGCAAGGAGTGGACCCGGATCAGCTGGGACGAGGCGCTCGATCGCGTCGCCGATCTGGTGAAAAAGGACCGCGACGCCAACTTCATCGAGAAGAACGCCCAGGGGCAGACGGTCAACCGCTGGCTCACCGTGGGCTTTCTCGCAGCGTCCGCCGCTTCCAGCGAAGCGGGCTACCTGACGCACAAGGTCATCCGTTCGCTGGGTGTACTGGGGTTCGATAACCAAGCGCGTGTCTGACACGGCCCGACGGTGGCAAGTCTTGCCCCGACGTATGGCCGTGGTGCCATGACCAACCATTGGTCCGATATCGCCAACGCGAATCTGGTCCTGGTGATGGGTGGCAACGCAGCAGAAGCGCACCCGTGCGGTTTCAAGTGGGTGACCGAGGCCAAGGCGCACAACAAGGCGCGGCTGATCGTGGTCGACCCGCGGTTCACGCGTACCGCCTCGGTGGCGGATTACTACGCGCCGATCCGTACCGGTACCGACATCGCCTTCATGGGCGGGTTGATCAATTACCTGCTGAGCAACGACAAGATCCAGCACGAGTACGTGCGCAACTACACCGACGTGTCGTTCATCGTCAAAGAAGGCTATGGCTTCGAGGACGGGCTGTTCAGTGGCTATGACGCGGACAAGCGCATCTATGCCGACAAATCCGGCTGGGGCTATGAGCTGGGCGAGGATGGTTTTGCCAAGGTCGACCCGACCCTGCAGCACCCGCGTTGCGTCTACCAGTTGATGAAGCAGCACTACAGCCGCTACACCCCGGAAGTGGCCAGCCTGACCTGTGGCATGCCCCAGGACGCCATGATGAAGGTGTGGGAAGAGATTGCCACCTGCTCGCAGCCGGGCAAGACCATGACGATCCTCTACGCGCTGGGCTGGACACAGCACTCGATCGGCGCGCAGATCATTCGCAGTGCAGCCATGGTCCAGTTGCTGCTGGGCAACGTCGGCATGCCGGGTGGCGGGGTCAACGCCCTGCGCGGTCACTCCAACATCCAGGGTCTGACGGACCTGGGGCTGCTGTCCAACTCGCTGCCGGGTTACCTGACCCTGGCCGGCGACGCCGAGCAGGACTACGCCGCCTTCATCGACAAGCGCGCCTCCAAGCCGCTGCGCCCGGGGCAGTTGTCCTACTGGCAAAACTACGGCAAGTTCCACGTCAGCCTCATGAAGGCTTGGTACGGCCCCAACGCCACTGCCGAGAACCACTGGGGCTATGACTGGCTGCCCAAGCTTGATGTGGGTTCCTATGACGTGCTGCGCATGTTCGAGATGATGGGCGAGGGCAAGGTCAACGGGTACTTCTGCCAGGGCTTCAACCCGATCGCCGCGTTGCCGGACAAAAACCGTGTCACCGCCGCGTTGGCCAAGCTCAAGTGGCTGGTGGTCATGGATCCGCTGGCCACCGAGACGTCCGAGTTCTGGCGCAACGCCGGCCCGTTCAATGATGTCGATACCGCCAACATCCAGACCGAGGTGATCCGCCTGCCCACCACCTGCTTCGCCGAGGAAGATGGCTCGCTGGTTAACAGCAGCCGCTGGCTGCAGTGGCACTGGAAGGGTGCCGACGGCCCGGGCGAGACCCGCACCGATGTGCAGATCATGAGCGAGCTCTTCCTGCGCTTGCGTCATCGCTACAAAGCCGAGGGCGGTGCGTACCCGGATCCGATGCTCAACATCAACTGGCCGTACAAGATCCCCGAAGAGCCTTCGCCCGAGGAGTTGGCCAAGGAAATGAACGGCTGGGCGGTCAGCGACTTCACCGACCCGACCGGTGCCACGCTCAAAGCCGGTCAGCAACTGGCAGGCTTCGGCCAGCTCAAGGACGACGGCAGCACGGCGTCCGGCTGCTGGATTTTCGCCGGCAGCTGGACTGAGCAGGGCAACCAGATGGCCCGGCGCGACAACAGTGACCCCTACGGCATGCACCAGGTGCAGAACTGGGCCTGGGCGTGGCCGGCCAACCGCCGGATTCTCTACAACCGCGCCTCCAGCGACCCGCAGGGCAAACCTTGGGACCCGGAGAAAAAACGCCTGGTGTGGTGGAACGGCAAGGCCTGGACGGGTACCGATGTGCCGGACTTCAAGGTCGACTCGCCACCGGAAGCGGGGATGAATCCGTTCATCATGAACCCCGAAGGGGTGGCGCGGTTCTTCGCCATCGACAAGATGGCCGAGGGGCCGTTCCCCGAGCATTACGAGCCGTTCGAGACGCCCATCGGCATCAACCCACTCAACCCGCAGAACAAGAAGGCCATCAGCAACCCGGCCGGGCGCGTGTTCGACTCGGTGTGGGACACCTTGGGCAAGGCCAACGAATTCCCTTACGCGGCGACCACCTACCGGCTGACCGAGCACTTCCATTTCTGGAGCAAGCATTGTCGCCTCAACGCCATTGCCCAGCCCGAGCAGTTCGTCGAGATCGGCGAGGCGCTGGCCAACGAGAAAGGCATCAAGGCCGGCGACCGGGTGCGGGTCAGCTCCAAGCGTGGACATATCGAGGCGGTGGCGGTGGTGACCAAGCGGATCCGTCCGCTGAAGGTGAACAACCAGACCGTTCACCACGTCGGCATTCCGCTGCACTGGGGCTTCACCGGCATCACCCGGCATGGCTACCTGACCAACACCTTGGTGCCGTTCCTGGGTGATGGCAATACCCAGACGCCGGAGTCCAAGTCGTTCCTCGTCAACGTGGAGAAAATCTAATGGCCCAGCAAGACATCATCGCCCGCTCGGCCACCACGACCGTACCGTCTTCGGTGCGCCAGCAGCAGGAAGTCGCCAAGCTGATCGACACCACCAAGTGCATCGGCTGCAAGGCTTGCCAGGTGGCGTGCTCGGAGTGGAACGAACTGCGTGACGAGGTCGGCCACAACCACGGCACCTACGACAACCCCCAGGACCTGACCGCCGAAACCTGGACCCTGATGCGCTTCACCGAGCACGAGCGCGACGATGGCAACCTGGAGTGGCTGATCCGCAAGGACGGCTGCATGCACTGCGCCGAGCCCGGTTGCCTGAAGGCCTGCCCAAGCCCGGGGGCGATCATCAAGCACGCCAACGGCATCGTCGATTTCAACCAGGATCACTGCATCGGCTGCGGTTACTGCATCACCGGCTGCCCGTTCAACATCCCGCGGATCTCGCAGAAGGACCACAAGGCCTACAAGTGCAGCCTGTGTTCCGACCGCGTGGCCGTGGGTTTGGAGCCGGCCTGCGTGAAGACCTGCCCGACCGGGGCGATCGTCTTCGGCAGCAAGGATGAAATGAAGGTGCATGCCGCCGAGCGCATCGTCGACCTGAAGTCCCGGGGCTTCGACAAGGCCGGGTTGTACGACCCGGACGGCGTCGGCGGCACCCACGTGATGTATGTGCTGCACCACGCCGATACGCCCAGGCTCTACGCCGGGTTGCCGGATCAACCAGTGATCAGCCCGCTGGTGGGGCTGTGGAAAGGCATCAGCAAGCCACTGGCGTTGCTGGCGATGGGCGCGGCAGTGCTGGCTGGGTTCTTCCACTATGTGCGGGTCGGCCCGCAGCGGGTCGAGGAGGACGATGCCCTGGCACCTGCCGAGGACAGCGTGCATCAGGTCGACCCGTCGGTGCATGTCTATGATCCGACCAAGCCCGGCGGGCAAGGGGGGCCGCGGCCATGAGCGACAACAAACCGATCCTGCGCTACAACGCCAACGAGCGCAGTAACCACTGGATCGTCGCGATCCTGTTCGTGATGGCCGGGCTGTCTGGGCTGGCGCTGTTTCATCCGGCGCTGTTCTGGCTCAGCCATCTGTTCGGTGGCGGCCCGTGGACGCGCATCCTGCATCCATTCCTGGGCGTGGCGATGTTCATATTCTTCCTCGGGCTGATGCTGCGTTTCTGGCGCGCCAATTTCATCACCGCCAACGATCGCCTGTGGCTGCGCCGCGTCGACCGGGTGATGCGCAACGAGGAGGAGGGCGTGCCGCCGATCGGCAAGTACAACGCTGGGCAGAAGCTGCTGTTCTGGACCTTGCTGCTGTGCATGCTGGTGCTGCTGATCAGTGGCGTGGTGATCTGGCGCGCCTGGTTCAGCCAGTACTTCGACATCGGCGCCATTCGCCTGGCGACCTTGCTCCATGCGCTGGCGGCGTTCGTGCTGATCCTCAGCATCATCGTGCATATCTATGCCGGCATCTGGATCAAAGGCTCGGTAGGCGCCATGCTGCATGGCTCGGTCAGTCGCGCCTGGGCACGCAAGCACCATGAGTTGTGGTACCGCGAAGTGACTGGCGACAAGACGCCGGGCAATCACGGACGAAAAGAAGGATGAGCGCTTGAGCACCATACTCGAACCCGGGCAGATCGAAGCGTCGGCCGTGACGCCGCCGTTTCTGAACCTGCCGCCTGCCAACCTGTTCGAACGGCGCGCCGAGCGCCTGGAGCAACTGGCCGAGGGCAATGCCCTTGGCCAGTACCTGATGCTGATCGCACGGCTGTGTCGTATCCAGCAGCAGCTTGTGGATAACCCGCCCAGTGCTCTGCCGGTGGCAGGCGAACGCCAGCGGCTGTGCATAAGTCATGGCTTGCCACCGCTGGCGGCGGACAGCCTGGTGCGCGAGGGGCCTTGGCTGGTCTGGCTAAAGGCGCTGCTCGAACGCTTCGATGGCGCCTCCGACGGGGCGCTGGGTGAGGCGCTACGCACGTTGCGAGAGAGCGACGACAGCCAGCGCAAGGGCTGGGCCATTGCCCTGTTGGCCGGCCAGTACGATGCCGTGCCGGCGGCGCTGGTGCCCTTCATTGGCGCGGCGCTGCAAGCGGCTTGGTCCCATTGGCTGCTGACGCTGCCCGAACCTGAACTCAAGCCCGCCGACAGCCTGGCGCAATGTCCGGCCTGTGGATCACCGGCCATGGCGGGGGTGGTGCGCAACCGTGGCAAGCACAACGGCCTGCGATACCTGGTCTGTTCGTTGTGCGCCTGCGAGTGGCATGTGGTGCGGGTCAAATGCGTGTACTGCGAGTCGAGCAAGGATCTGCGCTACAGCAACCTCGAGGATGACCGGCACGCGCCGGGCAAGGCGCCGTTGCGCGCCGAATGTTGCCCAGGGTGTCAGAGCTACTTGAAGCAGAGCTACCTGGAGAATGACGCCGCGGCTGAGCCGCTGGCCGATGACCTGGCCAGCCTGGCGCTGGATATGCGTCTGGATGAGGAGGGCTTCCAGCGGCTGGGGCCTAACCTGATGCTGGCGCCCGGATAGGGGGAAGTGTCTACACTGAAATACCGAGTTGCCTCATTCGCGGGTAAACCCGCTCCCGCAACGGCTGTACTGCCCTTGGGGGAGCGGGTTTACCCGCGAAAAGACCCAAATCGACAACGGATCAGTTGAAGGTAGTACCGCATGTCTTCGAGCCCCGCCAGCGACACCCCACGCCTGCCCTCCATCGACACCTTGTTACGCCACCCGACCTGCGAGCCGTTGATCGAGCGCCATGGTCGTGACGCCGTGCTGGCTACTCTGCGCCAATTGCTCGATGACCTGCGTGAGCCTGCTCGCCTTGGCCAGATGAGCGTGGTCGAGCTGGCACCGGACGTCCTCAATGGCCGCGCTGGCGAACGCCTGGCCATCCAGCAGCGCAGCCAGGTACGTCGTGTATTCAACCTCACCGGCACGGTGCTGCACACCAACCTGGGCCGTGCGCTGTTGCCCGAGGAGGCGGTGGAGGCCATGCAGGTCGCCGCCCGCCATCCGCTGAACCTGGAGTTCGACCTGGCCACCGGCAAGCGCGGTGACCGCGACGACCTGATCGAAGGCCTGATCCGCGAGCTCACCGGGGCCGAGGCGGTCACGGTGGTCAACAACAATGCCGCTGCCGTGCTGCTGGCGCTCAACAGCTTGGGCGCGCGCAAGGAGGGTGTCATCTCCCGAGGCGAGTTGATCGAGATCGGTGGCGCGTTCCGTATTCCCGACATCATGTCCCGCGCCGGAGTCCGCCTGCATGAGGTCGGCACCACCAATCGCACCCACGCCCGCGACTACGAAGGCGCGATCAACCCGCGTACCGGCTTACTGATGCGCGTGCATTGCAGCAACTACAGCATTCAGGGTTTCACCACCCAGGTACCCACTGCCGAGCTGGCAGCCATCGCCCACGCCCATGGCTTGCCTCTGCTAGAGGACCTGGGCAGCGGCAGCCTGCTCGACCTCACCCGTTGGGGGCTGCCGGCCGAACCCACGGTGCGTCAGGCCCTGGCTGACGGTGCCGACATCGTCACCTTCAGTGGCGACAAGCTGCTCGGCGGCCCCCAGGCCGGCATCATCGTCGGGCGCAAGGAACTGATCGCCAAGATCAAGAAGAACCCCCTCAAGCGTGCCCTGCGGGTCGACAAGATCACCTTGGCCGCGCTGGAAGCCGTGCTGGCGCTTTACCGCAATCCGGATCGGCTCGCCGAACGCTTGCCCAGTCTGCGCCTGTTGACCCGCCCTCAGGATGAGATAGCGGCCCAGGCCGAGCGCCTGGCCCCGGCGCTCGCGGCCTCTCTGGGGGCGCAATGGGTCGTGAGCGTCGAGCCGGTCTTGGGCATGATCGGCAGTGGCAGCCAACCTGTGGCGCGCCTGCCCAGCGCCGCCCTGTGCCTGCGCCCGCAAGTGTCGAAGAAGCTGCGCGGACGCAGCTTGCACGTGCTGGAGCGCGCCTTGCGCGACCTGCCGGTGCCGGTGCTCGGGCGCATCGATGACGACGCCTTGTGGCTCGACCTGCGCCAGCTCGACGATGAGGCCCATTGGCTGGCGCAACTGCCAGCACTGCGCCTGGGGCCGGTCCAGTGATCGTCGGCACCGCCGGCCATATCGACCATGGCAAGACCGCACTGCTCCAGGCCCTGACCGGTCAGGCTGGCGATCATCGCCAGGAGGAACGCGCCCGGGGCATGACCATCGATCTCGGCTACCGCTATGCCGCGCTGGCCGAGGGTGCGCCGTTGACCGGCTTCATCGACGTGCCCGGGCACGAGCGCTTCATTCACAACATGTTGGCCGGCGCCCATGGCATCGACCTGGTCTTGCTGGTAGTGGCCGCGGATGACGGCGTCATGCCACAGACCCGCGAGCACTTGGCGATCATCGAGCTGCTGGGTATCCCCCAGGCGGTGGTGGCGATCAGCAAGTGCGACCGGGTCGAGCCGCAGAGGGTTACGCAGGTCCAGGCGCAGGTTTCGGCACTGCTGGCGTCGGGGCCTTACGCGCGGGCGCAGCAGTTTCCGCTGTCCAGTGTCACCGGGGAGGGCGTCGCAGCGTTGCGCCAGGCGCTGCTGACCGCTGAAGACACGGTAGGTCAACGCAGCGCACGCGGTGGTTTCCGTCTGGCCGTGGACCGGGCGTTTGCCGTGGCAGGAGCCGGTATTGTGGTCACCGGCACCGCCTTGGCCGGACAGGTCAGCGCCGGTGACACCTTGCTGCTGGGCAAGGCGGGCAAGCCGGTACGGGTGCGGGGGCTGCATGCACAGAACCAGGCTGCGCTGGTGGCCCAGGCAGGGCAGCGAGTGGCGCTGAACCTGCACGGCGAGCGCCTGGCGCTTGAGCAGATCCACCGGGGCGACTGGCTGGTGCCTGACTGGCTGCATGCGCCCAGCACACGTGTGGATATCGAGCTCACGTTATTGCCTGGCGAGACGCGAACCTTCGAGCATTTCAGCGCCGTGCACGTGCACCTGGGCACCCAGGACGTCACGGCGCGCGTGGCGCTGCTCGAGGGCGAGACGTTGCAGGCGGGGCAGCGGATGTTCGCCCAACTGCTGCTCAACGCCCCCTTGCAGGCAGTGCATGGCGATCGGCTGGTGCTCAGGGATCAACGTGCCCAACGCACCTTGGGCGGTGGCCGTGTAGTCGACCCCTTTGCTCCGAGCCGGCAACGGCGAAGTGAAACGCGTCTGCGACAGTTGCAGGCCCTCAGCGAGGCCAAGACCCTGGAGCAGGCCTTGCCGGCCCTGCTCGATGCCGCGCCTGGCGGACTGGATCCGCAACGCCTCGAGCGCCAGTTCAATCGGCTGCGCGACACCTGGACGTTACCTGAGGCTGTGCAGGTGATCGCGACGCGACAAGGGCAACTGCTGTTCGCCAAGCATCGCTGGCAGGCGCTGAAGGAGCAGGTCACGGCGCAGTTGGCGCAATTCCATGAGCAGGAGCCAGACCAGCTGGGGCCGGACCGCGACCGCCTGCGCAGGTTCATGGCCTTGCCCATGGAGCGTCCGGCGTTCGTCAGTCTTCTGGAGGCGTTGCTCGAAGCCGGCGATGTCGTCAGTAGCGGCCCCTGGCTGCATTTGCCGGCGCACAAGGTGCAGTTGAGCGACGCCGACGCTGCCTTGTGGGCGCTGCTGGAGCCTGAACTGGCGAGGGGCGAGTACGATCCACCCTGGGTGCGGATATTGGCTGCAGCGCAAGGGCGTGATGAAGCCGACGTGCGCCTGCTGCTGCGCAAGTTGGCTCGGCTGGGGCTTGTGCATCAGGTGGTGCGCGATCTGTTCTATCCGGAGGCGACTGTCCGGCGCATGGCAGACATGCTGTTGCAGCTTTCGGCCAGTACACCGATAGTGCAGGTGGCGGCGTTTCGCGATATGTTGGGCATCGGTCGCAAACGCAGCGTTCAGATTCTCGAATACTTCGACCGAATCGGCCTGACCCGGAGGGTGGCCGACCAGCGTTACATCCGAGCCGACAGTGCACTGGCCGAGCAGCAGCCAAGGCACTGACTACAAGGAAGGCAATCGCGCCCGGTGGCGCGGCCGGGCTTCAAACCCGGTTGGGGACGGCATCCGTTCCCGGGCAGGTTCGACTCCCGCTGCCTTCCGCCATTTCTCCTCAAAGCAACTGAGTCCAACTGGGCGCGTAGACCCGTGTGGGAACCACCGTCTTGCGTTGATTGCACCGGCCTATTCGCGGGTAAACCTGCTCCTACAGGTGCAGTGGTGTGGGACAACCTTCAGGCCCGCTCACCGCACAGGTCCAGGGCAAACCAATGCTCTGCCGTCTGTACATCCAGCCCTGCACCCAGCAGTGCGAACAGCTTGCCCAGCGCCGCTTCGCGGGTCATCCCGCCGCCACTGACCAGCCCGGTATCGCGCAGGCGGCTGCCGGCGGCGTAGGTGTCGAACACCACTGAACCCTCCGGACACTGGCTGATCGCAACGATCATCACCCCACCCTGGCGGGCTTCATGCAATGCGTCCAGCAGCGCCTGGTCATCCGAGGGGCCGGTGCCGCTGCCGTAGCATTCCAGCACCAGACCTTGCACGCCGGTGGCGAGCATCGCCTGCACGAAGCTGGCCTGCAGACCCGGTACCACCGGCAGCACCGCAAGGGGCACCGGCTGGCGGCGTTGGCGATAGTCCAGCGTTGGCGGGATGGCCGTGGCGCGCTCGCCCTCACGATGGCGGGGCAGCGCCACGAAGGCATCGAAGGCCTCGCTGCGCAGTTTCGATGCCCGGCAGCCATGCAACAGCTGGCCATGGAAGTACAGCTGCACACCCTCCGCCAGGCCGTTTTCGAACAGGCGCAAGGCCCCGAGCAGGTTGTCCCAGGCGTCGCTGTCCGGGGCCCCGGCTGGCAGCATGGAGCCGGTCAGCAGCACCGGTACCGGCAAGCCCAGCAGCAGGAACGACAAGGCCGCTGCACTGTAGGCCAAGGTGTCGGTGCCATGCAGCACCAGCACACCGTCATGGTCGCCGTGCTCCACTGCGTCGACGATGGCCTCGCGCATGGCCAGCCAGTTGGCTTGCTGCATGTTGGCGCTGTCGATCAGTGGGTCGAGCTCGCGCAGCGACCATTGAAGACGCGGCGCATCGGTCAGCAGCGCCAGGTGTTCGCGCATCCGCGCCTCGAAGCCGCTGGCCGGAGCCAGACCTTCCGGGGTCTGCAGCATGCCGATGGTGCCACCGGTATAGAGGACGAGAAGATTCTTGACTGCACGCATGGAAAACTTCCGTAGCGATGAGCGGAGAAGGGAGCCGCCCCGGAGGGGGCGGCGAGCAGCAGAGGATATCAGCGCTGTGGCTGGGGTTGGGCGGCAGCTTTGTCAGCGGCGGTTTCAGCCTTTGGATTGACTGGCCAGGCATTGCGATCCAAGTCCAGGTCGGCGAACTTGCTGGAGTCGAATACCGGCTGATCGATGCCAGCGCGGCGCTGGTCGTCGTAGTCGCGCATTACGCGCAGGCCGACCTTGAACAGCAGGGCCAAGGCGATCAGGTTGACGAATGCCAGGCAGGTCATGGTGATGTCGGCAAAGGCGAACACGGTCGACAGGTCCTGCATCGAACCCCAGATCACCAGCGCCAGTACCAGACCACGGAAGATCATCAGCACGGCACGGTTGCGGCTGAGGAACTGCAGGCTGTTCTCACCCAGGTAGTAGTTGTAGAGGATGCAGGTGAAGACGAACAGCGACAGGGCGACGCTGACGAACAGACGGCCCCAGTCACCGACCACGGCGGCCAGCGAGTTCTGGGTCAGGACGATGCCGTCACCTTCGAAGCCCGGGGTGTAGAAGCCCGACAGCAGGATCAGCAGCGCGGTGCAGGTGCAGATCACAAAGGTGTCGAGGAACACGCTGAAGGCCTGGACCACGCCCTGGGCGCCCGGGTGTTTCACTGCGGCTACGGCAGCGACGTTCGGCGCACTGCCCAGACCCGCTTCGTTGGCGAACACGCCACGCTTCACGCCCATGACGATGGCGCTGCCGAGCAGACCGCCGAACGCAGGGTCGAGGCCGAAGGCGCTCTTGAAGATGGTTTCCAGCATGGCTGGCACGTGCTCGATCTGGGTGCCGATCACGTACAGGGTCACGCCGATGTAGGCCAGGGTCTTGACCGGTACCAGCAGGTCCGATACTGCGGCGATGCGCTTGATGCCACCGATGAAGGTGATGGCCAGCAGCACTGCCAGGACGATACCGGTGTGTTTTGGATCGAAGGCAAAGGCGTTCTGCAGCGAGTGGGTCACGGTGTACGACTGCAGGCCAATGAAGGCGAAGCCGTAGGTGACCAGCAGCAGGATCGAGAACACGATCGCCATGCTTTTCAGCTTCAGGCCGTGCTGGATGTAGTACGCCGGGCCGCCGCGGTACAGGCCGTCGCCGTCGGCGCGCTTGTAGACCTGGGCCAGGGTGCATTCGAAGAAGCTGCTGGCCATGCCTACCAGCGCGGTGACCCACATCCAGAACACGGCGCCTGGGCCGCCGAGGGTCACTGCGATGCCGACGCCCGCGATGTTACCGGCGCCGACGCGGCCGGCAAGGCTCAGCATCAGGGCCTGGAACGAGCTCAGTTGGCCTGCCTGGCCGCGCAGGGATTCCTTGAAAACCGCGAACATGTGACCGAAATGACGGAACTGGACGAACCGAGAGCGGATGGTGAAGTAACCGCCGAGTCCGACGATCAGCACGATGAGGAGTTTCCCGGAAAGGAAATCGTTGAGTGCTTCGAGCATTGAAAAATGACCTCGATTCTTATTCTTCGCGTGGAAAGACCAGCGGGCGGCAGGCGCACCGCTATTCAGTGGGGGCGCATGGTTGGCCATGACAACAACGGTTACAATTTCGCGTGTTGCTCTCAGTTGATGCGACTTGATGCTAAACTTGCACCACTCGCATCACCTGGACCCTGCTCATGGGCGATCATTTCGCTATCAATCTGAAATTGGCCTGCAGCCATTACCGCTCTATTTCCGAGGTTTGCCGGCAGCTCTCGATCAATCGCGCGCAGTTCAACAAGTACCTCAGTGGCCAAAGCCGTCCGACGGCTTACAACCTCAAGCGCATCGGTGATTTCTTCGGCGTCGAGGAATACGAGCTGGGCCTGCCGCCCGAGCAGTTCGCCCGCCTGATCGGGGCGCGCAATCTGTCCGCCGAGTCTGGACCGCAGAACGACCCCATTAGCGAGCTGTTCAAACCGCTGCATGCCCATGCGGGCAATCTGTCGCGCTATTGCGGCTACTACTTCGAATACTCCAACTGCATGTCGGTCCCGGGCTCGATCCTGGTGTCGCTGGTGCACCTCTGGGAGGAGCGCGGCAGCTTTCTGTTCGAGCGCCAGGAGCGACAGGAGCGCTCCACGGCCACCGACTTGCACGCGGAGGTGCGCTGCCGCTACCTGGGTGCGGCTTTCCAACTGCAGGACCGGGTCTTTCTGATCGACTACGAGTCGCTGACGCTCAACGAGATGAGCCAGACCGTGCTCATCCCCAGCTTCAAGAGCCGTATCACCCGTCTGAACGGCTTGAAGACCGGAGTCTCCAGTGGGGACCGGCGCAATCCGGCCTGCACCCGCGTGGTCTGGGAGTACTTGGGCGAGGAGATCAACCGCATCAATGCCTACCGCCAGGTCAAGCTGTACCGCCCGGACGACCCACGCATCGATGACGACGTGCGCGAGCGTCTGAAGGCAGGGCCGATCAGCAACGGTTTATTCGAAATCGAGTGAGCCCTGTCCCGCGATACCCACACCGCGCTGCTCGGCAATACGTCATCTGAGCCGAATATCCTGTCGCACCCAGGCATGTGCTGTGGTTGGACTTCCCCGAGAGGAACCCGCAAAATGTCCGCTTCCTTCTATCAACCTGTTCGGATCTGCTGACTCTATGCGTATGCGCCTGATGCTGTTGGGTGGTGGCAATGCCCTCGGGCAAGCGCTGATTCGTCTCGGGGCCGAGGAGGACATCGGATTCCTGGCGCCGCGCCCGCCGGAGAACGGCTGGGGGCCGGCCAGTCTTACGCAACTGCTTGACGATCATCGCCCCGATGTCGTGGTCAACCTGGCTTACTATTTCGACTGGTTCCAGGCCGAGTCGGTCAGCGAGCAACGTCTGGCGTTGCAGGAGCGGGCCGTGGAGCGCTTGGCCGAGCTGTGCCAGCACCACCAGATCATTCTCGTGCAGCCCTCGAGCTACCGGGTGTTCGATGGCTCGCGGGCCACGGCCTACAGTGAAAAGGACGAGCCGGTGCCACTGGGGCAGCGTGGCCAGGCGCTCTGGCGCATCGAGCAGAGCGTGCGGGCGACCTGCCCACAGCATGTGCTGCTGCGTTTTGGCTGGGTGCTCGACGAAAGCATCGACGGCGTGCTCGGGCGCTTCCTCACCCGCGCCGAACAACCCCAGGAACTGCTGCTGGCCGATGACCGTCGCGGCAACCCGACGCCGGTCGACGACGCCGCGCGGGTGATCCTCTCGGTGCTCAAGCAGCTCGATTGTGACGCGCCGCTGTGGGGCACCTACCACTACGCCGGCAATGAGGCGACCACGCCGCTGGCGCTGGGCCAGGCGATCCTCGGCGAGGCGGCGCAATGGCACAAGCTGGCCGTGCAGGCGCCTACGCCCCAGGCCCATGCCGCGCGTCCCGACGCCAGCGAGGAGCCACAGAACGCGGTGCTGGCCTGCAAAAAGATTCTTCACACCTTCGGCATCAAGCCGCGCGCCTGGCGCGCAGGCTTGCCGCCCCTACTGGACCGGTTCTACCGACATGGCTGACGCCCCCATCCTGATCACCGGCGGTGCCGGCTTCATTGGCTCCCACCTGTGCGATGCGTTGCTGGACAAAGGCTATGCGGTACGGGTGCTCGATGACCTCTCCACCGGCAAGCGCGCCAACCTGCGCCTGGACCATCCCGGCTTGGAACTGATCGAAGGCGATGTGGCCGATGCCGAGCTGGTACGTCGTGCCACGGCAGGCTGTCGTGCCGTGGTGCATCTGGCCGCGGTCGCGTCGGTGCAGGCGTCGGTCGAAGACCCGGTGCGTACCCACCAGAGCAATTTCATCGGTACCCTGAATGTCTGCGAAGCCATGCGCCAGGAAGGCGTGCGGCGCGTGTTGTTCGCTTCCAGCGCAGCAGTCTATGGCAACAACGGCGAAGGTCAGTCGATCGCCGAGGACACGCCTAAGGCGCCCTTGACCCCCTATGCGGTGGACAAGCTGGCCAGCGAGCAGTACCTGGACTTCTATCGTCGCCAGCACGATCTGGAGCCGGTGGTGTTTCGCTTCTTCAACATCTTCGGGCCGCGCCAGGATCCTTCCTCGCCGTATTCCGGCGTGATCAGCATCTTCTGCGAACGCGCCACCCAAGGCCTGCCGATCACGGTATTTGGCGATGGCGAGCAAACGCGAGATTTTCTGTATGTGGGCGACCTGGTTCAGGTGATGGTCCAGGCGCTGGAGCATGAGCAGGTCGAGGAAGGGGCGGTGAACATCGGCCTGAACCAGGCGACCTCGCTGAATCAGTTGCTGGCGGCACTGGAGAAGGTGATCGGCAGCCTGCCTGCCATCAACCACGGCCCGGCGCGCTCGGGCGACATCCGTCATTCGCGGGCGGACAACACCCGCTTGCTGGCGCGTTTCGATTTCCCGCAGCCGACCTCGATGGTCGATGGGTTGGCCCGCCTGCTGGGTAAAGCCTGACGCTTTCTCATCGGTTTTGCGCGTCTATTCACGCGTAAACCCACTCCCACAGCTAGGCCTGTAGGAGCGGGTTTACCCGCGAAGATCACATCGTCTGGTCAGACGTGACATGGCAGCCAGAGCCGCCCTGCCGGGTGGGGATCAGAACTTGTAGCCCAGGCCCACCATGTAGACCCATGGGTCCACGTCCACGTCGACCTTGGTCTTGCCCACGCTCAGGGCGCTTGGGCCGTCCACGGTGGCCTTGGTGTCGATGTCGATGTACCAGACCGAGGCGTTGACCAGCAGGTTGTCGGTGAGCATGTAGTCCATGCCCAGCTGGGCGGCCAGGCCCACCGAGTCTTGCAGCTTCAGGTTGCTGAAGCCTTGCTTCTTGCGGGAGCTGCTGAGGTCTTCGTCGAAGAAGGTGGTGTAGTTGATGCCCACGCCCGCGTAAGGCTGGAACTTCGAGGAAGGCTCCATCGGGTAGTACTGCAGCGACAAGGTCGGCGGCAGTTGCTTGATGTCGGCCAGCTTGCCGTCCAGCCCAGGGCCAAGGCCTTTGACGGCCACGGTGTGGTTGAACGGCGTGGCGGCCAGCAGCTCAAGGCCGATGTGGTCGGTGAGCATGTAGGCGAAGGTCAGGCCCAGCTGGGTGTCGCTGTCCAGGGTCGCCTTGGTGCCCGACACCTTGGTGCCATCAAGCTTGAGATCGCTGCTGTCTTCGTTCGGCGCTACGGTGATGGCGCCGGCCCGCAGGATGATGTCACCGGCCTGGTGGGCCTGGGCGACAGGGGCGGCGAGTGCCAGGGCAATGAGTGAGGCGCCGAGCAAGGACTTGTTCATGGAAGCTCCCAAAGGACGTAAGTAATCGAGTAGTCCAATGGTAAGGAGCCGGCCGGAACGAACTGTTGATTCAGCTCAACGAAGCCGTGTCACAACGCCTAAACAGTGTTCATTGCAGCTCATAGGCGTAGATTTTTTCCGCTTCCATCTGGTAACCGGCATCGGCCAGTTCGCTGCTGGTGGCTTTTACCTGCATCCGGCCTTCGATCCAGTAGGGTTGGTAGAGATCTTCAATGCGCACCCCCATCTCGCTGACGATATGCACGATCTGGTTCGCCGGCGGCGGTGGTACGTGGATACAGGCGCCGTAGTAGGGCACCAGGAGGAACTCGGTGGTGCGGCCTTCCTCGCTCACCTCAAGCGGCACGATGTAGCCGGGCAGCCTGATCCACTGGCCATCCAGCGCTTTGACCACCGGAGCCTGTGGGGCTTGCTGGCGTGCAGCGGGTGCTGACTCAGCCAGCGCGGTGCCCAGCTGCGACAGGTCATGCAGCGGCGTCTGCTGTGGCGGGATCACGGGCGCACCCTGGGGGATCAGAGCGGGCCAGTCCAGGGTACGAGGCTCGGCGGCCCAGGCGGGTGTCAGGATGAGCAGCAACAGCAGTGCGAGGGCGTGACGCATGATGGGTTCTCAGAGGTGGATCGACAGGCCATCGGCCAGCGACTGACGATAGGCGCGCCACGCCGGCACGCTGCCCATCAGCAGCGCAGCGCCCAGGATGATCGCCAGCAGTGTCCATTCATGGGGGCTCGGCCAGGCCAGTGGCAGGTAGAGGCCATAGTTGGCCTGCACATAGCCCTGGGCCAGGGCTATGCCCGCGTAAAGCAGGCCAAGCCCGGCGGCGATACCGGCAAGCGCCAGGGCAAGTGCTTCGAGCACCAACAGCCCGGCGATGTGCCAGGGCCGCGCGCCCACCGAACGCAGGATGGCCATCTCCCGGCGACGTTCGTTGAGGCTGGTGAGGATCGCCGTGAGCATGCCGATCAAACCGGTCAGCACCACGAACAGCGATACCACGAACAACGCCTGTTCGGCGGTGCCCATCAGGCTCCAGAGCTCCTGCAGTGCGACCCCAGGGAGGATTGCCAGCAGCGGCTCGCTACGGAATTCGTTGATCTCCCGCTGCAGACTGAAGGTGGCGATCTTGTTGTTCAGACCCAGCATGAACGCTGTGATGGCGGCTGGTTGCAGGTCCATGACGCGCGCCTGTTCGGCGCTGATGCGCCCGGCGCCACGGGCTGGAACGCCGTTGTGCCAATCGACATGGATAGCCTCCATGCCGGCCAGGCTGATGTGAAGGGTGCGGTCCACCGGTGTACCGGTGCGTTCGAGGATGCCGACGACGGTAAAAGGTTTGTCGTCGTGCTTGACCAGGCTGATGGCCGCCACGCCGTGGGCCAGCACCAGCTTGTCACCGAGCTTGTAGTGCAGCGCTTGGGCCACTTCGGCGCCCAGCACCACTTCAAACGGGTCATCTGCGAAAGGCCGGCCTTGGTTCAGGGCCAGATGTTGCTGGCGCCCGAACTGATAATGGTCGAAGTAAGCGCCCGTGGTGCCCATCACCCGATAGCCGCGATGGGAGTCGCCGAGTGAAATCGGGATCGCCCACTTCACCCGTGGGTCCTTGGCGTAGTGTTCGAAACTGTCCCAGCGGATGTTATTGGTAGCATTGCCGATGCGAAACACCGAGTACAGCAGCAGGTTCACCGACCCCGAGCGGGCGCCGACGATCAGGTCGGTGCCGCTGATGGTGCTGGCGAAGCTGGCGCGGGCCTCGGTGCGCACGCGCTCCACGGCCAGCAACAAGCACACCGACAAGGCAATGGCGAAGGCTGTCAGGAACGCGGTGAAGCGGCGGTTGACCAGGCTGGTCAGTGCAAGGCGGAGCAAATACATCAGGCCTCCTGGGACTGGGCCGCGCGATTGAGTTCGGCCAGGGACAGATGACGGTCGAACAGCGGTGCCAGGCTCTGGTCATGGCTGACGAACAGCAGGCTTGAGCCCGCTGCGCGGCATTCGTCGAACAACAGGCGGATGAACGCCTCGCGAGTGTCGGCATCGAGCGCCGAGGTGGGTTCGTCGGCGATCACCAGTTCGGGCTGGCCGATCAGCGACCTGGCCGCGGCGACCCGCTGCTGCTGGCCGATCGACAGGCTGTCGGCGCGACGGGCAAGTAGCCGTGAGTCATCCAACCCCAGGTGTGCCAGCAGCGTCGCGGCCGCCTGGTCGATGCTGCCATGGCGCTGGATCGCCCGTTCGGCGCGGCTGCGCGAAAAGCGGCAGGGCAACTCGACGTTCTCCCGTACCGAGAGAAACGGCAGCAGGTTGAACTGCTGAAAGATATAGCCTGTGTGGTCGACCCGAAAACGATCACGTGCGCCCTGGCCCAGGGTTGCAAGGTCCTGGCCGAGAAGCTGGATGCGGCCTTGATCGGGGCGGTTCACCCCACCCAGCAGGCCGAGCAAGGTGGTCTTGCCGCTGCCACTGGGGCCCTTGAGGAACAGCGCCTCGCCTGCCTCCAGGCGAAACGCAGGGATGTCCAGCAACAGGGGCTGGCCGGGCCAGGCGAAGCGCAGCGCTTGCAGGTCGATCAGTGGCTGGCTCATTCAGAACGCGACCCTGCTGTTGGCAGGGGAGGCCGATACACCTTTCTGACCGTTCGGGCCGATCAGTTGCACATTGATCTTTTGGGTTGCCGGGAAGGCCTTGAACAGCGGGGCAAGGTCGATCTCGGCGAGCTTGCCAGGCGCTGCGCAGTTGAACTGATAGTGAGCGTTGACGTCGGCATGGTCATGCCCGTGCTCGTCGTTGTCGCCCTCGTCGTGGGCGTGCGGCGTATCGCCAAACAGCGGGCTGTCGAGCGCTTGGGCGTCATCCGTGCAACCGGCGGCCTCGGTCAGCCCGAACAGTTTCAGCGGTTGCTCCAGTTGCTGGCGTGCAGCGGCGACCTTGGCCTTGTCGGCATCGCTGGTGGCCGCATGTTCGAAACCGACCAAGTTCATGGCCGGGCTGTCCAGTTCCAGCTCCAGGGTGTTGCCCTCGAGCACCGCATTGAGCGTGGCCACGCCATGTTCATGAGCGCCAAGGCTGCCATGGGCATGATCGTGATCATCGTGGGCCTGGGCCGCAACCAAGGGGAGCAGGGCGAAAGGCAGGGCGAGGAGCGAGCGGCGCATGGATGACTCCGGGTGTCGGACATTGATTTCGTAATGTTATAACAAGTTTTTCCATCCCCGCCAGCCTGCCTGGCGCAGGTTTCATGTTCATGGGAGCATGACCGCATCGACCCTCGATTTAAGGAAGGCAGTGTGAGAATTCGTGGACGGATCGGCGACTGGCCGGTGGACCTGACCCTTGAGCTGGAGCCTGCGGAGTGGGCTCAGTTGGGGCGTCAGTTGGAGGTGCCGGCCGTTGCCGAGGCGGCCGCGACGCCCGCAGCCGCCACCTCGCGCCAGGATGATGGGCAGTGGTTGGCTGCCTGTGAACTGCTGCGCCAGGTCGGGCAGATCAGCGGACCGGAGTTGCTGGGCCGTCTGGAAGGGCTCGCCGGCAGTACGGCGGCGGGCAAGCGGCTGCTGGTGCGTTTGCGCCACAGCCGTGAGGTGAAGGTGGAAAGCGGGCCGGACGCGCCGGTGTATCACTGGGTGGGATGAGTGAGGGCCGCTGTGCGGCCCCATCGCAGGCGTCGTCAGTTCCTACAGGCACCCCGCCGTTCAGTACCCGCGGAGCAGACACCGCGGTGCATGGCACCGACGTTGTCGTGCTTGCCGGTGACTCGGCGTGAGGTCACCAAAACCGATCAGAACATCGCCGCAGACAGCTTGCGCCGGTAAACGCTCACCAGCGGATGGTCATTGCCCAGCAGTTCGAATACCTGCAGCAGCGCCTTCTGCGGCAAACCGTCGGCGTAGCCACGGTTGCGCTGGAACAGCTTGAGCAGGCCGTCTAGCGCTGGCTCGTACTGCTGGCGCGCCAACTGCTGGATGCACAACTGGTAGGTCGCTTCGTCATCTTGTGGGTTTTGCGCCAGGCGGCTCTTGAGCTCGGCGACCTCCGGCAGGCTGGCGGCCTGGCGCAGGAAGGTCAATTGGGCCTTGGCGCCGGCCAGTGCGGCCTTGTGTTCGTCGGTCTTGACCGCATCCAGCACCACCTGGGCTTCGCCCAGCTCGCCCCGTTCTGCCAGGCAGCGGGCGTAGAGGATCAGCCCCTCGACATTGCTGTTGTCTTCGCTCAACAGCGTCTGCAACAGCGCTTCGGCTTCGCTGAAGCGGCTCTCTGCGAACAGCGCCTTGGCCTGTTCCAGCGGCGAGGCGGTCGGAGCAGCAGGCATCTGCACATGGGGTTCGAGCATCGCACGGATGGCCGACTCAGGCTGGGCGCCGGCAAAGCCGTCGACCGGCTGGCCGTCCTTGAACAGCACTACGGTCGGCAGGCTGCGGATACCGAACTGGGCGACGATCTGCTGCTCCACGTCGCAGTTGACCTTGGCCAGCAGCAACTCGCCCTGGTAACCCTCGGCGATCTTGGCCAGCAATGGCATCAGCGCCTTGCAGGGTGCGCACCATTCGGCCCAGAAATCCACCAGCACAGGCTTGTGGAAGGAATTCTCGATGACCAGTTGCTGGAAAGTGGCATCGCTGGCATCGAAAATGTACGGCGTGTCTTGGTTCATCGCGACTCTCGCAAATCCTTGAATGGCACCACTATAAAGGCTCGCGGCTGGCGTGGTACAGGCTGACCCGGCGGAATTCGTGTGGCTCGGCCAGGTCCGGCAGGGTCAGTGCCTCGAGCACGCCAAGCGCCTGGTAGCGTGGGTGATCGAAGTTGCGCACCCGGGAGTCGGCCACCAGAGCCTGACGTCCGCGGCTCAAGAACTCATCGAGCAGCGGCAGGTTGGCGCGGTCGTAGAGCACGTCGGCGACCAGGATCAAGTCGAAGCGGTCGGCCTCGGTGAAGAAATCGCTGCTGTAGCCCAGCTCCACGCCGTTGAGCGCTGCATTGGCGCGACAGGCGTCAAGTGCCAGCGGGTCGAGGTCGCAGGCCACCACCTCAAGCGCGCCTGCCCGTGCGGCAGCGATACCGGCGATGCCGGAGCCTGCGCCGAAATCCAGCACGCGCTTGCCGCGCACCCAGTGCGGCTGCTCGGCCAGGTAGCGGGCCATGGCCAGGCCACTGGCCCAGCAGAAGCTCCAATAGGGCGGTTCATCGAGGATGCGCCGGGTTTCCTCGGGGCTGAATGCGCGGTCCATGTTGTCGGCGTCGATCAGCCACAGCTTCAGTTCGCAGTCGGGCAGGTCGCTCACGACCAGGCGCGCCTCGCCGATCAGGCCGCTCAGGGTCTGCTGCAAATGCAGTGGAGGCATCTAGGGCGCCTTCTCGAAGCGCAGCGGGCCGGTGGCTTGGGTGGTGGCCTGGGCGATACGCAGGGGAGGCAAGTGCAGGATCAGTTGCCCGGAGCGGCTGGCGCGGCCGCGCAGCTCCACGCGAGCGTCGGCGGGGAAGGCCTCGGGGCTGAAACGCAGGCGATAGGGCAGGTCCTGGCCGGTGCCGATGAGGTTGCTGCTGGCCAACAGGCGTTGCGGGCGGCCTCGCTCATCGATGACCAGCAATGCCAGCTCCACCTCGGCGCCGGCCGGTATTTGCAGCAAGGTGCCGCTCAGTTCGCGCTGATAGGCCGGCAGCGGGCCCAGATCGTCGCCTTTTTTCTTGACGGCCTTGGTCGGCGGCGCAGTGACGGTTTGCTCGGGCTTGGGTTGATCGCTGCCGCAGGCGGCGAGCAGGCCGGTGAGGCACAGCACGACGAGCGCTCGGTAATGCATGGGGTAATCCTTCGCAGGCAGAATTCCATGGATGGTAACCCCTTTGGCTTGTCTTGCCAGTGGGATGCGCTACCATGGCCCTCCCTTTTTTTGTTGCCTGCCACCATGCACTGTCCCTTTTGCGGTGCCAACGACACCAAGGTCATCGACTCGCGCCTGGTCGCCGAGGGCGAACAGGTGCGTCGCCGCCGTGAGTGCGTCGCCTGCGGCGAGCGCTTCACCACCTTCGAGACCGCCGAGCTGGTTCTGCCACGCCTGATCAAGCAAGACGGCACCCGCCAGCCTTTCGATGAAGAGAAACTGCGTGCGGGCATGCAGCGGGCGCTGGAAAAGCGCCCGGTCAGTGTCGAGCGCCTGGAAGCGGCGCTGGCGCACATCAAGCACAAGTTGCGCGCCACCGGTGAGCGCGAGGTCAAGTCACTGGTGGTCGGCGAGCTGGTGATGGCCGAGCTGCGCAAGCTCGACGAAGTTGCCTATATCCGTTTCGCATCGGTCTACCGCCGCTTCCAGGACCTTGACGAGTTCCGCGAAGAAATCGACCGCCTGGCCCGCGAGCCCGCCAAAGAATGACCATGCCCAGCCCAACCGCCATTCTCGATGCCCACTACATGGCGCGAGCCCTGGAGCTCGCCCGCAAGGGCTTGTACAGCACTCACCCCAACCCCCGCGTGGGTTGCGTGATCGTCCGGGACGGCGAGGTGGTCGGTGAAGGTTGGCACGTGCGCGCCGGTGAGCCTCACGCCGAGGTCCATGCCCTGCGTCAGGCCGGCGAGCGCGCCCGAGGTGCCTGTGCCTACGTGACGCTCGAGCCCTGTAGCCACCATGGCCGCACCCCGCCGTGCGCCGAGGCGTTGGTGCAGGCGGGAGTGGCCCGGGTGGTGGCAGCCATGCAGGACCCCAACCCGCAGGTGGCAGGCAAAGGTCTGCGACGCCTGGCTGAGGTCGGCATCGAGGTCAGTAGCGGCGTGCTCGAGGCCGAGGCCCGGGCACTCAATCCGGGCTTTCTCAAGCGCATGGAGCATGGCCTGCCGTTCGTGCGGGCCAAGCTGGCCATGAGCCTGGATGGCCGCACTGCCATGGCCAGCGGCGAGAGCCAATGGATCACCGGCCCCGCCGCGCGCGCTGCGGTTCAACGTCTACGCGCCCGCTCCAGCGTGGTGCTGACCAGCGCCGAAAGCGTGCTGGCCGACAACGCCCGCATGACCGTGCGCGGCGCCGAACTGGGCCTGGACCCGGACACCACCGCTCTGGTCCTGGCGCGCCCGCCACTGCGCGTGCTGGTCGACGGGCGCCTGCGTCTGCCGCTGGACGCACCGTTCTTCCAGGCCGGCCCAGCCCTGGTGGTGACCGCGCTCGCCGATGATCCTCGCTACGCCCAGGCCGGACACGAACTGCTGAGCCTGCCGGGCGAGCACGGCCGGGTCGACCTCCCCGCCTTGCTGCGCGCCCTGGCGGCTCGTGGCGTCAACGAAATCTTGCTGGAGGCCGGTGCTGGCCTGGTCGGCGCCTTCGCGCGCTTGGGCCTTATCGATGAGTTCCAACTGTTCGTCGCCGGCACTTTCTTAGGCAGCAGCGCCCGCCCCCTGCTGGACTGGCCGCTCGCGCAGATGAGCGAGGCCCCGCGTCTGAAGATCACCGAGGTGCGCGCAGTCGGCGATGACTGGCGGATCACGGCCATACCCTTGCCGGCGTCCGGCGTATAATGCCTGGCTTGCCACGCGCAGCCCTGTTCCCGAGGAGGACACCATGTTCACCGGCATCATCGAATCCATCGGCACCATCCGCAGCCTGACCCCCAAGGGCGGTGACGTGCGCGTCTATGTAGAGACCGGCAAGCTCGACCTGGGCGACGTCAAGCTCGGCGACAGCATCGCCGTCAACGGCGTCTGCCTGACGGCCGTGGAACTTCCGGGTGACGGCTTCTGGGCCGATGTCAGCGTCGAAACGCTCAAGCGTACCGCCATGGTCGACCTCAAGAGCGGCAGCCGGGTCAACCTAGAGAAAGCCCTGACCCCCACCACCCGCCTGGGCGGACACCTGGTCAGCGGCCATGTCGACGGCGTCGGCGAGATCATTTCGCGCAGCGATAACGCGCGTGCCATCCAGTTCCGCGTGCGTGCGCCCAAGGAATTGGCCAAGTACATCGCCCATAAAGGGTCGATCACCGTCGACGGCACCAGCCTGACGGTCAATGAGGTCGATGGCGCTGAGTTCGAGCTGACCATCGTCCCGCACACCCTGTCTGAAACCATCATGGCCGACTACCGCGCAGGTCGTCGGGTCAACCTTGAGGTCGACCTGCTGGCTCGTTACCTGGAGCGTCTGCTGCTGGGCGACAAGGCTGCCGAGTCGAGCAAGGGCAGTGGCATCACCGAAAGCTTCCTGGCCGCCAACGGCTACCTGAAATCCTGATTGAGAAGGGGGTGCCGAGTGGCGCTCAACAGCATCGAAGAGCTGGTGGAAGACATCCGCCAGGGCAAAATGGTCATTCTCATGGACGACGAAGACCGTGAGAACGAAGGCGACATCATCATGGCCGCCGAGTGCTGCCAGGCCGAGCACATCAACTTCATGGCCAAGCACGCCCGCGGCCTGATCTGCATGCCGATGACCCGCGAGCGCTGCGAGACGCTCAAGCTGCCGCTGATGGCACCGCGCAACGGTTCAGGCTTCGGCACCAAGTTCACCGTGTCGATCGAAGCGGCCGAAGGCGTCACCACCGGCATCTCCGCCGCTGACCGCGCACGCACCGTGCAGGTGGCCGCCGCTCGCGATGCCAAAGCCGACGATATCGTCAGCCCAGGCCATATCTTCCCGCTGATGGCCCAGGCCGGCGGCACCCTGGCTCGCGCCGGGCACACCGAAGCAGCCTGCGACCTGGCGCGCATGGCCGGGTTCGAGCCCAGTGGCGTGATCTGCGAAGTGATGAACGACGACGGCACCATGGCCCGTCGCCCGGAGCTTGAGGCCTTCGCCGCCGAGCACGGCCTGAAGATCGGCACCATCGCCGACCTGATCCACTATCGGATGATTCACGAGCGTACCGTGCAGCGCATCGCCGAGCAGCCGCTGGACAGCGAGCTGGGCCAATTCAACCTGGTCACCTACCGCGACGCGGTGGAAGGCGACGTGCACATGGCCCTGACCCTGGGCAACATCTGCGCCGAAGAACCGACCCTGGTGCGCGTACACAACATGGACCCACTGCGTGACCTGCTCATGGTCAAGCAGCCGGGCCGCTGGAGCCTGCGCGCGGCGATGAACGCCGTGGCCGAAGCGGGCAGTGGCGTGGTACTGCTGCTGGGCCACCCGTTGGACGGTGACGTGCTGCTGGCGCACATCCGCGAAAGCGCCGGTGACGCCCAGCCCAAGGCCCCGACCACCTACAGCACCGTCGGTGCCGGTTCGCAGATCCTGCGTGACCTGGGCGTGCGCAAGATGCGCCTGATGAGCTCGCCGATGAAGTTCAACGCGATATCCGGATTCGATCTGGAAGTTGTAGAATACGTGCCCTCCGAGTGACACAGGCGTAACTGTCGTCCTGCCGCTCGTGTCCAAACCCTCCCGCAGGCCGCGTGTGCGCGGCCTCGCTCTTTAAGATGAGAACACCGGAATGACCCTGAAGACCATCGAAGGTACCTTCATCGCCCCCAAAGGTCGCTATGCTTTGGTGGTTGGCCGCTTCAACAGCTTCGTCGTCGAAAGCCTGGTGAGCGGTGCCGTTGATGCCCTGGTACGCCATGGCGTCAGCGAAAGCGACATCACCATCATCCGTGCCCCGGGTGCCTTCGAAATCCCGCTGGTTGCACAGAAAGTCGCTCAACAAGGCGAATATGACGCGATCGTCGCCCTTGGCGCGGTGATCCGTGGTGGTACCCCGCACTTCGAATACGTGGCGGGCGAGTGCACCAAGGGCCTGGCCCAGGTGTCCATGGAGTTCGGTGTTCCGGTGGCCTTCGGCGTTCTGACCGTCGACTCCATCGAGCAAGCCATCGAGCGTTCCGGCACCAAGGCCGGCAACAAAGGTGCCGAAGCTGCCCTGTCCGCCCTGGAAATGGTCAGCCTGCTGGCGCAGTTGGAGGCCAAGTGATTAGCGACGAAAGCGATCGTTTCAACCCGCGCGAGCCACGCGCGGCGGATGCCGGCAAGCCCTCGAAGAGCGCCAAGCGCCGCGAAGCCCGCAAGCTCGCGACCCAGGCGCTGTACCAGTGGCACATGGCCCAGCATTCGCTGAACGAAATTGAGGCTCAGTTCCGGGTCGACAACGATTTCTCCGATATCGATGGCGCCTATTTCCGTGAAATCCTGCATGGGGTTCCGGCAATCAAGGGCGAGATCGACAAGGCCCTGGCCCCGTGCCTGGACCTGCCGCTGGAGGAGCTCGACCCGGTCGAACTCGCGGTGCTGCGCCTGTCCACCTGGGAGTTCATCAAGCGCGTCGACGTGCCGTACCGCGTTGTGATCAACGAAGGCGTGGAACTGGCCAAGGTCTTCGGTGCCACCGATGGCCACAAGTTCGTCAACGGTGTGCTGGACAAACTGGCTCCGACGCTGCGTGACGCGGAAGTCAAGGCGAACAAGCGCTGATCGTGGCGCTTTCCGACCATGGGTGAGTTCGAGCTGATCCGTCATTACTTCGCCGCTGCGTCCTGTGCGCAAGGCGGCGAAGGCGTGGTCCTCGGCATCGGTGACGACTGCGCCCTGCTGGAGCTGCCGGCCGGTGAGCAGTTGGCGGTGTCCACCGACACCCTGGTCGAGGGCGTGCATTTTCCTGTGGCCTGCGACCCGCTGCTGCTGGGTCAGCGCTCCCTGGCGGTGGCCGTCAGCGACCTCGCGGCGATGGGCGCCGACCCGATCGGCGTCACACTGGCGCTGACCTTGCCCGAGGTTGGCGCCGATTGGCTCAGGCTGTATGCCGACGGCCTCAACCGCATGGCCCACCGATGTAGCGTCAGCCTGATCGGCGGCGACACCACCCGCGGCCCCTTGAGCATCACCGTTACCGTGTTCGGCAAAGTGCCGGCTGGCCAAGCCCTGCGCCGCAGTGGCGCTCGGCCAGGCGATCTGCTGTGCGTCGGCGGTCACTTGGGCAATGCCGCAGGTGCCTTGCCGCTGGTGCTGGGCCAGCGGCAGGCGCCGGTCGAGGTCGCCGAGCCGCTGCTTGCCCATTACTGGTCGCCGCTGCCTCAGCTCACCTTGGGCCGACAGTTGCGCGGTCGAGCCACGGCAGCGCTGGATATTTCCGATGGTCTGCTGGCCGACTGCGGCCACATCGCCAAGGCTTCGGGCGTCGCCCTCGAGGTGGACGCCGAGCGGGTGCCCGTCTCGCCGGCCCTGGAGGCCTTCCTGGGACGCGAGGCGGCTCTGCATGCTGCGCTCACTGGCGGTGACGACTACGTGCTGGCGTTCACCGTGCCTGAAGCGCACCTTTCATCCCTGCCTGAACCTGGCGTCATCCATGTCATCGGCCGTGTGCGCGAAGGGCAGGGGGTGAGTCTGCGTGACCGGCAGGGCCAGGACATCACCCCAACGCAACGGGGCTATCAACACTTTAGGGAGACACCGTGACCGATCACCCCAACCAGGTGCCTGCGGAGTTCGTTCCGCCGTCGGTCTGGCGCAACCCCTGGCACTTCATTGCCTTTGGTTTCGGTTCGGGCACCTTGCCCAAGGCGCCGGGCACCTGGGGCTCGCTGGTCGCCCTGCCATTCATCCCGCTCTGGCAGATGCTGCCGGACTGGGGTTACTGGTTGTTGCTGGGCATCACCATGCTGTTTGGCTTCTGGCTGTGCGGTAAAGTCGCCAATGACTTGCGTGTGCACGACCATGAGGGCATTGTCTGGGACGAGATGGTCGGGATGTGGATCACCCTGTGGCTGGTGCCAGAAGGCTGGCAATGGCTATTGGCGGGGTTCTTGATGTTCCGCTTCTTCGACATCCTCAAGCCGTGGCCGATCCGATGGATCGACCGTCACGTGCACGGCGGTGTCGGGATCATGCTCGACGACATCCTGGCTGGGGTATTCGCCTGGCTGGGCATGCAGGTGCTGGTATGGTTGGTTGCCTGACTTAAGGAGCGGGTCATGGGCATAAGGAGTGTGCTGCTGGCAATGGTGTTGCTGCTTGCCCCTGGCGCGAGCGTGGTCATGGCCGAAGGCCTGCCCAAGCAGATCCACCTGGTCAGCGAGGAGTGGCTCGACTACACCAACGCCGATGGCACTGGCGTCGCCTGGGATGTGCTGCGCAAGGTCTTTGAGCCGGCAGGTGTGAAGGTGGTGACCCAGAGTGCGCCGTACAGCCGGGCGGTAGGGCTGGTCAAGCGCGGCGAAGCCGATGCCTGGGTCGGCTCCTACAAAGAAGAAAACGACGACAACGTCTACCCGCGCTGGCATTTCGATGTGGATCACATCTATGCCTTGGGCCTGGTCAGCAAGCCCGTGCCGACGCCGGAGAACATCGGCCAATACCGGCTGGCCTGGGTGCGCGGCTACGAGTTCCAGGACTACCTGCCCGACGTCAAGAGCTACCGTGAGATCCAGCGCCGCGAAGGTATCCTGCCGATGCTCGAGCATGATCGCGTGGACTTCTACATCGATGCACTGACCGAGGTCGACTATGTCCTGGGCCAGGCGCCTCGTCCTGATCACTGGCGTCGTACCCATGTCGCGGAACTGCCTCTGTACCTGGCCTTTGGTCGCAACGACAAAGCCAAGGCGCTGAGCGAGCTGTTCGACCGGCGTATGCAGGAACTGGTGCGCAGCGGCGAACTCAAGCCCATCTTCGAACACTGGCAACAGCCGTACCCTTTCACGGCAGACAGCCAGCCCCATTGATTGTTGTTCTGCAGAGCGCATTGGACCAGGCGATCCGATCATCGAACTTTTCGATCTTAAGCGGCGATATTCAGCCTGCGCATGCTCGGCAGCCTGCTGATACAATCGGGCCATTGAAAATTGCCTACTTTTAGGAGCACAACGTGCCCGTCGTCTTTGTCGCCGCCTCGAAACTCCCGACTCCCTTCGCGATCTTCACCATGCATGGCTTTCTCGACGAAGCCACGGGCCGCGAGCACGTAGTGCTCAGCCTGGGTGATATCGCCGATGGTCAGCCGGTGCTGGGGCGCCTGCATTCCGAATGCCTGACCGGCGATGCGTTGTTCAGTCAGCGCTGCGACTGCGGCTCGCAACTGGAGGCCGCCTTGCAAGCCATCGCCCGTGAAGGCCGTGGCGTGCTGCTGTACCTGCGTCAGGAAGGTCGCGGCATTGGCCTGTTGAACAAGATTCGTGCCTATGAACTCCAGGACGGTGGCGCCGATACCGTCGAAGCCAACGAACGCCTGGGCTTCGCCGCCGACCAGCGCGACTACGCAATGTGCCTGCCGATGCTCGAGCACCTGGGCGTGCAGTCGCTGCGTCTGATGACCAACAACCCACGCAAGGTCAAAGCCCTGACCGACATGGGCATCAAGGTTGCCGAGCGCGTGCCGCTGCACACCGGTCATAACCCGCACAATCGTCACTACCTGGCCACCAAGGCCGGCAAGCTCGGCCACATGATGGGCAACGAGCACCAGGGCGAGCCCCAGGCGTGACCCGCGGCCAGGTGAAGCGGCGCCTGGCGCTGGCCTGGTGGCAATACCTGGCGGTGGGCCTGGTGCCGCTGCCGGTGATGGCTTGGGCGTTCGGTGGCGGCGATGCCTTGATCCCCGTCCTGGCGATGCCGCTGTTCATTGCCGGTGCTGCGTCCATGTTCCTCAGCCTGCCCCGCTTTGGCGCGTACAAGCGTGCCTTGATCGCCACGTCCAAGGCCTTGGGCTCGCCCGAAGAGCCGCAGGCCTGGATCACTCTGGCCCAGGTGCGACGCATGGCCATGCTGTTCGCCTGTTTCCCGGCCTGGGTGGCGGCACTTTCGGTGCTGGTGGGGCTGGAGACGGTGCCCCAGGTGCTGCTGGCGCTTTCCACGGTGGTGTTGCTCTACCTCTACCGCATCCCTCGCCAGCTGGGCTGATGCGCCTGCTTCTCTGCCTGTTGGTCTTGCTGGCCGTCGGCGCCCGGGCCGAAGGCGGGCCAAGGGTGATCAGCCTGGCGCCCTCGATGAGCGAAATCATGCTCGAGCTGCATGCCGATGACTTGCTGGTGGGTGTGCTCGACGGCGGTGAGCGGCCTGCGGCGTTGGCAGGTCTGCCCTCGGTGGGGCGCCAAGGGCAGCTCGACATGGAGCGCCTGCTCAGCCTCCAGCCCGACCTGTTGTTGCTGTGGCCAGACAGCGTACCCCCGGCCCAGCGCGACCAGCTAAGGCGCCTGGGAATCGCGACGTTCGTCGGCGAACCCAAGGATATCGACCAACTGATCGAGCAGATCGAAGCCATTGGCCAGCGCGTCGGGCGAGCAGAGCAAGGCCGGCAGTACACGGCGGCTCTGCGAGAGCGGCTGCGCAGCTTGCGCGAGCAGTACCGGCGTGAACGACCGCTACGGGTCTTCTACCAGGTCTGGGACAGGCCGCTCTATACCCTCGGGGGGCAGCAGATCGTCAGCGATGCCCTGAAGGTCTGCGGCGCCAGCAACCTGTTCGCCGACCTTCCCCAGCCCGCGCCACAGGTGAATGTAGAGACCGTATTGCTGCGCGACCCTGACGTGATCCTGGCCGCAAATGCGGCGCAGCTGGCGAGCTGGAAGGCTTGGCGCGCGCTCAGTGCCGTGAAGGCCGATCGCCTGCTGGTGGTGCCCGACAAAGGCCTGGAACGCCCCAGTGGCCAGATGATCGAGGCCACCGCGCGTTTGTGTGAGTTGCTGGACGCTAGAGCGCCGGCGTCCAGGTGACGCTCAGCAGCCAGGTGCGACCCTCTTCGCGATAGCCGTAGTTGTTGCCCTGATAGCTGTAGTGGGTGCGGCTGTACTGTTTGTCCAGCACGTTATCCAGCTTCAGGTCGAACTTCACTTCACTGCTGGCTGACCAACTCCCGCGCAGCCCCAGCAGGCCATAGCCGCCAATGGTGTCGGTGTTGGCCTCGTCGTTGTAGCTGCTGCTGATCGCTTGCCAACTGGCGCCTAGGGCGAAACGTTCGAACTGGCGATCGAGGTCCAGGCTCAGGGTGCGACGAGCACGGCGGGAGAGGGTATGGCCGCTGTCACGGTCGCGCGGGTCGATCAGCGAGAGTGCCAGTTGAGATGTCCAGCCGCTCCAGTCCTGGCTCAGGGCCATTTCGAAGCCATTGATGCGTGCGGAGTCGACATTCTCGGGGCGTACGCTGTAGTTGATGGCGTCCCGCAGGTCGGTGCGATACAGCGAGGTTTCCAGTTTGCTGTGCTCGGTCAGCTGGCTGCGCCATTGCAGCTCGTAGCTCTTGGAGCGTTCAGGCTTGAGCTGGGGGTTGTTGTACCCGGGGAAGTACAGATCATTGAAGGTCGGGGCCCGAAAACCTTCGCTGTACGACAGCAGCACATCGTTGTTCGCGTTGAGCGGAAACGTCAGGCTGCCGCTCCAGCTGGTTTGGTCACCGAACTGCTGGTTTTTATCCTGACGTACGCCAAGCTCGGTGGAAAAGTGCTCGCCACGGAACCGGTGCTGGACGAAGACTGCGCGGTTCCAGCGGCTGTCTTCGGTGAAGTCGGCGCTGGCGTGGACACGATCCTCGTACCAGTCGCTCCCTAGCAACAGGCTGTTGCGTTCGTCCAGGGTCAGGTTGTTCTGCCAGGTGGCTTGGTCGCGGTAGGTATTGAACGGGTAGCGGGTCCCGGCGAGTTTGTCGCGGCTCTCATCGCGGTTCTCGCTGTGGGCCAGTTCCAGCCGGGCATTCCACCTCTCGCTGACCTGGGCGTCGAGATAGCTGCCGACACTGCTGACGGCAAAGTTCGAATAGGGCTCCTGCGCGCTGAAGCCACGGGGCTCGTCATACTCGTGGCGTCCACGGCTATCCAGCACGTTCAGCCCGGCCTCGAAACGTTCGTCGAAGGTATGGCTCAGGCTCAGGTTGAACGACCTGTTGCGGTAGGCGTCATGATCCGCGTCGCTGGCGAAGGACGGCCCGGTCGAGTCGATGCCCGCTGTTTCGTCGAGGCTGGCGCCGAGGTTGAAGCGAGTCGCCTCATTGCCGCCGGAGAGCCCCAGGCTGCGCTGGAAGCTCTGGTTGCTGCCCGCTGCCAGGCGCAGGCGTGGCTGAAGGCCCGGACCTGTGCCGCGTCGGGTGAAGATCTGGATGACGCCGCCAATGGCGTCGCTGCCGTAGATCGCCGAGCGCGACCCACGCAGGACTTCGATCCGCTCGATCTGGTCGACGTCGAGAAACTGCAGGGCGCTGTCGCCGGAGGTGGCATTGGCAATGCGCACGCCGTCGACCAACACTAGGGTCTGGGCAGCCTTGGTGCCGCGGATGAAGATCCCCGGCAGGCTACCGCGTCCACCGGTTGGCGCCACCTGGACACCCGGCACGCGGGCCAGCAGATCGGTGACATTGGAGGGCTGCAGGCGATCGATGTCGCTTCGGGTGAACACGGTGTTCGCTGCGCTGGTGGCGCTGCGCGACTCGACCTGACGGCTGGCGCTGATCAGCACGTCGGGGAGCTTGAGGGCGTCGTCACGGTCCGGTTCGGCGGCCAGCAGGGCGGTGGGTAGGCAGAGCAGGGCAGTGGCGAGGGGTGAGATCTTCATCGGCAGTTCCATAGCATCGCGGGCAAGCCCCGCTTCCACAGGGGCTGCTTACAACCCTGCGGAAGCGGGGCTTGCCCGCGAATGCGTCAATCAGGCGGCGTAAAGGCTTACAGGCCGAGCTTGGCCATCCGGGCTTTCACCGAGGCTTCGATACCGGCGGCATCGAGCCCGCACTCAGCCAGCATCTGCGCAGGCTTGGCATGCTCGACGTAGATGTCCGGCAGGCCCAGGTGCAGCAGTGGCTTGAGCACGGCTTCTTGGGTCAGGAATTCGCTGACCGCGGCACCGGCTCCGCCCATGACGGCGTTCTCTTCGACAGTGACCAGCAGGTCGTGGTGGGCGGCCAGTTCCAGTACCAGGGCTTCGTCCAATGGCTTGACGAAGCGCATGTCGACCACGGTGGCGTTAAGGGTCTCGGCGACTTTCATGGCTTCTGCCAGTTGCACACCGAACACCAGCAGGGCGATTTTCTCGCCTTTACGGCGGACCACGCCCTTGCCGATTTGAAGCGGCTCCAGATCGCCGCTGATCGGCGCGTTGGGGCCGGTGCCACGAGGGTAGCGCACCGCCGCCGGGCCGTTGTACAGGTGGCCGGTGCTGAGCATCTTGCGCAGTTCGTTCTCGTCGCTCGGGGTCATCACCAGCATGCCGGGGATGCAACGCAGGTACGAGAGGTCGAAGCTGCCCGCGTGCGTCGGGCCGTCTTCGCCGACCAGGCCTGCGCGGTCGATGGCGAACAGCACGTCGAGGTTCTGTACCGCCACATCGTGGATCAGTTGGTCATAGGCGCGCTGCAGGAAGGTGGAGTAGATCGCCACCACCGGCTTGGCGCCCTCGCAGGCCATGCCTGCCGCCAGGGTAACCGCGTGCTGCTCGGCGATTGCCACATCGAAGTAGCGTTCCGGATAACGCTCGCTGAAGGCCACCAGGTCCGAGCCTTCCTTCATCGCCGGGGTGATGCCCACCAGGCGATTGTCGGCGGCGGCCATGTCGCACAGCCACTGGCCGAATACTGCCGAGTACTTGGGGCCGCTGACTTTCTTCGGTGCGACGGGCTTGTCGGCAGGCTCGAGCTTGGTGATGGCGTGATAGCCGATCGGGTCCACTTCGGCCGGGGCGAAGCCTTTGCCTTTCTTGGTGATCACATGCAGGAACTGCGGGCCCTTGAGGTCACGCATGTTGCGCAGGGTGGCGATCAGGGTCGGCAGGTCATGGCCGTCGATGGGGCCGATGTAGTTCCAGCCCAGCTCTTCGAACAAGGTACCGGGCACCAGCATGCCCTTGGCGTATTCCTCGGTGCGGCGGGCGATCTCCCAGGCGCCAGGCAGGCGCGACAGGACCTTTTTACTGCCCTCGCGCATGCTCGCGTAGGTGCGGCTGGAGAGGATCTTGGCCAGGTAGTTGGACAGGCCGCCGACATTGCGCGAGATCGACATGTCGTTGTCGTTGAGGATCACCAGCATGTCGGCATCGACTTCCTGGGCGTGGTTCAACGCCTCGAAGGCCATGCCGGCAGTCAGCGCGCCGTCACCGATGACTGCGATCGACTTGCGTGGTTCGTTCTGCAGCCGGGCGGCGATGGCCATGCCCAGCGCGGCACTGATCGAGGTGCTGGAGTGACCGACGCCGAAGGTGTCGTACTCGCTCTCGCTGCGCCGTGGGAAGGCGGCGATACCGTCCTTCTGGCGCAGGCTCAGCATGCGCTGGCGGCGACCTGTGAGGATCTTGTGCGGATAGGCCTGATGACCCACGTCCCAGACCAGACGGTCGTCCGGCGTGTCGAAGACGTAGTGCAGGGCGATCGTCAGCTCGATGACGCCCAGGCCGGCGCCGAAATGCCCACCGGTCTGACCAACGGTATAGAGCAGCTCCTGGCGCAGCTCGTCGGCCAGGGTCTCCAGGTCGGCTTCAGCCAACCGGCGCAGGCCGGCAGGCGTGTCGGCGCGGTCCAGCAGCGGCGTGACCGGGCGTTCGCGGGGGATCTCTTGAAACGTCGTGGGCATCAGGCGAGTCGTTATAGGTGTGAAGAGGCGGCAGTTTACCCCATTGTAGGAATTACTGCCCATTCAGACGCAGGTTGCATGCGCCCTGTTAGGGGCGGGCGAGCCCGCTCCCACAGGGTTTGGCGTCAGGGTTCAGTGGCGGCGTTCGACGATATAGCGGGCCAGGGCGCGCAGGGGTTCTGCGCTGTCACCGAAGCCTTCGAGTGCGGCCAGTGCCTGGTCGCGCAGCTCAAGCGCGTACGCCTTGGCCGCCTCCAGGCCGAGCAGGGCTGGGTAGGTCGGTTTGTCGCGGGCGATATCGGCGCCCTGGCGTTTGCCGAGGGTGGCGGTATCGCTCTCCACATCGAGGATGTCGTCCTGCACCTGGAAGGCCAGGCCGATGGCCTGTGCGTAACGTTGCAGGGCCTCGAGCTGGGCCTGGCTGGCACGGGCGCTGGCCAGGGCGCCGAGGCGCACGCTGGCCTCGATCAGGGCGCCGGTCTTGTGCCGGTGCATGTACTCCAGGGCACGCTGGTCGAGCTTCAGGCCCACCGAGCCCAGGTCGATGGCTTGGCCGCCGACCATGCCGGCCGGGCCTGCTGCCTTGGCCAGGGCTTGGACCATGGCCAGGCGAATGGCATCGTCCTGGGGGCTCAGGCGTGCATCGAGCAGGGCGCTGAAGGCCAGGCTCTGCAAGCCATCGCCGGCGAGAATGGCACAGGCCTCATCGAAGGCTTTGTGAGTGGTGGGCTGGCCACGGCGCAGGTCGTCGTCGTCCATGGCGGGCAGGTCGTCATGCACCAGCGAATAGGCGTGGATCAGCTCCACGGCGCAGGCGGCGCCATTGGCGTTCTCGGCCGGGGCACCGAAGGCCTCGCAGGCGGCGTAGGCCAGCAGCGGACGTACGCGCTTGCCGCCGTTCATCACGCTGTAGCGCATGGCGGCGTAAAGGCGCTCGAACTCCTTGGAGGGCGCTTGGAACAGCGGTTCGAGCGCAGCATCGACACGCGCCTGGCAACTGGCCTGGTAGGTGGCGATCATGCTTCTGGCTCCGCGTCGAAGGGCTGGGCCGCCAGCTCGCCATCGCGTTCGAGCAGGATCTGCACCTTCTGTTCAGCCTGGGCCAGAGCGCCCTGGCAATCGCGGGTCAAGGCGATGCCCTGTTCGAAGGCAGCCAGCGACTCTTCCAGCGACAGCTCGCCGTTCTCCAGGCGCTCGACCAAGGCTTGCAGGTCAGCGAGGGATTGCTCGAAATCGATGGAGGCTTTTTTGCGGGCCATGGCGACTGTCTCGGTGGCATTCAGAACGGCGCGACACTAGCAGAGCAGGGCAGGGGGAGCAAACCGGCGAGGGCAATCATTCGTCGCATTTTGTTGCATTTGTGTCGGAGGAGGCGTCTTGCAATTTGCGAGGGCGCTGGATTGTGAGGGTTTTGGCCCTCTGCCATAATCCCGCGCGCTCTGCGCCGCGTCCTACAAGCTGTCGGCGCCCCTTCCTACTCGATGTCACGTAACGGATTACGTTGTGAGCTTCCTTTCGATCGAATTCGGCCTCTGTTTCACGCTGTTCTTCATTGTCTATTGGAGCCTGTGCTGGAGCGTACGCCTGCAAAACGTGCTGCTGCTGGCGGCCAGCTATGGGCTGGTGGCGAGCTTTAGCCTGCAGTCGCTCTACATCCTGCTGGGCTACAGCGTGCTGGTGTATCTGCTCGGGTTGCTGGCGGCGCGTTACCCGGGGCGCTGGTTCTGCCGGGCGTTGTTGCTTGGGCTGGTGCTGGGCTGCTTCTATCTGTTCAAGTACCAGGCGTTCTTCGTCGAAGGCGTGCAGGCAGCCCTGGCCCTGTCGGGATGGGTGGTGTCCTTGCCGGTTCTGGAAGTGCTGGTGCCGATTGGGATGTCGTTCTACATCTTCCATTCGGTGAGCTACCTGGTGTCGATCAACCGGCGCGAACTGGCGCCAGCCGCGCCACTGGACCTGGCGTTGTACCTGGCGTTCTTCCCAAGCCTGGTGGCTGGCCCGGTCAATCGTGCGCTGGACATGCTGCCGCAGATCCGCCCGACAACGATTCGCCAGGTGCTCGAGCCGCAGCGGGCCTTGGGGCTGATCGCCCTGGCGGTCGTCAAATTGTTTCTGCTTGGCGGCTGGCTGGCCAGCGAGTGGGTGGATCCGGTGTTCGACACGCCTGGCAGCTTCACACCGGAGCAAGTGTTGCTGAGCGTGTATGGCTACAGCTTCCTGATCTACTTCAACTTCAGTGGCTACACCAACCTGGTGACTGGCATCGCCTTGCTGCTGGGCTTTCGTCTGCCGGAGAACTTCAATGCGCCCTATGCCGCGCACAACCTCAAGGCATTCTGGGGGCGTTGGCATATCAGCCTGTCGCGCTTCATCCGTGATTACGTCTACATCCCCCTGGGCGGCAATCGCCAAGGCGTGTGGCGTGGCAATCTGAACATGTTGCTGGCCATGCTGGTGTCTGGTCTTTGGCACGGAGCGAGCCTGAACTTCATTCTCTGGGGCGCGCTACATGGTGTGGGGCTGGCGGTCTACAAGCTGTTCGACCAACTACTGCCAGGGGCCAAGGCGCTGCGGGGCGCAGGGCTGGCTGCACGCTTGCTGACCTTCCACTACGTGGCGTTCGCCTGGGTGTTCTTCCGCAGCACGACGCTCGATGGCGCCTGGGACATGCTCGCAGGCATCGCCCAGGTGAGCATTGCCGGGCTGTCCTCGTCCACCGGTTTGGCGGTGCTTGGCTGCGTGCTCGGCGTGGCCACTTATCCACAATGGCTGGCGAGTCTGCGCAAGGGTTTTGCCGCCAGCCAGCGCCTGCCGTGGCCGTTGTATCCGGTGCCGCTGGCGGTGTTCGTGTCACTGGTGATCTTTGCGTCGCAATCGGGTGTGCCGGGGTTCATCTATGCCAGTTTCTGATACCCGGCAGTTGTTCCAGGCGCAACTGGGCGCTGCCCGGGCGCTCTATGCATTGGTCATTGCCACGCTGTTGCTGTGCTGGCTGAACCAGGATTCGATCAAGCTGTATTGCCAGCAGAAGTACCACCAAGGTTGCGATCTGCCGGTGATCGGCCAATCACCTGCCTGGCGTCTGGGCGGTAATCTCACCTTGGCCTTGGAGGATGCCCGCGACAGTTTTGTCGACAGTCTGCGGCGCAGCGCGCAGGTGGCAACGACGCCAGCGCCTGTCGTCCTGCCACCGACCATGCCGGTGGTGACGGTGGACCTGCAGCCGGCAGCCCCGGCTGCTAAGCCAAGGCCGCCGGCTCCCGTACCCAGGCCGTTGGCGCAGCCGCTGCCGGCCAAGGCTCCAGTGCCCGCCGCGAAGCCTCTTGGCACGCTGGCGAGCCTGGCCACTGGTGATGAGGTCTTCCTAGTGGGGGACTCACTGATGCAAGGCGTGGCGCCGCACCTGGCCAACAGCCTGCGCAAGCGCTACCAGATCAGGACGGTCAACCTCAGCAGGCAGAGCACCGGCCTTGCCTACCCCGGCTTCTTCAATTGGCCCAAGACCGTGACCGATACCCTGGCCGCCAATCCAAACATTCGCCTGATGGTCGTGTTCATGGGGCCGAACGATCCTTGGGACATGCCCCAGGGCAAGGGTAAGCCGTTCCTGCGCTTCAAGACGCCTGAGTGGGAGGCGATCTACCGTTCGCGGATCGACGCCATCCTCGAGCAGGCGCGCCAGCACAACGTCCAGGTGATCTGGGTCGGCCCGCCGAACATGGAAAAGCCCCGGCTCTCCACGGCCATGGCCTACCTCAGCGGCCTGTACCAAGAGCGTACGGCGTTGTTCGGTCAGCACTATGTCTCGGCCAACCCGTTCCTTGGCTACCCTGACGAACAGTTCGCCTATGCGGTGCAGATGCCCGACGGGCAGCGCGTCAAGGTGCGGGGGGACGACGGCATTCATTTCACCATCACGGGCCAGAAGATGATCGCAGCACAGGTGCTGTCGCTGATCGCTTTCCCTGGCCTGACCGTTACAGGACATTGAGATGCGCCAATGGCATCACTTGCTGGGCCTGGCCCTGCTGATCGGCGCCCTGCCAGGCTGCAGCAACGGTGCGGGAGTTGTTGCGCAGGCACAGCCCTTCGCCAGGGTGGCGCCCGCGCAGGCTACGCGTCAGGACGGCAACCTCTCGTTGCTGGCGAGCAAATTGCGCGGTGCCAATAGGGCCGGGGTCTCCATCGTCCAGCTGGGCGATTCGCATACTGCCGCCGATCTGTTCAGTGGCGAGCTGCGCCGCTTGTTGCAGCAGCGCTATGGTGATGGGGGTATTGGCCTGGTGCCGGCGTCATCGGTGCCGGGCATCAGAAACGACCGGGTGATCATCGCCAGTGAGCGGCAGCAGTGGGAACTGGTGTCGGCGCGCAATCAGCAGAGTAGCCAGTTTCCTCTGGGTGGGTACCTGTCGCGGCCGACAGTGGAAAACGCCAGCGTGATGCTTCAGGCCCGCGACCCCGATGCGCAGCGCTACCGGATCTCGGCGTTGTACCAGGCATCAGGCAACAGCACCTTGGTGGCCAATGGCAGCCAGCGGCGCATGCTGCCGGCCAGCAACGGCCAGTGGCGCTTCAGCCCGGCATTCACCAACCTGAGCTTGCCTGTGCGGCTCGGTGTGGAGGGCAGTCAGGGCGTGGTGCTCGGTGGTTGGTACATCCAGGGCCAGAAGAACACCGGCGTGACCTATTCGTCCCTAGGCATCAACGGTGCTCGGCTGGAGGTGGTGAGCAAGTGGCAGCCAGGCTGGCAGGAAAGCCTCAAAACCTTGCGACCGGACCTGGTGATTCTCGCCTACGGCACCAATGAAGCGTTCGACGACACCCTGGACCTGAGCCTCTACCAATCGCAGCTGGACGCGACCCTCGCTGGCCTGCGCCAGGCTTTGCCGCGTGCGGCGATCCTGCTGGTAGGCCCACCCGACTCGATCAAGCAGCGCAAGGCGCGTACCTGTGCGGCGCGCCAGCCACAGCCGTTGGCGGCGGTGATACGTATCCAGCGGCAGGCCGCGCAGAAGCACAAGGCACTGTTCTGGGACTGGCAGGGATACATGGGCGGGCCCTGCTCGATTGCGGCCTGGCAGGCGAGTGGGCTGGCTCGTCCGGATCTGGTGCACCTGACTGCCGAGGGGTATCGCAAAAGTGCGGCGGGGTTGTATCAATTCTTGAAAGGGCCGCTGCAGCTGCGCTGACAGCAGCGGCCTGATTGCGGTAGCTGTCACCGGCTGCGGGCTCGATAAGCCCGCTAGCGGGCTTACCCGCGAAGAAAGCGCTGCCGAGCGAGCCTTTCGCTCCGCAGCCCTTTGCCTCAGGCCGGCACGGCTTCACGCTCGGCCATCGCCTCGCGATAGCGCGCCAGTTCCTCGATGGTCAGCACCGGCAGGTTGTACTGGCGGGCATAGACGGTCACCTGCTCACCTCGGGCCATGCTGCAGTCGGGGTTCATCAGCTCGCACAGCACCGCCGCTGGGCGCAGGCCGGCCAGGCGTGCCAGGTCCACCGAGCCTTCAGTGTGGCCACGGCGAGTCAGAACGCCGCCATTGCGCGCGCGCAACGGGAACACATGCCCGGGGCTGACGATATGGCGCTGCTCGGCGGTGGAGCGCAGCGCGGCTTCGATGGTGGTGATGCGGTCCTGGGCCGACACGCCGGTGCTGACGCCTTCTGCCGCCTCGATGCTGACGGTGAAGCCGGTGCCGTGGCGAGCCTGGTTGTTCTGCACCATTGGCGCCAACTGCAGAGCGTCGACGGTGGCTTCGTCCAGGCACAGGCAGACGATGCCGCTGCAATCGCGGATCATCATGGCCATGGTCTGCAGTGAGATGTTCTCGGCGGCGGCGATGATGTCTGCTTCGTCCTCGCGGTCGTCATCGTCGAGCAGCAGCACAGGGCGCCCGGCCTGGAAGGCGGCGATGGCAGCGGTGACATTGGTGAACTTGGGGTGATGCGTGGTGGACATGAAACGCTCCTCGTAAATGATCGATGAACGTCTCGGGGCGAACAAAACGCGCGCGCAGGAGCACCCGATGGCTCCCGCCTGACGCCTTCTTTCATCCGGACTATGACCGTCGGCCCTGGAATCTCACCAGGTCTGCTGACCTCCGGCATGGCCGAAGCGCTCGCGGGCTCATCTTTCGATTTACCGCCGGTGGGGACTTTCACCCCGCCCTGAAGACCCGGCAAGCATACCCCACTGTGCCACCTCGCTGGCAAGCCGACGGTGTACGACCTTCGGCGGTATCATGGCCAGCATGGATTTTGTGAGGCAGTACATCATGGACATTCTCGACGTCGCCGGCGGCAAGCCGATCAAGCTCTGGACCGATGGCGTGCCGGTGGAGGACGACGCCCGCAAGCAACTGATGAACACCGCGCGGATGCCGTTCATCTTCAAGCACCTGGCGGTGATGCCGGACGTGCACCTGGGCAAGGGCTCGACCATCGGCAGCGTCATCCCCTCCGTCGGGGCGATCATCCCGGCCGCAGTGGGTGTGGACATCGGCTGCGGCATGATCGCCGCGCGCACCTCGCTGCACGCCCGCGACCTGCCGGACAACCTGCACGGCCTGCGCAGCGCCATCGAAAAAGCCGTGCCCCATGGCAAGACTTTCGGTCGCCGCGACCAAGGCGCCTGGGATGACGTGCCAGCGCACGCCGACCGGGCATGGCGTGGCCTGGCCGCGCGCTTCAAGGCGATCACCGACAAGTACCCGCGTCTGGAGAAGACCAACAACCGCCACCACCTGGGCACCCTGGGTGGCGGCAACCATTTCATCGAGGTTTGCCTCGATGAGGCCGACCGCGTGTGGTTCATGCTGCACAGTGGCTCGCGCGGCGTGGGCAACGCCATCGGCAACCTGTTTATCGAGCTGGCCCAGGCCGACATGCGTCAGCACCTGGCGAACCTGCCCGACAAGGACCTGGCCTACTTCGAAGAAGGCAGCCGGCACTTTGCCGACTACGTGGAGGCAGTCGAGTGGGCCCAGGACTTCGCCCGGCACAACCGCGAGCTGATGATGCAGGCGGTGATCGCGGCCACGCGCAGGGCCCTGGGCAAGCCGTTCGAGGCGAATCTCGAGGCGGTCAATTGCCACCACAACTACGTCCAGCGTGAGCAGCACTTCGGCCGTGAGGTGCTGGTCACCCGCAAAGGCGCGGTGTCGGCGCAAAAAGGCCAGTTGGGCATCATCCCTGGCTCCATGGGCGCCAAGAGTTTCATCGTGCGTGGTCTGGGCAATGAAGAATCGTTCTGCTCCTGCAGCCATGGCGCTGGCCGGGTAATGAGCCGCACCAAGGCTAAGAGTCGCTTCACTGTCGAGGATCAGCGGCGGGCCACGGCGCATGTGGAGTGTCGCAAGGACAAGGACGTGATCGATGAGATCCCGATGGCGTACAAGGACATCGATGCGGTGATGCACGCCCAGCGAGAGCTGGTGGAAGTGGTACACACCTTACGCCAGGTGGTGTGCGTCAAAGGCTGAGCCTTGTAGGCGCGGGTTCAGCTAATAATTTTGGACAATAAAAAAGCCGGCTTGTGGCCGGCTTCTCGGGGACAGTCTTGGCTAATTTTTGGTAAGCCGCAACCGCCTTAAACGGGATGGCCATGAAGGCCTGAAAGAGATGGCGGACGGCTGTGTGAGGCGTCGCCAGGCCCTCTGGATCGCGGCTTGCGCCGGCCGGGGCAGAATGTGCGGCGTAGCATACTAGGGCCAGGGCGGGTTGCCCAGCAAAAAGTGGCACCGGGTGTTTCAACAAGGGCGACGCAGGCTGAAGCAGGACCAATGGAACACCCAGCCGAGGATCTGCATGCCTTGGGCCTGGCGCTGCCTTGGGGTATAGCGTTCAGTGGGTTCGTGGCCGTGCAGGTAAAGGTTGTCCAGTCGATCTCGGCTCAGCCGATGAACCCTCAGCCGGCCGTTGTGCGCCAGCACGTAGGTTTCGCCATCCACGACCCACGTCAGGCTGCGGTCGATGACCAGGGTGGCCTCCGTGGGGATGATCGAGGCGATGCCGGTCATGGGCATCGGAATACAGGCGGCATCCTCCAGAGCAACCCCCAGCGTTTGCAGCATCTGTTCTGAAAATGACAGGTACTTGCCTTCGTCGGGCTGGAGGTTTCCGTTGCGCAGCACATGGACCGGTAGCCGGGTAAAGCTCCCTTCATGATTGGCCGGCTGCGTCATGTTGAGGTGCGAGGGGTATTGGCTCGCAAGCGGATTGACATGCTTGGGCCCTTCGCCCGTGCGCAGCCAGCGCCGATGCACGCAGAACAGTTCGGCGATATCGTCCAGACGGGCCAAGGGCACGCCACGCCTGAACCAATTGTTGACATGTTGAGGCGTGACACCGCGGTGGGTGGCAAAGTCGGAAGGGGTCAGATGGCACTCCTGGAGGAGGGCCCTTAGGCGGTCGCCGGAAGTATTCATGGGGCCGAGTCTAGCGAGTCGGCGCAGGAGCGGGAATGAACGCGAAGTTGATACGTTTTGTAGGAAATGAATGCAATTGTCCGAGCTTCGCTTAGGACTAAGTAGGTTTTTTCGCGCGCAGCGTGCCGTGAATTTCAATCAGGCAAAAAAAACCCTGCCAAAGCAGGGCTTTTCTTCAATCCGGTCTTAGCCCTTGTAGGCAGCAACCGACTTGGTGATCTCGGCACGGGCGGCGTCAGCGCCTTCCCAGCCCTTGATCTTGACCCACTTGCCTTTCTCCAGATCCTTGTAGTTCTCGAAGAAGTGCTTGATCTGCTCCAGCAGCAGGGCTGGCAGGTCGGTGTATTCCTTAACGTCGACGTACAGCTGGCTCAGCTTGTCGTGAGGAACGGCCAGGACCTTAGCGTCGCCACCGCTCTCGTCGTCCATGTGCAGGACGCCGACCGGACGGGCGCGGATGACCGAGCCTGGAGCGACCGGATACGGGGTCACGACCAGCACGTCCAGCGGATCACCGTCGTCGGCCAGGGTGTTCGGGATGTAGCCATAGTTGGCCGGGTAGAACATCGGGGTGGCCATGAAACGGTCGACGAACAGGGTGTCGCTGTCCTTGTCGATCTCGTACTTGATCGGCGCGTGGTTAGCCGGGATCTCGATGGCGACGTAGATGTCGTTCGGCAGGTCTTTGCCTGCCGGAATCTTGCTGTAGCTCATTGGGCAGTGCCCCCGTGTTTGACCAAAAAGTGGCGGCGATTATAGGCACATTCCTACTGGGCATGCCACGCCCCGCCAGATGTGCGGCCCCGTCAGGCCTGGGTTTCACGATACAGAGGATGTTCGGCCTGCAATCGCTCCAGGCGGGCGAGCGGGTCCTGGCGATAGAACAGCGCCAGTTGCTGATACACCTGTGGATATACCTGGTGCAGCAGGTCGGGCGCGCTGAAGAAGTACTCGCTGGTGACGGCGAAGAATTCCGCCGGGTTTTCGGCAGCGTACGGGTCGATGGCGGTTTCGGCGTCCGGGTTGGCGTCCAGTTGCCGGTTCATGTCGTCGTAGGCCTGTTGCATGGCGCTTGCCCAAGCCTCCACGCGCATGTCGTTGTGCAGCGGCGGCAGGCCATTGGCATCGCCATTGAGCATGTCGAGCTTATGCGCCAGTTCGTGTATCACCAGGTTGTAGGCTTCCCAGCCGCCGCTGGCCAGCACTCCGGGCCAGGCCAGGATCACCGGACCCTGTTGCCAGGCTTCGCCGCTGTGCTCGGCATCCCAGGTATGTTCGACACCGCTGGCATCGCGGTGGCGTTGTGGGCTGAGGAAGTCGTCGGGGTAGAGGATGATCTCGTGGAAGCCCTGGTACCAGTTCAGGTCGCCCAGGTGCAGCAGCGGCAGTTGGGCCTGGGCGGCGAGGAACAGACGCTGTTCGTCGTTCAGTTCCACGCCGGGCAAGGCGGTCAGGTGCTTGTCGCGCAGGAACAGTACGCAGGCTTCGCGCAGGATGCGGTCTTCCTGGTCACTGATGCCGTCGAGCAGGGGCAGGCGCTCGCGAACCACCTGCCACAACTGTGGATCGACGGGGTATCGGGCCAGGGTACGTCGGCGACGCCAGGCGCGCAGCGACCACATGACCGGTCAGTGGACCTTCGCCGTGCGGCCCAGGCGGCCACGCAGCAGGCCCAGGATCATTGGCACCAGCGACAGGATGATGATACCGACGACCATCAGCGACAGGTGTTGCTTGATGACCGGGACGTTGCCGAAGAAGTAGCCCAGGGTCACCAGGCCGCCGACCCACAGCAGCGAGCCTGTGACGCTGAAGGCCAGAAAGCGCGGATAGTGCATGTGCGCGATACCTGCGACGAAAGGTGCGAAGGTCCGCAGGATCGGCAGGAAGCGCGCCATGGTCACGGTCTTGCCGCCGTGGCGCTCATAGAAGTCGTGGGTACGCTGCAGGTAGTCGCGGCGGAAGATCTTTGAATTGGGGTTGCGGAACAGCCGCTCGCCCGTGGTCCGGCCGATGACGTAGTTGGTGCTGTCACCCAGGATCGCCGCGGCCATGAGCAGGCCGGCCAGCAGTACTGGATCCATGCCACCGCCTGCGGCGACGGCACCGGCGATGAACAGCAAGGAGTCGCCCGGCAGGAAGGGCATCACCACCAGCCCGGTCTCGCAGAAGATCACCGCGAAGAGAATGGCGTAGATCCAGGGGCCGTAGTTGGTGACCAGCAGATCGAGGTAAGCATCGAGATGCAGGATAAGGTCCAGCGGGTTGAATTCCATGTACAACACCTGTGTTCTTGACCCGCAGCTACGGGCGCACGATGACGGACTGTGCCAAGGGCGTAGGCTTTTTTACCTGCGGGCGGGTAAATTTTCACACATGACAGGAAGGGCATTATACGGCGATGGTGGGAATGTGCCTGTGGAGTTTGTAGCGGCGGATGTCGGGTGGCCTTGCACCGAGACCGAAACGAGTTCACTGCCCTGTGGGAGCGGGTTTACCCGCGAAGCAGGCGACGCGATGCATGGCACCGCCTGTGCCGGTCTTCGCGGATAAACCTGTTCCTGCAGGAAAAGGCGGTGGTCAGTCTTGGGTGATCGGCAAAATGTAGTTTTCGAACTCGGTGTCTTTGCGAAAGCCGATCGATTCGTAGGTCTTGCGTGCCACGTCGTTGTCGCTGCTGGTGGAGACCCGCATGCGCACGGCGTTGGTGTCCTTGGCCATTTTCTTGGCTTCACGCATCAGGTGGTCGGCCACCAGCATACGGCGGGAGTCTTCGGCCACATAGATGTCATTGAGAATCCAAACGCGCTTGAGCGACAGGGAGGAGAAGCTCGGGTAGAGCTGGCAGAAACCAAGCAGACGCCCCTCCTCGTCATCCGGCAGGGCCAGGTAGATCACCGATTCGCCACGCTTGAGACGTTTTTCCAGGAAGCTGCGCGAGCTGTCCGGGTACGGCAGCTGCCCATAGAACTCGCGATATTTCACGAACAAGGGGGTCAGCAGGTCGAGGTGTTCCAGGGTTGCCTTGATGATGCGCATGTGCGGCCCTCAGTGTCCATTTGGGGATACGGCGGATTGCCAGCAGCTTTCAATCGCATGCTGCCCAAAGCAGGTTAGAAGCGCAATCCGCCTTCCATTACATGTTTTTTACTGTTCTCCCAGCAGGAAGTTACTGCTTTTGCCTGAGGCCGTGTCGCTTTCGATGCTGTGGACTTCGGCTTCGTCCTTCAGGTTCACGCCGGAAAGCTGGCGCCGGCAGGCCTCGCGCATCAAGTACAGCAGGCGGTGAGCTGCCATGCCGTAGCTCAGGCCTTCCAGGCGCACGTTGGAGATGCAGTTGCGGTAGGCATCGGTGAGGCCGACCTTGGGCGCGTAAGTGAAGTACAGGCCCAGGCTGTCGGGTGAACTCAGGCCAGGGCGTTCCCCGATCAGCATGACCGTCATGCGCGCGCCAAGCAGTTCACCGACTTCATCGGCCACCGCCACACGGCCCTGTTCCACCAGCACGACGGGCGCGCAACGCCAGCCGTCGGCTGCGGCATGCTCTTCGAAGCGGGCCAGGAAGGGCAGGGTGTGGCGGTGCACGGCCAGGGCCGAGAGGCCGTCGGCGACCACGATCGCAAGATCGACACCGCCCGGATTGGCCTGGGCATGTTCGCGCAGGTGCTGGACGGATGCTTCGTCCAGGCGCCGACCCAGATCGGGACGCTGCAGGTACTGGTGGCGATCGCTGGCCGCGCTGTGTACCAGCAGGCTTTCGCGACCACGGGCGTTAAGTTGTTCGCGCAGGCCCGCGTGGTCGAAGGGCAGGTGCACGGCATCGCGGGCCTGGGCATGGGCGAACTGGAAGTCCAACTGCGCACCGGTCGGCAGGCTGGTGCCGGTGCGGCCCAGGGCGATGCGTGCCGGGGTCAGGTTGCGCAGGGCCAGCCAAGGATTCTCGGGAGTGGGTGTCTGTCGGTCCATGGTCATCCCTATGCAAGCTGTGCCAGTGCCTGGCGGAAGGCCGGCGGCAGATTGTCACCGAAGCGTACCCGGCCATCGGCCTGGGTGAAGATTCCGGTGCGTTCCAGCCACGCCTCGAACTCAGGCCCAGGTTTGAGGCCCAGGGTCTGGCGCGCATAGAGCGCGTCATGGAAGGAGGTGGTCTGGTAGTTGAGCATGATGTCGTCGGAGCCGGGGATGCCCATGATGAAGTTGATCCCGGCCACGCCCAGCAGGGTCAGTAGCGTGTCCATGTCGTCCTGGTCGGCTTCGGCATGGTTGGTGTAGCAGATGTCGCAGCCCATGGGCACGCCCAGAAGCTTGCCGCAGAAGTGATCCTCCAGGCCTGCCCGGATGATCTGCTTGCCGTTGTACAAGTACTCCGGGCCAATGAAGCCGACGACGGTATTGACCAGGAACGGGTTGAAATGACGCGCCACGGCGTAGGCGCGGGTTTCGCAGGTTTGTTGATCCACGCCATGGTGGGCGTTGGCCGACAGCGCGCTGCCCTGGCCGGTCTCGAAGTACATCAGGTTCTGTCCGACGGTACCGCGCTTGAGCGACAGGCCGGCTTCATAGCCTTCCTTGAGCACGTTGAGGTTGATGCCGAAACCGGCGTTGGCCGCCTCGGTGCCGGCGATGGATTGGAACACCAGGTCCAGTGGCACGCCGCGATTGATGGCTTCGATCGAGGTGGTGACGTGGGTCAGCACGCAGGATTGGGTCGGAATCTGGTAGCGCTGGATGATCGCATCGAGCATTTCAAGCAGGGTGCAGATCGAGGCGATGCTGTCGGTGGCCGGATTGATACCGATCATGGCATCGCCGTTGCCATACAGCAGGCCGTCGAGGATGCTCGCCGCGATGCCCGCCGGCTCGTCGGTGGGGTGGTTGGGCTGCAGGCGGGTCGAGAGGCGCCCGCGCAGGCCCATGGTGCCGCGAAACTTTGTCACCACGCGGATTTTCTGTGCGACCAGCACCAGGTCCTGGACGCGCATGATCTTCGACACCGCCGCGGCCATTTCCGGGGTCAGGCCGGGGGCGAGGGCGCGCAGGCTCTGTTCGTCGGCGGCCTCGCTGAGCAGCCAGTCGCGAAACCCGCCGACGGTGAGGTGGCTGACAGGGGCGAAGGCCTGTTTGTCATGGGTGTCGATGATCAGTCGGGTGACTTCGTCCGCCTCGTACGGTATCAACGCTTCGTTGAGAAAATGCGTGAGGGGAATATCGGCCAAGGCCATTTGCGCGGCGACACGCTCGCCGTCGTTGCTGGCTGCGACGCCTGCCAGATAGTCGCCCGAGCGGGCCGGACTGGCCTTGGCCAAGACGTCCTTGAGACTGTCGAAGCGGTAGATCTGATTACCCACCGTGTGTACGAAACTTGCCATACAGAATCTCCAGAGCGCCGCGGGTCGACCCGCGGCGTAAGTCGGCGATCAGTGCAGGGCCTCTTCGGCCTTCTGGATCGCGGCGAATTCCTCTTCCGGCGTCCCCGCCACGAGGTGGTGACGGCTGTAGAAAGCAAAGTAGGCAATTAATACCCCATAGATTACGGCAGCGCCAACCACCACGCGTGGGTCCACCAGGAAACCGGCGACCACCGCGACGCAGGCCAGCACCAGGGCCACGCCCGAGGTGAAGATCCCGCCAGGGGTGCGATAAGGACGCTCCATTTTGGGGCGACGGATGCGCAGGGTGATGTGCGCGGCCATCATCAGCACGTAGGAGAGCGTGGCGCCGAACACGGCCACCAGGATCAGCAGGTCACCCTGACCGGTCAGCGACAGGCCGAAACCGATGATGCCGGGGATCACCAAGGCCAGCACCGGCGCCTTGCTCTTGTTGGTTTCCGAGAGCTTGCGCGGCAGGTAGCCGGCACGCGACAGCGCGAAGATCTGCCGCGAATAGGCGTAGATGATCGAGAAGAAGCTGGCGATCAGGCCGGCCAGGCCCACCAGGTTGACGAAGCTGCCCATCCAGGTGGAACCGCCATAGGCCTTGGCCAGCGCCTCGACCAGTGGGTTGCCGGACGCCTTCAACGCTTCAGAGCCCGCGCCACCGGGGCCGATCACCAGGATCAGCAGGGCGAAGGCGACCAGCACCAGCATGGCGCCAATCAGGCCGCGTGGCAGGTCACGGCGAGGGTTCTTGGTTTCTTCGGCAGCCAGAGGGACACCTTCGACCGCGAGGAAGAACCAGATGGCATAGGGGATTGCCGCCCAGATGCCGACATAGCCGAAGGGCAGGAAGCTGCTGGCCCCGATCGCGTCGGTCTGGGCGATATCGAACAGGTTCGATGCCTCGAAATGGGGCACCATGGCCACGAGGAAGACCGCCAGGGCAATCGCGGCGATGGCAGTGATGATGAACATCAGCTTGAGCGCTTCACCGACACCGAAGATATGGATGCCGATGAAGATGATGTAGAAGGCCAGGTACACCATCCAGCCGCCAATGCCGAACAGTGACTGGCAGTAGGCGCCGATGAAGGTGGCGATGGCGGCGGGCGCGATGGCGTATTCGATCAGGATCGCCGTGCCCGTCAGGAACCCACCCCAAGGACCGAAGGCACTGCGCGCGAATCCGTAGCCGCCGCCGGCAGTGGGGATCATCGAGGACAGTTCGGCCAGGGAGAAGCACATGCACAGGTACATGGTGGCCATCAGCAAGGTGGCGAGGAACATGCCCCCCCAGCCGCCCTGGGCCAAGCCGAAGTTCCAGCCGGCGTAGTCACCGGAGATGACATAGGCCACGCCCAGGCCCACCAGCAGGACCCAGCCGGCGGCGCCTTTTTTCAGTTGTCGGTGCTGGAAATAATCCGCGTCGACTTTCTCGAAGTCGACCGAAGAGCTTGCCGGCGCGCTGCCGGAGTGATCGCTTGGCATAGTGTTCACCTGTTGTTTTTCTTGGTGGCCAGAAGCGTTCCGGCCCTTGGTGATAGGTCTGGCAAGAAGCGAGCCAGAGCGAGGGGTGCACGCCATCGCCCTGGTTTATGGGATCAGGTCGGCTGTTTCGCGGGTAATCCCGCTCCCACAGGGTCTGTGGGAGCGGGATCGCCGGCAAAGCAGGCGACGCGAGTTAGAAGAAGCCCAGCGGATTGATGTCGTAGCTCACCAGCAGGTTCTTGGTCTGCTGGTAGTGGTCGAGCATCATCTTGTGGGTTTCACGGCCGACGCCGGACTTCTTGTAGCCACCGAACGCGGCGTGGGCCGGGTACAGGTGGTAGCAGTTGGTCCAGACGCGACCGGCCTTGATGCCGCGACCCATGCGGTAGGCGCGGTTGATGTCGCGGGTCCACACACCGGCGCCCAGGCCGAACTCGGTGTCGTTGGCGATCGCCAGGGCTTCGGCTTCGTCCTTGAAGGTGGTGACGCTGACCACCGGGCCGAAGATTTCTTCCTGGAACACGCGCATCTGGTTGTTGCCCTTGAGCAGGGTCGGCTGGATGTAATAGCCGGTGGCCAGGCTGCCTTCGAGTTTCTCCACCTTGCCGCCGGTCAGCAGCTCGGCGCCTTCCTTCTGGGCGATGTCCAGGTACGAGAGGATCTTCTCGAACTGCTGCTCGGACGCCTGGGCGCCGACCATGGTGTCGGTGTCGAGCGGGTCGCCGCGCTTGATCTGCAGGACCTTCTTCATCACCACTTCCATGAACTGCGGGTAGATCGACTCCTGCACCAGGGCGCGCGATGGGCAGGTGCACACCTCGCCCTGGTTGAAGAACGCCAGCACCATGCCTTCGGCGGCCTTGTCGATGAACGCCGGCTCCGCCTGCATGATGTCTTCGAAGTAGACGTTCGGCGACTTGCCGCCCAGCTCCACGGTAGACGGGATGATGTTCTCGGCGGCGCATTTCATGATGTGCGAGCCCACCGGGGTGGAGCCGGTGAAGGCGATCTTGGCGATGCGCTTGCTGGTGGCCAGGGCTTCACCGGCCTCACGGCCGAAGCCTTGCACGACGTTGAGCACGCCCTTGGGCAGCAGGTCGCCGATCAGTTCCATCAGCACGGCGATGCCCAGTGGGGTCTGCTCGGCGGGCTTGAGCACCACGCAGTTGCCGGCGGCCAGCGCTGGGGCCAGCTTCCAGGCGGCCATCAGCAGCGGGAAGTTCCACGGGATGATCTGCCCGACCACGCCCAGCGGCTCGTGGATGTGGTAGGCCACGGTGTTTTCGTTGATCTCGGCGGCGCCGCCTTCCTGGGCGCGGATGCAGCCGGCGAAGTAGCGGAAGTGATCGACTGCCAGCGGGATGTCGGCGTTGAGGGTTTCGCGGATCGGCTTGCCGTTGTCCCAGGTTTCGGTGATGGCCAGGATCTCCAGGTTCTGCTCGATGCGGTCGGCGATCTTGAGCAGCACATTGGAGCGGTCTTGCACCGAGGTGCGGCCCCAGGCATCGGCGGCGGCGTGAGCGGCATCCAGGGCTTTGTCGATGTCTTCGGCGGTGGAACGTGGGAACTCGGCGATCGGCTGGCCGTTCACCGGGGAGGTGTTGGTGAAGTATTCACCCTTGACCGGAGGAACGAACTCACCGCCGATGTAGTTGCCGTAGCGGCTCTTGAAGGAAATTTTCGCGCCTTCGGTACCCGGATGTGCGTAACGCATGGTGTGTCTCCTGGCTATTGTGTTTGTTGCGGAGTTGAAAAGCGTAGAGCAAAGGTCGGGCCAGTGCCGTGAGCCCCTTGTAAATCAAGGGGTCTGCCTTGTGCTGTGTGGGTTGATCGGTCGCGGCTGTGGCAACAGTGGCACGCCTGCTGTGACATTTTGTACCGCCTCCGATACAGCGTATGACTCAGTGGTCAGCGTGTCGTTGCAATGCGCTGACAGGTGGAGGATGCTGGCGCAACGCTCTATCTGCGGAGAAGAACAACAATGCAGAGCAACTCGTTCAGCCGCCATGCGCACCAGGTGCTCACGGTTGCCAACGGCCAGGCCAGCGGACCCGGCAGCGACCCTTCGATCGCGCGCTCCTGGCTACGCTGCCTGGAGGACTATCACCTGGATCCGGCCCAGGCCCAGGCGCCTGTGGTGCTTGAGCATGGCCGGTTGCTGGAAAGCCGCGAACGCCTGCACCAGGTGCTGCAAATCGCCGACACCGAGATGAACAGCCTGCACCAGCAGCTTTCCGGCGCCGGCCATGCCGTGCTGTTGACCGATGCCCGCGGCGTGATCCTCAACTGCGTGACCGCTTCCACCGAGCGGCGCATCTTCGAGCGTGCCGGGTTATGGCTGGGCGCCGACTGGAGCGAGGCGCGTGAAGGCACCAATGGCATCGGCACCTGCCTGGTCGAACGCCAGGCCCTGACCATTCATCAAGACGAGCACTTTCGTGGTCGTCACACCGGGCTGACCTGCTCAGCGAGCCCGGTGTTCGACCCTCATGGCGAATTGCTGGCGGTGCTCGATGTCTCCTCGGCGCGCCCGGAAGTCTCGCGACAGAGCCAGTTCCACACCATGGCGCTGGTCAACCTGTCGGCGAAAATGATCGAGAGCTGTTATTTCCTGCGTCATTTCGAACATCAGTGGCTACTGCGTTTCCATCTGCAGGCCGAGTCGGTCGGGCTGTTCAGCGAAGGGCTGGTGGCGTTCGATGGCGACGGCCGGATCTGCGCGGTCAACCAGAGCGCGCTGAACCTGCTGGGTACCATTCGCGGTGGCATGCTCGGCAAGCCGGTGGGGATGTTCTTCGCCTGCGGCCATGACGAGCTGTTCAGCCGCGCCACACCCCAGGGCACTACGGCCTGGCCGCTGCATACCCGCGATGGTCGGCAGGTGTTCGCCAGTCTGCGTGGTCAGGCTCGGGCATCCACCTGGTCGGTGCCGGTAGGCCTGCCCGAGGCCCGGCGTGACATTCCCACCGGTATCTGCGTGGTCGATCCCGCGCTGGAGCAAGACCTGCGCCGCGCCGTGCGGGTGTTCGAGCGTGATGTGCCGCTGCTGCTGTGCGGCGAGACCGGATGCGGCAAGGAGGCGTTCGCCCAGGCCGTGCATCAGGCCAGCCAGCGCCGCAACAAGCCGTTCGTGGCGATCAACTGTGCGTCGATCCCGGAAAGCCTGATCGAGAGCGAACTGTTCGGCTATCGCGGCGGCAGTTTCACTGGGGCACGCAAGGAAGGCATGCGTGGCAAGTTGTTGCAGGCCGACGGTGGCACCTTGCTGCTCGATGAGATCGGCGACATGCCGCTGGCCCTGCAGACCCGCCTGCTGCGGGTGCTGGAGGAGCGCCAGGTGGTGCCGATCGGTGGTGAACCCCAGGCGGTGGATGTGCGCATCATCAGTGCCACTCACCGTGACCTGCTGGTGCGGGTGAGGGAGGGCAGTTTCCGCGAGGACCTGTATTACCGGCTCAATGGTCTGGAAGTGGCGCTGCCAGCGTTGCGTGAGCGCAGCGACAAGGCGCAGTTGCTGGACTTCCTGTTGCGCCAGGAAGCCAATGGCCATGCCGTCGACCTCGCGCCGCTCGCTCGCCAGGCATTGCTGGACTTTGCCTGGCCGGGCAACGTTCGGCAGATGCGCAATGTGCTGCGCACGCTGGTCGCGCTGTGTGAAGACAACCGCATCGAGTTTTCCGACCTTCCCGCCATCGTCAGGACATCTGCAAACCCTGTGGGCGCGGCCTTGCCCAGCGATTGCGCCAGCGGGGCCAATGCCGTTGACCGGTCTGGCGCAATCGTGGCGCCCGCCCGGGCTTACAGAGACCCCGCGACACTCGAGGAGGCCGAACGGGATGCCCTGCTGGCGGTGTTGGAGGAAAAGCGCTGGCACATGACCCACGTCGCCGAACATCTGGGCATCAGCCGCAATACCTTGTATCGAAAACTGCGCAAACACGGCATCGCCAGGGCAGGCTGAGCGAAACAGCGAGTGCGATTTCCCTCGCCCTGGGCTAACCTGCCCCGAAGTTTTGCGAGGTCGACCATGCACATTCACATTCTCGGTATTTGCGGCACTTTCATGGGTTCGCTGGCCGTACTGGCCAAGGAACTGGGCCATCGGGTCACCGGTTCCGACGCCAACGTCTATCCGCCCATGAGCACTCAGCTGGAGGCCCAGGGCATCCAGTTGACCCAAGGGTATGACCCGGCCCAGCTGGAGCCGGCGCCTGATCTGGTGGTGATCGGCAACGCCATGTCCCGGGGCAACCCGGCCGTGGAGTATGTGCTGAACAAGGGCCTGCCCTACGTCTCCGGCCCTCAGTGGCTGGCCGACCACGTGCTGCAGGGCCGCTGGGTGCTGGCGGTGGCCGGGACCCATGGCAAGACCACCACCAGCAGTATGCTGGCCTGGGTGCTGGAACATGCGGGCATGAGCCCGGGCTTTTTGATCGGCGGTGTGCCGCAGAACTTCTCGGTGTCGGCGCGCCTGGGCGGCACGCCGTTCTTCGTGGTCGAGGCCGACGAATACGACAGCGCCTTCTTCGACAAGCGCTCGAAGTTCGTCCACTACCACCCTCGTACGGCGATCCTCAACAACCTTGAGTTCGACCATGCGGATATCTTCCCTGACCTGGCGTCCATCGAGCGGCAGTTCCACCATCTGGTGCGAACCATCCCCAGCGAAGGCCTGATCATCCATCCCACCACCGAGCAGGCCCTTGAGCGTGTCATCGGCATGGGTTGCTGGACGCCCGTGCAAACGACTGGCGAAGGCGGTCAATGGCAGGCGCGCCTGCTGAGCGCCGATGGCTCGCACTTCGAAGTGCTGTTCGAAGGCGTGGCTCAAGGGGTTGTCGAGTGGGCGCTGACCGGCCAGCACAACGTGGCCAACGCGCTGGCGACCTTGGCGGCGGCGCGCCATGTGGGTGTGGCGCCGGCCATGGCCATCGAAGGCCTGAGTGCCTTCAAGAGCGTCAAGCGGCGAATGGAGAAGGTCGCCGAGGTTCAAGGCGTGACCATCTATGACGACTTCGCCCATCATCCGACCGCCATCGCCACGACCCTTGACGGGTTGCGCAAGCGCGTCGGCGAGGCGCCGGTGATCGCGGTGATCGAGCCGCGCTCCAACTCCATGAAGCTGGGCGCCCACCGTGATGGCCTGCCGGACAGCGTCGAGCACGCCGACCAGGTGATCTGGTATGCACCGCCCAACCTGGGCTGGGACCTGGCGGCTACCGCTGCGCAGTGCAAGGTACCCTCGGTGGTGGCCGACAGCCTCGAAGCGATCATCGAGCGGGTCAAGGGCCAGGCGCGTCCTGGCACGCACGTGGTGATCATGAGCAACGGCGGCTTTGGTGGCCTGCACGGCAAACTGGCCGAGGCCCTCAAGTGAGCGGGCCGGAGCGCATCACCCTGGCCATGACTGGCGCCTCCGGGGCGCAATATGGCCTGCGCCTGCTCGATTGCCTGGTGCGCGAGGACCGGGAGGTACACTTTCTCATCTCCAAGGCCGCGCAACTGGTGATGTCCACCGAGACCGACGTGGTGTTGCCGGCCAAGCCTCAGGCGATGCAGACCTTCCTTACCGAATACACAGGCGCTGCCGACGGGCAAATCCGCGTGTACGGCAAGGAAGACTGGATGGCGCCGGTGGCCTCCGGCTCCGGCGCGCCTGCGGCGATGGTCGTGGTGCCATGCTCCACCGGAACCTTGTCGGCTATCGCTACCGGTGCCTGCAACAACCTGATCGAGCGTGCCGCGGACGTGACGCTCAAGGAGCGACGCCAGTTGATCCTGGTGCCGCGTGAGGCGCCGTTTTCGACCATCCACCTGGAGAACATGCTCAAGCTGTCGCAGATGGGCGCGGTGATCTTGCCGGCAGCACCGGGCTTTTATCACCAGCCGCAGACCATCGATGACCTGGTCGACTTTGTCGTTGCGCGCATCCTCAATCTGCTGAACATTCCCCAGGACATGCTGCCGCGCTGGGGCGAGCATCATTTCGGGGCCGACGATTGAGCCGATTGCTGGTGGGGGTGTTGCTGTTGGTCCTGCTCGGTGGCTGCGCGACCGTGCGCACCCTGGATGCCAACAAGCCCGGCGCGCCTTTGGTGTACGCCGGGACGCGGCTGGACCTGTATGCGATGAACGGCGGCTGCTGCCCTGAGGACCGGTTTGGTGCCCAGGCACCGGCTTATCCGGCGCTGGACCTGCCGGGCAGCGCGCTGCTGGACACATTGTTATTGCCGCTGTCGTTGCTGACAGCGGCAGGGGTGGGGTTCAACGCCACGGGCGGACTGTAACGCCCTTTCGCGGGTAAACCCGCTCCCACAGGTACCGCACTGTGTTGATTCCAGCGCAGCCCTTGTGGGAGCGGGTTTACCCGCGAATAGGCGATAACAGGTCAGCGTTATTTCTTGCCCAGCTTGCGCAACTCGTCGGACTCGACGATCCGGATGCCGTCCTCTTCTTCCAAGGCCAGACGCCAGAGCGCCCGGGCCAGGGTGCAGGCTTCGATGCCCCGGTACTTGCCTGGAATCAGGCGCGCGAAGGGGGCCGCGAGGCGTTCGCTTACCCGGGGTTCCACACGCTCACCTAGCAGCAGCGAGGGCCGTACGATGGTCAGTTGTGGCCAGTCCTGGGCCTTGAGCGCTTCTTCCATCTCGCCCTTGACCCGGTTGTAGAAAATCGACGATTTGGGGTCGGCGCCCAGGGCGCTGACGACCAGCAGGTGGCGGGCGCCCATTTCCCGGGCGCGTTTGCTGAAGGCCACCACCATGTCCAGGTCCACGGCGCGGAACGCGTTTTCCGAGCCTGCCTGCTTGAGCGTGGTGCCCAGGCAGCAGAAGGCGATATCGACGCGACCGGCCAGTTGCGGGAGAAACACGGCCGGGTCACCTACGGGGTTTTCCAGGTGTGGGTGTTCGGCCAGCGGGCGGCGGGTCGGTGCCAGTACCCGGCTGATGGTGGGCTCGTTGAGCAGGCGGTCGAGCAGGTGTTCACCTGTAAGACCAGTGGCTCCGGCAAGCAGGACATGCTGAGGCGTCAAGTACATGATGTCTCTCCCTTCGTTACTACTCAGCTTAGTGGGCCTCAGGCGTTTTTGCCCGGACCCCCGTCGCTGGTTGGGCTTCATTGCGCAAGGCTTCCTCGGCCTGTTGCCGGCGCAGGCTCTGCCAGTGTGCGAGCACTGCAGGCGGTGCCCAGAGCTGCGGCTCGGAGGCTTCGAAACCTTCCCTTCTTTCTCGTTCGGCAACACTGGCACGCGCCAGTTCGAAGGCCTGTTTCAGGTCGTCGGTCTGATTCAGCGCCTCGGCGAACAAAGCGTCGCCAAAGTAGGTGAAGTCGGCTTCTTCCGAGCAGCCGAAAGACACCCGGTCGGGGCGCGCGGCGGTCATGATCAGGGTGCGGTCGTCCTTGAGCGGTGCGATGTAGCCACCGGAATAACAGGCCGAGATGACAATGACCTTGTCGCGGTGTTTGAGCGGGGCCAAGGCGCTGGCCAGCTCGTCGGCGGACAGGTCGGCCAGTTGCAGGCGGGGCTGGTCGAGTATCAGTTGATGGTCGTGGCTGCCATGGCTGGTGAGGTAGATGAAGATCAGGTCTTCAGGACCGCTGCGCTCGGCCAGGGTGCGCGCGGCGCGGGTAAGGTTCTCGCGGGTGGCCATGGGGCGGTCGGCCATGTGGTCACGGTGATTGACCAGGGTGACTTGGCCGAGGGCGCCGAAGCGGATCTTGAGCATATTGCTGACGTAGTCGGCTTCACGCAGGAACACGCTCTGCTGGCCGTCGCCTGCCACAACCAGGCTGTACAGCTGGATGGGTGATGGGGACGGCGGTACGCCGGCCAGCGCCTGTTCGAGCAGGCGACCCTGGTTGAGCAGTGCCAGGTCCAGCGGGTCGGGGAGCAGGTTGTTCTTCTCGTCGCGTACCCGTATGCCCTTGACCCAATAGCCGCCTTGGATGTCGCCGTTGGCCTGGATCAGCCGGCCGTGACCTTGATAGACGTCGTTGTCGAAGCTGCCGACATACTGGCTGCCGTCGGCCAGCTGCAGGTGACCCTTGCCGCTGAACTGCCAGTCACGAAAGCCGCCTTTGTAGTGGCTGCCATCGCTGCCCAGCATCTCGCCCTGGCCCTCGAGGGTGCCGTCCTTGAAGTCGCCGATCCATACGTCACCCTCGGCGTTTTCGTAGCGGCCGCGACCTTCGAGGCGGTTGTCCTTGAATTCGCCGATGTACTGCTCGCCCTCGACGCTGTCGTAGGTGCCGGCGCCCTGAAGCAGGCCGTCGACGAAATGGCCACTGAACTGGTTACCGCTGGCATCGCTGCGCACTCCCGCACCGTTAGGTTTGCCTTTGGCGAACAAGCCCTGGTAGCGGCTGCCGTCGGCCAGCTCCAGTTCCCCGGCGCCGTCGTATTGGTCATTGGTGAACTGGCCGCGGTAGGTTTGGTCGTTTTGCTTCAGGGTACCTTCGCCGTCGCGCCGGCCATGTTTGAAGGTCCCTGCATAGTGACTGCCCGGCGTGGTCAGATCGCCCAGGCCGTGGAACAGGCCTTCCGCGAACTGGCCCCGGTAGACCTCGCCATTGCTGCCATGCCACTCGCCCTGGCCATGCCACTGGCCGTTCAGGAAGGTGCCGGCGTACCAGCTGCCATTGGGGTAGTCGATGCGCCCCTCGCCCTGCAGCAGGCCGTCGACCACCTGGCCCCGGTAGCGGCCTCCGTCGGGGAGGCGGGCGTCCGGTGGCGACAAGGGCTCGCCTTCGCCACAGGCGGCGAGCAGCAGGATCAAGGTGAAGGGCAGCAGTGCACGCATGGCGGATTCCGGGCAAACGATGCATCGAGTATGCCGCAGAATGCGTCAGCTGAGGTACTGGGCGCCGCACACCGGGCCCTTCGCGGGTAAACCCGCTCCCAAAGGTTATGCGGTGCTCTTGATAGAAACGGTGCACCTGTGGGAGCGCTTCACCCGAGAGGGTTGGCAGACGGCTCGGCGTCAGATGAAACAGAGCGACAATGGCTCAGCGATGTAGGCCGGTTTTTCCTCGCCTTCGATTTCCAGCGTGGCGGTGATCTTGAGCAGCCACTGTCCGGGTTTCTTTTCGGTGGCGTCGGCCAGTTCGACTTTCAGGCGCACCCGGCTGTCGACCTTTACCGGCTGGATGAAGCGCACGCTGTCCAGGCCGTAGTTGAGTGCCATTTTCAGACCCTCGGGCAGGACGAGAATGTCCTCCATCAACTTGGGAATCAGCGACAGGGTCAGGAAGCCATGGGCGATGGTGCTGCCAAAGGGGGTCTTGGCGGCCTTGTCGGGGTCGACATGGATGAACTGAAAATCGCCCGTGGCTTCGGCGAACAGGTTGATGCGCTGCTGATCGATCTTCAGCCACTCGGAACGTCCCAGTTCCTTGCCGACATACTGCGATAACGCGCTAACAGGAACATAGGGCATCGCGACTCTCCAGGTTGTCTTGCAGCTCGATTTTGGTACGGCGGTGCAAGATCATCACGACGGCACCGTTACAGTCAAGTTGTCATCTTTTCGCCGCAAATCGGCTTACTAAGGCGGCGGGGTGCATGCTTATAATGGCCGCACTGCCTGGAGGAGATCCTTATGCTGTTGCGTGGTTTGACCTGGCTGGTGTTGTTTCAGCTGCTGGGTACGGCGATCAACCATCTGTTCGTGCCCATCTTGCCGGGGCCGATCATTGGCTTGCTGTTGCTGCTGGTGTCGCTGATGGTGCGCGGTGAGGTGGGTAAACCCCTGAGCGAGGCGTCCGGCAGCCTGCTGCGTTACCTGCCGTTGCTGTTGGTGCCACCGGCGGTGGGGGTGATGGTATATGCCAAGGACATCGCCGCGGACTTCTGGGCCATCGCCGGTGCGTTGGTGATTTCCTGCCTGGTGACGCTGGTATTCGTGGGTGTGCTGATGCAAAAGCTCATCAATCGGCAAGGCAAGCACAAGGAGCAGCCATGATGCTCGACTGGCAAGGTGCGCTCGATGCGGTCATCCACCACCCTCTATTCGGCATCGGCATCACCCTGGGCGCCTACCAGGTAGTGTTGGCGGCCTACGAGAAAACCCGCTGGATCTTCCTGCAGCCAGTGCTGATGTCGATGGTGCTGGTCATCGGCGTGCTGCTGACGTGTGGTATTGATTACACCGAGTATCGCAAGAGCACCGAGATTCTCTACATCCTCCTGGGCCCGGCCACCGTGGCCTTGGCGGTGCCGCTCTACCTGAACCTGCGACGGATCCGTCAGCTGTTCTGGCCGACATTTACTACGCTGGTAGTCGGGGGCCTGTTCGCCACCGTGGCGTGCCTGGCGCTGGGCTGGTGGTTCGGGGCCGAGCACATGATCCTGATGACCATGGCGCCCAAGTCGGTGACCTCGCCCATTGCCATGCTTGTGGCCGAGCAGATTGGCGGTGTCGCGGCCCTCGCGGCGGTGTTCGTGCTGATCACCGGGGTGATCGGGGCAATCTTCGGCCCGGCGTTGCTGACCCGCTTCGGCGTGTTCAGCCCCGAGGCGCGCGGCATGTCCCTGGGCGTCACCGCCCATGCGGTGGGCACCTCGGTAGCCTTGCAGGAAAGTGACGAATGCGGCGCCTTCGCCGCGTTGGCGATGAGCCTGATGGGTGTGGCCACGGCAGTGTTCCTGCCATTGGCGGTCAGCCTGCTGGCGTGAGGAATGAAGATGACGCTACCGCTGTTTCCCCTCGATACCGTGCTGTTTCCCGGCTGCTTGCTCGATCTGCAGATCTTCGAGGCGCGCTACCTGGACATGATCAGCCGTTGCATGAAACAGGGCGGTGGATTTGGTGTGGTGTGCATCCTCGAGGGCGAGCAGGTCGGCAAGGCGCCGCCGGTGGTGGCCTCGGTCGGCTGCGAGGCGCTGATCCGCGATTTCGTGCAGCAGGAGAATGGCTTGCTGGGCATTCGGGTGGAAGGCGTGCGACGTTTTCGCCTGGCGCAGACCGAAGTGCAGAAGGACCAACTGATGGTCGGCGACGTGCATTGGCTGCCGGAGCTGGCGGACAGCGCGTTGTCCGAGCGGGACGACGACCTGCTGGCGCTGCTGCAGGCCTTGGGTGAACACCCGATGGTCGCGGCGCTGGACATGCCGCGGGCCGTGGATGGGTGCCAGTCTCTGGCCAACCAGCTGGGCTATCTGTTGCCCTTCATGGAAGAGGACAAGCTCGATCTTTTGGCCATCGACTCACCGCAGTTGCGGCTCGAGGCCATCCAGAACCTGCTGGACCGCATCCAGGGCGAGCTGTTCGCCTGAACTGCTCGTGCAGTGCGGTAGACGCAACGATCCTTTGTATTCGCAGGTAAACCCACTCCCACAGAAAACAGCGCAAGCCCTGTAGGAGCGGATTTACCCGTAAATGCGGCTGCGAGTACACCGAAGTGGTCGCGTCTCAATATTTGTAGCGCAACAGCGCCTGGGGCAGGGCGTGCAGGGCGAAGAACGCCAGCAGTGCCACGCAGGCCGGCAGCACCAACCACCACACGCGCAACGGCAGGGCCCGCAACGGCTGGCGATGCTGCACCAGGGTCAGGCTCAACGCACACACGCAACATGCCAGCAGCGCACCGGCCAGGATATCGGTCGGCCAATGAACGCCCAGATACACTCGCGACAAGGCAATTGCCAGCGCCGGCAGGCAGCCCAGCATCACCCACGTCAAGCGCATGCGTGGCGGCTGGCCGCGTCCGGCCAGCACCGCCAGCACCAGGAAGAACGCAAACGACGCCGAACTGTGGCCGCTGGGCATGCTGTAGCTGGTCAGTGGGTCGGTCAGTACTTCAGGGCGTGTCCGGGCGAACAGCCATTTCAGCGTGCCGTTGGCGATCGCCGTGCCCATCAATGCGCCACCGGCGAACAGGGCGTGACGCCATTGTCGCGCCAGCAGCAGCAGCCCGGTAAGCAAGCCGCCCAGGAACAACTGGGTTCGAAAATCCCCCAAGCGGGTGACCAGCACCACGGCGCCATCGACTGCCTGGCTGCGGTGCTCCTGGACCAGCGTCATGATCCCCTGGTCGAATTCTTGCAGATACGGCCAGCCAAGGAATATGCCCGTCAGGGCGACAACGCTCAGGCCGGTGATCAGGCGCGTGCCGTTGCGCTGATCACGCAGGCTGCTGTTGAGGCTCAGGCCGATCAGCACCGCCAGCGTCCCGGCGATGATGCCTGCATCCAGCCAGAATCCTTCCGGCAAGGGCAGGCGCATGGCCGCCCCGGTGGCCCAGCCCGGCAGCAGGTAGGCCACCGACCAGCCGGCGCCGGCCAGCAGGCTGACAGCGATGAAGCGTGGCAGAGGCATGTCGAACATACCCGCGACCATAGGCAGCATCGGCCGCAGCGGGCCAATGAAGCGTCCTACCAGCAGGCTGGCGATGCCATAGCGGTGGAAGTAGGCCTCGGCGCTGCCTATCCATTCCGGATGATGGCGCAGCAACGGCAAGCGCCAGATGTTCTGATGGAAGCGTTTGCCGAGCGTGTAGGACACCGCATCCCCCAGCAGCCCGCCAAGAAAGCCCAGCAGCAACGTCTCGCCGAGGCTGAAGGCGCCGCTGCCGGCCAGTACGGCCACGGCGAACAGCAAAACAGTACCCGGCACGATGATGCCGGCGATGGCCAGGCATTCCACGCAGGCCACCAGGAAAATCGCCAGGCCAAGCCACTGAGGGTTGGCGCTGAGCCAGCCGGTCAGGCTGTCGAGCCATTGGCCCATGGAGTCAGCTTCCTTGTTTCAGTATGGAAAAATCACGCCCTTCGACTTGGCCCCGGCGCAGCGGGTTCCGTGTGCAGAAGCGCGCGTACTCGGCATCGACGAAGCGGTAGGGAAGGTGTTCGTCGCGGCCATGAGGGATGCCCAGGCGGGTGGTCTGGATCACTTGCGTAATGATGGCGCCGCAGTCTTCGACATATAGGCGCTCAGGGTCGAAGCGCTTGGCGTCCCAGTTCGGCACCTTCAGCCCCAAGGCTCGACACAGCAGCGTCTGCCCCGCGCACAGGCGCTCGGCCGGGCGCAGGGCGCCGCTGGAATCGGGGTTGTTCAGTTGCATCTGCGCCAGGCTGTTGGCATCGGAAATGGCATCGACCCATGGGTAGGCGGATTTTATCAACACAGCGTTGCCCGGGCCGTGGGCGCTGAAGTTCAGCGAGTCGCCGCCGCGGGCGTAGTACATGTAGATATGCCCACCATCGAGGAACAGCGCCTTGCGTTTTTCCGTGTAGCCGAGCGAGGCGTGGCTGCCCTTGTCGGTGAGGTAGTAGGCCTCGGTCTCGATGATGCGTGCCGCGAGCCAGAGATTGCCCTGGCGATGACGGATCACCTTGCCCAGAAGATCCCGGGCCAAGGTCTGGGCGTCACGGTCGAAGAAACTGTCCGGCAGGGCGCGGGCCGGGCAGGGGGCGGTGTCTGGCATGCTGTCGGCTCGTGGTGGTAGGGGCGCAGATGATAGCAATTAATGGCTTAATCGAGGCTGAACCGAGGGGCGCGGTGTCCTTCTCGCGGGTAAACCAGCTGCCACAGTCGTGCGCTGATTTCTGTAGGGGTGGGTGTGTCCGCGAACCGCTTGATGGAAATTCGATATGGGTGGTTACATCTTTCCTACAGATACTGTCGTTCATTTTCGACCATCCGCCACCCGCCGCTGGGCGTACCCGAGCGTGCCAGTTATAATCAGCCGATTTCCCCTTCGCCAAGACACTGAGCCCATGACTGAGTCCGTTCTTGACTACATGACCCGCCTGGGTCACGCCGCCCGTGAGGCCTCGCGCGTGATCGGCCGTGCCAGCACCGCGCAGAAGAACCGCGCCCTGCAGGCCGCCGCAGACGCCCTGGACGCCGCCCGTGCCGAGCTGACCGCAGCCAATGAACAGGACCTGGCCAATGGCCGCGCCAATGGCCTGGAGCCAGCCTTGCTGGATCGCCTGGCCCTGACCCCGGCGCGCATCGACGGCATGATCACCGGCCTGCGCCAGGTGGCCAGCCTGCCGGATCCGGTCGGTGCCATCCGTGACATGAGCTACCGCCCGTCGGGCATCCAGGTTGGCAAGATGCGCGTGCCGCTGGGCGTGATCGGGATCATCTACGAGTCGCGCCCGAACGTGACCATCGACGCCGCCAGCCTGTGCCTGAAGTCCGGCAACGCCACCATCCTGCGTGGCGGCTCCGAAGCCATTCATTCCAACCGCGCCATCGCCGCCTGCATCCAGCGCGGCCTGGCCGAGGCCGGCTTGCCGGCAGCTGTGGTCCAGGTGGTTGAGACCACCGACCGCGCGGCCGTGGGTGCGCTGATCAGCATGCCTGAGTTCGTCGACGTCATCGTGCCGCGCGGCGGCCGTGGCCTGATCGAGCGCATCAGCCGTGACGCCCGGGTACCGGTGATCAAGCACCTGGACGGCATCTGCCACGTCTACGTCGACCAGCATGCCGACCTGGACAAGGCCTGGCGCGTCGCGTTCAACGCCAAGACTTACCGCTATGGCATCTGCGGCGCCATGGAGACGTTGCTGGTGGATGCCAGTGTCGCCGAGGCGTTCCTGCCGGAAATGGCCCGCCGCTTCCAGGAGAAGGGCGTCGAACTGCGCGGCTGCGAACGCACTCGGGCGATCATCGCTGCCAATCCGGCCAGCGAAGATGACTGGCACACCGAGTACCTCGACGCGATCCTGTCGATCCGTGTCGTCGATGGCCTGGACACGGCCATCGAGCACATCAACCACTACGGCTCGCACCACACCGACTCGATCATCACCGAGCACCAGGGCCAGGCCCGGCGCTTCATGGCCGAGGTCGACTCGGCTTCGGTGATGCTCAACACCCCGACCTGCTTTGCCGATGGTTTCGAGTACGGCCTGGGCGCGGAGATCGGCATCTCCACCGACAAGCTGCACGCCCGCGGCCCGGTCGGTCTGGAAGGGCTGACCTGTGAGAAGTACGTGGTGATCGGTGACGGCCAGCTGCGCGGCCAGGAGTCCTGCTGAGTTGAGCAAGGCCCAGGCAGTCCGGCGCATCGGCATTCTCGGCGGCACCTTCGATCCCGTGCACATCGGTCACCTGCGCAGCGCGCTGGAAGTGGCCGAGTTCATGGCGTTGGATGAGCTGCGCCTGTTGCCCAACGCCCGGCCGCCGCACCGCGATACCCCGCAGGTGGCGCCGCAGGACCGTCTGGCGATGGTGCGCTGCGCCGTGGCCGGGGTCGAACGGTTGAGCGTGGATGCCCGGGAGCTTGCACGGGACAAACCGTCTTACACCATTGATACCTTGGAGTCGATCCGCGCCGAACTGGGCGCTGACGACCAGCTGTTCCTGGTGCTGGGTTGGGACGCGTTCTGCGGCCTGCCCAGCTGGCATCGCTGGGAAGAGCTTTTGCAACACTGTCACATCCTGGTGCTGCAACGCCCGGATGCCGATGTCGAACCCCCTGACGAGCTGCGCAACCTGCTGGCTGCGCGCTCGGAGAGCGATCCCACCGCCATGTCCGGCCCGGCGGGGCACATTTCGTTCGTCTGGCAGACACCGCTCGCGGTGTCCGCCACGCAGATCCGACAGCTGCTGGCCAGCGGCAAGTCGGTACGGTTCCTGGTGCCGGACGCAGTACTGGCCTATATCGAGGCGCACGACCTTTACCGTGCGTCGCACTGACGGCGCCACCAGGCGCCTCATTCATGAATTGAACGAGTTTCTTATGAGCAAGCAGAAAATTACCGGCGAAGAGCTGGTCAACCTGGCCAAATCGGCTTTGGAAGACGTCAAGGCCCAGGACATCCAGGTCATCGACGTGCGTGAAAAACACAGCCTGACCGACTACATGATCATCGCCACCGGTACCTCCAACCGGCAGATCAACGCGATGGCCGAGAAGGTCCGCGAAATCGTCAAGCTCCAGGGCGTGCAGCCGCTGGGCGAAGAAGGCAAGGGTGATAGCGACTGGGTCCTGCTGGACCTCAATGACGTCATCGTGCACATGATGACTGCCGCAGCGCGTCAGTTCTACGACCTCGAGCGCCTGTGGCTGGGTGCCGAGCAAAGCCGCTCCGCCGACGGCAAGCACCACAGCCCGGAAAACGCCCACAGCTATTCCGAAAACCTCAAGGACCGGAGCTGAGGACGCGCCGTGCGCCTGCGCCTGATCGCAGTCGGCTCGCGCATGCCCCGCTGGGTCGAGGAAGGCTGGCATGAATATGCCAAGCGCCTGCCCCCGGAGCTGTCGTTGGAGCTGGTGGAGATTCCGCTGAACACCCGTGGCAAGAATGCCGATGTCGCTCGCCTGATTCGTCAGGAGGGTGAGGCCATGCTGGCCAAGGTTCAGCCTGGGGAACGCATCGTCACCCTCGAGGTCCATGGCAAGCCCTGGAGTACCGAGCAACTGGCGGGTGAGCTGGACCGTTGGCGCCTGGATGCGCGTACGGTCAATCTCATGGTGGGAGGCCCGGAAGGCCTGGCGCCGGAGGTCTGCGCACGCAGCGAACAGCGTTGGTCGCTGTCGCCACTGACCCTGCCGCACCCGTTGGTAAGGATACTGATCGGCGAGCAGATCTATCGCGCCTGGACCGTATTGTCCGGGCACCCTTACCACAAATGAGCCTGTAAGCCCGTCCGATGTCGCAGCCGATTCGTCTGAAGGACCATGAGAAAGACGCCCGCCTGGTGCGCAGCCGCGTCGTGGTCGGCGCGGTGGCGGTCGTGCTGCTGGTGTGCGTCCTGATCGCCCGGCTGTACTACCTGCAGGTCATCCAGTACGACTACCACTCCACGCTTTCGGAAAACAACCGGGTGCACGTGCAGCCGATCCCGCCGACCCGCGGGCTGATTTTCGACCGCAACGGGGTGATCGTCGCCGACAACCGTCCCAGTTTCAGCCTGACCATGACCCGCGAGCGCTCAGGTGACTGGCACCAGGTGCTGGATACCATCGTCGAGGTACTGGAGCTGACCCCCGATGACCGGGCCTTGTTCGAAAAGCGCATGAAGCAGGGGCGCAGGCCATTCGAGCCTGTGCCGATTCTGTTCGAGCTCAACGAGGAGCAGATCGCCCGCATCGCGGTGAACCAGTTCCGCCTGCCGGGCGTGGACGTGGCGGCGCAATTGGTGCGCCATTACCCTCAGGGTGCTCATTTTGCGCATTCGGTGGGGTATGTGGGGCGGATCAACGAGAAGGAGCTCAAGAGCCTCGATCCGGTCAACTACAGTGGCACCCACCATATCGGCAAGACCGGCATCGAGCGTTTCTATGAGGCCGAACTGCACGGCCAGGTGGGCTACGAGGAAGTCGAGACCAACGCCCGAGGTCGGGTCCTGCGGGTGCTAAAACGCACCGATCCGGAGCCAGGCAAGGACATCGTCCTGAGCCTGGACATCAAGCTGCAGGAGGCCGCCGAGGCGGCCCTGGGCGGGCGGCGGGGGGCGCTGGTGGCTTTGGATCCGCGCACGGGCGAGGTGTTGGCCATGGTCAGCCAGCCGAGCTTCGACCCCAATCTGTTCGTCACCGGCATCAGCTTCAAGGCCTATGCCGAGCTGCGCGATTCGATCGACCGACCGCTGTTCAACCGTGTCCTACGTGGGCTCTATCCGCCGGGTTCGACCATCAAGCCGGCGGTGGCCATCGCCGGCCTGGACAGTGGTGTGGTGACCTCGAGCAGTCGCGTGTTCGACCCGGGCTACTACCAGTTGCCCAACTACGACCACAAGTACCGTAACTGGAACCGGACCGGTGACGGCTGGGTCGATCTGGACACTGCGATCATGCGCTCCAACGACACCTACTTCTACGACCTTGCCCACAAGATGGGGATCGATCGACTGTCCAGCTACATGAACAAGTTCGGCATCGGCCAGAAGGTGTCCCTCGACATGTTCGAGGAATCCCCTGGGCTGATGCCGTCGCGCGAATGGAAGCGCGCCACGCGCCGTCAGGCCTGGTTCCCTGGCGAGACCCTGATCCTCGGTATCGGCCAAGGCTACATGCAGGCCACGCCGCTGCAACTGGCCCAGGCCACGGCGTTGATCGCCAACAAAGGCAAGTGGAACCGCCCGCACCTGGCCAAGACCATCGAAGGCAAGCCGCCGGTGGACGAGAACCCGATGGAAGACATTGTGCTACGTGACAAGTCCGATTGGGCCAAGGTCACCCACGGCATGGAGCAGGTGATGCACGGCGCCCGGGGTACCGCGCGCAAGGCCGCGCTGGGCTCCCAGTACCGCATCGCCGGCAAGAGCGGCACCGCCCAGGTGGTGGCGATCAAGCAAGGCGAGAAATATGACCGCAACAAACTCCAGGAGCGTCACCGCGACCACGCCTTGTTCGTCGCCTTCGCCCCCGCCGAAGATCCGAAGATCGTGGTCTCGGTGATGGTCGAGAACGGCGAGTCCGGCTCCGGCGTCGCAGCGCCTGTCGTGCGCCAGGTGATGGACGCCTGGCTGCTCGACGAGAACGGCCGGCTCAAACCCGAGTTCGCGCCCGCCACCGTTGTCCAGGAATCGGCCCAGTGAAGAACAATTTCGATCGCATGCTCTCCAGCGAGGACGTGATGCGTCGCCGCGCCAGCTTCCTGCAGCGCATCCATGTCGATGGCCCTTTGTTGGTGATCCTGCTGACCCTGGCGGCCGGCAGCCTGTTCGTCCTCTATTCGGCCAGTGGCAAGAACTGGGACCTGCTGCTCAAGCAGGCGACGTCGTTCGGCATCGGCCTGGTGTCGATGTTCGTCATCGCCCAGCTCGAGCCGCGTTTCATGGCGCGCTGGGTGCCCCTGGCCTATGTGGTCGGGGTGCTGCTGCTGGTGGTGGTGGACGTCATGGGCCACAACGCCATGGGGGCCACACGCTGGATCAACATCCCGGGGGTCATCCGCTTCCAGCCTTCGGAGTTCATGAAGATCATCATGCCGGCGACCATCGCCTGGTACCTGTCCAAGCGCACCTTGCCGCCGCACCTCAAGCATGTGGCGATCAGTCTGGTACTGATCGGCGTGCCGTTCATTCTCATCGTGCGCCAGCCGGACCTGGGGACGGCGCTGCTGATCCTGGCCTCGGGCGCCTTCGTGCTGTTCATGGGAGGGCTGCGCTGGCGCTGGATCATCAGTGTGGTCGCCGCGGCAGTACCGGTGGCGGTGGCGATGTGGTTCTTCGTCATGCACGACTACCAGAAGCAACGGGTGCTGACCTTCCTCGACCCCGAGAGCGACCCGCTGGGCACGGGCTGGAACATCATCCAATCCAAGGCGGCGATCGGCTCGGGCGGTGTGTTCGGCAAAGGCTGGCTGCTGGGCACCCAGTCGCACCTGGACTTCCTCCCGGAAAGCCACACCGACTTCATCATCGCGGTGCTTGGCGAGGAGTTCGGCCTGGTCGGCATCTGTCTGTTGCTACTGATCTATCTGTTACTGATTGGCCGAGGGCTGGTGATCACCGCCCAGGCCCAGACGTTGTTCGGTAAGTTGCTCGCTGGCAGCTTGACCATGACGTTCTTTGTATATGTATTCGTCAATATCGGTATGGTCAGTGGCCTTCTGCCCGTGGTTGGCGTGCCGCTGCCCTTCATTAGCTATGGCGGAACTTCGTTGGTGACGCTGCTGTCAGCGTTTGGCGTTTTGATGTCGATCCATACGCACCGCAAATGGATTGCACAGGTTTGAATAAGGTGAAGAATTTCATGCAAGTAGTGCGTGGCTGGGCTGCCCGTTGTGCGCCGTGGATTGGCGCGATGGGTTTGTTCGGCGCAGTCCAGCAGGCCAATGCCGGCGACTATGATGGCTCGCCCCAGGTGGCCGAGTTCGTCGGCGAAATGACCCGCGACTACGGCTTCGCCGGCGAGCAATTGATGGGCGTGTTCCGTGAGGTACAGCGCAAGCAGTCGATTCTCGATGCGATCTCGCGGCCGGCCGAGCGGGTCAAGCCGTGGAAGGAATACCGCCCGATGTTCATCACCGACGCGCGCATCGCGCGTGGTGTGGACTTCTGGCGCCAGCACGAAGAGGCGCTGGCCCGTGCCGAGCAGGAGTACGGCGTACCGGCCCAGGTGATCGTCGCGATTATTGGCGTCGAAACCTTTTTCGGGCGCAATACCGGCAGCTACCGGGTGATCGATGCGTTGTCGACCCTGGGCTTCGACTATCCGCCTCGGTCGGAATTCTTCCGCAAGGAACTGCGAGAGTTCCTCCTGCTGGCCCGCGAAGAACAGCTCGACCCGCTGACCCTCAAAGGCTCCTACGCCGGGGCCATGGGCCTGCCGCAGTTCATGCCCAGCAGCTTCCGCAGCTATGCCGTGGATTTCGACGGCGACGGCCATATCAATATCTGGAACAACCCCACCGATGCCATCGGCAGCGTCGCCAGTTACTTCAAGCGCCACGGCTGGGTGGCCGGCGAGCCGGTGGTCAGCCGCGCGCTGGTGCTCGGCGAGCGCGCCGACGAAGGCCTGACCACCGGTATCGAGCCGGTCAAGACCGTCGGGGAGTTGCGAGCGCTGGGTTGGTCGAGTCATGATGCGCTGCGCGATGATCTGTCGGTTACCGCCTTCCGTCTGGAGGGCGACAACGGCCCCGAATACTGGATGGGCCTTAAGAACTTCTACGCGATCACGCGTTACAACCGCAGCGTGATGTACGCCATGGCGGTGCATCAGCTTTCGGAACAGCTGGTTCAAGCACGGGGCGTCAAGTAATGCGCGCAAATCTCTCTGCCAACACCTTCAAACTGCTGACCTGCCTGACGGTCGGCATGCTGCTGGTCAGCTGCTCTTCCAGCCGCCCGACCCCGCAGGGCGGCAATGTCGTGCGCGCCCAGCCAGGTCTTGATATCAACCGTGCCCACAAGGACGGTGCGCCTTGGTGGGACGTGGACGTGAACAAGATTCCCGACGCCACCCCGACCGTGCACACCGGCGCCTACAAGGCCAACCCCTACACGGTGTTGGGCAAGACCTACTACCCGATGCAGGACTCACGCAACTACCGCGCCGAGGGTACGGCGTCGTGGTACGGCACCAAGTTCCACGGCCAGAACACCGCCAACGGCGAGCTCTACGACCTGTACGGCATGAGCGCGGCGCACAAGACCTTGCCGCTGCCCGCATATGTACGGGTGACCAACCTGGCCAACGGCCGCAGCGTGATCCTGCGTGTCAACGACCGTGGCCCGTTCTATTCCGACCGCATCATCGACCTTTCCTACGCTGCGGCGAAGAAGCTCGGCTACGCCGAGATCGGCACGGCGCATGTGCGTGTCGAAGGCATCGACCCGCAGCAGTGGTGGGCCCAGCGTGGCCAGCAACCGCCAATGGTGCTCAAGGAGCCACAGGTCGCCCAGACCCAGGCGATTCCTGCCAGCACCGGCCGTGTCGAGCAATGGACCCCGCCGCCGCAGCAACACGCAGCGCCGGTGGTGCCAGTGCAGGTGGGCGGCAACAATGTGCCTGCCGGCAATGGTGGCAGCTTCCTGCAGGTGGGCGCCTTCGCCAACCCGGATGCCGCCGAGCTGTTGCGCGCCAAGCTGAGCACCATGGTCAGCGCGCCGGTGTTCATCAGCTCCATCGTGCGTAACCAGCAGACCCTGCACCGTGTGCGTCTGGGGCCGATCAACAGCCAGGGCGAGATCCAACAGGCCCAGGACAGCATTCGCCTGGCCAACCTGGGGCAGGCCAAGCTGGTCACTGCCGACTGATTTATCTGAGCGACAAGCCATGAGCTGAAAGGTGCAAGGTGGAAGGGGCCAGCCTCGGGGCTGGCTTTTCCTTGTGGCTTGAAGCTTGCCACTCAAGCTGTCGGTTTTGTCATGAATTGCCGGGCGCTCCCATGTACAATGTCGGCTTTTGCCCGCCGCGACACAAAGCCGCATTTTGCGGGCCTGGCCCATGGCCGCAAAACTAGCCTGACTGGCGCTGGGCACACGATGTGTCCCAGGGAACATCAGACCTTTAGCGATTTTAGAGAGACGGATGAACATCACCAACCTTGCCAAACGACTTTGCCTGCCCGTTCTGCTGATGATCATGCCTGCTGCCTTCGCAGCAGAGCAGATGATGCCAGCGCCACCACAACTGGCCGCCAAGTCCTATGTACTCATGGATGCGTCCAGCGGCAACGTGCTGGTCGAGAACAACGGTGACGAGCGCCTGCCGCCGGCCAGCCTGACCAAGCTGATGACCGCTTACATCGCCACCCTGGATATCCGTCGTGGCCAGATCGGCGAGAACGACCCGGTCACCGTCAGCGAGAACGCCTGGCGCACCGGTGGTTCGCGCATGTTCATCAAGGTTGGCAGCCAGGTCAGCGTCAGCGACCTGCTGCACGGCATCATCATCCAGTCGGGCAACGACGCCTCTGTCGCCCTGGCCGAGCACATCGCCGGCAGTGAAGACGCCTTCGCCGACATGATGAACAAGGCCGCCGCCGACCTGGGCATGAGCAACAGCCACTTCATGAACCCCACCGGCCTGCCGAACCCGGAGCACTACTCCTCGGCCCACGACATGGCCCTGCTGGCGCGCGCGATCATCGACGAAGATCCGGCCCACTATGCGATTTACTCGCAGAAAGAGTTCTACTGGAACAACATCAAGCAGCCCAACCGCAACCTGCTGCTGTGGCGTGACAAGACCGTCGATGGCTTGAAGACCGGCCACACCGACGAAGCCGGCTATTGCATGGTGGCTTCGGCCGTTCGCGACGGCCAGCGCCTGATCGCCGTGGTGTTCGGCACCAACAGCGAGCAGTCCCGCGCCGCCGAGACCCAGAAGCTGCTGACCTATGGCTTCCGCTTCTTCGAAACCCAGACCTTCTACCAGAAGGGCACCGAGCTGACCCAGTCTCCGGTCTGGAAAGGCGCCACCAGCCAAGTGAAGGCCGGTCTGGCCAACGACCTGACCCTGACTATGCCTAAAGGCCAATTGAAGCGCCTGCAGGCTTCGATGACCATGAACCCGCAACTGACCGCCCCGATCGCCAAAGGTGACGTGATCGGTAAAGTTGAAGTCAAACTGGACGAAAAAGTGGTTCACAGCGCTGACCTCATCGCCCTCGACGGCGTCGAGGAAGGTGGTTTCTTCCGCCGTATGTGGGATAGCATCCGTCTGTTCTTCTACGGGTTGTTCAACTGATACGTGACCTGCACGCCCCCGCGGATCCTGCGGGGGCGTTGTTGTTGCCACGGCTTACGAGGCCGTTTCCGCCATGAGCGAACCTGACGTCAAGTCGCACAAGATCGAATTCCCCTGCGACGATTACCCAATCAAGGTAATCGGCGATACCGTGGTCGGTTTCAAGGACACCGTGATCGAGATCCTGAGCAAATATGCCAAGGTCGATCTGTCCACCCTGGCCGAACGCCAAAGCAAGGAAGGCAAGTACACCACGGTGCAGTTGCACATCGTTGCCGAAAGCGAGAACCAACTGCACGATATCAACAGCGCCCTGCGCGCGACCGGCATCGTGAAAATGGTGCTCTGATGCCTTCCTGCCTCGGTTTTCGCGATCTTGGCCTGCAGCCCTATGAACCGGTGCTGGAGGCCATGCGGCGCTTTACCGAGCAACGCGGCCCGGACAGCCAGGATGAAATCTGGCTGGTCGAGCACCCCTCGGTCTTTACCCAGGGGCAGGCCGGCAAGGCCGAGCACCTGTTGGTCCCCGGCGACATCCCGGTGGTGCAGACCGACCGTGGCGGCCAGGTGACCTACCATGGCCCCGGCCAGCTGGTGGCCTACCTGTTGCTGGATGTGCGTCGCCTGGGGTTTGGGGTGCGCGAGCTGGTCAGTCGGATCGAGCACAGCCTGATCGACTTGTTGGACAGCTATGACGTCCAGGCGGTGGCCAAACCCGATGCGCCTGGCGTGTATGTCGACGGGGCGAAGATAGCCTCCCTCGGCCTTCGAATCCGCAATGGCCGTTCTTTCCACGGCCTTGCCCTGAACGTGGACATGGACCTTGCGCCATTCCGCCGAATCAACCCCTGTGGGTATGCGGGGCTGGCCATGACCCAGCTGCGTGACCTGGCAGGTCCGATCGAACTCTCCGAGGTCAGGACAAGGCTGCGCGGACAGCTGGTCAAGCACCTCGACTACGCTGAGCAGACGACCCTCACGGGCGGAATCGACTGAATATGACAACAACTGTGCAAGAAGCCGTGCCGAACCCGGTACCCACCCAGGACGCCGCCGCGCGTCCCGCGCCAAAGAAAGTCGAAGCAGGCGTGAAGCTGCGCGGTGCTGAGAAGGTCGCGCGTATCCCGGTCAAGATCATCCCCACCGAAGAACTGCCGAAGAAGCCAGACTGGATTCGCGTGCGCATCCCAGTTTCCCCGGAAGTCGATCGGATCAAGCAACTGCTGCGCAAGCACAAGCTGCACAGTGTGTGTGAAGAAGCTTCCTGCCCGAACCTGGGCGAGTGCTTCTCCGGTGGCACCGCGACCTTCATGATCATGGGTGACATCTGCACCCGTCGCTGCCCATTCTGTGACGTCGGTCACGGTCGGCCGAAGCCATTGGACCTCGACGAGCCGAAGAACCTGGCAGTGGCCATCGCCGACCTGCGCCTGAAGTACGTGGTCATCACCTCGGTGGACCGCGACGACCTGCGTGACGGCGGTGCCCAGCACTTCGCCGACTGCATCCGCGAGATTCGCGCTCTGTCCCCTGGTATTCAGCTGGAGACCCTGGTGCCGGACTACCGGGGTCGCATGGACGTTGCCCTGGAAATCACCGCCCAGGAGCCGCCGGATGTGTTCAACCACAACCTTGAGACCGTACCGCGTCTGTACAAGGCCGCGCGTCCGGGTTCGGACTACGATTGGTCGCTGGACCTGCTGCAGAAGTTCAAGCAGATGGTCCCGCATGTACCGACCAAGTCGGGGCTGATGCTCGGCCTCGGCGAGACCGACGAAGAAGTCATCGAAGTGATGCATCGCATGCGCGAGCATGACATCGACATGCTGACCCTTGGCCAGTACCTGCAGCCATCGCGCAGCCACCTGCCGGTGCAACGTTTCGTGCATCCGGATACCTTCGCCTGGTTCGCCGAGGAAGGTTACAAGATGGGCTTCAAGAACGTCGCCTCCGGCCCGCTGGTACGTTCGTCGTACCACGCCGACCAGCAGGCCCACGAAGCCAAGATCAAGCTCTGAGCCTGGCTGAGTGATCGATGCCGATGCACGCCGGGAGGCGGCATCGGCATTTTTGTTTCTGGGGCCTGGCCCTTACCTGCAAGGAACTGCTCGATGAATTGCGTTGAAACCCCGGATGCATATCTGCCCGCAGCGCTGCCCCGCAATGCTTGTCTTGCCATCATCGCCCCGGCAGGCCCGGCCAGGTTGGATGCGCGCAAGGCAAGCCAGTGGTTCGCCAGTCGCGGCTACCAGTGCCGCTTGTTCCCGGGCGTCAATCAGGCTGAAGGCTACCTCGCCGGCCCAGACCAGCAGCGTCTGGATGACCTGCATGCGGCGTTCGCCGACCCTGAAATCGACGCCATCCTGTGCATGCGCGGCGGTTACGGCAGCATGCGCCTGCTGGATCGACTCGATTTCGACCTGATTCGCCAGCACCCCAAACCCCTGATCGGCTACAGCGACATCACAGCCCTGCACACGGCGCTCCAGCGCCACGCTGGGCTCATTACCTTCCATGGCGGCATGCTCAATGCCGATCTGCTCGGCGCGAAGCAGGAGCCGACCGTCAGTTCGTTGTTCGATCAACTGGGCGGCAAGGTCAGCCAAGGGAGTGTACTGGTCCATCCCGACGCCTACCCATTGACCTGCGTGAGCCCTGGTGTGGCCAGCGGGCGTTTGCTGGGTGGCAATCTGTCGGTGCTGTGTGCGACCTTGGGGACGGTGGGCGAGATCGACAGCCAGGGCTGCATCCTGTTCATCGAGGACGTCAACGAGCCGCTCTACCGCGTTGATCGGCTGCTGACCCAATTACGTCTGGCCGGCAAGCTGGAGAGGATTCGCGGTGTGCTGGTGGGCGATTTTGCCGGAATCACCGTGCCAGCGATGACGCCGCTGCTGACGGATATTTTCGGGCCGTTGGGTATCCCGGTGTTGGCAGGCTGGCGCAGTGGGCATTGTGACCCCAACCTGTGTCTGCCGCTGGGGGCCAGGGTGAGGTTGGACAGTCAGGCGATGCAGCTGTCATTGGAGCAGTCGTTATTTGAGCGATAAGGTCTGTTCGCGCTGGCCTTGAGGCTTGCCTGAAGCCTGTGGGAGCGGGTTTCCCCGCGAACGCGGTAGTACATCCACCTACCGATTCGCGGGCAAACCCGACTCCACAGGGCGGTGCCTGCTACCCGTTCAGGGCCGACGCAGACTGTCGAGCAGCTTATGGGTTGGATACCCGTCGGCCGGCCAACCTAGCGCCTGCTGGGCATTGCGGATGGCCTTGCGGGTATTGGCGCCGATGATGCCATCGGCATTGCCAGCCTCGTGGCCACTGGCGTTGAGCAGATCCTGCAGCTCGATGCGCTCGCTGCGGCTCAGCGGCAGGTCATCCTTGGGCCAGCTGCCGGCGATGAAGCCCCAGCCATAGAAGCGATCACCCAGCAGGCTCACCGCCAGGGCGTAGGACGAGGAATTGTTGTACTTCAGGATCGCCCGGAAGTTGTCCAGCACCAGGAACGCCGGGCCACGCGCCCCCGCCGGCAACAGCAGGGCGGCGGACAGCTGATTGCTGCCTGAGGGCAGTTGGGTGCCGGCGGGCAGCTTCACGCCCAGTTGCAGCCATTCGCTGACGCTCTTTCGCTGCGCGCCGTCGGCCAGCCAGTAGTCGAAGCCTGCGGGGACCTGCACTTCGAAGCCCCACGTTTGGCCGCGTTTCCACCCCGAGCTTTGCAGATAGTGGGCCGTGGAGGCCAGGGCGTCAGCGGTGCTGTTCCAGATGTCGCGGCGACCATCGCCGTCGAAGTCGACTGCGTGGGTGTTGTAGGTGGTGGGGATGAACTGGGTCTGGCCCATGGCCCCGGCCCAGGAGCCGCGCATGGCGTCGGGCTGGATGTCGCCGTTCTGCAGGATCTGCAGGGCGGCGATCAATTGGTCCTGGGCGAAGGTCGGGCGACGGCCTTCGTAGGCCAGGGTCGCCAGGGAGCGGATCACCGATTTGTTGCCCTGGAACTGACCGAAGTTGCTTTCCATGCCCCAGACCGATACCAGCACCTGGCGGTCTACGCCATAGCGCTGCTCGATGCGCGACAACAGCTCGGCATGTTGTTCGAGCAGCTTCTTGCCATTGCGCACGCGCAGCGGTGACAGGGCTCCGTCGAGGTATTCCCAGACCGGGCGGGCGAATTCGGGCTGGCTGCGGTCGGCCTTGATCACGTCCATGTCGGGCGTGACGCCGAGGAAGGCGCGATCGAAGGTGCTGGCGCTGATGCCGGCCTGCAACGCCTGCTGGCGGAAGCCTGCCTGCCATTGGGCGAAGGTCTGCAGGGGCTGGATTTCGTTGCTGGTGTCGGGCGCGGTGCCCGGCAGAGTCACGTTCGGCGCAGGCTGCGCGGGGGCTAGCGGCAAGGCGTCGGCGGCGGTGGGTTTTTCCGCGCAGGCGACGAGCAGGATAAAGCTGGAGGCTGCGATCAGCTGGCGAGAGGGCCAACGCAGGGACAGACGAAAGGGCATGCACAGATCCAGAATTGCGGTTCAGGTGCCGACCATATCATGACTCGGGGGTTCCTGCCTTCATGCGGCCAAAAAGCAAGAAGCCTCCCAATCTCTCGATTGGAAGGCTTCGCGGCGGTAGCTGCCTTTGCCCTTGTTCGGTCGTTCCTGGCGGCATCGGAACAGTGGCTGGGCGATGATGGACTTGGCCTTGTTCGGGCCGTGCTTTTTCGGCTTCTTGCTCATGGCGGATACCCTGGTTGGGTGGATGTCGGGGCGCACTGTAAGACCCGGGCGGGGCAGGGGCCAATTGATTGTGTGTATGGGCAGATGGGCTGGCTTGCAGCTCTGGTGGTCGGGGCTGCCGTGCAGCCCATTGCAGGTTCCTACAGGGATTGTGCGGGCAAACCTACTCGGCAGGCAGCGCCAGACGCTGCCCGGCCATCAGCAGAGATAGCCGCGCGAGGCCTGTCCAGGGCGAGCCTTCGGCCTGGCCCTTGATCTGTGCATCGATGCGCTGGGCGTCCTGCAGCAACTGCGCCCAGCGTTGGGCGGACAGTCGTTGCAGGGCCTTGCTGACCAGGGGGCGGCGTTTGTCCCACACAGGCGGCCGCGCCTGGCTGAAGGCCTTGTCCAGCGGCACGCCTTGGCTGAACTGCTGGGCAAGCCCTGCCAGCAGGCGCAACTCGCGGGCCAGGGCCCAGAGGATGACCGGCGGCTCGACCCCTTCGCCGCGCAAACCTTCCAGCATGCGCAGGGTGTGGGCCGCTTCGCCATTGAGGATGGCATCGACCAGCCCGAACACGTCGAAGCGTGCGCTGTCGGCGACGGCAGCCTGCACGGTCTCTACCGTGATTTGGTTGCCTTCGGCCAACAATTTGAGTTTTTCGATCTCCTGGGCAGCGGCCAGCAGGTTACCTTCGACTCGCGCGGCGATCAGGTCGACTGCATCACGTTGAGCGGACAGCCCGGCCTGGGACAGCCGCTGGTTGATCCACTGTGGCAGTTGCTGGGCGTCGACCGGCCAGATCTGGATGAACTGGCAGTGCTGGCCTTCGATCAGCGCTTTGCCCCATTTGGTCTTCTGCGCGCTGGCATCGAGCTTGGGCAGGCTGACCAGCAGCAAGGTGTCCTCGGCGGGGTTGGCGCAGTACTCCATCAACGCGGCGGCGCCCTTGTCGCCAGGCTTGCCCGAGGGCAGGCGCAGCTCCAGCAGACGTCGCTGGGCGAACAATGAGAGGCTGGCGCCGGCCTGGAGCAGGGTGCCCCAGTCGAAGTTGGCGTCGGCACTGAACACCTGGCGTTCGTCGAAGCCCTGCTGGTGAGCCGCGGTGCGGATGGCATCGGCGGCTTCCTGGCACAGCAGTGGATCGTCGCCGCTGACCACGTAGACCGGGGCCAGGGCACCTTGCAGGTGTTTGTTGAGTTGGGCGGGAGAGAGCTTCATGGTGGATACGGGGGCACCCGAGGGTGCCCCGTTCGGCCTCGGTCAGTTGGCCGGTACTTCCATGGGGGATTGCTGCGGCGTTTCGTCCTGCTGACGGCGGGCTGCCTCCTGGGCCTGGGCTTCGGCCTTGGCGCGATCTTCCGCTTCGCGCTGCAGGTCGTCCAGGTGGGCCGGGGTCAGCATCTGCAGGCGAACGAGCATGGCCTGGATCAGGTCGCGGCGCATTTCCTCGCGTGCCTGGGTGGCTTCCTGGTCGGAACCGGTGATGTTGTCGCCGTCATGCACGTAAATCTTGCGCACTTCGACCTTGTCGCTCAGCAGCGGGACGTCGTTCAGGCCCAGCATGCTGTAGTTGAGCACGGTGGTGAGTTCGTATTCGACCGACCGGTTACCGCCGCTGTAGGTGGCGGCGCGCTGGGTTTGCTGCTCGTCGGTCAGTACCAGGCGGTAGGGGGCGCCGGTATGGACATTCACGCCGTTGCGCTGAAGGGTTTCGCGCAGCTCGGTCACGGTCTCGCCATAGGCGTTGCGCGCGCGCAGGTCCATTTCCTTGATGCTCAGCTCGGTGGTGCCGGTGCCGCGCAGCTGGAAACCGCAGGCACTGAGCACGACGGCCAGGCCTATTACCAGCAGATTGCGTTTGATCATGTTGTAGCTCCCTTGTGGGCCGATTCCGCCCGCCCGCGATTTGCGCGGGCGGGCGTTGCCATCAGTTGGCGACGATGTTGACCAGCTTGCCCGGTACCACGATGACCTTGCGGATGGTCAGACCATCGATGAAGCGCAGGACATTCTCGTTGCTGCGGGCGGCGGCTTCGATCTCTTCACGGCTGGCGCTGGCGGGCATTTCGACTTGGCCACGCAGCTTGCCGTTGACCTGGACCACCAGGGTGATGCTGTCTTGCACCAGGGCGCTTTCGTCGACGCTCGGCCAAGTGGCATCGATCACGGCCTGGGCGTGACCCAGGTGCTTCCACAGTTCATGGCTGATGTGCGGCGTGATCGGGGCCAGCAGCAGGGTCACGGCCTCCAGGCCTTCCTGCAGCAGGGCACGGTCCTGCTCGGTGGCTTGTGGGGCTTTTTCCAGCACGTTCATCACGGTCATCACCTGGGCGATGGCGGTGTTGAACTTGTGGAACTGGCCCACGTCGATACTGGCCTGCTTGATGGCGGCGTGGATGGCGCGGCGGATGGTCTTCTGCGCATCGTCCAGCGCGGCGACGTCCAGCTTGCCCGGCAGGCCCTGGCTCACGTGGGCCTGGGCCAGGCGCCAGACTCGGCGCAGGAAGCGGCTGGCACCCTCGACGCCGGAGTCGGACCACTCCAGGCTCATGTCGGGTGGCGAGGCGAACATCATGAACAGACGGCAGGTGTCGGCGCCGTAGGCGTCGATCATGGCCTGTGGGTCCACGCCGTTGTTCTTGGACTTGGACATCTTCTCGGTGCCGCCGATTTCCACCGGCTGGCCGTCGGTCTTCAGGCGGGCGCCGATGATCTTGGCCTTGGCGTCACGCTCGACCTCCACGTCGGCCGGGTTGAACCACTCCTTGCCGCCGTTGCTGGCAGTGCGGTAGTAGGTCTCGGCGACCACCATGCCCTGGGTCAGCAGGTTCTTGAACGGCTCGTTGGACGTGACCAAGCCTTCGTCGCGCATCAGCTTGTGGAAGAAACGCGCGTACAGCAGGTGCAGGATGGCGTGTTCGATACCGCCGATATATTGATCGACCGGCAGCCAGTGGTTGGCCGCTTTCGGGTCGACCATGCCGCCTTCGTAGTTTGGCGAGGCGTAGCGCGCGAAGTACCAGGACGACTCGACGAAGGTGTCCATGGTGTCGGTTTCACGCTTGGCCGCGGCGCCGCATTTCGGGCAGCTGCATTCGTAGAATTCAGGCATGCGCGCCAGCGGCGAGCCTGCGCCGTCCGGCACGACGTTCTCGGGCAGGGTGACCGGCAGTTGGTCTTCTGGTACCGGCACGTCGCCGCAGGACGGGCAGTGGATGATCGGGATCGGGCAGCCCCAGTAGCGCTGGCGGCTGATGCCCCAGTCGCGCAGGCGGAACTGGGTGCGCGATTTGCCCAGCTCCTTGCGGATCAGCGCGGCTTCGATGGCGTCGAAAGCACCTGCGAAGTCCAGGCCGTCGAACTCGCCGGAGTTGATCAGCTGGCCGTGTTCGCCATAGGCGGGCAGCCACTCGCTGCCGACGTCGTCGCCGGCGCTGGTGCGTACCACGGCCTTGAGCGGCAGGTTGTACTTGTGGGCGAACTCGAAGTCGCGCTCGTCGTGGGCCGGAACGGCCATCACGGCGCCATCGCCGTAGTGCATCAGCACGTAGTTGGCGACCCAGACTGGCAGCTTTTCACCGGTCAGCGGGTGTTCGACGAACAGGGAAGTGGGCATGCCCTTCTTCTCCTGGGTGGCCATGTCGGCCTCGGCGACGCTGCCGCTCTTGCATTCGTCGATGAACGCCTGCAACGCCGGGTTACCCTGGGCAGCCTGGGTGGCCAGCGGGTGCTCGGCGGCAACGGCGACGTAGGTCGCGCCCATCAGGGTGTCCGGACGGGTGGTGAAGACCTTCAAGGTGCCTTTATGGCCGATGCTCGCCTGGTCGTACGGGAACTGCACTTCCATGCCGCGGGACTTGCCGATCCAGTTGCGCTGCATGGTCTTGACCTGCTCAGGCCAGCCCGGCAGCTCGTCGAGGCTTTCCAGCAGCTCGTCGGCGTAGTCGGTGATGCGGAAGTAGTACATCGGGATTTCGCGCTTCTCGATCAGCGCGCCCGAACGCCAGCCACGGCCGTCGATGACCTGTTCGTTGGCCAGGACGGTCTGATCGGCCGGGTCCCAGTTCACGGTGCCGTTCTTGCGGTAGATGACGCCTTTTTCGAACAGGCGGGTGAACAGCCACTGTTCCCAGCGGTAGTAGTCCGGCTTGCAGGTGGTGACTTCACGCGACCAGTCGATGGCAAGCCCCAGGCTCTTGAGCTGGGTCTTCATGTAGTCGATGTTTTCGTACGTCCACTTGGCCGGGGCGACGTTGTTCTTCATCGCGGCGTTTTCGGCCGGCATGCCGAAGGCGTCCCAGCCCATCGGCTGTAGGACGTTCTTGCCCAGCATGCGCTGGTAGCGGGCAATCACGTCGCCGATGGTGTAGTTGCGCACGTGGCCCATGTGTAGCTTGCCGCTCGGGTACGGGAACATCGACAGGCAGTAGTAGGTGTCCTTGCCTGGCTGTTCGGTAACAGCGAACGATTGTTGCTCGTCCCAGAAGGTCTGGGCGGCGGCTTCGATATCACGGGGCGTGTATTGTTCGTGCATGGCTACTTTGTGCTGAGAGAGATAAGGACCCTGTTTCCAGGCAGCGGAACCTCGCTGCGTCCGGCACTGCGGTGTCGTTGGAGTGAACGCCGTAGCATACATGAGCGCCGCGCATCGTGGGAAACCTTGAATGCGGCCCTGGGGCCGTTGGTCGCGGCACCGGGCTGCTTTTCATAGTGACGCTAAGCTCATCTTTGGGGGAGATATTCTTATCTTCAATGAGGTGAACGGATGGGAGAGTCGCAGCTACCCGCAATCAAACCGGAGCTATACGAACGCTTGATCGACCGCCTGGGCCTGGCACTCGAAGTGGCCAGGACCTCAGTACGATTACGCGACGAGATGCCAGCTGAACTGGAACTGCGTGGGCTGAGCCACGCCGAGTTCGAAGTGATCAAGGCCTACCTGGAAACCCTCCCGGAAGGTCGTTTCGCCAGCGCCGGTGCTTACCAGCAACCGGAGCCGACTTCGGCGAAGATCGTCTGGCTCAAGGACAAGAAACGCCCCGCCACCACGGCGAGATCCCGGACGCTGTCCCGCTAGCCGTTCTGGATTCCAGGCGCAGACCGTCGTGCGCCGGTACTCAACTTAAACTGCTCATGATCGGCGCCGGACGCGCTCTTGTTGCCCGGCGCCGATCCTCTTAGGCTGCACACCTTTCCAGGAGGTCCGTGCATGCCGCTTCGCTATCTCATCAAACAATGGTTGCTGCCCCCGGGCGTGCTGTTTCTGCTCCTGCTGGCGGCGTGGTGGCTGCGCACGCGGCGCCCGCGCTTGGCTGCATTGTGCTTTGCCCTGGGCCTGGGAGGGCTGTGGTTGATGAGCCTGCCGCTGGTGGTAGAACAGGCGGCCCGGCAGTTGGAGACCGAGGCGCCGCTGCCAATGGCGCAATGGGCGACGCTGGCGGAGCGAGCCGATGCGATCGTGGTGCTGGGCGCCGGGCGTGAGCGTGGCGATCCGGCCTGGGGAGGAGAGGACCAGCCGACCGGCACGGCGCTGGAGCGCATGCGGTATGCCGCGCAGTTGGCCAAGGCTTCCGGGCTTGCGGTGTTGACCACGGGCGGACTTCACTACGGCGCGCCATCGAGTGAGGCGCAGCTGATGGCCGATCGCATGAAGGCGGACTTCGGTGTAGACGTACGCTGGAAGGAGGAGGCCAGCCGCACCACATGGGAGAACGCACAGCTCAGCGCGCGGCTGCTGCAACCCCAGGGCGTGCGCCGGGTGGTGCTGGTGACCCAGGCCTGGCACATGCAGCGCTCGCGCTGGAGCTTCGAGCAGGCGGGGTTCGAGGTGGTGGCGGCGCCTGTCGGGTTCCTGGGCAAGGACCATGGGCAACCGTTCGCGGGGTTGCTGCCCGATAGTCGTGCGGTGTGGCGCAGCGGGCAGTTGCTCAACGAGGCGGTAGGGTTGGTGGGGTATCGGTTGTTCTATTGATCGCATGTGGGGCCGCAACGCGGCCCCTGAAAGTTCACACGGTCTTGGCGATCCGGCTCGCCAGCAGCGCCCAGCCCAGCAGCAGCGTGCAGAGGATTGCCAGCGGCCAGGAGCGCCACTGCAGGTATGGCGTCAGTTGCTGCATCGGCACCACGTCCCCGTAAAGGACTGCCTGCTGGAACTGCGGAATCTGCGCAGTGATCTTGCCGAAGGGGTCAATCAACGCAGTGACGCCATTGTTGGTGGCACGAATCATCCAGCGTCCGGCTTCGAGGGCGCGCATTTGAGCCATCTGCAGGTGTTGCAGGGGGCCGATGGAGGTGCCGAACCAAGTGTCGTTGCTGATGGTCAGCAACAAGTCGCTGCGTGCGGCCAGACCGGCTGCGAACTCGGGGTAGACCACCTCGTAGCAGATGAACGGGGCGACCTGATAGCCCTTGGCTTGCAGCAAAGGTTGGTCCGCCGGGCCGCGTGCGAAGTCCGACATCGGCAGGTTGAAGAACTCGATCAGCCCGCGAAGCATGTCCTGCAGCGGGACGTATTCGCCGAAGGGGACCAGCTTCTGCTTGAGGTAGGTGCCGTCGCCTTCGCCGGTCACGGTGATGCCGTTGTAGTAACGGCGCTGATGGTGCACCACTTCACGCACCGGCACGCCGGTGATCAACGCCGAGTGCCGATCGGCGGCGAAGCGCCCCATCACGTCGATGTAGCCCTGGGCCTGATCCTTGAGCACCGGTACGGCGGTTTCCGGCCAGACCAGCAAGTCCACAGGCTTGGAGCTGAAGCTCATGTCACGGTACAGCGCCAGTTGCGCATCGATGTGCGCCGGGTCCCATTTCAGATCCTGCTCGACATTGCCCTGCAGCGCGGCAACCTTCAGTGGTTCACCGGAGGGCTGTGTCCAGGCGTGACCCTTGAGAGCCATGCCGATCCCCCAGGGCGCCAGCAGCAATATCACGCCCACTACCAGAAACGAGGGGCGCGCACGCAGGCGGTGCAGGTTGCACAGTAGCGCAGCACTCAGTGCCAGAACAAAGGAGATCAGCCACACGCCACCCAGCGGTGCCAGGCCGGCCAATGGGCCATCGAGCTGGCTGTAGCCGGCATACAACCACGGAAAACCGGTCAGGAACCAGCCCCGGAAGGCTTCCTGCAGCAACCACAGGGCGGCAAAGCACAGGGCATCGGCCAGGGGGGCTTCGTTACGGCGTAGCCAGCGCGCCCATAGCCAGGTGGGCAGGGCGAAGAACCAGGCAAGGGCGGCGAAGAAGGCCACAAGCAGCGCGATCGCCAGCGCCGGGGAGGCGCCGCCGTAGGTGTTCATGCTGACGTAGATCCACCAGGTGCCGGCCCCGTACAGGCCGAAACCGAACCACCAGCCACGCCACATGGCCTGGCGCGGGCTGAGCTCGCGCAGGCCGAGGTAGAGCAGGGCGATGGACAGTAGCGCCAGTGGCCAGATGTCGAACGGCGCCAGGGCCAGAAGGGTCGATGCGCCGGCCGCCAGGGCCAGCAGGTTACCGGGCCAGCCGGGGCGGGTGATCCAACGCATGTTTGTCCTTAACGGGTGATCGGGGTCAGGCGCAGCAAGTGTATCCGCCGGCTGTCGGCGTTGAGAATACGGAACTTGTAGGCGCCGATCTCGGTGGTCTCGTTGCGCTTGGGCAGATGACCGAAGGCGCTCATCACCAGGCCGCCCACGGTGTCGAACTCATCGTCGGAGAACTCGGAGTCGAAGAACTCGTTGAAGTTTTCGATCGGGGTCAGTGCCTTGATCAGGAAGTCGCCACTGGGCAGTGGCTTGATGTAGCTGTCTTCCTCGACGTCGTGTTCGTCCTCGATGTCGCCGACGATCTGCTCGAGCACGTCCTCGATGGTCACCAGGCCGGCCACGCCGCCGTATTCGTCGATGACGATGGCCATGTGGTTGTGGTTGGCGCGGAATTCGCGCAGCAGCACGTTCAGGCGCTTGGACTCTGGTACGAAGGTGGCTGGGCGCAGCAGGTCCTTGATGTTGAAGGTGTCGCCGTTCTCCTTGAGGATCAGCGGCAGCAGGTCCTTGGCCAGGAGGATCCCGAGCACATCGTCGTGGCCTTCGCCGATCACCGGATAGCGCGAGTGTGCGGCGTCGATCACCGCTGGCAGGAACTCACGTGGGGACTGGCTGGCCTTGATGCTGATCATCTGCGAGCGCGGCACCATGATGTCACGCACCTGCAGGTCAGCGACCTGGATGGCACCTTCGACGATGGTCAGCGCTTCGCTGTCGAGCAGCTTGTTCTGATGGGCTTCGCGCAGCAGCTCGAGGAGCTCCTGGCGGTTTTTCGGCTCATGGGCAAAAGCCTGGGTCAGTTTACCCAGCCAGGACTTCTGCCCATTGCTCGATCGGTCTTCGCTCATGGCGGTTACTCGTGATCCTTTTCAGTTGTCAGGTTGTGTGATTTCGTCGTCGGCGTAAGGGTCCGGATGACCCAGTTCAGCCAGCAAGGTTCGTTCCAAGGCTTCCATCTCCTCGGCTTCGTCGTCCTCGATATGATCGTAGCCAAGCAGGTGCAGGCAGCCATGGATGACCAGATGCGCCCAATGGGCCTCGAGCGATTTGCCTTGCTCGGCGGCTTCGCGCTCGACCACCGGCACGCAGATGACCAGGTCACCCAGCAGCGGGATGTCGAGCAGGTCATCGGGAACGTCGGCGGGGAAGGACAGCACGTTGGTCGCGTAGTCCTTGTGCCGGTAGGTGTGGTTCAGCTCACGGCCTTCGGGCTCGTCGACCAGGCGAATGGTCATTTCCGAGTCCGCGGTGCGCTGGCGCAGGGCCAGTTCGCACCAGCGGCGGAAGGCAGCGTCATCGGGGGCGGCAGCGTCCGTGGCCCGTTGCAGGTCGAGTTCAAGCATCTTTGCCGGGGACCTCGGGCTTTGCCTGGCGTGCATCGAAGCGGTCGTAGGCCTCGACGATACGCTGCACCAAGGGGTGGCGGACCACATCCTTGGGCTGGAAGTGGGTGAAGCTGATGCCCGGCACGTCCTTGAGCACCTCGATCACGTGGGCCAGGCCCGACTTGGTGCCGCGTGGCAGGTCGACCTGGGTGATGTCGCCGGTGATCACCGCCGTCGAGCCGAAGCCGATGCGCGTGAGGAACATCTTCATCTGCTCCAGGGTGGTGTTCTGGCTTTCGTCGAGGATGATGAAGCTGTTGTTCAGGGTCCGGCCGCGCATGTAGGCCAGCGGGGCGATTTCGATCACCTGGCGTTCGATCAGCTTGGCCACGTGCTCGAAGCCGAGCATCTCGTACAGTGCGTCGTACAGCGGGCGCAGGTACGGGTCGATCTTCTGGGCCAGATCGCCCGGCAGGAAGCCGAGCTTTTCGCCGGCTTCCACTGCCGGACGAACCAGCAGGATGCGCCGCACCTGCTCTCGCTCCAGGGCGTCAACGGCGCAGGCCACGGCCAGGTAGGTCTTGCCGGTACCGGCCGGACCAATGCCGAAATTGATGTCGTTGCCCAGGATTTCCTTGACGTAGCGCTGCTGGTTGACCCCGCGCGGGCGGATGTTGCCCTTGCGCGTGCGCAGCGAGACGCTGACCTCGTTCACGGCCGGATTGTCGAGATTCTCGACGGTCGACTCCTGCAGGTACAGGTGGACGGTTTCTGGCGAGAGCTCGGACGCCTTGGCTTCGCGATAGAGGCGGCGCAGCAGTTGCTCGGCGGCGGAGGTGGTCTTGGGTTCGCCAATCAATTCGAACTGATTGCCGCGGTTGCGGATCTCGATGGCCAGGCGTTGTTCGATCAGGCGCAGGTGCTCGTCGAACTGGCCGCACAAGTTGGCGAAGCGGTGGGCCTCGAAGGGTTCGAGGATAAAGCGATGAGGTTGTATGGGTGCGTTCAAGGTCGTTTTTAGCCGCTCGACGGCAATTAATGTGAACTCAAGAATAACCCTTGAAGGGCAGTGGCGAAAGCACTGAAACGATCAAGGGGGTATCTATGTTGGCCCATTCGCGGGTGGGCCCGCGCCTACCTGGTTCGCGGCGCTCTCTGTGGGAGGAGGGCACCCACGAATAGACCACTACCGATGATCATTGAATCAACGAGCCGACCAACGAGTGCGGCTTGGCCTCTTCGATGCGCACATCCACCAGCTGGCCGATCAGCGAAGGATTGTCGCAGTGGAAGTTGACGATTCGATTATTCTCCGTGCGGCCTTGCAGCTTGCCCGGGTCACGCTTGGAAAAGTCGGTGACCAGGATACGCTGGACGCTGCCGACCATGCGTCGGCTGATCTCGAAGCCCTGCTGGTCGATGCGGTGCTGCAGCAGTTGCAGGCGCTGCTTCTTGATTTCGTCGGGCGTATCGTCTGCAAGCTCCGCGGCCGGGGTTCCAGGGCGGGCGCTGTAGACGAACGAGAACGAAAAGTCGAAGCCGACCTCGGCCACCAGTTTCATGGTCTGCTCGAAGTCCTTCTCGGTCTCGCCGGGGAAGCCGACGATGAAGTCCGAGCTGATGCAGATGTCCGGCACCGCGGCCTTGAGTTTACGCAGCTTGGACTTGTACTCGAGGATTGTGTGGTTGCGCTTCATGGCCGCCAGCACGCGGTCTGAGCCGGCCTGGACCGGCAGGTGCAGGTGCTTGACCAGTTGCGGCACCTCTGCGTGGGCCTGGATCAGGCTGTCGGAAAACTCCAGTGGGTGCGAGGTGGTGTAGCGGATCCGCTCGATCCCGTCGACCGCCGCCACCACGCGGATCAGTTCGGCCAGGTCTGCCAGGCGGCCATCGTGGGTCTGGCCGCGGTAACCGTTGACGTTCTGGCCCAGCAGGGTGATTTCGCGCACGCCGTTCTCGGCCAGGTGGATGACCTCGGCCAGCACGTCGTCGAACGGGCGGCTGACCTCGGTGCCGCGGGTATAGGGCACGACGCAGAAGGTGCAGTATTTGCTGCAGCCTTCCATGACCGAGACGAAGGCGGTCGGGCCGTCGATGCGGGGTTCGGGCAGGTGATCGAACTTTTCGATTTCCGGGAACGACACATCGACTTGCGGCTCACGGGTAGTGCGTGCGGCGTCGATCATTTCCGGCAGGCGGTGCAGGGTCTGCGGACCGAATACCACGTCGACGTAGGGCGCACGCTTGCGCAGGGCTTCGCCTTCCTGGCTGGCCACGCAGCCGCCGACAGCGATGACCATCTGCGGGTTGCGGTCCTTCAGGGCGCGCCAGCGGCCGAGCTTGGAGTACACCTGGTCCTGCGCTTTTTCGCGGATCGAGCAGGTGTTGAGCAAGATGACATCGGCATCATCGGGATGCTCGGTGACTTCCAGGGCCTGGTGTTCGCCCAACAGGTCGACCATGCGCGAGCTGTCGTACTCGTTCATCTGGCAACCGTGGGTTTCAATGTAGAGTTTCTTGGCCATGGCAAATCGTCTGCTGCAGGTGCTGAAAGGCCGCACATTATAGAGGCGGGACCGGGTGCTTAACAGGGCAGACGGTCTGCTATGATGCCGGCCATTTTCCCACCAAGGTGTCGTCTTCTTCGATCATGAGCAAACGCGAACCCGCCATCTACAAAGTGATCTTCCTTAACCAGGGCCAGGTCTTCGAGATGTATGCCAAGCAGATCTACCAGAGTGATCTGTGGGGCTTTCTTGAAATCGAGGAGTTCGTCTTCGGTGAGCGCACCCAGGTGGTGGTCGATCCCAGCGAGGAGAAGCTCAAGGCGCAGTTCGAAGGTGTGGTGCGCAGTTTTGTGCCGATGCACTCGATCGTGCGCATCGACGAGGTGGAGCGACTGGGCACGGCGAAGATCAGCGAGGCCAAGGGCGGCGGCAATGTGATGCCGTTCCCGATGCCGATGCCGGAGAAGTAGATCGGCCCGTCAGGGTAGGGGGGAGAAGGGCGTGCGCCCCTCGGCGTTTTGCAGTTCCAGCAGGTATTTGCGGAAGATCTGGCCGAGCACCTGGGTGGCGTGTTCGAGTTCGTCGCGGGGCATCTGCTCAGTGACTTCGTCGGCCAGGTCCAGGGCGTCTTCGTCGCCGTTGACCGCCGCCATCTTAAGCAGAATGTAGGCCTGCACGTTGTTGGCCGGGACGCCTTCACCATGGAAGAACATCGAGCCGAGACGATATTGCGCCTGGGCCTGGCCTTGCAATGAGGCTTTCTCGAACCAGTTGACGGCTTTTTTCAGGTCCTTGGGTGCCTGGTTGCCGTTGTAGTAGAACTCACCCAGCTCGTATTGCGCCTGGGCATCGCCCGACTCCGCCGTCCGTTCGCAAGCCTTCAGGGCGTTCTGCAGGTCCTCGGGCTGTGTATTGAGGGTGCAGCGTCCCGTCGCTGGAATCAGCAACGAGTTGCCGCCCTCTGCCAAGGCCAGCAGGGGCTGAAGAAGCAGCAGGCAGCCCAGGGTAAGGGCGCGGCCGGTGCGGTTCATGGGGATCGACTTACCTCTGCAAAGCTGCGGCCAATGTCTCTGGTGGCACATTATGGGATAAGCAGCGCCTACCTTACAAAGTTTTACTCGAATTTCTGTTGAGAAGCCTTCGTTGATTGCACAACGCATTTATTGCCGCATCGGCTTCTACGGGGGTAACCCCGCTCCCACAGGTTCAACGCATATCGGGTGGGAGCGGGATTGCCCGCGAAGAGGCTGACGATCACTTCAGCGCGGCAAAGGCCTTTTCGGCGGCATCCAGGGTGATCTGCAGCTCCTTGTCGCCGTGGGCGATGGAGGTGAAGCCCGCCTCGAAGGCACTTGGCGCCAGGTAAACGCCGCCCTCGAGCATCAGGTGGAAGAAGCGCTTGAAGCGTTCCACATCGCTGCCCATCACGTCATCGAAGGTGACGATGTCGTCAGCGCCACTGAAGTACAGGCCGAACATGGCACCCGCCTGGGTGGTGACGAACGGTACGCCAGCGGCATCCGCGCGCTGTTGCAGGCCGTCGAGCATGCGGGTGGTGAAGGCGGTGAGTTCGTCGTGGAAGCCTGGGCGGCTGATCAGCTTGAGGGTGGTCAGGCCCGCAGCCATCGCCAGCGGGTTGCCCGACAGGGTGCCGGCCTGGTACACCGGGCCCAGCGGAGCGATGCACTCCATGATTTCGCGCTTGCCGCCGAAGCAGCCAACTGGCATGCCGCCGCCGACGATCTTGCCGAAGGTCGACAGGTCCGGCTTGATGCCATAGTGGCCCTGGGCGCCGCCCAGCGAGACGCGGAAGCCGGTCATCACTTCATCGAAAATCAGCACCACGCCGTGCTTGTCGCACTGTTCGCGCAGGCCTTCAAGGAAGCCTGGTGCCGGCGGTACGCAGTTCATGTTGCCAGCGACCGGCTCGACGATGATGCAGGCGACGGTCTGGCCGACTTCGCTCAGGGTCTTCTCGACGGCAGCGATGTCGTTGAACGGCAGGGTCAGGGTGTGCTTGGCGAAGTCCGCCGGCACACCGGCCGAGCTGGGTACGCCCTGTGTCAGCAGGCCGGAGCCGGCTTTGACCAGCAGGCTGTCGGAGTGGCCGTGGTAGCAGCCTTCGAACTTGATGATCGCGTCGCGACCGGTATAGCCACGGGCCAGGCGGATGGCGCTCATGGTCGCCTCGGTACCGGAGCTGACCATACGGACCATCTCCATGGACGGCACGATCGAGCAGACCAAATCGGCCATCTCGGTTTCCATGGCGGTCGGGGCACCGTAGGACAGGCCATGCTCCAGTTGCTTGCGCACCGACGCCAGCACGTCAGGATGGCCGTGACCCAGGATCATCGGGCCCCAGGAGCCTACGTAGTCAACGTAGCGCTTGTCGTCTTCGTCTACGACATAGGCGCCTTCGGCATGCTTGAAGAACAGCGGGGTGCCGCCGACGCTGCGGAAAGCGCGGACCGGCGAGTTCACACCACCAGGGATGTGCTTCTGGGCTTGGGCGAACAGGGATTCGGAACGGGACATGGGATTTCTCTCGAATCAGGAAGCGAACAGGGCATTGAAGGCGCGGGCGCGGCGGGTGACTTCCTGCGCGCTGTCGACACCGAACAAGCCGTGGATCACCGCCAGCAGGTCGGCGCCATGGGCGACCAGGGGGGCGGCGTTGTCGAGGGTGATGCCGCCGATCACTGCGATCGGCAGTTGCACCTGGGCACGGGCCTTGCCGAGCAGGGCGATGTCGGCTGCTGGCGCGCCGGGCTTGGTCACCGAATTGAAGAAGCGACCGAAGGCCACGTAGCTGGCGCCTTCGCTGGCGGCCTGCTCGGCCAGCGCGAGCTGGGCATGGCAGGTGGAGCCGATGATGGCATCGCGGCCGAGCAGGGTGCGGGCCGGGGTCAGGGGGCCGTCGGTCTGGCCCAGGTGCACGCCGACGCCCAGGTGTGCGGCCAGTTGGGCGTCGTCGTTGATGATCAGTTGCGTGCCATAGCGCTCGCAGAGCCTCTGCAGGCCTTCGGCCTCGTGCAGGCGGCGTGTGGCATCGTCGCTTTTGTCACGATATTGCAGCAGGCAAACGCCACCTTCGAGGGCAGCCTCGACGTGGGAGAGCAAGCGACCGGCGAGCAGTTGGCTGTCGGTGATCGCGTACAGACCGCGTAACTTCATCTGTCAGGCCTCGTGGATCAGGAGCAGAAGTCCAAGGGCAGTCGGCGTGGGACGAACTGCCCCTTGCCCAGCTGCTCGGCGTCGCGCAGGGTGCGCCAGGTGTAGTCCAGGGCACTGCGCACGGCACTTTGCAATTGCTCGCCAAGGGCCAGGCGGCCGGCCAGGGCGCTGGCCAGGGTACAACCGGAGCCATGGTAGCTGCCTGGCAGGCGTTCGCAGGTCCAGGTGTGCTGTTGACCGTCGCGGCTATATAGGCGGTTATGAATTTGCACCTCGTCACCGTGACCACCGGTAATCAGAAGATGTCTACAGAACGGCAAAAGTTTCTCGGCGCATTCGTCCGCGGTGCCTTCAGGCAGCTCGGCCAGAATCCGGGCTTCGGGCAGGTTCGGCGTGGCGATCGTGGCCAGCGGCAGCAGGCGTTCGCGCAGCGCATAGCCGACTTCGTCCTTGCCCAGGCGGCCACCGCCACCTGCACGCAGAACCGGGTCGCAGACCAGCGGCAGGTGCGGATGGGCGCTCAGCAGTTCGGCGACGGTATCGACCATTTCGATCGACCCGAGCATCCCGAGCTTGACCGCCGCCACAGTGGAGTCGGCCAGCACGGCATTGGCCTGTGCCAGCACCCACTCGCGGTCCAGCACGCGGAAGTCGGAGACGTTGACGGTATCCTGGACGGTCAGGGCGGTCACGGTAGGTGCGGCGTGACAGCCTTGGGCGATCAGGGCTTCGATATCTGCCTGCAGGCCGGCGCCGCCACTGGGGTCGTGGCCGGAAAGACAGAGGACAACGGGGCGGGAGCTGTAGGTCGTATTCATGGTCGGCGAGCTTACCACCAAACCTGTTGGGGCGGATCGCTTCGCCGATGGCTTTTGTTGATCAATTGGTCAATTTTTTGTGTTTTGTATCTCTGTAAGTATTGATTTAGAGCTGTTTCTTTGAGATTTAAGGTGGCTGATTGCCCTGCCTGAAGGCTATGCTAGAGTGCTCGGATAACTCGACAAATAGGCGCTGCCGGAATTCGTCGTCTCAAAGGGAAGGGAGGCCACCACGACGCGACTGGACAGGCCATGCTGGGGCTGTATGCGCTACTTGCTGATGATGCTTCTGGGCTGTGTGCCCCTGTTCGCCGGAGCGGTCGATTTCGACAACGCCACCCGGTACCTTCCATTGGGCCAAGTCATGCAGGTCCTCGAGGACCGTGATGGCAGCGCCAGCATCGCCCAGGTCAGCTCGCCGGCCTTTGTCAGCCGTTTCCGACAGCATCATGAAGACGTGCTCAATGCGGGCTATTCCACCTCGGTGTTCTGGCTGAAGGTCGACCTGCGCAACATCAGCCCGCCCACAGCACCTTCCCGCCAGTGGCTGCTGGAGTTGGCCTATCCACCACTGGATCGTCTGGATCTCTACCTGCCCGATGGCCATGGCAGCTACCGCCTGGTCCAGCGCACCGGCGATGCCTTGCCCTATGCCAGCCGGCAGATCCGCCAGGACAACTACCTGTTCGAGCTGCCTGTGAACCCGGGCCAGGCGATCACGGCCTACCTGCGTTTGCAGAGCCAGGGTTCGATCCAGGCGCCGCTGGCCCTGTGGTCAGCTGAGGCCTACATGGAAGAGCAGCCCACGCGCCTCTATGTGCTGGGCATGATCTACGGCGTGTTGCTGGTGATGTTGGTGTACAACCTGTTCATCTACCTCAGCGTTCGCGACGTCAGCTACCTCTATTACATCCTCTATATCGCTTCGTTCGGGCTCTACCAGATCTCTGTGAACGGTGCCGGTGTCGCGTACTTCTGGCCGGACAACCCCTGGTGGGCCAATGCCGCCACGCCCTTGTTCATTGGCGCCGCAGGGCTGTTCGGCTGCCAGTTCGCCCGGCATTTCCTGCAGTTGGGCAGGCTCAGCCGTGGTTTCGACCGCCTGCTGTTGGCGTTGATGGTCGGTGGAGCGCTGGTCATGACGCTGGCTGTGACCATGCCCTACGGCCTGGCCTTGCGCATGGCGACACTGCTGGCGCTGCTGTTCACCGTGAGCATCTTCACGGCAGGGCTTTATGCTTGGTGGCACGGGGTGCGGGTGGCGCGCTGGTTCATCATTGCCTGGACGGCATTCCTCTTGGGTGGGCTGGTCAATACCCTGATGGTGCTCGGTTATCTGCCGAACGTGTTCCTGACCATGTATGCCAGCCAGTTGGGGTCGGCGCTGGAAGTGGCGTTGTTGTCCCTGGCCCTGGCCGACCGCATCAACAGCCTGCGTGAGCAGCAGGCCCAGGCGTTGCGCGATACCGGCCACACCCTGGAGCAGCTGAACCAGCAACTGGCCCGAAGCAATCGTCTGAAGGATGAGTTCCTGGCGACGGTCACCCATGAACTGCGCACACCGATGAACGGTGTGATCGGCTCGCTGGAGTTGATGCATACCCTGCCGATGAGCGCCGAGCACGCCCAGTATCACCGCACCGCCACCGGTTCTGCCCAAGACATGATGGCCATGGTCGATGACATCCTCGTGCTCACCGAACTGCAGGCGGGTCGTCTGCGTGCCCATGCCGCGCCCTTCAGCCTGCGTCGGCAGTTGCAGGAACTGCGTGCAGGTTTCGCCGGGCGTGCCCTGGGCAAAGGCCTGTACCTGAGCCTGGATATCCCTGCGGAGCTGCCTGACGAGTTGCTTGGCGATGCGCAAAAACTGCTGCGCTGCCTGGCCTGCCTGGTGGACAACGGCCTGAAATTCACCCACCAGGGCGGCGTGATGATCCAGGTGCGCGGCCGCAGGCTCGGGCCGGACAGCCTGGCGTTGACTTTCACCATCAGCGACAGCGGTATCGGCTTCGACGACTTGGACCAAGCCATCCTCTATCAGCGTTTCTTCCAGGTCGATGGTTCCATGACGCGCCGTTACGGCGGTCTGGGCATCGGCTTGTCGATCTGCCGTCAGTTGGGCGAGCTGATCGGCGGCCGGCTGGCCCATGAGTCGACTCGGGGGCTGGGCAGCCGCTTCGAGTTGTCCCTGAACCTGTCCGTGGCCCAGGCGCAGTGGCCGTCCGGCCGGTTGGCCTCGGGTGTGATGGGCGGCTAAGGACGGCCGAGTTAGTCGTTTTTGACACTTTGACTGCCTTCGCAGGAGTGCTTCACTGGGGTTTTCAGGCATGACCGGATCCAGGGAGCCCCCGATGAACCTGCACCAGTTCGCTGAAACCCACGAAGTCACCAACCAGCCACCGTCGCTCGACGGCGCCAACCTGTATCGCCTTGACCAGCCCTTGCAGGAGTGGTCCCGACGCTTCGGTGCCGGCTGGGCCGAGTCGCGGATCGACGCCTATGGTGCCTTGGCCGGCGGCCCGCTGATGGCTGCGGGTTTTCTGGCCAATGCCCACAAGCCGGAATTCAGCAGCCATGACCGTTATGGCCACCGCATCGACCTGGTGACGTTCCATCCGGCCTATCACGAGTTGATGCGCACGGCGGTCGAGCATGGATTGCCATCGTTGCCCTGGGCCGAGCCGCGTCCTGGCGCCCACGTGGCGCGAGCGTCGATGACCTACCTGCACAGTCAGGCTGAGGCCGGCACTGGCTGCCCCCTGACCATGACCTTCGCTGCGGTGCCGGCCTTGAGGCTGCAGCCGGAGCTGGCCGAATACTGGTTGCCGAAAGTGCTGGCGCGCGAGTACGACCCTCGTAACGTGGGCGACCGACACAAGGCCGGGGTGACTCTCGGCATGGCCATGACCGAGAAGCAGGGTGGCACCGATGTGCGGGCCAACACCACCCGGGCCTATCCGGTTGGCGCGCCTGGCCCCGGTCAGGCGTATGAACTGGTGGGCCACAAGTGGTTCTGCTCGGCGCCGATGTGCGATGCCTTTCTGACCCTCGCCCAGACCGACAAAGGATTGAGCTGCTTCTTGCTGCCACGCCACCGCCCCGATGACACGCACAACCAGTTCTATATCCAGCGCCTGAAGAACAAGCTCGGCAACTGCTCCAATGCTTCCAGCGAAGTGGAGTTTCGCGGTGCCCTGGCGTGGATGATCGGTGAAGAGGGGCGTGGAGTGCCGACCATCATCGAGATGGTGGCCATGACCCGCTTCGACTGCATGGTCGGTTCCAGCGCCTTGATGCGACAGGCGCTGACCCAGGCCGCGCACCATTGCGCCCATCGCAAGGTCGGCGGGCGAGTGCTGAACGAACAGCCATTGATGGAGAACGTGCTGGCCGACCTGGCGCTGGAAAGCGAGGCGGCACTGGCCTTGAGCCTGCGCATGGGCCAGGCGCTGGACCAACTGGATGACCCGCAGCAGGCGCATTTCGCCCGCCTGGTGACCGCCGTCGGCAAGTATTGGATCTGCAAGCGCGCCCCGGGGATGATCAACGAAGCTGCTGAATGCCTGGGCGGTGCGGGCTATGTGGAGGACAGCATTTTGCCGCGCTTGTACCGCGAGGCGCCGGTCAACTCGACTTGGGAGGGATCGGGCAACGTGCAATGCCTGGATGTGCTGCGCGCGTTGTCCAAGGAGCCGGGCGTGCTCGACGCCCTGTTCGCTGAGCTGGGTGACGGTCACGGCGATCCGCGCTTGGCGGCGCATATCGGCAACCTGAAGGGCGCGTTCGCCGATACCGGCGATATCCAGTACCGCGCCCGGCAACTGACCGAGGACATCGCCGTTGCTTTGCAGGCCAAGCTGTTGCTGGAAGCGGGCAATGCGACCGTCAGCGATGCGTTCATGGCCAGCCGGTTGGGCGCTGGCGGGCGGGTCTATGGGGCGTTGCCCCGGGGTATCGATGCCGCGGCGCTGGTGACGCGGGCGACGCCGGTCTGGTCGGCCTGAGGCGCCTACTTCACGGCTAAACCCGCTTCCAGAGGAGATGCGGCAAGCCTTGTAGGAGCGGGTTTACCCGTGAAGAGGCCGAATGCGATTGTCAGGGATGTAATTGCAACAGAAGGTAGGCAAGATGGAAGCCATGCATGTCAGAAGACAGGAAATCCAGCGTGAGCCAAGCGTTTGTAGTCGTTGATACACCTGAACAGGCCGTCGACCGTCTGGCGGCCCTGCATGAACAAGCCACCGGCGCCCTCAGTCAGGCCCTCAAGCGCTACCTCAAGGACCGCACTGAGCCGGACGAGGATCAGCGTGCGCTGTTTCGTTACCCGGCCCTGCGCCTGACCTACTACAGCCATGGCGAAGTGGCCGCCACCACGCGGGCCTATGCCAAGGTGCAGGTGGCGGGGACCTACAGCGTCACCATCACCCAGCCTGCGGCGTTTCGCGGTTACCTGCTCGAGCAACTGCGACCGCTGATGCACGACTACACCGTGACCCTGGAAGTGGGTGTCAGCGAACAGAATATTCCATATCCCTACGTGGTCGACCAGGGGGATGAGCTGGCGGGCAGCGGCATCACGGCCGCCGAGCTTGCACGGGTATTCCCCAGCACCGACCTGTCGGCGGCCACCGACAACATCGCCGACGGGCTGTGCGACTGGGGCAGCGCCGAAACCCTGCCGCTGGCGCTGTTCGATGCCGCCCGCGTGGACTTCTCTCTGCGCCGCCTGGTGCATTACACCGGGAGCGACTGGCGCCATGTCCAGCCGTGGATCCTGCTGACCAACTATCACCGCTACGTCGACCAGTTCATCGGCCATGGCCTGGAGCAACTGCGCCAGGACTCGCGCTTCGTGCGTATGGTCCTGCCGGGCAATGTCATCATCGAAAAGGGCATGGGCGACGACGAGACCCAGGCACTGGTGGCCAGCGTGGTCTGGCACCGCTACCAGATGCCGGCCTACCACCTGATCGCCGCCGATGGCGATGGCATCACCTTGGTCAATATCGGTGTCGGCCCGTCCAATGCCAAGAACATCACCGATCACCTGGCCGTATTGCGCCCGCACTGCTGGCTGATGATTGGCCACTGCGGTGGCCTGCGCCAATCGCAGACCATTGGCGACTACGTGCTGGCCCACGCCTACATGCGTCGCGATGGCATCCTCGATCGGGTGGTGCCGCCGAACATTCCAATCCCGGCACTGGCCGAAGTGCAGTTGGCGCTGCAGGAAGCTGCGGCGCAGGTGACCGGCGAGCGTGGCGAGCAACTGAAAAAACGCCTGCGTACCGGCACCGTGCTGACCTACGACGACCGCAACTGGGAGTTGCGCTGGGCCCAGGAGCGACCGCTGATTAATCTGTCCCGTGCCGTGGCGGTGGACATGGAAAGCGGCACCATCGCCGCCCAGGGGTATCGTCTGCGGGTGCCTTACGGCACGTTGCTGTGCGTCTCGGACAAACCGCTGCACAGCGAGATCAAGCTGCCTGGTTCGGCCAATGCCTTCTATAACCGTGCCGTCAGCCAGCACCTGAAGATCGGTATCGCGGCTCTGGACCTGCTGCGCACCGAGCTCAATTCGTTGCACTCGCGTAAACTGCGCAGCTTCGATGAGCCGCCGTTCCGCTGAGGATCCATGTCTCTGCCACCCCGTTCCAAGCCGCGCCGTCCACAGGCGCGGCCCGCAGGCCCGCGTCGCCAGCCCAAGGCGCCGCCGGCCGAACCACGCCTGATCCTGTTCAACAAGCCGTTCGATGTGCTGACCCAGTTCAGCGACGGTGAGGGGCGCGCGACCCTCAAGGACTACATCGACATTCCTGGCATCTATCCGGCCGGGCGTCTGGACCGTGACAGCGAAGGCCTGCTGCTGTTGACCAACGATGGTCGCCTGCAGGCACGCATCGCCGATCCCAAGCACAAATTGCCCAAGACCTATTGGGTGCAAGTGGAGGGGGAGCCGAGCGAGTCCCAGTTGCAACAGTTGCGCGATGGGGTCGAGCTCAATGACGGGCCGACACTACGGGCCGATGCACGACTGCTGGAAGAGCCTGCGCTTTGGCCGCGCAACCCGCCGGTGCGGTTTCGCAAGAGCGTGCCGACCCATTGGCTGGAGCTGGTGATTCGGGAAGGGCGCAACCGCCAGGTACGGCGCATGACGGCGGCGGTGGGTCTGCCGACGTTGCGGCTGGTGCGGGTACGGATCGGGGATTGGGCGCTGGATGGGCTGGAGCAGGGATGCTGGCGAGAGGTCGCGCCGAAGTTACTTCGTTAGAAGATGGGCGCGTAGCGCCCTCACTTCATTGCAGGGCTAGACCCCTTCGAGGAACCCCACCACCACGCTCTTGATGATGAAGGCAAGCACGCCCAGACCCAGGACGAAGAACAGAATCAAGGTGCCGAAGCGGCCTGCCTTGGACTTCTTCGCCAGGTCCCAGACGATGAACCCCATGAAACCGATCAGCACGGTCACCAGGACGATCATCATCCACTCTTCGAATACGGCGGGATCCATCAGTGTTCTCCAGGCAGGCTGAGCGGCGATTATATGCGGGGCAACAGCGTACGGTCAGCGCAGATGCGTCAACGGCAGCTCAGTGCTGGCCAGTACTTGGTTGAGCACGAAGCTTGAGCGCACGCTGGTGACGCCTTCGATGCGGGTCAGGCTGCCGAGCAGTAATTTCTGGTAGTGGTCCATGTCCGGGACGACGACTTTCAATTGGTAGTCGGCGTCCATCCCGGTCACCAGACTGCACTCCAGTACCTGAGGCAGGCTGCGAATGGCGGCCTCGAAGGTCTCGAAGCGCTCGGGGGTATGGCGGTCCATGCCGATCAGTACGTAGGCGGTCAGGCTCAGGCCGAGCTTCTTGCGATCGAGTAGGGCCACCTGGCGCGAAATGTAGCCGTCGTCTTCCAATTGCTTGACCCGCCGTGAGCAAGGGGAGGGTGACAAGCCGATGCGTTCGGCCAACTCCTGGTTGGAGATGCGGGCGTCGCGCTGCAATTCGGCGAGGATGCTCAGGTCATAGCGGTCGAGCTTGCTCATGGAAAAGGCCTTTTCTGTTCGGATTGCTGCGAATTATCGATCCAGGGTTAAAAATTGCGCAAGTGCTATTTATCTGAGCAATATTCGCAATCCTCTGCCGCGTCGCCTCCCGTATCTTTACCAACAGAATCACTGCCCGGACAACAGTCCACGGCGACCGGCCTCAGGAAGGCCGTCGCGGCCAGCCATCCAACAGGATCCGCCAGGCCCCCGGGCTACGCACCGTCCAGAAGACGATGTGAGGTGAGCCGGTGCCACAAGCGCCGAGCACGGACGACAATTCCCAAAGGGGGGCCCGACGGCCTCCCTTTTTTCATGCCCGCAGTTTCATCTGCATAGGCCTTGGCCGCGATAGACTGCATGCAGTTCCACTGCAGTTTTTACCATCGAGAGGGCAACATGAGGTCGCGCATCTGGCAATGGGCAAGTGTGGGTTTACTGGGCCTGGGCATAAGCCTGGGCGCATGGGCCCAAGGGCCGGGAGAGGGCCCAGCGTCGCAGGACCCCAACGGCGCGACCATGGGCCGCTCGCCGCTCAATGCGCGTGACGAGGTGCGCCAGACCCAGCCACCGCGCCAGGGCTATTACCAGGATATCCCCCGGCGCAATGGCGGTTACCACTGGGAGGCGGGCGGGCCTGGGCAGCGACCGGGTGGCGACTGGCCTGGGCGTCCCGACGGCCATGGCGATGGCTGGGGGCCAGGTCCGCAATACCATCCCGGACACAGGATCGACCACTTCCCGGATCGTTATTGGAAGGTGCCCTACCAAGGGCAGGACTACTACTACTCCAGTGGCTACTGGTATCGCCCGCAAGGTGGCGCGTATGTGCTGGTCAGGCCGCCCTATGGCGCGCGGGTCGGCTACCTGCCGGTCTATGCCGAGGAGGTCTGGTTCGATGGCACGTTGTTCTTCCAGGTCTCGAACACCTATTACCAATACCTGAGCGACAGCCAGGAGTATGTGGTGGTCAATCCCCCTAATATCCTGCCCGCGCCGGGCCCGCAGTTGGGGACCGGTTACGACGTGATTGCCCATCCGTTGTCCGGGCAAACCCCTCTGCAGCAGAACCAGGACCGCTATGAGTGTCATCGCCAGGCCGTGCAGCAGACTGGTTTCGATCCGGCGGCGGCAGCCTTCGCGCCGCCGGCCCATGTCGCGGATGCCTACCATCGAGTACTGGGGGATTGCCTGAGTGCCCGGGGCTACAGCGTGAATTGAAGGCTCCGGGGGGCGGATTTACACCGGATCGGCGTGCACCATCACATCCGCTCGCGGGTAGCGCTGGCGGATTGCAGCGGATGCCTGCACGCACAGTTCGTGGGCGTCATGCAGCTTCAGATCACCGGGCAGCTCCAGGTGCAGTTGGACGAACCAGCGGTTGCCCGATACCCGGGTGCGCAGGTCGTGGGCGCCCTCGACCCCAGGGATGGCGCACACCAGTTCGAGCATGCGCTCGCCGATATCGGACGGCAGCTCCTTGTCCATCAGGATCGCCGTGCTCTCGCGGGCGATCTGCAAGGCGCTCCAGAGGATGTACAAGGCGATTCCCAAACCGAACAGGGCGTCCAGTTGCGGCCAGCCGAAGCGCGCCAGTAGCAGGGCGAGCAGGATACTGCCATTGAGCAGCAGGTCGGAGCGGTAGTGCAGTGAGTCGGCGCGCACCGCGTTCGAGCCGGTGGCGCGGATGACCTTGTGCTGGAAGGCGAGCAAGGCCAGGGTCAGGACCAGAGAAAGCAGCATCACCGCGATACCTGCCGCGGTATCGCCCAGCGGTTGCGGCGATTGCAGGCGCTCGACCGCCTGCACGCCGATCAGCACCGCACTGACACCGATGAACAGCGCCTGGGCGATGCCGGCCAGGGCCTCGGCCTTGCCGTGGCCGAAGCGATGGTCGTCGTCAGCCGGGCGCAGGGCGTAGTGCACGGCCAGCAAGTTGAGGAAGGAGGCGACAGCGTCGAGGGCCGAGTCGGTGAGGCCGGCCAACAGGCTCACCGAACCACTCAGCCACCAGGCGATCGCCTTGCTCACGACAAGAATCGTGGCTACTGCCAGAGACGCCCGGGTGGCCAGGCGCAGCAGGCGTTGGTGTTCGGCGCTCGAAGTCATGCTGCAGGTGCGTTCCTTGGATCAGGCGGCCGGTGCCAGGCCATAGGCGGCCAACTGCTCGACGCTGCCCCGGTGCTGGATCAGCCGAGGATCGTTCAGCGGCAGGCGTTGGCCCAGTTCGCTTTCGAGAATAGCTTGCAGCTTGGCCTTGTCGATCTGGCCATCGGCATTGATGGCCGGCTTGAGCTTGGCCGGGTCGATGTGGGCGGTGACGCCGGGCGGATAGTAGATGGCCCCGCTGGCGAAGTCGATGCCGAAGGCGATCAGGCCGGGGATGACATAGAACAAAAGACCCACCGCATCCAGGGCGGCGATCACGGGGTCGATCTTGCCTTCGATCTGGCCGCGGCGGTCGGGGTAGAACAGCGTGCCGCAGGCGGTCAGCTGGGTGAGCAGGGTGACGATGAGCGCGCCACCGATGACGCGGGTAGGGATGCGCATTGGGATCTCCGCAAAGTGACCAACGAGGACCAGGCCGGTCGCCTGTGCCTGATGTTTAAGACCATGATAAGGCAGGCTCGGTTCGCCGTTATACTCGGACGATTGTTCGAGGACCACCATGATTTCATTACCAATCGATGCCGTATTGCCCGCTTTGCGTCAAGCCTTGAGCGAGCGCCACGAGGCCGTGCTCGAAGCCCCGCCTGGCGCCGGCAAGACCACCCGTGTACCGCTGGCCCTGCTCGATGAGCCCTGGCTGGCCGGGCAGACCATACTGATGCTCGAACCTCGCCGACTGGCGGCTCGGGCGGCGGCCGAGCGCCTGGCCAGTGAGCTGGGCGAGAAGGTCGGGGAAACCGTCGGCTATCGCATCCGCCTGGACAGCAAGGTCGGCCCCAAGACCCGTATCGAGGTGGTCACCGAAGGCATCCTCACCCGGCGCCTGCAGGCTGATCCTGCGTTGGAGGGGGTGGGTCTGCTGATCTTCGACGAGTTCCACGAGCGCAGCCTCGATGCGGACCTGGCGCTGGCGCTGAGCCTCAATGGGCGCGAGTTGTTGCGCGACGAGCCGCCGCTGAAGATCCTGCTGATGTCCGCCACCCTGGAGGGCGAGCGTCTGTCGCGCTTGCTCGACGATGCCCCGGTGGTGAGCAGCGAAGGGCGCATGCACCCAGTGGATATCCGTTGGAGCCGGCCGTACCAGCCAGGCGAGTTCGTCGAGCCTAGGGTGGTCGACTGCGTGCTTCAGGCCTTGGCGGAGCAGCCAGGCAGCCTGCTGGTGTTTTTGCCGGGCCAGGCCGAGATTCGGCGGGTCCACCAGGCCCTGCAGGAAGCGTTGGGCGAGCGCCCTGATGTGCTGCTGTGTCCATTGCATGGCGAGCTGGATCTCAATGCCCAGCGCGCCGCCATCGAACCTGCGCCCCAGGGCCTGCGCAAGGTCGTGCTGGCTACCAACATCGCTGAGACCAGCCTCACCATCGACGGCGTACGCGTAGTGATCGACGCCGGGCTGGCGCGTGTCCCGCGCTTCGATCCCGGTAGCGGCATGACGCGTCTGGAAACCCAGCGCATTTCCCGCGCCAGCGCCACCCAGCGCGCCGGGCGTGCCGGACGTCTGGAACCTGGCGTGTGCTACCGGTTGTGGTCCGAGGCCCAGCACGATCAGTTGGCGGCCCACGGCAGTGCCGAGATCCTCCAGGCCGACTTGGCGGGCCTGGCCCTGCAACTGGCGCGTTGGGGCGTCTGGCCCGATCAACTACGCTGGCTGGATCCTCCCCCGAGCGCTGCCCACGCCCAGGCCTGCGATCTGCTCGCCCGGTTGGGCGCGTTCAAGCCGGGCAGCCGCGAGCACTTAAGCGAACACGGCAAGGCCATGGCCGAACTGCCTGCGCATCCGCGTATCGCCCATCTGTTGTTGCGTGGCCAGGCGCTGGGCCTGGCCGACATGGCCTGCGATGTCGCCGCGCTGCTCGGTGAGCGCGATATTCTGCGCGGCGCTGGCGCCGACCTGCACAGCCGGATGGTCTTGCTCAGCGGCGAAACCAAGGTTGTCCGTGGCGGTCAGGGGGGCGTGCAGCGCGCGCGGCAACTGGCGCGCCAGTACCGCGGCCTGCTGCGCGGCAAGGCGGGGGCAACCGTCGCCGATGCCGATCATCCACGCTGGCTGGGGGCATTGCTCGCGTTGGCCTATCCCGACCGGGTCGCCCAGCAGCGGCGCGAGGGCGGTGCCGAGTACCGGCTGGCCAATGGACGCGCGGCGCTGTTCGCCGAGGTGGATGCGCTGATGAAGTGCCCATGGCTGGTGATCGCGGACCTGGGCAGCCGCCAGGGGCAGCGCGAGGAGCGCATCTATCTGGCGGCCGAGTTCGATCCGGGTTTGTTCGAGGGGGTGCTGGCCGAGCAGGTGGAAACGCTCGATGTCCTCGACTGGGACGAGCGCGAGCAGGTGCTGCGCGCCGAGCGCCAGCGCAAGGTCGGCGAGCTGGTGCTCAGCCGCGAACCGTTGCCGGGCCTGGATGACGAAACCCGCGCTAAGGCGCTGCTGGGGCTGGTGCGACGCAAGGGCCTGAACCTGCTGACCTGGACGCCCGAGCTACGCCAATGGCAGGCGCGGGTGGCCCTGTTGCGTCATCTGGACATGAACAAGGAGGGCCACAGCGAGTGGCCCGATCTGGGCGACGAAGCGTTGCTCGCCAGTCTGGAAAGTTGGCTGCAGCCGTATTTGGGCAAGGTGTCTCGCCTTGGCCACTTCGCCCAGCTGGACTTGCCATCGATTCTGCGCAACCTGCTGCCCTGGCCGCTACCCCAGCGTCTAGAGGAGCTTGCTCCTGCGCATCTGACGGTTCCTTCCGGCTCGAACATTCGTCTGGACTACAGCGAGACTCCGCCGATTCTTGCCGTGCGCCTACAGGAGTTGTTCGGGCTGGCCGACACGCCGCGCATCGCCCAGGGCCGCCAGCAGGTCAAACTGCACCTGCTGTCTCCGGCGCGCCGTCCGGTCCAGGTGACCCAGGACCTGGCCAACTTCTGGCGCACCACCTATGCCGAGGTGAAGAAGGACCTCAAAGGCCGTTATCCCAAGCATTATTGGCCCGATGACCCGCTCGTTGCCGAGGCCACGGCGAGGGCCAAGCCCAGAGGGACCTGATGTCTGGAGGCGCTGTGGGTTCGCATGATCGATCCGGGTGGGTAAACCACCCGGCAATCACTGTTGCCGGGTGATGACGAATGTAGCGTCCTCCCCGGACTGCACGTTCAGATAGACATGCGATTCATATGCGATTTTCACGGTGTGTCCCAGGTGATCACGGATCCGGCAGCGCAGTGTGTCTTCAGTCCACTCCAGTGGCTCGAGTTTCAATACATCAACGTTCGAACTACCCCGGTAAAGCCCGATATAACCATTGCGGCTGATCTCGACGTGCCTGTTGCTGTCGCTGCCGGTGCCCTTGATGCGGACATGCAGTCGATCAGGTGTTTGCGAGTCGAATGTGATGTTGAAAGTCGTGGGCGCTCCACCCGCCCCAGTAATGAGCCAGCCTTCGTTGTTGTCAGCGCCCTTGCTCAGGTGCACGGGGGAGGATGGGAATGAAGGCGTCACGTCCAGGAAGGGGGATATTTCCTTCCAGTCTTGGCCAACACCGTCCCAGTATTTTGTCACCCCATCGCAATGTATGTGGGCATCGAAAGATCCGGCTGTTGCGATCCAGTTAGTGAGGTCGTTGCTCATGAAAATACTCCGCAGTTCTGTTGAATAAGGGCTCGTGGCCCACGACCAGAACACTACCCAGGCGTCGATCTGGGGCGAAGTTGGAGGGGTTTCCGTGCTTTCACGCTCACCGTGCGTCAATGAGGCACTTTGAGGGTGGCCATGAGCGGAAGATGGTCTGAGATCTGCAGAGTGTCCCGTCGCAGTACCTGGGCCTGAATGCGCTGCAGGTGTGGGCTGTGCAGCAGGTAGTCGAGGGTGCGGTCTGGGCCAATGGCCGCCGGGTCGTTGGGGAAGTGGGTGAGCCAGGCGCCGCGCTCGGCACCGCTGGCTTCGGCGTTGCTGGGGATCATCGGGTACTTGTCCCACAACAGGTGCAGGTCGCTGTCGGAGGGGTAGTTGCCGCGCAGCTCCGGCGGCAGGCGACGGTACTGGCCCAGGGGCAGGAGATTGAAATCGCCGCCGATCAACCAGGGCGTGCCCTGGCTTTCCAAGCGATCGAGAACCTTTGCCACATGCTCGACCTGACGCCGTTGCAGGTCACTGCCGGGCTGATAGGGCGAGAGCCGGGTGTTGAGCACTGCCAGGCGGCCGCCCTCGGCCAGCGGCAGGTAGCTGACCAGCAGTGCCGGCTGGGGGTGTTGCAAGCGGGTCAGGGCGTTGCCCGCGGCATTGGGCAATTGCAGACGCTCGGCCTTTTCGATCGAGTAGCGGCTGAGGGTGGCCAGGGTGCGGCCGACACTGCCGAGGATATGCCGATCAGGTACGAAATCGGCCTTCCATTCGTAGGCCTGGACGGTGCAGGGGTAGAGGTCCGCCAGGCGTTCCCGCAGCAGCGCCAACTGGTCCTGGTAGCCGGTGGCCTTGGCATTGTTGTCCAGCTCCTGCAACAGGACGATATCGGGCGTTTCAGCACGGATCACGCGGGTGACTTCGTCGAGATTGAAGGCCAGGTCTTCGGCGCTGGGGTGGGTGTCGCTGCCCTGTCCTTGGTCGTACCAGAACACGTAGCGCTTGCCGGCCAGGAACTGCACGTTCCACGTCATGATTTTGAGCGGCTGGCCAGGTTGCAGCGGTTGAGGGCTGCCTTGGCAGGCGACCGGCATCGGTTCGCGGGGGGAAGGTTGCCAGCCCAGGTAGTCGGCGAACAGCCAGAGCAGGGGCAACAGCAGGAGCAGGGACAGCAGGACGTTGCGCAGTAGTCGGATCATCGGCTCGGCTTGTCGGTGCAGGTCGCGCCAGCATAACCGAGCCGTTCGTCGGCGTGCCAGTTCAGGCGCCGGATTCGTTCTCCATCAGCATGAACAGGCGGTACAGCACCACGCTGCTGAACAACTGCAGGAAGCCACTGAGGCTGTCCAGGGCCAGTTGCACCCCCGGCTGCGGCTCGGGGAAGGCCATCAGCAGCAAGCCGTCGAGCAGCCACAGCGGTGCCAGTGCGGCAACGACACAGACCAGGATGCGCATGAAATGCCCGGTGGTCATCCTGGCGCTTTCGCGCATGGCCTGGATCACCGGCAAGCCACGCAGCACCAACAGGTACTCGGCGAACACCAGATTGATCATGATCCACACGCCCGGGAAGATGAACAGCGCAAGACCCGCCATGATCAGCAACGAGCTGATCAGGATCAGCAGGGCCAGCGATGGCCACAGCTGCACGGCGCGGGCGAACAGGTTGCGCTTGGCGATGTCCTGACCGTTGCTGCGGGTATCCATGTAGAGGATCAACGCGGCGCTGTACAGCGGGTAGAACAGCAAGCTGACCAACATGCCGTAGCCCGCCGAGGCCTGGTCGCCCAACTGGCGATACAGCAATTGAGTGCAAAGGGCCTCGAGGACCACCAGCGGCAGGCAGAGCTGGAGGATGCTCACCAGGTGGCGGCGGAAGAAATACAGGGAGTCGCGCAGAATGCTCAACGGATTCATCGGGTCAACATCGCATGGCAGAAAAAGCAGGGCGTAACTTTAGCCCAGTCCACCCCTGGCTGAAAAAAGTTTCACCGTTTGGCTGATTGAATCCTTGGCCTGCGAGCCCCATCTTTGACGCTATCCGATGTATTGCCCTGTGCACGAGGTAACGCCATGAACACTGAAGAACAAACCCTGATCGACGGCCTGTTCAGTCGTATCAAGCAAGCCGAGGACGCAGGCCAGGCGCGTGACGCCCAGGCCCAGGCGCGCATCGAGGAGCATCTGCGCCAGCAGCCAGCGGCGGCGTACTACATGGCCCAGGCGATCCTGGTCCAGGAAGCGGCGATCAAGCGTCTGGACGAGCAGAACAAACAGCTTGAGGCAGAACTCGAGCAAGCCAAGGCACAAGCCCAAGCGAGCCGAAGCGGCAACACGGGCGGTGGGTTCCTGTCGGGCCTGTTTGGCGCAGGCTCCCGCGAGCCGGCATCCGCACCGCAGCCACAGCGCCAGGCCGCACCGGTGACCCCTGCCGGCGGTTGGCGCGAACCAACGGCCCAGGGTTTCGCCCAGCCGCAACCGCAATCTGGATTCAACGCAGCGCCGGCCCGCAGTGGCGCCAGCAGTTTCCTGGGTGGCGCCATGCAGACTGCGGCGGGCGTGGCCGGTGGCGTGTTGCTGGCACAGGGCATCAGCAGCCTGTTCAACCATCAGTCCCAACCTGAGGAGGTGGTCGAGGTGATCAAGGAGGAGCCAGCCCCGGCCAGTGACAGCGGCGGCTGGAATGACCAGGACAACCAGTATCAGGTGGCCGACAACGGCCATGACCAAGGCGGCTTCCTGGACAGCGACTACGGCAGCGATGGTGGGGGCTTCTTCTCAGACGACGACACCTTCATCTGAGGCCTCTGGCATACTGGCAGCACGCGGGGGCGTACACTGCGCCCCTTTCGCGAAACGAGGCCGACCCCACGGGCAGTCCTCGTTACTCGCGCAACTGCCAGAGAGGTCATGGTGAAGAAGATCGCGCTGTTCGCCGATGTGCAGAACCTCTACTACACCGTGCGCCAGGTGCATGGTTGTCATTTCAACTACGCCGCGCTGTGGGCCGATGTCAGCAGTCAGGGGCAGATCGTCGAGGCGGTGGCCTATGCCATCGACCGGGGCGACAGCAAGCAACAACAGTTCCAACAGATTCTGCGTAACCTCGGTTTCGAGGTACGCCTGAAGCCTTTCATCCAGCGCAGCGATGGTTCGGCCAAGGGCGATTGGGATGTGGGCATCACTTTGGATGTGATCGACGCCGCCAGCCGCGTCGACCAAGTCGTGCTGGCCTCTGGCGATGGCGACTTCGACCTGCTGATGGAGCGGGCCAGCGAGCGTCATGGTGTCGAGACCGTGGTCTATGGCGTGCCTGGGCTTACCGCGTTGTCGCTGATCCGGTCGGCCAGTCGGTATGTGCCGATCGAAGGCCGCCTGCTGTTGCGCCATTGAGGCCGACTCGTTGATCGAGTAGAGCTGAGTGCCTCAGGGCTTCCTGCCATTGCCCTCCAATTGATCGAGCGGCACCCGTCGTTCAACCGCGCTCGACAGAATGATCGAAGTCTTGGTGAACCCCAACTGCGAAACCCGGTTGATCAGCGCTTCCAGCTCGGTCATCGATGCCACGGCTGCCTGCATGATCACACAGGGGTCACCGGTGACGCGGTGGCATTCGGTGAGCTGCGGGATGCGGGTCAATGCATCGTACGCCTGTTGATTACCGTGGCTGGCCAGGCGCAGCTCGATCACGCACTGGATCGGCAGGCCGATCTTTTCCAGGTCCACCTTGGCGGCATAGCCGGTGATGACCCCGCTGGCTTCCAGCTTGGCGACCCGTTCAGCGACGGCGGGCGCAGAAAGATTCACCTGGCGCGCGAGTTGCGCGTAGGTGGCCCGGCCGTTTTCCAGCAGGGCGGCAAGGAGCATTCGGTCGTACTTGTCCATGGCTGATTCCACAGTGCTTTGCAATCGATGGTAAGGCGCTCGCATAACCATGCATTGCAAAGTATTTCGGTCATTTAAAGCCGTTTTGTAACTTAAGTTTGCGATGGCGCCTTTTTAAACTAAGTCACCCGTAAACGGATTTCGAGTGTTTTCCCATGCCTGCCTCCCGTCGCTTCCCGTTGTTGCTCATTGGCGCCTTCCTGGCCTTGTACCTGGTCTGGGGCTCGACCTACCTGTTCATCCGCATCGGGGTGGAGTCATGGCCGCCGATGCTCATGGCTGGGGTGCGCTTCGTCATTGCCGGCAGCCTGCTGTATGGGTTCTTGCGTTGGCGCGGTGCGCCGGCGCCGACCTGGCCACAGTGGCGCGCGGCGGGGGCGATCGGTTTTCTGTTGCTCAGTTGCGGCAATGGTGGCGTGACCCTGGCCGAACACGCCGGGGTGGCGTCGGGCGTCGCGGCCTTGGCGGTGGCCACTGTGCCGCTGTTCACGCTGGTGTTCGGCCTGTTGTTCGGTCATCGCAACTCGCGGCTTGAATGGGCGGGGATTGCCCTGGGGCTAGTGGGCATCGGCATGCTCAATATGGGCTCGAACCTGCAGGCCAGCCCCATGGGCGCGGCGCTGATCCTGTTCGCCGCCGCTGCCTGGGCCTTTGGCTCGGTGTGGAGCAAGAACCTGCCCTTGCCCCAAGGCGCCATGGCCAGTGCCGCGCAGATGCTCGTTGGCGGCGCCGCGTTGCTGATCGGCAGTGCGCTCAGTGGCGAGCGTCTGACCCAGATGCCGACCGCGGCCGGTTGGGGCGCGCTGGCGTATCTGGTGTTCTTCGGCTCGATCCTGGCTTTCAGTTCCTACATGTACTTGCTCAAGCATGTGCGCCCGGCGGCGGCCACCAGCTATGCCTACGTCAACCCGGCGGTGGCGGTGTTGCTGGGGATCCTCTTTGCAGGCGAGCGCATCGGCGCCGAGGAGTGCGTGGCCATGGCCGTGATCATCGGCGCAGTGGTGCTGATCGGCTTGCCGCAATGGCGCAAGGCGCCCGAGCCGCCAGTGCCACTCAAAGAGCAAGTGTGCAAGTAGCCAGGCAGCATCGCTTGGGGGTAAAGCGTCCACAGGGGGGGCGTCGGTTGCGGTAAACTGCCGCCTTCGCTGAACCCCCTGACGGTATTGCCATGAATTTCGCCAAACTCGGCCTGATCGAACCCTTGCTGCGCACCCTGCAGCACCTGGACTACACCACCCCGACCCCCGTCCAGGCTCAGGCCATCCCTGCCGTACTGGCTGGCCGCGACCTGATGGCCGCGGCCCAGACAGGCACTGGCAAGACCGCCGGCTTTGCCTTGCCGGTGCTGCAACGCCTGGCCTTGGAAGGGGCCAAGGTCGCCAGCAACTCGATCCGTGCCCTGGTGCTGGTGCCGACCCGCGAGTTGGCCGAGCAGGTCCATGCCAATATCCGTGAATACGCCGAGAACCTCCCGGTGAGCACCTATGCGGTGTACGGCGGCGTCAGCCTCAATCCGCAGATGATGCGCCTGCGTCGCGGCGTCGACCTGCTGGTGGCCACGCCCGGGCGCCTGCTGGACTTGTTCCGCCAGAACGCGGTCAAGTTCGGCCAGGTGCAGACCCTGGTGCTCGACGAGGCCGACCGCATGCTGGACCTCGGCTTTGCCGAAGAACTGCAGGCCGTCTATGCCGCCTTGCCGCGCAAGCGCCAGACCTTACTGTTTTCCGCCACCTTCTCCGACCAGATCCGCATGTTGGCCGGGCTTGCCCTGAACGATCCACTGAGCATCGAAGTCAGCCCTCGCAACACCACGGCCAGCACCGTGAAGCAGTGGCTGGTGCCGGTGGACAAGAAGCGCAAGGCCGACCTGTTCTGCCACCTGCTGCGCAAGCAGCGCTGGAAGCAGGTGTTGGTGTTCGCCAAGACCCGCAATGGCGTCGACCAGTTGGTGGAGCGTCTGCTCGCCGAGGGCGTCAATGCCGACGGTATCCATGGTGACCGCCCACAGGCGACGCGTCAGCGCGCCCTGGACACTTTCAAGGCTCGGGAGATCCAGGTGCTGGTAGCGACCGATGTCGCCGCCCGCGGTCTGGACATCGACGACTTGCCTTTGGTGGTCAACCTCGACCTGCCGATCGTCGCCGAGGACTACGTGCACCGCATCGGGCGTACCGGCCGGGCGGGTAACAAGGGCGAGGCGATTTCGCTGGTGTGCGCGGACGAAGTGCAATTGTTGGCGGCGATCGAGACCTTGATCCGTCAGACGTTGCCGCGTCATGAAGAGCCGGACTTTATCCCCGATCATCGGGTGCCGATGACCGATGCCAGTGGCCAGGTCGTGAAAAAACCGAAAAAGCCCAAGAAGCCGAAGGAGAACAGCGCCAAGCGGGGCCTGGGACGTTGGATGGACAGTGCCGAATCGAGCGCCTCGGAGCCTTCGGTCAAGCCGGTGCGCAAGGTGCCGAGCTTCAACAGCGGGCCACGCAAGCGCAAGCCTTGAGATTGCCGAGGCCTCGGCACAAGGCCGTTCCTACAGCGTCAGCGCGATCCCTGTAGGAGCGGCCTTGTGCCGCGAATGGGCTGCAAAGCCCCGGTGATTTTTAACTACGCCGAGCTAACCACTCCACCGCCGCCTTGCCCGCTCGCAGCCCACTGGCAAAACAGGCCGTCAGCAGGTAACCGCCCGTGGGGGCTTCCCAGTCCAGCATTTCTCCTGCGCAAAACACGCCCGGCATCCGTTGGAGCATCAGGCCTTCATCCAGTGCCTCGAAGCGTACACCGCCCGCGCTGCTGATCGCTTCATCCAGAGGCCGTGGCCGCACCAGTTCGATCGGTAGGGCCTTGATCGCCCGGGCCAGCGCTTCGGGGGCGGCGAAGGTCGCCTGATCGGTCAGCTCGCGCAACAACGCTGCCTTGACCCCGTCCAGGCCCAGTTGGCCGTGCAGGTGCTTGGCCATCGAGCGCGAACCTCGCGGCTTGGCCAGCGCCTGGACAATCTTGTCCACAGGGCGGTCTGGCAGCAGGTCAAGCAACAGTGTTGCCTGGCCGTCCCGATTGATGGCCTCGCGCACCGCCGCCGACCAGGCATACACCAGGCTGCCTTCGACGCCTTGGGCGGTGAGGATGAATTCGCCCTTGCGTGGGGCAGCGCCGGGCACGCTCAGGGCGATGTTCTTCAGCGGTGTGCCGGCGAACTTGTCCTTGAGCAGTTGGCTCCAGCCCTGAACCTCGAATCCACAATTGCTCGGTTGCAACGTCGAGATATCCACACCCCGCTCGGCCAGCACCGGTTGCCAGGTGCCATCGGAGCCCAGGCGCGCCCAACTGCCACCCCCCAGGGCCAGTACCACGGCATCGGCTCGTAACTGCAATTCGCCCTGTGGATAAGCGATCCGCAAGGTACCGTCGCTGTTCCAGCCCAGCCAGCGATGGCGGGTGTGGATAACCACACCACGCTCGCGCAGGCGCTTGAGCCAGGCACGCAGCAAGGGGGCGGCTTTCATGTCGCGTGGGAACACACGCCCGGAGGTGCCGACGAAGGTTTCGATGCCCAGGCCGTGTATCCACTGACGCAGGGCATCGGCATCGAAGTCGCGCAGTAGGGCGTCGATTTCGTTCTGGCGCTCGGCATAGCGGGAGATGAATGCGGGGTATGACTCGGAGTGGGTGATGTTCATGCCCCCGACGCCGGCCAGCAGGAACTTGCGGCCCACCGAGGGCATGGCATCGAACACCTGCACTGCCAGGCCTGCGTTGGCCAATGCCTCGGCCGCCATCAGGCCGGCGGGGCCGCCACCGATCACGGCGACGAGAGGAGGGGAGGCGGGATGTTGATCGGACATGGCGGGCGACAGGCTGTGGAAAAGACCTGGCATTCTACCCCAGCGAGGCCCGTCCCGGCACTGAACAAAAAATGATCAGTGCCTTGTGGGTCAGGCATTTAAAGGCCTGCAGCGGCTTTCCCGCAGGTTATCCACAGGCGGCTCCACAGTCATTGTGCACAACCCAGCACCCGCGCTGCGCTGTGATGAAGAATGCCATGGCGCCTGGCCAGGGCTTCGCGGTCCTTGCTATAGCCACCGCCGATCACGCCAACCACGGGGATGTCCCGGCCCAGGCAATGGCGCATCACCCGTTCATCTCGGGCGGCCAGGCCCTCGTCGGTCAATTGCAGGTAACCCAGGGCATCGTCCTTGTGCACATCCACGCCGGCGTCGTACAGCACCAGATCGGGCTGGTACAGCGGCAGCAGGTAGTTCAGGGCATCGTCCACGACCTTCAGGTAGGCCATGTCGCCCATGCCTCGGGGCAGGGGGATGTCCCAGTCGCTTTGGGCCTTGCGCGCCGGGAAGTTCTGCTCGCAGTGCAGCGACACGGTGATCGCCTCTGGGGTGTTATGGAGGATGCGTGCGGTGCCGTCGCCCTGATGGACGTCGCAGTCGAAGATCAGCACCCGATGCACTCGCCCGGCTTCGAGCAGGTAGCGGCTGATCACCGCCAGGTCGTTGAAGATGCAAAAACCTGCCGGGTGGTCGTAATGGGCGTGGTGAGTACCGCCGGCCAGATGACAGGCGATGCCATGGCGCAGGGCCATTTCGGCGGTCAGCAGCGAACCGCCCACCGCCCGAACGGTACGCCGGGCCAGCGCCTCGCTCCAAGGCAGGCCCAGGCGGCGCTGATCCTCGCGGGACAGCTCACCCTGCATGTAGCGCTCAATGTAACTGCGGTCGTGGGCCAGGGCGAGAATGTCGTTGGGGCAGATTTCCGGGCGTAGTAACTGCGCGTCCGTGACCAGACCGCTGTCGATCAGGTGATCGTGCAGCAGGCGGAACTTGTCCATCGGAAAGCGGTGCTCGGGCGGAAACGCCGGGCTGTAGTCGTCGTGGTAGATCAGCGGCAACGGCATGGAGGGTATCGCGGTGGGGGCCAGGGGCTGATCTTGCCAGTAGTGGGGGAGGGACGCCATCGCTGGCGAAGCCCGACATAACCCCCAAGGATCATTCACATTTGTCGAATGTCTGCGCCGGGCGATTCGCGGGTAAACCCGCCCACAGGGTTGGCGGTGATCCTTGTGGGAGCGGGTTTACCCGCGAATACGTCAGTGAATTCACCCATGCATCGGTGGTTAGACCGCAGGGCGCTAACCGCCGCGCCCTACTTGCCAGCGCTGGCCAGCACCCGCTGCCAGTCGGGCTCGTTCATGCGCCCGAGGATCCGAGCCTTGCCGTTGCTGTCCACCGAGACGAACAGCGCGCTGGCATAGCCGCTCTCACGTTCACCCCCCGGCACGTGCAATTGACGCTGGAAGTGATCGATGCAGCCGTTATGCGTGATCAGAACCAGATTGTGGCCCGGGCGCTTGCGGGCGAGGGCCTCGTCGGCGAACTGGCTGTCGCAGTTTTCCAGCCAGGCTTCGCTGGGCACAGCCTGGCCGAGGATGAAGTGCGCGGTCTGGCGGGTGCGCAGTTTAGGGCTGCTGTACCGGTCGGCAGTGTCCAGGCCCAATTGCTGCAGGCCCTGGCCGACGCGGGTGGCGGCCTGGCTACCGGCGACGGTGATGCCGGTCGGGTCGTCCAGGCACGGGCCGGGGGCGCTGTCGCAACGCTCGGCGTGGCGGATCATCACGATCACCGCGCCTTGCGCCCAATCCTGCAGCAACCCGCTGTCGCTGAGCTGTTGCTCGTTGCCAAGATCCACGATGTGCGTCCTCGTCGAAAGCCAGGTGGTCAGCCCGGCCAGCACCAACAGCAGGCCGGCGGCTGCGCCGATCGCCTTGCGCGAGTAACGTCGTCGTTTGGGGGGCGTGTGTACGGCGGATTTTTGCAGGGTGTTGCTCGGCTGCATGCTTCACTCCAATGAAAGAACGCAGCCGTGGGCCGCGGGGTTTGGCGGCATTGTGCGAAGCGAGCTGTCGGAGGCCAGTGAAGTGCGTGTGAAAATTGCATTCACAGTACCAAAGGCGCGCCGGCGCCTACGCTGTACACTGCATGACCGCGAACTCGGAGCCCCCCTGATGACCCCCATCCTCGAACTGGAAAGCGCACGGCTGGTGTTGCGCCAATGGCAGGACGACGATCTGCGCGAGTTCGCCGCGCTGTGCGCCGACCCGCAGGTGATGCGCTATTTTCCGGCACCGATGACGCGCCTTGAGTCGGCGGCGCTGATCGGGCGGATTCGTGGGCATTTCAATGAGTACGGTTTTGGTCTGTGGGCCCTGGAGCGCAAGGACAGCGGGGCCTTCATCGGCATGACGGGGCTGCTGAATGTCAATTTCGACGCGCCGTTCGGTCCGGCCGTGGAGATCGGCTGGCGCCTGGCCCGGCGTCATTGGGGCCTGGGCTTTGCCAGCGAGGCGGCCTGGACCTGCCTGCGTTGTGCTTTCGCCCAATTGCACCTGGATGAAGTGGTGTCGTTCACTACCGAAGGGAACCTGCCGTCGCAGAAGGTCATGCAGGCCATCGGCATGGTCCAGGACCTTGCCGGCAGCTTCGAGCATCCCCGCCTGGCCGTCGGTCACCCCCTGCGCCCTCATGTGCTGTACCGCATCGATCGCGCGCGTTGGCAACAGACCTTGCGTGGCTGAATGGCGTGCCATGCAGGGCGCGAATGACAAACCCTGTATCATTTGCACACATGAGAGCGCCGTAGAGCCGTGATGCCTTGCTAGGAGAATCCCCCATGAGCCATGTATTGGACGACCTGGTCGACTTGCTGAGCCTCGAGTCCATCGAAGAGAACCTGTTCCGTGGCCGCAGCCAGGACCTCGGTTTCCGCCAGTTGTACGGCGGACAGGTGCTTGGCCAGTCGCTATCGGCAGCCAGCCAGACCGTCGAAGAGGCGCGCCATGTGCATTCATTGCACGGTTACTTCCTGCGCCCGGGCGATGCCAGCATGCCAGTGGTGTATTCGGTCGATCGCGTGCGCGACGGTGGCAGCTTCAGCACTCGGCGGGTGACGGCGATCCAGAAGGGGCAGCCGATTTTCACGTGCAGCGCCTCGTTCCAGTACGACGAGGGTGGCTTCGAACACCAGGCGCCGATGCCCGATGTGGTTGGTCCGGAAAACCTGCCCAGCGAAGTCGAGCTGGCGAGCGCCATGGCCGAGCACCTGCCCGAGCGCATTCGCGACAAGGTACTGTGCGCCAAACCCATCGAGATCCGTCCGATCACCGAGCGCGACCCGTTCAACCCCAAACCAGGCGATCCGATCAAGTACGCCTGGTTCCGTGCCGACGGCGAGCTGCCGGACATGCCGGCCCTGCACAAGTACCTGTTGGCCTACGCCTCGGACTTCGGCCTGCTGACCACCTCGCTGCTGCCCCATGGCAAATCGGTGTGGCAGAAGGACATGCAGATCGCCAGCCTCGACCATTCGTTGTGGTTCCACCGCAACCTGCGTGCCGATGAATGGCTGCTGTACGCCACCGACAGCCCTTGGGCGGGCAACGCCCGGGGCTTCAACCGTGGCAGCATCTTCAACCGCGCGGGTCAGTTGGTGGCCTCTTCGACCCAGGAAGGTTTGATCCGCCACCGTGAGGATTGGGTATGAGCCTGGGGAGCATCCGCCATTGGGTGTTCGACATGGACGGTACGCTCACGGTGGCCGTGCATGATTTCGCGGCCATTCGCCAGGCGTTGGGCATACCGCCCGAGCACGACATCCTCACCCATCTGGCGGCTTTGCCGGCCGAGGAGGCCGCGGCCAAACATGCCTGGTTGCTTGAGCACGAGCGTGACCTGGCGATTGCCTCCCGGCCGGCTGAAGGGGCTGTGGAGCTGGTGCGCGAGCTGGCTGGAAGGGGATGCCAACTGGGCATTCTCACTCGCAATGCACGGGAGCTGGCGCACGTCACCCTCGAGGCCATCGGCTTGGCGGACTGCTTCGCTGTCGAACACATCCTCGGTCGCGACGAAGCCGCGCCCAAGCCCAGCCCTGACGGTTTGCTGAAAATCGCCCACGCTTGGGACGTGTCGCCTGCTTCACTGGTGATGGTAGGCGACTACCGTTTCGACCTGGACTGTGGTCGCGCCGCAGGGGCGCGCACGGTGCTGGTCAATCTCCCGGACAATCCCTGGCCGGAGCTGGCGGACTGGCATGCCGCCGATTGCCGCGCTCTGAAATTGTTGCTCGGTTGATCCTGCCCAGACCGGTCTAATCTGCAATGTTGGTTTTTCGATCCCTCAAGGAGATTTCGTGATGAGCAACAAGGCCATCTATGTGCAACCCGGTGGCGGTTACGACAACGTCCAGGTAGGGACCAGCGAGGCGCGTGCGCCGCAGACCGGCGAAATCACCGTGCGCCTGCACGCCAGTTCTCTCAACTACCACGACTTTGCTGTGGTGAGCGGCATGTGGGGGTCGAGCGAACGGCGCATTCCCATGGCCGATGGCGCAGGCGAGGTGGTCGCGGTCGGGCCAGGTGTCAGCGAATTCCAGGTGGGGGACGCTGTGGTGAGCACGTTCTTCCCCGGCTGGCTCGATGGCCAGGCGAATGTGGAGGGCTTCGCCACGGTGCCCGGCGATGGTATCGATGGTTACGCCCGTGAGCAGGTGACCGCCCGTGCCACCGCTTTCACCTTGGCGCCCAAAGGCTATAGCCACGCCGAGGCGGCCACCTTGACCACCGCTGGTCTTACCGCCTGGCGTGCCTTGATGAGCGATGATCACCTCAAGCCGGGCGATACCGTGCTGGTACAGGGCACTGGCGGTGTGTCGATCTTCGCTTTGCAGTTCGCCAAGCTGGCCGGCGCCACGGTGATCGCTACCTCCTCCAGCGATGCCAAGCTCGAGCGCCTCAAGGCTTTGGGCGCCGATCATTTGATCAACTACCGCAGCACCCCGGCGTGGGGCGAGAAGGTGCGTGAGCTCACCGATAACCGTGGTGTCGATCATGTGATCGAAGTCGGCGGGCCGGCGACCCTTGAGCAGTCGATGATCGCCGCGCGTATCGGCGGTCACGTCTCGTTGATCGGCATCCTCACCGGGGTTGCCGGGCAGTTGCCGCTGGTCCAGGCGCTGGTGCGCCAGATCCGCCTGCAAGGCGTGCTGGTGGGCAGTCGCGCCCAACAGCAGGCAATGATCCGGGCGATCGACGCCAATGGCCTGCGGCCTGTGGTGGACAAGCACTTCGAGCTTGAGCAGATCGTCGAGGCGTTCCGCTATCAGGAAAGCAACAAGCATTTCGGCAAGATCTGCCTGACCTTCTGAGTCTGTAGTTGGGGCCGCAAAGCGGCCCTGGCCTCGTCTGTAGAAACCCCACACTCATTGCTGGAACGCCCGTTCCAGAGCCTTCATTGCGGGCTGTTCGATACCGTGACCTGCATAACAAAGCCATGTCGTGATCGAACAGTTGCGTGGCGTTTTCGAGTATTTTGCCGCCGCCCCCCCGGGCTTAAAGTGGACCCCGCATTTTGTCGGTGCGTCGCCCTGGATACGTGAAAACCTCAACAACACCACGTAAGCGATGCGCTGTGTCACCGTTCTTTCAAAGGAGAAGTTGTTCGCCTACCTCTGCCCGTCCTTTCCTTGTGTCAGCAAAAAGAGAACAAGATCAATGAACACCGTGGGATCTGATGGCAACCTTGCACAAGGTTTCAAGCCACGTCATGTAACGATGCTGTCCATCGCTGGCATCATCGGGGCCGGACTTTTCGTAGGCTCAGGGCACGCTATTGCGGCAGCCGGGCCGGCGACCATTCTTTCTTATTTCGTGGCCGGGACCCTGGTGGTACTGGTCATGCGCATGCTCGGTGAAATGGCAGTCGCCCATCCTGACACCGGCTCTTTCTCCACTTACGCCGAACAGGCCATCGGCCGCTGGGCCGGTTACACCATTGGTTGGCTGTACTGGTGGTTTTGGGTCCTGGTGATCCCGATCGAAGCCCTGGCCGCCGGGCACGTGCTCAATGCCTGGTTCCCCCAGGTGGACAGCTGGATCTTCGCCCTGCTTTCGGTTGTGCTGCTGGCCGGCACCAACCTGTTCAGTGTGGCCAAGTACGGTGAGTTCGAGTTCTGGTTCGCGATCCTCAAGGTCACGGCCATTCTCGGTTTCATCGGCCTGGGCTTCGCCGCCCTGATGGGTTGGCTGCCCAACCGTGAAGTCAGCGGCCTGAGCACGCTGATGGCCGAGCACGGTGGCTTCACGCCAAAGGGATGGTCCGCCGTGGTGGGCGCCTTCATCACCGTGATGTTCAGCTTCATCGGCACCGAGGCGGTGACCATCGCCGCCGCCGAATCCAGCGATCCTTCGCGTAACATCGCCAAGGCCACCCGTTCGGTAATCTGGCGAATCAGTACCTTCTACATCCTGTCGATCTTCGTGATCATCTCCGTCGTGCCGTGGAACGACCCACAACTGGCGGTGGTGGGTTCCTATCAGCGAGCCCTGGAAATCATGAACATCCCCAATGCGGCCTTCATGGTCGATCTGGTGGTGTTGGTGGCCGTGACCAGTTGCATGAACTCCTCGATCTACATCGCCTCGCGGATGATGTATTCCCTGGCCAAGCGCGGCGACGCCCCGGCGATTCTGAACAAGACCAACAGCGTCGGCGTACCTCGCGCCGCGGTGTTCGGCAGCACCCTGATCGGTGCGGCCATCGCCATCCTCAACTACTTCGCGCCCAAGGGTGTCTTCGAGTTTCTGCTTGCCAGTTCCGGTGCCATTGCCTTGCTGGTGTACATGGTCATCGCCATTTCCCAACTGCGCATGCGTCGCCGCCTGGAGCGCGAGAGCACGGAGCTCAAGTTCCGCATGTGGCTGTTCCCGTACCTGACCTGGGCTGTGATCATCTTCATCGCCTGTGCCCTGGGCGTGATGATGTTCACCGAGGAGCACCGCGCAGAGGTGACGGCGACCTTGGGCCTGGCATTGGTGATTTCCTTCCTGGGGATTGTCACCACTCGCGGGCAGGCGCGCGGGGAAGTAGGTGTGCGTTCGATGGGGTGATCCGCAAGCCCGAGCGGGAGCTTTGATGGCATTGCCGTCTCAGCTCTCGACTCGGCAGCTTTATAGATGACATTGAATTGCTATCACTGTGGTGATAATTTTTGAAACAGTTCAATGGCGCCATCATCTATAAGGAAGCTCCATGTCGCTCAAGGGAAAACTCATTGCCGGTTACTTCGCCATCGGCCTGATCTATACCCTCTACTCCTGGCTGTTCGGCCAATACTCCCACTTCAGTTTCGCCTACAACCTCGGTCGTGGCGTGATCTGGCCTGCGGCGATGTTCCCTGCCGTTGGCGCGGTGCTGGGCGTCATCGTCCTGCTCGTGGTCATCGTCGGCCTTCATCTCAATCGCCGCTAGGCGCGGTTTCTCTCTCGCAAGACAAGGACATCGGACTCATGGATTTAAGGACACTGGTCATGGCTGCCGCCTGTGCGGCCATGCTGACGGGCTGTGGCTCGAGCAAGGACAAGGCTGAGGAGCTCATCAAGACTACAGGGCTGACTGAGCAGTATGGCGTGATCGTGGACATTGCATCGTCCGCCTACGCCAACCAGTACCCAATGCTCGGGCGTGAGCAGATTCGCAACGTGGTCCGCCAGAACCTGCCGCAGGACGCCTTGAAAGACGCGATGGTCGAGGTCTATGCCGATCACTTCGATGATGATGAGCTGGACCTGATGATCCGCGCCAACCAACACCCGGAACAAGCGATGGCAATCATCTTGGGGTCCAAGGACGGTCGTGAGCTGGCGCTTAAAGTGGTCGAGGTGCAGAAGACCATGATGCAAGACATGCAGGATGCGATGTCCGACAACGACGAAGCGATCGTGGATGCGCTGGATGATCTGAAAGATCAGGCCGAAGGCTGATCGAGCCAGCATGCAGGCATAAAAAAGGCACCTGGGTGACCAGGTGCCTTTTGCGTGATTGGTGGAGCCGGGGGGATTTGAACCCCCGTCCGCCAGTCCTCCGCTGTCGGTACTACATGCTTAGCCGTGTCTATTGAGTTAATCCGCAGCCGCCCGACGGGCAGGGTGCTTTGGACGAGTTGTGTAAGTTTTAGCCACTTCGTCCACAACGTACTACGCGGCGATCCTGTTCTGTATGACAATCACTTCGGGTTTACAGGCATCCCCTGGTGATTGCTGGAGCCGAAGCTACCAGGAGAGCGGGCTCAGCTGCTTACGCAGCGAGAGCGTAGCCCTCGTAGTTTTCGTCATTGGCAACTATAGAAAGTTGCAACAGTGGATTTACGAGTTCTGTTACCAACTCGGCATGCACCTAGAGTTTCGATACCGGCGTCGAATCCTAATCGGCCCCACACTCAGCTCTAGCTGACGTGCCTTTCGACACGTGAGCGCAGTATACGCCTTTGCGTGCCATGCGTCGACAGTTGCGCCGATTGCGCGTCAGGAGCCGCTGCCGCTGCTGGAGCCACTGCCTTTCTCGGATTTTTCCATGCGCTCGAGCACCTGGCTGGTGATGGCGATGCATTCCTTGGTGTCGCCGGAAGCCTGAGCGGCCTTGGCCTTGTCGACGCGCTCGGTGATGGCTTTGTCCAAGCCTTCGGAGGTCGTGCCGAGGGTGGCCATGTTGTCGTCGATTTTTTGCAGGTTGGTGGTGCAGAGGTCTTCGTCGGCGAACACCGGCGAGGCCAGCAGGGTTGCGGCCGCGAACAGGGCGGAAAGCGCAGTACCTTTCATGGGGTGTCTCCTCGTGACGGCCTCTGGTAGGTGGGCCTGTAACGATGGACTGCGCGGGCTTTGCCAGGGTTCCATTTGGTGGCGCTAGTGTCTGGAAGCGTGGTGTCTTCTTCGCGGGTAAACCCGCTCCACACAGTGGAAGGCGGGTTCATCGATAAAGAGGCCACTAGGTGGCCTCAGCGACATCAGAGGCTGCGTGGACGTGTGACGCGGTCCACCAGGTAAACCAGTCCGTGATAGTCGATGCCGCTGTGGCTGGACAGCCCGATCTCACAAGTGCGGCTGGTGGAGATTCCTTCGCTGCAGTACTGCACGGCGTCCTTGAGGCTGCGCAGCGAGTGGGCATTGAGTTCCGGCGTGGTGAAACCTTTATCGCCGGCGAAACCGCAGCAATGGATGCCCTCGGGGACCACCACCTGCTTGCTGCAGCGTCGCGCCAGGTCGATCAGCGCCTGGCTCTCGCCCAGGTGTTGGGTGCTGCAGGTCACATGCACGGCCACCGGTTCATCCTGAGGGGTGAACTCCAGGCGCTCGAGCAGGTGAGTACGGATGAAGCGCACCGGGTCATACAGGTCCAGGCGGGTGTCGGCCAAGTCCTGGACCAGGCGCAGGGTGCAGGGGCTGGTGTCGCAATAGATCGGGTCGAGGCCGCCGCGGCTGGCGTGCAATAGCGCGTTGATCAGCTCCTGGCGCTTGTGCTCGGCCTGCTCTGCATAGCCTTTTGAGGCGAACGGCTGGCCGCAGCACAGGCTGTCGGCGTTCTCGGGGAACACCACCTGGTAGCCGGCTTTTTCCAGCAGGGTGCGCGTCTTGTCCAGCAGCGAGCTTTGTTCCCGATCCCCAACTGCCGGGCCCATCACCCGCGAGACACAAGCGGCCAGGTACACCACCCGTGGCCGTGCGTCGTTGCTCGCCGGGCCGATGTCGATGGCGCGTACCGGCTGGGGCATGGCGGGGGGCCACTGGGGCAGCCGACCATGGCTGGCCTTGCGCAGGGAGGCGCTCAAGCGGCCCAGGCGCGGGGCACCCAGCAGTTTGCGTGCACCGTTGGCGGCGGCCAGGGTGAGGCGGGTGCCGCGCAGGGCAGTGGTGAAATGCTCGGCGAGCCAGTCGGCCGCCTTGCCGTGCTCGGCGGCCTGGCCGCGCAGCTTTTTCACCAGCTCGCCGGTGTTGATGCCCACTGGGCAGCGCTGGGCGCACAGACCCGTGGCGGCGCAGGTGTCTATGCCCTGGTACTGGTAGGTTTTCAACAGTTCGCGAATATCGATACCGGCGCGCTTCTTGGCCTGGATATCACGCCACATGACGATGCGCTGGCGTGGGCTCAGGGTTAGTCCCTTGGACGGGCACACAGGTTCGCAGAAGCCGCACTCGATGCACTTGTCGACGATCTCGTCGGCGGCCGGCAGGGGCTTGAGGTGCTTGAGGTGGATGTCCGGATCTTCACTGAGCACCACGTCAGGGTTGAGGATGCCGCTGGGGTCGAGCAGGCGCTTGAGCTTCCACATCAACTGGTAGGCGTCCTGGCCCCATTCGAGCTCGACGAAGGGCGCCATGTTGCGTCCGGTGCCATGCTCGGCCTTGAGCGAACCCCCGAACTCCACGGCTACCAGCTGTGCCACGTCATCCATGAAGGCCTGGTAGCGCGCCACTTCTTCGGGGCTGTTGAAGCCCTGGGTGAAGACGAAGTGCAGGTTGCCCTCAAGGGCATGGCCGAAGATGATCGCCTCGTCGTAGCAGTGTTTGTCGAACAGCTGGATCAGGCGATTGACCCCCTCGGCCAGTTGCTCGATGGGGAAGGTCACATCCTCGATGATCACCGTGGTGCCGGTCTGGCGCACCGCGCCAACGGCGGGGAAGGTGTCCTTGCGGATCTTCCACAGCTGGTTGTACACCGCCGGGTCTTCGCTGAAGTCCACGCGTTGCTCCAGGGGGAACTCGGCGATGGAGGCCATGACCTGGCCAAGCTGTTCATGCAGCAGGCTCTGGCTGGCGGCGCGGGACTCGATCAGCAAGGCGCAGGCGTTGGCCGACAGCCCCTTTACCCAGGCAGGCATGCCGGGCATGTCCTGGACCGAGCGCAGGCTGCGTCGATCGAGCAGTTCGACGGCTGACACGGGTTGCGGTTTGAGCACGGTCACGGCGCGGCAGCAGCTTTCCACCGTGGGGAAGACCAGCAGTGCGCTGGCCTTGTGTGGGTGATCGGGCACGGTGTCGTAGGTGACCGCGCTGATGAATCCCAGGGTGCCTTCGGAGCCGACCAGCAGGTGTTGGAGGATATCCAGCGGCTGGTCGTAGTCCACCAGCGCATTGAGCGACAGCCCGGTGGTGTTCTTCAGCCGGTACTTGTGCCGAATGCGTTCAGCCAATGCGGTGTTGGCACGGGTCTCGTGTCCCAGGCGGGCGAGTTCGTCCAGCAGAGAAGCATGGCTTTGGCGGAAAGCGGCGACACTGGCGGGGTCCTCGCTGTCCAGGCAGGTGCCGTCGGCCAGCACCAGGCGCATCCCGGCCAGGGTGTGGTAGGTGTTCTGGGCGGTGCCACAGCACATGCCGCTGGCATTGTTGGCCACGATGCCGCCGATCTTGCAGGCGTTGATCGAGGCTGGGTCCGGGCCGATCTTGCGGCCGTAGGGGGCTAGCCAGGCATTGGCCTGGGCGCCGATGACGCCGGGTTGCAGGCGGATCTGCTCGCCCTGGCCACGAATCTGGCGATCGTTCCAGTCATCGCCCAGAACGATCAGCACCGAATCGCTGATGGCCTGACCGGACAGGCTGGTGCCCGCGGCGCGGAAGGTGACCGGGACGCGGTCGCGCTGTGCCAACTGCAATAGGCCAACCACCTCGTCCTCGGACTCGACACGAACCACCAACTTGGGGATGAGCCGATAGAAGCTGGCATCGGTACCGAACGCCAGGGTCGAGGTCGGGTCGTCGAAGCGGCGCTCGGCGGGAATCAGGCGCTCGACATCTCGGAGGAACGCGGCGGGCAAGCTCATGCAATCTCCTCGCGGGGCCGCAGCGTCTGTCGCGATGCGTACCCCGGGCAATCAGGCGGTGTGTCGTGCAGGCGTCAGGCGCCCAGTTCGCGAACCAGCGAATCGCGGGTGATTTCGCTGATGGATTTGGCACCGGTCAGCACCATGGCCACGCGCATTTCCTTCTCGAACAGATCGAGCAGGTTCTTCACGCCGGCTTCGCCATGGGTGGCGAGGGCGTAGAGGAAGGCGCGGCCGATCAACACGGTGTCGGCCCCCAGGGCGACCATGCGGACCACGTCCAGACCATTGCGGATGCCCGAGTCGGCGAGAATCTTGATCTGTCCTTTGACTGCATCGGCGATCGCTGGTAGGGCGCGGGCGCTGGACAGCACGCCGTCGAGCTGGCGGCCGCCGTGGTTGGAAACGACGATGCCGTCGGCTCCGAACTTCACTGCGTCCTTGGCATCTTCGGGGTCGAGGATGCCCTTGATGATCATCGGTCCATCCCAGAACTCACGGATCCACTCCAGATCCTTCCAGGAAATGGACGGGTCGAAGTTGGCACCCAGCCAGCCGATGTAGTCAGCCAGGCCCGTGGGGTTGCCACGGTATTTGGAAATATTGCCCAGATCGTGTGGACGGCCCAGCAGGCCGACATCCAGCGCCCATTGCGGATGGGTCATGGCCTGCCAGATGCGACGCAGCGGTGCGTTCGGGCCGCTCATGCCTGAGTGGGCGTCACGGTAGCGGGCGCCGGGGACCGGCATGTCGACAGTGAACACGAGCGTCTTGACCCCGGCGGCCTTCGCCCGCTCCAGTGCGTTGCGCATGAAGCCGCGGTCCTTGAGGACATAGAGCTGGAACCACATGGGCCGGTCGATCGCGGGAGCGACTTCCTCGATGGGGCACACCGACACCGTCGACATGGTGAAGGGAATGCCCTTGGCCGCCGCCGCCCGTGCGGCCTGGACCTCGCCACGGCGCGCGTACATGCCGGTCAGGCCAACCGGTGCCAGGGCCACGGGCATGCTCAGGGTTTCGTCGAACAGCCGGGTTTCCAGGCTCAGTTCGGACATGTTCTTCAACACGCGCTGGCGCAGAGCGATGCTGGCCAGGTCCTCGACGTTGTGGCGCAAGGTGTACTCGGCGTAGGCACCGCCGTCAGCGTAGTGGAAGAGGAACGGGGGCAGCTTGCGTTGGGCCGCGGCGCGATAGTCGGTGGAGGCGGAAATGATCATGGATTCTCGCAGCGTGGATGGGATCGTTGCCGGGCGCGCCAAAGCGCCCGGCCCCTTTCACTTTAGTGATGAACCAGCATGCCGGTGAGCCAATAAGCCTGGACCAGGGTGATCAGGCCTACGATGGTGGCGAAGAACAGGCTGTGCTTGACGGTGAAGCGGAACAGGTCGGATTCCTTGCCTACCAGCCCGGTGGCGGCGCAGGCCACGGCGATGGACTGTGGTGAGATCATCTTGCCGGTCACGCCGCCGCTGGTGTTGGCGGCGACCAGCAGGGTGTCGTTGACTCCGATCTGGTGTGCGGTGGTCGCCTGCAGCGAGCTGAACAGGGCGTTGGACGAGGTGTCGGAACCGGTCAGGAACACGCCCAGCCAGCCCAGGAATGGCGAGAAGAACGGGAATGCCGCGCCGGTGCCGGCCAGTACCAGGGCCATGGTCGAAGACATGCCTGAGTAGTTGGTGACGAAGGCGAAGGCCAGGACCATACCGATCGACAGGATCGGCCAGCGAAGCTCCCAGAACGTCTCTTTGAAAGTGGTCAGACCAGTTTTTAGGTTGATCTTGAGGACCCACATCGAGATCAGTGCCGAGAGGAAGATCGCCGTGCCGGTGGCGGAGATCGGATCGAGTTTGAACACCGCCGGCATAGCGGTAGGTGCGGTGACGATCGGCGCGGTCTTGACCACCAACTGGTCGAGGTGTGGGATGGCGAAGTTGAATACGAAGTTGTACATCGCGCCGCCCGGGGCAAAGGCCGCCTTGAACGGTTTGAGGGTCCAGATGGTGACCAGCACGGTCAGGATCAGGAACGGCGACCAAGCCTTGAAGATCTCGCCGAAGCTGTACGGCGAAGGCTGGCTGCCACCACTGTTGACCACGGCGGCGCCGACGCTGCCTTTGGCTTCGGCGAACGAGCGCTTGGGCTGCCAGACCTTCAGGAACAGGGTCAGGGCGACCAGGCTGGCCAGGGCCGAGGTGATGTCCGGCAACTCCGGGCCGATGAAGTTCGAGGTGAAGTACTGGGTGACGGCGAAGCTCAGGCCGGCTACCAGGGCGGCAGGCCAGGTTTCCTTCACGCCGCGCAGGCCATCCATCATGAATACCAGCCAGAACGGCACGAACAGTGACAGCAGCGGCAGTTGGCGACCGGTCATCGCGCCAATGTGGAAGGCGTCGATCCCCGTGACTTGCCCGGCAACGATGATCGGGATGCCGAGGGCGCCGAACGCCACGGGTGCGGTGTTGGCGATCAGGCACAGGCCCGCAGCGTACAGTGGATTGAAGCCCAGGCCCACCAACAGTGCGGCAGTGATGGCCACCGGGGCACCGAAGCCGGCCGCGCCTTCGAGGAAGGCGCCGAAGCAGAAGCCGATCAAAAGGACCTGCAGGCGCTGGTCGTCAGTGATCGACAGTACGGAGCTTCGGATCACTTCGAACTGGCCGCTCTTGACTGTGAGTTTGTAGAGGAACACCGCGGCGACGATGATCCAGGCAATCGGCCACAGGCCATAGAGGAAGCCATAGCCTGCAGCGGCCAGGGCCATATCGACAGGCATCTGGAAGGCGAAGATCGCGACCAGGATCGACAGGACAAGCGTGATGCTGCCAGCGACGTGACCTTTGAGGCGGAACACCGCCAAGGCCAGGAAGAAGAACACGATGGGGATGACCGCCGCCAGTGCGGACAGGCCAAGACTACCAAGCGGGCTATAGAGTTGTTGCCAGGTTTGCATATGGGGTGGCCCCTAATTGTTGTTGGTCAGGCGCTGGCATTGGATAATTGGTAAGACCAATTTACAATGGCTGGTCGCTAGGTTAAAAGCGCCATCGAGGCCGTGTCAATTTGTCTCGGGGAAAACTTTGGTCGCAGGCCGATGAATGGCTGCCTGATAGGTAGGGGAAATCGTCAACTGGTGGGTGTCGATACGCCATGGATCGGCGAGAATAGACGCCCCCGGAATGCGCGGGGATTGTGGAGAGCATGTGATGGTTTTTGATCAGGTCCGCCAACGGCGCCTGTCCGACGATATCGTCGATCGATTGGAAGGGATGATTCTCGAAGGCACGCTGACTTCAGGGCAGCGTTTGCCGGCCGAGCGGGTGCTGGCCGAGCAGTTTGGCGTGTCCCGTCCTTCGTTGCGCGAGGCGATCCAGAAACTGGTGGCCAAAGGGTTGCTGGTCAGCCGCCAGGGCGGTGGCAACTATGTGGCCGAGGCGCTGGGGTCGACGTTCAGCGACCCGCTGTTGCAATTGCTCGAGCGCAACCCTGAGGCCCAACGCGACCTGCTGGAGTTTCGCCATACCCTGGAGGCATCCTGCGCCTACTATGCAGCCCAGCGCGCCACTGAGCCGGACCGTGAGCGGCTAAAGGCGGCCTTCGACGTGCTGCAGGACTGCTACACCCGTGTCGACGAAGTCAGTCGGGCGGAGGAGGGCGCGGCCGATGCGCGCTTCCATCTGGCGATTGCCGAGGCCAGTCATAATGCGGTGCTTCTTCATACCATCCGTGGCTTGTTCGACCTGCTCAAGCGCAACGTGGTGACCAACATTGGCGGCATGTACCAGCAGCGCAGCGAGACCCGCGACATGCTGATCAGCCAGCATCGCGAGCTGTACCAGGCGATCATCGAGGGTAGGGCGCAAGATGCGCGGGAGGTATCGAGCCGGCACATTCTGTATGTGCAGGAAGTGCTCGAGGAAGCGCAAGAGGAGGCGCAGCGAGTGGCGCGGGCGGAGCGACGCAGCGGGCGTTGAGATGGGTTGCTTTGTGTTGGGCCCTTCGCGGGTAAACCCGCTCTCACAGGAATGCCGCAGTATTCAGAGCGCGCGCAGCCCCGGTGGGAGTGGGTTTACCCGCGAAGCGGCCTGCACAAGGCCGGGAGGGCTTACTCGCCCTTGCCCTTGTTGCGCATCGTGCGCTGGATCTCGCGGTTGGAGTCGCGCTCGCGCAGGGTGTCGCGCTTGTCGTACTCCTTCTTGCCCTTGCCCAGCGCGATTTCGCACTTGATCAGGTGCTTGCTCCAGTACAGCGAGAGGGCCACACAGGTGTAGCCCTTCTGTGCCACGGCAGCTTCCACGCGCTCGAGCTCACGCTTGTTCAGCAGCAGCTTGCGTGTGCGAGTGGGGTCGGCGATGACGTGGGTGCTGGCGGTGGTCAGCGGGGTGATGTGGCTGCCGAACAGCCAGGCTTCGCCATCCTTGAGCAGCACGTAGCTGTCGGTCAGGTGCGCCTTGCCGGCCCGCAGGCTCTTTACTTCCCAACCGGACAGGACCAGTCCGGCCTCGAACTTATGTTCGATGAAGTAATCGTGTCGCGCTTTTTTGTTTTGCGCGATGGTCCCGGTCGGATGTTTCTTTTGCTTAGCCATAGGGGCCGCATTATAGGCAGTCGCTGCGTCGGCGGCTACGGGGTTTAGGTGTGCTTGAGCCTGTAGGATGAATCCCGGACAATGCAGAGCCTGTTCCCTTGAGCGGAACTGTTTTCGACGTGCTGAGAAAGCGCTGCCGCCCTGCCTTGGAAGTGACGCCTGGATGACTACCCATATTCAACGCTCTGCCCTGCTGCCGTACCCTGCCCAGGCGCTCTACGATCTGGTGAACGATGTGGCCAGCTACCCGAAGTTCCTGCCGTGGTGCTCGGCTTCGACCGTGATCGAAGCCAGCGACACGCACATGCGGGCGAAGCTGGAGGTGGCCAAGGGCGGCATGAGTCAGCAGTTCGTCACGCGTAATGTGCTGGTGCCTGGGCAGTCGATCGAGATGAATCTGGAAGAAGGGCCATTCACCCAGTTGCACGGTCTCTGGGTGTTCAAGGCGCTGGGCGAAAAAGCCTGCAAGATCAGCCTTGACCTGTCCTTCGACTACGCCGGCCCGCTGGTGCGCGCCACCCTTGGCCCCTTGTTCAACCAGGCGGCCAATACCTTGGTCGATGCGTTCTGTCAGCGGGCCAAGCAACTCAATGGCTGAGGCAGGCCTGAATATCGAAGTGGTATACGCCACTGCCGAGCGTCAGTGGCTGCTGACATGCGTTGTGCCCGCAGGCGCGACCGTGCGCCAGGCGTTGCTCCGCTCTCGGCTCGCCGAGCACGTGCCGGGGTTGGACGTTGAGGCTTGCCCGGTGGGGATCTTCGGCAAGGTGGTCAGTGATCCGCTAGTGCATCAGGTCGAGGAGGGGGACCGCTTGGAGGTCTACCGGCCGTTGCTGGTGGATCCGAAAGAAGTGCGCAAGCAGCGCGCTGCCAAGGTGAGAGCTGCCCGGCAGGGGTAAGCCTGATGCGTGTAGGGGGCGCACGTGGCCGTTAAATCGGACAGGCAATAAAAAGCCCAGGCATGGCCCGGGCTTTTTTGTGTTCGCCGCGATTACTGCGGGGAGGTTTCCAGCGGTGCTGGCGTCGGGACCGGCGTGGTCTCGATGGTGTCGATTTCTTTCTGGATCGACTCTTCCAGTGAGCCGGGCTTGGCCGGTTTTTCTTCCGGTTGGCTTGGCTGGTTCGGTTGAGTGGCTGGGCTGACGGTGGTGTCGCCGCTGCCGCCAAGGATTTCCTGGTCGCGGCTCACGCCTGGCATGAAGTCGCCGGACAGGCTGACCAACTGATCGCTCTCATTGAAGAAGATGCTCATGCGCTCTTGCTGACGCTGGCCGCCGCCAGGTTGCAGGCTGTAGAGGTAATCCCAGCGATTGGTGTTGAACGTGTCCTGAATCAGTGGGTTGCCCATGATAAACCTTACTTGGCGACGGGTCATTCCGGGGCGCAATTGGTCTATCATGTCCTGCGTAACGACATTGCCCTGCTGGATGTCGATTTTGTAAACCCCGGGAAACGAGCAACCGGCGAGTGCGAGCAGTCCCACGAGGGTGAGGCTGGTTAGCAAGAGCTTGGTGTTTTGCATCGGTGGGCGACTTCCACTATCTTGGCTGGACAACGTAAACCCCGATCATACCCGTATTAAGAGAAGCTGCGAAGCAGCATCGGCGAGAAAGCTGACCATGGTTGAAAATAGCGAATTGCGCAAAGCCGGTCTCAAGGTGACCCTGCCTCGAGTCAAGATTCTACAGATGCTCGACTCCACCGAGCAGCGCCACATGAGTGCCGAAGATGTCTACAAGGCGCTAATGGAAGCCGGTGAAGATGTCGGTCTGGCAACCGTGTATCGCGTACTGACCCAGTTCGAAGCGGCGGGTCTGGTGGTTCGCCACAACTTCGACGGCGGTCATGCGGTCTTCGAGCTGGCTGACGGCGGTCACCACGACCATATGGTCAATGTGGACTCTGGTGAAGTCATCGAGTTCGTGGATACCGAGATCGAAAAGCGCCAGAAAGAGATCGTTGCCCAACACGGCTACGAACTGGTGGACCACAACCTGGTCCTCTACGTGCGTAAGAAAAAGTAACGATTCTATCGTTATCAAAACAAAGGCGACCTTCGGGTCGCCTTTTGTTTTTCGGCTCATCGAGCGCCAAGTGTCGGCGTGATACATGGGTAGACCCGCGAAAAGGGCGCCGCAGGACAAGATAGTTGCTACGCAGGGCTGGATTGGCCTTCGATCTCGAGAGGTGCTCAGGCTTTCCCTGTGACTACCATCTTGCGCGCATGGGCCAGCGACTCTTTGGTGAGGTCGATGCCGCCTAGCATGCGCGCAACCTCCTCGACCCGCTCGCGCTTGCCCAGCTTGGCAACGGCGGTGTGGGTGGTTTCGCTGTTGCGCACCTTGTGCACGAACAGATGATGATGCCCCTGGGCAGCTACCTGAGGGAGGTGGGTCACGGTCAGTACCTGGCCGCGCTCGCCCAGCCGACGTAATAGCTGGCCGACAATTTCGGCAGTAGGGCCGCCGATACCGACGTCCACTTCGTCGAACACCAGGGTGGGAATGCGCGAGGTCTGTGCGGTGATCACCTGGATCGCCAAGCTTATCCGTGACAGCTCGCCCCCCGACGCCACTTTTGCCAGGCCCTTGAGCGGCTGGCCCGGGTTGGCGCTGACCAGCAGCTCGACCACCTCTAGGCCGTGGGGCGAAGGCTCGTTGCTTTCATGGGGCGTGAGCTCGATGCAGAAACGCCCGCCTGGCATGCCCAGGCGCTGGATCTCCTGCTCGACGGCCGTGGCAAGCTGCTGGGCTGCCTGCTGGCGCAGGGCGCTGAGCTCAAGGGCTTTGGCCTGGTAATGCTGGGCATAGGCGGCCAGTTCCTGGCCCAGGCGTTCGATCGATTCGTCGCTGGCGTTGAGCCCTTCCAGCTCGTCCATCAGGCGCTGTTGCAGATGTGGCAGCTCGGTTGGGTGCACGCGGTGCTTGCGGGCCAGCGTATAGATGGTATCGAGGCGTTCTTCCAGGGCTTGCAGGCGCATGGGGTCGGCATCGAAGTGATCGAGGAAGCGGTTGAGTTCGCCCACGGCTTCCTCGACCTGGATCTGTGCGCTGGCGATCAGGTTGGCCGCCTCGCCCAAGGCCTTGGGCGCATTGCTCACGGCGGTCAGGCGATTAAGGCTGGCGGTCAGTGCGCTGAGTACATTGCCCGAATCGCTTTCGCTGCAATGGTCGATGACCTGGCGACAGATGCCGAACAGGGCCTCGGCGTTGGTCAGGTTTTTGTGTTCCTGCTCCAGCTGCTCCAGTTCGTTTTCGCCAAGACCAAGGTTGTCCAGCTCTTCGAGTTGATAACTGAGCAGTTGGTGGCGAGCGCGTTGCTCGTCACCGGAGTTGGACAGGCGCTCCAACTCCTGGCGGGTCTGACGCCAGCGTTGGGCGGCCAGGTGTACCTGGCGGGCCAGATCGATGACACCCGCATACTCGTCCACAAGGCGGCGGTGGGTATCGGTCTTGAGCAGGGACTGATGTTCGTGCTGGCTGTGGATATCGATCAGCAGCTCGCCCAGTGCTTTGAGGTCCCCCAGAGGAGAAGGCGTGCCATTGATATAGCCGCGGCTTCGCCCTTCGGCGGTGATGACCCTGCGTAGGATGCACGGGCCGGTGGTGTCCAGGTCGCGCTCGGCGAGCCAGGTGCGGGCCTCGGGGATCTCGTCAAGATCGAAGGTGGCGAGGATGTTCGCCTTGTCCGCGCCGGGGCGTACCACGCCGCTGTCGGCGCGATCGCCCAGGGCCAGGCCGAGGGCGTCTAGCATGATCGATTTGCCGGCGCCGGTCTCGCCAGTGATCACGCTCATGCCGCGAGCAAGTTCGAGGTCGAGGTGTTCGACGATGGCGTAGTTGTGAATGGACAGGTGCACCAGCATGAGGGCGGCTCCCGAAGGGTCGTGTCTGGTTATTTATACAGTGCTTTTTGCCAGGCTGACAATGCCCGCCTGGCGATCAGTATTGTCAGGGGAAAACCGAGCAGGCCCTTGAAGCTGGTTTTTCCGGCCCCATATAGCCGGCAAGACAAGACGAGCCTGCGCTCGCACATCAGAAATTGCGGAGGAGAAACCTAATGGCTGACGAACAGCTGGATGAGAAGAACCTTAACGCCGAAGAGGCTGGTGCAGAGGATCTCGGTGCTCGCGTCCAAGTGCTCGAGGAGCAGCTGGCTGCCGCCAAGGATCAGTCCCTGCGTGCTGCCGCCGATCTGCAGAACATCCGCCGTCGCGCCGAGCAGGATGTCGAGAAGGCCCACAAGTTTGCCCTGGAGAAGTTCGCTGGCGACCTGCTGCCGGTGATTGACAGTCTGGAGCGTGGTCTGGAGCTGTCCAGTGCCGACGACGAGACCATCAAGCCGATGCGCGAAGGCATCGAGCTGACTCTGAAGATGTTCCACGACACCCTCAAGCGCTACAACCTCGAGCCAGTCGACCCGCACGGCGAACCGTTCAACGCCGAGCATCACCAGGCCATGGCCATGCAGGAGAGTGCCGAAGTCGAGCCGAACAGCGTGCTCAAGGTTTTCCAGAAGGGCTATCTGCTCAACGGTCGCCTGCTGCGCCCCGCGATGGTGGTGGTGAGCAAGGCGCCGGCGGCCCCCCAGCCGTCGATTGATGAAAAGGCTTGAAATCCTTCCGGGCATCCCCATCTAGGTGTCAAGCATTCAAGTATTACCGCAGTTGGCCAATGTAGCCGCTGCAACCAAATTCAAGTTTCGGGAGAGTAAACATGGGCAAAATCATCGGTATCGACCTGGGGACCACCAACTCGTGCGTCTCCATCCTGGAAAACGGTAACGTCAAGGTCATCGAGAACGCCGAAGGTGCGCGTACCACCCCTTCGATCGTGGCCTACGCCAACGATGGCGAGATTCTGGTCGGCCAGTCGGCCAAGCGCCAGGCCGTCACCAACCCGCATAACACGCTGTTCGCGGTGAAGCGCCTGATCGGCCGTCGCTTCGAAGAAGACGTTGTGCAGAAAGACATCAAGCTGGTGCCATACAAGATCGTCAAGGCCAACAACGGTGACGCCTGGGTCGAAGCCAGCGGTAAAGAAATGGCTCCGCCGCAGATCAGCGCCGAAGTCCTGAAGAAAATGAAGAAGACCGCCGAAGACTACCTCGGCGAGCCAGTGACCGAAGCGGTCATTACCGTGCCGGCCTACTTCAACGACAGCCAGCGTCAGGCCACCAAGGATGCCGGTCGTATCGCCGGTCTGGACGTCAAGCGCATCATCAACGAGCCGACCGCCGCTGCACTGGCCTACGGCATGGACAAGGCCAAGGGCGACCACACTGTCATCGTCTATGACCTGGGTGGTGGTACTTTCGACGTTTCGGTCATCGAAATCGCCGAAGTCGATGGTGAGCACCAGTTCGAAGTACTGGCCACCAACGGCGACACCTTCCTGGGTGGCGAAGACTTCGACATGCGCCTGATCGACTACCTCGTCGACGAGTTCAAGAAAGAGTCCGGCATGGACCTGAAGAACGATCCACTGGCTCTGCAGCGTCTGAAGGAAGCCGCTGAAAAGGCCAAGATCGAGCTGTCTTCCGCTCAGTCGACCGACGTCAACCTGCCGTACATCACTGCAGACGCGACCGGTCCTAAGCACCTGAACGTGAAGATTTCCCGCGCCAAGCTGGAGTCGCTGGTCGAAGACCTGGTCAACCGTACCATCGAGCCTTGCCGCATCGCCCTGAAGGACGCCGGCATCGACGCCAGCAAGATCGACGACGTGATCCTGGTCGGTGGCCAGACCCGTATGCCGCTGGTGCAGAAGGCCGTTGCCGACTTCTTCGGCAAGGAAGCTCGCAAGGACGTCAACCCGGATGAAGCGGTCGCCATGGGTGCTGCCATCCAGGGCGCGGTCCTGGCTGGTGACGTCAAGGACGTTCTGTTGCTGGACGTCAGCCCGCTGACCCTGGGTATCGAAACCATGGGTGGCGTGATGACTGCGCTGATCGAGAAGAACACCACCATCCCGACCAAGAAGTCGCAGGTGTTCTCGACGGCCGACGACAACCAGAACGCCGTGACCATTCACGTGCTGCAAGGTGAGCGTAAGCAGGCTGCGCAGAACAAGTCGCTGGGTAAATTCGACCTGGCCGACATTCCGCCGGCTCCGCGTGGTGTTCCGCAGATCGAAGTGACCTTCGACATCGACGCCAACGGTATCCTGCACGTCAGCGCGAAGGACAAGGCCACTGGCAAGTCCCAGTCGATCGTGATCAAGGCCAACTCGGGTCTGTCCGACGAGGAAATCGAGCGCATGGTGCGTGACGCTGAGGCCAATGCCGAGGAAGACCGCAAGTTCGAAGAGTTGGCCGCTGCCCGTAACCAGGGTGATGCGCTGGTTCACTCGACCCGCAAGATGGTCACCGACGCAGGTGACAAGGCCACCGCTGAAGAAAAGGCGGCGATCGAAGCGGCCGTGGTTGCCCTGGAAGCTGCCCTGAAGGGCGACGACAAGGCTGCCATCGACGCCAAGGTCGAGGAGTTGTCCAAGGTCTCCGCGCCGGTTGCCCAGAAGATGTATGCCGAGCAGCAGGCCGAGCAGCCTCAGGGCGGCGCACAGCAGGCCGAGCCGGAAGCCAAGCACGATGACGTGGTTGACGCCGAGTTCGAAGAAGTAAAAGACAACAACAAGCAGTAATCCCTGCATGTTGTCGGCCAGCTCACCGTCGGTTGTCGGTGAGCTGGTAGGATGTTGCCGCGCGGGGGCTTGCTCCCGCGTTGGCGTGTCTGGAATACGAGAATTTTTACAGCATCTGTCAGGGCGCATTCGTGTGGTGGCAGGTGCTGACGGCGTGGCGCGACAAGCGCATGAGCGCGCCGAATGCCCCCAAGAGTGCAATGACCTATGGCAAAGCGTGATTTTTATGAGGTCCTGGGTGTCGAGCGTGGCGCCAGTGAAGGCGATCTCAAGAAGGCCTATCGCCGCCTGGCGATGAAGTATCACCCTGACCGCAACCCGGGTGACAAGGAGTCGGAAGACAAATTCAAGGAAGCCAACGAGGCTTACGAGGTGCTGTCCGATGCCAGCAAGCGTGCAGCCTACGACCAGTACGGCCATGCCGGCGTCGATCCGAGCATGGGTGGTGGCGGTGCCGGCTTTGGCGGTGCCAACTTCTCGGACATCTTCGGCGATGTCTTCAGTGACTTCTTTGGCGGCGGTCGCGGTGGTTCCCGTGGCGGCGCGCAGCGCGGCAGCGACCTGCGTTACACCCTGGAGCTGAATCTCGAGGAGGCCGTGCGCGGCACCACGGTCAGCATCCGGGTTCCGACCCTGGTCAATTGCAAGCCTTGCGATGGTTCCGGTGCGAAGAAGGGGTCGACGCCGTCGGCCTGTCCGACTTGCGGCGGCATCGGCCAGGTGCGCATGCAGCAGGGCTTCTTCTCGGTGCAGCAAACCTGCCCGCGCTGCCATGGCCAGGGCAAGATCATCACTGACCCTTGCGGCTCCTGCCATGGCGAAGGTCGTGTCGAGGAGTACAAGACGCTGTCGGTCAAGGTGCCGGCAGGTGTCGACACCGGTGATCGCATTCGCCTGTCCGGCGAGGGTGAAGCAGGTACCCATGGTGGTCCCACCGGCGACCTCTATGTGGTCATCAGTGTGCGCGAGCACGCCATTTTCCAGCGCGACGGCAAGCATCTGTACTGTGAGGTACCGATCAGCTACACCGACGCGGCCCTGGGGGGTGAGCTGGAGGTGCCGACTCTCGATGGTCGGGTCAAGCTCAAGATCCCGGAAGGCACCCAGACCGGTAAGCAGTTCCGTCTGCGTGGCAAGGGCGTCGCCCCTGTGCGCGGTGGTGGCGCTGGCGACCTGCTGTGCCGTGTGGCGGTGGAGACTCCGGTCAACCTCAGTCGCCGCCAGCGCGAGCTGCTCGAGGAGTTGCGTGACTCGCTAGAGGGTGACAGCTCTCATTCGCCCAAGGCCAGTGGCTGGTTCGAGGGTGTGAAGCGCTTCTTCGGCGATCTCTGACAAGGAACAGGCTATGCGACGTATTGCGGTAATGGGCGCGGCTGGGCGGATGGGCAAGACCCTCGTCGAGGCCGTGCAGCAACAGGCGCCACAGGCGGGGCTGACAGCGGCCATCGATCGTCCGGACAGCTCTTTGGTCGGCGCCGATGCCGGCGAGCTGGCGGCGCTGGGTCGAATTGGCGTGGAAATCTCCAGCGATTTGTCCAAGGTCGCTGATGAGTTCGATGTGTTGATCGACTTCACCCACCCCTCGGTGACCCTGAAGAACCTCGCCTTCTGCCGCAAGGCAGGCAAGGCGATGGTGATCGGTACCACCGGCTTCACGCCAGAGGAAAAAGAACAGCTGGCCGAGGCGGGCAAGGAGATCCCGATTGTCTTTGCCGCCAACTTCAGTGTCGGCGTCAACCTTTGCCTGAAGCTGCTGGATACCGCGGCGCGCGTGCTGGGCGACGAGGTGGATATCGAGATCATCGAGGCGCACCACCGTCACAAGGTCGACGCGCCATCGGGCACTGCCTTGCGCATGGGTGAGGTGGTTGCCCAGGCGCTGGGTCGTGACCTGGGCGAGGTGGCGGTCTATGGGCGCGAGGGTCAGACCGGCGCTCGTGATCGTCAGACCATCGGCTTTGCCACCGTGCGTGCCGGTGATGTGGTGGGAGACCATACCGTGCTGTTTGCCGCCGAAGGCGAGCGCGTGGAGATCACTCATAAGGCCTCCAGCCGTATGACCTTCGCCAGGGGGGCGGTACGTGCCGCACTGTGGCTCGAAGGGCGCGAGTCGGGCTTGTACGACATGCAGGATGTGCTCGAGTTGCGTTAAGGCAAGCCCGAGCGGTGCTGGCGCTTCGCGGGCGAGCTCGCTCTTACAGCAATAGCGTTGTGTTCACGTGCGGCGCGGTTCTTGTGGGAGCGGGTTCGCCTGCGAAGGGGTCATCCCCGATGTCAGTCTGTCGCATTCCTGTGTTTCAGAGGCACATACGCGGTAGACCTAAAACGTAATTTTCTGTAAGCTACAGCTTTAGTGTGTCCACTAAAAGCGCGCAGCGAATTGAATTCAGCACATGAAAGCGGGGTGACGTGTCCATACGTCACTCCGCTTTTTTGCAACCTGCGATCGCCCTTTCATGCTTGATTTACGGGAGGTCTTCTTGACAAAGCCAGCCATACTCGCCCTTGCCGACGGCAGTATTTTCCGCGGTGAAGCTATCGGTGCCGACGGTCAGACCGTTGGTGAGGTGGTATTCAACACCGCTATGACCGGCTACCAGGAAATCCTTACAGACCCTTCCTATGCGCAGCAAATCGTTACCCTGACCTACCCGCACATCGGCAACACCGGCACTACCCCGGAAGACGCCGAGTCGAACCGTGTCTGGTCCGCAGGCCTGGTCATCCGTGACCTGCCGCTGCTGGCCAGCAACTGGCGCAACACCCAGTCGCTGCCTGAGTACCTCAAGGCCAATAACGTCGTTGCCATTGCCGGCATCGACACCCGTCGCCTGACCCGTATCCTGCGTGAAAAGGGCGCCCAGAACGGTTGCATCCTCGCCGGTGACAACATCAGCGAAGAAGCTGCCATTGCCGCCGCCCGTGCCTTCCCAGGCCTGAAGGGTATGGACCTGGCCAAGGTCGTCTCCACCAAGGAGCGCTACGAGTGGCGCTCCAGCGTGTGGGAACTGAAGACCGACAGCCACCCGACCATCGAAGCTGCCGACCTGCCGTACCATGTGGTCGCCTTTGACTACGGCGTCAAGCTGAACATCCTGCGCATGCTGGTCGCCCGCGGCTGCCGCGTGACCGTGGTGCCTGCGCAGACCCCGGCCAGCGAAGTGCTGGCGCTGAATCCGGACGGCGTGTTCCTGTCCAACGGCCCTGGTGATCCGGAGCCTTGCGACTATGCGATCCAGGCGATCAAGGACATCCTCGAGACCGAGATCCCGGTATTTGGCATCTGCCTCGGCCACCAGTTGCTGGCCCTGGCCTCTGGCGCCAAGACCGTCAAGATGGGTCACGGCCACCACGGTGCCAACCACCCGGTCCAGGATCTGGACACCGGCGTGGTGATGATCACCAGCCAGAACCACGGTTTCGCCGTCGACGAAGCCACCCTGCCGGGCAATGTCCGCGCCATCCACAAGTCGCTGTTCGACGGTACCCTGCAGGGCATCGAACGCACCGACAAGAGCGCGTTCAGCTTCCAGGGCCACCCTGAAGCGAGCCCTGGCCCGACCGACGTCGCGCCACTGTTCGATCGTTTCATCGATGCCATGGCCAAGCGCCGCTGAGCATCCTGCATCAAGGCCCCGGGGCGGCGAGTGCCGCGCCCGGAAGCGCCTGACCCAGATTGTTCAAGACGGCTTGCCGACTGACCCGCGGATTTGAGTGACAACCATGCCAAAACGTACAGACATCAAAAGCATCCTGATTCTCGGCGCTGGCCCGATCGTGATCGGCCAGGCCTGCGAATTCGACTACTCCGGCGCCCAGGCCTGTAAAGCCCTGCGCGAGGAAGGTTTCCGCGTCATCCTGGTGAACTCCAACCCGGCCACCATCATGACCGACCCGGCCATGGCCGATGCCACCTACATCGAACCGATCAAGTGGCAGTCGGTGGCCAAGATCATCGAGAAGGAGCGCCCTGACGCGCTGCTGCCGACCATGGGTGGCCAGACCGCACTGAACTGCGCCCTGGACCTGGAGCGCCATGGCGTACTGGAGAAGTTCGGCGTCGAGATGATCGGTGCCAACGCCGACACCATCGACAAAGCCGAAGACCGTTCGCGCTTTGACAAGGCCATGAAAGACATCGGCCTGGAGTGCCCTCGTTCCGGTATTGCCCACAGCATGGAAGAAGCCAACGCCGTTCTCGAGCGCCTGGGCTTCCCGTGCATCATCCGTCCGTCCTTCACCATGGGCGGCACCGGTGGCGGGATCGCCTACAACCGTGAAGAATTCGAAGAAATCTGCGCCCGTGGTCTGGACCTGTCGCCGACCAAGGAACTGCTGATCGACGAATCGCTGATCGGCTGGAAGGAATACGAGATGGAGGTTGTCCGCGACAAGAAGGACAACTGCATCATCGTCTGCTCCATCGAGAACTTCGACCCGATGGGCGTGCACACCGGTGACTCCATCACCGTCGCGCCAGCGCAGACCCTGACCGACAAGGAATACCAGATCATGCGCAACGCCTCCCTGGCGGTGCTGCGCGAGATCGGCGTTGAAACCGGCGGCTCCAACGTCCAGTTCGGTATCTGCCCGAACACTGGCCGTATGGTCGTGATCGAGATGAACCCGCGTGTATCGCGCTCCTCGGCACTGGCCTCCAAGGCCACCGGCTTCCCGATCGCCAAGATCGCAGCCAAGTTGGCCGTTGGTTACACCCTCGACGAACTGCAGAACGACATCACCGGCGGTCGTACCCCGGCGTCCTTCGAGCCGTCGATCGACTATGTCGTCACCAAGCTGCCACGCTTCGCCTTCGAGAAATTCCCGAAAGCCGATGCCCGCCTGACCACCCAGATGAAATCTGTGGGCGAAGTCATGGCGATCGGCCGGACCTTCCAGGAGTCCTTGCAGAAAGCCCTGCGTGGTCTGGAAGTCGGCGCCTGCGGCCTGGACCCGAAGGTCGACCTGGCCAACCCGGAAGCCACCAGCATCCTCAAGCGCGAACTGACCGTACCGGGCGCCGAGCGTATCTGGTATGTCGCCGATGCCATGCGTTCGGGCATGACCATAGAGGAAATCTTCCAACTGACCGGCATCGACCTGTGGTTCCTGGTGCAGATGGAAGACCTGATCAAAGAAGAAGAGAAGGTCAAGACCCTGGCCCTGTCGGCGATCGACAAGGACTACATGCTGCGCCTCAAGCGCAAGGGCTTCTCGGACCAGCGCCTGGCCAAGCTGCTCGGTATCACTGACAAGAACCTGCGCCGTCACCGCCACAAGCTGGAGGTGTTCCCGGTGTACAAGCGCGTCGACACCTGCGCCGCCGAGTTCGCCACCGATACCGCCTACCTGTACTCGACCTACGAGGAAGAGTGCGAGGCCAATCCGTCGACCCGCGACAAGATCATGATTCTGGGTGGCGGCCCGAACCGTATCGGCCAAGGTATCGAGTTCGACTACTGCTGCGTGCACGCCGCCCTCGCGCTGCGTGAAGACGGTTACGAGACCATCATGGTCAACTGCAACCCGGAAACCGTCTCCACCGACTACGACACATCCGACCGTCTGTACTTCGAGCCGCTGACCCTGGAAGACGTGCTGGAAGTCTGCCGCGTCGAGAAGCCGAAAGGCGTCATCGTTCACTATGGCGGCCAGACCCCGCTGAAACTGGCCCGTGCCCTGGAAGAAGCCGGCGTACCGATCATCGGCACCAGCCCGGATGCCATCGACCGCGCCGAAGACCGTGAGCGCTTCCAGCAGATGGTGCAGCGCCTGAACCTGCTGCAGCCGCCAAACGCCACCGTGCGCAGCGAAGAAGAAGCCATCAGCGCCGCCGGTGGTATCGGTTACCCGCTGGTGGTGCGTCCATCCTACGTACTGGGCGGTCGCGCCATGGAGATCGTCTACGAGTTGGACGAACTCAAACGCTATCTGCGTGAAGCAGTGCAGGTCTCGAACGACAGTCCGGTACTGCTCGACCACTTCCTCAACTGCGCCATCGAGATGGACGTGGATGCGGTCTGCGACGGTACCGACGTGGTGATCGGCGCGATCATGCAGCACATCGAGCAGGCCGGCGTTCACTCCGGTGACTCGGCGTGCTCGCTGCCGCCTTACTCGCTGAGCAAGGAAGTACAGGACGAGGTCCGTGTACAGGTCAAGAAAATGGCCTTGGAACTGGGCGTTGTCGGTCTGATGAACGTGCAGTTGGCCCTGCAGGGCGACAAGATCTACGTGATCGAAGTCAACCCGCGCGCCTCGCGTACCGTGCCATTCGTCTCCAAGTGCATCGGCACCTCGCTGGCGATGATCGCGGCCCGTGTCATGGCGGGTAAGACCCTGAAAGAGCTGGGCTTCACCCAGGAAATCATCCCGAACTTCTACAGCGTCAAGGAAGCCGTCTTCCCGTTCGCCAAGTTCCCAGGTGTTGACCCAATCCTCGGCCCTGAGATGAAATCCACCGGTGAAGTCATGGGTGTCGGCGACAGCTTCGGCGAAGCCTTCGCCAAGGCCCAGATGGGCGCCAGCGAAGTGCTGCCAAGCGGTGGCACCGCCTTCATCAGTGTGCGTGACGACGACAAACCGCAGGTTGCGGGTGTCGCGCGCGACCTGATCGCCCTGGGCTTCGAAGTGGTCGCCACTGCAGGTACCGCCAAGGTCATCGAGGCGGCGGGCCTGAAGGTGCGCCGTGTGAACAAAGTGACCGAAGGTCGTCCGCATGTGGTCGACATGATCAAGAACGACGAAGTGTCGCTGATCATCAACACTACTGAGGGTCGTCAGTCGATCGCCGATTCCTACTCGATTCGTCGCAATGCGCTGCAGCACAAAATCTACTGCACGACCACCATTGCGGCTGGTGAAGCCATCTGCGAAGCGCTGAAATTCGGTCCCGAGAAGACCGTTCGCCGCTTGCAGGATCTGCACGCAGGACTCAAAGCATGAGCATGACCAAGTACCCAATGACCGTCCAGGGCGCTCGCGCCCTGGAAGAGGAGCTGACCTTCCTGAGCAAGACCGAGCGCCCGCGCCTGAGCCAGGCGATCGGTGAGGCGCGGGAGTTGGGCGACCTCAAGGAAAACGCCGAATACCATGCCGCTCGCGAAGAGCAAGGCATGGTCGAGGCGCGTATCCGCGATATCGAAGGGCGTCTGCAGAACTCGGTGGTGATCGATGTCACCACCATTGCCCACACTGGCAAGGTGATCTTCGGTACCACCGTGGACCTGGAGAACACCGAGACCGGCGATCAGGTTTCCTACCAGATCGTGGGTGAGGATGAGGCGGACATCAAGAAGGGTAAGCTCTCGGCGAGCGCGCCGATTGCCCGTGCCATCATCGGCAAGGAAGAGGGCGATACTGTCGTCGTCAAAACGCCAAGCGGCACGGTCGAGTACGAGATTGTCGAAGTCAAGCACATCTGACCGGCGCCTGCGGGCGCCGTCCCTTGAGGGGATCCTCTGGCAACTGGCCCAGGTTTTCTGGGTCGGTGGCTTGTGGGTGTTCCATGTGGGGTTGGTGCCGGCACTCAAGGTGACCGGCCTTGCGCCGTTGTTGGTGCAGGATGTGGCGGCGCAGATCGACCGTTGGTTGATCGGCGTCGCGCTGCTTGGCCTGATGACCCAGCTGGCGGTATTGGCGAGGGTGGACGGCCTGGCAGCCTGGTGGCGGCAGTTCCGTGGCCAGATGCTGTTGCTCGGCTTCGGTGCCTGTGTCGGTTACTACACGCTGCGCTACGGGATTTCCGTGGGTGAGCGTTGGCAGATGTTCTGCTTCCTGGTGCTGGGCTTCTCCGGCATCGTGCTGGTAGCTCAGCCGGTCCCGGTCAGGGCGCGTCCACCGCGCCACTGATCGGAGCCACCGTCACTTGTAACGGTGGATATTGGACAGCTGCTTGTTGGGCTGCGGATTCTTGCGATAGATCAGCGCTTTCTTGCCGATGGTCTGTACCAATTCCGCGCGGCCGGCCTTGCACAGCTCGGCGATGGCGGCGGCGCGTTCTTCGCGGTCTTCCGAGCGGATTTCGACCTTGATCAATTCATGATCGGTCAGTGCGCGCTCCAGTTCGGCGATGACGCCTTCGTTCAAACCATTGCCCGCGACGATCAGGACCGGCTTCAGGTCGTGACCAATCGATTTGTATTGTTTCTTCTGCTCGTTATTGAGCGGCATAATCTGACCCTTTTCGTCTGATTCTGTAAAATTGGTGGCCATTTTACCCGAGGGCCCGTGGCTCCGCCCAGTCAATCACGACGCTAATCATCGAGGTGCCCCGTGGCGCAACGTTCCAAGAGCAGCCATAACTGGCTGAGAGAGCATTTCAACGATCCTTTCGTCAAGCAGGCGCAGAAGGATGGCTATCGCTCGCGTGCGAGCTACAAGCTGCTGGAGATCCAGGAAAAGGACAAGCTGATCCGCCCTGGCATGAGTGTGATCGACCTCGGCGCTGCACCGGGTGGCTGGTCGCAGGTGACCAGTCGTCTGATTGGTGGTCAAGGGCGTCTGATCGCCTCTGACATCCTGGAAATGGACTCGATCCCCGACGTTACCTTCATTCAGGGCGACTTTACCCAGGATGAGGTGCTCCAGCGAATCCTCGAAGCAGTCGGTGATTCGCACGTGGACCTTGTGATTTCAGACATGGCCCCCAATATGAGTGGTACGCCCGCCGTGGACATGCCACGTGCCATGTTCCTGTGCGAACTGGCCCTGGACCTGGCGAGCCGCGTGTTGCGCCCAGGCGGGGATTTCTTGATCAAGATCTTCCAGGGTGAAGGTTTCGACCAGTATCTCAAGGATGTGCGTGGCAAGTTCGACAAGGTGCAGATGCGCAAACCGTCGTCTTCCCGCGATCGCTCTCGCGAGCAGTACCTGTTGGGTCGCGGCTTCAAAGGGGCGTGAGGGGCGTTTTGCGGATCAGCCGATAGTTATTTCCAATCGGCGGTTCCGTCAGGATCGTCCGAACTTCGTGTAGTCTAGCTTTCACAAAGGGTTACAGACGGCGCCTGCGGATGCGTAGGTAATGTAGTAAGTTAGGGCGGTGAATATCATGCGAGGCACGGCTGCGTCGTGCGCCGGCCTCAGAGGGTAGCTAATTGAACGACATGGCAAAGAATCTGATCCTGTGGTTGATCATCGCGGCTGTCCTTGTGACGGTGATGAACAACTTCTCCAGCCCTAACGAGCCGCAGACCCTCAACTATTCCGACTTCATTCAGCAGGTCAAGGACGGTAAGGTCGAGCGCGTGACCGTCGACGGCTATGTCATCACCGGCAAGCGTACCGATGGCGACAACTTCAAGACCGTTCGTCCGGCCATCACCGACAATGGCCTGATCGGCGATCTGGTCGACAACCATGTCGTGGTCGAAGGCAAGCAGCCAGAGCAGCAGAGCATCTGGACCCAGTTGCTGGTGGCCAGCTTCCCGATCTTGGTGATCATCGCTGTATTCATGTTCTTCATGCGCCAGATGCAGGGCGGTGCGGGCGGCAAGGGCGGCCCGATGAGCTTTGGCAAGAGCAAGGCGCGCTTGTTGTCTGAAGACCAGGTCAAGACCACCCTGGCCGATGTCGCAGGTTGCGATGAGGCCAAGGAAGAAGTCGGTGAGCTGGTCGAGTTCCTGCGCGATCCGGGCAAATTCCAGCGCCTCGGTGGTCGCATTCCGCGTGGCGTGCTGATGGTCGGCCCGCCCGGTACCGGTAAGACCCTGCTTGCCAAGGCCATCGCAGGCGAGGCCAAGGTGCCGTTCTTTACCATTTCCGGTTCTGACTTCGTCGAGATGTTCGTTGGTGTGGGCGCCAGCCGTGTTCGCGATATGTTCGAGCAGGCGAAGAAGCACGCCCCTTGCATCATCTTTATCGACGAGATCGACGCCGTTGGTCGCCACCGTGGTGCCGGCATGGGCGGCGGTCACGACGAGCGTGAACAGACGCTCAACCAGTTGCTGGTGGAGATGGATGGCTTTGAAATGAACGATGGCATCATCGTCATCGCCGCCACCAACCGTCCTGACGTGCTCGATCCGGCACTGCTGCGTCCTGGCCGTTTCGACCGTCAGGTGGTGGTCGGCTTGCCGGACATCCGCGGCCGTGAACAGATCCTCAAGGTGCACATGCGCAAGGTGCCGGTCGGCGAGAACGTCAACGCCGCCGTCATTGCCCGTGGTACGCCGGGCTTCTCCGGTGCCGACCTGGCCAACCTGGTCAACGAGGCCTCGTTGTTCGCTGCGCGCGCCAGCAAGCGCCTGGTCGAGATGAAAGAGTTCGAACTGGCCAAGGACAAGATCATGATGGGCGCCGAGCGCAAGACCATGGTCATGTCCGAGAAGGAAAAACAGAACACTGCCTACCACGAGGCGGGGCACGCCATCGTCGGCCGTGTCGTTCCCGAGCATGACCCGGTCTACAAGGTCTCGATCATTCCGCGCGGCCGCGCCCTGGGTGTGACCATGTTCCTGCCAGAGGAAGACCGCTACAGCCTTTCCAAGCGCGCGCTGGTCAGTCAGATCTGCTCGCTTTATGGCGGTCGTATCGCCGAAGAGATGACCCTGGGCTTCGATGGCGTCACCACCGGTGCCTCCAACGACATCATGCGCGCCAGCCAGATTGCCCGGAACATGGTCACCAAGTGGGGCCTGTCCGAGAAGCTCGGCCCGCTGATGTACGCCGAAGAGGAGGGCGAGGTGTTCCTCGGTCGCAGTGCGGCGAGCCAGCATGCCAGCGTCTCGGGTGAGACCGCCAAGCTGATCGACTCCGAAGTGCGCAGCATCATCGATCACTGCTACGCCACGGCCAAGCAGATTCTCACTGACAACCGCGACAAGCTCGACGCGATGGCTGAAGCCTTGATGAAGTACGAAACCATCGATGCCGATCAGATCGACGACATCATGGCAGGCCGTACGCCGCGTGAACCGCGTGATTGGGACAATGATGCCGGCACCTCCGGTAACCAGGCCTCCCAAGGTGATCGTCCGGAGTCGCCGATCGGCGGTCCAGCGGCTCAACACTAAGGGCATCTATGAGCTCACAGCAGTACCCAACCCGGTTGCCTTGCGGCAACCGGGTTCTTGATTTGTCCCGTACCCATGTCATGGGTATCCTCAATATCACCCCCGATTCCTTCTCCGACGGTGGGCGCTTCAATCAGCGCGACGAGGCCTTGCGCCATGCCGAGGCGATGGTGGCAGCCGGTGCGACCCTGATCGACATCGGCGGCGAATCCACCCGTCCCGGAGCCAGGGCTGTTTCTCCGACCGAGGAATTGGAGCGTGTAGCGCCCATGGTCGAGGCGATCAACAGCCGGCTCGACGTCATCATATCGGTCGATACCTCCACTCCAGCGGTCATGCGCGAGTCCGCTCGCCTGGGTGCGGGGCTGATCAATGACGTGCGAGCCCTGGAGCGCGATGGTGCCTTGGATGCCGCTGCCGATACGGGGCTGCCCGTATGCCTGATGCACATGCGTGGCGAGCCGGGCAACATGCAGGACAATCCGCATTACGATGATGTGGCTGCTGATGTGACGCGCTATCTTGAGCTGCGAATGGCCGCCTGCGCTGCCGCGGGGATCGACGCCGACCGAATCATCCTCGATCCGGGTTTTGGCTTTGCCAAGACGCTTGGTCACAACCTCAGTCTCTTCAAACACATGGAAGTGCTCTATCGCCTGGGGAGGCCGTTGCTGGTTGGCGTCTCGCGCAAGAGCATGATCGGCCTCACGCTTGATCGCCCCGTGGATGAGCGGCTTTACGGCAGCTTGGCGCTGGCGGCATTGGCCATGACCAAAGGCGCCAGCATCCTGCGAGTGCACGATGTGGCCGAGACTGTCGACGTGGTGCGAATGATCACTGCGGTGCAGAACGCCGAATAAGAACATTGGAGTCCCTATGAGCAGAAAATACTTTGGTACCGACGGTATCCGTGGCCGCGTCGGCGAATACCCCATCACCCCCGACTTCATGCTTAAGCTGGGCTGGGCGGCGGGAATGGCATTCCGCAAGCAAGGCAATTGCCGCGTGCTGGTGGGCAAAGACACCCGGATCTCGGGCTACATGTTCGAATCCGCGCTGGAAGCCGGTCTCTCTGCCGCCGGTGCCGATGTGATGCTGTTGGGGCCCATGCCGACTCCAGCGATCGCTTACCTGACCCGTACCTTCCATGCCGAGGCGGGTATCGTCATCAGTGCCTCGCACAATCCGCACGATGACAATGGCATCAAGTTCTTCTCCGGCCAGGGCACCAAGTTGCCTGACGAGGTCGAGTTGATGATCGAAGAACTGCTCGACCAGCCGATGACCGTGGTCGAGTCGAGCAAGCTGGGGAAGGTGTCGCGCATCAACGATGCGGCGGGCCGTTACATTGAGTTCTGCAAGAGCAGCGTGCCGACCAGCACCAGCTTCGAAGGGCTTAAATTGGTGATCGATTGCGCCCATGGTGCGACCTACAAGGTGGCCCCAAGCGTGTTCCGTGAGCTCGGTGCCGACGTCACTGTGCTGCACGCCCAGCCTGATGGGCTGAACATCAATGAAGGGTGCGGCTCGACCCATATCGAGTCGCTGCAGGCCGCTGTGCTGGTAGGCCATGCCGACCTTGGGATCGCCTTCGACGGCGATGGTGACCGTGTGCTGATGGTCGACCATACCGGCGCCATCGTCGATGGTGACGAACTGCTGTTCATCATCGCGCGTGACCTGAAAGACCGAGGCAAACTGCAGGGGGGAGTGGTGGGTACCCTGATGAGCAATCTGGGCCTGGAGCTGGCGCTCAAGGACCTGGACATTCCCTTTGCCCGGGCCAAGGTGGGTGACCGCTATGTGATGGCTGAGCTGCTTGAGCGCGACTGGCAGCTCGGTGGCGAAAATTCGGGGCACGTTGTGTGCTGCAACCACACCACTACCGGTGATGCGATCATTGCCGCGCTGCAGGTGCTGATGGCACTCAAGCGTCGGGGCGAGACGCTGGCCCAGGCTCGCCAGGGGCTGCGCAAGTGCCCGCAGGTATTGATCAATGTGCGCTTTGGCGCGAGCAAGGTCGATCCGCTGGAGAATCCGACCGTGCAGGACGCCAGTGCCAAGGTCACCGAGGCCATGGCTGGGCGCGGGCGTGTGCTGTTGCGCAAGTCTGGTACCGAGCCGCTGGTGCGGGTCATGGTCGAGGGCGACGACGAAAATCAGGTTCGCGGCCATGCCGAAGCGCTGGCCAAGTTGGTCGCTGAAGTTTGTGCCTGAAATAGGCTTGCCAGCGCAGATCGGGTTGGGTAAGATCTGCGCCCACTTTGACCGACGAGGTAAAGCATGCGTCGCCCCATGGTAGCTGGTAACTGGAAGATGCACGGTACCCGCGCCAGCGTCGCTGAGCTGACCGAAGGCTTGAGCAATCTGGCCTTGCCGGGCGGAGTGGAAGTCGCGGTGTTCCCGCCATCCCTTTTCATCACTCAGGTGGTTGAAGGCTTGCAGGGTAAGGGAATCGTCGTCGGCGCACAGAATTCTGCTGTACAGCCCGAACAGGGCGCGCTGACCGGCGAAATCGCACCGAGTCAGCTGGCTGAAGCAGGCTGCAAGCTTGTGCTGGTCGGGCACTCTGAGCGTCGCCAGATCATTGGCGAGAGCGATGAAGTGCTCAATCGCAAGTTTGCAGCCGCCCAGGCAAGTGGTTTGAAACCAGTGCTCTGTGTGGGGGAAACCCTCGAGGAGCGCGAGGCAGGCAAGACGCTGGAGGTAGTCGGGCGTCAACTGAGCAGTATCATCGATGAGTTCGGTGTTGCGGCTTTTGCCAATGCAGTAATCGCCTATGAGCCTGTTTGGGCCATCGGTACAGGTCTGACGGCCACGCCTCAGCAAGCTCAGGATGTGCATGCAGCCATTCGAGCGCAGCTGGCGGCGCAGGACGCCGAAGTTGCCGCAAACGTGCAGCTTCTCTATGGCGGCAGCGTGAAGGCGGCCAATGCGGCCGAACTGTTCGGCATGCCGGATATCGATGGGGGGCTCATTGGTGGAGCGTCCCTGAACGCAGACGAATTCGGTGCAATTTGTCGCGCCGCAGGAAACTGAACAAATGCTGGAAACAGTCGTAGTTGTTTTTCATCTGTTGGCTGCACTGGCTGTGGTAGTGCTGGTTCTGTTGCAACAGGGTAAAGGTGCGGAAGCAGGTGCATCTTTCGGCGCAGGTGCTTCAAATACTGTGTTCGGAAGCCAAGGTTCCGCTACCTTTTTGAGTAAAGTTACTGCTATACTTGCTGCCACTTTCTTTTTGACTGCTCTTGGGTTAGGATACTTCGCTAAAGAGAAAGCTCATCAGCTGACTCAAGCAGGTCTGCCAGATCCAGCGGTACTGGAAGTCAAAGAGCAGAAGCCGGCAGTAAGTGATGATGTACCGGTGCTCCAAGAGAAGAAGAGCGAAACCACCAATGCTGGTGATGTACCTCCTCCAACTGAAGAGCAGAAGTAACGGGTTTCAAGAAGTAGTATTGCCGAGGTGGTGGAATTGGTAGACACGCAACCTTGAGGTGGTTGTGCCCATAGGGTGTAGGGGTTCGAGTCCCCTTCTCGGTACCAATTGAAGCATGAGAGCCCGCTTTAGCGGGCTTTCTTGCAGGTGGAGGTTAGATTGACCCTGTAGCGGGTTCGGTCTTATACTTTCGCCCCAGCTTTGTCGCGGGGTGGAGCAGCTTGGTAGCTCGTCGGGCTCATAACCCGAAGGTCGTTGGTTCAAATCCAGCCCCCGCAACCAGCTTCAGCGGAGCCCCTTTTCAGGGGCTTTTTGCTAGCTGAACAGTTCTTGCGTCGTTGTTCAACGGCGCTTTCAGGGATGGGCGCTTCGCCCATTTTTTATTTGCACAGCATGCACGAGGGGGTTCAGGTGTCGAGCAAGCTAGAACAGTTGCAGGCCTTGTTGGCCCCGGTGGTCGAGGGTCTGGGCTATCAATGCTGGGGGATCGAGTACGTTTCCCAGGGTAAGCATTCGGTACTGCGCATCTATATCGACAAGGAAGGCGGAATCCTGGTGGACGATTGCGAAGCTGTCAGTCGTCAAGCCAGTGCCATCTTGGATGTGGAAGATCCGATCACCAACGAATATACCCTCGAGGTGTCTTCTCCTGGCATGGACCGCCCACTGTTCACTCTGGAACAGTTTGCCTCGCATGCCGGCGAACAAGTGAAGATCAAGCTGCGTACGCCCTTCGAAGGTCGTCGTAACTTCCAGGGCCTTCTCCGCGGTGTGGAGGACCAGGATGTGGTGGTCCAGGTGGACAACCATGAGTTCCTGTTGCCGATCGACTCGATCGACAAGGCCAATATTATTCCCAGTTTTGACTGAGACGTGCCGGGCCCGGCGGACTATCCGGGTCCAATGGCTTGCGCAAGGCGAGGCGTACGATGAGCAAAGAAGTACTGCTGGTTGTTGAATCGGTATCCAACGAAAAGGGTGTACCACCCGGCGTCATTTTCGAAGCGCTGGAAGTGGCCCTGGCCACTGCAACCAAAAAACGTTTTGAGGACGAAGTCGACCTGCGTGTGGAAATCAACCGCCACACCGGTAGCTACGAGACCTTCCGTCGCTGGACCGTGGTTGACGAAGCCGATCTGGATGATCCGGCGATCGAGACCTGGTTGAGCAAGATCCACGAGACCCACCCTGATGCCAAGGTCGGTGACGTGATCGAAGAGAAGATCGAGTCGATCGAGTTCGGCCGCATCGCCGCCCAGACTGCCAAGCAGGTGATCGTGCAGAAGGTCCGCGAGGCCGAGCGCGCCCAGGTTGTCGACGCCTACCGCGAGCGTGTTGGCGAGATCATCTCCGGCACCGTCAAGAAAGTGACCCGCGACAACGTCATCGTTGACCTGGGCAACAACGCCGAGGCCCTGCTGGCCCGCGAGGACATCATCCCACGCGAGACCTTCCGTGTCGGTGTCCGCCTGCGTGCGCTGCTCAAGGAAATCCGCACCGAGAACCGTGGTCCTCAGCTGATCCTGTCGCGCACCGCGCCGCAGATGCTGATCGAGCTGTTCCGCATCGAAGTGCCAGAGATCGCTGAAGGTCTCATCGAAGTCATGGCCGCCTCCCGCGATCCGGGGTCGCGTGCCAAGATCGCCGTCCGCTCCAAGGACAAGCGTATCGACCCGCAAGGTGCCTGCATCGGCATGCGGGGTTCGCGCGTCCAGGCCGTATCCGGCGAGCTGGGTGGTGAGCGCGTGGATATCGTCCTGTGGGACGAGAACCCGGCGCAGTTCGTCATCAATGCCATGTCGCCGGCCGAAGTCGCGGCGATCATCGTTGATGAAGATGCCCATGCAATGGACATCGCAGTCGCCGAGGACAACCTGGCCCAAGCCATTGGCCGTGGTGGTCAGAACGTTCGCCTGGCCAGTCAGTTGACCGGCTGGACCCTGAACGTCATGACCGAGAAGGACATCCAGGCCAAGCAACAAGCAGAAACCGGCGACATCCTGCGCAACTTCATCGAGGAACTGGAAGTCGACGAGGAGCTGGCCCAAGTGCTGGTCGACGAAGGCTTCACCAGCCTCGAAGAGATTGCCTACGTACCGTTGGAAGAAATGCTCAACATCGATGGCTTTGACGAGGACATCGTCAACGAGCTGCGTGCTCGTGCCAAGGACCGTTTGTTGACCAAGGCCATCGCTACCGAAGAAAAACTGGCAGACGCCCATCCGGCCGACGACCTGCTCTCCCTCGAGGGCATGGACAAGGACCTGGCGGCGGAACTGGCGGTGCGCGGCGTGGTTAACCGCGAAGACCTGGCCGAGCAGTCGATTGACGATCTGCTCGACATCGACGGCATCGACGAAGAGCGTGCCGGCAAGTTGATCATGGCCGCCCGAGCCCATTGGTTCGAGTAATTAGGCGCGGCCTGAGGAGAGAAGTGCATGACGCAAGTCACGGTGAAAGAACTGGCCCAAGAGGTCGAGGCACCGGTAGAGCGCCTGCTGCAGCAGATGCGTGAGGCAGGTCTGCCGCACACCGACGCCGGTCAGGTAGTGACCGATAACGAGAAGCAGGTTTTGCTGACTCATTTGAAGAGCAGCCACAAGAGCAAGGCGGAAGAGCCGCGCAAGATCACCTTGCAGCGCAAGACCACCAGCACCCTGCGTGTCGCCGGTAGCAAAAGCATCAGCGTAGAAGTACGCAAGAAGAAAGTATTCGTGCAGCGCAGCCCGGAGGAAATCCAGGCTGAGCAGAAGCGCGAGCTGGAAGAGCGCCGTGCAGCCGAAAACGCCGCACGCGAGAAGGCTGACGCCGAAGCTCGCCAGCGCGCTGAAGAGCAGGCGCGTCGTCAAGCAGCTGAAACAGTTGCCCAGGCGCCTGTCGAGAAAGCTGCACCAGCAGCAGTCGCCGCCCCGGCTCCGGTTGTTGCCGACGCTCCTGCGTCCGAAGATGCCGCCGCGCGTGCCGCTGAGCGCAAGAAGGACGAGACCCGCCGCAACGAAAGCCGCGTCCGCGAAGAAGACCGTCGTGGTGGCGAGCGCCGTGGCGAAGCCCCACGCGTTTCCATCAAGGTCAAGGTCAAGGAAAAGGAAAAAGCGCCGACCCCTCGCGCTGCCCCACGTACCACCGACGAAGAGAGCGATGGTTTCCGTCGCGGTCGCGGCGGCAAGGGCAAGCCGAAGAAGCGCAACCAGCATGGTTTCCAGAACCCGACCGGTCCTGTCATCCGTGACGTGACCATCGGCGAGACCATCACCGTTTCCGAGCTTGCGCAGCAGATGTCGGTCAAGGCCGCTGAAGTCGTCAAGTTCATGTTCAAGCTGGGTACCCCGGTCACCATCAACCAGGTGCTCGACCAGGAAACTGCTCAGCTGGTAGCCGAAGAACTGGGCCACAAAGTGACCCTGATCAGCGACACCGCCCTGGAAGACTCGCTGGCCGAATCGCTGAAGTTCGAAGGCGAGACCGAGCCGCGTGCACCGGTAGTGACCGTCATGGGTCACGTCGACCACGGTAAGACCTCGCTGCTCGACTACATCCGTCGTGCCAAGGTTGCCGCAGGCGAGGCCGGTGGTATTACTCAGCACATCGGTGCCTACCACGTCGAAACCGATCGCGGCATGGTCACCTTCCTCGACACCCCTGGCCACGCTGCGTTCACCGCGATGCGTGCCCGCGGTGCCAAGGCCACCGACATCGTCATCCTGGTGGTGGCAGCGGACGACGGCGTGATGCCGCAGACTCGCGAAGCCGTACAGCACGCCAAGGCTGCTGGTGTTCCGCTGGTGGTCGCGGTGAACAAGATCGACAAGCCCGGTGCCGACATCGATCGCATCCGTAACGAGCTGGCCGTCGAAGGCGTGACCTCCGAGGACTGGGGTGGTGACACTCCGTTCGTCAAGGTTTCCGCGAAGATGGGTACCGGTGTCGACGAACTGCTCGAGGCCGTACTGCTGCAGGCCGAGATCCTCGAACTGACCGCCACGCCGACCGCGCCTGGCCGTGGTGTCGTGGTCGAGTCGCGCCTGGACAAGGGCCGTGGTCCGGTGGCTACCATCCTGGTTCAGGACGGTACCCTGCGTCAGGGCGACATGGTCCTGTGCGGCTCCAACTATGGCCGCGTGCGTGCCATGCTCGACGAGAACGGCAAGCCTGTTAAGGAAGCCGGCCCGTCGATCCCGGTCGAAATTCTCGGCCTGGACGGTACCCCGGAAGCCGGTGACGAGCTGTCCGTGGTCGCCGACGAGAAGAAGGCCCGCGAAGTCGCCCTGTTCCGCCAAGGCAAGTACCGTGAGGTCAAGCTGGCCCGTGCTCACGCCGGCAAGCTGGAAAACATCTTCGAGACCATGGGTCAGGAAGAGAAGAAGACGCTCAACATCGTTCTCAAGACCGACGTTCGCGGTTCCCTGGAAGCGCTGCAGGGCTCGCTGTCGGGCCTGGGCAACGACGAAGTTCAGGTACGCGTGATCGGTGGCGGTGTCGGTGGTATCACCGAGAGCGATGCCAACCTGGCGCTGGCGTCCAACGCGGTGCTGTTCGGCTTCAACGTGCGTGCCGATGCCGGTGCGCGCAAGATCGTCGAGCAGGAAGGTCTGGATATGCGTTACTACAACGTGATCTACGACATCATCGAAGACGTCAAGAAGGCCCTGACCGGCATGCTCGGCAGCGATGTTCGCGAGAACATCCTGGGTGTCGCCGAAGTGCGTGACGTGTTCCGCTCGCCGAAGTTCGGCGCCATCGCTGGCTGTATGGTCATCGAGGGTACCGTTTACCGCAACCGTCCGATCCGCGTACTGCGCGAGGACGTTGTGATCTTCGAAGGCGAACTGGAATCGCTGCGTCGCTTCAAGGACGATGCTGCCGAAGTTCGTTCGGGCATGGAGTGCGGTATTGGCGTCAAGAGCTACAACGACGTCAAGGTCGGCGACAAGATCGAAGTCTTCGAGAAAGTCCAGGTGGCACGTACCCTGTAAGGGCCGTGCCGGGCGCAAGCCCCGCCCCAGGGCGGTTGGCGGCGCCTCTGAAGGTAACGCCCGGTCAGGCCTCAGCCTGTCCGGGCGTTTGCCGCTTTAGTTACAGGTAGCAAGAATGGCAAAAGAATATAGCCGTACCCAACGCATCGGCGATCAGATGCAGCGCGAGCTGGCCGAACTGATCCGTCGTGAAGTCAAGGATCCGCGTGTCGGCCTGGTGACCATCACCGCCGTGGATGTCAACCGTGACCTAGGCCATGCCAAGGTCTTCATCACCGTCATGGGCCCGGATGGCGTCGATGCCGTGCCGCAGACCCTCAAGGCCCTGAACAGTGCGGCGAGCTTCCTACGCCTGCACCTGGGGCGTGTCATGCAACTGCGCAGCGTGCCGCAGCTGCATTTCCACTTCGATGAGAGCGTCAGTCGCGGTGCTCACCTGTCGGCGCTGATCGAGCGTGCAGTGGCCGAAGACCGCTTGCACAAGGATGCCGACAAGCCGGACGCCGAGGAGTAATCGGTGGCCCAGGTCAAACGAATTCGCCGCAACGTCAGCGGCATCATCCTGCTGGACAAACCGTTGGGGTTCACCTCCAATGCCGCGTTGCAGAAGGTCCGCTGGCTGCTCAATGCCGAGAAGGCTGGCCACACCGGTAGCCTCGATCCGCTGGCCACCGGTGTGCTGCCGCTGTGCTTCGGCGAGGCTACCAAGTTCTCCCAGTACCTGCTTGACTCCGACAAGGGCTACGAAACGGTCATGCAACTGGGGCAGACTACCAGTACCGCCGATGCTGAAGGCGAAGTCCTGCAGACGCGCGATGTGACCGTTGGTCGCGCCGACATCGAGGCCGTTTTGCCACGTTTTCGCGGTGAAATCAGCCAGGTACCGCCGATGTACTCGGCCCTCAAGCGTGATGGGCAGCCGCTGTACAAACTGGCGCGTGCAGGAGAGGTAGTGGAGCGCGAGGCGCGTTCTGTTACTATTAGCCGCTTGGAGTTGCTCGAGTGCGAAGGCACCCGGGTTCGCCTGTCGGTCGCTTGCAGCAAAGGCACCTATATCCGCACGTTGGTGGAGGATATTGGTGAGGCGTTGGGCTGTGGTGCCTACGTCGCCGAACTGCGCCGGACCCAGGCCGGCCCCTTCGAGCTGGCACAGACCGTGACCCTTGAGGAACTCGAGCAAGCCCATGCCGAAGGTGGCAACGAAGCGCTCGATCGCTTCCTGATGCCATCCGACAGCGGGTTGCAGGATTGGCCGCTGGTGCGTCTTTCCGAGCACAGCGCGTTCTACTGGCTGCATGGCCAGGCGGTTCGCGCGCCGGATGCGCCGCAGTTCGGCATGGTCCGGGTACAGGATCACAATGAACGCTTCATCGGTATCGGTGAAGTGAGCGAAGACGGGCGAATTGCGCCGCGTCGACTGATTCGGTCGGAATGATCGAAACCGCACGCCCGGGCTCAGGCCCAAGCGTACGGAACCGAGGGTGGCTGTTAATAGGCACGGTCACACCTCTTCTCATTAATACAGGGATTCATCCCTGGCCTATTGGAGACCGTTCGCGGGATCCGTTTATCAGGAGAAGCCAAATGGCCCTCAGCGTTGAAGAAAAAGCTCAGATCGTTGCCGAATACCAGCAAGCCGCCGGCGATACCGGTAGCCCGGAAGTGCAGGTTGCTCTGCTGACCGCCAACATCAACAAGCTGCAAGGCCACTTCAAGGCCAACGAGAAAGACCACCACTCCCGTCGTGGCCTGATCCGTATGGTTAACCAGCGTCGTAAGCTGCTGGACTACCTGAAGGGCAAAGACACCACTCGTTACAGCGCCCTGATCGGTCGCCTGGGCCTGCGTCGCTAATAGCGTCCTGGCCAGTGGTGTGCATGGCGTGTCGCAGGTTTCGGGAATGCTGCCTGGCAGCATTCGCGTCAGACACGCCACGCGTATCTCCGAGGTTGGCAGCCTGGCTGTGCTGAGCGGTTTTACCGCGCGGCGGCCAGGCTCCCAGCCTCGTGTTGTATCTGGACGGTCAATGGGGCCGATTCCCCGTTCTGCCCAAGAATTCGCAAGAACAAGTTCCCCCCAGAGCCACTGAAAAAGGTAGGAAACCGTGAACCCGGTAATCAAGAAATTCCAGTTCGGTCAGTCGACCGTAACCCTCGAGACGGGCCGCATCGCCCGGCAGGCGACCGGCGCCGTGCTGGTCACCGTCGACAACGACGTCACCGTGCTGGTGACCGTGGTCGGTGCCAAGCAGGCAGATCCAGGCAAGGGCTTCTTCCCGCTGTCCGTCCACTACCAGGAAAAGACCTACGCCGCTGGCAAGATCCCTGGTGGCTTCTTCAAGCGTGAAGGCCGTCCTTCCGAGAAAGAAACCCTCACTTCGCGCCTGATCGACCGTCCGATCCGCCCGCTGTTCCCTGAAGGGTTCATGAACGAAGTGCAGGTTGTCTGCACCGTGGTTTCCACCAGCAAGAAGACCGATCCGGACATCGCAGCGATGATCGGTACCTCGGCTGCCCTGGCCATCTCCGGCATCCCGTTCGAAGGCCCGATCGGCGCAGCCCGCGTCGCCTTCCACGAAAGCACCGGCTACCTGCTGAACCCGACCTACGAGCAACTGGAAGCCTCCAGCCTCGACATGGTCGTGGCCGGTACCGAGTCCGCTGTACTGATGGTTGAATCGGAAGCCAAAGAGCTGACCGAAGACCAGATGCTGGGCGCCGTGCTGTTCGCCCACGACGAGTTCCAGACCGTTATCCAGGCCGTCAAGGAACTGGCCGCCGAAGCCGGCAAGCCGACTTGGGACTGGCAGCCAGCTCCAGCCAATACCGAGCTGCTGAACCAGGTGCGTGCCGAATTCGGCGAGGCCATTTCCCAAGCCTACACCATCACCCTGAAGGCCGACCGCTACAACCGTCTGGGTGAGCTGCGCGACCAGGCCATTGCCCGTCTGTCCAACGAAGAAACCGGCCCGACCGCTGGCCAGATCAAGGACATCTTCGGCGAGCTGGAATACCGCACCGTCCGCGAGAACATCGTCAACGGCAAGCCGCGTATCGACGGCCGTGACACCCGCACCGTGCGCCCGCTGAACATCGAAGTCGGTGTGCTGCCGAAGACCCACGGTTCGGCACTGTTCACCCGCGGCGAAACCCAGGCCCTGGTCGTTGCGACCCTGGGTACTGCCCGTGATGCCCAGTTGCTGGACACCCTGGAAGGCGAGAAGAAAGACGCCTTCATGCTGCACTACAACTTCCCACCGTTCTCGGTCGGCGAGTGCGGCCGCATGGGCGGCGCTGGCCGTCGTGAAATCGGCCACGGCCGTCTGGCCCGTCGTGGCGTTCAAGCCATGCTGCCGAGCGACAGCGAGTTCCCGTACACCATCCGCGTCGTATCGGAAATCACCGAGTCCAACGGCTCCAGCTCCATGGCGTCGGTCTGCGGTGCCTCCCTGGCACTGATGGACGCGGGCGTACCGATGAAGGCGCCAGTCGCCGGTATCGCCATGGGCCTGGTCAAGGAAGGCGACAAGTTCGCAGTCCTGACCGATATCCTGGGTGACGAAGACCACCTGGGCGACATGGACTTCAAGGTTGCCGGTACCGCCAAGGGTGTTACCGCACTGCAGATGGACATCAAGATCAACGGCATCACCGAAGAGATCATGGAAATCGCCCTGGGCCAGGCCCTGGAAGCGCGCCTGAATATCCTCGGTCAGATGAACCAGATCATCGCTCAGTCGCGCAGCGAGCTGTCGGCTAACGCACCGACCATGCTGGCGATGAAGATCGACACCGACAAGATCCGTGACGTCATCGGCAAAGGCGGCGCTACCATCCGCGCCATCTGCGAAGAGACCAAGGCTTCGATCGACATCGAAGACGACGGCTCGATCAAGATCTTCGGCGAAACCAAGGAAGCGGCCGAAGCGGCCAAGCAGCGCATCCTGGGCATCACCGCCGAGGCCGAAATCGGCAAGATCTACGTGGGCAAGGTCGAGCGTATTGTCGACTTCGGCGCCTTCGTCAACATCCTGCCGGGCAAAGACGGTCTGGTGCACATCTCCATGCTCAGCGATGCGCGCGTAGAGAAGGTCACCGATGTTCTGAAAGAAGGCCAGGAAGTCGAAGTACTGGTACTGGACGTGGACAATCGCGGCCGTATCAAGCTGTCGATCAAGGACGTGGCGGCTGCCAAGGCATCCGGCGTTTAAGCCTCTCCAGGCGAAAAAAGGACCCCTTCGGCAGACTGTGTGAAAACCTAGCAATCTGCCCGGCCCTTTAAAAAAATGCTCCGTATCGAAAGATACGGAGCATTTTTCGTTATGGCCTACATACAATGAGAGTCCCGCAGCCAGACCCGCCTGTTCCCGGTCTCGTTGGAGGAATTGATCCCTGAAGATCACCTCGTACGGGTCATCGACCTGTATGTCGCCAAGCTGGATCTAGGTCAGCTCGGCTTTGAAAAAACTCAGCCCAAGGCCACCGGGCGCCCCGCGTATGACCCCGCCAATCAGCTCAAGCTCTACCTCTATGGCTATTTCCAGCGCATTCGCTTGTCTCGGCGTCTGGAGGTCGAATGCCAGCGCACATCGAAGTGATGTGGCTGATCAACCGGCTGAAACCCGACTTCAAGACCATCGCCGACTTTCACAAGAACAACAAAGCCGCGTTCGTTGCGACGTGCCGAGCTTTTGTGCAGTTCTGCCGAACTGCCGGTTTGATTGCTGGTGACCTGGTTGCCATCGACGGGAGCAAGTTTCAGGCAGTCGCTTGCGCGCGACGCCACCTGAACTTGACCGCGTACGTTTTCTTGGGCCACTTGCATCTTGCATGCAGGATTTTGCCAAGCCTTGCAAATTGCACGATGGCAAAGCGAATTTGTTTTTGTAATTTATTGATTTTTAAGAGATTTTTTCTGGGAGAAAACTGGCACAGCACATGCAAAGTTAGTCTCACCTGCTGCCAGGAAACATGGCGCAGTCCTTTCGAACAACAGGAGTGACTCACATGAAGAAATTCGCCATTGCTGCCGCTACTGCCACCGCCCTGACCCTGACCATGGCTAATGCGGCATTTGCCCAGCAGCCCGCCCAGTCGTCCCCAATGACGCTGGCGGCCGGTGAAGTGACCAAGGCCAAGGAAGAGACCAAAGACACTTGGATCACCACCAAAGTGAAGGCCGACCTGATGACAGAGAAAGGCATCCCTGGCAGCGATATCAAGGTCGAGACCAACAAAGGTGTGGTCTCTCTGTCCTCTGACGTAGCCATCACCGCCTCGCAGAAAGAACAGGCGATCGCCATCGCCAAAGCGATCAAGGGTGTCCAGGCCGTGTCAGCTGACGGCCTGAAAACCGAATAAGGATTGTCCCGTCGGCCAAAAGGACTTGGCCATCCTTTCATCGAGGGCCGCTGTGCGCCTCTGCCGCTGGATTCGAAGCCAGCGACAGGGTCACACAGCGGCCCTCGACCATTGTTCGTCTATTCGCCGCCCAGGCGCACGGGGTTGAAGGCAATCACATCGCTCTCGAAGCACTCCTGCTCGACGATCAGCGGGTCCACCAGCGGGCGGCTGTCACGGAAATGCGCCGTTTGGGTGTGGGCGTCATACGCGGCGTCGTCGCGATAGATCTCATAGAGGTAGATGACGTCCGGGTCGACGCGGTCCTGGGACACATCGAACACCAGGCAACCTGGCTCATTGGCCACCGAGGCGGCCGCATTGACCTTGATGGCGCTCAGGAATTGGTCGGCGCTGCCGGGCTTGACCCGGGTCTTGATGAAGAGGCTGTACACAAGGCGGTCCTTTTGTTTTAAATTCGACGGCAAATTGTATACATAAAAGGAGTCGCGTCCATGTCCGATCTTCCCGCCCGTCCTGGCCGCCTGAATGGCCTGCGTCACCTCGCCCTGCTGGTACCCAATCTGGAGGAGTGCGAGCGCTTCTACGTCGATCTGCTGGGCATGGAAGTGCTGCACCGTGCCCACGAGGACCTGGTGTACCTGACCTGCGGTAACGACAACCTGTCCCTGGGACGCGGCGCAGGTGCTGCCAATGGTCTGCAGACCCTGGATCACTATGGCTTCATCGTCGACAGCGTGGAGGAGCTGGACGCCTGGTACCTGTATTTCAAGGCCCATGGCGTGACCCTGCTGGACCGGCCGTTCGATCATGGCGATGGCGCGCGCAGCTTCCATGTCCTCGATCCGGCCGGCAACAAGGTGCAACCGCTGTATCACCCGGCGGTTTCCGGACAGCGGCTGGTCTGAGGGGGGGCGGGTAAATCCGCTACTACAGGGCCCGCACAGCCTCCGTAGGAGCGGGTTTACCCGCGAAGATGACAGCGGCCAGCCTCGGGCCCTGCCCGTAGGCGCGGCTTACTCGGCATCCAGATGCAATGGCGTGATGACCTGCCCATCGCTTTCCGCCTGCCCCAGGTTGGTATCGATGAAATACACCCGGTCGTCTTCCAACTGGCCTTTGTCCACCAGGTAGTCCTTGATGCTGCCGGCGCGGTCCTGGCCCAGTTGACGCAACAGCGCGGTACTTTCAGACCAGCTCTTGATCACCGCATCGTGCAGCTTGGTAGTGCGTTCATCGCGGCTGAGCTGCTGCCATTCGGCCGGCGGCTGCTGCTTGAGACGAGCGCGGTAGATACCTTCGAGCATCGCCGGTTTGTCGCTGTCGTCGACCACCAGCATCGATGCGTTGGCCGGTACCTTGTCGCCGCGGCGCTGGAGAATCTTGTACCAGGTAGCCTGGTACTCGCGCTCCAGGCGTTGCTTGGCGATCAGCGGGCCATCGCTGCTCTGTGCACTGGTGCCTTCGATCTCCAGGCGCAGTTCCGGGCGTTCCTTGAGCGCGCTGGCGAGTTTGTCCAGCGCTGACTGAGCGTCGGCGCTGAGGTCGCTGGAGCCTGGAGTGAACGCTACGTTACCGAGGTCCTCAGCACCGCCGCCGGCGATCAGGCCGCCGATGAACTTGAACGGCGCCTGGGCCGCGCGCAGCACCAGATTGCGCAAGGTCTGCCAGATGATCGGCATGACGCTGAACTGCGGGTTGTTCAAGTCGCCGGTCACCGGCAGTTCGATGGAGATCTTGCCTTCGGTGTCCTTGAGCAGCGCCACCGCCAGGCGGATCGGCAGGTCCACCGCGTCGGGACTGTCGACCTTCTCACCCAATTGCAGTTGTTCGACCACCACCTTGTTCTCGGCCTTGAGCTGGCCGTTGGTGATCAGGTAATGCAGGTCGAGGTTCAGCCGGCCTTTGCGGATGCGGAAGCCCGCGAACTTGCCTGAGTAGGGCGTCAGCGTGGTCAGTTCCACACGCTTGAAGCTGGTGGCGATGTCCAGGCTTGCCAGCGGGTTGAAGGGGTTGAGCGCACCTTTGATCGTCACCGGCGCGTAGCGGTCCACCTTGCCTTTCACATCGACCTTGGCCGGTGCTGGCTTGCGGTTGTCGATGGTGCCGATCTGGCCGTTCAACTGCTGGATGGCCGTGGCGAAGTTGGGGGTCAGGGTGAGATCGGCAAAGTTGGCCGAGCCATCGTTGATGTCGATCCCGCCGATGCGGATGCCCAGCGGCTTTTCATTGCTGGCAGTGGCCGGTTTGGCCTGGCCGGTCGCTGGCCCGCTGGCCGGTTGCGGGATCAGCAAGTCGTCGACATTGGTGGTGCGGTCTTCGTTGATGATGAAGCGCGCATAGGGCTGCAACAGGGTCACCTTGTCGATCGACAGGGCATCGCCATGGACGTACGACAGGCCACTCAGGTCCAGCTGCTGCCATTTGACGAAGTCCCGATTCTTGATGGTATCCAGGGTGTGCAGCTGGCTCACCTGAGCCTTGCCGCCGACGCTGAAGGCCAGCGGTTCGGTGCTCTTGAGGTCGACCTTCAGGTCACTGGAAAGCATGCCGCTGCGCAGTTCCAGACGGATGAACGGGCTGATGTAGGCCTGGGCCACGCGCAGGTCGATGTCGCGGGTGCTGACATCGAGCTTGGCGGTGACCGGCGCCAAGTTGACCTGGCCTGCGGCCTGCAGCTTGCCTTGCTTGCCGACACCTGTGTCTAGCTTGAGGGTGAAGGGCGACTGGTTGAGGCTGTCGAAGTCCTGCAGGTCCACATTGAGCGGGCCTACATCCAGCGCCACGGGCTCCTTCTGGCTGCGGTCGGCCAGGTGCACCTGGTAGTTGCGCAGTTGCACGTCCTTGAGCAACACCTGCCAGGGCTTGCTTGGCTCCTTGGCGGCCTTTTCCTCTGTGGTCGGCTCGGCGGCGGCAGGTTCGGCTTTTTCCTTCGGTGTGGCTTTGGCTGGCTGGCTGGCGAACAGTTTTTGCCAGTCGAGCTGGCCGTCGCGTTCGAGCGCGGCCCAGGTTTCGAGTTTTTCGCTGCGTATCTTGCCGACGGTGACCCGCTGCTTGGCCAGGTCGATGGAGGTTTCGCTCACCTCCAGGCTGGCCAGGCGGGCCAGTGGGCGTCCGTCGGGTGCCTTGATGGCGAAGGGCGCGATGCGCACCGAGGCGTTGTCCAGCAACAGCTCGGTTTCCTTGGACAGGTTGAGCTTGTAGTGGGTGTCCAGGCTGACGATGCCGTCTTCCAGCACCAGGGGGACCGCATCGCGTACGTAAGGCCAGAAGGCTTTCATCTTGCCTTCAGTGACCTTGAGGGTACCCTCGGAGGCGATGGGAGCCAGGCTCAAGGTGCCGCTCCAGTCGATGCGCCCGCCATTGGGGCCAATGGCGACCAACGCCATGTCGGCATTGTCGTCGGGCAGGGTGCTGAGGTTTTTCAGCTCCAGGTTCATGGAGTCGTAGAGGAACTCGATGGGCTCGCTCGGTCGCAGGTCCTGGAAGTGCAAATAGCCTTCGCTGAGCTTGATGCTACCGATGCGCAGCGGGAAGGGGTCGCCTGCGGGCTCCTCGGGCTTGGGTTCGCTGGGCGGTAGCTTGAACAGCTGGGTCAGGTTGAGGCTGCCGTCCTTGGCGAAGAGGACTTCGTTGCGGGGCTTGTCCAGCTCCACCGTTTCCAGGTGCAGGGCCTTGGTCCACAGGCTGTCGAGCGAGAGGTTGGCGTAGAGGCGTTCGAAGCCCACCTGTTCTTTGCCCGGTTCGCCGATCTGCAGCCCCCAGAGCGTGAGCTCAAGGCTGAACGGGTTGAACTCGAGGCGCTGCAGGTGTGCCGGCACCGTCGCGTATTGCGCCAGTTGCTGGTTGGCGATACGCAGGCCGACACCAGGAATAATGAGAAAGCCAAGCAGGCTGTACAGGGCCACGAGGGCCAGCATGGCGCCGACGGCGCGCGTCAATCCTTTGGGCATGTAAGACGTCATCTGTCTGAAGCGGGGTGCCTTGGAGTATGGCACGTTAAAACGGTTCCGACGAAACGACCAAAAACCTTACTCGATACCCATTCGTCGTCTTGCCCGGTGTGCCGATCCGTTGCGCATGGCCCAGCGGAGCACCGGGGCGATGCGATTGATGCCCACGCGGATCATGCGCTGCTGAAGTGGGCTCTGGTGCAAGTCGAGCATGTCGCGGGCCCAGTCCGGCAGCAGGTCGATACCGGCATTGAGCATCAGTTTGCCGACGGGTTGCGCCATTCGGCTGGGGGCGGGAGCGTCGAGCAGGATGTCCACCACCTCATGGCTGCGCACGTCGCACAGCAGCTGCGGGCGCATGCGTTGCAGATACGCCTCGACCGCCTGACACGAGCGCGGCACATCCCGTGCGCCCAGGCGTTCGGCGATCAGCGCGATCTCATCGTAGTAGGCGTCCTGAGCCTCCCGGCTGAGGTGGGGGTTGCGGTAGCGCAGGTGGGCGGCGAGAAAACTGCTGACCTCGGCGACATGGACCCAGGTCAGCAGGTCCGGGTCGCTGGCGGCGTAAGGACGCCCATCGGGGGCGGTGCCGATCACCTTGAGGTGGATGGTGCGGACTTTCTCGATCAGCCATTCGGCATCGCGGGTCGAGCCGAAGGTGGTGCCGGAAATGAACTGGCTGGTGCGACGCAGCCGGCCGAGAAGGTCCTGGCGGAAGTTGGAGTGATCCCACACCCCGGCCAGCGCCAAAGGGTGCAGCAGTTGCAGCATCAGAGCGCTGATGCCGCCGACCAGCATACTGGGGAAGTCGCCATGCACCTGCCAACTGATGCTTTGGGGGCCGAACAGGCCTGGATCACCCTTGGGGGATTCCAGGTCGAGCTGGCCGAGGGCCAGCCCGGTAAGGCTCATGACCTGGGTTTCGATGCGGCGGCGTAAGGCTTCCATGGCGGTCCCGCAGGCCGCCATGGGCGACCGTCTATTGATTGAGGCGATTGTCGATCAAGCCCTGGACCACACTAGGGTCGGCCAGGGTCGAGGTATCGCCCAGGTTGTCCAGCTCATTGCAGGCGATCTTGCGCAGTATACGCCGCATGATCTTACCCGAGCGGGTCTTGGGCAGTGTGGGCGCCCACTGGATCAGTTCGGGTTTGGCGAAGCTGCCGATTTCTTTGCTGACCAGGGCCAGCAGCTCGCGCTTGAGCGCATCGTCCGGGGTGACGCCGTTCATGGGCGTGATGAAGGCGTAGATGCCCTGACCCTTGAGGTCGTGCGGATAGCCGACCACGGCGGCCTCGGCGATGCTGTCGTGAAGTACCAGGGCGCTTTCCACCTCGGCGGTACCGATGCGATGACCGGAGACGTTGATCACATCGTCGACGCGGCCGGTGATCCAATAATCGCCATCGGCATCGCGGCGGGCGCCATCACCTGTGAAGTAATAGCCCGGCATGGGCTTGAAGTAGGTGTCGACCATGCGCTGATGATCGCCATACACACTGCGGATCTGTCCGGGCCAACTGGCTTTGATCACCAGCAGGCCAGCCCCTGGACCTTCGATGACCTTGCCTTTCTCGTCCAGCAGCACCGGTTGCACGCCGAACAACGGTCGCGTCGCGCAGCCGGGCTTGAGGTGGGTGTTGCTCGGCAGCGGGCTGAGCATGATGCCGCCGGTCTCGGTCTGCCACCAGGTATCGACGATGGGGCAACGTGTCTGGCCGACCGCCTCGAAGTACCATTCCCAGGCCTCCGGGTTGATCGGCTCGCCCACACTGCCGAGCAGGCGCAGGCTTTGTCGTGACGTGCTTTGCAGCGGCGCAGAACCCTCACGCATCAGCGCGCGCAAGGCGGTGGGAGCGGTGTAGAAGATGTTCACCTGGTGTTTATCGACCACTTGCCAGAAGCGCGAGCTGTCCGGGTAGTTGGGCACGCCTTCGAACATCAGCGAGATCGCGCCGTTGGCCAGCGGGCCATAGACGATGTAGCTGTGACCGGTGACCCAGCCGACATCGGCGGTGCACCAGAACACCTCGCCGTCACGGTAGTCGAACACCACTTTGAAGGTGAGGGTGGCCTGCAGCAGGTAACCGGCCGTGGTGTGCAGCACACCCTTGGGTTTGCCGGTGCTGCCGGAGGTGTAGAGGATGAACAGCGGATCCTCGGCCTCCATGGGCTCTGGCGGGCAATCGTCGCCGGCCTTTTCCGTTGCCTCGTGATACCAGAGGTCCCGGCCTTCGCTCCAGTCGATATCGGCCCCGGTGCGGCGTACCACCAGCACGCTGCTGACACCCGGGCAACTGGTCAGGGCCTTGTCGACGTTCTGTTTGAGCGGGATGCGCTTGGCGCCGCGGACACCTTCGTCTGCGGTGATCACGGTGCGGCAGTCCGCGTCGAGGATGCGATCACGCAGGGCATCGGGTGAGAAACCGCCAAATACCACTGAGTGAATGGCGCCGATGCGGGTGCAGGCGAGCATGGCGTAGGCCGCCTCGGGAATCATCGGCATGTAGATGCAGACCCGATCGCCTTTCTTCACCCCACGGGCTTTCAAGGCATTTGCCAGGCGGCAGACCTGGCGGTGCAGCTCGCGGTAGGTGATGGCCTTGGAATCCTTGGGATCGTCACCTTCCCACAGCAAGGCGGTCTGTTGCCCACGGCTGGCCAGATGACGGTCGATGCAGTTGTAGCTGACGTTCAGCTGGCCACCCTCGAACCAGCGAGCCTTGCCGGTGGTCAGGTCGCATTGCTGCACGGTCGTCCAGGGCTTGATCCAGTCCAGGCGCTTGGCCTGTTCGGCCCAGAAGATGTCGGGGGCCTCGACGGACTGGCGGTAGAGGCGCTGGTAGTCGTCGGGGGAGAGGGCGGCGGACTGGCTGACGGCCAGTGCCTGGGGGTAGTTGCGGATATCGAACATGGCGGGTGGTCCTGCTCTTGTGAGGGGCGAGGGACTGCAGCGGCTATTCGATGGACAGTGTAGAAGGTGGGGGTGTTCCCTGAAGGGGCCATGCCGGTGTTCGCGGCAAAAGCCAACAGGGCCATGCACATCACCACGTGATATGCATGGCCCTGAGAGCGAAGGTATACCGGCGTGGCATCAGCCGCGGTGACGGCCGCGGAAGTAGTTGATCAGGCCCTGGGTGGAACCATCTTCAGCGCTGTCTTCCAGGCTGCCGACCAAGCGTTGATACACGCCCTTGCCCAGCTCCTTGCCCAGTTCCACGCCCCACTGGTCGAAGGCGTTGATGCCCCAGATGACGCTCTGCACGAACACCTTGTGCTCGTACATGGCCACCAGCGCACCGAGGCGACGCGGGCTGATGCGCTCGACCACCAGGGTGTTGCTCGGACGGTTGCCCGGGATCACCTTGTGTGGTGCCAGCTTGTCGATGTCCGCTTCGTTCAGGCCTTTGGCGCGCAGTTCGGCCTCGGCTTCTTCGCGGGTCTTGCCGAGCATCAGCGCTTGGCTCTGGGACAGACAGTTGGCGTACAACCACTGGTGGTGGTCGGCCACTGGGTTGAAACTCACCACCGGAACGATGAAGTCCGCCGGGATCAGCTGGGTGCCCTGGTGCAACAGCTGGTGGTAGGCATGCTGGCCGTTGCAGCCGACGCCGCCCCAGATCACTGGGCCGGTATCGGTCTTCACCGGGGTGCCGTCCTGCAGCACGCTCTTGCCGTTGGATTCCATGTCCAACTGTTGCAAGTGCTTGGTGATGTTGCGCAGGTAATGGTCGTACGGCAGGATCGCGTGGCTCTGGGCCCCCCAGAAGTTGCCGTACCACACGCCCAGCAGGGCCAGCAGCACGGGCATGTTCTTCTCGAACGGGGTGTTCTGGAAGTGCTGGTCCATGGTGTAGGCACCGGACAGCAGCTCCTTGAAGTTGGCGGTGCCGATGGCCAGGGCGATCGGCAAGCCGATGGCCGACCACAGCGAGTAGCGCCCGCCTACCCAGTCCCACATCGGGAAGATGTTCTCTTCGCGCATGCCGAAGGCCACGGCGGCGGCCTTGTTGCTCGACACGGCGATGAAGTGGCGGTACAGCTCAGCCTCGGAACCGCCCTGGGCCAGGTACCAGGTACGCGCGGCGGTGGCGTTCTTCAGGGTTTCGAGGGTGTTGAACGATTTGGACGAGACGATGAACAGCGTAGTCTCGGCGCGCAGATTGGCCGACAGCTCGTGGAACTCGCTGCCGTCGATGTTCGCCAGGTAGTGGCAACGCACGCCGCGCTGGGCGTAGGGCAGCAAGGCCTCGGAGACCAGCTCTGGGCCCAGGAAGGAGCCACCGATACCGATGTTCACCACGTCGGTGATGGGTTTCTCGCTGTAGCCGCGCCACAGGCCGTCATGGATGCGACCGACCAGTTCGGTGATCTGGTTGAGGACCTTGTGCACCTCGGGCATCACGTTGACGCCGTTGACACTGAGCTTGTCGCCCACCGGGCGGCGCAGGGCCGTGTGCAGGACCGGACGCCCTTCGGAGGCGTTGATGATCTCGCCACTGAACATCGATTGGATGGCGTCCGCCAGCCCGACCTGGTTGGCCAGGTCTACCAGCAGGTCGCGGGTCTGCTCGGTGATCAGGTTCTTCGAGTAGTCGAGGAACAGGCCACAGCTGCTGAGGGAAAACTGATCGAAGCGCTTGGGATCGGCTGCGAAGGCTTCGCGCATGCTGAAACCCTGCATGGCGTCGCGGTGTTGCTGGAGCGCCTGCCAGGCGGGCAGCGCCGTCACATCGTGGGGGGTACGGTAATACGCCATTGCGGATGCTTTCCTTGGTGCGTGATGGGCCTTGGACAACAGACAGTTGCTGGCAGTTGCAGGCTGGCCATCATTATAGGCATTGGCTGTCAGGAAGGAATGGGGGGCTTTGCGCCCCTCATAAGCTCCCACCACTTGGGTGTAGGCGCTGGCGAAACCTGCGATGGGCTGCGAAACAGCCCCCGCTATCACGCGGTCTTTTCGTCCAGGTGCAGGTAAAGGTTGTCGATCAAGCGGGTCGTGCCCATGTAGGCCGCCGCCAGGATGACCAGGTCGCGGTCATCGACCATCGCCGGGCGCAATGTCACGGCGTGGCGCACTTCCAGGTAGTCCGGGCGGAACCCGGCGGCTACCAGTTGCGCCTGACCCTCGGCAATTAGCGCGGGATAGTCGCGCTGGCCCTTGGTGATGGCTTCGGCCATGGTCTTCAGGGTGCGGTACAGCGCGGGTGCTGCGGCGCGTTGTTCCGGGCTCAGGTAGCCGTTGCGCGACGACAGCGCCAGGCCGTCCTCGGCGCGCACGGTGGGCTCGCCGATGATCTGGATCGGCATGTTCAGATCGCGCACCATGGCGCGGATCACAGCCAGCTGTTGGAAGTCTTTCTCGCCGAACACTGCAAGGTCGGGCTGGACCATGTTGAACAACTTACTGACCACCGTGGCCACCCCTTCGAAGTGGCCGGGGCGGCTGGCACCGCACAGCCCTTCGGACAGTTGCGGCACGCTGACGCGGGTCTGCACCGTCATGCCGTCGGGGTACATCTCCTCGACGGTAGGCGCGAACAGCAGGTGACACCCGGCTTCGAGCAAACGTGCTTGGTCGGCGGCCAGGGTTCGGGGATATTTGTCCAGGTCTTCGCCGGCGCCGAACTGCAGTGGGTTGACAAAGATGCTGGCGACCACGAAATCGGCACGCTGGGCGGCTTTGGTCACCAACGCAGCATGGCCACTGTGCAGGTTGCCCATGGTCGGCACGAAGCCGATCCGCTTGCCTTCGCCGCGTGCGCGTGCCACGGCGGCGCGCAGTTCTCGGACGGTCTTGACTGTATTCATGCGCTGAACCCGTGTTCGCTACCTGGGAAGCTGACTGCCTTGACCGCCGCCACATAGGCAGCCAGGGCGCTGTGGATATCCGGCTGGCCTTCCATGAAGTTCTTCACGAACTTGGGCACACGTCCGCTCAGGGACAGGCCGAGCATGTCATGCAGGACCAATACTTGACCGTCGGTGGCGCTGCCGGCACCGATGCCGATCACCGGAATGCTGACCGCCTGGGTGATCTCGGCGGCCAGGTCGCTGGGCACGCACTCGAGCAGCAGCATGGCTGCACCGGCTTGTTCCAGGGCGATGGCGTCGGCACGCATCTGTCGGGCTTGGGCTTCCTGGCGCCCCTGGACCTTGTAACCGCCCAGCACATTGACGGTCTGCGGGGTCAGGCCCATGTGCGCGCACACCGGTACGCCACGTTCAGCCAGCAGGCGAATCGTCTCGGCCAGCCAGGCAGCGCCCTCTAGCTTGATCATGTGGGCGCCGGCCTGCATCAGGGTGGCGCAGTTGGCGAAGGCCTGCTCGGGCGTGGCATGGGCCATGAACGGCAGGTCGGCGAGGATCAGTGCGCCCTCGTTGCCGCGTTTGACGCAGGCAGTGTGGTAGGCCATTTCGGCGGTCGTGACCGGCAGGGTACTGTCATGGCCCTGCAGGACCATGCCCAGGGAGTCACCCACCAACAGTATTTCCACGCCGGCTGCGCAGGCGGCCTTGGCGAAGGTCGCGTCGTAGCACGTCAGCATGGCGATTTTCTCACCCTTGGCCTTGAGGCCGTGCAGGGTGGTCAGGGTTACTTCAGGCATGTAGGAAATCCTCGTTCAGGCGCTGTGAAAAACGACTGCGTACAACGCGTGTAATCATCTTCCGGAGCGGCACATCATCGTGTGTGATGTTCGGGCACAGGTCCGTCCGAGCCTAAATAGGTAAAAAGGCGGCACTTTGGTGCCACGGGACGCCTATAGTCGTGAGCGAGGGGGGGGAAGTCAATCACCCTGTTACCGCATTGTTACGATCAGGGTGTTACTGGCGTTACCGTTGTCCGAAACGCCCGAATTACAGGCGTTCCAGACCCTCGAAGGGGCAGGCTTCGAGCAGTTGCGCCAGGCTGCGGCCGTCGGCAAGTTGGAAATCTGCAGGTACCAGTTCGGCGAGGGGGTAGAGCACGAAAGGGCGCGCCTGCATGTGATAGTGCGGGACTTTCAGGCGCGGCACGTCGATGACGTGGTCGCCGAACAGCAGCACATCCAGATCGAGCGTACGCGGCCCCCAGCGCTCCTTGCGTTCCCGGCCTTGGTCAAGCTCGATGGCCTGCAGCGCGTCGAGTAGCGCCAGTGGCGCGAGGCAGGTATCCACGGCGGCCACCGCATTGGTATAGCGCGGTTGGCCGGGGAGCAGGGAATCGCTGGTATAGAACGCCGAGGTCGCCGCCAGGCGGGTGTCGTCGACGTTGTCCAGCGCCTGCAGGGCGCTTCGCAGCTGTTCGGCGGGCTCAGCCAGGTTGCTGCCCAGGCCGATGTAGGCGCGGGTCGTCATGTTCAATCCCAGTTCTCGTCGCCGCTACGTTTGCGCTTGCTGCCACTGCGCTTGCGTTTGCGCGGTGCGGCCCCGGCGCTGTCGTCGCGGTTGCCCAGTTCACGGATCATGTCGCGACGTTCGCTGTCGTTGGCGTCCTGATAGTCGGTCCACCACTGGCCCAGGTCGTCGGTTTCCTCGCCGGCGCTTTCGCGCAGCAGCAGGAAGTCGTAGCCAGCACGGAAACGTGGGTTGTCGAGCAACATGTCGGCGCGTTTGCCGCTGCGGCGTGGCAGGCGCTCCTGCATGTCCCAGATCTCGCGAATCGGCAGGGTGAAGCGCTTAGGAATCGCGATGCGTGCGCATTGCTCGGCGATCAGGTCGTGCGCGGCGTTGTTCATGGCCGGAATCGGCGGCACACCCTGGCTTTGCAGGTACAGGGCGCGACCCGGCAGCGCAGGCCAGAGCAGGGCGGCGAACAGGAAGGCCGGGGTGACCGGCTTGCCCTGTTTGACCCGCAGGTCGGTGTTGGCCAGCGCCTGGCTGATCAGGGTATGGGTGTAGGTCGGGCGCTCTTCCAGCGCATGCGCGCTGGCTGGGAACAGCGGGTCGAACAGGTGCAGGTCGACCAGCATCTCGAAGGTGATTGCGCCTTGACCGCAGAGGAACAGTTTGAGGCTTTCCTCGAACAGACGCGCCGGCGGGATTTCCCGCAGCAGCGGTGCCAGTTCGCGGATCGGCTGTACGGTGTGCTTTTCGATGCCGAAGTCGAGCTTGGCGGCAAAGCGCACGGCACGCAGCATGCGCACAGGGTCTTCCTGGTAGCGCTGAATGGGGTCCCCGATCAGGCGCAGCAGGCGGTTGCGGATATCGTGCACGCCATTGGCATAGTCGAGGATGCGCTCGCTCACTGGGTCGTAGTACAGCGCATTGATGGTGAAGTCGCGACGCTGGGCGTCATCTTCCAAGGTGCCGTAAACGTTGTCGCGCAGGATGCGTCCGCTGGCATTGTGCGACGAGCGGTGGCTGTCGCCTTGGTCTTCTTCGGAGTGATGGGCGCGGAAGGTGGCGACTTCGATGATCTCACGGCCGAAATGCACGTGGACCAGCTTGAAGCGCCGACCAATGATACGGGCGTTACGAAACTCCGCGCGGACTTGCTCAGGAGTGGCACTGGTGGCGACGTCGAAATCCTTGGGATTGATGCCCAGGAGCAGGTCGCGGACGCAGCCGCCGACCAGATAGGCCTGGTAGCCGGCGCTTTGCAGGCGCTCGACGATACTCACCGCGTGGCGGCTGAACTGGCTGCGTTGCAGCGAGTGCTGGCTCTTGTTGATCACTTCAGGCGTGGTGCGCCTGTGGTGCTGACCACGGATAGGAGGACGGAACGACTGGAACAGCTTCTTCAGCATGGGATGCACTGTTTGAAGGAATGTTCGGCCAAGAATAGGAGAATGGCCGCATGATGGGCGGGGATTCTAGCATTTACTCGGGGAATGGTGTAGGCGGTGCTTGGGGGTGACGCTGGAGGGGGAGAAACGACATGGGGAGCCGAAGCTCCCCAGGAAAGTCGTTGCGTGCTCTTATTGTTTTTCTGCCGGGCTTCTTGTTTTTGTTGATGCCCTGTCCACAAATCTCAAAGCTTGTGGACGACCCCCAACCCGGGGGTGAAGAGCAAACGGATTGCTTTGGTCGCTGATGTTATGCTGATCATTCGATCCAACCAGTTCAGGCGCTGCTTTTTAGTGCAGTTTTTGTTGTTCTCTGCCTGGCTGTGGGGCAAGCCCCAAACACAACTCCTCTCCAAAAGAATCAGTTAGCTGCGCCTCCGCCGTCTTGTTTTTATTGTGCGTGAGCCGTTTCGTCTTGTTCTTATTCTGGATTGCAGTGCTTGTTATTGTTCTTGTACCAGACATATAGCAGGTGCCGTGCCAACTTTAAGAAACCAAGCAAAATCAAGGCTTTGCGGGTTCTGTGCTCTCGGCGGCGGGCGAAAAATGTCGAAATTTCGTTACCGTACGCCTCGGTTGATGTTACGGCTGGGCGGGTGGGGTAACAGATTCCTGGGGCAACTGCGCTGTCACCGGGGGAACACTGGCAACGCCGGTCCTCTCAGCCACGCCGCTGTAGCTGTAGGAGCGGGTTTACCCGCGAATAGGTCGGTCCAAGCAACACAAGACAGTTGCTCCGCTAGGGGGGGCTGCGTGGTGTGCGGGAGAAAGGGGAAGGGCAGGAGAAGATACGCCTGCCCTGAACGTGAGAGGGCGGATCAATTGTCGCTGGTGGCGTTGCTCTTGCGCCGTGGAATACCCAGTCGCTGGCGTCGTTCCCACAGGCATTTGCGGCTGACGCCCAGCTTGCGGGCCAGCTCGGTCTCGGTCATGTGATCCTGATGCTCGAGGACGAAATGCTGGAAGTAATCTTCCAGTGACAGGTCCTCGGTCGGCTCATGACTGGCGTTGTTGGTGCCGGCACTGGCCACTGCCGAGGCGGTGTCGAATGGCTCTTCGTCCTCCAGGCCGCTCAGCTCGATGTCGATGCCCAGCAGGTCGGCCGAGATTTCCGCGCTCTCGCTGAGAATCACTGCACGCTCCACAGCGTTCTCCAGTTCGCGCACGTTACCCGGCCAGCTGTAATGACGGATCGCTTGCTCGGCCTCGGCCGAGAAATGCAGGTCATCACGGCCGATGCGGGCACTTTGGCGGGCCAGGAAGGCATCGGCGATCTCGTTGACGTCGCTGCCACGCTCGCGCAGGGCCGGAAGCTTCAGGGCGATCACGTGCAGGCGGTAATAAAGGTCTTCACGGAATTGCCCAGCCTTGGCCAGGTTCTTCAGGTCGCGGTGAGTCGCGGCGATCAGACGGACATCGACTTTTTGCGATTGCACCGAGCCGACCCGGCGAATCTCGCCCTCCTGCAACACACGCAGCAGGCGGGCCTGGGCTTCGAGCGGCAGCTCACCGATTTCGTCGAGGAACAGCGTACCGCCGTCGGCCGCTTCGACAAGACCGGCACGGCCGGCGCTGGCACCCGTGAACGCGCCTTTCTCGTGGCCGAACAGTTCGGACTCGATCAGGGTTTCCGGGATGGCTGCGCAGTTCACCGAGATCATCGGTGCCTTGGCGCGACGGGACAGGTTGTGCAGGGCGCGGGCGACCAGTTCCTTGCCGGTACCGGACTCGCCCTGGATCAGGACATTGGAGTCGGTAGGCGCGACCTTGCGGATCTTGCCGAACATGTCCTGCATCGGCGGGCACGAACCGATGATGCCGATTTCGCCGTTGGCAGGCGCCGGGCTGGCTTTGTCGGCGGCGGCCTTGCCATTGGCCCGCGGCTCGGCGGCGCTGGCGACCGCAGGTGCCGGGGCATTCTGCCGATCACGCAGAATACGCGCCACGGCCTGGAGCATTTCGTCGTGATCGAAGGGCTTGGCGATGTAGTCCACCGCGCCCATTTTCATCGAGTCGACCGCCGAGCGCAGGCTGGCGTAGCTGGTCATGATCAGCACCGGAGTGCCCTGGCCGAGCTTGATCAGCTCGGTGCCTGGGGCGCCGGGCAGGCGCAGGTCGCTGACGATCAGGTCGAAGGTGGCAATGCTGAAGCGTTCCTGGGCTTCCTGCACCGAGCCGGCTTCGCTGACCTGGTACTGGTTCCGCTCGAGCAGTCGACGCAAGGCCGAGCGGATGATGGTTTCGTCTTCGACGATCAGAATGTGCGGCATTGATTCAATTCTCTCGACGGTCTCGAATTTCAGGGGACGTCGCTACGACATGCCTTGGCAGGGTCACGCGGATCCGGGTACCACGTTGGCGTTCGATATCGGCCGGGCTGTCGATGGTGATTTGCCCATAATGCTCTTCCACGATGGAATAGACCAGAGCAAGCCCCAGTCCAGTGCCTTCGCCAGGGTCCTTGGTGGTGAAGAAGGGCTCGAACAGCCGGTCCATGATGTTTTTCGGGATGCCGCTGCCTTCGTCTTCGACGATCAGGTCGACAGTGTGCTCGCACACGGCACTGCGCACACGCACGGCGCTGCCGGGCGGCGAGGCGTCGCGGGCATTGGAAAGCAGGTTGATCAGCACCTGGGCCAGGCGCTGGGGATCGCCCTCTGCCCAGTGATCCGGGTCGCAGAGGTTGAAGAACTGTACTTCGAAATTGCGCCGATTCAACGCCAGCAGACCAATGGCATCCTGCGCGACCTCGGCAAGGCACACCGGCTCCTCGCTGTTCTGGTGGCTACCACCGGCATGAGCGAAGCTCATCAGCGACTGGACGATGCGCGAAACGCGTTTGGTCTGTTCGATGATCTGGCTGGACAGCTCGATGATCTCGCCATCGCCTTCGCGCTCCTCGCGCAGGTTTTGCGCAAGGCAGGCGATACCGGTGATGGGGTTGCCGATTTCGTGGGCGACCCCCGCAGCCAGACGACCGATGCTCGCCAGCCGCTCGGAGTGCACCAGCTTGTCTTCCAGGGCCTGGGTATCGGTCAGGTCCTCGACCAGCAGCACCAGGCCGCTGTTGCCCGGCGCCAGGGGCTCGGCGATGGCCGCCTTGTGCAGATTGAGCCAGCGGGTCTGCCCGTCCAGGGCCAGGCGCTGCTTGTGCAGGTGCTCGTCGGGGATGTTGATGAAGTTCTGCAACAGCCCGCGCCAGGGTTCGCTGACGGTGACCAGGCGCGAGCCGACCACGTGCATGGCCGCCACGCCAGTCAGCTCTTCCATGGCCTTGTTCCACATCAGGATCTCTTGGTCCTTGGCCAGGGAGCAGACGCCCATGGGGAGCTCCTGCAGGGTCTGGCGGTGGTAGCGGCGCAGGGCGTCGAGTTCTGCGGCAAGGCCGGTCAGGCGCGAGTGGTAGTCTTCCAGGCGACTTTCGATGAAATGGATGTCCTCGGTGACGTAGTTCTCGTTACCGGACTTGTATGGCAGGAAGGTCTCGACCATATCCTGGGCCACGCTCGGCCCCATCAGGCCCGACAGGTTGGCCTCGATGCGGTCGCGCAGGCGACGCAGGGCATAGGGGCGGCGCTCGTCGAAGGGCAGGTACAGATCACGCAGGGCCTGCTCGACTTCCTTCTGCGCAGCCTTGGCGCCCAGGGGCTTGGCCAGCTGGGTGGCGAACTCCTGAGGCGAGGCGGCATGCAGTTCGCGCCGTTGCGGACGACGCACGTTGTCCACGGCGCAGGCCTCGGCGGCGCTGACTTCTTCGCTGCTGGCGTTGGTGAAGAGCGAGATCAAGGTGAACAGCAGCACGTTGGCTGCCAGCGAACCGATGGCAGCCATGTGCCAACTGGTGTCGTCCAACACGTAGATCATGTCCAGCAGCGGGATATAGAACCCCTGCAGATTGCCCAGCAGAGGCAGCAGCATGGTCACCATCCACACCGCGATGCCCGCCATCAGACCGGCGATGAAGCCGCGGCGGTTGGCTGTCGGCCAGTACAGCACCGAGAGCACGCCCGGCAGGAACTGCAAGGTGGCGACGAAGGCGACGATGCCCAGGTTGGCCAGGCTCTGGTGGTTGTTCTGGGTCAGGTAGAAGACGAAGCCGGCTGCGATGATGGCGACGATCAGGGCGCGGCGGGTCCACTTCAGCCAGCGGTAGATGTTGCCCTCGGCCGGCGGCTGGTAGAGCGGCAGCACCAGATGGTTGAGGGCCATCCCCGACAGGGCCAGGGTAGTGACGATGATCAACCCGCTGGCAGCCGAGAGCCCGCCGACATAGGCGAGCAGAGCCAGCGCGGGATTGTCGGCGGCGATGCCCAGACCTAGGGTGAAGTACTCCGGGTTGGTGCTTGCGCCCAGACGCAGCCCGGCCCACAGCACCAGCGGCACGGCCAGGCTCATCAGCAGCAGGAACAGCGGCAGGCCCCAGCTGGCGCTGACCAGCGAGCGCGGGTTGAGGTTTTCGGTGAAGGCCATGTGGTACATGTGCGGCATGACGATGGCCGAGGCGAAGAACACCAGCAGCAGGGTTCGCCACGGCCCCTCCTGCAGCGGGGTGTGCAGCGCGGCCAGCGCGGTCTGGTTCTGCAGCAGCCAGACTTCAAGCTGGTGCGGGCCGCCGAACACGCCATACAGCGCATACAGGCCGATACCGCCCAGGGCCAGTAGCTTGATCACCGACTCGAAGGCGATGGCGAACACCAGGCCCTCGTGTTTTTCACGCGTGGCGATGTGGCGCGAGCCGAAGAAGATCGTGAACAGGATGATCAGCACGCAGAATGCGAAGGCCACCCGCGCCTTCACCGGCTCGCCCGTGAGAATGCTGATCGAGTCGGCCACTGCCTGGATCTGCAAGGCCAGCAAGGGCAGTACGCCGATCAGCATGAAGATGGTGGTCAGCGCCCCTGCCCAGGTGCTGCGAAAGCGAAACGCCAGCAGGTCGGCAAGCGAAGAGAGCTGATAGGTGCGCGTGATCTTCAGGATCGGATAGAGCAGCACCGGCGCCAGCAGGAAGGCCCCCGATACTCCCAGGTAACAGGCCAGGAACCCATAGCCGTACTGGTAGGCCAGGCCCACCGAGCCATAGAAGGCCCAGGCGCTGGCATAGACTCCCAGGGACAGGGTGTAGGTCAGCGGGTGGCGGATGATCGAACGCGGGATCAGCCCACGCTCGCTGATCCAGGCCACGCCGAACAGCACCAGCAGGTAGGCGGCGCTGATCAGGATCATCTGGGTCAGGCTAAAGCTCATCGGCATCTCGTTGGCTCTGCAAAATGAAGGTGACGACGATGAGGATCAGCCAGAGCAGGTAGGGGCGGTACCAGGCACCGGTTGGCTCGATCCACCAGTCCATGATGGCCGGGGAAAACAGGTAGATCCCCACGACCAGAAGCAGGACCAAACGATAGATGTACATGCTGGCCTCGATGGTTGGGCGCTGCGGGCTTGGACTTATTATTGGCGCAAATGGCTGGGGCGATGCTAGCGGGATTCATCCTCGCTCGGCAACAATTTGAATTTATTGGGTTTTTGCGCCGCTGTTGTTAAAGCGAGCCTGCGCGAATGCCTGATTCAGTGCAGGTCAGCCTCCGGTACCGTCAACTGGTGGGCAATCGCCTCGGGGCGCCACTGCTGCCGTGCGATCGACAGCACCTCGACGGGGCTGGCGCTCTCCATCCCGGGCTCAGTGGCCTGGCCCAGGGCTCGCAGGGCGCGCAACAACAAGGGGGTGGCCTGGTCGGCCGCCAGTGGCGGCGAGCGATAGGATTTGCCCAGCTTGTGGCCGTCCGGCTGGGTGATCAGCGGGATGTGCAGGTAGCGCGGTTGGGAGAAGCCCAGTAGTTCCTGCAGGTAGAGCTGGCGCGGCGTGTTGTCCAGCAGGTCGGCGCCTCGCACGATGTCGGTGATGCCCTGCCAGGCATCGTCCAGCACCACCGCCAGTTGGTAAGCGTAGAGGCCGTCCCGGCGCTGAATGACGAAATCGCCCACCTCACGTCCGAGGTGTTGTTCGAAATCCCCCTGGACGCGGTCGGTAAAGCGATAGATCAACTCCGGCACCCGCAGACGGATCGCGGCGCCTTCTCGGGCGTGTCCTGCGTTTCGGCACAGGCCCGGATACACTCCGCCGTAGCTTTCCAATTGCTTGCGCGAGCAGGTACAGGCATAGGCCAGGCCCATGCGAAACAGACGTTCGACCACCTCAGCGTAGGCTTCGTGGCGTTGGCTTTGGTACACCACTTCGCCATCCCATTCCAGGCCGTAGCGCTCCAGTGTCTGCAGGATGGCATCTCGGGCACCGGGCATTTCCCGTGGCGGGTCGGTGTCTTCCATGCGCAACAGCCAGCGGCCGCCGACCGCGCGGGCATCGAGCCAGGAGGCCAGCGCCGCGACGAGCGATCCGAAGTGCAGGAAACCGCTGGGGGTGGGGGCGAAGCGCCCAATGTAGCTGGAGTCGTTCATGGGTGTGCAGGCTATATAAATGAAACGGGGCGCTTCAAGCGCCCCGTTCAGGTGGGAATCAGGTCAGGCTTTGCCGACCTGCTTTTCCTTTTTCTCCGCCAGCTCCTTGCAGTCGAAGCACAGGTCGGCGGTTGGGCGCGCCTCCAGGCGACGCAGACCGATCTCGACGCCGCAGGCTTCGCACCAGCCGTACTCTTCGTCCTGGATCGATTGCAGGGTCTTGTCGATCTTCTTGATCAGCTTGCGTTCACGATCCCGGTTGCGCAGCTCAAGGGCGAATTCTTCTTCCTGGCTGGCACGGTCGGCAGGGTCTGGGAAGTTGGCTGCTTCATCCTTCATGTGGTCTACGGTCCGATCCACACTGGTCATCAGCTCTTGCTTCCAGGCACTGAGGAGTTTGGTGAAATGCTTGCGCATGGGTTCACCCATGTACTCTTCGCCCGGCGTTTCCTTATAGGGTTCGACACCGTACATGGACTGACCGGCTTTTTGCTTTTCTACGGTGGACATGAATAGACCGCCTCTCACTCATCTGATCCAATGCGCAGGCTGCTCCATCTCCGGCACCCGCCGGCCCTGCGACTGCGAGCCGCCGAACTTACCAGATAGATCGGGGGTGCGCTACCCCGCCCGATCCTAGGAGTTGACAGCGGCGCGAGCCGCACGTTCGATGCGGCGCAGGGGTAGAATCACCAGTTTAGACCCAATTGAGAGAAGGCCCATGGCTCAGCCCCACAGTGCGCGTAGTCGCGCTATCGAACCCTTCCACGTCATGGCATTGCTGGCACGCGCCAACGAGTTGCAGGCGGCTGGCCATGACGTCATCCACCTGGAGATCGGCGAGCCGGATTTCACCACCGCCGAGCCCATCGTGGCGGCAGGCCAGGCGGCGCTGGCCGCTGGCCACACCCGCTACACCGCGGCACGTGGCCTGCCGGCTCTGCGCGAGGCGATCGCAGGTTTTTATGACCAGCGCTACGGGGTGAGTGTCGACCCTGAGCGCATCCTCGTCACGCCCGGCGGCTCCGGTGCATTGCTACTGGCCAGCAGCCTGTTGGTCGATCCAGGCAAGCACTGGCTGCTGGCAGACCCCGGCTACCCGTGCAATCGCCATTTCCTGCGTCTGGTAGAAGGTGGGGCGCAACTGGTGCCGGTGGGTCCGGAGGTCAACTATCAATTGACGGCCGACCTGGTCGATCGTTACTGGGACAAGGATACCGTCGGTGCCCTGGTGGCCTCGCCCGCCAACCCTACAGGCACGGTGCTCGACCGTGACGAGCTGGCCAGTCTGTCCAAGGCCACCCGTGAGCGCCACGGGCATCTGGTGGTGGACGAGATCTACCACGGCCTCACCTACGGCATGGATGCACCGAGCGTGCTGGAAGTGGACGATCACGCGTTTGTCCTGAATAGTTTTTCTAAGTATTTCGGCATGACCGGCTGGCGCCTCGGCTGGTTGGTCGCGCCGCCCAGCGCGGTGAAGGACCTGGAGAAGCTGGCGCAGAACCTCTACATCAGCGCGCCGAGCATGGCCCAACATGCCGCGCTGGCCTGCTTCGAGCCCCAGACCCTGGCCATCCTCGAAGAACGTCGTGCCGAGTTCGCCCGCCGCCGGGACTTCCTGCTACCGGCCCTGCGTGAACTCGGCTTCGGTATTGCTGTGGAACCACAGGGCGCCTTCTATCTGTATGCCGACATCAGTGCCTTTGGCGGTGATGCCTTCGCGTTCTGCCAGCACTTCCTGGAAACCGAGCACCTGGCCTTCACGCCGGGCCTTGATTTTGGCCGTCACCAGGCTGGCCATCATGTGCGCTTCGCCTACACCCAGAGCCTGCCGCGCCTGGAAGAAGCCGTGCAACGCATCGCCCGTGGCCTGAAGAGCTGGCAAGGCTGATGCTGTTCTTCCCCGCACTCGAGCAGGCGCGCTTGTTGCGCCGGTACAAACGGTTCCTGGCTGACATCGAGTTGGCCAACGGCGAGCAACTGACCATCCATTGCCCCAACACCGGCTCCATGCTCAATTGCATGCGCGAAGGTGGGCAGGTCTGGTTCAGTCGCTCCAACGACCCCAAGCGCAAGCTTCCCGGAACCTGGGAGATCAGCGAAACGCCCCAGGGACGCCTGGCTTGCGTCAACACCGGGCGGGCCAATGCCCTGGTGGAGGAAGCGCTGCGGGCCGGACGCATCACCGAGCTGGCCGGGTTCACGGCGCTCAAGCGCGAAGTGGCCTATGGCGAGGAGGGCAGCCGGGTGGATTTTCGCCTGGAGTTCGCCGAAGGGCCGGCCTATGTGGAGGTCAAAAGCGTGACCCTGGGGTACCCGGACACGCCGGTCGCGGCTTTTCCCGACGCGGTGACACAGCGCGGCGCGAAGCACCTGCGCGAGCTGGCCGCATTGGCGCGCCAGGGGATCCGTGCCGTGCAGTTGTATTGCGTCAACCTGACCGGTGTCGAGGCGGTGCGCCCAGCCGAGGAGATCGACGCGGCCTATGCCCTGGCCCTGCGCACAGCAGTGGCCGATGGCGTTGAGGTGCTCGCTTACGGCACGCGTCTGGACGCCGAACAGATCGTGATCGACCGGCCATTGCCGGTGCTGCTCACGCCTTGAGCCAGATGCCCTGGCTGTCTTCCAGGCAGTCCAGGGCCTGCAACTGCTCCCCCTCGCAGGGGCCAGCCACGCACTCGCCACTTTCGATCAAGAACAACGCCCCGTGATGGGCGCATTGGATGAGGCTGGCACTCTCGTCGAGAAAGGCATTCGCCTCCCAGTTCAATGCAATGCCTCGGTGGGGGCAGCGGTTGCGATAAAGGTAGACCTGACCCTGGCGGCGTACGCCGAACACCTGCTCGCCAGCTACGCTGAATGCGCGGCTGTGGCCTTCGGCGAGGTCGATGGATGCGCAAAGAAAATGCATTGCAGCGGACAGCTCGTGTGACACAGGGATGGCTTGACGCCTCAATGCGAACAATTATCAAATTGCCCTCAGTCGCTGCGCCAGGCTGTCTATGGTGCGCAGTTCCGTCGCTCGCTACAAGGCGCGCGGCCCGCCTTCTGCAAAGGAAAACGATGATGCGTCGTCCCGCTGCCCTGATTGTCCTGTGCGCAGGTCTTGTGCTTGCCACCCAGGCATTGGCCGCCGAACTCCCGCAGCGCTGGGTCAGTGCTGGCGGTGCCCTGAGCGAGTGGATCAGCGCCCTGGGCGGTGAGCCGCGGCTGGTGGGGGTCGATACCACCAGCCAGCATCCTGAGTCACTCAAGTCGCTGCCCAGTATTGGCTACCAGCGGCAATTGTCCGCCGAAGGGATTCTCAGCCTGCGCCCGGATGTGCTGGTCGGTACCGAAGAAATGGGGCCGCCGCCAGTGCTGGCACAGGTGCGTAACGCCGGGGTGCGGGTGGAGCTGTTCTCCAGCAAGGCCGAGTTGGGCGCCGTGGACGACAATCTCCTACGCTTGGGCCGCCTGCTGGGTACCGAGCAAAAAGCTGCCGCGCTGAGCGCCGATTACCACCAGCAACTCGATGCGCTGCAGGGCAGGGTCAAACAGGCCCAGGCGAGCCAGAAGGCGCCGGGGGTGTTGCTGCTGGTCGGGCATGCAGGTGCCAAGCCCCTGATCGCCGGCGTGGGTACATCAGGGGATTGGCTGTTGCGTCAGGCCGGTGCGCGTAACCTGGCCGGCCATCCGGGTTACAAGAACTTCTCCGTCGAAGCGCTGGCGGCGCTGGATCCGGACGTGCTGGTGTTTTCCGACCGCAGCCTCGATGGCGAGCAGGCGTTACAGGCCTTGCTCAAGGAGAACCCGGCGTTGGCCGCGTCCCGGGCAGTGCGTGAGAAGCGTGTGATAGCGCTGGACCCGACTTTGCTGGTCGGTGGCCTTGGCCCGCGCTTGCCGGCCACCTTGAACACGCTGGCCGAGGCCTTCTATCCGGCGGCCAAGGCTCAATGAGACGTCGTGTTCACCCCCGTACGCTGTTTGCCTGCCTGACCCTACTGTGCCTGCTGGCGATCTGGTTGTCGCTGGCGCTTGGGCCGGTGAGTCTTCCATTGTTCGATACCTTGTGCGCTGGCCTGCGGCTGCTGGGTGTGCCGGTTCACGCCGAAGGCCTGGAGCAGGCGCAGATGATTCTTGGCCAGATCCGCCTGCCGCGAACCTTGTTGGGGCTGGCGGTCGGTGCGGTGCTGGCGTTGTCCGGCGTGACGATGCAGGGGCTGTTTCGCAACCCCCTGGCAGACCCAGGGTTGGTAGGCGTTGCCAGCGGAGCGGCGTTGGGGGCGGCGATCGCGATTGTCGGTGGCAATTGGCTGGGCGGAATCCCGGAGTGGTTTTCTCCTTACCTGTTGTCCGTCTGTGCCTTCGTGGGGGGCCTCGGTGTGACCGCGCTGGTGTATCGCCTGGGCCGGCGCGACGGGCAGACCAGCGTCGCTACCATGCTGCTTGCGGGCGTCGCCCTGACAGCCTTGGCGGGTTCGGCAGTCGGCTTGTTCACCTACCTGGCCGATGACGCAACGCTGCGTACCTTGACCTTCTGGAACCTGGGCAGCCTCAACGGTGCCAGCTACGAGCGGCTGTGGCCCCTGCTGCTGGTGACGGGCGCGGTGGCCTTGTGGTTGCCCCGCCGCGCCCAGGCGCTCAATGCCCTGTTGTTGGGCGAGTCGGAGGCCCGGCACCTGGGCATCGAGGTCGAAGCGCTCAAGCGCGAGCTGGTGTTCTGTACCGCCCTGGGTGTGGGCGCTGCGGTGGCTGCCGCGGGGCTGATCGGTTTTATCGGGCTGGTGGTGCCACACCTGGTGCGGTTGTTGGCCGGTCCGGATCATCGTGTGCTGCTGCCTGCCTCGTTACTCGCAGGGGGAGCCTTGCTTCTGTTCGCCGATCTGGTGGCACGGCTGGCGCTGGCACCGGCGGAACTGCCGATTGGGATCGTCACGGCGTTCATCGGTGCGCCGTTCTTCTTGTTCTTGCTGGTACGAGGACGCAGCTGATGCTGGAAGCCGAAGGGGTGCGCCTGTGGCGTGGAACCCAGGAAGTGCTGCAGGGGATCGACCTGCAAGTGCGCCCAGGGCAGGTCCTGGGTGTGTTGGGCCCCAATGGCGCGGGCAAGAGCAGCCTGTTGAGCGTGCTGTGCGGCGAGCTGGCCCCCAGCCATGGACGAGTCCGTTTGCTTGGGCGCGCGCTGGCGGACTGGCCCGGCCAGGCGCGCGCGCGTCATCTGGCGGTGCTGCCGCAGGTCTCCACCCTCGGGTTTGCATTTGGTGTCGAGGAGGTGGTGGGTCTTGGTCGATTGCCTCACGCCAGCGGTCAGCAGCGCGACCGGGAAATCGTCCAGGCGGCATTGGGTGCGGCCGACGCGCTGCATTTGGCCGATCGTAGCTATTTGGCGCTGTCCGGCGGCGAGCGTCAGCGGGTGCATCTGGCCAGGGTGCTGGCGCAGTTGTGGCCGGGGGAGGAGGGCGTGACGCTGCTATTGGACGAGCCGACTTCGATGCTCGACCCCTTGCACCAGCACACCACCTTGCAAGCGGTGCGGCGATTTGCCGACCAAGGCGCGGCGGTGATGGTGATTCTGCACGACCTCAACCTCGCCGCGCGCTACTGTGACCAGATCCTGTTGCTGGAGCAGGGACGTTGCCATGCGCTGGATACCCCGCCACAGGTGCTGACGCCTGAAGCGCTAAAGGCCGTGTTTGGCATCGATGTGTTGGTGCAAGCGCACCCGGAGCGCGGTCACCCCTTGATCATCACCCGCTAGTGTGGTGTTTCAGAAGTACCACTGACACACCACACCAGGAGGCTTCATTCATGCGCCATGCCGTGCAGTCCGGCCTTTCGATCCTGCTAGCCCTGGTGTTGTCCGGCTGCCAAGCCGGCCTGCCGGACTTGCCGCCGTGGCAGGCCAGCGAGGGGCGCGACAGCATGCTACTGGGGCAGATCCGCGACGTGGCCAGTGGTGAGCGGCTCACGCCGGAGCAGCTTGTTGCGCATCTGGCCCCAGCGCCTCGGGTGGTGGTGGGGGAGAAGCACGACAATCCTGATCATCACTCCCTGCAGTTGTGGTTGTTGCAAGCCTTGGAGGCCCGGCGTACCCAGGGCAGCGTGTTGCTGGAGATGCTGCAGCCGGCACAGCAACCGCTGATAGACGCCTTGAAAGGGCAGACGAGTTTGCCCGAAGACCTGCCCAAGGCCCTGGCCTGGCAGGACGGGTGGGACTGGCGGTTGTATGGCCCGATCGTGCGGGAGGCGCTACACCGGCAGATTCCACTACTGGCGGCCAACCTGTCGCCGGAGGAGATGCGTCAGGCCTATCGTGATGCGCCGGTACTGCAAGGGCCGCGTTCGAATGCCCCTGCGGTCAAGGCCGCACTGCTCGACCATGTTCGTGCCGGCCATTGTGGGTTGCTACCGGAAAACCAGCTGCCGGCCATGCTCGCCGTCCAGCAGCAACGCGACCGACGTATCGCCGAACGGCTGCTGGCTGCGCCGCAACCGGCCCTGTTGCTGACTGGCAGTTACCATGCGCGCAGCGATTTGGGCGTGCCGCTGCACCTGGCTGATCTGGGGGCTGAGGGCGAAACCAAAGTGTTGTTGCTGGTGGAAGTGGGCGAAAAAGTCGAGCCGGGGATGGCCGACTATGTTTGGTACACGGCAGCCTTGCCTGAGCAGGACTATTGCGCCCAGTTGCGCCGTTGACTGTGCATGGGATGTTCGCAGGCAAAAAAAGACCCGGCAAATTGCCGGGTCAATAACCGTGATTAGCCTGATGAGGAGATAATCTGAGTGTCCGAACCAGGGACCTTTCAGCTTATCCAACCAGTCTCGCGACCAGTTGTGATAATCATAACGATTCTCATTTGATAGTCAATCCCTCCTCCCGCTTATTTTGATTTTTTTTGCGCAGGGCTTTTGGCGTCCAGCTGTTCATCGAGCGCCTGTTTACGCTCGACCGGCAAATCGTTCCAGTGCATGTCCAGCAGTGCCGCCTCAATGGAGTACAGCAACACCTTCGATGCCCTGAACCCCCGTGACTTCACGGCTTGATAGGCACCCACCGCGCCCAGGCGGCGCAAATCCGATGCACTGTGGATGCCGACGGCGTGGAGCCATTGCGCGGAGGTCTTGCCAAGATTTCTCAGATGCTGCAATTCATCGTTCATCGGGCCTCCTTGCGATGGCTGAACGAGGTCTTTGGGATAAATCGCGAGCAGGTCTGAGAGGAGTGTAGCGGGGGTTGGGAAATACGCGGCCTTTTGCCATCGGAGCCCGACGGGCGAGGGAGCTCCAGGTGGTGCGCGTGCCGCGGTCGGTCGCGGCACGAGGCCGCTCCCACAGGATGCAGTGCAATGTCTGGGAGAGCGGCGGTTCGTTTGGCCTGCGGCGGGCAGGGCTGTTTTAGATCCCTGGCAGGCGCTGGCGGATCTGTTCGATCAACTGGTCCATGCTGGCGCTTTCCTGAGTGTCCACGCGCTTACAGTGGGGCAGTTCTTCGGCGTTCAGTGGTTCGCGGCTGGCTTGCTGGGCCTTGACCACTTCCAGGGTGGCATCGGAGGGGTCGTTGTCCTCGGCCTGACGCTGGGCCAGCCAACTGGCGATGACGGCATCGGGCGCTTGGCAATCGAGGATCAGGAACGGAACGCCTGTTTCGTTGGCGACCTGTGCCGCGGCCTGGCGCTGGGCCAGCTTGAGGTAGGTGGCATCGAGCACCACCGGGAAGCCGGCCCGCAGGATGACCGCCGCCAGCTCATGCAGGCGCTGATAGGTGGCGCGGCTCGCCTCCTGGTCATAGATGCCGGCCTGCAGTTGGCCTGCGTTTTGCTGCTGTTGCTCACCGAACAGGCGCTTGCGTTCCACGTCCGAACGCACGCGGATCGCGCCCAGGGCTTCGACCAGGCGCATGGCCACGTGGCTCTTGCCCACAGCCGAGACACCATGGGTGATGGCCAGCAGACGCGATGGAATGGCGCTGTAGCTCTCAGCCAGATTGGCGTAGTTGCGATAGGTACGCAGAGTAGTGGCACGCTGCACACCATCGGCCTCGGCCGGCATGCTGAAGAGCGCGACCTTGGCACGCACCAGGGCGCGGTAGGCCTTGTAGAAGTTGAGCAGTTCCAGGCCTTCGTAGTCGCCGGTCAGTTCCAGGTACTGGCTGATGAAGCGACGGGCCAGGCATTTCAGGCCGCGGTCCTCGAGGTCCATGGCCAGGAAGGCGGTGTCGGCGTAGACGTCGGTCAGACGGAACGGCTCGTTGAACTCGATGCAATCGAAGATCACCACCTTGCCATCGATCAGCGTGGCGTTGCCCAGGTGGATATCGCCATGACACTCGCGGATGAAACCGTTGGCCTTGCGCGTCTCGAGCAGGCCGTACAGCCGTTCGAAGCTGCTGCGTGCCCATGCCTGCAGGTTGTCCAGCTGTTGCAAGTCGGCCTTTTCGGTGAGGAACGGGCGGATCTGCTCGAAGTTCTGCTCGACCGGTGCCATGGCACTTTCGGGAGTGCCGAGCGGGTGGTCGACCGGTACTTTAGGGGTTCTCAGGTGGAACTCGGCGATCTGGCGAGCCATCTGGTCAATGTGGCTGGCATTGAGCTCGCCATTGGCTTGCAAGGTAGCGAGCATCTGGCCCTGAGGGAACTGACGCATCTTCAAGGCGTACTCGATCGGCTCGCCATCGCCGCCCACTTGCGGGGCGTCGGCAGTGCCAGTGATTGGCAGCACTTCAAGGTACAGACCTTCGGTCAGGCGCTGGTTCAGGCGCAGCTCTTCGTTGCAGAAGTGACGGCGTTGGTCCAGCTCAGTGAAGTCCAGGAAGCCGAAGTTCATCGGCTTCTTGATCTTGTAGGCGTATTCGCCGGTCAGCAAAACCCAAGAAATATGCGTTTCGATGAGCTGGAACCCGTCCACCGGGTGGGCATAGAGGGCGGGGTTCTGCAGCGCGCTGATCAGAGCTTGGCTCACGGGCAATCCTTCTGGGGGCAGGGAATTCGAAAGCGCCATTATGGTCAATGGTGCCGTCCCTGCAAACCGCTGGAAATGCTGGCGGATGAACGCGAGCTTTCCGTTTCGTCCCGCAAGCCACTAGCCTTTATCAAAGTGCGTATAATCCGCCGCCATGACTCGTACCCGAAACTCCCGTACCCCCAAGAAACGCCCGACCGGCCGCTCCCGCGCCTGGCTGGGCTGGGCGCTCAAGCTCAGCCTGGTCGGCCTGGTGGTGCTCGCCGGCTTCGCGGTTTACCTCGATGCTGTCGTCCAGGAGAAGTTCTCCGGCAAGCGTTGGACCATTCCGGCCAAGGTATACGCCCGCCCGCTGGAGCTGTTCGTCGGCCAGAAGTTGAGCCGCAACGACTTCCTCACCGAGCTCGATGCCCTGGGCTATCGCCGTGAAGCGGCCGCCAATGGCCCGGGCGCAGCGTCGGTCAACGGCAATACCGTCGACCTCAATACCCGTGGTTTCCAGTTCTACGAGGGCATGGAGCCGGCGCAGTTCGTGCGCGTGCGGTTCTCCGGCGACTACGTGGCGGGGCTGTCCGGTGCCAACGGCGGTAAGCTGGACGTGGTGCGTCTCGAGCCGCTGATGATCGGCGGTATCTATCCCAAGAATCTCGAAGACCGGATCCTGATCAAGATCGACCAGGTCCCGCCTTATCTGCTGGAAACCCTGGTCGCCGTGGAAGACCGTGATTTCTACAGCCACCACGGTGTGTCACCCAAGTCCATCGCCCGTGCAATGTGGGTTAACACCTCCTCAGGTGCCATGCGCCAGGGCGGTAGTACCCTGACCCAGCAGTTGGTGAAGAACTTCTTCCTGACCAACGAGCGCAGCCTCAGCCGTAAGCTGAACGAGGCCATGATGGCCATGTTGCTGGAACTGCACTACGACAAGCGCGAGATCCTCGAGGCGTACCTCAACGAGGTATTCGTCGGCCAGGACGGTCAGCGTGCGGTGCACGGCTTCGGTCTGGCCAGCCAGTTCTTCTTCAGCCAACCGCTGCAGGAGCTCAAGCTGCACCAGATCGCCCTGCTGGTGGGCATGGTCAAGGGCCCGTCCTATTACAACCCACGTCGTTATCCAGAACGTGCACTCACCCGACGCAACTTGGTGCTCGACCTGCTCGCCGAGCAGGGCGTGGTCAGCCAGGACGTGGCCGAGGCGGCGAAGAAGATGCCGTTGGGCGTGACCAAGCGTGGCAGCCTGGCTGACAGCTCCTTCCCGGCCTTCCTCGACCTGGTCAAGCGTCAGCTGCGCCAGGACTACCGCGACGAAGACTTGACCGAAGAAGGCCTGCGCATCTTTACCAGCTTCGACCCGATCCTGCAGATGAAGGCCGAAACAGCCATGAGCGAGACTTTCAAGCGCCTGGCCGGTCGCAAGGGCGCTGACGAAGTCGAATCCGCCATGGTGGTGACCAACCCGGAAACCGGTGAAGTCCAAGCGCTGATCGGCAGCCGGCAGGCCGGCTTCGCCGGTTTCAACCGCGCCATCGACGCCGTGCGGCCGATCGGCTCGTTGGTCAAGCCTGCGGTGTACCTGACTGCCTTGGAGCAACCGAGCAAGTACACGTTGACCAGTTGGGTGCAGGACGAGCCGTTCTCGGTCAAAGGCGCCGATGGCCAGGTCTGGCGTCCGCAAAACTACGATCGTCGCCCGCACGGCACTATCTACCTGTACCAAGGGCTGGCCAACTCCTACAACCTGTCCACCGCCAAGATTGGCCTGGAAGTGGGCGTGCCCAACGTGATCAAGACCATCGGCAGACTCGGTGTGAAGGTCGATTGGCCAGCATTCCCGTCCATGCTGCTGGGCGCGGGCGGCATGTCGCCGATGCAGGTCGCCACCATGTACCAGACCATCGCCAATGGTGGTTTCAATACGCCGATGCGCGGTATCCGCAGCGTGCTCACCGCCGAAGGCGAGCCGCTCAAGCGCTACCCGTTCCAGATCCAGCAGACGTTCGACCCAGGCGCCATCTATCTGGTGCAGAACGGCATGCAACGCGTAATGCGTGAAGGTACCGGGCGTTCGGTCTACAACGTGCTGCCTCGTTCGCTGACCCTGGCGGGCAAGACCGGCACCAGTAACGATTCGCGCGACAGCTGGTTCTCAGGCTTCAGTCAGGACTTGCTGGCGGTGGTCTGGCTGGGCCGTGACGATAACGGCAAGACGCCGTTCACCGGTGCCACAGGCGCCTTGCAGGTTTGGACCAGCTTCATGAAGAAAGCCGACCCGCTGCCGCTGGACATGCCGCAACCGGATAACGTCGTCCAGGCCTGGATTGATCCGTACAGCGGCCAGGGGTCGGACGATAGCTGTCCGGGGGCGGTGCAGATGCCGTATATTCGCGGAAGTGAACCGCCTGCCGGCGCCGCCTGTGGTGGCCCGCAAGACCCAGTGGAATCCGTCATGGATTGGGTCAAGGGATGGATGAATTGAGCGCTAGCTTTGAAGAGGGTGTGAAGTGAACAAGTGGCTGTTTCCTGCCTTGACGGCAATTGCCGTGCTCCAGGGGTGCTCCAGCGTTCCGCGCGGCAATATCCCCGTGGTGGATTCGAGCACCCGGGTCTCGAACAGTGAGCGAATCGCGAGCAACCGTAACGTTGCCCGCCAGGCCAGCGGAGGCACCAGTCAGGCGCAGTCGCTGCCTGAGGACTCCGGTGTGACCGTGGTGATTCCGCAGGGCGCTGGCGCAGCGCCGATCCAGGCCTTCCCGGCCGGTGTGGGCGCCGCGCCGATCAGCACAGGGCCAATCACCCCCGGCCCTGTCAGCAGCGGCCCGATCGCCACCAATCCCAACCCGATTGCCGACGAGCCGTTCGACATCGCCTCGATGAACAGCGCGCCCAGCACGCCGAGCGCACCGACCGGTATTCCGCGCAGCAATGCCAGCGGTGGGCTATCTGCCGATGAACAGCTCGATGGTCCGGTGCTGGCCCTGTTGACTACCGCCCAGCAGCAACAAGGTGGGGGCGATTTCAACGGTGCTGCCTCGAGCTTGGAGCGTGCCCAGCGCATCGCCCCGCGCGAACCGCAGGTGTTGTTCCGTCTGGCCCAGGTGCGCCTGGCCCAGGGCGACTCGGCCCAGGCCGAGCAACTGGCGCGTCGTGCCCTGACCTACGCCAACGGTCGTCCCGACCTGCAAGCCGAGCTGTGGAACACCATCGCCCAGGCCCGCGAGAAGCAGGGCGACAGCCAGGGCGCGGCATTGGCGCGGCAGAAGGCGCGGACCACCTCGTGATGGAGCAACGCATCCTCGACATCGCCGATCATCTGCTGCTGATCGAGCGCGAGTTGCAGGTCCAGGGCTGGTGGAGCGAGCAGGCGCCCAGTGCCGAAGCGCTCGCCAGCGTGGTGCCGTTCGCGGTAGACGTGATGACCTTCGAGCAATGGCTGCAATGGATATTCCTGCCACGCATGAAGCTCATCATCGAGCACGGGCACCCACTGCCCAACGCGTCCGGTATTCTGGTCATGGCCGAAACGGTGTTCGTCGATCGCCCGGAGCAGAGCCGCGAGCTAAGACGTCTGCTGGCAGCGTTTGACCAATTGATCAGTCCTTCCGCCTGATTTCTTCTTTTTTTCCTATAAGGGCCGCAGATTGTGGCCCTTTTTTATGGATTTCTTTGTTTTCCTGCTGCCGACCACCTTTTTCGTGGTGGCGAGAATTCATCCTGGGGAAAAATTGGCAATAATTTTTCTTGACTTGCGCGCGGCGAATCAGAAGAATCCAGATTCCGCTGTAGAGGGACTGCCAGAAGCAGACCCGCTAAGCAGATCATGAGGCGCACACCCGCGCCGACTTGTAACACCCCGCAACGCGTTACCTCGCGCTGGGTGGGAATCCCCCGCAACACTCTGGGGCGCTCCCAATACTTGCTCAGTCAGTGCTGACGTTCGCTCATGCTCTGCTTGGCAGTAAACCTATTAAGACCCGTCCAATGAGGACGGTATTCTGGCGTTTTAGAGGTGAACAACGTGGAGCTTTTATCTGGCGCTGAGATGGTCGTCCGCTTCTTGCGTGACGAAGGCGTTAAGCACATCTATGGGTACCCTGGCGGTGCTCTTCTTCATGTTTACGACGCCCTGTTCAAGGAACCGGAGATCAATCACATCCTGGTTCGTCACGAGCAGGCTGCCACCCATATGGCGGACGGTTACGCCCGTGCTACCGGCAAGGCCGGCGTGGTGCTGGTGACTTCCGGCCCAGGCGCGACCAATGCCATCACCGGCATTGCCACTGCCTATATGGACTCGATTCCGATGGTCATCCTGTCCGGCCAGGTGCCTAGCACCATGGTAGGTACCGATGCCTTCCAGGAAACCGACATGATTGGTATTTCCCGGCCGATCGTTAAGCACAGCTTCATGGTCAAACATGCCACGGAAATCCCTGAAGTCCTGAAAAAAGCCTTCTACCTGGCGCAATCCGGTCGTCCAGGCCCGGTCGTGGTCGACATTCCAAAAGATATGACCAACCCGGCCGAGAAGTTCGAATACGTCTATCCGAAGAAGGTCAAGCTGCGCTCCTACAGCCCGGCCGTTCGCGGGCATTCCGGCCAGATCCGCAAGGCGGCCGAGATGCTCCTGGCAGCCAAGCGTCCGGTGGTCTACTCCGGCGGCGGCGTGATTCTTGGCGGCGGCTCCGAAGCCCTCACCGAGATCGCCAAATCGTTGAACCTGCCGGTCACCAATACCCTGATGGGGTTGGGTGGCTTCCCAGGCACCGATCGCCAGTTCATCGGCATGCTGGGCATGCACGGCAGCTACACCGCCAACATGGCGATGCACAATGCTGACGTGATCTTCGCTGTCGGTGCGCGTTTCGACGACCGCGTGGTCAACGGCCCGGCCAAGTTCTGCCCGAACGCCAAGATCATCCATATCGACATCGACCCGGCGTCGATCTCCAAGATGATCAAGGCCGACGTGCCGATCGTGGGGCCTGTGGAAAGCGTGCTCAACGAAATGCTGGCCATCCTCAAGGAAATCGGCGAGCAGCCTGACAAGGCGGCGCTCGATGCCTGGTGGAAGCAGATCGACGAATGGCGCGGCGACGGCGACCTGTTCCCTTACGACAAGGGCGACGGCAGCGTCATCAAGCCGCAGACCGTGATCGAAACCCTGTGCGAAGTGACCAAGGGCGATGCCTTCATCACCTCCGATGTTGGTCAGCACCAGATGTTCGCGGCGCAGTACTACCGCTTCAACAAGCCAAATCGTTGGGTCAACTCCGGCGGCCTGGGCACCATGGGCTTTGGCTTCCCGGCGGCGATGGGCATCAAGCTCAACTTCCCTGACCAGGACGTGGCCTGCGTGACCGGTGAAGGCAGTATCCAGATGAACATCCAGGAACTGTCCACCTGCATGCAGTACGACCTGCCGGTGAAGATCGTCAACCTGAACAACGGCGTGTTGGGCATGGTTCGTCAATGGCAGGACATGGCCTACAGCGGCCGTCACTCGCACTCCTACGTGGAGTCGCTGCCTGACTTCGTCAAGCTGGTCGAGGCCTATGGCCATGTGGGTATCCGCATCACCAGCCTGAAGGACCTCAAGCCGAAACTGGAAGAGGCTTTCGCGATGAAGGACCGCTTGGTGTTCATCGACATCGCGGTCGACAGGACCGAGCACGTCTACCCGATGCAGATCAAGGACGGCTCGATGCGTGACATGTGGCTGAGCAAGACGGAGCGTACCTGATATGCGGCACATCATTTCCCTGCTGTTGGAAAACGAACCCGGTGCCTTGTCTCGCGTGGTCGGCCTGTTCTCCCAGCGCAACTACAACATCGAAAGCCTGACCGTGGCGCCGACCGAGGATCCGACTCTGTCGCGCCTGACCCTGACGACCGTTGGTCATGACGAAGTGATCGAGCAGATCACCAAGAACCTGAACAAGCTGGTCGAAGTGGTCAAACTCGTCGATCTGTCGGAAAGTGCTCACATCGAGCGCGAGCTGATGCTGGTCAAGGTCAAGGCCACCGGCGCCCAGCGCGCCGAGATCAAGCGCACCACGGATATCTTCCGTGGCCAGATCGTCGATGTCACCGCCAGCGTGTACACCGTGCAACTGAGCGGCACCAGCGATAAGCTGGACAGCTTCATCCAGGCTATCGGCACCGCGTCGATCCTGGAAACCGTGCGCAGCGGCGTTACCGGCATTGCCCGTGGCGACAAAGTGCTCAGTATCTGAATACGCATACAAGAATCAGTGATGGCTCCGTGGAGCCGAGATATAACAGGGGTATTTCATGAAAGTTTATTACGACAAAGACTGCGACCTTTCCATCATCCAGGGCAAGAAAGTCGCCATCATCGGTTACGGCTCCCAGGGTCACGCCCAGGCGTGCAACCTGAAGGACTCCGGTGTGGACGTTACCGTCGGTCTGCGTAAAGGTTCGGCTACCGTTGCCAAGGCAGAAGCCCACGGCCTGAAAGTGGCTGACGTTGCCACTGCCGTCGCCGCTGCCGACCTGGTCATGATCCTGACCCCGGACGAGTTCCAGGGCGCCCTGTACAAGAACGAAATCGAGCCGAACATCAAGAAGGGCGCTACCCTGGCCTTCTCCCACGGCTTCTCGATCCACTACAACCAGGTCGTTCCGCGTGCCGACCTCGACGTGATCATGATCGCGCCGAAGGCCCCGGGCCACACCGTTCGCTCCGAGTTCGTCAAGGGCGGCGGCATCCCTGACCTGATCGCTGTCTACCAGGACGCCTCGGGCAATGCCAAGAACGTTGCTCTGTCGTACGCTTCGGGCGTCGGCGGCGGCCGTACCGGCATCATCGAAACCACCTTCAAGGACGAAACCGAAACCGACCTGTTCGGTGAGCAGGCCGTTCTGTGCGGTGGTACCGTCGAACTGGTCAAGGCCGGTTTCGAAACCCTGGTCGAAGCTGGCTACGCGCCGGAAATGGCCTACTTCGAGTGCTTGCACGAGCTGAAGCTGATCGTTGACCTCATGTACGAAGGCGGTATCGCCAACATGAACTACTCGATCTCCAACAACGCCGAGTACGGTGAGTACGTCACCGGTCCAGAAGTCATCAACGAAGAATCCCGCAAGGCCATGCGCAACGCTCTGAAGCGCATCCAGGACGGCGAGTACGCGAAGATGTTCATCTCCGAAGGCGCCACCAACTACCCATCGATGACCGCCAAGCGTCGCAACAACGCCGCTCACGGCATCGAAGTCATCGGCGAGCAACTGCGCTCCATGATGCCTTGGATCGCGGCCAACAAGATCGTCGACAAGACCAAGAACTAAGTCTTGCGTCGGTAACATGAAAAACGCGGCTTCGGCCGCGTTTTTTCGTTTATGCGGCCTGCTTCTGGTATAAAGCGACCAGTGGCTTGCCGTCAGAACCTGTTTCGCAGGCCCGTGTCGAACATTTTCCACCCCAGTTGCAAGGTACTTTTCATGAGCGAACGTCCCGAAGAGCCGAACAAGCCCTCCGACGCCGAAAGCCTGCTACCTGTCGATGAGCATATTGAAGAAGGGCATGACGCCGAAGGGCGCAAGGTCCGTCACCGTGGCATCTATCTGCTGCCCAACCTGTTCACGACCGCCAACCTGTTTGCCGGTTTCTACTCCATCGTCAGCTCCATCAGCGCCCACGGTTACCTCAGTGCGGGTGACCCGCGTGAAGCGAGCAAGTACTTCGCCTTCGCCGCGATCGCCATCTTCGTGGCCATGGTCCTTGATAGCCTCGATGGTCGCGTTGCTCGGATGACCAATACCCAGAGCGCCTTCGGTGCCGAGTACGACTCGCTGTCGGACATGGCGGCCTTTGGTGTTGCGCCTGCCTTGCTGGCGTTCGTCTGGGCGCTGGGCGACATGGGCAAGGTCGGCTGGATGGTCGCCTTCATCTATGTCGCTGGCGCGGCTTTGCGCCTGGCGCGCTTCAACACCCAGGTCGGTACTGCTGACAAACGCTACTTCATCGGCCTGGCCAGCCCGGCTGCCGCCGGTGTGGTCGCTGGTACCGTGTGGGCCTTCAGCGACTATGGTATCCAGGGCTCCAAGCTGTCGTTCCTGGTCGCCTTGTTGGTGGCGGCTGCCGGCATGCTGATGGTCAGCAACATCAAGTACAACAGCTTCAAGGAGCTGGACCTCAAAGGGCGTGTGCCTTTCGTGGCCATCCTGGCTGTGGTGCTGGTGTTCGCGGTGGTGTTCAGTGACCCGCCTCGAATCCTGCTGCTGATCTTCCTCGGCTATGCGATTTCCGGTCCGGTGCAGTACCTGCTGCGCGGTCGTCGCCGCAAAAGCTGACGATGATTTAATGCTGGAATAACCCTCCGGCTCCATAGTCTTACAGGTACATCCGTTGCCTGTGCTGTGGAGCCGTCATGCTTATCAAGTCCCCCAGGTCGTCCGACTGTAAAGCGTCGGAGATCACTCCCGAAAGCCTCTATCTTTCCAGGCGTACAGTGCTTGGTGCTTCCTTGGCGGGGCTGGCCCTTGGCGCATTGCCGCGGGCCGGCTTGTCTGCCGAAGCGTCGCGCTACGCCGATGCCACGCCAGGTGCCGCGCCGGCCTGGTTCACCGACAAGCTCGCGTCTGCGCGTTGGCAGGCTGTGACGGTCAGGGGCGAGGCGATCACGCCGTTCAAGGACGCCACCCATTACAACAATTTCTATGAGTTCGGCCCTGACAAGGGAGATCCGGCTGCCAATGCCGGCGCGCTGAAGACCGAGCCCTGGAGCCTGGTGGTCGACGGTGAGGTGGCCAAACCCGGTCGCTATGCCCTCGAAGATTTCGTGAAGCCCTACCAGCTCGAAGAGCGCATCTATCGGTTGAGGTGCGTCGAGGCTTGGTCGATGGTCATTCCTTGGTTGGGCTTTCCGTTGGCGCAGGTGCTCAAGCAGGTCGAGCCAACCTCCAAGGCACGCTACGTGCGCTTCGAGACACTACAGGATCCGCAAAGCATGCCTGGGCAGCGGTCCGGCTTTGCCTTGATCGACTGGCCCTATGTGGAGGGGCTACGCCTGGACGAGGCGATGAACCCGTTGGCGATCCTGGCGGTGGGGATGTACGGTCGGGAGCTTGCCAATCAGAACGGCGCCCCGCTACGCCTGGTGGTGCCGTGGAAGTATGGATTCAAGAGCATCAAGTCCATCGTGCGCATGAGCCTGGTGGCGGAGCAGCCCAGCACCACATGGGAGAGTTTGGCGCCCACGGAATATGGCTTCTATGCCAACGTCAATCCGACGGTCGATCACCCCCGCTGGAGTCAGGCCAGGGAGAGGCGTCTGCCCAGTGGGCTGTTCAGTCCCAATGTGCGCGATACCCTGATGTTCAATGGTTACGCCGATGAAGTGGCGTCGCTTTATACAGGGCTCGATCTGCGGAAGAACTACTGATGCGTTATCCCTGGTTTCGCCTGGTCATTTTCCTGGTGGGGTGTGCGTTTCCCGGCTGGTGGCTATATGAAGCGGCGATGAGCCTGCTGGGGCCGGACCCTGGCAAGATCCTGGTGGACCGGCTGGGCCTGGGTGCATTGACCTTTCTGCTGGTGACCCTGGGCATGACTCCGTTGCAGCGACTGACAGGATGGCCGGGCTGGATCGTCGTGCGGCGTCAGCTGGGATTGTGGTGCTTTGCCTACATCGTGTTGCACATGACGTCCTATATGGTGTTCATCCTGGGGTTGGATTGGGGGCAGTTGGGCGTCGAGTTGCGCAAGCGCCCCTATATCATCGTGGGGGCGCTGGGTTTTCTTGGTCTACTGGCCCTGACGGTGACGTCCAATCGCTACAGTCAGCGACGGCTGGGTGCGCGATGGAAAAAGTTGCACCGGTTGGTCTATGTGATTCTCGGGTTGGGGCTGTTGCATTTTCTCTGGATCGTTCGCTCGGACCTTGAAGAGTGGGTGATATATGCGGCTGTCGGGGCGGTATTGTTGATTGTGCGAATACCGCCGGTGTGGCGCCGTGTCCCTCGTTTAGTGGGGCGGGGCAGGGCGATATGAAACTTTCTTGAAAATAAGTGTTGACGGGGTTTCGAATCCCCTTATAATGCGCCCCACTTCCGACGCAGTCGAAACGCAAAACTCCTTGAGAATCAACGAGTTGAACGATTCAGGTAGTAGCGGAAGGGCTTCGGTCTCCTGATCGGCAGCGGTGAAAAAGGCAGTTGACAGCAGGTTTTAACGCTGTATGATTCGCCTCCCGCTACGAGAGATCGCAGCGAGTTAAGCGGTTGAAGTTGAACGGGGTTCTCGAAAAAACTTCAAAATAAACGCTTGACAGACTTAGAGGAAAGCGTAAAATGCGCGGCCTCGGTTGAGCAAAGCGCTTAACCAAATCGCTCTTTAACAATCGAATCAAGCAATTCGTGTGGGTGCTTGTGAGTACGGACTGATAGTCGCCAAGATTATCAGCATCACAAGTGGCCATGCGAGAAATCACATAGTCATTTGAGATTGCTGAGCCAAGTTTAGGGTTTCTTAAAAACCCAAGCAGTATTGAACTGAAGAGTTTGATCATGGCTCAGATTGAACGCTGGCGGCAGGCCTAACACATGCAAGTCGAGCGGATGACGGGAGCTTGCTCCTTGATTCAGCGGCGGACGGGTGAGTAATGCCTAGGAATCTGCCTGGTAGTGGGGGACAACGTTCCGAAAGGGGCGCTAATACCGCATACGTCCTACGGGAGAAAGTGGGGGATCTTCGGACCTCACGCTATCAGATGAGCCTAGGTCGGATTAGCTAGTTGGTGAGGTAAAGGCTCACCAAGGCGACGATCCGTAACTGGTCTGAGAGGATGATCAGTCACACTGGAACTGAGACACGGTCCAGACTCCTACGGGAGGCAGCAGTGGGGAATATTGGACAATGGGCGAAAGCCTGATCCAGCCATGCCGCGTGTGTGAAGAAGGTCTTCGGATTGTAAAGCACTTTAAGTTGGGAGGAAGGGCAGTAAGTTAATACCTTGCTGTTTTGACGTTACCGACAGAATAAGCACCGGCTAACTCTGTGCCAGCAGCCGCGGTAATACAGAGGGTGCAAGCGTTAATCGGAATTACTGGGCGTAAAGCGCGCGTAGGTGGTTCGTTAAGTTGGATGTGAAAGCCCCGGGCTCAACCTGGGAACTGCATCCAAAACTGGCGAGCTAGAGTATGGTAGAGGGTGGTGGAATTTCCTGTGTAGCGGTGAAATGCGTAGATATAGGAAGGAACACCAGTGGCGAAGGCGACCACCTGGACTGATACTGACACTGAGGTGCGAAAGCGTGGGGAGCAAACAGGATTAGATACCCTGGTAGTCCACGCCGTAAACGATGTCAACTAGCCGTTGGAATCCTTGAGATTTTAGTGGCGCAGCTAACGCATTAAGTTGACCGCCTGGGGAGTACGGCCGCAAGGTTAAAACTCAAATGAATTGACGGGGGCCCGCACAAGCGGTGGAGCATGTGGTTTAATTCGAAGCAACGCGAAGAACCTTACCAGGCCTTGACATGCAGAGAACTTTCCAGAGATGGATTGGTGCCTTCGGGAACTCTGACACAGGTGCTGCATGGCTGTCGTCAGCTCGTGTCGTGAGATGTTGGGTTAAGTCCCGTAACGAGCGCAACCCTTGTCCTTAGTTACCAGCACGTTATGGTGGGCACTCTAAGGAGACTGCCGGTGACAAACCGGAGGAAGGTGGGGATGACGTCAAGTCATCATGGCCCTTACGGCCTGGGCTACACACGTGCTACAATGGTCGGTACAGAGGGTTGCCAAGCCGCGAGGTGGAGCTAATCTCACAAAACCGATCGTAGTCCGGATCGCAGTCTGCAACTCGACTGCGTGAAGTCGGAATCGCTAGTAATCGCGAATCAGAATGTCGCGGTGAATACGTTCCCGGGCCTTGTACACACCGCCCGTCACACCATGGGAGTGGGTTGCACCAGAAGTAGCTAGTCTAACCTTCGGGAGGACGGTTACCACGGTGTGATTCATGACTGGGGTGAAGTCGTAACAAGGTAGCCGTAGGGGAACCTGCGGCTGGATCACCTCCTTAATCGAAGACATCAGCCTGCTGATGAGCTCCCACACGAATTGCTTGATTCCTTGAAGAAGACGATGCTGTAACGCGACCCTGTTATAGGTCTGTAGCTCAGTTGGTTAGAGCGCACCCCTGATAAGGGTGAGGTCGGCAGTTCAAATCTGCCCAGACCTACCATTAGCTTGGTGCAGATGACTACGGGGCCATAGCTCAGCTGGGAGAGCGCCTGCCTTGCACGCAGGAGGTCAGCGGTTCGATCCCGCTTGGCTCCACCACTTGCCGTTACCTGCAGAACTTAGAAATGAACATTCCGGTGTGAATGTTGATTTCTGACTTTTGTCAGATCGTTCTTTAAAAATTCGGATATGTGATAGATAGACTGATGACCACTTTCACTGGTGGGCCATCAGGCTAAGGTAAAATTTGTGAGTTCTGCTCGTAACTGAGCAACATGCGAATTTTCGGCGAATGTCGTCTTCACAGTATAACCAGATTGCTTGGGGTTATATGGTCAAGTGAAGAAGCGCATACGGTGGATGCCTTGGCAGTCAGAGGCGATGAAAGACGTGGTAGCCTGCGATAAGCTTTGGGGAGTCGGCAAACAGACTGTGATCCAGAGATCTCTGAATGGGGGAACCCACCTAGGATAACCTAGGTATCTTGCACTGAATACATAGGTGCAAGAGGCGAACCAGGGGAACTGAAACATCTAAGTACCCTGAGGAAAAGAAATCAACCGAGATTCCCTTAGTAGTGGCGAGCGAACGGGGACCAGCCCTTAAGTTGGTTTGAGATTAGTGGAACGCTCTGGAAAGTGCGGCCATAGTGGGTGATAGCCCCGTACACGAAAATCTCTTGTCAATGAAATCGAGTAGGACGGAGCACGAGAAACTTTGTCTGAACATGGGGGGACCATCCTCCAAGGCTAAATACTACTGACTGACCGATAGTGAACCAGTACCGTGAGGGAAAGGCGAAAAGAACCCCGGAGAGGGGAGTGAAATAGAACCTGAAACCGTATGCGTACAAGCAGTGGGAGCCTACTTTGTTAGGTGACTGCGTACCTTTTGTATAATGGGTCAGCGACTTATATTCAGTGGCGAGCTTAACCGAATAGGGGAGGCGTAGCGAAAGCGAGTCTTAATAGGGCGTTTAGTCGCTGGGTATAGACCCGAAACCGGGCGATCTATCCATGGGCAGGTTGAAGGTTAGGTAACACTGACTGGAGGACCGAACCGACTACCGTTGAAAAGTTAGCGGATGACCTGTGGATCGGAGTGAAAGGCTAATCAAGCTCGGAGATAGCTGGTTCTCCTCGAAAGCTATTTAGGTAGCGCCTCATGTATCACTCCAGGGGGTAGAGCACTGTTTCGGCTAGGGGGTCATCCCGACTTACCAAACCGATGCAAACTCCGAATACCTGGAAGTGCCGAGCATGGGAGACACACGGCGGGTGCTAACGTCCGTCGTGAAAAGGGAAACAACCCAGACCGTCAGCTAAGGTCCCAAAGTCATGGTTAAGTGGGAAACGATGTGGGAAGGCTTAGACAGCTAGGAGGTTGGCTTAGAAGCAGCCATCCTTTAAAGAAAGCGTAATAGCTCACTAGTCGAGTCGGCCTGCGCGGAAGATGTAACGGGGCTCAAACCATGCACCGAAGCTACGGGTATCACTTAGGTGATGCGGTAGAGGAGCGTTCTGTAAGCCTGTGAAGGTGAGTTGAGAAGCTTGCTGGAGGTATCAGAAGTGCGAATGCTGACATGAGTAACGACAATGCGAGTGAAAAACTCGCACGCCGAAAGACCAAGGTTTCCTGCGCAACGTTAATCGACGCAGGGTTAGTCGGTCCCTAAGGCGAGGCTGAAAAGCGTAGTCGATGGAAAACAGGTTAATATTCCTGTACTTCCAGTTATTGCGATGGAGGGACGGAGAAGGCTAGGCCAGCTTGGCGTTGGTTGTCCAAGTTTAAGGTGGTAGGCTGAAATCTTAGGCAAATCCGGGATTTCAAGGCCGAGAGCTGATGACGAGTTGCCTTAAGGCGACGAAGTGGTTGATGCCATGCTTCCAAGAAAAGCTCCTAAGCTTCAGATAACTGGGAACCGTACCCCAAACCGACACAGGTGGTCGGGTAGAGAATACCAAGGCGCTTGAGAGAACTCGGGTGAAGGAACTAGGCAAAATGGCACCGTAACTTCGGGAGAAGGTGCGCCGGCGAGGGTGAAGGACTTGCTCCGTAAGCCCATGCCGGTCGAAGATACCAGGCCGCTGCGACTGTTTATTAAAAACACAGCACTCTGCAAACACGAAAGTGGACGTATAGGGTGTGACGCCTGCCCGGTGCCGGAAGGTTAATTGATGGGGTTAGCGCAAGCGAAGCTCTTGATCGAAGCCCCGGTAAACGGCGGCCGTAACTATAACGGTCCTAAGGTAGCGAAATTCCTTGTCGGGTAAGTTCCGACCTGCACGAATGGCGTAACGATGGCGGCGCTGTCTCCACCCGAGACTCAGTGAAATTGAAATCGCTGTGAAGATGCAGTGTATCCGCGGCTAGACGGAAAGACCCCGTGAACCTTTACTATAGCTTTGCACTGGACTTTGAGCTTGCTTGTGTAGGATAGGTGGGAGGCTTTGAAGTGGGGACGCCAGTTCTCATGGAGCCATCCTTGAAATACCACCCTGGCAACCTTGAGGTTCTAACTCAGGTCCGTGATCCGGATCGAGGACAGTGTATGGTGGGTAGTTTGACTGGGGCGGTCTCCTCCCAAAGAGTAACGGAGGAGTACGAAGGTGCGCTCAGACCGGTCGGAAATCGGTCGTAGAGTATAAAGGCAAAAGCGCGCTTGACTGCGAGACCCACACGTCGAGCAGGTACGAAAGTAGGTCTTAGTGATCCGGTGGTTCTGTATGGAAGGGCCATCGCTCAACGGATAAAAGGTACTCCGGGGATAACAGGCTGATACCGCCCAAGAGTTCATATCGACGGCGGTGTTTGGCACCTCGATGTCGGCTCATCACATCCTGGGGCTGAAGCCGGTCCCAAGGGTATGGCTGTTCGCCATTTAAAGTGGTACGCGAGCTGGGTTTAGAACGTCGTGAGACAGTTCGGTCCCTATCTGCCGTGGACGTTTGAGATTTGAGAGGGGCTGCTCCTAGTACGAGAGGACCGGAGTGGACGAACCTCTGGTGTTCCGGTTGTCACGCCAGTGGCATTGCCGGGTAGCTATGTTCGGAAGAGATAACCGCTGAAAGCATCTAAGCGGGAAACTTGCCTCAAGATGAGATCTCACTGGGATCTTGAATCCCCTAAAGGGCCGTCGAAGACTACGACGTTGATAGGTCGGGTGTGTAAGCGCTGTGAGGCGTTGAGCTAACCGATACTAATTGCCCGTGAGGCTTGACCATATAACACCCAAGCAATTTGCTTCTGCAGATTGCGGTGGTGAAGACGAAAGAACCGAAAGTTCGCAACCACAAAGATCACATATCCGAATTGGCTGGACTGTTCACAAGACATTTCGGCAACCGAATTTCTTGACGACCATAGAGCATTGGAACCACCTGATCCCATCCCGAACTCAGCAGTGAAACGATGCATCGCCGATGGTAGTGTGGGGCTTCCCCATGTGAGAGTAGGTCATCGTCAAGATTCATTTCGCAAAACCCCTATCTGCGTGAGCAGGTAGGGGTTTTGTCTTTAAGTAGAAACACCAGAAATTCGCCGGCACGTCTGAAGGACGGGCCAGCACACAGAATTTCTTGACGACCATAGAGCGTTGGAACCACCTGATCCCATCCCGAACTCAGCAGTGAAACGACGCATCGCCGATGGTAGTGTGGGGCTTCCCCATGTGAGAGTAGGTCATCGTCAAGATTCAAATCCAAAGCCCCTGTTCGCGCTGCGAACAGGGGCTTTGTCTTTCCTGGCCTTCAAATGGCTGCTTTGCGTAAGCTGCCGCTACGCCGTGCTTGTAGCTTGCGCCACCAGATGTACACCCCGGTGATCGACAACACGGCGATCAGCACGCCTAGAATCGCAATCAACACCTGTCCCATGATCCCGATGATGCGTCCGCCATGGATGGGAAGCTGCAAGCGATAGAACTGTTCACCTAGAGTGCCTTGTCCGGCTATTTCCTGACCTATCAGCTGGCCATCGGTACCGTTAAAGAACAACCAGGACTTACCATGGGCCTCGGTATCATGCCGGCCAAACCCCGCGCCATAGAAGTTGTACTCGAAGCTGTAGTAGAGCTCGCTGATCGGCGCGCTTAGCCCCAGTCTTGCGCCTTCCTCCTGCGCGCGCTGATACGCCTGTTGATAGGTCAACTGGGTCACGCCCAGGGCTTGCTTGGGCATCGCTCCCCGGGCTTCATAGACACTTGGCTCAACAGGCGAAAACAACGACACGGCGGGCTTGAAGACCTGCGCCGGTAGGTTCATCGCCACGCTGCTGACGGCGATAGGCAACAACAGCAACCACAGCCATAAACCGCTAGCCCTGTGGATATCCATGTTCAGCCGATAGGCATGCCCGCCCTTGATCTTCCAGGCGGTGCTCCACTTGCGCCAGAACGGCCGACCACGTGGCAGGGTGAGCAGTACGGCGATGAAGCAATCCATCGTCCAGAGGATCGCTACCACGCCCATCAGCACAATTCCCCAGTTGCCCGGCAAGGTCAGGCTGTAGTGCAGTTCCAGAATGAACGGCATGAAGTTCTCGCGCGAGAAGCAGCATTCTCCCCAGTACCGCTTGCCCAGCGTCTCGCTGCTGACCGGATCGAGATAGAAGACTGTGTTTTTCTCATCAAAGGGCTGGCCGGATTGGGGATCGTTGCGCGCAACCATGGCCAGCAGCGCGGAGTGCCCCGGCTCTTGTGGATATTCCATATACCAGACTTGCAGCCGCGGGTATTGCGCCTGCAACTTATCCACAAGCGCTCCTGGTTGTTTAAGTGCTCCGGTGGCGGTTGCCTCATAGAAGCCTGGGTTCAGCCACTCATCGAGTTCGTGATGGAAGGCCAGCACACTGCCGGTCAGGCCGGCGAGAGCAAGAAACGCCGCCGTGGCCAGGCCAAGGTAGCGGTGCAGCAGGACATAGAGTCGACGCATTGATCAGGGCTCCAGGAAAACGCCGGAAACGAAAAAGCCAGCACCTGAAATCAGGCGCCGGCTTCGAACACGGAAATGGAAAGGTCAGAACTGGTAGCTGACCGTGGCGCTGACATTGCGTTCTTCGCCCATGTAGCAGTAGTTCAGGCTCGCACAGGAGGCGACGTACGATTCGTTGGTCAGGTTGTTGGCATTGAGCCGCAGATCCATACCCTTGAGCCCAACCTTGCCCAGGTCATAACCGATCGAGGCATCGAACAAGGTATAGGAGGGTACCTTCATGCTGTTTTCTGCATCGACCCAGCTGTAGCCCACATAGCGCACGCCGCCACCCAGGCGCAGACCATCGAGCTGACCCTTGAGGAAGTCGTAGTCAGCCCACAGCGAATACATCTGTTCCGGTGCCTGAGTCGGCGAGTTGCCCTTGTTGTCCAGGCCTGGAGTCACCAGGCTCGGCATCGATTTGGCGTAGTCGATGTCGGTGTAGGTGTAACCACCGATGAGCTTGAGGTTGTCTGTCACCTGCACATGGGCTTCCAGTTCTAGCCCTTGGGAGCGCACCTCGCCCACCGCGCGGTAGAACTCTTCATTCGGCTGCTTGGAGGCCAGGTTTTCCTGTTCGATGCGGAACACCGAGGCGGTGAACAAGTTGTCCGTGCCGGGCGGCTGGTACTTGATACCGGCCTCCCACTGCGTGCCTTCGGTCGGCGCCAGTGGACGGCCATTCTGGTCGGACACAGTGTTGGGGTTGAACGACTCGGAGTAGCTCACATAGGGCGCGATGCCGTTTTCGAACAGGTACAGCACGCCCGCGCGGGTGGTGAATTTGGAGCGATCGTCGTTGATCTTGGTATCGGTGTCGCGATTCTCCTCGGACACCTTGACCCAATCCTGGCGCAGGCCAAGGGAGAAACGCCATTGGCCCAGATCGACCAGATCCTGCAGATACACGCCGGTCTGCTGCAGGCGCCGCAGGTAGTTGTTTTCGCCAAGGACCTGAAGGTTACCGTTGCCATAGTGTGGGTTGCCGGCATCCAGTGGGTCGACGGTGCCATAGCGCCAGGTCACATCGGCCTTGCGCCGCTGGTAATCCGCACCGAGCAAAACAGTATGTTTGGCCGCACCCGTGAAGAATTCCGCCTGGAGCATGTTGTCGACGATGAATGAATGCAGGCGTTCGTCGCCGCCGGTATAGGCGCGCTTGAGGGTATTGCTGGTGGCGTCCGCCCATCCGGCCGAATAGACCTGGTCCATCGACACATCCGAGTCCTGATAGCGGAAGTTCTGACGTGCCGTGAAGATATCGTTGAAGCGGTGCTCGAACTGGTAGCTGAACGACTGCTGGGTGCGCTCGTAGTTGTCGATGTCCGGCTCGCCCTCGAAGAAGTGGTCGGACAAACGCAGGCCGTTGCGCGGATGTAGCATGCCGTCCGCCGGGTTGCCACCGTGATAGCCGCCATTGGGGTCGTGTTGCAGGTTAGCCTGCAAGGTCAGCGAAGTGTCTTCGTTGAAGTCGATACTGACCGCAGGCGCGATCGCGTAACGCTCTTCCTTGTTGTGGTCGAATTGAGTGTCGGAAGCGTCCGCAAGGCCGGTCAGGCGATAGGCGATGCGTTTGTCGTCATCCAGTGGGCCGCTGAAGTCGAAGCCCATGCCGCGCTGGCCCTGGGTGCCGACCGTGGCCTGGACCTGGTGGTAGGGATCGAACAGCGGTTTCTTGGTGGTCAATGCCACCAGCCCGCCTGGCGAGCTGCGGCCATACAGCACGGAGGAGGGCCCTTTGAGGATGTCGATGCGCTCGAGGAAATACGGGTCCACCTGCATGGTGCTATAGGTGCCGTTATCGCCCATGGACTTCAGGCCGTCCACGTAGATGTTATCCACAGACCCATCGTTGAAGCCACGCATGGCCACGTAATCGTAGCGATGGGTCGCGCCATAGGGGTTGGTCAATACGCCGGGGGTATAGCGCATGGCCTGGGCAACGGTCTGGGAGCCTTGGTCATCCATCTGCTGTCGGGTGACCACCGAGACCGACTGGGTGGTTTCCAGGATCGGCATGCTGGTCTTGGTGGCCACTTGGCTATGAGTGGCGTTGTAGCCCTCCATGCTGCCCAAGGCATTGCCCAGGGTGAAGCTGCGAATGTCGGTGCTTGGCAGCGACAGGGCGGCATCCTCCGGCTGCGCACGCAACACATAGTTGCGCCCGTCCTGGCTGGCAGCTTCCAGTCCGCTGCCATTGAGCAACTGACGCAGCGCTTGGTCGGTGGAGTACTGCCCTTGCAGGCCTGGCGATTGCAGCCCGCCCGTCAACTGAGGGGTGCTCGACAAGGTGATGCCCGCTTGGCGAGCGAACTGGTTGAGCACGTCATCCAGGTTGCCGCCAGGGATCGCATACGGCTGGCTCATGCCCACCGGACCGACGGCCAGAGCGTGCGAGGGAGCGCCCACGAGCCCGAGGGTCGTACCAAGCACAGCGGCACGTATGGTCCGGCTGAGTAAACCGGAATTCAAGAGAGGTCGAAACTCATTCTTATCGAAAGCGTTCAGATGAGACGGGGCGTCTGGCATGGAAAAGTCCGTGGATTCGGTGAGGGCTGAAGGAGTCGCTTACTGTCCTAGCCGGACTCGCAGGAAAAACCCGCCAGAAAAATCCGCAGAAAATGAAAACTCAGGCCAGCCGTTCCAGGCGGACCCACCAACGGGTGCGTTGGCGAATGAGTACCGGGAGTGTCTGCGGCAGTAATTGCAGCAGTTTGTCGGTGTCCTCCAGGCGGAACACACCAGACAGCCGCAGGTCAGCGACATCATCGCTGCAACCCAGGTAGCCGTGACGATAGCGGGCCACCTCCGTCAGGAAGTTGTCCAGACGCATGTCCCGGGTGACGATCAGTCCCTCGGTCCAGGCGCTGGCATCCATGGGCTGCTGTTGTAGCAGCTGCGCGCCCTGAGCATCCGCGCGCCAGGCCTGGCCAGGGGTGATCCAGTGCAATGTAGCGTCACCGGGGCGATGCAGGGCTACTTGCCCCCGGCTGACACTGATACGCGTGCAATCGGCGTCCTGGCGCACCACGACCTGAGCGTCGAAGCCTTCGAGCAGGGTGTCGCGGGTCTGGATCAGCATTGGGCCCTGTGCGGCATTGCAAGTGAGCATGAGTTCGCCCTGGCGCAGGCGGATGAGCCGTTGTCGTTCGTCGAAGGCCAGGTCCACGGCGCTGCGGGTGTTGAGCTGCAGCAGCGAGCCGTCCGGAAGCGCAATGCGGCGGCGCTCGCCCGTGCCTGTGGCGTAGTCCGACGTCCAGTTGCTCAATGCCTGTAGGTCCTTGCCCAGCCACGCGGCTGACCCCACCAGGGCGACACCGCCAAGCAGCTTGAGCGCTTGGCGACGGTGCAAGCGATGTTGGCTGGTCTCCAAGGTCTGCAGCGCGACATTGGCGCCTGCGATGGCGCGCAGATCGAAATCTTGGAGCAGGCTTACGACCCGCTGCCAGGCCACTTCATGCGCCTGATCGGCGTTACGCCATTGCTCGCATTGCAGCTGCAGCACAGGGGCATGGCCACTATCGCGTAGACGCAAGAGCCACTGGATGGCCTGTTTGACCACCTTGGGCGAAGGCGGGCACGCGCCCATCGGGTCATGGCTCATCGTCATAGCGCAACAGGTAGCAGTGGTATAGCGCGTCTGCCACATGGCGTTCGACGGAGCGCAGGGAGATGCCCATCTGTTCGGCGACCGCCTTATGGCTCAGCCCTTCGCAGTGGGCCAGCAGGAAGGCGCGACGGACCTTGGGCTTGAGGCCATCAAGCATGCGCGCAATACGCTCGAGCAGCTCCAGCATCAGTTCGCGGGTTTCAGCCGAGGGTGCCTCGGCCTGTGGCAGATTGGCCAGCGCTTCGAGATAGGCGCGTTCGAGCTCTTCGCGTCGCCAGTGATCGATGACCAGGCCCCGCGCGACAGTACGTAGGAAGGCACGAGGGGCATTGAGTTCCAGATGATCGCGTTGGAGCAGACGCACGAAGGTGTCATGGGCGAGGTCAGCGGCATCGGCGGCATTGCCTAGCTTGCTGCGCAACCAGTTGTGCAGCCAGCCGTGATGATGGCTGTAGAGCGTATGCACGGAATCTCTGAAGGACATGGAGGCGCGTTGTGATGACTATATATGAATGATAATTAGTCTCATTGTTGGCGGGCTGGAATTATTTTGCAACTGCCTTGAGCGGTGTCCGCGTCCTGGGGCCTTGGCTCCAGACGTCAGCGGGCCGACTGGCTGTCCAGGTAGGCGCGGATGGTGCGCGATGCGTTGTTCAGGTGCCGCTCCAGCACACTGACGGCTTCCTCTACCTGCTTTGCGCTGGCGGCATCGACCAAGGCGATGTGATCGTCCTGGGTCAGCTTGCCCAAGCCCATCGAGGACAGATGAAAGCGCAGGAAACGTTCTTCCTCATTGAGCTCGATCTCGATCATGCGCAGCAACTTCTGGTTGCGCGCCTTGCTGTAGAGGGTCATGTGCAGCAAGCGATTGAGTCGGCCGATCTCGGCGTGGCGGGTCTCGTTTTCCAGTTGCTGGATGTAGCCGCGCGCCAGGGCGATGTCTTCTGGTTCGAGCAGGGGGACCGACTGGCGTAGCGCTTCGGCTTCGAGCATGACCCGCAACTCATAAGTATCGACTGCATCCTCACCGATCAGCGGGGCAACCACAGCGCCCTTGTGCATCACCACCTGCAATAACGATTGCGCCTCCAGTTGCCGAAGGGCCTCGCGTACGGGCATGCGGCTAACGCCGAACAGCGTAGCGATCTCCTGCTGGCGCAGGGCGGTACCTGGCGGCAGGCGACCGTCGACGATGGCGCTGCGCAGACGCTCTTCGATCACGCTGCGTGCCAGATGCGCTGGCACCTGCTCGTCGCCCAGCACAGTTTTCAGAAGTCGGGGTTTTTCGGCCACGTGGGCGTCTGCCTTGGTAAAAATTGGATCCAATAACACTAGAAAGTGGCGAAGGGGGTGTCAAACCAACGCGATGACAGGCGCTGAGCCGAATGGCGGGGCGCGAAGAGGGCTATCGTGAAGGAAGTCCCCCGGTAAGGGAAGCGCTACTTTGTTTGGGGAAAAATCCGCTCAATTTAGCGATTTTTCAAGCTTGAATGGGCATGAAACGCAAGCGTTTGCGCAGTGCGATTTCAGGAGAGTTGTGATGATTGTCACAGGGACGCAATGAAACTTGTTTCCTGTGAATCGGCGTCTAGGCTGTCTGGAACAGGCGTGCTGGATTGGCATCCGAGAATGCCGACGAGCGAATTGACACTATCCATTGGGGCTGCTGTACAATTGACGCTTACGAAGCTGTGCTCTTTGGTCTGATGGTTTTTTGACGCTTTGCATTCTGACAAAGTGCACCGATATTTTTGATCTCCGACAAATGGATGTGCGGCATCTATCGGTAAAACGTCGGTCCTGATTTCAGAGTCATAGTTTTGGCGAAAATCATTCCTTCTTTGGCCATACCCGGCCTGAGCGCCGAGCATTGCCAGTTCCACGCCCAAGGGCTTTACTGGGTGGCCTGTGACACGGCCGAAGACGCAGGCGCGATTTGTCGTCAGGTGATCGAGGCCATGGCTGTCGATGCCAAAGCGACGATGATCGACAGCGCTCAAGGGCTTCGTGAAATCCTCGACGGGCTTGCTCCGGACCGTGGGCCGCGGCAGCTCGCCTTGTACGAGGCCCAGCCCCGAGCCGCGCGCCATCTGGCCCAAGACCTGCCGCGCATCGATCCGACCGGTCGAGTGATCGTGGTCCGCGTACCGGCGGCGGATTGGGACGACAGCGACCTCGGGAACTGGTGCCGCGAGATGGCTGACAGCCTTCGTGATGCCGGCAGTATTCTGTTGATGGTCAGCGAAGGGCAGAGTGTCTGGCTGCTCGAGCAACTGCGTACCCGTAACCAGGACCTTGATGGGCTGGCGCAGCTCTATCGTGGCCAGGGGGGCGTGCGTTACCTGTTGCATTACTGGCGCAATGCGCTGGGTGTCGTGGGTACCGAAGATATCGAATTGACGCGCCACACCGGCGGTTTCGTGCTCGCCGGCCGCCCTCAGCCGCTGGCCGAGACCGGCGGCGACGAACTCCTTTTCCTCGCCCAGCGGCAGGTACTGGAAGGCGCGCCAGCCTTTTCCGAGCACTGGCAACTGTTCGACAGCATCAGCGAACTAGGCACCAGGGCTGGTGTGGCGGTATCGGCCACGGTGATCTTCACCATGGACGGCGGACAGCGTCTGGACGTTCTCGCGCGGCAACTGCACACCCTGCGCCTGTTGCGAGGCAATGCATTGAAACTGGTGGTGCGCGAAATGGCACCGACCCTGCGCTATCAGGACGAGCAATTGCTGCTGGCCTGCGGTGCCAGCTTGATCGTGCCTTTCGGTGCCAGCCTTTCACGCTTCCTGACTCAGGTCGACAGCATCCAGGGCTACACCTGGCGTCGCCGCCTGCCGGCTGACTTCGATGCCCTGCTGGCTCGTCTTCGGCCGCTGCAGATATCGGGCCTGGTCTCACCGCGTGCCTTTGCCGATGCCGTGCTGCAGATGTGGCAGGGCATGCGCAACGGGGAAATCGTCCACCAGTTGCTGGTGCTACGTCCCGCCCCTGGGCTGTCCTCCTTGCAAGCGTGTTCACGCAGTATCTTCCGCCGTGACGGGGATATCGCCTGCGTGGTCGACGACATGCTGTACCTGTTCCTGTTCGCCTGCCGCGCCGAAGGTGTCGAGCAAGCGCTGGATCACATCTTTCAACTGTCCTGGCGGGAGCTGTTCATCGGCCGGGAACTGCTTGTTACGCCTGAAAGCCTCGGTGCGCCGGCATTCATGGATGAGACGCAGCCGGTGGCTCCGGTTGCGGATGCGGCCAGCGTGCCAATGTCCAAGGTCCGTGCCGTGTTGCAGCCAAGGCCCATATCGCTGCCACGACGAGGCAAGGCATGAATTTCGAGCAACTGCTGCAAGTCATCGGCATCAGTGCGCTTGGCACGCTGATCCTGGCGTTCGCTCTGCTGCGCCTGAAAACCTGGGTGCAGGGCTGGTTGAAGCACCGTTTGCCGCCACGTCACATGAAAGCTGCGGGCGTGCGTCGACGCGGGGAGAAGCATGAGTAATTCGATAGTCATTGCCCACCCACTGTCCCGTTGGCCGGGTCTGGGCGCCTGGAACCTGTATTTCCTGGCGAAGTTCGTCATGCTCGCCGCGGGTCTGCTCGACTTCCAGCCATTGCCCAACCTGCTGTTCGCCGCGTTCCTGATGGTGCCATTGCCAGGGCGCTGGTTACGTGTCGTGCGGCAACTGGTGGCCGTGCCGATCGGCGTCGCCTTGTTCTATCAGGACACTTGGTTGCCGCCATTCGAGCGTCTGCTCGCGCAGCCCGGTGTGCTCGATTTCACGCCTGACTACATGCTGGAACTGCTGGGCCGCTTCATCAACTGGCATTTGATGGGTGCCCTATTGTTGACGGTAGTGGGCTATTTCTACCTGAGACACTGGCTGCGCCTGAGCACCTTGAGCGTGGTCGGGTTGTTGTGGCTGGCCGTCAGCGGATTGCCGTCGATCACCCCAGTGACCTCGCCTCAGGTCGTAACCGATGCCGCCAAGCAGGAAGCAGCCGCTGTGGCGGCAGACGATGCCACGCTCAATGCCAAGTTGGACAGCTTCTTCGACCGCGAGCGCCAGCGGGTCACCGCCTTCCCGGTGGTCAAGCCCGATGAGCAACCCTTCGATCTGTTGGTGATCAACGTCTGCTCCCTGGCCTGGGACGACCTCACCGCTGTTGGCCTGCATGAAAACCCGCTGTTCTCGCGCCTGGACGTGATCTTCGACCAGTTCAACTCGGCCACCTCGTACAGTGGCCCGGCCGCGATCCGCGTGTTGCGGGCCAGCTGTGGCCAGCCCTCGCATGAAATGCTCTACAAGCCGGCGCCCGATCAGTGCCTGCTCTTCGATAACCTCGCCCGGCTGGGCTTCGAGCGCGAGACGCTACTCAACCACAGTGGCCATTTCGACAACTTCCTGGGTGACATCACCAGTCAGCACATGCCGCAGCCGGCGCTCTCGAGCACTGACTTCCGCCGCTCGCTGGTCGGCTTCGACGGCTCGCCGATCGCCAGTGATCTGGAGGTGCTGCAAGGCTGGTGGGGGCGCCGCCAAGCGTCGGGAGCAGCGCATGTCTCGCTGTTCTACAACACCATCAGTCTGCATGACGGCAACCGCATAGTGACTGCTGATGGGGGAACCCGTATGGCGGACTACAACACCCGCGCGACGCGTCTGTTCGATGACCTGGGCAAATTCCTGGATGAACTGCAACGCAGCGGTCGCCGAGTCGTCGTGGCGATCGTACCGGAGCACGGCGCGGCGCTGCACGGCGACCGTATGCAGCTGCCCGGCATGCGCGAAATCCCTACGCCATCGATCACCCATGTGCCTGTAGGGCTCAAGTTCATCGGCATGGATCAACCAGGCCGGCGCGAGCCTCTGCATGTCTCGGCGCCCACCAGCTACCTCGCCCTGTCCGAACTGGTATCGCGCGTCTATGCCAACCAGGGAGCCGGCCAGGTCCTGGATTTGCCTGGCGTGCTGAAAGATTTGCCCACCACCGAACACGTCGCTGAAACGTCCGGCGCCCAGGTAATGGATTTCCAAGGCACCAGCTACATGCGTCTGCAAGGCCAGCCGAACTGGCAACCGATCCCGAAGGAGAGCAACTGATGACAAGGAAAGCAGATCCCGCTGATCGCAGTGATGACATCGCTCGGTTGCGTCAGCATCTGGATATGCCCGAACTGAACTACCAGGACATTTCCTTGATGGTGGGTGTGCGCGAGGCCCTGCGGCGCTGGCCATTGCTGGGGGAAAGCTGCGCGAAGTCCATGAGTGACCTCGCCCAGGAAATAATCCCGGCGCCCAAGGCTACCGCGCGATGACCAGCCTCGCGCTGCACGGGTTGCGTGGCGGCCTGGGGCGTAGCTCCGTGCTCGCCGCGCTGGGGCATGCCCTGCGGGAGTTGGGTGAGCGGGTGCTGCTGGTCGACCTGTGCCCGGAAAATCTGTTGGGTCTTCACTTCAACCTGCCGCTGGCTGGCTGTGACGGCTGGGCCTGTGCCGAGCTGGATGGGCGTCCCTTTGGCGAGCAGGTCTACGAAGTGTTCGATGGCTTGTGCGTGATGCCGTTCGGCGAGGTGGGCGAGTCGGCCCAGGCGAGGCTGATCGGTGCGCTCGACCCCGGCCTGTGGAGCGCGCGCCAGGCGCAATTGGCCAGTCACTTCGACTGGTTGCTGTTCGACTTGCCGTCGGCGGGCGCTCTGCGCGAGGTGGAGGTGGATGTGCGGGTGCTGGTCGCGGAAGCTGAAATGACCAGTCACATACTGCTGGAGCGTCAGACGGCGGAGCGCTTCGATCTGCTGCTGGTCAACCGTTACGACCCGGCGAGCCGCTTGCAGAGCGATGTGCTGATGGTCTGGCGCAAGCTTTATCACAGCCGCCTTTCGCTGCAGGTGGTACACCGCGACGAGGCGTTCGTCGAAGCCCTGGCGTGCAAGGCACCGGTCGGCCATTACGCTCCCCAGAGCCTGGCCTCCCGTGACGTGCAGAGCCTGGCTGTGCGCTGCCTGACGAGGCGTCGATCGTGAAACTGTCGCCGGCCAATGCCTACCACTACTACTCCGACCTAGGTGCGGCGCGCCTGACTGCGCTGGTGTTCACCCTGGGCACCTGGCTGGCCTTCCTTCTGCTGCGTCTGGAGTCCCCGGCCTGGCAAGCGCTGTTGGCTGATCGGCGGCGGCTGTTCCCGCAACTGGCTGGCAAACCGCCGACCTTGGGCGACCCATTTCGCTTGCTGATCCAAGGTGCATGGTTGTTGATCCGGCACGAGCCGCAACCGCGCAAACCGTCCGCGCTGGCCCGTGGCTGCCGCGCCCTGTTTGACGCCGGAGCCGCCCTGCTGCAACGCCTGCGTCGCGTTCGCTTGCACATGGTCGAGAAGTTGCGGCGGGTGCCCAGCCAGGTGCGCACCAGCACTTGGCAGCGTAACGCCGCCCAACGGCTGCGCGGCCTGAGCAAAGGCGCCCGGCGCGCATTCTACTTCGTCCTCACGGTGTGCGCCCTGGGCCTGGCGCTGCTGTGCGTGACGGAGCCATTCGGCTATCTGGCCCAGCTGGTGTTCATCCTGCTGCTGTGGGGCATCGCCATGCTGGTGCGCCACATGCCCGGTCGCTTCCCTACGCTGATGCTGGTCATCCTCTCGACGATCATTTCCTGCCGCTACCTCTGGTGGCGCTATACCGCCACGCTGAACTGGAACGACACCCTGGACCTGGTCTGCGGGTTGACCCTGCTGATTGCCGAGACCTATTCCTGGTTCGTGCTGATCCTGGGCTACATCCAGACCTGCTGGCCATTGGAGCGCAAGCCGGCGAACCTGCCGGAGCAACTTACCCAGTGGCCGACCGTGGACCTGATGATCCCCACCTACAACGAGGATCTCTCGGTGGTACGCACCACCGTGCTCGCGGCGCTGGGCCTGGACTGGCCGCGCGAGCGTCTACGCATCTACCTGCTCGACGATGGCCGCCGCGATAACTTCCGCGCCTTTGCCGAGGAGATGGGCATCGGTTACATCGTGCGTCCGGACAACCGGCACGCCAAGGCCGGTAACCTCAATCATGCCCTGGGGGTCACCGATGGTGAGTTGGTCGCGATCTTCGACTGCGACCATGTGCCGGTGCGTTCTTTCCTGCAGATGACGGTGGGCTGGTTCCTCAAGGACCCACGCCTGGCGCTGGTGCAGACACCTCACCATTTCTTCTCGCCCGACCCGTTCGAGCGCAACCTGGGCACCTTCCGCAACCGCCCCAATGAAGGCGAGTTGTTCTACGGCCTGATCCAGGATGGCAACGACATGTGGAACGCGGCCTTCTTCTGCGGCTCCTGCGCCGTGTTGCGGCGTACCGCCCTGGAAGACATCGGCGGGTTCGCCGTCGAGACCGTGACCGAAGACGCCCATACCGCCCTGCGTCTGCACCGCCATGGTTGGAACTCCGCCTACCTGCGCCTGCCGCAGGCGGCCGGACTGGCCACCGAAAGCCTGTCGGCGCATATCGGCCAGCGAATTCGCTGGGCGCGCGGCATGGTGCAGATTTTCCGTACCGACAACCCGTTGTTCGGTCGTGGGCTGAGCCTGTTCCAGCGGGTGTGCTATGCCAATGCCATGTTGCACTTCCTGGCCGGCCTGCCGCGTCTGGTGTTCCTGACCGCGCCGTTGGCGTTCCTGCTGTTGCACGCCTACATCATCTACGCCCCGGCGCTGATGATCTTGCTCTACGTGCTACCGCACATGATCCACGCCAGCCTGACCAACTCACGCATGCAGGGCAAATACCGGCGAACCTTCTGGGGCGAGGTCTACGAGACAGTGCTGGCGTGGTACATCGCACGGCCCACCACGGTGGCCCTGTTTGCGCCGAAGAAGGGCAAGTTCAACGTCACCGCCAAAGGCGGTTTGATGGAGGAGAGCCAGTTCGACTGGCGTATCGCCCAGCCTTACCTGTTGCTGGCGGTGCTCAATTTCGTCGGGCTCGGGTTCGCGGTCTGGCGCCTGTTCACCGGTCCGACCGAAGAGATCGGCACGGTCATCGTCAGTTCGCTCTGGGTGACCTACAACCTGTTGATCATCGGCGCCGCGACGGCGGTGGCCGCCGAGGTTCGCCAGGTACGGCGTGCGCACCGGGTGCAGATGCACCTGCCGGCCGCACTGGTCCTGGAGAATGGTCACGCCTACCCATGCACCTTGGTGGATTATTCGGACAGCGGCATCGGCCTGGAACTGGGCGAGGGTCTGGTGCCCAAGACCGGCGGCCGGGTGCGTCTGCTGCTCAGCCGAGGGGAGCGTGAATTCGCCTTCGATGCACGGATCACCCGTCGGGTTGGCCGCCACCTCGGCCTGACCTTCGATGAGCTGGACACACAGCAACGCATCGACCTGGTGCACTGCACCTTCGCCCGCGCCGACGCATGGCTGGCCTGGCAGGAGGCGCATCAGCACGACCGCCCGCTGCAAAGCCTGATCGATGTCCTGAAGCTCGGCGGCATCGGCTACCTGAGACTGCTCGAGTACGTTCCGGTGCGGCTATTGGGGCCGGTACGGCCGCTGGTCGTGCTGGCGCGCTGGCTGGCCACCTTCATGCCGCGCACCCCGCGGCCTCTCCCTTCCACGAATCTTTTGACCCGAGACGCATCATGACTCGTTACCCCGCACGTACCTGGGGCCTGGCGATGGCGCTGCTCGCCTGCGTGTTCCAGGCCACCGCCGACACCACCCCGTCCACCCCCGAGGCCGTTGCCGAGCCGGTGGTACCCAACTGGCCCGTGGCGAGAACGTTCGAGCAGCTCGGGCATCCGGCCGACACCCTGTTGCTCGGTGTGCGCAACAGCGAGCAGATCGAATTCGGCCTGCGTCGCGACCGACTCGCCACCGAGGCTGTCCTGCAGCTGGACTACACGCCCTCGCCGGCGCTGTTGCCGACCCTGTCGCACCTGCGCGTCTACCTCAATGACGAGCTGATGGGCGTGTTGCCGGTGGAAAAGGAGCAGCTTGGCCAGCGCGTCCAGCGTCAGTTGCCGCTCGATCCCAAGCTGATCAGTGACTTCAACCGGGTGCGCCTGGAGTTCGTCGGGCACTACGCCGACATCTGTGAAGACCCGGCGCACAGCGGCCTTTGGCTGAACCTCAATCGCAAGAGCGAGGTTCACCTGCGCGAGCAAGCCTTGGCGATGGAAAACGACCTGGCCTTCTTCCCGTTGCCGTTCTTTGACGTGCGCGATACCGGCAAGGTCGACCTGCCGGTGGTCTTCGCCGCCAGCCCGACGTTGGGCGAACAACGCGCCGCCACGATTCTCGCGTCCTATTTCGGCAGCCAGGCGGGCTGGCGCAAGGCTACCTTCCCGGTGCTCTTCGACAGCCTGCCAGCGGCGGGCGACAAGCCCAAACCGGCGATCGTCTTTGCCAGCAACGAGCGTCGTCCGGCGTTCCTGGCCGATTTCGAGAAGTTCCCGCGGGTGGACGGCCCGGTGGTGCAACTGATCGACCACCCAAGCGATCGTTGGAGCAAGCTGCTGCTGGTGCTGGGCCGCAACGACGAGGACTTGGTCAAGGCTGCCTCGGCACTGGCGGTGGGCAACAACCTGTTCCGTGGCGACCGGGTGAAGATCGAGCAGATGAGCGATCTGCAGCCTCGCAAGCCATACGATGCGCCGAACTGGACCCGCACTGACCGCCCGGTACGTTTCGCCGAGCTGCTCGATTATCCGCAGCAGCTGCAGGTCAGCGGCTTGCAACCGAACGCGATCATCCTCGATGTGAACCTGCCGCCGGACCTGTTCGTCTGGCGCAACCAGGGCATTCCGCTGCGCACGCTGTATCGCTACACGCCGCCAGCGGTCACCGACGAGTCGCGCCTGACTATCAGTGTCAATGATCAATACATCACCAGCATGCCCCTGGTGGGCAATGATCGTCGTGGCGGCACGCTCGAAGAGCTGCGTCTGAGTGTGCTGTCCAGCGACAGCACCGCGTTGAGCGAGCAGGCATTGGTGCCGGCGCTGAAGATCGGCGATCGCAACCGCCTGCGGTTCGACTTCAGCTTCGCCAGCAAGCTCGGCAGCTCCCAGCGCGACCAGTGCCAGACCTCCTTGCCGGTGGACGTACGCGCGGCCATCGACGAGAACTCCACCATCGACTTCTCCGGTTATCACCACTACATCGCCATGCCCGACCTGCGCGCCTTTGCCCGCAGCGGTTTCCCGTTCAGCCGCTTGGCCGACCTTTCCGAAACCCAGGTCTTGGTACCCGCCAAGCCGACACCGATGCAGGTGGGTATTCTGCTCGATGTGGTAAGCAACATCGCCGGTCAGGTCGGTTACCCGGCGCTGGGCATTCGCCTGATCGATGACTGGAAGCAAGCCGCTTCGGCGGACGCCGACCTGCTGGTCATCGGCACATTGCCCCAGGAGCTGGCCCAGGAACGCAACCTTGGCCTGCTGCTCAACGCACAGCGCGACTGGCTGGCGCAGGGACGTTCCACAAGCATGCCTGGTCGCTACCGGTTCGACACATCGCCCGTGCCGGCCAGCAGCCATGTGGCGATTAGCGCCCAGGCGCCGCTCGGCGCGATCACCGGGCTCAAGTCCCCCTTCCATGAGCAGCGCAGCGTGGTCGCCTTGCTGGGCAATACCGATGCCGACTATGCGCTGCTGCGTGAAGCGCTCGGCGATACCGGCAAGCTCGATGCGGTGGCCGGCTCTGTTACCCTGGTGCGGTCCAGTGGTGTGAGCAGCCAGTTCGTGGGCGAGCACTACTTCGTCGGTCAACTGCCCTGGTGGCTGCTGCTGTGGTTCCACCTGTCCGAGCAGCCGCTGTTGCTCGCGGTCCTTGCCACCATCAGCGTGCTGTTGTTCGCCTTCCTGCTGTGGCGCGCGCTGCGTTGGGCTGCCCGACGCCGGCTGGGTGAGGCTGACTGATCATGTGGCGGTTTGTGCTGATGCTGGCGCTGAGCCTGCCCGCAGTCGCGGGCGCAGCGCCAAACTGTCCATGGCCGGCCTGGGAGCGTTTGCGCACAGAGCTGGTGAGTGTGGACGGACGCGTGGTGGACCCCAGTGATGAGCGCCTGATTACCACCTCCGAAGGGCAGAGCTATGGGCTCTTCTTCGCCTTAGTGGCCAATGACCGGGCAACTTTCGCCCAACTGCTGCGCTGGACCAACAACAACCTGGCCGAGGGAGACCTCTCGAGCCATTTGCCGGCCTGGTTGTGGGGGCGTGATGCCAAGGGCAAGTGGCAGGTACTCGACCCCAACAATGCCAGCGACGCCGACCTCTGGATCGCCTACAGCCTGCTTGAGGCGGGGCGTTTGTGGAACGAACCCAGCTATACCCAGCTGGGTCAGCACCTGCTATGGCGCATCAGCGCTCAAACCCTGCGCAAACTGCCTGGCCTGGGCATCATGCTGCTGCCGGCGGACTACGGTTTTGACGATGCCCGAGGCTGGCGCCTGAACCCGAGCTACCTGCCACCGCAACTGCTGGACCGCTTCGCCCTGGTCGACCCCCTGTGGGGCGAGCTTGCGGGCAACACCCGTAGGCTGCTGCGCGATGCCTCGCCCAAAGGCTTTGCGCCCGACTGGCTGCTATGGACACCCACCGGCAAGATCGAGCCCGACCCGCAACATGGGAGTGCCGGCGACTATGACGCCATTCGTGTCTATCTGTGGGTAGGCATGCTTGCCAAGGACGCTGCCCAACGGGTTGAACTACTCCAGCATTTCGCGCCGATGGCCATGCTGACGACACAAAAGGGACAGCCGCCGGAAACCGTAGACGCCCGTAGTGGCCAGGCCCGTGGTGGCGGACCAGGTGGTTTCTCGGCCGCACTGCTGCCGTTGCTGGCCGTGACACCGAATGCCGACGAAGGGCTGCGCGCCCAACGCCAGCGAATACAGGATCATCCGATAGAGCCTCGTGCGTATTACAGCCAGATGTTGGCGTTGTTCGGCCAGGGTTGGGATGAGGCGCGGTATCGCTTTGACAAGGAGGGTCGCTTGTTGCCGGCCTGGAGTACGTCATGTACCGATTGATTAGCATCGTGCTGCTGACAGGGCTTTGCAGCCAGGTTGCAGCGCAACCGACTGACCGCAGCGAGCAACGGCAATGGCTGTTGGAGCAGATTCGCATGGGCGAGGCTTTGCACCGCGATGACCTGGTTCGCGATGCACTGGGTCGCTTGCGCCTGCTTGAGCCGCGCGACGCCGAGGTGCTGTTCGCTTCGTTGCGCCTGGCCCTGCGCGAGCATGATCAGGAGCAGGTCACCCAGCTCATGGCGCGCATTAGCCAGGAGGCGCCCGGTAGCGTCCAGGAGCACAAGGCCAAGCGTCTGATCGAGTTGCAGCAGCCGGAGGCAACCCGGCGCCTGCAACAGGCACGCCTGTTCGCAGTGACCGGGCGCAATCAGGAGGCGCTGGAGATTTACGATCAGTTGTTCGCGGGTGAGCCGCCCAGCCTGGAGCTGGCGCTAGACTACTGGCGTGTGCGCAGCGCCTTGCCTGGCCAGCGGCGCGAAGCGATCGAGCAGTTGCAGGCTCTGGACCGGCAGTACCCAGGGAATGCTGGGCTGCGCCAGACGCTGGTGGGGCTGCTGTTTGCTGAGAAACGAGATCCCGAGGCGCTGGCCCTGCTTGAATTGCTTTCACGTGATCCAGGCGCACGCGATTCTGCTGCGCAGCGTGAATTCGACTATCTCTCTGGGCAGCCCGTGGGCGCTGCCAGCGTGGCGGCCTGGAAAGCTTTCGTCCAACGCTATCCGGCATCACCGCTGTTGCCTCAGGCCAACCAGACCCTTGCCCATCAACGTCAATTGATCGCCGATCCCGCGTGGCAGGCCGGTCAGCGTGGCAAGCAGTTGCTCGACCAAGGGCGTAACGCCGAGGCTGAGGCCCAGTTGCGCCGTGCCTTGCGCCAATACCCCGACGATGCCAGCCTGCACGGCGCCTTGGGTTATGCGTTGATGCGCCAGAGCCGTTTCGAGGACGCCAACGCCGCGTTTCGTCTGGCTGCGACCAAAGAGCAGGACACCTATTGGATCAGTCAGTGGAAGGATCTGGAGTCGTCCAGCCATTACTGGATGCAATTGAAAAAAGCCGACCAGGCGCTGGAACGGCGCGATATCTCCACCGCCCGTGCGATCTATCAACAGGCGCGCCAGCAGCGGCCCCAGGATGAATTCGCCGTGCTTGGCTTGGCCGACGTGGCGGTCGCCGAGGGCGATCCGGCCACTGCTGAGCGCTTGTACCTTCAGGTTCGGCGCATGGCGCCGGACAACGAGAGTGCTGTGCGCGGCCTGATGCGGATCTACCAAGCACAATCACCCGACAAGGCGCGTGCCTACCTGAACGGCCTGCCACCTCGGCAACAGGCAATGTTCGCCAGCCTGCGCCGCAGCCTGGAACTGGAGCAACTGCGCAGCGAAGCCGATGCAGCCGTGCAGCGGCAGGACTGGGCAGCGGCGAGCCCAGCGCTGAAGCGGGCAGTCGAGTTGGCGCCAGATGAACCCTGGCTGGTCTACCAACTCGCCGGCAGCCTCCGTCAGCAAGGGCGTATCGGCGAGGCCGATGCCGCCTTTGCCAAGCTGTTGCAACGGCATCCGACCGACCCGCAAGCGCGCTATGCCCATGGCCTGTTCCTGGAGTCCACTGACCGTGATGCCTTGGTACTGGATAGCCTTGCCGGTGTCCCCCAAGGTGCATGGACCGACGACATGCATGCCCTTGAAAAGCGCGCGCGGCGCCGCGTCACTCTGGCTCAGGCGCGACAGTTGCGCGACCAGGGGCGCGAAGCCGAGGCAAGCGCACTGCTCGAGGCCGGGATTGCTCGCGGCGAAGGCGACACCGATGACCTGCTGATGCTCGCGGACTGGGCGGCGACCCGGGGGGATCACAGCACAGCCCGAACGTACTTCGAACGCGTGCTGGAGCGCCAGCCGGAGCAACCTGAGGCCCGCCTTGGGTTGATCGAGGGCTGGATAGCCGAAGGCAACCTGCCCCGAGCACGCCAGGCCCTGGAGCAGCGTGCGCCCCAGTTCCCGCCCGGGCAGATCGACGCACAGCGGCGTCTGGCTAATGCCTGGCTGGCAGTGGGCGACCGGGCGCAGGCGGCGTCGCTGCTCGACCGTCTGGTGGCCGAGCAAGCCCAGCCTGATCCGCTATTGCGTCGAGATGCTGCACGTTTGGCGGTGCAGCAGGATCCGCAACGAGCACTGGATCTTTACGCCGCGGCGATGGCCGATGCCGACCTGCTCCAGCGCCGTGCGGTGGAGCCGCGCGATGATCGGGCGCTGACCTATGCGAGCCGTGCCAAGGACGAGGACGACTGGCTGGCGCGCAGCCTGCGCAGCGACGTTGATGAGTTGTACCGTCAGCAGAACCCCAGCATCACGTTGATGCATGACTATGGCTGGCGCAATGACGACGGGACCCCAGGGATCTCCGAGCTCAAGAGGCAGACGACCCTGTTGCATGCGGACATGCCGCTGCAGGACGGCAAGGCGTTCGTGCGTTTGGAAAGGATTGGTCTGGATGCTGGTAGTTTCGACCTTGAAGATGGCCAGCACACCGAGGCGTTCGGGACATGCCAAGTCAGCGGTACCACCCGTTCGGGTAATCCGTTGCCGGCCGGTTGTCCTGGCGGGTCGCAGACGGCCAATGGCCGGATCATGGCGCTGGGCTGGGAAGGGGAGCGCTGGGCTGCCGACCTCGGCACTACTGATGGCTTCGAGGTCAACAACTGGCTAGGCGGTGCCACGGTCAATGGCGACCTGGGAGAGCTTGGCTGGTCACTGACCGCCTCACGGCGGCCGATGAGCAATTCGCTGCTTTCGTTTGGTGGTGCCAAGGACCCGCGCACGGGTGTGCGCTGGGGAGGTGTTACCGCTAACGGCGCAACGCTCGGGCTGAGCTGGGACCAAGGCGGCGACGATGGTGTATGGGCAAGCCTCGGTCATCATTGGCTGTATGGTGAGAATGTCACCGACAACCAACGTACCCGAGCCATGGCAGGTTACTACTACCGTCTGCTGGAGAGGGCCGACGAGCGCATGCGTATCGGCCTGACCGTGATGCACTGGCGGCATGACAAGGATTTGGGCGATTACTACCTGGGCCAGGGCGGCTACTACAGCCCGGAGCGCTACAACTCCATCGGCGTGCCGTTCAGCTATGCCTGGCGCAACTACGATTGGTCGGTACTGCTGGAAACCTCGGTCAGTTGGTCCCAGGCCAAGAGTGGCAGCCGTCCGCGCTATCCCAACCAGTCGCTGAACGACAAGTTGCTCAATCGCTATGATCTCGAAAGCTCGAACCTCGGCGATATCAGTGAGAGCAGTACCAGCAACGGCGTGGGTTATCACCTCAGAGGCTTGTTCGAGCGCCGCCTGAGCGACCACTGGGCCCTGGGCGGAGGTTTCGACTGGCAGCACAGCGATGACTATGCGCCGAGCAGTGCCATGCTCTACGTTCGGTATCTGTTCGAGCCCTGGCGCGGCAACCTGTTGTTGCCGGTGGAGCCGCTGGAGCCCTACAGCGAGTGGCGTTGAGGCCTTGCAGCCGCTTCTGCAGGATCACGTGATCCTGCTGGACGCGGCCAGGTCGCACCCAAGATGAACAACAATTCATCCAGGCGATCCGTCGCCCCCGGTTGACGACAGGGGGAGGGCTAGGCGTAATATTGATAGTTAGCAAACTATGAATATCCTCGGTTCCTCTCATGACGCTTGATGCACTGCACATGAAAATCAGCAGCGGCATGGTCGTGGCTGCCCGCCATTGGCGACGCATCTGCCAGGCGGCCCTGACCGGCTACGGCATCTCCGAAGCCTGCGCCGTGCCCTTGCTGATGATCGTGCGCCTGGGTGATGGAGTGCGTCAGGTGGCGGTGGCTCAGGCCGCCGGCCTGGAAAGCCCGTCGCTGGTGCGACTGCTCGACCAGCTGTGCAAGGCGGGGCTGGTGTGTCGCAGCGAAGATCCCCTGGACCGCCGCGCCAAGGCCTTGAGCCTGACCGCGGAGGGCCGTCGGCTGGCCGAGTCGATCGAAGGAGAGCTGGTGCGCCTACGCCGCCAGGTACTGCGCGGTATCGACCAGGCAGACCTCGAGGCCACCTTGCGCGTGATCCAGGCCTTCGAAGACGTAGGCCAGATTGCGCCGGGCGGGCTTGCATGAACGGTTTCTTCAGTTCGGTCCCGCCGGCCCGCGATTGGTTCTATGGCGTGCGCACTTTCGCCGCCTCCATGATCGCCCTCTACATCGCCTTGCTCATGCAACTGCCACGCCCCTACTGGGCCATGGCCACGGTGTACATCGTCTCCAGCCCTTTCGTCGGGCCAACCAGCTCCAAGGCGCTGTATCGCGCCCTGGGCACGCTGTTGGGCGCCGGGGGGGCGGTGTTGCTGGTGCCGCCGCTGGTGCAATCGCCTGCGCTGCTGGCTGTCGCCATCGCCTTGTGGACCGGCACGCTGTTGTTCCTGTCGCTGAACCTGCGCACGGCCAACAACTATGTGCTGATGCTCGCCGGCTATACCCTGCCGATGATCGCCCTGGCGGTGGTCGACAACCCGCTGGCGGTGTTCGATGTGGCCTCGTCACGGGCCCAGGAGATCTGCCTGGGCATCGTCTGCGCAGCGGTGGTCGGCGCGATTTTCTGGCCGCGCCGTCTGGCACCGGTGGTGCTCGGCTCGGCCAACAACTGGTTCAACGAGGCGATTCACTACAGCGACACCTACCTGGCCCGTGAAGTCGCCGCCGACAAGGTCGCTGGCATGCGTGCTTCGATGGTCGCCACCTTCAATGGTCTGGAGATGATGATCGGCCAGCTCGGCCATGAAGGCACCGGGCCTCACACCCTGAAGAACGCCCGAGAACTGCGCGGACGGATGATCCACCTATTGCCGGTGATAGATGCCTTGGACGATGCGTTGATCGCGTTGGAAAATCGCGCCCCGACCCAGTTCGCCCAACTCCAGCCGCTGCTGGCCGAGGCTCGCGCCTGGCTTGAAGGCACCGCCAAGGACGCCTCGTTGGCGCGCTGGACAGCCCTGCACGAACAGCTTGAGCGCCTGCAACCCAGCGCTGCCGCACTGGACCAACGCCAGGCATTGCTGCTCTCCAACGCACTTTACCGACTGAGCGAATGGATCGACCTCTGGCAGGACTGCTGCGCCCTGCAGCATGCCCTGCGCAAGGATGACGCCATGCCCTGGCGCGCGGTGTACCGTCACTGGCGTCTGGGCCGGCTGACGCCGTTCTTCGACCGTGGCCTGATGCTCTACTCGGTGTTTTCCACGGTCACCGCGATCATCGTTGCCAGTGGCCTTTGGATTTTGCTCGGCTGGAACGATGGTGGCAGCGCGGTAATCCTCGCCGCGGTGGCTTGCAGTTTCTTTGCCGCCATGGACGATCCGGCACCACAGATCTACCGATTCTTCTTCTGGACGCTGATGTCGGTGATCTTCTCCAGCGTCTATTTGTTCCTGGTACTGCCCAACCTGCACGACTTCCCGATGCTGGTGCTGGCCTTCGCCGTGCCGTTCATCTGTGTGGGCACCTTGACCGTGCAGCCGCGCTTCTACCTAGGCACCTTGCTGACCATCGTCAACACCGCCACCTTCATCAGCATCCAGGGCGCTTACGACGCCGACTTCCTGACCTTCATCAACGCCAACATGGCAGGCCCTGTTGGCCTGCTGTTCGCCTTCATCTGGACCTTGCTGCTGCGCCCCTTTGGAGTGGAGCTCGCGGCCAAGCGCCTGACCCGCTTCAGCTGGCAGGATATTGTCGAGATGACCCAGCCCGCGACCCTGGCCGAGCATCGCCATGTCGGCGTGCAGATGCTCGACCGCCTGATGCAGCACCTGCCACGCCTGGCCCAGACCGGTCAGGACAGTGGCGTGGCGCTGCGCGACCTGCGCGTGGGCCTCAACCTGCTGGACTTGCTGGCCTACATGCCGCGGGTCGGCCAGGCGCCGCGTGAGCGTCTGCAGACCGTGGTGGAAGAGGTGGGTGCTCACTACGCCCAGTGCCTGCGCGCCAAAGAGCGCCTGCACGCCCCGGCGGCATTGCTGCGCAACATGGAGCGCGCCCGCCAGGCGCTGGCCCTGGACGCCCACGACAACGACCGTGGCGACGCCCGGCTGCACCTGCTGCACGCCCTGAGCGGCTTGCGTCTGGCGCTATTGCCTGGCGTCGAAGTGATGCTCGAACCTGCCGACCAACCGCAATTGCCCCCGGGCATCGATGGAGCGCCCCTGTGATCGGTGATCTGGATATCAGCGGGGTGTTCCTGCCCACGCTGTTGGTGATGATGGTCTTCACCTATCTGTTGTTCCTGGGCGTGCATACCGTGCTGGTACGCCTTGGGTTCTACCGCCTGGTCTGGCACCGGGCGTTGTTCAACGTTGCCCTTTACGCCGTGCTGCTTGGCACGGTGGACCACTTTTGCCGAAACCTGATGCTGCCATGAAAAAACCGTTGTTGACCTTGGGCCGAGTGGTCCTGACATTGCTGGTGGTGACCTTCGCGGCCGTGCTGGTCTGGCAGATGGTCGTGTACTACATGTTCGCCCCCTGGACGCGCGATGGCCACATTCGTGCCGACGTGATCCAGATCGCCCCGGATGTCTCCGGGCTGATCCAAAAGGTCGAAGTGCGCGACAACCAGATGATCAAGCGCGGCGACGTGCTGTTCACCATCGACCAGGACCGCTTCACCCTGGCCTTGCGCCAGGCCAAGGCGACCCTGGCCGAGCGTCAGGAAACCCTGGCCCAGGCCTCCCGTGAGGCGCAGCGCAACCGTAAGTTGGGCAACCTGGTGGCGGCCGAACAGTTGGAAGAGAGCCAGTCCCGCGAGGCACGCGCCCGTTCGGCGGTCAGCGAGGCCCAGGTGGCGGTGGACACCGCCCAGCTCAATCTCGACCGTTCGGTGGTGCGCAGCCCGGTGGACGGCTACCTCAATGACCGCGCGCCGCGCGCCCACGAATTCGTCACCGCCGGCCGCCCCGTGCTGTCGGTGGTCGACAGCGCCTCGTACCACGTCGATGGCTATTTCGAGGAAACCAAGCTTAGCGGTATCCATATCGGTGATGCTGTCGACATCCGCGTGATGGGCGACAGCACCCGCCTGCGTGGCCATGTGCAGAGCCTGGCCGCAGGTATCGAAGACCGGGACCGCAGCAGCGGCGCCAACCTGTTGCCCAACGTCAACCCGGCCTTCAGCTGGGTGCGGCTGGCCCAGCGGATCCCGGTGCGGATCGCCTTCGATGATGTGCCTGAGGACTTCCGCATGATCGCCGGGCGCACTGCCACGGTGTCGATCATCGAGGGGCAACGGCCATGAAACCGCTGATCCTGGCAGGGCTTTGCCTCTCCCTGGGCGCCTGCATGATGGTCGGCCCGGACTACGAAGTCCCCAAGGACGCCGCCGTGCAGCGCAGCGACCTCAACGGCCCGTTGCGCCAGGATGCCGACAGCGTGGTATCGGCGCCGGTACCAGACGACTGGTGGCAGCTGTACCAGGATCAGCGCTTGAACGAACTGGTGCGCCAGGCCCTGGCGGCCAACACCGAGCTGCGCGTCGCGGCGGCCAACATCGCCAAGGCGCGGGCCCAGGTGGAGGTGGCCGAGTCCCAGGGGGGCTTCAACGGTGGGATCAAGCTCGGCGCCCAGCGGTTGCAGGAGTCCGGCGAAGCCTTCCTGTTGCCGGAGAAAGTGCCGGTGGCCAACATCGGCGAGGCGATCATCAGCGCGAGCTACCAGTTCGACCTGTGGGGTACCTTCAAGCGCGGCACCGAGGCCGCCAAAGCCAATGCTGACGCGGTGCAGGCTGCTGCGGATACCGCGCGCATCACCCTGGTGGCTGATGTGGTCAAGGCCTACACCCAGGTGTGCTCGGCCAACGAGGAATACCACATCGCCCGCGAGTCTCTCGACCTGCAGGAGCAGAGCGTGCAACTGAACCAGCGCCTGCGCGATGCAGGCCGCGGGGATGAAACCCAGGTCACCCGTTCGCAGACCCAGTTCAAGTCCTTGCGCGCCGAGCTGCCACGCTTCAAGGCCGAACGTGAGACCGGCCTGTACACCCTGGCGGCCTTGCTGGCCAAGCCGGTCGAGCAACTCCCGGCGGGCACCGCCGACTGCGCGGAGCTTCCGCACATTGCCCAGCTGATTCCGGTGGGCGATGGTGCGGCGTTGCTCAAGCGCCGCCCCGATGTACGCCAGGCCGAACGCCAGCTGGCTGCCGCTACTGCCACCATTGGCGTGGCCACCGGGGCGCTGTACCCGGACATCAGCATCGGGGCTCAGGTCGGCACCATCGGTATCCTGGAAAACCTCGGCGAGCCCTCGACCAACCGCTGGGGCTTCGGCCCGCAGATCAGCTGGAGCATCCCCACCAACGGCACGCGAGCACGCATCCGCATGGCCGAAGCCTCGACCCAGGCGGCGTTGGCGCATTTCGACGGTGTGGTGCTCAATGCCATCCGTGAGACCCAGACCCGCCTGGCCCAATACAGCGCCCTGCTGGACCGCCGCGATGCCCTGGCCGATGCCGAGCGCTCTGCGAAGGAGTCGGCGGACCAGACGCACCTGCGCTACCAGGTGGGACGCGAGTCGTTCCTGGCGGATTTGCAGGCAACCCGCACCTATACCGATGTGCGCGCACAGCTGGCGGCTGCCAATACCCAGGTGGCCATGGGGCAGATCGGGGTATTCCTGGCGCTGGGTGGTGGTTGGAAGGAGAGCGACACAGGGTCCCGATATCCATAGACATTGCTTCCAAAGTCACTCAACGATATTGGCTTCAACTTTAACGCGAGAAACATAATGCATGGACGTTTTTTTTGCCTGAGCCTTCTGTGGATAAAATAAAGCAACGTTTATTTCACTTCCAATGGAGCTCTTGTAGATAACTCCGTCGAAGCCTATGTTTTTAATTAGTTCGCATAAGTATTGGCTGGGGATGTAATCTATCGCGGCTGACCTTGGGAGTACGGGTCTTGCTAGCTCTTCACCGAGCCTTTCTAAAAAAGCTATGTCTCCACGTAACTCAATAAGCTGAGACTCGCTGTCGCATATAAATGGAGTTACAAGTTTTCTGGGGTCTCGAAGGTCGGCCAACTTGACTCTTTCTGTGATTTCGAATTCTGCAATGGTTATCCGTTCGCCTGTATGAGGTCTTATTTCTGATATTGCAGTATTCAATTCCGAGGCCATATAAAGATAGGATATGCCTACAGGATTGGCTCGACCGTGGCTCGCTTTATCTTTTGGTGGCGCTCCCATTTTTTCGATGGGATAAGGTATGTCGCTATCCTGGATCCTTGCGCGATACCAGATAGGAGGAAGGCTTTCATTTTCAAGAATTAACTGTTCGGCTAGGTATCTTATGCGATCGCGGCTGATGGTATCCTTGGGGAAGAATCTGTTTTCTTCCATAAGCTCCGCTCTCAGGCGCGTCCAAATATCAAGATTTTGTGGGGTGGAATTAGTTATCGGTGTAAAGGATTTTCGCAGCAAGTTGGCATCGTCATATATTTCGCCAAGAAGCTCTTTTGCTTGTAGTGATGTAAGGTTGTCAAATATTTTCCAGTCGGTTTTGAACCAGTCGGCGAGGCTTCGGCCATTGGTTTCTGTGTTTATATATAGCCCCTGTAGTAGTTCGAAAAATTCGCGGAGCTCGATAGGGTCTATGAGTTTGGTATTTTGAGTGTTGCAAAAATAACAGTTGCCTGTTTCTTTTGATCTTGCTTTGATTTCGCTGGTGAGTTGTTTGTCTTGGAAGCAAGATGCGCAGCACATTGGCATATGGTTTAGCCTCGAAAATACTCTGCCAAAGTTTCTATGTGGTGCTTCATTGAGAGTTTTTTTACATACCCTAAGCCAGGGAAGTGTCCGCTTTTGTGAAGTTTAAGGAATTCTTCGACGGCAGTGCTTCGATATATTTTCGAGTCTTTTGCTTCCACGGCGGCTGCTAATTTTGTAACGGCCTCATAAAATTTTCCGGCTGGGTCTGTGGGTGTGTTTTGCCTATCTGACTTAAAGTGATGTACGTACATGGTGTCGTCCATGGAGTCATCAATATAGGTCAGATGGATCGCTACGGCGTAGGCAGGGCCGCCACCCTCTGAGTACTCATCACCTACAATTAGGAAGTCACCAAACCCACTCATGCCTTCCTCTAAGAAAGTCACATGAAGGTCGGAGAAAGGCTCAGTGTCAGGGTATTTGCTATTAGCTTGCCGCTTAAAGCCATCTCGAAGAAGAACTCTATCCGGGCTATCGAAATAGCGTCGATAGAGCTTTCCACAGTGGCTTTCAAAAAATATGTGACTGGCCTCAATTTGTTCAGTCGATATTGCCGCAGAAAGGTCCTTTGCTTCTTGGAAGTCGGCATGTATAAAAACTAATTTTCTGTTTTTATATTTTTCCGCAAGTGAAATGGCATTCCAGGTGTTAATGCTTTCTGTTAGTAAGATCCCAATTGAAATGTTGTCATGGCTCTTAAGGTCTTCCTCGATGAGCTCCTGGAGTGCGTCGGTTTTTTCTGTATGGTCACCATAGCGTGGATTGGCTATTAATACCGCTGATGCCTCATACTCGCTGAGTTCTCCGATCGCGCGCATAAGTCCGCTGAGAGACTCTCTAACAGGCTCTATTATCGGAGTGAATTTACTGTCTGCGAAAATTTTTGCGCATTCGCGAACGGCTAATAGATCAAACTGTTTTCCTCGGAAATATGGGTGATACATTCTATCAAGCCCAGTATAGGGCCTCCATGACTGGTGTATTAATTGCCCCCATGAATTGTGGGCGGTCCTTTTCTTTCGGTGGGGCTGCTAGAACTGCGGCGGTGAGAGATTTCGGTACCTTAGGGATGAAATCTATTAATTCACTAGACTTTCTGGACTCTCTGATTACTTTGACCATCCTGTCGTGAACATCTTTCGGGTCGAGTTGGCTAAAGAGGTTTGCTGTAGCCCTGTACATTTCTGTATTTGGGACATCTGGCGGTTTTATACCGAAATCTTCAAGAAGCTGAATCCGTTCTTTTGCTTGTAAAGCACTGCAAATGGTTATAGGGCAAATTTTCTCTGGGCACTCGCTGGCTTCCCTGATAGTTGATATTGAGTGCCTGTCGTTCAGTACTAGGATTCCTGTGTTCTGGGGGGTGATTTTTAGAATTTCGTCTATGTGGTTTTGCCCTATAACCACATAAATCTTTGCAAACATTTTCTCGTAAGAGCTTAACTGTCTGTTAAGTCGTTGCAATTTATCTCTTTCGGATTTTATTTCATAAGCCGTGGAGGTGCCGTTGAATATGGCGATGTCAGCCTTGCAGTTCTCGATGCGGAACTCAGATATAAGTGAGGCTGTGTTCAGTGAGTGGCGTCCAAGTAAAAGCTTATTGGCTATCGCTGCTTTGTATGTATACTCAGTTCGGTAGGCTTTCTTCTTTAAGTAAGAAAAAGCCATGTCGAAAGCTGCTCCGACAGAAATTCTGCTGTCAAGGCTGTCTAGCAGCCGGCTCTCTAGTAGGAGCTTGGAGAAAAGCGGAGACCGTCCCTTGGTCGCTAGCTCACGAATTATCGTTGGAGAGAAAAGGCGCGCGACGGCGGAATGCTGACAGAGGTCTAGTTTTTTTTGACCAGTACTCATTTTGATTTCTTTCCTGGATGACCTTGCAAGCAATGATTCTTCGGAAAAGTGGGGCTTCAAGGGCCCTAGGGACGATGAGAGCAAGCCAGTTGAAAGCCGTATTATGCATCATGGAAATCGATCCTGGGCAGCTAGTGCTCAGCGTTTGTTGCTTCCAGCTGGCTCCTATGATCCGTAGGGTTTGTTACCACATCCATGATAGAGATTAGGTGACAGGTGGCATGAGGTTACTCTCGGTACGAATCGTCCGTTGAGTAAACGGAAATGTCTCCAAGGGCTTAGGCGCAAAGGATCAAGATGATGACCTGTCGGAAATTTCTGATTCTGTGGCCAGTCGCTACAATTTAGTCTCGCTTCGGACCTATCCTACACGCGTTGCAGACGCTTCAGTGTTGTGAGGGAAATGCCTCAAGGATAACGTTTTCGAGTCACCTGTTCGGGTGATTGGGCGTGAGACACCCAGGAGACATTAGCCAGCATCGCTTTATGGCGGTCGTGCGCGGGCGGGCTTCGCCTGGCCGGGTTTGCCTAATGTCCCGGGTCTCACCCTGCGCACGACTGCCACCCAAATCCGTGAGACGAGGCGGACGGCAGTTCCTTGAGTACATTAGGAGCTTCGCCATGAAAAAGATCGTCCCCGACCCGCCACCCCCATTCCAGCTCTCGCTTGAACCACCCGCCATCATTCTCCCAGACCCTCCCTGCATCGACGAATGCCACGCTCTGCTCCGCGAACTGCTTATCACCCTGGACCAGACAACTACCCTCTTCGCTAACAACCCATCCGGCCTGTTGCATGACGCCATGGGCGTCAACATCAGCCTGCTCTGCCAGATGATGACGGCCCTGAACACGCATGTGAAAACCGCTGCCTGACAGTGAGGAGTGATGAAATGAGTTACGATCGCAAAGCCCCTTCAACGGCAGGCGTCGAAACCTTCGACCTGTTCCGCATGCAACCTGATGTTCCCTTCGATAGAGCGTTCGAAGAGCTGTCTGTATTGCTGGGTTGTATCCGCCATCTGACCGTGGAGGCGGAAATGGAAAATGATCGCATTGCCGGCAGTGCTGCGCGAATCCTCAGTACCTTCGCCAAAGCGATCATCAATGACATGGAAACCGGAATGAACAGGTTCAGGAATTCGGTGGATAGCTGAGCCAACGCCTGTAGCGGGTCAATGCCCGCTACAGGTAGGAAAGGCGTCCTCACGGGGTTTCAAATATCCCCACGTGACAGGCCATTCGTCGCAAAGATCCTGAGGGCCGACGGAAGCCTGCGTCTCGCTACTTTGTCACAAGATTTTTCATGAAATCCGCCCGCGAGCCTTGAGCGAAAGGGATTGGAAGTGAACAATGTTCTCTTTCGTATTTACCGCGAGAGTGGCCATGATTTCCCCTTCCCGTCTGCTCGCCTGGCTGCCCGCCTTGTTGCTCGGCCCGATACTGGCCCTGTGCAGCACCCCGGCGCTGGCCGAATCTCCCGCCGAGGCTGCCAAGGCGTTGCACCTGCTCGACTACATCGGGGCCGATTACCCGCCGACCGTGCGCGACGGCAAGGTAGTGGATGCGGGTGAATACCGCGAGCAGCAGGAGTTCAGCGCGGTCCTGGCCGAGGTGCTCAAGACCCTGCCGGACAACCCAGAGCGCAACGGCCTCCTGCAGGGGGTGCAGGCGCTGCGCCAGGCTATCGACCAACGCCAGGAGGGGGCGCTCGTCGCCAAGCAGGCCCGCCAACTGGGGGCTCGGCTGGCAGTGGCCTATGAGGTCACCCAGGCACCGATCATCACCCCAGATCCGGCTCGCGGCGCCGCGCTGTACGCACAGAACTGCGCCATCTGCCACGGTGACACCGGTGCCGGCGATGGCCCGGCGGGCCTTGGGCTGGAACCGCCACCGGCCAACCTGCGCAGTGTCGCACGCCTCGATCAGCTGAGCCTGTTCGACCTTTACAACACCCTGGGCCTGGGCATCGAAGGCACCGAGATGCCGTCGTTCGCCGACCAGCTCGACGAACGCCAGCGCTGGGACGTGGCCGCCTACGTGGCGAGTCTCACTGCCGATCCGCAGGCCGCCAAGGGTGACAAGACCTGGAACCTGGCCGACCTGGCGCGCCAGACCCCGGCCGAGGTCGCTGCCAGCGAAGGCGCCGATGCTGTGTCCGCCTTCCGCGCCCAACGGGCACAGCCGCCGCAGGTCAAGCGCGGTCCTGCGCAACTGCTCGAATACACCGCCAGCACTCTGGACAAGAGCCTGGCCGCCTACCGTGAAGGCGACCACGACCAAGCCTATGACCTCTCGGTGGCAGCCTATCTGGAAGGCTTCGAGCTGGTCGAAAGCTCCTTGGACAACATCGATACACTGGCGCGCAAGGACACCGAGAAAGCGTTGATGGCCTACCGCCAATCGCTGCAGGACGGGCTGCCGGTCGCCCAGGCCGCGCAGCGCCTGGCCGAGGCCAAGGCCAAGCTCGACAGCGCCGCCAAACTGTTGGGCGGCGATGGGTTGAGCTGGTCGCTGAGTTTCGTTTCCGGCCTGTTGATCCTGCTGCGTGAAGGGCTCGAGGCAATCCTGGTGCTGGCGGCGATCCTGGCCTTCTTGCGTAATACCGGCCAGCAGTCGGTAATGCGCAGCGTCAACCTTGGCTGGGGCCTGGCGCTGGTCGCAGGTTTCGCTACCTGGGCGCTGGCCGCCTACGTGATCGATGTGGGCGGTGCCCAGCGCGAGCTGCTCGAAGGCTCCACGGCGTTGTTCGCCGCGGTCATGGTGCTGTGGCTGGGGGTGTGGATGCACGACCGCCGCCACGCTGCGGCCTGGCAGGACTACATCAAGAGCAGCCTGGTCAGCGGCGGCGGGCGATTCGGATTTGCGGTGCTCGCATTTTTCTCGGTGTACCGCGAGCTGTTCGAAGTGATTCTGTTCTATGAAACCCTCTGGCTGCAGGCCGGCCCCGCGGGCCACAACGCCGTGCTGGCCGGCGGGGCAACCGCGCTGGTGCTGCTGGTGGGATTGGCCTGGGTGATCTTGCGCGGCTCGGCCAAGCTTCCGCTGTCGTTGTTCTTCAGCATCAATGCTGCCTTGCTGTGCGCCCTGTCGGTGGTGTTCGCCGGGCATGGCGTCAAGGCGCTGCAGGAGGCGGGCGTGCTGGGCACGCGGCCAGTGGCGTTCTTCGAGTTCGACTGGCTGGGGATCCATGCCGATGCCTACTCGCTGGGGGCGCAAGCCGTGGCGTTGCTGGCGATCATGTTCCTCTACGGGCGCTCGCGCCTGGCCGAGAAGCGTCGGACCGCGGCGAGCTGAAAACCGCTCCTGCAGGCATACTGTGAACCTGTGGGAACGGCCTTGTGCCGCGATTGGAGGGCCAAGCCCTCCCCAACGATTTCGAGGAAACACCTGCAATGCGTGTATGGATCGATGCCGACGCCTGCCCCAAGGCGGCCAAGGACCTGATCGTCAAGTTCGCCCTCAAGCGCAAGTTCGAGGTGGTGCTGGTGGCCGGCCAGGCCCAGATCAAGCCGGCGTTCGCCTGTGTGCGGCTGATCGTGGTCCCCAGCGGCATGGACGCGGCCGATGACTACCTGGTGGAAAACGCCGTGCCGGGGGAGCTGGTGATCTGCAGCGATGTACCGTTGGCCGACCGCCTGATCAAGAAGGGCGTGGCCGCTCTCGACCCCCGTGGGCGTGAGTTCGACGAGCGCAACATGGGCGAGCGCCTGGCGGTGCGCAACCTGTTCACCGAGCTGCGCGAGCAAGGGCAGGTCGGGGGAGGGCAGGCGCCTTATGGCGAGCGGGAGAAGCAGGCGTTCGCCAATGCCCTGGACCGGATTCTGACCCGGCTGTCGAAGGTGTGACGAAGGCCACTCTGTGGGAGCGAAGACAGTAGCTCCCACAGGGGTTGTATTGGTCAGTCGTTCTCGTGAGTCAGTTCCAGCACTCGGTCTACCAGCTTGTAGATACCGCTGGCCGCCTCGCTGATGGACGTGGCCAGCATGTAGGCTGGCGTGGTCACCAACTTGCGTTGGGTGTCCTCGACGATGTCGTGCACATCGCACTCTTCATGGGTGCCACCCATCTTCACCACCGCCGCACTGGTGTCGGCGTCGGTACCAATGGTGCAGACCACGCCTGGGCCATAGATTTTCGCCGCCAGTGCCGGGGAGATGCAGATCAGCCCCACCGGCTTGCCGGCCTCGGCGAAGGCTTCGGCCAGTGCCAGCACATCTGGATTGACGGTGCAATTGGCGCCTTCGACGGCAAAGTTGGACAGGTTCTTCGCTGCACCGAAGCCACCCGGGACGATCAGCGCATCGAAGTCTTCGGCCTTGGCCTCGCGGATGTCCTTGATCTGGCCGCGAGCGATGCGTGCGGACTCCACCAGCACGTTGCGCGACTCAGGCATGGGCTGGCCGGTGAGGTGATCGATCACGTGCATCTGGGCGATGTTCGGCGCGAAGCACTGCACCTGGGCGCCGCGCTGGTCGAGGCGCAGCAGCGTGATCACGCTTTCGTGGATCTCGGCGCCGTCGTAGACGCCACAGCCGGAAAGAATCACCGCAACTTTTTTCGTCATGCTCATTACTCCAGTGTCGAGGCGCTAAATGTCCTCTAGTTTGGCAGATGTCGCCATAGGGTTTCCCACACACGGGGCCTAATCTTTGGGATAACCCCGGAGATGCTTGTCCATGGACCTGATTCTGCTGGCCGTGCCGTTCTTTTTCGTACTGATTGCCGTGGAGCTGGTCGCCGACCGCGTGCGGGGTCAGCGCAACTATCGGTTGGCCGATGCGATCAACAGCCTGAGCACGGGCGTGCTGTCGACCAGCACAGGGCTGCTGACCAAAGGGGTAGGGCTGGTGAGCTATGCCCTGGCCTGGGAATACCTGGCATTCTCGCGCCTGCCGGGGGACGTCTGGTGGACCTGGCTGCTGGCCTTTGTGCTGTACGACCTGTGCTACTACTGGCTGCACCGCCTCGGGCATGAGCGCAACATTCTGTGGGCGGCCCATTCGGTGCATCACCAGAGCGAGGAGTACAACCTCACCACCGCGCTGCGCCAGACCAGCAGCGGTTTTATCTTTTCCTGGATCTTCTACCTGCCGCTGGCGCTGATCGGTGTGCCACCGCTGGTGTTCATCACCGTGGCATCGCTCAACCTGCTCTACCAGTTCTGGGTGCACACCCGGCACATTCCCAAGCTGGGCTGGCTCGAATGGGTGTTTATCACGCCGTCCAACCATCGCGTCCACCATGCGCAAAACCCTCTGTATTTGGATCGCAACTATGGGGGCGTGTTCATTCTCTGGGATCGTCTGTTCGGCACGTTCCAGGAAGAGGACGCGCGTGAGCCGGTGGTGTTCGGCGTGACCACACCCCTGGCCAGCTGGAACCCGCTGTGGGCCAATCTGCAGTTCTACGCCCAGCTCTGGGACGATGCCCGGCATACCCATTCGCTGTGGGACAAGCTGCGCATCTGGTTCATGCCTACGGGCTGGCGTCCGGCGGACGTCGCGGCACGTTATCCACAGGCCAAGCCGGACCTGGCGCGGTTTAGCAAGTTCGAGATTCCGTTGGGCCGAGGGCTACAGGTATACGTCGTGGCGCAGTTCGCGGTGTACGTCGCCCTGGGCAGCTACCTGATGCAAGTGGCTGGACAGGTGTCGGCTGCCGCGCTGGTACTGGGCTGGACGGTCATGGCGTTTGGTTTGTTCGTGCTGGGGGCCGCGCTTGAGAATCGACCCTGGGCCAGGCGCCTGGAGCTGGCGCGACTGGCATCGAATGCACCGGCACTGTACCTGGCCGGTGCTGTGGGTTTAGGGGCGGTCACGCCCTTGGTCTGGATCCTGCTCTTGGGATACAGCGTTGTCAGCCTCTGGGGCCTGACCCGCTGCAGCGGCCTTGCGCTCGGCACGCAGGGTACGGAAGCGGCGACGCAGCCAGAGCAGGCCGCCGAGCGTCAGCAGACCGCCGAGCACCCATAGTTCGTACTTCTTCACGTTGCCCAGCATGCCTTCGAGGATGGCGCCGAAATGGTAGGCGGCCGCCCCGAGGGCCAGGGCCCAGACCGCTGCGCCGATGCCGTTGAGCAGCAGGTAGCGCCGAGGTGGGTAGCCGGACAGGCCGATAGCCACGGGCATGACCGTGCGCAGGCCGTAGACGAAGCGAAAACTCAAGACCCAGATGTCGGGGTGGCGGCGGATGTGATCTAGCGCCCGGTCGCCCATCGCCTGCCAGCGCGGTTTGCGCGCCAGGATGGCCCGACCGTGACGGCGGCCCATGAAGTACCACAGCTGGTCGCCGGCATAACTGCCGAAGAAGGCCGTGAGCACCACCAGATTGATGTCCATGTATCCGCGGAACGCAAGGAAGCCCGCAAGAACCAGGATGGTCTCGCCTTCAAAAAACGTGCCGAGAAAAAGGGCAAAGTAGCCGAAATCCTGCAGGAATTGTTGAAGCATTTTCTGGGGTGCTGGCGAAATGAACGCGCAGCCTACCCCTTCGCGCGCATTCGGGAAAGTGTCCAAATGTGTCTCGACGTGAACATTTCCTACAGGGGGAGTAGCTTTGGCCTCTGGTCAAAGGCTTGCCCAATGCTGTCATCCCCGCGTCATAATGGCAGTTTATAACTGTCGCGCCAGCCCGCGTGCGCGGGCCCAGGAGTCTGCCGTGAGCGTTGCCCCGCCCATCCTCCTCCCTCTTTTCGCCAGGCTGCGCAGCGACCGTCGGGATGTGTTTTCCACCAGGAGCCTCACCCTCGATGTACCGCTGGAAGCCGCGCAAGACCGGCGCCGCTTCAAACGGACAGGCGCCGATGGCATCCTGACCTCTTTTAGCTGCCCGCGCCGCTCAATTGTCGAGAGGGCAGTCACGCCCTCCAGGAACGTCAGATGAACAATGAAGTGCTAACACCTGTCGCGATCAAGGATGCCCAGGCGGTTCCCGAAGAAATGGTGCAGACCCCACCGGACCTGGCGCCTGCAGCCGAGCCTGTGGTCGAAGTCGTCGCACCCGCGCCAGCCCCGGCGATCAGCATTCCGAGCCTGGACGACAGCAGCCTGTACATTCATCGCGAGCTGTCGCAGCTGCAATTCAATATCCGCGTGCTGGAGCAGGCGCTGGACGAATCCTACCCACTGCTCGAGCGCCTGAAGTTCCTGCTGATCTTCTCCAGCAACCTGGACGAGTTCTTCGAGATCCGTGTGGCGGGCCTGAAGAAGCAGATCACCTTCGCCCGCGAGCAAGCCGGTGCGGACGGCCTGCAGCCGCACCAGGCGCTGGCGCGCATCAGCGAGCTGGTTCACGGCGAGGTAGAACGCCAGTACGCGATCCTCAACGACGTGCTTTTGCCGGAGCTGGAAAAACACCAGATCCGCTTCATTCGCCGCCGCCACTGGACGACCAAGCTCAAGACCTGGGTGCGTCGCTACTTCCGCGACGAAATCGCCCCGATCATCACCCCGATCGGCCTGGACCCGACCCACCCATTCCCTCTGCTGGTCAACAAGAGCCTGAACTTCATCGTCGAACTCGAGGGTGTCGATGCCTTCGGCCGCGATTCAGGCCTGGCCATCATCCCGGCGCCGCGCCTGTTGCCGCGGGTGATCCGTGTGCCGGAAGACGTCGGTGGCCCGGGGGATAACTTCGTATTCCTGTCCTCGATGATCCATGCGCATGCCGATGACCTGTTCCAGGGCATGAAGGTCAAGGGCTGCTACCAGTTCCGCCTGACCCGTAACGCTGATCTGGCGCTGGACTCCGAGGATGTCGAAGACCTGGCGCGGGCCCTGCGCGGCGAGCTGTTCTCGCGCCGCTACGGTGACGCCGTGCGCCTGGAAGTGGCCGACAATTGCCCCAAACACCTGTCGGACTACCTGCTCAAGCAGTTCAGCCTGAGCGAGAGCGAGCTGTATCAGGTCAATGGCCCGGTCAACCTGACCCGGTTGTTCAGCATCACCGGTCTGGACAGCCACCCTGAGCTGCAATACACCCCGTTCACCCCGGCGATTCCGAAGATCCTGCAGAACGCCGACAACATCTTCAGTGTGATCGGCAAGCAGGACGTGCTGCTGATGCACCCGTTCGAGTCCTTCACGCCGGTGGTCGATCTGCTGCGCCAGGCCGCCAAGGACCCGCACGTGCTCGCCGTGCGCCAGACCCTCTACCGCAGCGGCGCCAACTCCGAAATCGTCGACGCACTGGTGGACGCGGCGCGTAACGGCAAGGAGGTCACGGCGGTGATCGAGTTGCGTGCGCGCTTCGACGAAGAGTCCAACTTGCAGATGGCCAGCCGCCTGCAGGCGGCGGGCGCAGTGGTGATCTATGGTGTGGTCGGCTTCAAGACCCACGCCAAGATGATGTTGATTCTGCGTCGCGAGCAGGGCGAGATCGTGCGCTACGCCCACCTGGGCACAGGCAACTACCACGCCGGTAACGCGCGCCTGTACACCGACTACAGCCTGCTGACGTCCGACGATGCGCTCACCGAGGACGTCGGCAAGCTGTTCAGCCAGCTGATTGGCATGGGCAAGACGCTGCGCATGAAGAAGCTGCTGCACGCGCCGTTCACCCTGAAGAAGGGCATGCTCGACATGATTGCCCGGGAGACCCAGTTCGCCCTGGAAGGCAAACCCGCGCACATCATCGCCAAGTTCAACTCGCTGACCGACGCCAAGGTCATCAAGGCCTTGTACAAAGCCAGCCAGTCGGGCGTGCGGATTGACCTGGTTGTGCGTGGCATGTGCTGCCTGCGCCCAGGTATTCCGGGGGTTTCGCACAATATCCAGGTGCGCTCGATCATCGGCCGCTTCCTGGAGCACACGCGGGTGTTCTACTTCCTCAATGGCGGCGAGGAGCAGATGTTCCTGTCTAGCGCCGACTGGATGGAGCGCAACCTCGACAAGCGCGTTGAGACGTGCTTCCCGGTGGAGGGCAAGAAACTGGTGCTGCGGGTCAAGAAGGAACTCGAGGGCTACCTCACCGACAACACCCACGCGTGGATCCTGCAATCGGACGGCCGCTACGTGCGCAGCACGCCGACTGGCAACCAGAACCCGCGCAATGCCCAGGCTGCCCTGCTCGAGCGCCTGAGCAATCCGGTCCTCAACGTACGCTGAGGATGAAGTTGACCCGGGCCAGCCACTGCGCCTCGTTGGCGAAGTCGGCCTGGGTCAGCTGGTTTTCTTCCAGCCAGCCCTGAGGGAACACCACCTCCAGGTTGTCCTCGCCCGCCTTGAGCTCCACCTTCGGCATCTGCTGAGTGCCACGAATGTGGTGGAACAGGATGGCGAAGCGCAGCAGCACGCACAGACGAATCAACTGCACGCCTTCGTCGCCGAACTCCGCGAACTTGTCCTTGGGAATATTGCGGCGGTGGCCGCGAACCAGCAGGGCCAGCATCTGCTGGTCCTCGCGGGAGAAGCCGGCCAGGTCGGAGTGTTCGATCAGGTAGGCGCCGTGCTTGTGGTAGTGGTAGTGGGCGATGTCCAACCCCACTTCGTGCACTTTCGCCGCCCAGCTCAGCAGATCCCGCCAGTTGCCCTCTTCCAGGCCCCAGGCCTTGGCCACTTGGTCGAAGGCGTGCAGCGCCTTGCGTTCGACCCGAGCCGCCTGGCCCTGGTCGACGTGGTAGCGCTCCATCAGCGAGTTGAGGGTGCGCTCGCGCACGTCCTCGTGGTGGTGACGGCCCAGCAGGTCGTACAGCACGCCCTCGCGCAAGGCACCGTCACAGTGGTCCATGCGTTGCAGCTCCAGGGCGTCGAAGATCGCTTCGAGAATCGCCAGGCCTGCCGGGAAGATCGCCCGACGGTCCGGCTTGACGCCTTCGAAGTCGATCTTGTCGACCTCGCCGAGCTTGAACAGCTTGCGTTTGAGCGCCGCGAGGCCTTCGGCGTTGACTTCGCCGCTGCCCATGCCGTTGGCTTTGATTGCCGCACCGATGGCACGGATGGTGCCGGACGAGCCGATGGCTTCATCCCAGGTCAGACGGTGCAGGGCGTTTTCGATGCTCATCAGCTCCAGACGCGCGGCGGTATAAGCCTGGGCATAGCGTGCCGGGGTGATCTTGCCATCGCGGAAATAGCGCTGGGTGAAGCTGACGCAGCCCATCTGCAGACTCTCGCGCAGCAACGGCTCGAAGCGCTGGCCGATGATGAATTCGGTGCTGCCGCCGCCAATGTCGGCGACCAGGCGCTTACCCGGGGTGTCGGCCAGCGTGTGGGAAACACCCAGGTAGATCAGGCGCGCTTCCTCGCGGCCGGAGATGACCTCGACCGGATGGCCGAGGATGGCTTCGGCGCGTAGGATGAATTCGTTGCGGTTGCGTGCTTCACGCAGGGCGTTGGTGCCGACGATGCGCACGGCGCCCTGGGGCATGCCGTTGATCAGTTGGGAGAAGCGCTTGAGGCATTCGAGGCCCCGCTGCATGGCTTCCTCGCTCAGCTGACGTTCCTCGCTGATGCCGGCGGCCAATTGCACCTTTTCCCCGAGCCGCTCGAGAATGCGGATTTCACTGTGGTGGGCTTTGGCCACGACCATGTGAAAACTGTTGGAGCCAAGGTCGATGGCGGCGATCAGAGACAGGTTCTTCGCGGTGGTATGCGGCATGATCTCGATGTTCTCGGTCGATAACCCGGCAATCCTGCCATGATCCTTGGCTTGCGCCAACGCATGACAATAGTCGGGATTGATGCAGGGCAATGTGCCACTCGATGCTATGACAGTTATGTGACAGTTTCGATTCGTGGCGTCTTGCACAACTATAGTTACACTCAATCGTGCGCGACTTCCTGTAGGACGTAGGTGCGGCTATGATGGGCAACGTTTTTTATTGCTTACGACCTTGGAGATTTCCATGAGCGACAAAATCAAACACGTCACCGACGCCAGCTTCGATGCCGACGTACTGCAGGCTCAAGGCCCGGTGCTGGTCGACTACTGGGCTGAATGGTGCGGCCCATGCAAGATGATCGCTCCGGTCCTGGACGACATCGCGGCTACCTACGAAGGCAAGCTGACCGTCGCCAAGCTGAACATCGACGAAAACCAGGAAACCCCTGCCAAGCACGGCGTGCGTGGTATCCCGACCCTGATGCTGTTCAAGAACGGCAACGTCGAGGCGACCAAGGTCGGCGCCCTGTCCAAGTCCCAGCTGGCCGCGTTCCTCGACGCCAACCTGTGATGCGAAAAGGCCCCGCTGATGCGGGGCTTTTTTTTGTCCCCAAGGACTTGCGGGAACGGGTTCACCTGCGAATCTACGGGTGATCCTACGGCCGCCTTCGGGGGGAAACCTGCGTGCGCAGGGCACGATTTACCGAGTCAAAACCCCTAGACGTCGAAAAAAGCAAGTGTTACATTCGGCCTCGCACTGTTCTCCAGTGCCCTCTGCACGCCGTCGCCGAAGCATCCCTAATTCGAATCAGTACGCGATCCTGTCGCCATCTAGCGGCGCGGCCTCATTAAGCCAACGCTTAATTCTCCCTTCTTACATGATTACGTCACTCCCCTTATGAACCTGACTGAACTCAAGCAAAAGCCGATTACCGATCTTTTGGAAATGGCCGAACAGATGGGCATCGAAAACATGGCCCGTTCGCGCAAACAGGACGTGATTTTCGCCCTGCTGAAGAAGCATGCGAAAAGCGGCGAAGAGATCTCGGGTGACGGCGTGCTGGAGATTCTCCAGGATGGTTTCGGTTTCCTGCGTTCGGCGGATGCCTCCTACCTGGCCGGCCCTGACGATATCTACGTCTCGCCCAGCCAGATCCGTCGCTTCAACCTGCGCACCGGTGACACCATCGTCGGCAAGATCCGTCCGCCGAAGGAAGGGGAGCGTTACTTCGCCCTGCTGAAAGTCGACACCATCAACTTCGACCGTCCGGAAAACGCGAAGAACAAGATCCTGTTCGAGAACCTGACGCCGCTGTTCCCGAACGAGCGCCTCAAGATGGAAGCCGGTAACGGCTCCACCGAAGACCTTACCGGTCGAGTCATCGACCTGTGCGCTCCGATCGGTAAAGGCCAGCGCGGCCTGATCGTCGCTCCGCCGAAAGCGGGCAAGACCATCATGCTGCAGAACATCGCGGCCAACATCACCCGTAACAACCCCGAGTGCCACCTGATCGTCCTGCTGATCGACGAGCGCCCGGAAGAAGTGACCGAAATGCAGCGCACCGTGCGCGGCGAAGTGGTCGCCTCGACTTTCGACGAACCGCCGACCCGTCACGTGCAGGTCGCCGAGATGGTCATCGAAAAGGCCAAGCGCCTGGTCGAGCACAAGAAGGACGTGGTCATCCTGCTCGACTCCATCACCCGTCTGGCGCGTGCCTACAACACCGTGATCCCGAGCTCCGGCAAGGTCCTGACCGGTGGTGTCGACGCCCACGCCCTGGAAAAGCCAAAGCGTTTCTTCGGTGCTGCCCGTAACATCGAGGAAGGCGGCTCGCTGACCATCATCGCCACCGCGCTGGTCGAAACCGGCTCGAAGATGGATGAAGTGATCTACGAAGAGTTCAAGGGCACCGGCAACATGGAGCTGCCGCTGGACCGCCGCATCGCCGAGAAGCGTGTGTTCCCGGCCATCAACATCAACAAGTCCGGTACCCGTCGCGAAGAGCTGCTGACCGCCGATGACGAGCTGCAGCGCATGTGGATCCTGCGCAAGCTGCTGCACCCGATGGACGAAGTCGCCGCCATCGAGTTCCTGGTCGACAAGCTCAAGCAAACCAAGACCAACGATGAGTTCTTCCTGTCGATGAAGCGTAAGTAAGTCTTCGCGACGGGTAGTGAATGGGGCTGCTGCGCAGCCCATCGCGGGACAAGCCCGCGCCTACAGAGGTCAACGTGATCCTTGTAGGCGCGGGCTTGTCCCGCGATGGGACGCGAAGCGGCCCCAAGTCATTTTTGCCCCCAACAAAGCCTTGAACGGCGCTACACTCTGCAACCCCGACCGATACGGCCAACACGAGGCTCCTGCATGCAGTATCGCGACTTGCGCGACTTCATCCGCGGCCTGGAACAGCGCGGTGAACTCAAGCGCATCCAGGTTCCGATCTCCCCCATCCTGGAAATGACCGAAGTCTGCGACCGCACCCTGCGCGCCAAGGGCCCGGCGCTGCTGTTCGAAAAGCCCACCGGCTTCGACATGCCTGTGCTGGGCAACTTGTTCGGGACGCCGGAGCGCGTGGCCATGGGCATGGGCGCCGAATCGGTCGATGAGCTGCGTGAAATCGGCAAGCTGCTGGCCTTCCTCAAGGAGCCCGAACCGCCGAAAGGCCTCAAGGACGCTTGGTCCAAGCTGCCGATCTTCAAGAAAGTCGTGTCCATGGCGCCCAAGGTGGTCAAGGACGCGGTGTGCCAAGAGGTCGTGGTCGAAGGCGAAGATGTCGACCTCACCCAACTGCCGATCCAGCATTGCTGGCCGGGCGATGTGGCCCCGCTGATCACCTGGGGCCTGACCGTCACTCGCGGCCCCAACAAGGATCGCCAGAACCTCGGCATCTACCGTCAACAGCTGATCGGCCGCAACAAGGTCATCATGCGTTGGCTGAGCCACCGTGGCGGCGCCCTGGACTACCGTGAATGGTGCGAGAAGCACCCCGGTCAGCCATTCCCCGTGGCTGTCGCCCTGGGCGCGGATCCGGCGACCATCCTCGGCGCCGTGACGCCCGTGCCGGACACCCTTTCCGAATACGCCTTCGCAGGACTTCTGCGCGGCAACCGTACCGAGCTGGTCAAATGCCGTGGCAGCGACCTTCAGGTGCCGGCCACCGCCGAGATCATTCTCGAAGGGGTCATCCACCCAGGCGAAATGGCGCCGGAAGGGCCATACGGCGATCACACTGGCTACTACAACGAGGTGGACAGCTTCCCGGTCTTCACCGTCGAGCGCATCACCCATCGGCAAAAACCGATCTACCACAGCACCTACACCGGTCGTCCGCCGGATGAGCCGGCGATCCTGGGCGTGGCGCTGAATGAAGTGTTCGTGCCGATCCTGCAGAAGCAGTTCCCCGAGATCGTCGATTTCTATCTGCCGCCGGAAGGCTGCTCGTACCGCATGGCGGTGGTGACCATGAAAAAGCAGTATCCGGGGCACGCCAAGCGCGTGATGCTGGGTGTGTGGTCGTTCCTGCGACAGTTCATGTACACCAAGTTCGTTATTGTCACCGACGACGACATCAACGCCCGCGACTGGAACGACGTGATCTGGGCCATCACCACGCGCATGGACCCCAAGCGTGATACGGTGATGATCGACAACACGCCGATCGACTACCTCGACTTCGCGTCGCCGGTATCGGGCCTGGGGTCGAAGATGGGCCTGGACGCCACGCACAAGTGGCCGGGCGAGACTACACGCGAATGGGGACGTGCCATCGTCAAGGACGAGGCCGTCACCCGCCGTATCGATGAGCTGTGGGATCAGTTGGGAATAGATTGATGCAGGTAACGTTGCAGCCGTCCGGAGCGGTACTGGCCGTCGAGCCCGGAGAACGGATTCTGGATGCGGCCCGACGTCTGGGTTATGACTGCCCCAACAGCTGTCGCAACGGCAATTGCCACGTCTGCGCCGCGCTGCTGGTGGAAGGGCGGGTGCGTCAGGAGGGTGAGGTTCGCGATCATGGCGAGCTGTTCACCTGCATCGCCGAGCCGCTGGAGGACTGCGTGGTGCTCTGGGATGGTGTGCTGGCCCTGGGTGAATTGCCGGTGCGCAAGCTGGCTTGCACCTTGAGTGAGTGCGTCGAGGTCGGTGGCGACGTCTGGCGCGTGCGCCTGCGCGCGCCTGCGGGCAAGCCGCCGCGCTATCACGCCGGGCAGTACCTGATGATCGAGCGGGAAGGGGCCGACAAGGCGGCTTTCTCCTTGGCATCGGCCCCCCATGGCGGACGTGACCTGGAGCTGCATGTGCTGGTACGGGAGAACAGCGCGCGACAACTGATCAGCCAACTGCAGCGCGATGGCGTGGCCCGTATCGAGTTGCCGTTCGGTGACGCGCACCTGGCCGAATTGCCGGACGGGCCGCTGGTGCTGATCGCTGCTGGTACCGGCATGGGCCAGATGCACAGCCTGATCGAGCATTGCCGTGCCCAGGGCTTCAAGCACCCGGTTCACCTGTATTGGGGCGTGCGTCGGCCTGAGGACTTCTACCAGATAGAGCACTGGTCCGAGTGGGCGCATTTGCCGAACCTGTTCCTGCACAAGGTGGTGAGTGATCTGTGCGGTTGGGAAGGGCGCTGCGGGTTGTTGCATGAAGCGGTTTGCGAAGACATCGCAGACCTGAATCAAGTCCACGTCTACGCCAGCGGCTCGCCCAACATGGTTTATGCCACCCTGGATGCGCTGGTCGAGGCTGGCATGGACGCGCATCGCATGCGTGCCGATGTTTTCGCCTACGCACCGCGGGCCTGAAACAGCACGGCTCACCGCAAGGGTGGGCCGTTTTTAATAACAGAAGTGTGTCGCCCGTATTATAAGGCGCACATTGTTGCCTCCGTGGTTAATAACTTTCACTATACTCGGAACAATACCTGTCGGTTATCTGCAAAGGCAGATGAATACTGGGCTCACGCAAGAATTTTGGCTTGAACTCAAGACACTTTCTGCCGTACGGTAATTCCAGCGAGGCGTCACGACTTTTACAGTGACAGCCTTCGGTAGTTTACGGGGAATAATGGCGGCAGCATGATGTCGACACTTGAAAGTTCGTCGTGGCAGGTGACATATCCTCCTTCGCTGGATTTCGGTCAGCAGTTGACCGATGAGCAGTTGCATCACTCCATGAAATTGACCATGTCGCGCCATGAAGGTGGGCCGGTGTGGCTGTTCGCCTATGGCTCACTGATCTGGCGACCAGAATGCAATTCGGTGGAGCGCCAGCGGGCGCGGGTGCACGGATACCACAGGGGCCTGTATCTGTGGTCCCACGAGCACCGTGGGACGCCCGATTGCCCGGGGCTTGTGTTCGGCTTGGACCGGGGAGGCTCGTGCAGTGGTTTTGCCTACCGCCTGGACGAGCGCAACCTGGATGACTCGCTGATGGCCCTGTGGCAACGCGAGATGCCATACCCGGCCTATCGGCCGCACTGGCTCAATTGCCGGTTGAGCGACGGCAATAAGGTGCAGGCCCTGGGCTTTGTGCTGGAGCGGCATCTGCCGTGCTATGCCGGCAACCTGCCGGATTCCTTGCTCAGCCAGATCCTGGCCAGTGCCAGGGGGCGTTATGGCAGTACGCGGGACTACGTCGAGCAGACACTTAACGCCTTGCGCAGTCATCAGATGCCTGATCGCAATCTGGAAGCACGGTTCCGCAGGTGCCATAACCTGTGTGAGGTGTAGGGAAAGCCGGTGGTGTAATCTTTTATCGGGTTAGCACCACCAACTTGCCCACGGCTTTTCGCTGCGCCAACTGCTCGATGGCCACTCCAGCCTCTGCCAGCGCGTAGGTCTGCGACACCAGTGGCTTGAGCGTGCCCTCGGCATGCCAGGCAAACAGCTGGCGGAAGTTGGCAGCGTTGTCCTCGGGCTGGCGCTGAGCGAAAGCACCCCAGAACACGCCCAGCACCGCGGCGCCCTTGAGCAGTGCCAGGTTCACGGACAACTGCGGGATGGTCCCGCTGGCAAAGCCCACCACCAGCAGTCGGCCGTTCCAGGCCAAACCGCGTACGGCCTGCTCGAACAGTTCGCCACCCACCGGGTCGTAGACCACATCCACGCCCTGGCCGCCGGTCAGGCGCTTGATTTCATCCTTCAAACTGTCCTGGCCGTAGTCGATCAGCTCGTCGGCGCCGGCGGCCCTGGCGACGGCGAGCTTCTCGGCGCTGCTGGCCGCGGCGATCACCCGGGCGCCCATGGCCTTGCCGATCTCCACTGCGGCCAACCCCACACCGCCGGACGCGCCGAGCACCAACAGGGTTTCGCCGGCCTTGAGCTGGCCCCGCTGGCGCAGGGCATGCATCGAGGTGCCATAGGTCATGCCGAACGCTGCGGCGGTGGCGAAGTCCATCGATGCGGGAATCGGCAGTACGTTGTAGAAGGGCACGGCGACCTGCTCGGCGAAGGCGCCCCAGCCGGTCAGCGCCATGACCCGGTCGCCGACTGTGAAGGCGCCGGCCTTCTCGCCGACCGCTGCCACCACCCCCGCCGCTTCGCCACCAGGTGAGAACGGTAGCGGTGGCTGGAACTGGTACTTGCCTTCGATGATCAAGGTGTCGGGAAAATTGACCCCCGCGGCCTGAACGTCCAGCAGGATCTCGTTCTTTTTCGGTACCGGGCTTGCGACTTCCTCCAGCACCAGGTTTTGCGCAGGGCCAAGGGTTTTGCACAACACTGCTTTCATCAGGGCTATTCCTTTGCGTGCGTTGGCCGATAAGTGTAGGAGCGGCGCAGGTCGGGTCAACGAGCATGCCTCACCCTTATGGGGCGGCATAAGCCCGGGCTTGGGTTTGAGCGATGTGCTGGGTAAGCTGGCGCCAACTGTATTGAGGAGCGAATTCGTGAAAGCGTGGATCTTGATGATGCTGGCCTTGCTGTTGCCGGCGGCGGCCCTGGCCGAAGAATCCAAGGAAGGAGAGCCCAAGGTGTCCTACATCAGCCTTAGCCCACCTTTCGTCGGCAACTATGCCCTCGACGGCAGCCCTAAGTTGCGGGTGTACAAGGCCGACGTGGCCTTGCGCGTCACCGGTGATGCCGCCGCCGCTGCGGTCAAGCACCATGAGCCGCTGATTCGCAACCAGCTGGTGGCACTGTTCACCCAGCAGGGCGTGGAAAACATGAGCAATGTCGAGGCCAAGGAAAAACTGCGCCAAGAAGCGCTCAAGCAGGTTCAGCAGGTGATGGAGGCCGAGGAAGGCAAGCCCATCGTCGAGGATTTGCTGTTCAATAACCTGATCGTGCAGTGACTTTGCAAAAGGTGATGTTTCGCCGGTAGACCCCCGAAGGGCCGCCGCGCGGCCCTCTGGATGGTTGTCAGGCAGCCAGCGCTAAAATCGCTGCCCATTGCTCGGCAGTGACCGGCATCACCGACAACCGACTGCCTTTTTGCACCAGCGCCAGCTCATCGAGCGTGGCCTGCTGTTTGAGCATCCCGAGGCCCAGCACCTGGCGGAAGGTCGTCACATGAGCCACGTCCACGGCGCTCCAGGGGTTTTTCTCGGCATTGGCCTTCGCGTCGTAATAGGGGCTCTCGGGGTCTAATGCGGTCGGGTCGGGATAGGCTGCGGCGGTAATGCGGGCGATGCCGGCAATGCCCGGCTGCGGGCAACTGGAGTGATAGAAGAAGAACTCGTCGCCCACGCTCATGGCCCGCAGGAAATTACGCGCCTGATAGTTGCGCACCCCATCCCAGCGTGCCTGTCCGAGGCCTGCCAGGGCTTCGATGGAGAGTTCGTCGGGCTCGGATTTCATCAGCCAATAGGCCATGGGTGAGGCTCCTGAAAAAGTTTGAAATAACATGACGCATTTAACCGACAGTCGGTTGGCGTCAACGTTTGCGTGTCGACTCAGGTTGTCGGAAAATGCGCCGATTTTAAGCTTGACGCTCCGGCAGCACCAAGAAGGTTGCCGAGCCTGACTGTTTGCCTAGGGGGGCAATCATCAATGAACCAACGCAAACCGGACCTGCTCTGGATCCTGGTCTTTATCTTTGGCCTGGGTGTCGTCACCACCGGTTATGCGCAGAATTTCCTTGAGCGCAAGGTGGACGCTGCCTACCAGATGCCGGTCGATCCCGCCCAGCCGCAGCGCTGATCTGGCCTCAGGCGCCGCTCAAGCCGGCGCCAGGTACCAGGCACGGTCCGAGACCGTCCCCTTGAGCGGAACATCCCAACTGGCCTGAGCCAACCGCTCCACCTTCTGGCACTCATGGGCCAATCCCAGCAGCAGCGGTTTTTTCCATGCCTTGCGGCGTGCCTGGTAGGCCAGGCTGCGGTCATAGAAACCGCCACCCATGCCCAGGCGCCCCCCCACTTCGTCGAACCCCACCAGGGGCAGCAGGATCAGGTCCAATGACCAGATCGGCCGCTGGCGTTTGCGTTCGACCACAGGTTCAGGGATGCGGAAGCGGTTGGGGCGTAGCTTCTCGCCGCGCTCGAAACGCTGGAACACCATGCGCGTACGCGGCCAGGCATGCAGCACCGGCAGATAGATGCGCTTGCCGCGTCGCTGGGCCTCGCGCAGCAACAGGCGCGGATCGATCTCGCCATCATTGGGTAGGTACAAGGCAATGTGCCGGGCACGGCGGAACAACGGATGCTGGGCCAACTGGCGGTATAGGCCGAGGGAGGCTTGACGTTGTTGGGCGGGTGTCAGTGCGCGACGGGCATTGCGCAGCAGGCGGCGTAGTTGAGGGCGGGTGAGCGGCGCGGTGTCGGTCATGGCACAGGCGTTCCCAGATGTGCCGGCCGCCTTAGCGACCGGAGATTTGCCCACCAGGGCTGGCGGACAAGAAAGAATTCAGGCTCCCCGATAAGACCGCTATCGGTGTAGCCCTTGAACCCGAAAGTTCAAGGTGGAGATTGCAGGGGGCGTTAAGGCTTTCCGTCGGGCGGACATGCACACCGGCCCCAGCGTGCAACCCCCGTGGTTGTGCGTATCGGCTCAGGGACATAACCGACTGGCGCATCCCCCAGGGAGTGGCGCCAGTATACCAATCTCAGCCGATTTTGGTATCCGCGTCGTCGGACAACGCTTGGTCGACCCGCTCCAGCAGGTCTCGCACTTGCTCACGTGTGGTGCCGCTTGCGGCGACATCCGGACGCTCCTGGCGGTGCAGCAGCTCGTGGGTGATGTTCAGGGCTGCCATGACCGCGATGCGATCCGCGCCGATCACCTTGCCGCTGCTGCGGATCTCGCGCATCTTGCCATCCAGGTAGCGTGCGGCGCTGACCAGGTTGTTGCGTTCTTCCGGCGGGCAGATGATCGAATATTCCTTGTCGAGGATCTGGACGGTGACGCTATTGCTTGAACTCATGAGTCTTGCTCCAGGGCCTTGAGGCGTAAAATCATCGACTCGACCTTGCGCCTTGCGATCTCGTTCTTTTCGATGAGGTGGGCGCGCTCCTCGCGCCAGGATTTTTCCTGCGCTAGTAGGAGTGCATTTTGCCGTTTTAGTTGCTCGACACGCTCGATCAGCAACTCGAATCGGCTCATCAGTGCTTGCAGGTCGTTCTCTGGCATGGGTTGCACTCGATTCGCTCCCTCGTTGACTGCCTGGCGATCATGCCTCTTCCGGGGGCGGTACAGCCAGTGCGGATGGTCTTGGCGCGCCTGCCGGTGCTAGGATACAAGGTCTTCATTCTAGTCATTGCGCCGCCTGGCGCCTAGCTGCCCATGCCCAATACCCAATCGCCCTACACCGCCTTCGCCACGCTGCTTTCCAGCAATGGCCATCCTGTCTCCCCGGCCGAACTGCACGGCCTGCTGATCGGTCGCAGCTGCGCCGGTGCGGGCTTCGACGCCGATTCCTGGCTGGCCGACGCCGCCGGTGCGCTGGAGAACGAGCCTGTGGACGCCGTGCGCGCCGCATTGCTCGGCCTGCAGGAAATGGTCAAGGCCGAACTCACTGGCGAGGACATCGCCATCGTCCTGCTGCTGCCGGGCGACGACGCCCCGCTGACCGAACGCGCCACCGCCCTGGGCCAATGGTGCCAGGGCTTCATCACAGGTTTCGGCCTCAATGCCGGTGGCAAGGAGCTTTCCGAGGAAGCCAAGGAAGTCCTGCAGGACCTGGTGGCCATTTCCCAGGTCCAGGACGCACTCGAAGAGTCCGAGGACGGCGAGAGCGACTACATGGAGGTCATGGAGTACCTGCGCGTCGCCCCGCTGCTGCTGTACACCGAGCTGGCCAAACCCGCCGCGCCCGCACCCAAGCCATCGCTGCACTGATACCCCGGGGGTCCTGCCCATGAGCCATATTCCGAAGGCCGAATATGCCCGTCGGCGCAAGGCGCTGATGGCGCAGATGGTCCCCAACAGCATCGCCATCCTGCCGGCGGCCGCGGTTGCCATCCGCAACCGCGACGTCGAGCACGTGTACCGCCAGGACAGCGACTTCCAGTACCTGAGCGGCTTCCCCGAGCCTGAGGCGGTCATCGCCCTGATCCCCGGCCGTGAGCATGGCGAGTACGTGCTGTTCTGCCGCGAGCGCAATCCTGAACGCGAGCTGTGGGATGGCCTACGTGCCGGTCAGGAAGGGGCAATCCGCGACTATGGCGCCGACGACGCCTTCCCCATCACCGATATCGACGAAATCCTGCCCGGCCTGATCGAAGGTCGCGACCGGGTCTATACCGCCATGGGCAGCAATCCTGAGTTCGATCGCCGGCTGATGGAGTGGATCAACGTGATCCGCTCCAAGGCGCGGCTTGGCGCCCAGCCTCCGAACGAATTCGTTGCCCTGGATCACCTGCTGCACGACATGCGTCTGTATAAATCGGCGGCGGAAGTGAAGGTAATGCGCACCGCTGCGAAGATTTCCGCGCAGGCTCATGTACGGGCCATGCAGGCGTGCCGGGCCGGGTTGCACGAATACAGCCTGGAAGCCGAGCTGGACTACGTGTTCCGCAAGGGCGGCGCGAAGATGCCTGCCTATGGCTCGATCGTCGCGGCAGGGCGCAATGCCTGCATCCTGCACTACCAGCAGAACGACGCCCCGCTCAAGGATGGCGACCTGGTGCTGATCGACGCCGGCTGCGAAATCGACTGCTACGCCAGCGACATCACCCGTACCTTCCCGGTCAGCGGGCGTTTCTCGCCGGAGCAGAAGGCCATCTACGAGCTGGTGCTCAAGGCCCAGGCCGCCGCTTTCGCCGAGATCGCCCCGGGCAAGCACTGGAACCACGCCCATGAGGCGACCGTGCGGGTCATCACCGAAGGGCTGGTGGAGCTGGGGCTGCTCAAGGGTGATGTGCAGGCGCTGATCGACAGCGAGGCCCACCGCGCGTTCTACATGCACCGCGCCGGACACTGGCTGGGCATGGATGTGCACGATGTGGGTGACTACAAGGTGGGGGGGCAGTGGCGCGTGCTCGAGCCGGGCATGGCGCTGACCGTCGAGCCGGGCATCTACATTGCTGCCGACAACCAGAACGTCGCGAAGAAATGGCGCGGCATCGGTGTAAGGATCGAGGACGACGTGGTGGTGACCAAGCAAGGCTGTGAGATTCTGACCTCCGATGTACCGCGTACGGTCTCCGAGATCGAGGCATTGATGGCTGATGCTCGCAAGGACGCGGCATGAACCGGGTCAATCTGGCGATCATCGGGGGTGGACTGGTTGGCGCCAGCCTGGCTTTGGCGCTGCAGGCCGGTGCCAAGGCGCGGGGCTGGAAGATCATGCTGATCGAACCCTTTGCCCCGGGACACAGCTTCCAGCCCAGCTATGATGCCCGCTCCTCGGCATTGTCCTATGGCACGCGGCAAATTTATGAGCACCTAGGCCTGTGGCAGGTGATCAGCCAACGCGCTGAGCCGATCAGTCAGATCCAGGTCTCCGACCGAGGCCGCTTCGGCGCGACCCGCCTGGATGCGATCGAGGAGGGCGTGCCGGCGCTCGGCTATGTCGTGGAGAACGCCTGGCTTGGCCAGTGCCTGTGGCAGAGCCTGGATGCCGATGTGGTGAGCTGGCGCTGCCCGGCCGAGGTCAAGACCATGCAGGCCATCGGCGGCGGCTACCGCCTGCTGTTGGACGACGACACCAGCCTTGAGTGCGACCTTGCGGTGCTCGCCGACGGTGGCCGCTCGGGCTTGCGCGAACAGTTGGGCATTCATGTCCGCCGTACCCCTTATGAGCAAAGCGCACTGATCGCCAACATCACCCCGGGTGAAGCCCACCGCGGCCAGGCCTTCGAGCGTTTCACCGAGCAGGGACCGATGGCCTTGCTGCCGCTGCCGGAGAACCGTTGTGCGCTGGTCTGGACCCGGCAGGGGATGGACGCCCAGCGTCTGGCCGAGATCGACGAGCGCAGCTTCCTGCGTGAACTGCAGGGCGTGTTCGGCTACCGCCTGGGCGCCCTGCGCCAGGTGGGGGGGCGCCATCTGTATCCGCTTGCGTTGATCGAAGCCCAGGAGCAGGTGCGCCCGCATCTGGTGGTGTTGGGTAACGCGGCCCACAGCCTGCATCCGATCGCAGGGCAGGGCTTCAACCTGTCGCTGCGTGACGTGCAGTCGCTGGCCGAGGCCTTGCTGGCCGGGCCGCAGCCGCTTGGTGATCTGGCCACGTTGCAGGCCTACCATCAGCGCCAGCAGTTGGACCAGGCCATGACCATTGGCTTCTCCGATCAGGTCACCCGTTTGTTCGGCAGCAGCCAGCCCTTGCTGGCGGCCAGTCGTAACCTCGGGCTGCTCGGCCTGGACCTGCTGCCGCCGGCCAAGCGCTGGTTTGCCCGTCAGGCCATGGGGCTGGGCACACGTCCCGATCCGCGAGGCCGCGCATGAGCGATTCGCGCAGGCTCGCCCGCAAGGCCCGCATGCTGCGGTGGTTGCTCAACCTTTACCCGCCCTACGTGGGCGCCGGTATCCGCGTGCAGCACATCAGCCCGGACATGCGCAGCATCCGGGTGCGCATGAAGCTCACCCGCTGGAACCGCAACTATGTCGGCACCCAGTTCGGCGGCAGTCTCTATTCGATGGTCGATCCTTTCTACATGTTGTTGCTGATCGAGCGCCTCGGGCGTGAGTACATCGTCTGGGACAAGGCCGCCAGCATCGACTTCATCGCACCCGGCAAAGGCCCGGTGTTCGCCGAGTTCCATGTCGATGACGCGTTGTTGGAGGACATTCGCCAGCAGACCGCCAGCGGCAAGAAGTACCTGCCTCGTTTGCAGGTCGATATCCGCGACGGTGCCGGCGAGCTGGTGGCGCGGGTCGATAAAACCCTTTATGTGCGGCTCAAGCCGCAAGCGAGGCAGGCGTAAGGCATGGAAATGCGCGCAGATCTATTGATTGTCGGTGCCGGTATGGTCGGCAGCGCCCTGGCGTTGGCCTTGCGCCACAGCGGCCTGGAAATTCTTCTGCTCGATGGCAGCCCGCTGTCGGTCAGACCCTTCGATGCCCAGGGGGCGTTCGAGCCCAGGGTCAGTGCCCTGTCGGCGGCCAGCCAGCGCATCCTCGAGCGCCTGGGCGCCTGGGAGGGCATCGCCGCGCGGCGTGTTTCGCCATACTCGGACGTGCACGTCTGGGATGGCAGCGGTACGGGGCAGATCCACTTCTCGGCAGCCAGCGTGCATGCCCAGGTGCTCGGCCATATCGTCGAAAACCGGGTAGTGCAGGATGGTCTGCTGGAGCGCCTGCACGACAGTGACGTCGGCCTGCTGCCCAATGCTCGCCTGGAGCAGATGCGCCGCTCCGGCGATGAATGGCTACTGACTCTGGCCGATGGCCGGACCCTGCGTGCGCCGCTGGTGGTGGCCGCCGATGGCGCCAACTCCGCGGTACGCAAGCTGACCGGTTGTGCGACCCGTGAGTGGGATTACCTGCACCACGCCATCGTCACCAGCGTGCGCTGCAGCGAGGCGCACCGGGCCACGGCCTGGCAGCGCTTCACCGACGAAGGGCCGCTGGCATTCCTGCCGCTGTCGCAGGATGACGAGCAGGCCTGGTGCTCGATCGTCTGGTCGACCACGCCTGAGCAGGCCGAGAAGCTCATGGCCCTGGACGATCCAGCCTTCTGCGAGGCGCTCGGCCGTGCCTTCGAGGGGCGCCTAGGTGAAGTGTTGAGTGCCGACCCGCGGGTTTGCGTGCCGCTGCGCCAGCGCCATGCCAAGCGTTATGTGGACGAGGGGCTGGCGCTGATCGGGGATGCCGCACACACCATCCACCCGCTCGCCGGGCAGGGCGTGAATCTGGGCTTTCTGGATGCCGCCGTGCTGGCCGAGGAGCTGGAGCGTGCCTGTGAGCGTGGTGAACGGCTGGCCGATGTGAAGGTGTTGAGCCGCTTCGAGCGTCGACGCATGCCGCATAACCTGGCGTTGATGGCGGCGATGGAGGGCTTCGAGCGCTTGTTCCAGGCTAATCCACTGCCGTTGCGCTGGTTGCGCAACAGCGGGCTGAAGCTGGTGGAGCAGATGCCTGAGGCCAAGGCGTTGTTCGTGCGTCAGGCGCTGGGGTTGTCCGGGGATCTACCGGAGTTGGCCAAGGCCTGAGGGCACATCACGACCCTGGCAACATTCGGTAACGTCTGCACAGGTGAGGTGGAAAATGGGATTCACTACCATTTGCACCTTTCAACTCAGCGAGGAAGACCCCGATGTTGCCACGCAAGCCCCTATTGGCCGCCCTGGCCCTGACCCTGTTTGGCGGTACCGCCCAGGCGGCGGATGAAGTGGTGGTGTACTCCTCGCGCATCGACGAGTTGATCAAGCCGGTATTCGATGCCTACACCGCCAAGACCGGCGTCAAGATCAAGTTCATCACCGACAAGGAAGCCCCGCTGATGCAGCGCATCAAGGCCGAGGGTGAGAACGGCGTGGCGGACCTGCTACTCACCGTCGATGCCGGCAACCTCTGGCAGGCTGAGCAGATGGGCATCCTGCAACCGATCAAGTCGGACGTCATCGACCAGAACATCCCTTCCCAGTACCGCGCCTCGTCCCACGACTGGACAGGCCTGAGCCTGCGCGCGCGTACCATTGCCTATTCCACCGAACGGGTCAAACCCCACGAACTGACCACCTACGAAGCCCTGGCCGAGAAGCAATGGGAAGGCCGTCTGTGCCTGCGCACGGCCAAGAAGGTCTACAACCAGTCGCTCACTGCCACCCTGATCGAGAACCACGGTGAGGCCAAGACCGAGGAGATCATCAAGGGTTGGGTCAACAACCTGTCCACCGATGTGTTCTCCGACGACACTGCCGTGCTCCAGGCCATCGAGGCCGGCCAGTGTGATGTGGGCATCGTCAACACTTACTATTACGGTCGCCTGCACAAGGAAAAGCCCAACCTGCCGGTCAAGCTGTTCTGGCCCAACCAGGGTGACCGTGGCGTGCACGTCAACCTGTCGGGCATCGGCCTGACCAAGCACGCGCCGCACCCGGAGGCGGCGAAGAAGCTGGTCGAATGGATGACTGGCGTCGAGGCGCAGAAGCTGTTCGCCGATATCAACCAGGAGTTCCCGGCCAACCCGAAGGTCAAGCCTTCCGACGAAGTCGCGGCCTGGGGTAGTTTCAAGGCCGACAGCATCCCGGTGGAAGTGGCCGGCAAGCGCCAGGCCGAAGCCATTCGCTTGATGGACCGGGCTGGCTGGAACTAAGCCCCAGACTTTATCCTTCAGGGCCTGCAAGGCCCTTTCGCGGGTGAACCCGCTCCCACAGGAACACCGCTGCGAACCCTGTGGGGGCGGGTTTACCCGCGAATGACCGCGCAGCGGTCGCCATCAGCACAGAGACGTTCGCCTTGCCCCACACCCCCCAACGCCGCTGGTACCTCCCGGTCTTTCTTGTCGCCGCCTTGGTGCTGTTGCCCCTGAGCGTCCTGGTGCTGTCCTGGCAGTCGGTCGACATGCAGATCTGGTCGCACCTGCTCGACACCCAGATGAGCCGCTTGCTGGGCAACACGCTCACGCTGGTGCTGGGGGTGGGGGCGGGCGTGACGTTACTGGGCGTGAGCCTGGCCTGGCTGACCAGCCTTTGCCAGTTTCCCGGTAGGCGCTGGCTGGACTGGGCGCTGATGCTGCCCTTCGCCATCCCGGCCTACGTGCTGGCATTCGTCTTCGTCGGCCTGCTCGATTTCGCCGGCCCCGTGCAAACGGCCCTGCGCGAGGTGTTCGGTCCTCTGCGACTACCACGGGTACGTTCTACTGGCGGTGTGATCACCGTGCTGGTGCTGGTGTTCTACCCCTATGTCTACCTGCTGGCGCGTAGCGCCTTCCTGGCCCAGGGCAAGGGGTTGATGGAGGCGGCGCGCGTGCTTGGACTGTCGCCGCTGCAGGCGTTCTGGCGTGTGGCGCTGCCCATGGCCCGGCCCGCCATCGGTGCGGGCATCGCCTTGGCTCTCATGGAGACCCTGGCGGATTTCGGCGCTGTTGCGGTGTTCAACTTCGATACCTTCACCACGGCTATCTACAAGACCTGGTATGGCTTCTTCAGCCTTTCCAGTGCGGCGCAACTGGCCAGCCTGTTGCTGCTGGTGGTGATACTGGTGCTGTACGGCGAGCGCCGGGCCCGCGGCGCGACCCGCCATGGCAACGAGCGGCCGCGAGGGCAGGCGCTCTATCACCTGCACGGCGTCAAGGCGCTGGCCGCTACCGCGTGGTGCCTGCTGGTGTTCGCCTGTGCCTTCGTCATCCCGTTGCTGCAATTGCTGGTGTGGTTCTGGCAGCGGGGCCGGCATGACTTGGACGAGCGGTACATCGGCCTCGTCCTGCACACCCTCTACCTGGGTGCCATGGCCGCCTTGATCACGGTCAGCGTGGCCTTGCTGCTGGCCTTTGCGCGGCGCCAGTCGCCCACAGGCGCCATTCGCGCCGGGGTGGGGTTGGCCAACCTGGGCTATGCCCTGCCGGGTTCGGTGCTGGCCGTGTCGATCATGCTTGCCTTCAGCTATCTGGACAACCAGTGGGTAGTACCCCTGTCCCGGTGGATGGGTGGCGCCGGAAAACCCTTGTTGCTGGGCAGCCTCTCGGCTTTGCTGCTGGCCTATCTGGTGCGCTTCATGGCCGTGGCCTATGGCCCGTTGGAAAGCAGCCTGGAGCGCATCAGGCCGTCACTGCCGGAGGCTTCGCGCAGTCTTGGGGTCGGAGGCGTGAGATTGTTTTTCAAGGTGTATCTCCCGTTGCTGGTGCCAGGGGCCCTGAGTGCGGCGCTGCTGGTATTCGTCGATGTGCTCAAGGAGATGCCGGCGACGCTGCTGATGCGACCGTTCGGCTGGGACACCCTCGCCGTCAGGGTGTTCGAGATGACCAGCGAAGGGGAATGGGCACGTGCGTCGCTGCCAGCGCTGACGCTGGTGCTGGTCGGCCTGTTGCCAGTCATCGGGCTGATCCGCCGCTCAGCCCGGCGACCTGGGCATCATCACTGAGGGTGCCAGGCTTCGCCCTTGCGGCTACAATGCGCGGCATTCGCTGCGGCGGGTCCTGAACAAGATCAGGTGACGAATCAACGTCGCCGATCGCCGCTGCCTCGCCACGCCCGGAAGGAGAAACCCATGGGACAGCGTACGCCTCTGTATGACCTGCACCTGGCGCTCGGCGCCAAGATGGTCGATTTCGGTGGTTGGGACATGCCCCTGCACTACGGTTCGCAAGTCGAGGAGCACCATCAGGTGCGCAGTGACTGCGGCGTCTTCGATGTATCCCACATGACTGTCATTGACGTTGCCGGTGACCAAGCCACGCCCTGGCTGCAGCGTTTGCTGGCCAACGATGTGGCCCGTCTGGGCAGTCCTGGCAAGGCGCTTTACAGCCCACTGCTTGCCGCTGACGGTGGCGTCCTCGACGACCTGATCGCCTACCGCACCGAAATCGGCTATCGCCTGGTGGCCAACGCCGCCACCCGCGACAAGGTCCTGACCTGGCTTCAGGCGCAGAGTGCCGGCTTTGCCATCAATTTCGTCGAGCGCTCCGAGCTTGCCATCCTCGCCATCCAGGGCCCGCATGCCCGCGAAAAAGTCGCCCAACTGCTCAGTGCCTCGCGCGCCGCGCTGGTCCGCGAACTGCGCCCCTTCGAAGGCGTCGCCGAAGGTGACTGGTTCATCGCCCGGACTGGCTATACCGGCGAGGACGGCCTGGAGATCATCTTCCCCGGCCAGCAGGCCCCCGCTTTCTTCAACGACCTCGTCGGTGCTGGCATCGCCCCCAGCGGCCTCGGTGCGCGCGACACGTTGCGCCTGGAAGCCGGCATGAACCTCTACGGCCAGGACATCGACGAAAGCCATACGCCGCTGACCTCCAACCTGGGCTGGAGCATTGCCTGGGAACCGGCCGAGCGCGACTTCATCGGCCGTTCGGGCCTGCTCGCGGAAATCGAGCAGGGCGTGCAGGAGAAACTGGTCGGCCTGGTGCTGGAGGAGCGTGGCGTACTGCGTGCCCATCAGGTGGTGCGGGTAGCCGGGATTGGCGAAGGGGAGATCACCAGTGGTAGTTTCTCGCCTACGCTGAGCAAATCCATCGCCTTGGCGCGTGTGCCCATGGCCACGGGTGAGCGTGCCGAGGTGGAGATTCGTGGCAAGTGGTATCCGGTGCGGGTGGTCAAACCGACCTTCGTGCGCCATGGAAAGATTCTGATCTGAACAATTACCGGCGGGCTGACCGCTGAGCCAATCGAGGAATACAACAGATGAGCAATATCCCCGCCGAACTGCGTTTTGCCGAAAGCCACGAGTGGGCGCGCCTGGAAGCAGACGGCAGCGTGACCGTCGGTATCAGCGATCATGCCCAGCAAGCCTTGGGTGATGTGGTGTTCGTCGAACTGGCAGAAGTGGGCAAGGTGTTTGCCGCAGGCGACGCCGCGGGTGTGGTCGAGTCGGTCAAGGCCGCTTCGGACATCTACGCCCCTGTGGCCGGTGAAGTCATCGCGGTCAACGAAGCGCTGGCCGACAGCCCTGAGCAGCTCAATGAAGAACCCTACGACGCCTGGATCTTCAAGCTCAAGCCAAGCAACCCGGCCGACCTGGAAAAGCTGCTCGACGCTGCTGGCTACCAGGCGGCCATCGGCGAATAAGTCTTCTACGGGTATCCCGCCTCCCACAGGATCCAGCCGAACCCTGTGGGGCGGGTTTGCCCGCTACGAAACCCCTGGGTAAAGCAAGTTTTCACGCAGCATCGGCAATCCCTTCCTAGACTTGTAAGTCTCCATGAGACCTGGACCAGGAAGAGACGATCGCCATGTCCCAGTCGCCATCCTTGAGTCAACTGCAAGAGTTCAACCCCTTCCTGCGTCGTCACCTGGGGCCTGATGCCTCGGAGCAGAAGGCCATGCTCGATGCCCTCGGCATCGCCAGTCGCACCGAACTGATCGAACAGACCGTGCCCCCAGGCATTCGCCTGGCCCGCCCGCTCGACTTGCCGCCCGCCCTGGACGAGCAGGCTGCCTTGGCCAAGCTGGCCGGCTACGCGCAGCAGAACCAGATCTGGACCAGCCTGATCGGCATGGGTTACCACGGGACCCTCACGCCCACCGTCATCCTGCGCAATGTGCTGGAAAACCCAGGCTGGTACACCGCCTATACGCCCTACCAGCCGGAAATCGCCCAAGGGCGCCTGGAAGCGCTGCTGAACTTCCAGCAAATGGTGATCGACCTGACCGGCCTGGCCCTGGCCAATGCCTCATTGCTCGATGAGGCCACGGCAGCGGCGGAAGCCATGGCCCTGGCCAAGCGGATGGCCAAGAGCAAGAGCAATATCTTCTTCGCCGATGAGCACTGTCATCCGCAAACACTCTCGGTACTGCGCACTCGCGCCGAGGGCTTCGGCTTCGAGCTGATCGTCGATTCGCTGGACAACCTGGGCAAACATCAGGTGTTCGGCGCCTTGTTGCAGTATCCCGACACCCATGGAGAAGTTCGCGACCTGCGGCCGCTGATCGACCAACTGCATGGCCAGCATGCGCTGGCCTGCGTCGCAGCGGACATCCTCAGCCTGGTGGTGCTCACCCCGCCCGGTGAACTAGGGGCCGATGTGGTACTGGGCTCGACCCAACGCTTTGGCGTGCCTATGGGCTATGGCGGCCCCCATGCCGCTTATTTCGCTTGTCGCGACGAGTTCAAGCGGGCGATGCCGGGGCGCATCATCGGCGTGTCACGCGATGCGCGCGGCAACACCGCCCTGCGCATGGCCTTGCAGACCCGCGAGCAGCACATTCGCCGTGAAAAGGCCAACTCCAACATCTGTACTGCCCAAGTGCTGCTGGCCAACATTGCCGGGTTCTACGCCGTGTACCACGGCCCCGAAGGGCTGAGGCGCATCGCCCAGCGGGTCCACCGGCTGACGTTCGTCCTCGCCGCTGGCCTGGAGGCCAAGGGCATCAAGCGGGTGAACCAGCATTTCTTCGATACCCTCACCCTCGATGTCGGCGGTACCCAGGCAGCGATCATCGAAAGTGCCGAGAAGGCGCGGATCAACCTGCGCATTCTCGGCCGCGGGCATTTGGGTGTGAGCTTGGACGAGACCTGTACTGAGGCGACGGTGATGCGCCTGTTCGATGTCTTCCTGGGCGTCGACCATGGGCTGCGTATCGCCGAGCTTGACGCCCAGGCGCTGCCCGAAGGCATACCGGGCGCCCTGGTCCGGCGCACGCCGTTGCTCACCCATCCGGTGTTCAACCTGCACCATAGCGAAACCGAGATGCTGCGCTACCTCAAGCAACTGGAGAACAAGGACCTGGCGCTGAACCAGTCGATGATCCCTCTGGGGTCGTGCACCATGAAACTCAATGCCACCAGCGAGATGATCCCCATCACCTGGCCGGGCTTCGCCTCGCTGCACCCCTTCGTACCGGCCGCGCAGGCCCAGGGCTACAAGGTCATGATCGACGAGCTGGAACGTTGGTTGTGCGCCATCACCGGCTTCGATGCTATCTGCATGCAGCCCAACTCGGGCGCCCAAGGCGAATATGCAGGGCTCATGGCGATCACTCGCTATCACCAGAGCCGTCGACAGCCGCAGCGAACCCTGTGCCTCATTCCGTCATCGGCTCACGGCACCAACCCTGCGTCGGCGCAGATGGCCGGCATGGAAGTGGTGATCGTCGATTGCGACGATGAGGGCAACGTCGACCTGGATGACCTGAAGACCAAGGCGCGCACGGCCGGCGACAGACTGTCCTGCCTGATGATTACCTACCCCTCGACCCATGGGGTGTACGAAGAAGGCATTCGTGAGATTTGCGACGTCATCCACCAGCACGGGGGGCAGGTGTACATGGATGGCGCCAACCTCAATGCCCAGGTCGGCCTGACGCGGCCGGCCGACATCGGTGCCGATGTCTCGCACATGAACTTGCACAAGACCTTCTGCATTCCCCATGGCGGCGGGGGCCCTGGGATGGGGCCGATCGGGGTACGTGCTCATCTCAAGGCGTTCGTTGCCAGCCACCCGGTGGTGCCGGTGCCGGGGCTCGACCCGAACAACAGTGCAGTCAGCGCCGCGCCCTGGGGCAGCGCAAGCATCCTGCCGATCAGCTGGATGTACATCGCCATGATGGGGCCGCAATTGGCCGATGCCAGCGAGGTGGCGATCCTGTCGGCCAACTACCTGGCTCATCAGCTCGACGGCGCTTTCCCGGTGCTGTACCGGGGGCGCAACGAGCGTGTGGCCCACGAATGCATCCTCGACTTGCGCCCGCTCAAGGCGCTGACTGGCATTACCGAGGAGGATGTGGCCAAGCGTCTGATGGACTATGGCTTCCATGCGCCGACCATGTCTTTCCCAGTGCCGGGCACGTTGATGGTCGAACCGACCGAGAGCGAGTCCAAGGCTGAGCTGGACCGTTTCGTCGAAGCCATGCTGGCAATCCGGGCGGAGATCGATGAAGTGAAGGAGGGCAACTGGCCGGCAGACGACAACCCGCTCAAGCATGCGCCGCATACCCTCGCCGATGTGTTGGGGCCCTGGACGCGGGCCTACAGCGTGGAGCAGGGCGTAGCCCCGAGTGCTCACGTGCGGCTGCACAAGTACTGGCCTGCGGTGAATCGGGTCGACAACGTGTATGGGGACAGGAACCTGTTCTGCTCGTGCGTGCCGGTGGAGGCGTATCGCTGACGGAGATATAACCTGAGGCTCTGAGCCGCACATTTGGCGGGTAAACCCGCTCCCAAGAGCCAGCGCGGACCCTGTGGGAGCGGATTCACCCGCGAAGAAGACGCCCCGGAGCAGGTCCGTTGCCCATGATAGGCCCGGTGATGGATCCGTAGGCGTGTCCCTGCGGTTTATTCGGCGACGGCGTTCTTGGCCAGGATCGCGTTGGCCAGGTCCATGTCGGTGGCGGTCATGCCGGGGTTGTCGGCGCGTACCTTACGGATCGCCGCTTCCAGGTACGGCCCGCGAATGGCGCCTTCGCTGGCGACGAAGCTACCGGCATCGTCTTGGGCTGCCACGACCATCTTGTGGTCACGAGAGGTCAGGTAGCTCGACGCAGTGGTCGCGCCGGAAGTCATGATGTTACGCCAGAACGTATCGGCCATGGCGGAGCCAACAGGCAGCGAAAGCAGGGCGGCAGCTGCGATGGCGGTTTTGAGACGCATGGTGCATTCACCTCGAATGGTGAGGGTGGTGGGAGTGGCCGTTTGGATCGTGTCGGGGTGGCGCAAGTTCCCTGAATACAAGGGTTTTTTGCTCACGAGCAGACCCTGAGCACCTCTGCCAGACAGGTCTGCCCCGCGCTGATTTTCACCTCCCCGCAATGACGTAGATCCTGCAAACCTTCCGCCAGGGCCATCCGGCGCAGTGCGGCCAGATCACTGTTGGGGCCGATGCTGGCGCGCAGGCCTTCGCTTGGGACCAGCAGCTCGAACAGCCCCGTGCGCCCAAGAAACCCCGTCCCTCGGCATGCACGACAAGCCAGGTCGTCGAGGGCCGCCGCACCTCGGCATTCGCAGCAAAAAGTACGCACCAGACGCTGGGCCATTACGCCGAGCAGCGTGGCCTTGATCAGGTAGTCCGCCACACCCAGCTCCTGCAAGCGGGTGATCGCGCTGCAGGTGTCGTCGGTGTGCAGGGTGGAAAGCACCAGGTGCCCCGTCAGCGCCGCCTGGACCGCGACCTGGGCTGTTTCGCGATCGCGTATCTCGCCGATCATGATGATGTCTGGGTCCTGGCGCAGCAGGGCGCGCACGCCATCGGCAAAACCCAGGTCCAGGCTTGGTTGGACCTGCAGCTGGTTGAACGCAGGCTCCAGGCGCTCGATAGGGTCTTCGATGGTGCACAGGTTGACCTGGGGTGTGGCCAGTTGTCGAAGGCTGGCGTAAAGCGTGCTGGTTTTGCCCGAGCCCGTGGGGCCTGTGACCAGGACAATGCCTTGGCGATGGTTCAGCAACCCTTGCCACTGGCGTAGCAAGTCGCCCTCCAGGCCCAGGTGGCGAAAGTCCTGGTGTGACTGCTGGGAGTCGAACAGCCGTAGCACCAGCTTTTCACCAAAGGGCGTGGGCAACGTGGATAGCCGCAGCTCCACCTCGCCTCCCCCCGGCTGACGGCTTTTCAGGCGACCATCCTGGGGGCGGCGTTTTTCCGCGACATCCATACGCCCCAGATGCTTGAGGCGGCTGACCAATGCCAGGATGACGCCGGCGGGAAACGCATAGACGGTATGCAGCAAGCCGTCGATGCGGTAGCGCAACTGGCCCTGCTCACGGCGCGGCTCGAGATGGATATCGCTGGCGCGCTGTTCGATTGCGTACTGCAGCAGCCAGTCGACGATGTGCACGATGTGGGCGTCATCGGCGTTGGCTTCGGTCTGGCGCTGGCCAAGTTCCAGCAGATGCTCCAGCTCGCCCAGGCCCGTGGTCTGCTGGCGCTGTGCGCCGTTGACCGAGTGGGCCAGGCGAACGAAGGTCTGGGCCAACTGGCGAATCTGCACCGGGCTGGCCATCACACGGCGGATCGGCTTGCCCAGGCTGCGGGCAAGGTCGGCTTCCCACTCGCACTGGAAGGGCTGGGCGCTGGCCACCGTGACGCCGCTGTCATCCACGGCCACGGCGAGGATGCCGTGGCGCTGGGCGAAGGCTGGCGACATCAGGCTACTGACCTGCTGCAGGTCGACTTGCAATGGATCGATACGCATGAATGGCTGGCCGGCCCGGGTAGCCAGCCATTGGCAGAGGGTGTCCAGGTCCAGGCTTCGGTCGGGATGGCGACGGTCTTGGAGGCCCAGACCGGCGATGATCTCCAGCGGATGCTGGTCTGGGCGGCGATGGGCCTGTTCGAGGACGCGTAAGGTATCGCTGGCATCCAGGTGCTGTTCGGCGAGCAGGGCGTCGAGCAGCCGGCTCAGATCGAGGGCGTGGGTATCGTCGGTGTACATGGTGGCTTCCTTGCCAGGGTGGATCGGTCCCGGGGAAGGCTAGCCGGCATCGGATGAAACAGGTGGGGTAAAACGTGTCTGGATCTTGCTCCGCAAGCGCCGAGCGTGGCCAACGCTCGCTCGCGACCCTCAGCGTGCGGCCACCTCGGCCATCCGAGGCAGGTTTTCCAGGCTCACTTGATCGATACACACCAGGTTGCGCAGCTTTTGCGCAATGACTTCGGCGCGGTGCCAGCTCAATCCGCCCACGTTCACTTCGATGTTCAGCAGATCGTCTCTCTGTTCCACATGAACACGGTGCGGTGTGAGGAACTGCAACGCGAAGAGGTTGAGTACCCGACACAGACTGTCCGGCTCGGCCTCGGCCTGCAGGCGAAAGCGGGCGGTGCAATGCGCGGCGCTGGCGGCCCAGGTGTCGGTGCGTTGTGGGGGCTCGGGGCGTTCAAGTGCGTTCATGCCGGTCTCCATTGTCGAGGCAGAAATTCTGGCACGTCTGCGTGGGCATTTTTTCGCTATGATTCCAGCGAATTGCCGGATAGACAGATAGAACTATTCGAAAATCCAAATAATGGAGAATTGTTAATGCAGTGCGAGCTCGACGCTTACGACCGCCGCATTCTGGAGCTATTGCAGGAAGATGCTTCGCTGTCCAGCGCGCAGATCGCCGAGCGTATTGGCCTGTCGCAATCGCCGTGCTGGCGACGCATACAGCGGTTGAAGGAAGAGGGGATCATTCGTGGTCAGGTGACCTTGCTCGACCGCAAGAAGGTTGGCCTGAACACGCAGATCTTCGCCGAGGTAAAGCTCAACGCCCATGGGCGTTCGAACTTCACCGAATTCACTGAGGCGATCCGCGGTTTTCCACAGGTATTGGAGTGTTATGTGCTGATGGGGTCGGTGGATTTTTTGCTGCGCATCGTCACGTCGGACATCGAAGCCTACGAACGGTTCTTCTTCGAGCAGTTGTCCAACGTGCCGGGGATTCAGGAGGTCAACTCGATCGTGGCCTTGTCCGAAATCAAGTCCACGACCAGCTTGCCGTTATCGGGGTGAAGCGTTTGCGGGTGCACCCGCTCCAGGTACGGCGCGGGCCTCAGGCTTTGCGGCAGTTCCTGTAGGAGCGGGTTCATCCACGAAGCAGACGATGCGCTATCAGACTTTGAGCAGATGCTTCCAGCCCCGGCTCTGATCGATGGCGCGAGCCTGCTCGATCCGCGCTTCTAGCAGTTCATCGCTGATCGGCAGTTCCGCCAGCTCATGCAGTTTCTTCAGGTCGCCATACAGGCGATCCATCTGCGGCGCCTCGAGCACGTGGCGGGCATGGTGCAGCCAGGCCAGCAATTGCTCGATGCGTGGCAGTTGCTCGGCAAGGTCTTCCGGACGCTGGGCATACAGCGGCAGCTTCAGCGAGCGGCCTTCCTCGCCCAGCAGGTGCACCAGCCAGCTGGCCAGGTGCGCCTTGCCCTGGCGCTCGCCCCGGCCGGCGCGATCGACGGTCCAGGTGCGGGCCAGCAGCCAGCGCGAGGTTTCCAGGGAGAACTGGCCCCAGCGGGTGTCTTCGAGTTCATCGCCGAACTGCTCGGGGGCGGCGCGGCGGACGTCTTCGTCGTCATTGCCAGCCTGTACCAGCGGACGCCAGTCTTCCAGCAGCGCATCCAGGCGCATGCGCAGGTCTCGGGTGGTGGCACGCGGTGCGGCCTGCCCCAGGGTGCTGACCAGGGCGCGCAGCTCGGCCAGGCACTGCACCCAGTCCTGCAGCAGGCGCCAGTGGCCGCTGTGACGGTATTGCTCGGCCAGGCGCTGGCTGCTGCCCAACAGTTGCCAGGCCAGCGCCGTGAAGGCGTCGTCCACTGAGGTTTCGGCTTCAAGCTCGGTGCTGGGCAGGCTCAGCTCGTAGCTGTCGGGCTCGAGCAGGCGGTAGCCACGTTCGGCCTTGCTGATGTCGCAGGGCATCAGCGGCAGACTGGCAGCCAGTTCGGCGGCGAGCTCCAGCAGTGCCTCGGGGGCGCCTTCGCGCAGTTCGAGCTCCAGCTCGCAGATTTCTTCCTTGCGCTTGCCGGCGATGACGAAGCCCTGGTCCAGGGCGGCCTCGATCACCACTTTGGCCTTGCCACGGCCCCAGGCGATCTCCGCGAACTCGCGGGTGAAATCGGTGGTGAATAGCGGCTTGATGGTCTTTTTGTCCAGCCCCGCCAGTTGTTCCGGCCAGCAGGTGTCGTCGAGCTTCTTGAGGTCCAGCTTGACCTTGTCCAGGTGCCACTCGTGCTCGTTGCGCTCGGACAGGCCTGCCACGCTCTGGCCGCGGCACTTGAGGGTCTGGATGATGACCTCGCCGTCACGACGCAGGCGCAGGGCGACGCGCGCGGCCGCGAGGTCGCGGTCCGGGGTGTCGAAGTACTGGTTGAGCAGCTCGCGAGTCTGCCAGCCGGACTTGTTGCGCTTTTTCAGCAGGGGGTGCTCGCGCAGGGCGGCAAGGGTCTCGCGGCTGGCGCGGAGCTTGAGTTCGGTTTCTTTGTGCATCGCAGGCTCGAAGGAGGGGGCATCGTTGCCGTGCAGTCTACAGGAGTCGGCTCTTGGCTGTTGGGTTGTTCCAGGGGCTGGATGCATTGCTATGATGGGCTTCGAGCCCGAGGAGAGCGCCTATGCCCTTGCCGTCGCTGAGAGACCAGTTCGCCGCCCTGATCGCCGCACCGTCGGTCAGTTGCACCCAGCCTGCATTGGATCAGTCAAACCGACAGGTCATCGAGCTGCTGGCCGGCTGGCTGGGCGACCTGGGTTTTGCCTGCGAGATCCGCCAGGTAACGCCCGGTAAGTTCAACCTGCTGGCCAGCCGTGGCACGGGCCCCGGGGGCTTGGTCTTGGCCGGGCACAGCGATACCGTGCCTTACGATCCGCAACTGTGGGCGAGCGATCCGCTGAAGCTGACCGAAGTCGATGGCCGCTGGGTCGGCCTGGGCAGTTGTGACATGAAAGGCTTCTTCGCCTTGGTCATCGAGGCCGTGCTGCCGTTGTTGGAGCACGACTTCAAACAGCCACTGCTGGTTCTCGCGACCTGCGACGAGGAAAGCTCCATGTCCGGCGCCCGCGCCCTGGCCGAGGCCGGCCAGCCCCTGGGGCGTGCGGCGGTGATCGGCGAGCCCACGGGCCTGCGGCCGATCCGCATGCACAAGGGCATTCTCATGGACCGCATCGATATCCTCGGCCGCAGCGGCCACTCGTCGGACCCAAGCCTTGGGCACAGTGCTCTGGAGGCGATGCACGCGGTGATGGGCGAGCTGATGGGGCTGCGCCAGCAATGGCAACAGGCCTACCGCAACCCGCAGTTCAGCGTGCCGACCCCCACGATGAACCTCGGCTGCATCCATGGGGGTGACAACCCCAATCGTATCTGCGGCCAATGTGCCCTGGAGTTCGACCTGCGCCCGCTGCCAGGTATGGATGTCGAGCAACTGCGCGCGGCGATCCGGGAAAAACTGCTGCCGGTTGCCGAGCGCCACGAAGTGCGCATCGACTATGCGCCGCTGTTCCCGGAAGTGCCGCCGTTCGAGCAGGCCGCCGACACCGAACTGGTGCAATTGGCCGAACGTCTGACCGGCCATCGCGCCGAGGCAGTGGCCTTTGGCACCGAAGCGCCTTATCTTCAGCAACTGGGTTGCCAGACCATCGTCTTGGGCCCTGGCGACATTGCCTGCGCCCACCAGCCGGGCGAATACCTTGAAATGTCACGTATCGAGCCTACCGTGCGTCTATTACGTGAATTGATCCGGCATTATTGCTTGAGCTAAACGTCCATTGACCTGATTCGTCCCTGTCTAGAGGAGACCGCGCGTGACCGTAAGCCTGTTCCGACGATGATTTTGAACGCCGCCGTTTGTTCGCCGTTCTCCGTTCACTTATCCACAGGCCCTGTCATGCCCGATTACGTCAACTGGCTTCGCCATGCTTCTCCCTACATCAACGCCCATCGCGATTGCACCTTCGTGGTCATGCTTCCTGGCGATGGCGTGGATCACCCCAACTTCGGCAACATCGTCCATGACCTGGTGCTGCTGCACAGCCTTGGCGTGCGGCTGGTGCTGGTCCATGGCTCGCGCCCGCAGATCGAAAGTCGCCTGGCCGAGCGCGGTCTGACCCCTCATTACCATCGCGGCATGCGTGTCACCGACGCGGCGACCCTGGACTGCGTGATCGATGCCGTCGGCGCCTTGCGCCTGGCCATCGAGGCGCGCCTGTCGATGGATATCGCCGCCTCACCGATGCAGGGCTCGCGCCTGCGGGTGGCTTCGGGCAACCTGGTCACTGCCCGGCCGATCGGGGTGCTCGAAGGGGTCGACTATCACCACACCGGCGAGGTACGGCGAATCGACCGCAAGGGCATCAACCGCTTGCTCGATGAGCGCTCCATCGTGTTGCTGTCGCCCTTGGGCTACTCGCCCACTGGGGAGATCTTCAACCTGGCATGCGAAGACGTGGCCACCCGCGCCGCCATCGAGCTTGGCGCCGACAAGCTGCTGCTGTTCGGTGCCGAACCTGGCTTGCTGGACGAGCATGGCAAGCTGGTGCGTGAACTGCGACCGCAACAGGTGCCCGCGCATCTGCTGCGCCTGGGCAGCGACTATCAGGGTGAACTGCTGGATGCCGCCGCCGAGGCCTGCAAGGGCGGCGTAGCACGCAGCCATATCGTCAGCTATGCCGAAGACGGCGCGCTGCTGACCGAACTCTTCACCCGCGGTGGTGGTGGCACGCTGGTGTCCCAAGAGCAGTTCGAAGTGGTGCGTGAGGCGACCATCGATGATGTGGGTGGTTTGCTGGAGCTGATCAGCCCGCTGGAAGAGCAGGGCATTCTGGTGCGGCGCTCGCGCGAGGTGCTGGAGCGTGAGATCGAGCAGTTCAGCGTCGTCGAACGAGAGGGCATGATCATCGCCTGCGCGGCGTTGTATCCAATCGCCGATTCCGAGGCCGGGGAGCTGGCGTGCCTGGCGGTGAACCCTGAATATCGCCATGGCGGGCGCGGTGACGAGTTGCTGGAGCGGATCGAGAGCCGGGCGCGGCAGCAGGGGTTGAGCACCCTGTTCGTGCTCACCACCCGTACCGCGCATTGGTTCCGTGAGCGCGGCTTTGTGCCCAGTGGTGTGGAGCGGCTGCCGGCAGCGCGGGCATCGCTGTACAACTACCAGCGTAACTCGAAGATTTTCGAGAAGTCGCTTTGAGTCCGTGCTGACAAGCATTCACCTCACAGGCACACCGCTGCCTTCGAGGGCTGCATGGCTTTGGTGGGAGTGGGTTTACCCGCGAAGCAGGCGACACGGTCCTTGAATGAAAACGCCGCCCCTGGGGGCGGCGTTTTCGTTCACACGGTATGCAGATACCAGTTGTACTCGAGGTCGGAGATCGAGTGCTCGAACTCCTCCAGCTCGCTCTCCTTGCACGCGACGAAAATGTCGATGTACTTCGGATCGATGTACTTGTTCAGGATTTCACTGTCGTCCAGCTCGCGCAGGGCATCGCGCAGGTTGTTCGGCAGGCTCTGCTCCAACTGCTCGTACGAGTTGCCTTCGATCGGTTCGCCCGGCTCGACCTTGTTAGTCAGGCCATGGTGCACACCGGCCAACACGGCAGCCATCATCAGGTACGGGTTGGCATCGGCACCGGCTACGCGGTGTTCGATACGCACGGCGTCCGGCGAGCCGGTTGGCACGCGCAGGGCCACGGTACGGTTGTCCAGGCCCCAGCTCGGCGCATTCGGCACATAGAACTGTGCGCCGAAGCGACGGTACGAGTTGACGTTCGGGCACAGGAACGCCATGGACGCGGGCAGGGTCTCGAGCACACCGCCGACAGCGTGACGTAGCGCGGCGTTCTGCTCGGGATCCTCGCTGGTGAAGATGTTGTTGCCATCTTTGTCCAGCACGGAGATGTGTACATGCAGGCCATTGCCCGCCTGGCCCGGATAGGGCTTGGCCATGAAGGTGGTGTCCATCTCATGGTCGTAGGCGATGTTCTTGATCAGGCGCTTGAGCAGTACGGCGTAGTCACAGGCCTTGAGTGGGTCGGCGACGTGGTGCAGGTTGACTTCGAACTGGGCCGGGGCGCTTTCCTTGACGATGGCGTCGGCGGGAATGCCTTGCTCCTTGGCGCCTTCGAGGATGTCCTGCAGGCAATCGGCGTATTCGTCCAGGTCGTCGATCAGGTACACCTGGGTCGACTGTGGACGTTTGCCGGAGATCGGCGAGCGCGGCGGCTGCGGACGGCCGTTCACGTTCTCCTGGTCGATCAGATAGAACTCGAGCTCGAAGGCTGCGCAGATCGTCAGGCCCATCTCGGTGAACTTGTTCACGACCTGGCGCAGGACCTCGCGCGGGTCGGCGAAGAACGGCTCGCCTTCCAGTTCGTGCATGGTCATCAGCAGCTGGGCGGTGGGGCGCTTCTGCCAAGGTTCGTTGGAGAGTGTGTCAGGGATCGGGTAGCAGATGCGGTCGGCATCGCCGATGTCCAGGCCAAGGCCGGTGCTTTCGACGGTGGAACCGTTGATATCCAGGGCGAAGAGGGAGGCGGGCAGGTTGATGCCTTTCTCGTAAACCTTGTGGAGGCTGGTGCGTTCGATGCGCTTGCCGCGCACCACACCATTCATATCTGCAATCAGAAGGTCAACGTAGAGAACCTCAGGATGTTCCTTAAGGAACGCGTTCGCTTCGTTAAGCTGAACGGCACGCGGGGGTACCGACATGATGCAACACCTTTGTTGTTAAAAATATCAATCAAGGGGGGCTTGCAAGCCCAGTCAATCCGAAAGACCTGGCGAAGTCAAGCCAACCCCATGATGCCCCTAAATGGCACAGCAACGGCAGAAATGCTGCATCTGGGGGCAACTCATTATCCGCTATTTTGGCCCCAAAGGGCTATCGTGGCCTGAGCGTGGTTTATTTTTTACGGAGTGGTTGTGTAAAAAAATGAACAAGGCTAAGCTCGGACTCAACCCAGAACACAATAATACGAGGGTCACATGGTCCGCCTGCCGAGACCTGAATGCGCTGCCTGGGCCGCGCACACAGGTATTCCCAGCATTCGCCGCGATGGCTTCGCACGCATCGAATCCTGCGCGCGCGCTCTGCTCGCAATAATTGACGGCTGGTCAGGTCCATCCTCCGTTCGTAGCAGTTTCCTGCACGTCTTTTCGCTTCTCTGCCCTTTATTTGTATCGCGGACACGCTTGTATCGAGTGTATCTGCTGTCGTCTTGCGCGTGGGTTTTTGCTTTAGCCAAGCACTGCATCCAGAATCAAGGCGCGGGTCTGCCATGGCATTTGTGGCCAGGCAGCGTCCGCCTTGATCGACGCCAAGCGTCAGCGGCGCCCGACTATCGTCAGCCGGGCCACATTACCTCCTGAGGTATTTATGAGTACCAACCTCGACCAGCTCACCGATTGGTTGAAAGAGCACAAGATCACCGAAGTGGAATGCCTGATCAGCGACCTGACCGGCATCACCCGCGGCAAGATTTCGCCGACCAACAAATTCATCGCGGAAAAGGGCATGCGCCTGCCCGAGAGCGTCTTGCTGCAGACCGTGACCGGCGATTACGTCGACGACGACATCTATTACCAGCTGCTGGACCCGGCCGACATCGACATGATCTGCCGTCCCGACGAGAGCGCTGTGTTCCTGGTGCCGTGGGCCATCGAGCCTACCGCCCAGGTCATCCACGACACCTACGACAAGAAGGGCAACCCGGTCGAGCTTTCGCCGCGCAATGTGCTCAAGAAGGTCCTCAAGCTGTACGCCGACAAAGGCTGGCAGCCGATCGTGGCACCTGAAATGGAGTTCTACCTGACCAAGCGCAGCGAAGACCCCGACTTCCCGCTGCAGCCGCCGGTGGGCCGCTCCGGCCGTCCGGAGACCGGCCGCCAGTCGTTCTCCATCGAGGCCGCCAACGAGTTCGACCCTTTGTTCGAGGACGTCTACGACTGGTGCGAGCTGCAGCAGCTAGACCTCGACACACTCATCCACGAAGACGGCACGGCGCAGATGGAAATCAACTTCCGTCACGGCAACGCCCTGCACCTGGCCGACCAGATTTTGGTGTTCAAGCGCACCATGCGTGAGGCGGCGCTCAAGCACAACGTGGCGGCGACCTTCATGGCCAAGCCCATGACCGGTGAGCCGGGCAGCGCCATGCACCTGCACCAGAGCGTGGTCGATGTGGCCACCGGCAAGAACATCTTCTCCAACGAGGACGGCAGCATGAGCGAGCTGTTCCTCAACCACATCGGCGGCCTGCAGAAGTTCATCCCTGAGGCGCTGCCGCTGTTCGCTCCCAACGTCAACTCGTTCCGCCGCTTCCTGCCGGACACCTCGGCACCGGTGAACGTCGAATGGGGCGAGGAGAACCGTACCGTCGGGCTGCGCGTGCCCGATGCCGGCCCGCAGAACCGCCGCGTGGAAAACCGTCTGCCCGGTGCCGACGCCAACCCCTACCTGGCCATCGCCGCGAGCCTGCTGTGCGGCTACATCGGCATGGTCGAGGGCATCGGCGCCAGCGCGCCGGTCCAGGGCCGTGGCTACGAGCGGCGCAACCTGCGCCTGCCGCTGACCATCGAGGATGCCTTGGAGCGCATGGAGAACTGCCGCGCACTGGAGCAGTACCTGGGCAAGAAATTCATCAGCGGCTACGTGGCCACCAAACGGGCCGAGCACGAGAACTTCAAACGGGTAATCAGCTCCTGGGAACGCGAGTTCCTGCTGTTTGCCGTCTGATCAAACTTGGGGCCGCTGGAGCGCGGCTGTCGGATAACGGAGAAGCACATGAGCGTCAACAACCCGCAAACCCGTGAATGGCAAACCCTGAGCGGTGAGCACCACCTGGCACCTTTCAGCGACTACAAGCAGCTGAAGGAAAAAGGGCCGCGCATCATCACCAAGGCCCAGGGCGTGCATTTGTGGGACAGCGAGGGTCACAAGATCCTCGACGGCATGGCGGGCCTGTGGTGCGTGGCCGTCGGCTATGGCCGTGAAGAACTGGTGCAGGCGGCGGAAAAACAGATGCGTGAGCTGCCGTACTACAACCTGTTCTTCCAGACCGCTCACCCGCCAGCCCTGGAGCTGGCCAAGGCGATCACCGATGTGGCGCCCAAGGGCATGACCCATGTGTTCTTCACCGGCTCCGGCTCCGAAGGCAACGACACCGTGCTGCGCATGGTCCGCCACTACTGGGCGCTCAAGGGCAAGCCTAACAAGCAGACCATCATCGGCCGCATCAACGGCTACCACGGCTCCACCGTCGCCGGCGCCAGCCTGGGCGGCATGAGTGGCATGCACGAACAGGGCGGCCTGCCGATCCCGGGCATCGTGCACATCCCGCAGCCGTACTGGTTCGGTGAAGGCGGCGACATGACCCCGGATGAGTTCGGTGTATGGGCCGCCGAGCAGTTGGAAAAGAAAATCCTGGAAGTGGGCGAAGACAACGTCGCGGCGTTCATCGCCGAGCCGATCCAGGGTGCGGGCGGGGTAATCATCCCGCCGGACACCTACTGGCCGAAGATCAAGGAGATCCTCGCCAAGTACGACATTCTGTTCGTCGCCGACGAGGTGATCTGTGGCTTTGGCCGTACCGGCGAGTGGTTCGGATCGGACTACTACGGTCTGGAACCTGACTTGATGACAATCGCCAAGGGCCTGACCTCCGGTTACATCCCCATGGGTGGTGTGATCGTGCGTGACACCGTGGCCCAGGTACTGAGCGAAGGCGGCGACTTCAACCACGGCTTCACCTATTCCGGCCACCCGGTGGCTGCCGCCGTGGGCCTGGAAAACCTGCGCATCCTGCGCGACGAGAAGATCGTCGAGCGGGCCAGGACCGAAACGGCACCTTATTTGCAAAAGCGTTTGCGTGAGCTGCAAGACCACCCGCTGGTGGGCGAGGTGCGCGGCCTGGGCCTGCTCGGTGCGATCGAGCTGGTCAAGGACAAGGCGACCCGCACCCGTCACGAGGGCAAGGGCGTCGGCATGATCTGTCGTACGCACTGCTTCGAAAACGGACTGGTGATGCGTGCGGTGGGCGACACCATGATCATCGCGCCGCCCCTGGTGATCAGCCACGCGGAGATCGACGAGTTGGTTGAAAAGGCGCGCAAGTGCCTGGATTTGACGTACGAAGCGATCAAGTGACGGTCTGCTAGGCTGGCAAAGCGACATTAAGCGGTTACAGGGCCCTGCTTTCCTTGAAACAGCGCCTTGTAACTTGCCAGACTAGCGGCTGTTTCAGTCGCCCAGCGCTGTACCGTGGGATCTTGGCTGCTGAACAGATGGCTTGATAATAAATTCTGGAGCATTACGCATGAAGAAAATGGGCAAGACATTGCTGGCCGCGGCCCTGATGGGTGCCATGGCTACCGCTGTTCAGGCTGACGACAAGACGCTGCACGTCTACAACTGGTCCGACTACATCGCGCCGGACACCATCGCCAACTTCGAGAAGCAAACCGGCATCAAGGTCGTCTACGACGTCTTCGACAGCAACGAGACCTTGGAAGCCAAGCTGCTGGCCGGCAAGTCCGGTTACGACGTGGTCGTGCCGTCGAACAACTTCCTGGCCAAGCAGATCAAGGCTGGCGTCTACCAGGAGCTGGACCGCTCCAAGCTGCCGAACTGGAAGAACCTGGACGAAGACCTGCTCAAGGCCGTGGGCGATGCCAGCGACCCGGGCAACAAGCATGCCTTCCCGTACATGTGGGGCTCGATCGGCATCGGCTACAACCCGGAGAAGGTCAAGGCTGCGCTGGGCGTGGACAAGATCGATTCCTGGGACGCCGTGTTCAAGCCTGAGAACATCGCCAAGCTCAAGAGCTGCGGCGTGAGCTTCCTGGACGCGCCGACCGAAATGATCCCGGCGGCACTGCACTACCTGGGCAAACCGTCCAACAGCACCGACAAGAAAGACCTGAAGGCCGCCGAAGAGCTGTTCCTGAGCATTCGTCCTTCGATCACCTACTTCCACTCCTCCAAGTACATCTCTGACTTGGCCAACGGCAACATCTGCGTGGCCGTCGGCTACTCGGGCGACCTGGAGCAGTCCAAGGCCCGTGCCCACGAGGCAGGCGACAAGGTCAAGCTGAGCTACGTCATTCCGAAGGAAGGCGCAGGTACCTTCTACGACATGGTCGCCATTCCGAAGGATGCCGAAAACGTCGAAGCCGCCTACAAGTTCATGGACTTCCTGATGCAACCGGAAGTCATGGCCGGCATCACCAACGCCGTGCGTTTCCCGAACGGCAACAAGGCGGCGACTCCACTGGTCGACAAGGACATCACCAGCGACCCGAGCATCTACCCGCCGGCTGACGTGAAGAAGAAGCTGTACGCGATCGCTGACCCAGGTGCCAAGGCCCAGCGTGAGATCACTCGCAGCTGGACCAAGATCAAGTCGGGCAAGTAAGCCCGTCTCGAAGCCCTCTGGGCCGGGGTTTCCCGGCCTGGAAGGCGTGTAAGGCAATTTTGTTTGCGGCATCGATGCAGCGAAGGTAAGTTGCGCGCCGGTTTTGTGTGTACGGCAGCGTCGCCGTCACCCAGAGGCACTGATTGTGAGGACCATCCACTTGTCTATTTCCGTATTTCGCAAGGCCATGATGGCTGGAGCGGGTCTGACGCTGGCATTCGGCGTCCAAGCAGCGCCCACGGTGCATATCTACAACTGGTCGGACTACATAGGCCCGACGACCCTCGCCGATTTCCAGAAGGCGACCGGCATCGAGGCCAAGTACGACGTCTTCGACTCAAACGAAACTTTGGAAGGCAAGCTGCTGGCCGGTCGCACCGGCTATGACGTGGTCGTGCCGTCCAACCATTTCCTGGGCAAGCAGATCAAGGCGGGCGCCTTCCAGAAGCTCGACCGCAGCCTGCTGCCAAATTATTCCAATCTGGACCCGGCCCTGATGAAGCGCCTCGAGCGCAATGACCCGGGCAACCAGTACGCCGTGCCTTACCTGTGGGGCACCAACGGCATCGGTTACAACGTCGAGAAGGTCAAGGCGGTGCTGGGCACCGACAAGATCGACTCCTGGGCCGTGCTCTTCGAGCCCGAGAACATGAAGAAGCTCTCCCAGTGCGGCGTGGCCTTCCTGGACTCGGCTGACGAAATGCTGCCGGCCGTGCTCAACTACATGGGCCTGGACCCCAACAGCAGCAACCCCAAGGACTACCAGGCGGCCGAACAGAAACTCCTGGCCGTGCGTCCCTACGTGACCTACTTCCATTCCTCGAAATACATCACTGACCTGGCCAATGGCGACATCTGCGTCGCGGCTGGTTTCTCCGGTGATGTGTTCCAGGCCAAGGCCCGTGCCGAAGAAGCCGGCAAGGGCGTGAAACTGGCCTACGCCATTCCAAAGGAAGGCGGCAACCTCTGGTTCGATGTGCTGGCGATCCCCAAGGACGCCAGCAACGTCAAGGAAGCCCACGCCTTCATCAACTATCTGCTGAAACCTGAGGTCATTGCTCAGGTCAGCGATTATGTCGGTTACGCCAACCCGAACCCCAAGGCTGGCGACCTGATGGATCAGGCCGTGAGGACTGACGCTGCGGTCTACCCACCGCAGGAAGTGCTGGACAAGATGTTCGTCAATGCTGAGTTGCCACCGAAGGTGCAACGTCTGATGACCCGTAGCTGGACCAAGGTCAAGTCGGGCAAGTAATCATCCAGACCCGCGACGCCCTGCCAAAACAGGTCGTGCGGGCATAAAAATCTTGTTGGGAGTTTCACTCATGGCAGTTGCCTCCGGTGCCTATAAAAAAGCCCTCGAGGGTGGCCAGCAACCCAAGCAGGTGCTGGTCAAAATCGACCGGGTCACAAAAAAGTTCGACGAAACGGTAGCCGTGGACGATGTGTCCCTGGAAATCCGCAAGGGTGAGATCTTCGCCCTGCTGGGTGGCTCCGGTTCCGGCAAGTCCACCTTGCTGCGTATGCTTGCCGGCTTCGAGCGTCCGACCGAAGGGCGGATCTTCCTCGATGGCGTCGACATCACCGACATGCCGCCCTACGAGCGGCCGATCAACATGATGTTCCAGTCCTACGCGCTGTTCCCGCACATGACCGTGGCGCAGAACATCGCCTTCGGCCTGCAGCAGGACAAGATGCCCAAGGCCGAGATCGACGCCCGCGTGGCCGAGATGCTCAAGCTGGTGCACATGACCCAGTACGCCAAGCGCAAGCCGCATCAGCTCTCCGGTGGCCAGCGTCAGCGTGTGGCCCTGGCCCGCTCCCTGGCCAAGCGTCCGAAGCTGCTGCTGCTGGACGAGCCGATGGGCGCCCTGGACAAGAAACTGCGCTCGCAGATGCAGCTGGAGCTGGTGGAGATCATCGAGCGGGTCGGCGTGACCTGCGTGATGGTGACCCACGACCAGGAAGAGGCCATGACCATGGCCCAGCGCATCGCCATCATGCACCTGGGCTGGATCGCCCAGATCGGCAGCCCGGTGGACGTGTACGAGACCCCGACCAGCCGCCTGGTCTGCGAGTTCATCGGCAACGTCAACCTGTTCGACGGTGAAGTGGTCGAGGACGCCGAAGGCCATGCGCTGATCGCAAGCCCTGAGCTTGAACGCAACATCTTCGTGGGGCACGGGGTCACCACCTCGGTCGAAGACAAGCACATCACCTACGCCTTGCGTCCAGAAAAACTCCTGGTGACCTCCGAGCAGCCGAGCTGCCAGTACAACTGGTCGCGCGGCAAGGTCCACGACATCGCCTACCTGGGCGGTCACTCGGTGTTCTACGTGGAGCTGCCGAGCGGCAAAGTGGTCCAGTCCTTCGTCGCCAACGCCGAGCGCCAGGGCACCCGTCCGACCTGGGGTGACGAAGTGTATGTGTGGTGGGAAGACGACAGCGGCGTGGTACTGCGCTCATGAACCTTCGCAAGCTCAAGCGAGCATTCAACAAAGTGACCCCGGAGGGCCGCCATCTGGTGATCGGCGTGCCGTTCATCTGGCTGTTCCTGTTCTTCATGCTGCCGTTCTTCATCGTCCTGAAGATCAGCTTCGCTGAAGCCGACGTGGCGATCCCGCCCTACACGGAGATCTACAGCTACGTCGAGGACAAGATCCAGCTGGTGCTCAACCTGGCCAACTACGGCCTGTTGACCGAGGATGAACTGTACATCTCGGCCTACTTGGGCTCGCTGAAGATGGCCTTCTTCAGCACCCTGCTGTGCCTGCTGATCGGCTACCCGATGGCCTACGCCATTGCCAACGCACGCAAGGAAACCCAGACGGTCCTGCTGCTGCTGATCATGATGCCGACCTGGACCGCGATCCTGATCCGCGTCTATGCCTGGATGGGTATTCTCAGCAACAACGGCCTGCTCAACAGTTTCCTGCTGTGGATCGGCTTGATCGACCAGCCGCTGCAGATCCTCAACACCAACCTGGCGGTGTACATCGGCGTGGTCTATTCGTACCTGCCGTTCATGATCCTTCCGCTGTACGCGAACCTGGTCAAGCACGACCCGAGCCTGCTCGAGGCCGCAAGCGACCTGGGTTCGAGCACCTTCAACAGCTTCTGGAAGATCACCGTGCCGCTGTCGAAGAACGGCATCATCGCCGGCTGCATGCTGGTGTTCATCCCGGTGGTGGGCGAGTTCGTGATCCCTGAACTGCTCGGCGGCCCGGAAACCCTGATGATCGGCAAGGTGCTGTGGCAGGAATTCTTCAACAACCGTGACTGGCCGGTGGCATCCGCCCTGGCGGTGGTGATGCTGGCGATCCTGATCGTGCCCATCCTGCTGTTCAACCGCAGCCAGGCCAAAGAAATGGAGGGCAGAGCATGAAGCGCTTCGGTTTCTCCAAGCTGATGCTGGTGCTCGGCTTGCTGTTCATCTACCTGCCGATGCTGATCCTGGTGATCTACTCGTTCAACGCCTCCAAGCTGGTGACGGTCTGGGGCGGCTGGTCGGTGAAGTGGTACGTTGGCCTGCTCGACAACAGCCAGCTGATGGGCTCGGTGATGCGCTCGCTGGAGATCGCCTGCTACACCGCGATCGCCGCAGTGGCGCTGGGTACCCTGGCCGCCTTCGTGCTGACCCGGGTGACCCGCTTCAAGGGCCGCACCCTGTTCGGTGGCCTGGTCACCGCGCCCCTGGTGATGCCCGAGGTGATCACCGGTCTCTCGCTGCTGCTGCTGTTCGTGGCCATGGCGCAGATGATCGGCTGGCCGCAGGAGCGTGGCATCGTCACCATCTGGATCGCTCACACCACCTTCTGCGCAGCCTATGTGGCGGTGGTGGTGTCGGCGCGCCTGCGTGAGCTGGACCTGTCCATCGAAGAGGCCGCCATGGACCTGGGTGCCAAGCCGTGGAAGGTGTTCTTCCTGATCACCATCCCGATGATCGCGCCATCGCTGGCGGCGGGGGGCATGATGTCCTTCGCCCTGTCGCTGGACGACCTGGTCCTGGCCAGCTTCGTGTCCGGCCCCGGCTCGACCACCTTGCCGATGGAGGTGTTCTCCGCCGTGCGCCTTGGCGTGAAGCCTGAGATCAACGCCGTGGCCAGCTTGATCCTGCTGTCGGTGTCGTTGGTGACCTTCATGGTCTGGTACTTCAGCCGCCAGGCCGAAGAGCGTCGCCGCAAGGCCATCCAGCAGGCCATCGAAGAGGGCGCTGCGGCGAACGTTTCGCAGCCGCAGGTCAAACGTCCAACCCAGGCCACCGCGTCGGCCTGATCCACCCGGGGGCCGCCTTGCGGCCCTTCGCGGGTTAACCCGCTCCCACAGGATGGCGTCGTTCGCCTGTATCGCGGTACGCGGTCTCTGTGGGAGATTCTATGGTTGAGGGCAAAGCTTTTTTGCCCCTTTGCTGACGTATTCGCCTTGGGTCTTCATCAAGGCGAATGCAACTCTGGCGAGCTTGCGTGACAAGATAACCAGGGCCTGAGTCGTTGCCTTACCTGCCCGGCGATAGTGCTCGTAGACGTCTTTCCAGGCCGCAGACCTACTGGCCGCCATGGCGGCGTTATGCAGTAATCGACGGATCTCTGAACAACCCCGCTTGGTCAACCGTCGACGTCCGGCCTTTTGGCCGGAATCTGCAACTTTCAGGTCCATGCCTAGAAAAGCGATGTATGAATCACTGTTCTTGAATTCGCCCCGAATAAATGCGGTGACGAGGGCAACAGCGGTCAGGAAGCCAATCCCTTCAACTTTCTGACAGCGGGCGACTTGTTCGGCTAGGCCAGCCTCTTTTACCAAGACCTTCAGGCGTTTCTGGATCAGAAGATCAAGCGACTCGAAGTGCTTGGCAAAGCTGTTGAACGCCTCTTTGAGCGACATTTCATTGCCCCAGCTCTGAGTCAGACTTGTCCGCGCCGAAACCAGCGCTGCTCTGCGCCGGAGCAGGCTCTGGAGCTTGCCGTAGACAGCTGGAGGGGGCGACCAAGGACGAAGAGCACTGCCCTCGCGATCCAGGAAGCGAGCCAGCAGGCAGGCATCGGACGCATCGGTTTTAACGCGTCCGCCAACGCCCTTGCGGTAGTTGCTGAGTTGAAACCCGTCGACGACATAGACGGCGAAGCCCTTTTCGTATGCCATCTCAACCAGGTCCAGATGGTAAACATTGGTAGCTTCAACGCAGATAGCGGTATTGGCCGGCTGAAGTGCCAGCCACTTTTGGATTTCAGGCTTGGTGTTTCTAACGGTCTGCTGTTGGGCGGAGTCTTCGTAATAACAGACCAGCTCAGCCTTGGCGACATCGATGCCGATGATGAAATTGTCTACTCGCATTGCCATCGCCTGAACTCCCACGGTATGGTTTTTGAACTCGGAGGGGTTTCACCAAGAGGCGCTGGCTTGCTTCTATCGTCGTTTGCAAACGATGCATTCTTTATCGGCGCTTTGGTGAAGGGGTGGGGCGATGTCTCCCACGGTCTGTACTGCGCCTAACAGTCAGAATCGGTTTGTTCGTCCCACCACCCCTTCGAGTATCACCATACAAGCGGGTTTATCGAGGCGCCGAACCGCCGCGAACACCGGCGAAGCCGGTGCCATGCGTCCGAGTGCGCGCTGTGAGCGCGACTCGGTCAATCCGGCCAGTTCCAGGCCGGTTCATCGAGCATTCCCTGCCCCGCCATCAACGTCTGCCCCAGAACGCCCCGCACGGGCACATCGCCCTGGCGTATCTAGGGTGCTGAGCATGGGCCATTTCCTTGTCCTGTGAGCAGGCAGTATCCCTGATTCTATGTGCTGATAGTTTGATGGACCTGAGTCAGTGCCAGTTGCCTGCGCCTGATCTACGCTTTCACTCGCGTCCCTCAATCCATTTGGCACAAGCAAGGAGCCTGCATGACAGTAGCGCGTCCGCTGATGGTCGTTTGCCTGGGGCTGCTGTCCATGCTGTCGGGCTGTAGCAAGGAAGAGTCCAAAGTCGAACTCCCCAGGGTGGGTGTAATCCAGGTCAAACCTACCGACTTCGCCGCCAGGGTGACCCTGACCGGCGATGTCCAGGCGCGGGTGCAGACCGACCTGTCGTTCCGGGTCGGGGGCAAGATCATTTCCCGCAGCGTGGATGTGGGCGATCACGTCAAGGCCAATCAGGTGCTGGCGCGCCTGGACCCCAAGGACCTGCAGAACAACGTCGATTCGGCCAAGGCTGAAGTGTTCGCGGCCCAGGCGCGGGTCACCCAGACCAGCGCGGCCTTCGTACGCCAGCAAAAACTGTTGCCCAAGGGCTACACCAGCCAGAGCGAGTACGACTCCGCTCAGGCGTCGCTGCGCAGCGACCAGAGTGCGCTCAAAGCTGCCCAGGCGCAGTTGGCCGATGCTCAGGAGCAGTTGAGCTATACCGCGTTGGTGTCCGAGGCCGACGGGGTGATCACCGAACGTCAGGCCGAGGTCGGCCAGGTGGTGCAGGCGACTATGCCGATCTTCAGCCTGGCCCGCGATGGCGATCGCGATGCGGTGTTCAACGTTTATGAGTCCCTGTTGGTGGCGCCGCCGAGCGATGCGGGCGTCACCGTCAGCCTGCTGGACGATCCCAAGATCAAGGCGCAAGGGTTCGTCCGGGAAATCACTCCGACCGTCTCCGCGCAGAGTGGCACGGTGCAGGTCAAGGTGGGTCTGCGCAACGTACCTGCGGGCATGCAACTGGGAGCGCCGGTCACCGCCACCACCAATGCCCAGGGGCGACCCAGTGTCGAACTGCCCTGGTCGGCCTTGACCAAAGCGTTGCACGAGCCGGCGGTCTGGGTGGTGGGCGAGGGGGACAAGGTCGAATTGCGCAAGGTCGAGGTCACACGTTACCTGACCGGCAAAATCGTCGTCGCCAGCGGCCTGAGGAGTGGTGAAACCGTCGTGGTCAGTGGTGGGCAGTTGCTGCACCCGAACATGCAGGTGCAAAAAGTCGACGCCAAGGACGGGGGAGGGGCGCCATGAAGCGCGTGCTGCTTTTACTGCCGGCCAGCCTGTTGCTGGCCGCCTGCTCCAGTGAGGAGCAAGCGCCCGAGCCGATCCGGCCGGTGCTGTCGATGACGGTCGAGCCTCAGGTGCAGTCGCAGTTGGGGCGCTTTGCGGGCAGCATCCAGGCCCGTTTCGAAAGCACGCTGGGGTTTCGTGTGTCCGGGCGTATCGCCCGGCGTTGGCTGGACGTCGGCGCCCAGGTCAAGCCTGGCGATACGTTGGCCACCCTCGACCCGACCGACCAGCAGAACCAGCTGCGCGCCGCCGAAGGTGACTTGGCCAAGGTGCAGGCTCAGTGGATCAATGCCCAGGCCGACGCACGGCGGCAACAGCAACTGTTCGATCGCGGCGTCGGCGCCCAGGCGCAACTGGATATCGCCCAGACCAACCTCAAGACCACCGGCGCGGCGCTCGAGCAAGCCCGTTCGGCCTTGAGCCAGGCCCGCGATCAACTCGACTACAGCACCTTGCGCACCGATCACGCGGCGGTCATCACCGCCTGGCAGGCCGAAGCCGGGCAGACCGTCACCGCCGGGCAGGCCGTGGTCACCCTGGCTCGCCCTGACGTCAAGGAGGCGGTGATCGACCTGCCGATCGGACTGGCCGAGCAACTGAACAAAGGCCTGACGTTCACCGTCGCCTCGCAACTGGACCCCACCATCAACACCACCGCGACCCTACGCGAGCTGGAACCCCAGGCCGATGCCACGACCCGTACCCGTCGTGCCCGGCTGACCCTGGCCAGCACGCCGGATGCCTTTCACCTGGGCACCGCGATCAGCGTGACCCTGACCTCCGCGGTTTCGCCGCGCAGCCAGTTGCCGCTGAGCGCCTTGCTCGAACGCGATGGCAAGACCCAGGTGTGGGTAATCGACACGAAGCAGAAGACCGTGGCCCTGCGTGACGTCGCGCTCATCGAGCGCACCGAGGACAGCATTGTTCTGACCTCGGGCGTGCAGCCTGGCGAGCGGGTGGTCACTGCCGGCGTCAACAGCCTCAAGCCTGGCCAGAAGGTCACCTTCGACGAGGATGCGCAATGAAAGGAAGCTTCAACCTGTCCGAGTGGGCGCTCAGGCATCAGTCGTTCGTTTGGTACCTGATGTTCGTCGGGCTGCTGATGGGGATCTTCTCGTACTTCAATCTGGGTCGTGAGGAAGACCCGTCCTTCACCATCAAGACCATGGTGATCCAGACCCGCTGGCCCGGTGCGACCCAGGACGAGACGCTGTACCAGGTCACCGATCGCATCGAAAAGAAACTCGAGGAGCTCGACTCGCTCGACTACACCAAGAGCTACACCCGCCCTGGTGAATCCACGGTGTATGTCTACCTGCGCGACACCACCAAGGCCAAGGACATCCCGGAAATCTGGTACCAGGTGCGCAAGAAGATCCAGGACATCCGCGGCCAGTTCCCCTCGGGCATCCAGGGGCCGGCCTTCAACGACGAGTTCGGCGACGTGTTCGGCTCCATCTACGCCTTCACCGCCGATGGCCTGACCTTGCGCCAGTTGCGCGACTACGTGGAAGTGGCGCGGGCCGAAGTGCGCGATGTGCCCAACATCGGCAAGATCGAATTGATCGGCACCCAGGACGAAGTGCTCTACCTGAACTTCTCCACCCGCAAGCTGGCGGCCCTGGGCATCGACCAGCGCCAGGTGATGCAGGCGCTGCAATCGCAGAACGCAGTCACCCCGGCGGGCGTGATCGAAGCGGGCCCCGAGCGCATCTCGGTGCGCACGACCGGGCAGTTCGCCTCGGAAAAAGACCTTCAGACCGTCAACCTGCGGATCAACGACCGTTTCTTCCGCCTGGCGGATATCGCCGATATCGAACGTGGCTATGTCGACCCGCCTTCGCCGATGTTCCGCTACAACGGCCAGCCCGCCATCGGCCTGGCGATCGGCATGAAAGCCGGCGGCAACATCCAGGTGTTCGGCGCCGCGCTCAAGAAGAAGATGGACAGCGTCGTCACCGACCTGCCGGTGGGCGTGGGCGTGCACACCGTGTCCGACCAGGCCGTGGTGGTCAAGCAGGCCGTGGGTGGCTTCACCAGCGCGTTGTTCGAGGCGGTCGTGATCGTGCTGGGGGTGAGCTTCGTCAGCCTGGGCGTGCGCGCAGGTCTGGTGGTGGCCTGCTCGATTCCGCTGGTGCTGGCCATGGTGTTCGTGTTCATGGAGTACAGCGGCATCACCATGCAGCGGATTTCCCTCGGGGCGCTGATCATTGCCCTGGGCCTGCTGGTGGACGATGCGATGATCACGGTGGAGGTGATGGTCACGAGGCTCGAGATGGGCGAAAGCAAGGAGCAGGCGGCGACATTCGCCTACACCTCCACGGCCTTCCCCATGCTCACCGGTACCCTGGTGACCGTGGCCGGCTTCGTGCCGATCGGGCTCAACGCCAGCTCCGCGGGTGAATACACCTACACCTTGTTCGCCGTTATCGCGGTGGCGCTGTTGGTTTCATGGGTGGTGGCGGTGTTCTTCGCGCCCGTGCTGGGCGTGCATATCCTGAACAGCAAGCTCAAGGCCCACGAGGCCGAGCCCGGTCGCGTGGGGCGAGCCTTCGAGCACAGCCTGTTGTGGTGCATGCGCCATCGTTGGCTGACCATCATCGGCACCGTGGCGCTGTTCGTCCTGGCCTTGGTGTGCGAGCGTTTCGTGCAGAACCAGTTCTTCCCCTCGTCCGACCGCCCCGAGATCCTGGTCGACCTGAACCTGCCGCAGAACGCCTCGATCGAGGAGACCCGCAAGGTCGTCGACCGGTTCGAGGCCAGGATCAAGGATGACCCGGACCTGGTGCGCTGGAGCACCTATATCGGCCAGGGCGCGATTCGCTTCTACCTGCCGTTGGATGCGCAGTTGCAAAACGCCTACTACGCGCAGTTGGTGATCGTCAGCAAGGGCTTCGAAGAGCGTCAGGGCATGATGAAGCGCCTGGAAAAGATCCTGCGCGACGAGTTCGTGGGCATCGGCACCAACGTCCAGTCGCTGGAGATGGGCCCGCCGGTGGGGCGCCCGATCCAGTACCGGGTCAGCGGCAAGGACATTGACCAGGTACGCAAGCATGCCATCGAGCTCGCCACCCTGCTCGACGCCAACGAGCACATCGGCGAGATGATCTACGACTGGAACGAGCCCGGTAAGGTGCTGCGCGTGGAGATCGCCCAGGACAAGGCGCGCCAGTTGGGACTGTCCTCCGAGGACGTGGCCAATGTGATGAACAGCATCGTCAGCGGCACGCCGATCACCCAGGTCAACGACAACATCTACCTGGTCAACGTGGTCGCCCGCGCCGAGGACAGCGAGCGGGGCTCGCCCGATACCCTGCAGAACCTGCAAATCCTCACCCCCAATGGCACCTCGATCCCGCTGCTGGCATTCGCGACCGTGCGCTACGAGCTGGAGCAGCCCCTGGTATGGCGGCGCGATCGCAAGCCGACCATCACTATCAAGGCCTCGGTCAACGGCGACATCCAGCCCACCGATCTGGTGGCCCAGCTCAAGCCTGAGATCGACCAGTTCATCGACAAGCTGCCGGTCGGCTACGAAGTGGCCACCGGCGGCACGGTGGAAGAGAGCGCCAAGGCCCAGGGGCCGATTCGCAAGGTCATTCCGTTGATGCTGTTCCTCATGGCGACCTTCCTGATGATCCAGCTGCACAGCGTGCAGAAGCTGTTCCTGGTGGTCAGCGTGGCACCGCTGGGGTTGATCGGCGTGGTGTTGGCGCTGGTGCCCACTGGCACGCCGATGGGCTTCGTGGCCATTCTCGGCATCCTGGCGCTGGCTGGCATCATCATCCGCAACTCGGTGATTCTGGTGACCCAGATCGACGAGTTCGAGGCGCAAGGGTTCTCGCCTTGGGATGCTGTCGTGGAGGCGACCAACCATCGTCGCCGGCCCATCCTGCTGACGGCGGCGGCAGCGAGCCTTGGCATGATTCCGATCGCCCGGGAAGTGTTCTGGGGGCCGATGGCCTACGCGATGATTGGCGGCATCATCAGTGCAACGCTGCTGACGCTGTTGTTCCTGCCGGCGCTGTACGTGGCTTGGTACAAGATCCGCGAGCCGCAGGAACAACGTTAGGACACGCAACGGCCTTGTGCGGGTTTACCCGCGAATGCGTCGGTGACTCCACCCTCGCCTTCGCGGGTAAACCCGCTCCCACAGGGCCCTGTGCAGTCGTCGAAATCGCTTCTTGATTTTAGTTATATAAAAATTCTTAAACAGTATTTTTCAGAATAAATACTGCTCTCTAAGATTGCCCTCAAGCCAGGCGCAATCACCTTCCTCTGCCCGGCACTTCATACCCAAGGAGAACGAGCATGAGTGCATCTGTGCGTAGCATCGACGGTCAGGACGAAGCCACCATTCTGCGTGAGATCCAGAGCGCGCTGCGCGATCTGCGCTTCGGTGCGGTGGAGATCACCGTGCACAACGCCCAGGTCGTTCAGATCGAGCGCAAAGAGAAGTTCCGCCTCCAGCAGCCAGGCAACAAGTCCGGCTGATATCGCCCCCCAACAAATTAGAAAAAATGCCAATCGGGAGCTTCACCATGTCCATCCGCCGTTATGCGCTTGCCGCTCTGGCCAGTGCCGTTTTTGCCGGTTCCGCGATCGCCAAGGACTACGAACTGCTGAACGTATCCTACGACCCGACCCGCGAGCTGTACCAGCAGTACAACGCCGAGTTCATCAAGCACTGGCAGGCCGCTCACCCTGGCGATCAGGTGAAGATCCAGCAATCCCATGGCGGCTCGGGCAAGCAGGCCCGCGCAGTGATCGACGGCCTGCGCGCCGATGTCGTGACCCTGGCCCTGGCCGGTGACATCGATGAAGTGGCCAAGCTCGGCAAGAGCCTGCCGCAGGACTGGCAAAAACGCCTGCCCGAGGCCAGCACGCCCTATACCTCCACCATCGTGTTCCTGGTGCGCAAGGGTAATCCCAAGGGCATCAAGGATTGGGGCGACCTGATCAAGAAGGACGTCTCGGTCATCACCCCCAACCCCAAGACCTCCGGCGGTGCCCGCTGGAACTTCCTCGCCGCCTGGGCCTATGGCTTGAAGGCCGGTGGTAGCGAGGACAAGGCCAAGGCCTACGTGCAGGAGCTGTTCAAGCACGTGCCGGTCCTCGATACCGGGGCCCGGGGCTCGACCATCACCTTCGTCAACAACGGCCAGGGCGACGTGTTGCTGGCCTGGGAGAACGAAGCGTTCCTGGCACTGAAAGAAGACGGTGGCAGCGACAAGTTCGAGATCGTCGTGCCGTCGCTGTCGATCCTCGCCGAACCTCCTGTGGCCGTGGTCGACAAGAACGCCGAGAAAAAGGGCAACGTCGACATTGCCACCGAGTACTTGAAGCATCTGTACAGCCCGGCGGGCCAGAAGATCGCTGCCGAGAACTTCTACCGCCCGCGCGACGAGAAGGTCGCGGCCGAGTTCGGCAAGCAGTTCCCGAAACTGGAGCTGGTGACCATCGACAAGGACTTCGGTGGCTGGAAGACTGCGCAGCCCAAGTTCTTCAACGACGGCGGTGTCTTCGACCAGATCTATCAGGCACAGTAACCGGTAGGGAGAAGCGGGGCCGCACAGCGGCCCCAGGATTCAGAAGCCTGCACCAGCCCGAGAGCGCTCTCGGGCTTCGTGCGTTCAACCAGGGACCTTTATGTCGCGTCGTATTTCCCCCGTCATACCCGGCTTCGGGCTGACTCTGGGCTACACCTTGGTGTACCTCAGCTTGATTGTGCTCATACCACTGGCCGCCATGTTCGTGCATGCGGCGCAGCTCACCTGGGAGCAGTTCTGGAGCATCGTCAGTGCGCCTCGGGTTCTGGCTGCGCTGAAGCTGAGTTTCGGCACTGCCCTGTTCGCCGCCCTCATCAACGGTGTGATCGGCACCCTGCTGGCCTGGGTGCTGGTGCGCTATAGCTTCCCTGGGCGCAAGATCATCGACGCGATGATCGACCTGCCCTTTGCCCTGCCCACCGCCGTGGCTGGTATCGCCCTGACCGCGCTGTACGCCCCGGCTGGCTGGGTCGGTCAGTTCGCCACCGACCTGGGCCTGAAGATCGCCTACACCCCGTTGGGCATCACCCTGGCGCTTACCTTCGTCACCCTGCCGTTCGTGGTGCGCACGGTGCAGCCGGTGTTGGCCGACATCCCGCGTGAAGTCGAAGAGGCCGCCGCCTGCCTGGGCGCCAAGCCGCTGCAGGTGTTCCGCCACGTGCTGGCGCCGGCGTTGCTGCCGGCCTGGCTGACCGGCTTCGCCCTGGCGTTCGCCCGAGGCGTGGGCGAGTACGGCTCGGTGATCTTCATCGCCGGTAACATGCCGATGAAGACCGAGATCCTGCCGCTGCTGATCATGGTCAAGCTCGACCAATACGACTACACCGGGGCCACCGCCATTGGCGTGCTGATGCTGGTGGTTTCCTTCATCCTGCTGCTGCTGATCAACCTGTTGCAGCGGCGCATCGAAACCCCTTGAAGGAGGCCCGGTAATGTCTTCGTCATCCCTTGGCGCAGCGGCTGCCGCCAACGCCGCCCGTCGTGGCAGCGCGACTTCGCGACGTGTGCTGATCGGCCTGGCCTGGCTGGTGTTCGCGCTGTTCCTGTTGCTGCCGCTGTTCATCGTGGTGTCCCAGGCCCTGAAGAACGGCTTCGGCACTTTCTTCGAGGCCATCTTCGAGCCTGACGCCTTGTCGGCCCTTAAGCTCACCCTGCTTGCCGTGGTCATCTCGGTGCCGCTGAACCTGGTGTTCGGCGTCAGCGCCGCCTGGTGCGTGAGCAAGTACACCTTCCGCGGCAAGAGCGTGCTGGTGACCCTGATCGACCTGCCGTTCTCGGTCTCGCCGGTGATCGCGGGCCTGGTCTACGTGTTGATGTTCGGTGCCCAGGGCCTGTTCGGCCCCTGGCTGCAGGACCACGACATCCAGATCGTATTCGCCCTGCCGGGCATCGTGCTGGCGACCATCTTCGTCACCGTGCCCTTCGTGGCCCGTGAACTGATCCCGCTGATGCAGGAGCAGGGCACCCAGGAGGAGGAGGCCGCCCGTCTGCTCGGCGCCAACGGCTGGCAGATGTTCTGGCACGTGACCCTGCCGAACATCAAATGGGGCCTGATCTACGGCGTGGTGCTGTGCACCGCGCGGGCCATGGGTGAGTTCGGCGCCGTGTCGGTGGTGTCCGGGCATATCCGCGGCGTCACCAACACCTTGCCGCTGCACGTGGAGATCCTCTACAACGAGTACAACCACGTCGCGGCCTTCAGCGTAGCCAGCCTGCTGCTGATCCTGGCGCTCTTCATCCTGCTGCTCAAGCAGTGGAGCGAGAACCGTATTAACCGCCTGCGCCACAGCGCCGCGGAGGAATGATTCATGTCGATCGAAGTTCGTAACGTCAGCAAGCGTTTCAACGCCTTCCAGGCCCTGGACAACATCAACCTGGATATCAACAGCGGTGAGCTGGTGGCCCTGCTGGGCCCGTCCGGCTGCGGCAAGACCACCCTGCTGCGCATCATCGCTGGCCTGGAAACCCCGGATCAGGGCAATATCGTGTTCCACGGCGAGGACGTGTCTGGCCACGACGTGCGTGATCGCAACGTCGGTTTCGTGTTCCAGCACTACGCGCTGTTCCGCCACATGAGCGTGTTCGACAACGTCGCCTTTGGCCTTCGCATGAAGCCCAAGGGGGAGCGTCCGAGCGAGAGCAAGATCGCCGAAAAAGTGCATGAGTTGCTGAACATGGTGCAGCTCGACTGGCTGTCCGACCGCTACCCCGAACAGCTGTCAGGCGGCCAGCGTCAGCGTATCGCCCTGGCCCGTGCCCTGGCGGTGGAACCCAAGGTGTTGTTGCTCGACGAGCCCTTCGGCGCGCTGGACGCCAAGGTGCGCAAGGAGCTGCGCCGCTGGCTGGCCCGCCTGCACGAGGACATCAACCTGACCTCGGTGTTCGTGACCCACGACCAGGAAGAGGCCATGGAAGTGGCCGATCGCATCGTGGTGATGAACAAGGGCGTGATCGAGCAGATCGGCTCGCCGGGCGAAGTGTATGAAAACCCCGCCAACGACTTCGTCTACCACTTCCTGGGCGACTCCAACCGCCTGAGCCTGAGCGAGGGGCAGCATGTGCTGTTCCGCCCGCATGAAGTGTCCTTGTCGCGTCATGAGACCGAAGGCCACCAAGCGGCCGAGGTTCGTGATATCCGGCCATTGGGCGCGACCACGCGCGTGACCCTGAAGGTGCCAGGGCAGAGCGAGTTGATTGAGGCGGAGGTGGTCAAGGACCATGACAGTCTGTCGGGGCTGGCGCGCGGGGAGACGTTGTTCTTCCGGCCGAAAGTCTGGCAGAAGGTGGCGGATATCTGACCCTCGCGCGCCTGCAGCGATTGTGCAGACCGCGCGCTGACCTTCAGGCAAGTGCTTCAGGGGCCATTTTCCTTGGCAGGGGATGGCCCTTTTTTTGCCTATCACCTTCCCTTGTAGGGGCGGGCTTGTCCCGCGAAGGGCCGCGCAGCGGCCCGAATCCCGTCTGCGGTGCGCTTGGCCCTTCACAGAGCAAGGCTGCGCCCCACAGAAATCGATGGTCAGGTTATAAGTAAATAGCCTCTTATTCCTTTACGTATATAACTGCCTCCCGGATACTTCACCCCAAGCACGCAAACTTCCAGGAGGCGTCCCCATGCGCAATGAGTCGATCCGTTACCTGATTGTGCCGGGCTGGCAAGGATCGCCAGACAATCATTGGCAAAGTCACTGGCAGCGCAGCCTGCCCAACAGCGTCCGGGTCGAGCAGCGCGACTGGCTCACACCGCAGCGGCGCGACTGGGTCCAGGCACTGGAGCAGGCGGTCGCCGCCGAACGTTCGCCGGTGATCCTGATCGCCCACAGTCTGGGTTGCATCACCGTCGCCCATTGGGCTGCCCAGGCCCGCCCGGCCTTGCTGCGCCAGGTGCGTGGGGCGTTGCTGGTGGCACCGGCGGATGTCGAGCGGCCCACGTGCTCGGCAGCGCTGCGCAATTTCGCGCCGATTCCGTTGCAGCCGTTGCCATTCCCCAGTCAGGTGGTCAGCTCGGACAACGACTCGGCCGTGAGCGTGCCGCGCGCCCTGCACTTGGCACGGGCCTGGGGCGCCGAGGTGGGGCTGCTGGCCAACGCCGGGCACATCAACGTCAAGTCCGGCCATGAGCGTTGGGAGCAAGGTTTCGCCTACCTCTATCGCCTGCAAGGCCGGATCGAGCAGCGGGCCCTGCGCCGCGCCTGATCCGCGAACCGTTCACGTCCACCTAGACGCCCGGCCGGCGACGGCCTCGGGCGGGAGCGCGTCATGACTATTCACACCACCTTCGGTCAGCCATTGCTGACCTTTCCCGAGCAAGACAAGAGCCCATTGAGCATCCGCGCCAAGGCGCTGGTGTTCATCGACCCCCGTTCGCAACAGCTGCGCGATGCTTTGGAGCGCCTGGCGCCGCAACCGGTGCCGGTGCTGATCCGCGGCGAGACCGGCACCGGCAAGGAGCTGTTGGCCCGTCAGGTCCATCGTGCCAGTGACCGCAGCGGACTGTTCGTTTCGGTGAGTTGCGCGGCCATCAGCCCGACCTATGCCGATGCCGAACTGTTCGGCTACAGCGCCGGTGCCCAGGGAGGTACCGCCGGCGGGCGAGCGGGGTGGTTCGGCTCGGCCAATGGCGGCACGTTGTACCTGGATGAGATCGCCGACCTGCCGTTGGCGATCCAGGGCAAACTGCTGGCGGCACTGGAGAACCGCGAGGTCACCCGAGTTGGCGCCCAGCGGCCGCAAGCGGTGGATGTGCGCCTGGTGGCGGCGTCCAGCATCGATCTGGCTCAGGCCGTGCGGGCCGGGCGTTTCGACGAGCGACTCTACCTCTACCTGCGCGAAGGTCAGCTGGCGCTGCCGGCGTTGCGCGAGCGGGTCGGGGACATCCTGCCGCTGGCCGAGTACTTCGTCGGCATCTATAGCGGGCGTCTGGGGCGCCCCGTGCCGCTGATCAGCGAAGCTGCCCAGCAGGCCCTGGAGGCCCATGCCTGGCCCGGCAATACTCGCGAGCTGGAAAACGTCATCCACTTTGCCTTGTTGGTGAGCGATGCAGGAGAAATCCTTCCGCAACATCTGGACCTGCCCGATGCCACGCCCCTGGCCAACCTGGCGCGTCAACTGACGCAACTGGGCCAGAGCCGTGAGCCTCACACCCAGGCGGCACTGCGCCAGTTGCTGGCGTCGACCTTGGCCAGCCTCGGCTGAACCTTGCGCCAGAGCGGGGCATCCTGGGTCAGAAGCAATCGGGGTAATGGCAATTTGTTTAGTTATAAGCGGATAAGTAAAAGATATTGTTACGGAATAAAAATTCCCGGTATCGTCCGCTTCACGCCCCCGATAGATGGGTGGGCACCGACTTCGCCATCCTCGATGGCTCCAGCTTGATAACAAGGATCACCATGAAAAAGACTTTGCTGACCGCTGCCCTGGCTGCCGCCCTGTCGATTACCGGTTTCGCCAACGCCGCCGAAAAACTGGTCGTAGCCGCCACCCCTGTGCCCCACGCCGAGATCCTCGAACTGATCAAGCCAACCCTGGCCAAGGAAGGCGTGGACCTGCAGATCAAAGTCTTCACCGACTACGTCCAGCCCAACGTGCAGGTCGACCAGAAGCGTCTGGATGCCAACTACTTCCAGACCCTGCCGTACCTGAAGAATTTCAACGAAGGCAAGGGCACCCACCTGGAAACCGTGATCGGCGTGCACGTAGAGCCGTTCGGTGGCTACTCCAAGAAGGTCAAGAGCCTGGCTGAGCTCAAGGACGGCGCCACCGTCGCCATCCCCAACGAAGGCAGCAACAGCGGCCGTGCGCTGCTTCTGCTGCAGAAGGCTGGGCTGATCACGCTGAAAGATCCCAAAAATGCCCTGGCCACGCCCAAGGACATCGCCGAGAACCCTAAAAACCTCAAGTTCCGCGAGCTGGAATCGGCCATGCTGCCGCGCGTGCTCGACCAGGTCGATCTGGACATGATCAACACCAACTACGCCCTGGAAGCCGGTCTGAACCCCGCCAAGGACGCCCTGGTGATCGAAGGCAGCGACTCGCCTTACGTGAACTTCCTGGTTGCCCGCCCGGACAACAAGGACAGCGAGGCCATCCAGAAACTGGCCAAGGCCCTGACCAGCCCAGAGGTGAAGGCATTCATCGCCAAGAAGTACAGCGGTGCGGTGCTGCCAGCGTTCTGATCGCTACGCCTGAAAGACAAAACGCCGACGCATTTGCGTCGGCGTTTTCGTTTATGCCGCCGATTTGGCCAGCGCCCGACGCAAGGCCAGGAGCCATTGGAGTTGCTCGTTCGAAATGGGTGGGCAGGCGCTGTTCATTGGGGTGTCCTGAAGGCTGTCTGAATGCTCTTTGAGAGGGCATCCACAGGAAAGATCCCAGGTCAGGACGAAATTTTTGAGTCAGCCCACGACGTGTTCAGCCCCAGAGCATCCCCCAAGGGTACCGCGCCAAGCTGGAGAATGTCGCGGTACCAGTGGGAGCGGGTTCACCCGCGAAAGCCCCGGCGATTTCAGTTGTTACGCGGCAACCAGTTCAACAGGAACTCATTCACCACTTGCGGGTTCTCGAGGCTCGAGATGTGCCCCGCGCAGGGAATCTGCGCCGCCAGACAGCCAATCGACCGGGCCATTTCGTTGGACTCTGCCGGTGGCCGCGGAATGTCCTGGTCACCACACAGCACGATGGTGCGCTCCCCAGGCAGTTCGCCCAGCCGTGCCATCAGGTCCGGTCGGCCGAAGATCACTCGGCCCATCGGGTCGAGGCATTCCCGGATCGTTTGAGCGCTGCTGGCCTTGAGTTGGGCGCGGAACTGTTCACGGATCTCAGGTACCGTCTGGCCGCCGGCATGGAAGAAGATCGGCACGACGATATCGAGCAAGGCATCGCTGAAGGTGCCAGCGGCGCTGGCGGCATCGAGCAGGGCGAAGTACTTGAGGCGAGTGGCATCCGGCTCGGCGCCCAGGTAGGTGTCCATCAACACCAGGCGATCAATGCGTTGGGGATGCTCGATAGCCAGCTGCGCGCCCCACATGCCGCCGACCGACAGGCCGATCAGGTGACATTTCGGGATATCCAGCGCATCGAGCAATGCCAGATGCTGGCGGGCCACCGCGCTCATGTCGGTGGTGTTGGACGGTGGCGCCTCGGAGTCGCCGTGGCCCCAGAGCTCGGGCACGATGACCCGGTAGTGTTTCGACAGCGCGTCGACCTGTGGTTGCCACATGGACGCCGTCCACAGGTAGCTGTGGCCCAGCAGCACAGGGAACCCCTGGCCTTGGTCGACATAGCTCATGCGGGCGCCGTCGATTTCAACGAAGTGCTTGTGCATCGCGATCCTCTGGAAGGTGGTTGGCGGGTCACTGTACAGGCATCAGGCGCAAGGTGCTCTGGGCCGGAATCACCCCCATCTGCGCCTTTTGGTAACGCCCGTTGATGTAGTCCTCGGCCTGATCGCCATAGTGGCGGTCGAACAGCACGCCGCTCTGGCCCACAGGGTTGATGGTCAGCGCCGCAGCCGGGTCGGCGAAGTCGATCAGGCGCCGTGTGGAGGGGCCGTAGTTGACCGCCCAGGGGGCCGGGCCGATCTTTGCCGAGAGGTTGTTGGGGACTTCATGGGTGCCGGGCGCGGCGAAGGGGCCGACATTGAACAGCAGGTTCAGCGGTTTCTTCGCCCCTAGCGGATGGTTGTGGGTCAGCGTGTGCGCCTTGCCCCATTGCCGGCGGGCCGGGTCTTGGCCAAAGGTTTCGCGCAGGTGCGCCAGGCTGCGTTGCCAGGCCAGCTTCACGATGGCCGTGCGGTCGGTGCGTTCGCTGGCGCCGCGCAGGTTCCACCACACGGAGCTGGGGTCGGCTGCCAGGCGCGGCAGGGCTGCGTCGATGACACGGGTGCTGATCAAGACCGGGAACCAGGTGTCGCCCAGTTCGTCGTGCAGGGCCGCGAAGGCCAGTTCATACAGGAACTGGTTGAACAGGGTCGCATTGGTCGAATCCAGGGGGTAGTCGCCCCGCCAGGCGGCCAGTTGCTCCACCAACTCCTTTTCTTCATCACCTTGGGCAATGGTGCGCAGCGCCCCCAGCAGAGGCGCCAAGGTGCGCGGGCCGTAGTCGGTGGCGGTGTCGAGCTGCAGCGCTTGGCTGTTCTGGGTGTCCCACTGGATGTCTGGGTCAGCCAGGTGTCGGTCGAGCTGGCGGCCACGGTCGGCCAGGTTGTAGTAGCCCGGGACCGGCACGACGGCCGGCGGCTGGAAGTTGGCCGAAACGATGTAGCCGCTGGCGGGGTTCTCCTGCTGCGGGTTCACGCTGAACGGGTAGAAGCCGGGTTTGTCGGCCTGGGACGTGCTGCCATCGAGAATGAACGACGGATTGACGCCATCCGGGCGGATCGGCAATTGCGCCGCGGCCCACCAACCGATATCGCCACGGGCATTGGCCCAGACCAGGTTCAGGCCGGGAGCGTGGATCTTCGCGGCCGCTTCGCGCATCTTGCCCAGGGTGTCGGCGCGGTTTACCTGGTAGAAGCCATCGAGCAGGGGATTGTCGGTCTCAAGGAATGCCCACCACATGGCAATCGGCCTGGGCCCGGCGGTGGCGCCCAGCACGTCGTTGACGATCGGGCCATGGGGTGAGCGGCGCAAGGTGATGGTGGCGGGAGCCTGGCCTTTGACGACAATGTGCTCCTCGTGCTTTTCCAGTGGCTGCCACGTGCCGTCGACCATGACCTGCTCGGTGTTGCTCGGGTTGACCTGTTCGGCGATCAGGTCCACGTCGTCGTTCTGGAACATGGTCAGGCTCCAGCCGAAGTCGAGGTTGTGGCCGAGCAGGGCGAAGGGGTTGAGCGCCTGGAAATAGCCGTACAGGTTGAACCCCGGAGCCGACAGCTCGGCCTCGTACCACACCGAGGGCACGGCGAAGCCGATGTGCGGGTCGCCGGCCAGCAATGGACGACCGCTGCGCGTACGGCTGCCGGCCACGGCCCAGGCGTTGCTGCCTTCGAACTGGGGAATGCCGGCCTCGCCCAGGGCCTCGTGGCTCAAGCGTGCCAGTTGTTCCAGGCTGCGCCAGTCAGCGGCGGCCAGGGGCGCGGTCAAAGCACCGTCCGGTTGCCAGTCGAGGTCGAAGATCTTCAGGTATTGGGGACCGAGCTGATCGCGTACATAGGTCAGCGCAGGCTCGGTGCGAAAGGCGGCGGCGAAGCTGTAGGCCAGGTAGCCGGCGATGCTGAGCGTGTCCTCGGCGGTGAAGGGCCGCGGGGGGATGCCCAGCAGGTCGAACTCAATGGGCTTGGGGTGGCTGGCCTGCCATTGGTTGACGCCATCGAGGTAGGCCTGCAACGCTTGCCAGGCCGGAGATTGCTTATCCTGACGCTGGGCCATGCGTGCGGCCTGCTCGCGGATGCGCAGGTTGCGGAACAAGGTGTCGGTGGGCAGCAGATCAGCGCCCAGCACTTCGGCCAGCTCGCCCCGGGCCAGACGCCGCAGGATCTCCATCTGGAACAGCCGATCCTGGGCATGTACGTAGCCCAGGGCGCGGTACAGGTCAGGCTCGTTCTGTGCCTGCAGATGAGGGACGCCGCGCGCGTCGTAGCGCACGCTGACCGGCGCTTGCAGGCCGGCAAGGGGCAGGTCACCCGCGCGCTGGGGTTGCTTGCCCTCCACGTACCAGTAACCGGCGCCTACGGCCGCAGCGATCACCACCGCCAGCAGGGTCAGGCTGCGCTTCATCGAGACTCCTTGTGCATTAGAGCGAAAAATGTGGTCCGATCATCGACGGATTCGCGAACTGAGCATAGTCCCCTGGAAGGAGTCTCCATGTCCCTCAGCGAAAAACAGAAAATGCTGACCGGCCAGCTCTACCATGCCGGCTGCCCAGAGCTGCAGGCCGAGCAGATCGCCAACAAGCACTGGATGCACCGCTACAACAGCAGCGTCGAGCTGCTCAACGAGGCGCGACATGCGCTGTTGGTCGAGCATTTCGGCCATGCCGGCGACGGTGCGGTGATCCGCCCACCGTTCTATTGCGACTACGGCTACAACATCAGCATTGGCGCCAACACGTTCATGAACTTCAACTGTGTGATCCTCGACGTGGCGCCGGTGCATATCGGCGAGGACTGCCAGATCGGTCCTGCGGTGCAGATCTATACCGCCGACCATCCGCTCGACCCCCAGGTGCGCCGCAGCGGGTTGGAGAGCGGCAGGCCGGTGCGCATCGGCAACAATGTGTGGATCGGTGGCGGGGCGATCATCCTGCCGGGTGTGAGTATCGGCGACAACGCCGTGGTGGGCGCCGGTAGCGTGGTCACCCGCGATGTGGCGGCCGGAGCGATCGTGGTGGGCAATCCGGCACGGGTGCGTCAGCCGGCCCAAGGGCAGTAGCAGCCCCGGGCCAGGGTGTTGGAGGCATTGACCTTGCGACCCTCAACGAGTGCCTTGAGCACCGGTTCGATGAAGCTGTTGCTGGCATTGCACACCGCACCTTCGCTATAGGGGCCGAAGTAGGCCAGGTGGCCCTCACGGTCCCAGATGGCCACGGCAGGAGAGGCCGGCAGGTGCTCGCTACCGGGTAGCGAGTCCAGGGCCTCTAGGGTTGCCAGGTTGGTTGGCAATTGGCCGTGGCTGCCGGGCTTTTGCACCACATGAAAGCGCACGCCCTGGGGCGCGAAATGTTCGATCAGCTCGCCCAGATGCTGCTGGTTGCCGACGTTGCAAGGGCAGGCCGGATCCCAGAAATGCACCACACGAATTGGCCCCGGGCCTGCCAGCTCGGCGGGCAGCTGCAACTGGCTGCCCTCGAACAACGTGGTCTGGTCGTCGAACGCGCGCAGGTAACGCGCCTGGAAACTGGCATAGGCCCACCAGAGGACGGCGGCGCAGAGCAGCAGTGCGAGGGCGGTGAGCAGGGATTTTCGACTGGGCATGGTGTGTCCGCGGAACCTGGCGCAGCGATAACCCGTGGAAGCGGGCCATACTGTGCGTGGCAAAGTGGCCTAGCTTGCCACGATGGCGCCGAGAGCTGAATATCACAGGTCAATACTCGCTTCGCTGTGGATCGTCCCGATGCCCGCTTCCTTTCACCCTGACCTCTTGCGCGCCAGCCTCCTACCCTTGGCGGCCCGCCAACCCCTGTCGGCCCAAGGCCAGGACTACCAGCGCTTCTATGGCCTGGACCTGCCGGTGCGACAGAGCTGGCTGGGCGGCTTCAGCGCGGCGGGCTTCGAACTGGTGGGGCAGGTGTGGCTGCCGGAGCGGCCGACGGCGACGCTGTTTCTGCTGCATGGCTACTACGACCACATGGGGCTGTACGGCCATGTGATCGAATGGGCGTTGAGCCAGGGCTTTGCGGTCATCAGCTGTGACCTGCCGGGGCACGGGCTGTCCAGTGGTGAGCGGGCCAGCATCGCTGACTTCGGTGCCTACCAGCAGGTGCTCGACGCCTTGTTCGAGCAGGCCCGCCTGCTGGACCTGCCACGCCCCTGGCACCTCTGTGGGCAGAGCACCGGCGGGGCGATCGTGGTGGACCACGTGCTGCACCACGGGGCACGAAGCCCGGCCGATGGCCAGGTGATCCTACTGGCGCCTTTGGTGCGGCCACGCGCGTGGTATTGGTCGAAATTCAGCTATTGCGTACTGCGCCACTTCGTCAACGGCATCGAGCGGCGCTTCAGCGAGAACAGCAACGACCCTGCGTTCCTGCCGTTTCTCGAGGCCGACCCGCTTCAACCGCGCCGGCTGCCGACCGCCTGGGTCGGTGCTCTGGTGGCCTGGGTCAAGCGTATCGAGGCGGCACCGCGCAGCATGCGCAGGCCGGTGATCGTGCAGGGAGAGGCGGACGCCACGGTGGATTGGCCTTACAACCTCAAGGTGCTCAAGGCCAAGTTCGCCGAGCCGCAGATCCTCATGCTGCCCGAGGCCCGTCATCACCTGGCCAACGAACTGCCGGACATTCGCCAGCGCTACTTCGCCTTCATCGACCAGCGCCTTGGCTGATCACTGCAGGTCGGCGGCGCTCTGGCCTACCGCCAGGCCCGCCCGCACGGCCTGCAAGGCGGCCTTGTAATAGGCCTGGCCGTCTGTTGATTCCGCGAAGGTGGCGAACGCTTCCAACTCAGCATCGGACAGGTCGCGGTAGACATACAGCAGGGTGTTGTTCAAGTCCTCGCCGATCTGCTGCATCAGGCGCTGGCGCTGGCCATCGAGCAGGCCGCTGGCCTGACCTGCGCCGAACAGGCCGGGGATCATGGAGCTCAGGCTGTCGGCGGCCACGCCGGCGATCGCCAGGCTCACCTCGGCACCGGCCTCACGAGCGGGCAGGGCCTGGGCCAGGTGGCCGATGATCAGCACGCGGTCGTCACTGGCCTGGATCTTCGGCAGGCCCTTGGCGTTCTTGGCCAGTTGGTCCTTGCGCGTGGCCAGCAATTCAGCGGCCACGACCTTGCGCCCCAGCGGCGACTGGAAGAATGCCAGCGCAGGCGAAGGGTTGGGCAGGTTGGCGCGCAGCTGCGCCTGTGCCCGGCGGTCCATGGCCTGGGCCTGGAAACGCTGGTTGCTGTTGTTGACCAGCGCCTGGTAGACCGCAGGCGGCAGGCTGTTCTTGTAGCGCTGTTGGGCAGCACTTACGGCATCGGTGAAATGGGCGCGCTGGTCGGGCCAGCCGGCGACCTTGTACAGCTGATCGAGACTGTCTGCCCAGACAGGCATGGTGCAGATCATCATCAGCAGCAGGGAAAACAAACGGCGCATTCAGGACTCCTGTCGGCAGGCCGCTATTGTCCTTGGCGCGGCGTGGCTTTGTCGAGACGCCGATGACGGTTGGCGGCCAAGTGGCGCTGTCGGTTTTCACGGCGAGTCGATACTATGCGCCATGCCCATCTCTCCTGAACATCCGATGCTTTCTACCATCGTCGACGACCTGGCCAACCGTGGTTGGACCCGCCAGCCTTTCTTCCTGCCCGACGCATTGATCAGCGCCTTGGCGGCCGAGTGCCGACAACGTGCCGCCGAGGGCGAATTGAGCCCGGCCGGCGTGGGGCGTGGTACCGGGCAGGAGGTGCGCGAAGCCATCCGTGGTGACCGCATACAGTGGCTGGAGCCGGGCCAGTCGCAGGCCTGTGACCACTATCTGGCAGCCATGGATAGCCTGCGCCAGGCGCTGAACCAGGGTTTGTACCTGGGCCTTGAAGACTTCGAATGCCATTTCGCCTTGTATCCGCCAGGGGCGTTCTATCGTCGCCACGTGGACCGCTTCCGCGACGACGACCGGCGTGCGGTTTCGGCGATCCTCTACCTCAATGAGAACTGGCAAGCGCAGGACGGTGGTCAGTTGCGCATGTTCCTCGCCGAGGACATGGAGCTGGATGTACAGCCGCAGGCGGGTAGCTTGGTGGTGTTCCTATCCGGCGATATTCCTCATGAAGTCTTGCCGGCCAGGCGCGATCGTCTGTCGCTGACCGGCTGGTTCCGCCGTCGTGGCAATGAACCGTTCTGACGTTCCCAAGGTCCTGGTCAGCGCCTGTCTGCTGGGGCAGCCGGTGCGTTACGACGGACGCGACAGCGGGCACCCGGATATTCTGCAGCGCTGGCAGGCCGAAGGCCGTGTGGTGCCGCTGTGCCCCGAGGTGGCGGGCGGCCTGCCGACACCCCGCCCACCGGCGGAAATTCCGGGCGGACAAGGCGCGGCGGTGCTGGATGGGCGCGCCCAGGTAGTGACGGTGACCGGGATGGACGTCAGCGAGGCCTTTCTTGCCGGCGCCCGGGAGGCCTTGGCGCTGGTGCGCCAGCATGGCATCCGGGTGGCGGTGCTCAAGGCAGGCAGCCCCTCATGCGGCAACCGCTTGACCTACGACGGGACCTTCAGCGGCGTGAAGGTCCCTGGGGAAGGGGTGACCACAGCGCTGTTGCGGCGTGAAGGGGTACAGGTGTTCAGCGAGCTGGAGCTTGAAGACGCACAACGGGCATTGGAAGGCGTGAGCCCTGAATGAAGACGCGACGCAAAGCCTGTGGGGCAACTGTTCTGTGCTGCCTGCGCCGGCCTATTCCCGGGTAAACCCGCACAGAGTGGGAGCGGGCTTACCCGCGAAAGGGCCCGGACAGGCAGTACAGCAGTGTCCATGACATCACTGGCTCGCGGCCTGCTCCTTGAGCCACTTCTTTTCCAGCGCCGCCAGTCGGCCATCGTCCTTGATGCGTTGCAGGGCATTGTTCACGGCACTTTCGAACGCTGGATTGTCCTTCTGGAACGGGATCACCCGTGCGTCAGGGCCGTAGGGCTGGCTGACATCCAGTTGCCCCTCAAGTGTTTGCTTGGCATCGAGTTGGTCGAGGGCGATGTCGAACTTGCCGCTCTGAACGCCAGACAGTAACTGGTCCGCGGGGGCTTCGACGAACTGCGCGCGCACGTCCAATTCCTTGGCGATGGCCTGGCCCAGCTCGACTTCAAAGCCGGTCAGGTGGTCGTTTTCCTTGTAGGCGTATGGGGGCGTATCGGATTGCACGGCAATGCGCAGTTCGCCCCGGTCGTTGACGTCGTCTATCAGCTCGGCCTGGGCCAATGGGCTGATCAAAAGTGCCAGCAGTACGCCAATGCTCAAACGCATGAATGTCCCCATTTTTTGGCAGTTGAATATGGTTCGCCGCGACTTTCTGACTTGTTACGGTCGAATGCAGGCTATGACCTTACCTGCGCTGCAATGTTTTGAGCGACGATAAATTTTTTCTGGCCCAGCCTGGCAAGACCTTGGCGCGCAATTGAACTATGTTGATTTATCGCTGCGGTTCGTTAATGGACAGTAGTCAATGAAAGTGAAACACAGGAGATGTGAATGAACAGCCTATTTTCGCGTGCTGCTGTTGTCGGCTTGTTGATGGGGGTGTCGGTGTTCGCGGGCGCCGCTGACGCACTGAAGAGCCAGGAGGCGCCCCAGGGCGCCAAGGTCTTCATCGTTTCCCCCGCTGACGGTGCCACCGTCGACAAGACCTTCACGGTCAAGTTCGGCATCGAGGGCATGGGGCTCAAGCCAGCGGGCGATGCGACCCCGCACACGGGCCACCATCACCTGCTGGTCGATGTCGACAAGGAACCGGCGGCTGACCTGCCGCTGCCGACCAGCCTGATGCCGGAGAACAACGCGCCACTGCCGGCCGGCCCGCAAGTGCTGCACTTCGGCAAGGCGCAGACCGAAGCCACCATCACCCTGACGCCAGGCGAGCACACCTTGCAACTGATCCTGGGTGATCGGTTCCATGTGCCGTTCAAGCCGAGCGTCGAGTCGCAGAAGATCACGGTGAACGTGAAGTAAATCTCGACTTGTTCGCGGGCCCTCAGGCACAGCGAGATGTTTGAGAGCGACACACGACCTGTGGGAGCGGCGGTTCGGCGCTCCGATTTAACCGTGAAACAGACACCGCCGATACACAGGCAAAAAAAAGGAGGCCACCAGGGCCTCCCTTTTTCATGCAGCGCAGAAACTTAGAACAGCACGCGAGAGCGGATAGTGCCCTTGACCTGCTGGAGTTTCTCCTGCGCCAGGTCCGAGTACTCGGCATCCACGTCGATAACCACGTAACCCACTTTCTCGTCGGTCTGCAGGAACTGACCGGAGATGTTGATCCCGTTTTCGGCGAAAACTTTGTTGATCTCGCTGAGTACGCCAGGGATGTTTTCGTGGATGTGCAGCAGGCGGTGTTTGCCTGGGTGCGCTGGCAGGGCAACCTCCGGGAAGTTGACCGACGATACGGACGTACCGTTGTCGCTGTACTTGACCAGCTTCTCGGCCACTTCCAGGCCGATGTTGGCCTGGGCTTCGGCGGTGGAGCCACCGATGTGCGGGGTCAGGATCACGTTGTCCAGGCCGCGCAGCGGGCTTTCGAACTGCTCGTCGTTGGAGCGCGGCTCGACCGGGAACACGTCGATGGCGGCGCCGATCAGATGCTGGTCCTTGATCGCGGCGGCCAGGTGATCCAGTTCGACCACGGTGCCACGGGCGGCGTTGATCAGGATCGAGCCCTTCTTCATCGCGCGGATTTCCTTCTCGCCGATCATCCACTGGGTGGACGGCAGCTCAGGTACGTGCAGCGAGACGATATCGGCCAGGCCCAGCAGCTCGTGCAGGCTGGTCACCTGAGTGGCATTGCCCAGCGGCAGCTTGGTCAGCGGGTCGTAGAAGTAAACCTGCATCCCCAGGCTTTCGGCCAGGACCGACAGCTGGGTGCCAATCGAGCCGTAGCCGACGATGCCCAGTTTCTTGCCACGGATCTCGAAGGAGTTGGCCGCGCTCTTGATCCAGCCACCACGGTGGCAGGACGCGTTCTTCTCGGGGATGCCGCGCAGCAGCAGGATGGCTTCGGCCAGTACCAGCTCGGCAACCGAGCGGGTGTTGGAGAACGGCGCGTTGAACACGGCGATACCGCGCTCGCGGGCCGCGCCCAGGTCGACCTGGTTGGTGCCGATGCAGAAGCAGCCAACAGCGACCAGTTTCTTCGCGCAGTCGAAGATCTCTTCGGTCAGCTGGGTGCGGGAGCGAATGCCGATGAAGTGGGCATCAGCGATCTTTTCCTTCAGCTCGGCTTCCGGCAAGGAACCAGTGAGGTACTCGATATTGGTGTACCCGGCAGCCTTGAGGGTATCGACCGCATTCTGGTGCACACCTTCAAGAAGAAGGAACTTGATCTTGCTCTTGTCGAGAGAAGTCTTGCTCATCTGCGTAAACCTGTATCCCGGAGAAAAAATGGCAGGGGGGTAAAGCGGCGCGGCGTCGGCCTTAGCACGAACGGCGGGAGCGCTATGCTAGCATACGCGACAGAATCTGAGCTTATCCCGACAGGTGAAGAGTGCTCAGGGTGACTATGAATAGTTCGAGAGTTCAGCCGATGACCAACACAGCGGTACTTGATGAACTGATGACCCTGGTCGACCCGAGCAAGGTCCTCACCGACCCGGCTTCGCTGGAGGCCTACGGCAAGGACTGGACCAAGCACTATCCACCGGCACCCTCGGCAATCGTCTTCCCCCGGTCTATCGAACAGGTGCAGGCCATTGTCGCCTGGGCCAATCGTCACAAGGTCGCGCTGGTGCCGTCGGGCGGGCGCACCGGCTTGTCCGGCGCCGCGGTGGCCGCCAATGGCGAGGTGGTGGTGGCCTTCGACTACATGAACCGGATCCTCGACTTCAATGCCTTCGACCGCACTGTGGTATGCCAGCCGGGCGTGGTCACCCGTCAGCTGCAGCAGTTCGCCGAGGACAACGGCCTTTATTACCCGGTGGACTTCGCCTCCTCGGGCTCCAGCCAGATCGGTGGCAATATCGGCACCAATGCCGGCGGTATCAAGGTCATTCGCTACGGCATGACCCGCAACTGGGTAGCGGGCCTGAAGGTGGTGACCGGCAAGGGCGAGCTGCTCGAGCTGAACAAGGACCTGATCAAGAACGCCACCGGCTACGACCTGCGCCAGCTGTTCATCGGCGCCGAAGGCACCCTGGGCTTCGTGGTCGAGGCCACCATGCGCCTGGATCGCGCGCCGCGCAACCTGACCGCCATGGTGCTGGGCACCCCGGACTTCGACTCGATCATGCCGGTGCTGCACGCCTTCCAGGGCCAGCTCGATCTCACTGCATTCGAGTTCTTCTCCGACAAGGCCTTGGCCAAGGTCATGGGCCGTGGCGACGTGCCCCCACCGTTCGAGACCGATTGCCCGTTCTATGCCCTGCTGGAGTTCGAAGCCAGCACCGAGGACGTGGCCAACGATGCGCTGGCCACCTTCGAGCACTGTGTCGAGCAAGGCTGGGTGCTCGACGGCGTGATGAGCCAGAGCGAGACCCAGCTCAAGAACCTGTGGAAGCTGCGCGAGTACATCTCCGAGACCATTTCCCACTGGACGCCTTATAAGAACGACATATCCGTCACCGTTTCCAAGGTGCCGGCGTTCCTGCGTGATATCGACGCCATCGTCGGCCAGCACTATCCGGACTTCGAAGTGGTCTGGTACGGCCATATCGGCGACGGCAACCTGCATCTGAACATCCTCAAACCCGACGGTATGGCCAAGGACGCGTTCTTCGCCACCTGCGCCAAGGTCAACAAATGGGTGTTCGAGATCGTCCAGCGCTACAACGGCTCGATCTCCGCCGAGCATGGCGTCGGCATGACCAAGCGCGATTACCTGGGTTACAGCCGCTCGCCGGAAGAAATCGCCTGCATGAAGGCGATAAAGGCAGTGTTCGACCCGAACGGCATCATGAATCCGGGTAAGATCTTCGCTCCTGAATAAGCATGCAGTATCCAGAGGAGTCGGCCATGAGTTACCAGCACCAGTACCTAGACGGCACGCGCATCCACTTTCCCCTGGGCAAGGTGGTCTGCATAGGCCGTAACTACGCCGAACATGCCAAGGAATTGGACAACCCGATCCCCAGCGAGCCCTTGCTGTTCATCAAGCCGGGCAGTTGCGTGGTGCCACTGGAGGGTGGTTTCAAGATCCCGACCGAGCGTGGTGCGGTGCATTACGAAGCGGAGATCGCCGTGCTGGTGGGCAAGCCGCTGTCGACCCACCCCAGCGAAGAAGAAGTGCGCGATGCCATTTCCGGCTTTGCGCCAGCCCTGGACTTAACCTTGCGCGACGTGCAGGCCAAGCTCAAGGAGAAGGGCCTGCCGTGGGAGTTGGCCAAGAGCTTCGATGGCGCCTGCGTGCTGCCGCCGTTCGTGGTCGCCGACAGCTTTGAGGACCTGACCGATATCGGCATTCGCCTGTCGATCAATGGCGAAGTGCGCCAGGATGGCAATAGCGCGATGATGCTCAACCCCATCGTGCCGATCATCCAGCACATCGCCGCCCACTTTTCCCTGCTGCCGGGCGATGTGATCCTCACTGGCACACCCGCTGGCGTCGGCCCTCTGAATGTGGGCGATGAGCTGGTGCTGGAACTCCCGGGCGCAAGCCGCTTCGAAAGCCGCGTGCTTTGATCTGTCAACGATGACAGCCCTCCCGGCTGTCATCGTATCCCCCATTGTTTGCCGTTTTTTTCACAAATCATCCGGATAATGCCCCGGATGACCCTCATTCGCCGATGTGATGGAGAACTCGGCAATTACCCCAGGAAGCCCCCTTCATGGCATTTACCACCAGTGCGCCCGTCCCTCCCCGCAAGCGCGGTGTCTTCCGGCGTTGGCAGGTATGGGTAGGGTTGGTCGCGGTGTTGGGTTATATCCTGGCGGTGATCATGCACTGGGATGATCGGGCCGTACTGTGGGTCAAGGAGCGCTTCGAGAACAAGGTCGAGCGCAGTGAAAGCGTCTGGCTGCCAGACTACGTGGCGGACATAGATGCGAAGGTATTGCCGGGCATGTCGGACGACGAACCGTCGGACCTGGCGTTCAATCCGTTTACCCGTACCTTGTTGGCGGTCATGGGCAACAACCCGTTCCTGGTCGAGCTGAGTCTCGAGGGCGATGTGTTGCGCAAGATCCCACTGGAGGGTTGGGACAATCCCGAAGGGGTTGCGGTGTTGGCCAACGGCCAGATTGCGATCGTCGACGAGCGCAAGCATGACATGACCGTGGTGACCCTGGATGCCAATACCACCAGCCTGACCTACGCTGATCATCCGCACCACGACCTGGGCAAGTCAGCGAACAGCAACAAGGGCTTCGAGGCGATCGCCTGGGACCCTTTACGCCAGCGCCTGCTGTTGGGTGAGGAGCGTCCGCCCACGCTGTATGCCTGGAATACCGATGGCAAAAGCCCGCTCAAGGGCGAAAAGCAGATCGTCCCCAGCGACCAGCTCGACGTGCGGAACCTTTCGGCCTTGTGGGTCGACCCCCGCACCGGTCACTTGCTGGTCTTGTCGGCCGATTCCCACCTGCTGCTGGAGCTGAACGAAAAGGGCGAGCAGGTCAGCTTCATGACCCTGCTCGGCGGTTTCAATGGCTTGAAACATACCATTCCACGTGCCGAAGGCGTGGCGACGGATGATCAGGGCAACCTGTACATGGTAAGTGAGCCAGACCTTTTCTATCGATTCAGAAAGAACTGACGGCTTTAAGTTTTACTTCAGTCAACCATGGTTAGATTCGTGTCTTTCTGCTCGGGTCTATCTTCATGCGTCGTCGTTCAAGCCTGTTCCTTTTCCTGGTGCTATGCCTTGCGCTGCTGGTGGCTGGATTGGCAGCGCATGAGTTTCGCCTGTTCGAGCGTGGCTGGTTCAACCTTAAGGCCTGGTGGCAGCCTGCCGAGCAAGGGATAACGCTGGATCGCTACCGCGTGATGCTCGAAGCCCAGCCTATCGAAGGGTTGGATGACGATATCTCGGCGCTGACCTTCGACCCGGACCGCAAGACCCTCTTCACGGTCACCAACAAACGCTCCGAGCTCATCGAGCTCTCGCTCGAGGGGCGCATCCTGCGTCGTATCCCCCTGATCGGCTTTGGGGATCCCGAGGCGGTCGAATACGTGGGCACCAACCGTTATGTGATCACCGACGAGCGTGAGCAGCGGCTGATCCGCGTGCACCTGGACGACGACACGCTGTTTCTCGATGCCAACGATGCCGAACAGCTCACCTTGGCCATTGGGCGCAATGGCAACAAAGGCTTCGAAGGGCTGGCCTACGACTCGGCAGGGAAGCGCCTGTTCGTGGCCAAGGAGCGTGACCCGATGATGATCTACGAGATCCATGGCTTCCCCCACGACAAGCCAGGAAAGCCCTATGCGGTGCATGTGGTGCAGGACCGCAAGCGTGATTCGCGGCTGTTTGTGCGCGACCTGTCGAGCCTGCAGTTCGACGAGCGTACGGGTCATCTGCTGGCATTGTCGGATGAGTCCCGGTTGGTGGTGGAGCTGGATATAGAGGGCCGGCCGCTGAGTACCTTGTCGTTGAGCAAAGGTTCTCAGGGACTCAAGCGCAGTGTGCCGCAGGCCGAGGGCCTGGCCATGGACGAGGAGGGGACGATCTACCTGGTCAGTGAGCCGAACCTGTTCTACGTCTTCAAACAAGCAACAGATTGAACGCCGGTCGCGAGTAGATCGAAGCCTGCGAGGGGCTGCAAAGCAGCCCCAGAGGGGTTACTCGGCCTTGAGCGTCTTGACGCCTTCGGCGGTGCCGAGCAGCAGCAGGTCCGCCGGACGCGCGGCGAACAGGCCGTTGGTAACCACGCCGACGATGGCGTTGATCTGGCTTTCCAGGCCGACTGGGTCGGTGATCTGCAGGTTGTGCACATCGAGAATGACGTTGCCGTTGTCGGTCACCACGCCTTCGCGGTACACCGGGTCGCCGCCAAGCTTGACCAACTGGCGTGCCACGTGGCTGCGGGCCATGGGGATGACTTCGACCGGCAGCGGGAAGGCGCCCAGCACCGGTACCAGCTTGCTGGCATCGGCGATGCAGATGAAGGTCTTGGCGACTGCCGCGACGATCTTCTCGCGGGTCAGGGCCGCGCCGCCGCCCTTGATCAGGTTCAGGTGCGCGTCGCTCTCGTCGGCGCCGTCCACGTAGAACTCCAGCTCACTGACGCTGTTGAGTTCGTACACAGGGATGCCATGGGAGCGCAGGCGTTCTGCAGTGGCTTCGGAGCTGGCGACGGCGCCGTCGAAGGCGGTCTTGTGCTTGGCCAGGGCATCGATGAAGAAGTTGGCGGTCGAACCGGTGCCGACGCCGACGACGCTTTTCTCATCCAGCTTGGGCAGAATGAAGTCGACAGCGGCCTGGGCGACGGCCTGTTTGAGTTGGTCCTGGGTCATGCGGGCTCCGAGAGGGGCGGGATTTCAAAGCCAGGTATTATAGACGCAAGCGCCGGCAAAACCTCGGTTTCGCTGTGGTCGCCCGACGTAGCGCTGCGGTAGACTCCCAGGCCTTGTCCCGCGGCCAGTGATGCTTTCCCGATGCTCGAACAGTACGTCAAGAAGATCCTCACCTCGCGCGTCTACGACGTCGCGGTCGAAACCCCGCTGCAGAGCGCTGGCCAGTTGAGCAAGCGGCTGGGCAACCAGGTCCTGCTCAAGCGCGAGGACCTGCAGCCGGTGTTCTCCTTCAAGATCCGCGGGGCGTACAACAAGCTGGCGCAATTGAGCCCGGAAGAACTGGCCCGTGGCGTGGTCACTGCTTCGGCCGGCAACCATGCCCAGGGTGTGGCCCTGGCGGCGCGCGAGCTGGGCATCAAGGCAACCATCGTGATGCCCAAGACCACCCCGGAGATCAAGGTCGAGGGCGTGCGCTCGCGCGGCGGCAAGGTGGTGCTGCATGGCGACTCCTTCCCCGAGGCGCTGGCCTACTCGCTCAAGCTGGTCGACGAGAAAGGCTTCGTCTACATCCATCCCTATGACGACCCCCACACCATTGCCGGTCAGGGTACTGTGGCCATGGAAATCCTGCGCCAGCACCCGGGGCGTCTGGACGCGATCTTCGTGCCCGTCGGTGGCGGTGGCCTGATTGCCGGTATCGCGGCCTACGTGAAGTACCTGCGTCCCGAGATCAAGGTGATCGGTGTCGAGCCGGACGACTCCAACTGCCTGCAAGCCGCCATGGCCGCAGGTGAACGCGTGGTGTTGCCGCAGGTGGGGTTGTTCGCCGACGGCGTGGCGGTGGCGCAGATCGGCCAGCACACGTTCGATATCTGCCGCCATCATGTGGACGAGGTAGTGACGGTCAGCACTGACGAGATCTGCGCGGCGATCAAGGATATCTACGACGATACCCGCTCGATCACCGAACCTGCCGGTGCCTTGGGCGTGGCGGGCATCAAGAAATACGTCGAGTTGCATGGCGTGACCGGCCAGACCCTGGTGGCCATCGATTCGGGCGCCAACGTCAACTTCGACCGCTTGCGCCATGTGGCCGAGCGCGCCGAACTGGGCGAGAAGCGCGAGGCGATCATCGCCGTGACCATTCCGGAGCGTCCGGGTAGCTTCAAGGCGTTCTGCGAGGCCATCGGCAAGCGCCAGATCACTGAGTTCAACTACCGTTACCACGTCGACAAGGAAGCCCACATCTTCGTTGGTGTGCAGACTCATCCCGAAACCGACCCGCGGGCGGTGCTGGTTCAGCAGTTGACCGAGCAAGGCTTCCCGGTCACCGACCTGACCGACAACGAGCTGGCCAAGCTGCATATCCGCCATATGGTCGGCGGCCATTCGGCGGGTGCCAGTGACGAAATGGTACTGCGCTTCGAGTTCCCCGAACGTCCGGGGGCGCTGTTCAATTTCCTCAACAAGCTGGGCGGGCGCTGGAATATCTCCATGTTCCACTACCGTAACCATGGCGCAGCCGACGGCCGAGTGGTCGCAGGTTTGCAGGTACCGGACGATGAGCGCCATCTGGTGCCGGCGGCGCTGGCCAAGATTGGCTACCCGTATTGGGATGAGACCGACAACCCGGCATACAAGCTGTTCCTGGGCTAAGCGACTACGCTTGGTCTATCGCTCAAGGACGTGAAGACATGGAATACCTGACCACCCTCAAGGCCCTGCACATCGGTGCCACCGTGTTGCTGCTGCTGGGCGCGCTGGGCCTGGCGATCTGGGCTGGCGTTGCCCGCCGTCGGGGTGATACCGAGGCTTATGGCAAATTGCTGCGCCGGCCGCTGGTGTTCGTCTGGTTGTTGATGGGGCTGTGCCTGGTGAGCATGCCGTTCACCGGTTGGTGGCTGGTGCACCTGATCGGCTGGCCCCTGGGGCAGACCTGGCTGCTGGCCTCCAGCGTCATCTACACCGTGGGCGCGTTCAGTGCCTGGTGGTTGCTGGTGCGCCTGAACCGGCTGCGCAAGGCCGAGCCCGCGGGGTTGCGCTTTACCCTGGCGCTGGCACTGATCAGCGGCGTTTGCTTTCTCTCCATCGCCGGGCTGATGGGCGCCAAGCCTGTTTGACCTCGGCGCCCGGGAAGGGCTTGTGCCTGTTCAAGGGGCCGCTGCGCGCCCCATCGCCGGACAAGCCCGCTCCCACAGGGTCAGCGCACATCACCCCTGCATGTCACCTGCCGTTCACCTAAGTCAGGTATACCGGTGGCACCGGGCCTACCTCGCAGAACACAGAGTTTTCACCTCGCCGCACATAAGCTTGGCGGGCGCGTTGCTGCGCTTGTGAGCTTTGTGGAACAATGCGTTGACATGCGTTTGCGAGGTTGCTGCCGTGATCGACCCGGATGGTTTTCGCCCCAATGTCGGGATCATTCTCACGAATGATTCCGGGCAGGTGCTATGGGCTCGGCGGATCAACCAGGATGCCTGGCAGTTCCCCCAGGGTGGCATCAACCCTGATGAGACGCCGGAAGATGCCCTGTACCGCGAGCTGAACGAAGAAGTAGGCCTGGAACGCGAGGATGTGGAAATTCTTGCCTGCACCCGTGGCTGGTTGCGTTATCGTTTACCCCAGCGCCTGGTGCGCACCCACAGCCAGCCCCTGTGCATTGGCCAGAAACAGAAGTGGTTCCTGCTGCGCCTTGTGAGCAATGAGCAGCGGGTGCGCATGGACCTGACCGGCAAGCCGGAATTCGACGGCTGGCGTTGGGTCAGCTACTGGTATCCCTTGGGCCAGGTGGTGACATTCAAGCGCGAGGTCTATCGCCGCGCCTTGAAAGAGCTAGCCCCGCGCCTGTTGACGCGCGACTGACGACGGAGTCCGACCCCAAGCCATGCTCAATACGCTGCGCAAGATCGTCCAGGAAGTGAACTCCGCCAAAGATCTCAAGACGGCGTTGGGGATCATTGTCTTGCGCGTCAAAGAGGCCATGGGCAGCCAGGTCTGCTCGGTCTACCTGCTCGACCCGGATACCAACCGCTTCGTGCTCATGGCCACCGAGGGCTTGAACAAGCGCTCCATCGGCAAGGTCAGCATGGCCCCCAACGAAGGTCTGGTCGGTCTGGTCGGTACCCGGGAAGAGCCGCTGAACCTCGAAGACGCCGCTGCCCACCCCCGTTACCGCTACTTCGCCGAGACCGGCGAGGAGCGCTTCGCCTCTTTCCTCGGTGCGCCGATCATCCACCACCGCCGCGTGGTCGGGGTGTTGGTCATCCAGCAGAAGGAGCGCCGTCAGTTCGACGAAGGTGAAGAAGCCTTCCTGGTCACCATGAGCGCCCAGCTCGCGGGCGTTATCGCCCATGCCGAGGCCACCGGCTCCATCCGTGGCTTGGGCCGCCAGGGCAAGGGCATCCAGGAGGCGCGCTTCGTCGGTGTGCCGGGCTCGCCGGGCGCCGCCGTCGGCAAGGCCATGGTGATGCTGCCGCCGGCCGACCTGGAAGTGGTCCCGGACAAGACCGTCGAAGACATCGACACCGAACTCAAGCTATTCAACAACGCCCTGGAAGGCGTGCGTGCCGACATGCGCAAGCTGTCGGCCAAACTTGCCACCCAACTGCGCCCGGAAGAGCGCGCGCTGTTCGACGTCTACCTGATGATGCTCGAGGACGCGGCCCTGGGCGGCGAGGTGGCGGAGGTCATCAAGACCGGCCAGTGGGCCCAGGGCGCTTTGCGCCAAGTGGTGGGCGAGCATGTCAGCCGCTTCGAGCTGATGGACGACGATTACCTGCGTGAGCGGGCCTCGGACGTCAAAGACCTGGGTCGACGTCTGCTGGCCTACCTCCAGGAGGCGCGTTCGCAGACGCTGGTCTACCCGGACAACACCATCCTGGTCAGCGAGGAGCTGACCCCGGCGATGCTCGGAGAAGTCCCTGAGGGCAAGCTGGTCGGCCTGGTGTCGGTGCTCGGCTCGGGCAACTCCCACGTGGCGATCCTGGCCCGGGCCATGGGCATCCCGACGGTCATGGGCCTGGTCGACCTGCCGTACTCGAAGGTCGACGGCATCGAGCTGATCGTCGATGGCTACAAGGGTGAGGTGTTCACCAACCCGGGCGAGGTGCTGCGTAAGCAGTACAGCGACGTGGTCGAGGAGGAGCGCCAGCTGGCCCAGGGGCTGGATGCCCTGCGCGAGCTGCCGTGCGTGACCCCGGATGGCCATCGCATGCCGTTGTGGGTCAACACGGGGCTGCTGGCCGACGTCGCCCGTGCCCAGCAGCGTGGCGCCGAAGGGGTGGGCCTGTACCGCACCGAAGTGCCCTTCATGATCAACCAGCGCTTCCCCAGCGAAAAGGAACAGCTGACGATCTATCGCGAGCAGTTGCAGGCGTTCCATCCATTGCCGGTGACCATGCGCAGCCTCGATATCGGCGGCGACAAGGCGCTTTCGTATTTCCCGATCAAGGAAGAAAACCCCTTCCTCGGTTGGCGTGGCATCCGCGTGACCCTCGACCACCCGGAAATCTTCCTGGTACAGACCCGCGCCATGCTCAAGGCGAGCGAGGGCCTGAACAACCTGCGTATCCTGCTGCCGATGATCTCCGGCATCCATGAGCTGGAAGAGGCGCTGCACCTGATCCACCGCGCCTGGGGCGAGGTGAGGGACGAAGGCACCGACGTGCCGATGCCGCCGGTTGGCGTGATGGTCGAGATCCCCGCCGCGGTGTACCAGACCCGCGAGCTTGCGCGGCAGGTGGACTTCCTGTCGGTCGGCTCCAACGACCTGACCCAGTATCTACTGGCGGTCGATCGCAACAACCCACGCGTCGCCGACCTCTACGACTACCTGCACCCGGCGGTGCTGCAGGCCTTGCAGACCGTGGTCAGCGTCGCTCACGAGGAAGGCAAGCCGGTGAGCATCTGCGGTGAGATGGCCGGGGATCCGGCTGCCGCCGTGCTGTTGATGGCCATGGGCTTCGACAGCCTGTCGATGAACGCCACCAACCTGCCCAAAGTGAAGTGGATGCTTCGCCAGATCAACATGAGCAAGGCCAAGGAGTTGCTGGTCGATGCCATGAGCCATGACAACCCGCAGGTTATCCACAGCTCGCTGCAGTTGGCCCTGAAGAACCTGGGGCTGGCGCGGATGATCGGGCCTGGGGCGAACAAGACCCTCTGAAATCTGTATTGGCCTCTTCGCGGGTTTACCCGCGAAGAGGCCGATACATTTGTCAGACCAGTAGTTCAACCTCTCCCAAGTGCCCGCCAAAGGGCCCGAAGCTGCGCTCGATGATGCGCCGCCGCCCTTGGTCATCGACCATCAATACCGTACTCGCCCGTGTTCCATAGTTCTGGCTGGCTATGAACACGCTCGACAGCAGCTTCTCGGTCGCCAATCCAACGCCTGTTTCGGGCAGATCGCTTTCGAGCGCCGGTTCGCCATCGGCCAACAACCCCAGCAAGCGATGAGGGTCTGGCGCCTCAAGCAGGCCCTGCAGCCCAGTGCGCGCCTTGACCAGCTTGGGCCACGGCGTATCCAACCCGGCATTGGACAGCCCGTATACCCCAGGCTCTAGCAGGCGCGGTGAGGCCTGGCGTGCATGCAGGTAGCCCAGTTGCCCGGCATCGCCTATCAGCAGATTGAAACCTGAGTACTGGCTGCTGCGGCTGGCCACCTGATCCAGGTAGGCCTCCACGCCCAGGTCCCCGCGCAGGTACGCCGCCACCAGCTCGCCGCGCGAGCGTGGCCCGAGTGGCTGCTGTGGGTCACGGATGTTGGTCAGCGCCGCAAAGCGCCCCTGAGGACCGATGCCCAGCCAGGTACCGCCGGCCTCCAGGTCGCGGCCGGCATGCACGCCTGGTGCGTCCTCCCAGGCGGCCAGAGCCTGGGTCGGGCGGGCGTAGAATTCGTCACGGTTGGCCGCGACGATCAGCGGCAGGGCGTGCCCCGGCCGCCAGGCGAAAACGATCAGGCACATAGCAGGGCCTCGGTTGTTTTGGCCACTCTACCCACTCGGCCTGCGTCTATCCATCACCTTACAGAGAGTTCACTAGAGCCGCGGGCCTGGCTTCCGCTACCATGGCGGATTGTTTCCATGGGGGCGACGAATGGAATTCGTACTCTATCTGCTGTTGGGTGCCTGCGCGGGTGTGCTGGCCGGGCTGTTCGGCGTGGGCGGTGGCATCATCATCGTGCCGGTTCTGGTGTTCAGTTTCACCCTGCAGGGCTTCGACCCGTCGGTGCTGACACACCTGGCGGTCGGCACGTCGCTGGCGACCATCGTCTTCACCTCGATCAACGCGGTGCTGGAGCACCAGCGCAAGGGCGCGGTGCAATGGCCGATCTTCGCCTGGATGACCGTGGGGATCCTGCTCGGCGCGCTGATCGGAGCCAAGACCGCCTCGCTGATCCAAGGCCCGATACTGCAGAAGATCATCGGCGTGTTTGCCCTGGTGATCGCCGCGCAGATGGCTCTGGACCTCAAGCCCAAGGCCAGCCGCGGCATTCCCGGCAAGCCTGGCCTGACCGCTGCGGGCAGCGTGATCGGCTGGGCGTCGGCGATCTTCGGTATCGGTGGTGGTTCGCTGACCGTGCCGTTCCTGACCTGGCGTAGTCTGCCGATGCAGCAGGCCGTGGCGACTTCGTCGGCCTGTGGTTTGCCGATTGCCGTGGCCAGCGCCCTGAGCTTCATGTGGTTGGGCTGGAACGAGCAGCACCTGCCGGCCCACAGCGTCGGTTACGTCTATCTCCCCGCGCTGGTGGGCATCGCCGTGACCAGCATGTTCTTCGCCCGATTCGGTGCACGCCTGGCGCACAGGCTGTCGCCGCGTTTGCTCAAGCGTCTGTTCGCCGCGCTGCTGTTCTGCGTTGGTCTGAGCTTTTTGATTTAACCCGAGAGGAATGACAATGCTGCCTTACCCGCAGATCGACCCCGTGGCCGTGGCCATCGGGCCGCTGAAAATCCACTGGTACGGCCTGATGTACCTGATCGGCATCGGCGGCGCCTGGCTGCTGGCTTCACGCCGGTTGAACCGCTTCGACCCCACCTGGACCCGCGAGAAACTCTCGGACCTGGTGTTCTGGCTGTCCATGGGGGTGATCGTCGGCGGGCGCCTGGGCTACGTGTTGTTCTATGACCTGCACCAGTACCTGGCCAATCCGACGTTGATCTTCGAAGTCTGGAAGGGCGGCATGTCGTTCCACGGCGGCTTCATCGGCGTGATGCTGGCGGCGCTGTGGTTCGGCAAGCGCAACAACAAGTCGTTCTTCGAGCTGATGGATTTCGTCGCACCGCTGGTGCCGATCGGCCTGGGCGCCGGGCGTATCGGCAACTTCATCAACGCCGAGCTGTGGGGCAAGGCCACCGACCTGCCCTGGGCAATGGTCTTCCCGCCGTTCAGCGACCCGGCCCAGTTGCCGCGTCACCCGTCGCAGCTGTACCAGTTCGCCCTCGAAGGTGTGGCATTATTCGTCATCCTTTGGCTGTACTCGCGTAAACCGCGTCCGACCATGGCTGTTTCCGGCATGTTCGCGCTGTTCTACGGCATTTTCCGCTTCATCGTGGAGTTCGTGCGGGTACCCGATGCCCAACTGGGCTACATCGCCTTCGGCTGGTTGACCATGGGTCAGTTGCTCTGCGTGCCGATGATCGTCGGTGGCATCTTCCTGATTTGGTGGGCCTACAACCGCAAACCCACGGCCAAGGCCACCGTTTGACTCTCACGGCAGGGGCGATCCCCCTGCCGTTCTTGCTACAGGTAAGCCATGAAACAGTATCTAGACCTGGTCCGCGACGTCATCGAGAACGGTACGTTGCAGGAAAACCGCACCGGCATCCGCACCATCAGCCTGCCGGGCGCCATGCTGCGTTTCGACCTGCAGAAGGGCTTCCCGGCCGTCACCACACGCAAGCTGGCGTTCAAGTCGGCGATCGGCGAGATGGTGGGCTTTCTGCGCGGCGTGAGGAACGCCGGGCAGTTCCGTGAACTGGGCTGCAAGGTCTGGGACCAGAACGCCAACGAGAACGCTCAGTGGCTGGCCAACCCGTTCCGCCAGGGCCATGACGACCTGGGTGAGATCTACGGCGTGCAATGGCGCCAGTGGCCGGGCTACAAGCGCATCCCGCTGAGCAACCCAGCGGCCATCGAGATGGCCGAGAAGCAGGGCTTTCGCAAGATCGCCCAAGACGAGGAAGGCGGCCAGGCGTTCGTCATCCTGTACAAGGCCATCGACCAGGTGCGCCAGTGCCTGGACACCATCGCCAACGACCCGGGCAGCCGCCGCATCCTGTTCCACGGCTGGAACTGCGCCCAGCTCGATGAGATGGCCCTGCCGCCATGCCACCTGTTGTATCAGTTCCACCCCAATGTCGAGACCAAGGAAATTTCCCTGACGCTCTACATCCGCTCCAACGACCTGGGCCTTGGCACACCGTTCAACCTCACCGAAGGTGCAGCGCTGCTGTCGCTGTTCGGCCGCCTGACCGGCTACACCCCGCGCTGGTTCACCTACTTCATCGGCGACGCCCATGTGTATGAAAACCACCTGGACATGCTGAACGAGCAGATGAAGCGCGAGCCACTGGCGGCGCCGAAGCTGGTGATCAGCGATCGCGTGCCGGCGTTCGCCGAGACCGGCAAGTACGAGCCCGAGTGGCTGGAGAAGATCGAGCCAAGCGACTTCTGGCTGGAAGGGTACGAGCACCATGCGCCGATGACCGCGCCGATGGCGGTCTGACCCTGGGATGGCTGGGGCTGCTTCGCAGCCCATTGCAGGCTTCTTCCGCAGGGGCAGCGGCGTTCTTGAGCACGTCGGGAAACTCGCGAATGCAATTGCAGCAGGCCCCTCAATGCCCGTGGCTGCGGCCCACGTGGGAATGCTCAGCTTCGGGTACTGCTACCGCCCCGTTCGTCTCCAACTGCTGAAGGATCGCGCACTCCGATCCTTTGGCATTGCACTGTTGGCGCAACTCCACCAGCTGCGCCTGCAGCGCCATCAACCCGTCGATTCTCGCCTGCACATGCTCGATATGTTCGTCGATCAGCGCATTGACGCTGCCGCACGAATCGTCGGGGCTGTCGCGCAGGCGCAGCAGGCTGCGGATCTCGTCCAGTGTCATGTCCAGGGTGCGGCAGTTGCGGATGAAGGTCAGGCGCTCCACATGGGCCTGGGTGTATTGCCGATAGTTGCCTTCGCTGCGGGCGGGCGCCGGCAGTAGCTGCTCGCGCTCGTAGTAGCGGATGGTCTCCACGGCGCACTCGGTGGCCTTGGCCAGTTCTCCGATCTTCATGGCAATCTCCAGAAAAGGGGCTTGACCCTATAGTGGCTACAGGGTGTTCACTTGGCAACAACCCACTCTGTGAATACCTGCAGAGGTCAGCGCTCACGTTAAGGATGATTCCATGAACCAGCCTGTCAGCCCCGAACACCAGCATGATCACGCCCATAATCACGATCATGGCGACCACGGACATGGCCATGACACCCATGCCCACAGCTGCTGCGGCGCCAGCGCCGCGCCAGCCATGGTGCAACTGACCGACAAGGCCAGTGACCAGGCGCGGCTCAGCCGTTTCCGCATCCAGGCCATGGACTGCCCGACCGAGCAGAGCCTGATCCAGGACAAGCTCGGCAAGCTGGCGGGCATCGAGCAGCTGGAATTCAACTTGATCAACCGCGTGCTTGGCGTTCGCCACACCCTGGACGGCACCGCCCAGATCGAGCAGGCCATCGACTGCCTGGGGATGAAGGCCGAGCCCTTGAGCGGTGAAGACCAGGACGCCCCGGCTGCCCCCCAGACCCACAAGACCCGCTGGTGGCCGCTGGCGTTGTCCGGTGTGGCGGCGATCGCCGCGGAGTTGGTGCACTTCTCCGGCAAGGCGCCGGAGTGGGTGGTGGCGGTGCTGGCGCTGGCGGCCATCCTCGGTTGCGGCCTGGGCACCTACAAAAAGGGCTGGATCGCCCTGAAGAACCGCAATCTCAACATCAATGCGCTGATGAGCATCGCCGTGACCGGTGCCGTGCTGATCGGCCAATGGCCGGAAGCGGCCATGGTCATGGTGTTGTTCACCGTCGCCGAGCTGATCGAGGCGCGTTCACTGGATCGCGCCCGTAATGCTATCGGTGGGCTGATGCAACTGAGCCCTGACCTGGCCACGGTGCAACAGGCCGACGGCCAGTGGCGCGAGGTCGAGGTGCGTGACGTGGCTATCGGCGCCTTGGTGCGTGTGCGCCCGGGTGAGCGTATCGGTCTGGATGGAGAGGTCGTCAGCGGGCAGTCGAGTGTCGATCAGGCGCCGATCACCGGCGAAAGTCTGCCGGTCGAGAAGACCGTTGGCGACAAGCTGTTCGCCGGCACCATCAACCAGGCCGGGGCCCTGGAGTACCGAGTCACTGCCGCGGCTGGCCAGTCGACCTTGGCGCGCATCATCAAAGCCGTCGAAGAGGCCCAGGGCGCTCGGGCGCCGACCCAGCGCTTCGTCGATCAGTTCTCGCGCATCTACACCCCGGCAGTGTTCGCGGTGGCCCTGGCGGTGGCGATCATCCCACCGTTGTTCATGGCAGGCGCCTGGTTCGATTGGATCTACCGCGCGCTGGTCCTGCTGGTGGTGGCCTGCCCGTGCGCCCTGGTGATCTCCACGCCGGTGACCATTGTCAGTGGTCTGGCAGCGGCGGCGCGCAAGGGCATCCTGATCAAGGGCGGCGTGTACCTCGAAGGCGGGCGCAAGTTGGACTTCTTGGCCCTGGACAAGACCGGCACCATCACCCACGGCAAACCGGTGCAAACCGACAGCAAGGTGCTCGACCCCCTGTTCGAAGACCGTGCCCAGGCGTTTGCGGCAAGCCTGGCGGCGCGCTCCGACCACCCGGTGTCGGGCGCCATCGCCAAGCACGCCCAGGCGCAGGCCATGGAACTGAGCGACGTGCGCGAGTTCACCGCCCTGGCCGGTCGCGGTGTGCGGGGGGAGATCGACGGCACGCTGTATCACCTGGGCAACCATCGCCTGGTCGAAGAGTTGGGCCTGTGCTCGCCGGCACTGGAAGCCGAACTGGACCAGCTCGAACGCCAGGGCAAGACCGTGGTGCTGCTGCTCGACGGCTCCGGCCCGCTGGCGCTGTTCGCCGTGGCGGACACGGTCAAGGACAGCAGCCGCCAGGCTATTGCCGAGTTGCATGCGCTGGGTATCAAGACTGTCATGCTGACCGGTGATAATCCTCACACCGCCCAGGCCATCGCCGCCCAAGTGGGTATCGACCGCGCAGAGGGCAACCTGCTGCCGGCGGACAAGCTCGGCAGCATCGAGGCGCTGTATGGCCAAGGTCATCGTGTCGGCATGGTCGGCGATGGCATCAACGATGCGCCAGCCCTGGCCCGCGCCGAGATCGGCTTCGCCATGGCGGCGGCCGGCACCGACACGGCCATCGAGACCGCCGACGTGGCGCTGATGGATGACGACTTGCGCAAAATCCCAGCCTTCGTCAGGCTGTCGCGCCAAAGTGCGGCGATCCTGACGCAGAACATCGTTCTGGCGCTGGGCATCAAGGCGATTTTCCTGGCGATCACCTTTGCCGGAATGGCGACCATGTGGATGGCAGTGTTCGCCGACATGGGCGTGAGCCTGCTGGTGGTGTTCAACGGCTTGCGCCTGCTGCGCAAATAGAGGTAATCCGATGCTGAGCGCCGAGCTCAAAGCCTTCTACATGGTGGCCCGCCTGGGCAGTATCACCTTGGCCGCGAAGAAGCTCGGGCTCAGCCAGCCCACGGTGACCACGCAGATCCGTAACCTGGAGAGCCAGTACGCGGTGGAGCTGTTCTACCGGGGCGGTCGGCGCCTGGTGCTGAGCGAGGAGGGTGCGCGGCTGTTGCCGATGGTCAAGGCGCTGCTGCAACAGGAAGCCGACATCGAGTTCGAACTGCGCAACAGTGGCCAGGCCCAGGGCGGTTTGCGCATTGCCGCCACCGCGCCCTATTACATCCTCGATCTGGTGAAGATCTTCCGCGAGCGCCTGCCCCAGGTGGAGCTGACTGTGGAGATCGGCAACTCCCAGCAGGTGCTTGAGATGCTCGAGGACTACCGGGTGGATATCGCCGCCTCGTCGCAATTGGTGGAGGACAACCGCCTGGTGCGTCGCGTGCTGGGTAGCGACCCGCTGGTGGTGGCAGTGCACCGCAATCACCCGCTGGCCCACCGCGAGGCCGTGTCCATCGACGCACTGGCCGGGCATTGCCTGCTGATGCGCGAACCCGGTTCGACCACGCGCAAGCTGACCGAGCGCATGCTCGAGGAGGCCGGGGTCAACGGTGGGGCGCTGCTGGAGATCGGCAGCCGTGAATCGATCCGCGAGGCGGTGCTGCGCAACATCGGCATCAGCATCATTGCCCGCCATGAAGTACCGCATAACCCTGAGCTGCGGGTGCTGACGCTGGAAAACGCACCGGTGATGCACGAGTACCTGTACTGCCTCAAGGAGCGGCGCCAGGCCAGGTTGCCGGCGGCCTTCCTCGGTGTGGCGCAAGAGGTGGCGGGGTCGCAATTCTAGATCGGTGTTGGCTTCTTCGCGGGTAAACCCGCTCCCACAGGGATTGCGCTGAATCCTATACACGCCAGCCACATAACCTCCCGGAGATTGCGCTGAACCCTGTGGGCGTGGGGTTCCCAGGTGTTGCGCTGAACCCTGTGTGCGGGTTTACCCGCGAAAGGGCCGTTGAGCTCACTACAAAAATCTGTGAATGGCACTATCGGCAACTTTTGTTTCCCAGCCACATAACCTTCGCATTGAGTTCCTAGCATGGCCCCATCTGTTCGATGAGGCCCTGTCATGAACAACGCCATCCCCACCCCGGGCGCACAAATGAAAGTGCGCAATATCCACAAGCGTTTCGGCGCCTTCACGGCGCTCAACGATGTCTCCCTGGACATTGCCGCCGGTGAGCTGGTCTGTCTGCTCGGCCCATCGGGTTGTGGCAAGACCACCCTGCTGCGCTGCATCGCTGGCCTGGAGCGCCAGGACCGGGGCGAGCTGTACATCGGCGAGCGCGACATCTCTGTCTTGCCGCCCCAGGCCCGTGACTACGGCATTTTGTTCCAGTCCTATGCGCTGTTCCCCAACCTCACCGTCGAAGCCAACATCGCCTATGGCCTGACCGGCAGCAGTCGCGAGCAGGCCCGCCATCGCGTGGCCGAAATGCTCCAACTGGTCGGGCTTTCCGGCAGCGAGAAGAAGTACCCCGGCCAGCTGTCCGGCGGCCAGCAGCAGCGTGTGGCCCTGGCCCGTGCCCTGGCGCCGTCGCCTTCGCTGCTGTTGCTCGATGAGCCCATGTCGGCCCTCGATGCGCGTGTTCGTGAGCACCTGTGCACCGAGTTGCGCCAACTGCAGCGCCAGTTGGGCATCACCACCCTGATGGTGACCCACAACCAGGACGAAGCCATGTTGATGGCCGACCGCATCGCCGTGATGAACAACGGCCAGGTTGAGCAGTACGCCACCCCGCAGGAAATCTACGACCAGCCCGCTACCCCATTCGTGGCCGAGTTCGTCGGCCAGGGCAACTGGCTGCCGTTCCAGCGCAGCGGTGACAGCCATGCCCAGGTAGGGGGGATGAGCATGCGTCTGGCCCCTGGGACGATGCATAGCGGCAGCGGCCGGCTGTTCTGCCGTCCGGAGGCGATCACCGTCAATCCGGTGGTGCATGAGGAGAATCTGTTCCCGGCCATGGTCCAGGAGATCACCTTCCTGGGTAACCGCTGCCGCATGAGTTTCGAACTCAAGGCCCTGCCAGGCCATTCACTGCTGGCGGAGCTGGCACCGGAGGCCATGCCGCGCCTGGGCTCCCAGGATATCTGGGTGGCCTTGCCGCCGCGCAGCCTGCAGGTCTTTGCCTGAGATGGCCGCGCCCATGTCCGTCGCGATCCCCCAGAGCAAGGCCGCGCCACGCAGTGGTGTCGCCCTGGGCGATCGACTCTTCGTGGTCGGCGGCAAGAGCCTGCTGCTGGTCCTGCTCATCCTCGCCGTGCTGATGCCGCTGCTGGCGATCTTCTGGCGTGGCTTCAGTGGCGAAGCCGGTCAGGGTGGCGGCCTGATCGCGGCCCGCGAACTGTTCGCCAGTGCGAATTTCCACTGGTTGCTGGGTAACAGTCTCAAGGTGGCGTTCAGTGTGGCAGCGATCGTCGTGCCGTTGGCCTATCTGTTTGCCTATGCCCTGCAACGGACGCTGATTCCCGCCAAGGGGCTGTGGCGGGGTATCTCCCTGCTGCCGCTGCTGGCACCCTCGATGCTGCCGGCGATCGCGCTGGTCTACCTGTTCGGCAACCAGGGCCTGCTGCGCGGGCTGCTGACCGACAACGTCTATGGCTTCTGGGGCATCGTGCTGGGCGAGGCGATCTACACCTTCCCCCATGCACTGATGATCCTGCTGTCGGCCTTGTCGCTGGCGGATGCGCGTCTGTTCGACGCTGCATCGAGCATGGGGGCAGGGCCCTGGCGCGCGTTTCGCAGCATCACCTGGCCGGGTACGCGCCAGGCGGTGTTTGCCGCGTTCTGCCTGGTCTTCACCCTGACCATCACCGACTTCGGCGTGCCGGTCGTGGTGGGTGGCGACTATCAAGTACTGGCGCTGGAAGCCTACAAGGCGGTGGTCGGCCAGCAGCAGTTCGGGCGGGGGGCGTTGATCGGCATGGTGCTGCTGGTGCCGGCGTTGCTGAGCTTTACCGTCGATGCCTGGCTGCGCCGACGCCAGGGGGATGCCATGAGCGGCCGTGCCCAGGTGTTCCAGCCCCAGCCGTCGCGCCGTCGTGATGCGTGCTTCCTGGCGATCGTGCTGCTGATCTGCGCAGTGCTGCTGCTGGTCGTCGGCATGGCGGTGTACTCCTCCCTGGTCAAGTTCTGGCCGTACAACCTGTCGCTGTCGTTCAAGCACTATATGTTCGACGACACCGCCGGTGGCGGCTGGCTGGCCTACCGCAACAGCGTGACCATGGCGCTGGCCACGGCGCTGATCGGCAGCTTCGTGATCTTCACCGGGGCCTACCTGATGGAGAAGACCCAGGGTCAGCGCCTGCTCAACCAGTCCCTGCGCCTGTTGAGTTTCATCCCCATGGCGGTGCCGGGGTTGGTCCTGGGATTGGGCTACGTGTTCTTCTTCAACCTCAATGGCAACCCGCTGCATGTGTTCTACGGCGGCATGGCGCTGCTGGTGGTGTGCACCATCGCCCATTACCTGACCACCGCGCAAATGACCGCCACCACCGCCCTGCGCCAGCTCGACGGTGAGTTCGAAGCTGCTGCGCTGTCGCTCAAGGCGCCGCTGTACAAGCACTTCGTGCGGGTCACCGTACCGATCTGCCTGCCGGCGCTGCTGGACATCATTCGCTACCTGTTCGTCTCGGCGATGACCACTGTGTCGGCGGCGATCTTCCTGTACAGCCCAGACACCATCCTCGCTGCCGTCGCTGTGCTGAACATGGACGACGCCGGCAATGTGGGCGGCGCCGCCGCCATGTCGACCCTGATCCTGCTGACCAGCGCGACCGCTTCGCTGCTGCTGGCCGGTGCTTCCCGCGGCTTGCTGCGCCGCTCCCAGGCCTGGCGCCAACGCGCGCCTGGCCATTGACCGACTGCCAACCCTGTAAGGAACCGCATCATGTTCAAGCCCCTCGCACTTGTCGCTGCCGTATCCGCCGTGTTCAGCCTGCAGGCTTCGGCCGCCGCGACTCAACTGACGGTGTACACCGCCCTGGAAGCCGAGCAGCTCAAGAGCTACAAACAGGCCTTCGAGAAGGCCAACCCGGACATCGAGATCAAGTGGGTGCGTGACTCCACCGGCATCATCACTGCCAAGCTGCTGGCCGAAAAAGACCGCCCACAAGCGGACGCGGTGTGGGGCCTGGCCGCCTCCAGCCTGGCCATTCTCGACCAGAACGGCATGCTCGAAGCCTATGCGCCAAAGGACCTGGGCAAGATCTCCGCCAACTACCGCGATGCCGCCAACCCGCCGGCTTGGGTCGGCATGGACGTATGGGCCGCGACCATCTGCTTCAACACCATCGAGGCCGAGAAGCAGGGGCTGAGCAAGCCGGTGAGCTGGCAGGACCTGACCAAGCCTGAATACAAGGGCAAGATCGTCATGCCGAACCCGGCTTCGTCCGGCACCGGCTTCCTGGATGTCAGTGCCTGGCTGCAGACCTTCGGCGAGCCTCAGGGCTGGGCCTACATGGACGCGTTGCACCAGAACATCGGACAGTACGTCCACTCCGGCTCAAAGCCGTGCAAGCTGGCGGCGGCCGGTGAGTTCCCGATCGGCATCTCCTTCGAGTACCCGGCCGTGCAGCTCAAGCGCCAGGGCGCGCCACTGGACATCGTCCTGCCCAAGGAAGGCCTGGGCTGGGAAATCGAAGCCACCGCCGTCATCAAGGGTTCGCCGAAGGCCGATGCCGCCAAGCGCCTGGCCGACTTCTCGGCAAGCCCAGCGGCCATGGAGCTGTACAAGGAGAACTTCGCCGTGCTCGCCGCCCCTGGCATCGCCAAGCCGCAAACCGAACTGCCGGCGGACTACGAGCAGCGCCTGATCAAGAACGACTTCGCCTGGGCCTCGAAGAACCGTGACGAGATCCTGAGCGAATGGCGCAAGCGCTATGACGGTAAGTCGGAGAAAGTCGCACAGCAGTAATCGCGGCTAGTCTATGCGAGGGCCGTCGGCCCTCGTTCGCGGCACAAGGCCGCTCCTGCCGGGATTACGCGTCCTCTGTGGGCGCGGCCTTGTGCCGCGATGGGCCGCGTGGCGGCCCCTTGCCCAATGAATCTCTGGAGCCGCCAATGCCCAACCCTCAACAGATCATCCACACCACCTTCGCCCTTTACGAGCGCCACGGCGCCGACGACTACATCGGCGAGGCGATTACCCAGATCGAGCACATGTCCCAGGCCGCCCAACTGGCCATGGCCGAGGGCTTCGACGATGAAGTGGTGCTGGCCGCGTTTTTCCACGACATCGGCCATCTGTGCGGCGAGGGCGAAGGCGACATGGGCGGCTATGGGGTGGTCAGCCACGAACGTATCGGGGCCGAGTACCTGCGTCGCTGCGGTTTCGGCGAGCGCATGGCGCGGCTGGTGCAGTACCACGTCGAGGCCAAGCGCTACCTGACCTTGCGCCAGCCGGGCTACTACGAGCGGCTGAGCGAGGCGAGCCGGCGGACCCTGGAGTATCAAGGCGGGGTGATGAACGATGCCGAGGCCGATGCCTTCGAGCGGGACCCGTTGTTCAAGGTCAGCCTGCGTATGCGTGAGTGGGACGAGATGGCCAAGGAGGTCGGGGTGCCGGTGATCGACCTGGCGCTGCTCAAGGAAAAGGCCCAGGCATTGCTCTGAAGGGCCCTTCGCGGGTTTACCCGCGAAGGGATCTACAGCTCGTTCACCAGGGCGTCGAGTTGCGCCTGTCGCTCGGCCTGGTTGACCCGCGCTCCTGGGTTGAGCGTCGACCACTGCGGGTGCGCCCGGGCGCGCTTGAGGGCCTCGGGCAGCTTGCCCTCACGCCAGGCTTTTTCATCCAGCTCACCGAGGCGGATGCTGTCTTGCGCGGCATGCCCGCGACTGTCCAGCGCCGTCATCAGCTGCTGTTGGCGCAGCGCCAGCAGGCGCAGCACCGTGTCGTCCACGGTCAACTCGCGCTGGCCCTTGAGCTTGCCCATCAAGCGCGAGCCATAGTTGCGTGCCGTTTGCAGCGCGCCGCCGGCAATGGCCCCGGCCAGGGCGGCGGCGCCCAGGGTCAGGCCGCCCACCAGCAGGTCCACACCAGCACCTGCGGCAGCACCGGCCGCCACGCCGCTGCCCAGGCGCACGCCGAGCAGCTTCAGGGTCTCTGGGTTGAACAGGTCATCCCCCCAGCGCCCGTCGAGCAAGGGCAGGTCGCCGGCATGGGCGTCGTCGCGACGGAAGGCATAGAGCTTGAGCAGCGCTTCGACACAACGTTGCTCACGTTGGCGCACCTCGTGACGCAGGGCTTCGATGGCCTGGGCTTCGGCGGCCGGCTCCGCGTCGACACTGCGTCGGCAGGCGGCGCAGTCAAGCAGCAGCTCGGCGATCAGGCGCTTGGCGCTTTGCCGGCGTGCCTTGCGCTGGGCCTGCTGGTCCTCGACCAGGCGTTGCAGGGCGGGGCGGGCGTCTTCGAGCAGCAAGGCCAGGCTCTCGTACAGACGGCGCTCGCCATCCTCGGGCGGTGCCACGCTGTCGAAACGCACCAGAGCGTGCAGGCCCAGGCGGGCCAGGGCTTCGCGCCACTGGGGCTCGCGATGCTGCTGGCTGGCGACGAAGTTCAGCACGGGCAGCAAGGGCTTGCCGCAACTGGCCAGCACCTCCAACTCGTCGCGGTACTTGGCCAGCACCGGCTCGCGGGCATCGATCACATAGAGCCCAGCATCGCTCGCCAGCAGTTGGCGCAGGACCTTGGCTTCCTGCTCGAAACGCTGGCGCGCCTCGCTGCCTTGGAGAAACCGCTCCAGCCGTGCCGGGCCGTCGAGGCGTTCGCCGGGGCGCTCCAGGCGCTCCAGATAGTCGAGTAGGGCGATGGCATCTTCCAGGCCGGGCGTGTCGTACAGCTCCAGCAGCGGCTCGCCGTCCACCGACAGGCGTGCGCCCTCCACGTGACGGGTGGTGCTGGGGCGGTGGGAGACTTCGCCGAAGCTGACGTCACGGGTCAAGGTGCGCAGCAGGGAGGTCTTGCCGACATTGGTATGACCGACCACGGCCAGCTTCAGGGGCTCAGTCATGGCCGTGCTCCAACCAGGTCAGGGGTGAGGTGTCGGCGTGGGGCAGGCCGAGGCGGTCCAGGGCGTCATGCCAGTCGCCCAGGCGCTCGGCATCCAGCGGCTCGCCCGGCAGGGCCTGAAGCAGCCAGATGCGCGTCGCCCCTGCATTGCGGGCCAACTCCGCGAGCAGGGCGAGGCTGCCGCGATCAGGTGAGCGACGGGGGTCGCAGGCGATGGCCAGGCGCGCCGGCGGGAAGCGGCTCAGTTGCTCCAGCAGCTTGTTACGCGACTCGCGGCTGTCCAGCACACCTGCGTTGGCCACCTGCTTGGGCAGGCTGGGTGGCCAGGGACGCTGGTCATCCAGCTCCAGACCCACCAGCAGGGCGCCGCCCTCCTGGACATCCATTTGGCCGGCCTGAAACTGCGGCAGGGAGTGGGGAGCTGCGTCCTGCACGCCGAGGCGTTCGCTGCTGGGCATCAATACCTCGCGCAGGTGGCTGTATCCGGGCAGGTTCAGGTCCAGGTCCAGGCGTTCGCGGCCCTGGCGCCAGCGCCACAGGCACAGCAAGGCCAGCAGCAGGCGCGGCAGCAATCCGTACACCAGCACCACGCCGAGCAGCCAGCTGGCCCAGGCCTGGCGGGCCAGGTCGAGCGCGGGCAGGGTGTCGCCGCTGGCGCGGATCAGGGCTTCGTCGGGCACGGAGAAGCCCAGCAGCGAGGGCAGTGCGCCGAGGGCCTGGGTCAGGTGGATGAACGGTTCGGCGGCGAGCAGGGTGGTTTCCCAGACGAAGCCGTAGCGACGGGTAGCCAGCAACGCCAGGAGCATGCCCAGTGCGGCGAGCATCGCCAGCAGCCACAGGCCATGCACCAGCGCGCCGAGCAGCCAGCGGTTCAGCCGTTGGCGTTGCAGCATCACCAGCAGGGCCGGGGCCAGGTGTGCGGCCTGGGCATCGCGGGCCAGGCGTTCGCTGAGCCAGAGCCACAAACGGCCAAGGCCGGCGCCATGCTCGCCCGCCAGCAACAGGCCGGCGGCCCAGCCCAGCAGCATCAGAAGGTTCAGCCCGAGCAGGCTGCCCAGGGCCCAGAACACATTCACCGGGCGCTGACCGTCACCCAGGGCCGCCAGGCCTAGGCCGGCGCCACTGAGAACGGCCAGTACCATCAGGGCCAGCAAGGCCAGGCGCGCACCCTGTTTCCAATGGCGCAGGGCCTGGGCCATGCCGTCGCGTTCGGCCAGCCAGAGGGCGCGCGTTTCGATGCGCGCCGCCAGGTCACCGCCTTGTTGCCGGGCGCGGCGATTGGCTTCCTGGTCCTCCAGGGGGCCGGCCTGTTCCTCGCGCAGGCGCACCGCTTCGGTGAGCCAGCGTTTGTCGAATAGGGTGGGTGCAGTCACGAGCTCTTCCATTGCACAAGTCAGGGCAAAGCATAACCCAGGCGCCGGGTGCTATCCTCGCCACCATGAATACATCACTCCCCCTCAGCCTGATCGCGGCGCTCGCCGAGAACCGTGTGATCGGCATCGACAACACCATGCCCTGGCACCTGCCGGGGGATTTCAAGTACTTCAAGGCCACGACCCTGGGCAAGCCCATCATCATGGGTCGCAAGACCTGGGATTCGTTGGGTCGCCCCTTGCCTGGGCGCCTGAACATCGTGGTCAGCCGCCAGCCAGGCCTGCAATTGCAGGGCGCCGAGGTGTTCGCCTCGCTGGAGCAAGGGTTGCTGCGCGCCGAGCAGTGGGCGCGGGAACAGGGTGTCGACGAGCTGATGCTGATCGGCGGGGCGCAGCTCTATGGGCAGGCGCTGGAGAAGGGGTTGGTCAGCCGCATGTACCTGACCCGTGTGGAGCTGTCGCCGGAGGGGGATGCGTGGTTCCCTGAGTTCGACAGGGCCCGCTGGAGCCTGGTGTCGAGCGAGCCGCAGGTTGAGGAAGGCAAGCCTGCGTATCACTTCGAGGTGTGGGACAAGGTTTGAAACGACTGGGGCTGCTTTGCAGCCCTTCGCGGGCGGATCCGCTCCCACAAGGATCACCGCCAACCCTACGGGAGCGGGTTTACCCGCGAAGAAGTCGCCACGGAGCTAGGAATGGCTCAGCTCGGCATGCGCATCATCGGCCAGCACCTGCTGGTCGGTCTGCTTGAGCAACTGGCTGGTCACCACGCCCGCGGTCATCGAGCCGTTCACGTTCAATGCGGTGCGGCCCATGTCGATCAGCGGCTCCACTGAAATCAGCAACGCCACCAGTTCCACCGGCAGGCCCATGGCCGGCAGCACGATCAGCGCCGCGAAGGTCGCGCCGCCGCCCACGCCTGCCACGCCCGCCGAGCTGAGGGTCACGATGGCCACCAAGGTGGCGATCCACAGTGGGTCGAAGGTATCGATGCCCACCGCCGGGGCCACCATCACCGCCAGCATGGCCGGATACAGGCCGGCACAACCGTTCTGGCCGATGGTGGTGCCGAACGAGGCGCTGAAACTGGCAATGGACTGCGGCACGCCCAAGCGGCGGGTCTGCGCCTCGATGTTCAGGGGGATGCTCGCTGCGCTCGAGCGGCTGGTGAAGGCAAAGGTCAGCACGGGCCAGACCTTGCGCAGGAAGCGCAGCGGGTTGACGCCGGTCGCCGCCAGGATCACGCCGTGCACCACGAACATCAGCCCAAGGCCGAGGTACGACACCGCCACGAAGCTGCCCAGCTTGAGGATGTCCTCGAGGTTGGAACTGGCCACTACCTTGGCCATCAGCGCCAGTACGCCATAGGGGGTGAGCTTCATCACCAGGCGCACCAGGCGCATCACCCAGGCTTGCAGGGTATCGATGGCGGCCAGGGCGCGGTTGCCCTTCTCGGCATCCTCTTTGATCAGTTGCAACGCGGCCAGGCCCAGGAACACCGCGAAGATCACCACACTGATGATCGAGGTCGGCCTGGCCCGCGCCAGGTCACCCACCGGGTTGGTGGGGATGAACGACAGCAGCAGTTGTGGGATGTTGAGGTCGGCGACCTTGCCCGCATAGTCGCTGTGGATAGTTTGCAGGCGTGCGGTCTCCTGGGCGCCGGCCACCAGGCCGTCGGCGCTCAGGCCAAATAGGTTGGTCAGGGTGATGCCGATCAGCGCAGCGATGGCGGTGGTCAGCAGCAGGGTGCCGATGCTCAGCACGCTGATCCGGCCTAGGGAGGAGGCATTGTGCAGGCGGGCCACGGCGCTGAGGATCGACGCGAAGATCAGCGGCATGACGATCATCTGCAGCAGGCCCACATAACCATTGCCGACCAGCTCGAGCCAGGCGATCGTCGCCTTGAGCACTGGGTGGCCCGCGCCATAGAGCGTATGCAAGACCAGGCCGAACAACACGCCCAGAACCAGACCCAGCAGGACCTTCCTGGCCAGGCTCCAGTCGGTACGGCGGGTTTGCGAAAGGCCCAGCAGCAAGACCAGGAAGGTCAGCAGATTGAGTGACAGCGGCAGGTTCATTGAAGCTCCAAGGGGTAAAGCGAAGAGGCACTGCCTCTGTGTGAGCGATTGCGAACGCAAATGCTAACAGGCTGAAAACAAACGAATTTATATCCAAATCGAATGTGCTTAGTCGTTTCTGGAATATAAAAGCGTCGTTTACAGGATGATCCATGGCGCACCGAGCGGTGTGGACGTCGCTGTCGTGCCCCTGTGATGGCCGTTGTTTGTCTAGCGTTGCAGGTCCACTGTTCAGGAGAACTTGCAATGAAGTCTGCTCCGAAAGTACTCGCGGCGGGCCTGGCCCTGCTGCTCAACGTCGAGACCTGGGCCACAGAGCTCAAGCACTGGCCCGCAGAGGCCGCCAAGCAGTTGGACAGCATGATCGCCGCCAATGCCAACAAAGGTAATTACGCGGTCTTCGACATGGACAACACCAGTTATCGCTTCGACCTGGAAGAGTCCCTGCTGCCGTTCATGGAAAACAAAGGGCTGATCACCCGTGACAAGCTCGATCCGTCCCTGAAGCTGATCCCATTCAAGGACACCGCCGATCACAAGGAGAGCCTGTTCAGTTACTACTACCGCCTCTGCGAAATCGACGACATGGTCTGCTACCCCTGGGTCGCCCAGGTGTTCTCGGGCTTCACCCTCAAGGAGCTGAAGGTGCAGGTCGACGAGCTGATGGCCTCTGGCAAGCCGATTCCGACCACCTATTACGAGGGTGACCAGGTCAAGCAGATGGAGGTACAGCCGCCGAAGGTCTTCACCGGGCAGACCGAGCTGTACAACAAGCTGATGGAAAACGGCATCGACGTGTACGTGATTTCCGCGGCTTCTGAAGATCTGGTGCGGATGGTCGCGTCCGATCCCAAGTACGGCTACAACGTCAAACCGCAGAACGTGATCGGCGTCAGCCTGTTGCTCAAGAACCGCGCCACCGGGCAGTTGACGACGCCGCGTAAGCAGATCAGCGAGGGCAACTACGACGCCAAGGCCAACCAGGATCTGGAACTGACGCCCTACCTGTGGACCCCGGCCACGTGGATGGCGGGCAAGCAGGCCGCCATCCTCACCTACATCGATGAATGGAAAAAACCTGTGTTGGTCGGTGGTGACACCCCCACCAGCGATGGCTACATGCAGTTCCACAGCGTCGATGTGAGCAAAGGCGGCATCCACCTGTGGATCAACCGCAAGGCCAAGTACATGGACCAGATGAACGGGATGATCGCCAAGAATGCTGCGGCCCAGGCCAAGGAAGGGCTGCCGGTGACGGCGGACAAGAACTGGGTGATCGTGACGCCGGAGCAGATCCAGTAGAAAGCTTTTTGAAATCTTTTCCACTCGTGTGCGGCAACTATTTGGATCCTATATTGGTTATGTCTTTACGGCATCACAGGGTATCTACATGGCGATCCGCACACAGCGATTTCTCTATCACCTTACAAGCGTGGCGAACGTTCTTTCGATCTTTCAACGTGGTTTGCTACCCAGAACTGCTCTGATGGAGGATGAGTTCGCCGACATTGCTGATGCGGAGATCATTCAGGGTCGCTGTCAACAGGGTCTGGAGCGGTACGTTCCCTTCCACTGGTTCGCCAAGAATCCGTTTGACGGACGGGTCTATCACGATAGGCCAGATGAAGAGTTTGTCCTGGTTGCTGTGGAAAGGAGTCATGCGCAGACACAAAATTGGAGCGTTATCGCACGGCATCCGCTATCGGGTGGTCGATTCGAGTTGCTAGGGTATGACGAGGGTTTCGAAGCGATCGATTGGGACCTGATGGACTTACGCGATTACCATGATCAGGAATGCAAGCACGTCTGTATGGCAGAATGTCTAGCTCCCGGGCCCGTTCTCGTTTCCCAGTTCGCAAAAATCTACACACCTTCCGATGCCATCTCGGGTTTTGTAAGGACGCAAGCTGCCGCTGCTGGGGTCAGGAATCTGTGGATTGATGCCAATAGGAATATGTTCCCAACCCGATGACCTATACCAGACTGAACCCAAGCAAAGCCCTGATATGGCGAATCGTTCATCGCGATAACCTTCCGTGGCTTCTGGACAACGGCGTATGTGCTGTCTCCACAGGAACGCTATCCAGTGGGTACGTAGGGATTGGCAACCCTGACCTGATTAGCAAGCGAGCCAAGCGTGGGGTTCCCATCGACCCCGGCGGAACCTTGGCAGACTATGTGCCGTTTTACTTCACACCGTTTTCAGTGATGATGAAAAACATTCACTCAGGACGAGGAGTACAGCAACGTAGGAACGAGGAGATCGTGATTCTTGTCTCGAGTCTGTACCATGTGCGGTCTCTCGGCCTACCTTTTGTCTTTACCGATGCTCATGCCTATCCGGATTGGGCTGGCTATTACAGCGACCTAGAGCATCTGGACAAGATTGATTGGGAGATCCTGCAGTCCAGAGATTTCAAGCGTGATCCCGATGATCCGCGGAAAATGGAACGCTATCAGGCTGAAGCACTGATCTACGAACACGTTCCAGTCGCTGGCCTTCTAGGGATTGTCTGCTACAACGAAGCTTTGCAACGTCGTGTTGATCAGGAGGTCCGACAACGTCGGTTGGACCTTCCTGTATACGCTCGACCCGGGTGGTATTTCTGATGATTCGCTTTACGAAAGGTAACCTGCTTGAGGCCAAGGCCGAAGCGCTGGTTAACACAGTCAACACCGTTGGAGTGATGGGAAAAGGTATTGCGCTGATGTTCAAGGAGCGCTTTGCTGAAAACTATCGCCTGTACTCGGCTGCCTGCAAAGCGGATGAAGTCGTCATTGGAAAGATGTTCGTCACTGAGGTTCGTGAACTGGAGGGACCGCGTTGGGTCGTGAATTTTCCGACCAAGCGTCATTGGCGCTCATCCTCGCAGCTTGCCTGGATCACCGATGGATTGCATGACCTACGGGATTTCATTCTTACCAACGAAGTAAACTCAATCGCAATTCCTCCATTGGGTGCGGGAAATGGGGGTTTACCTTGGGCTGCTGTGCGTGAACAGATTGAACTGGTTTTGGGAGGGCTGAATGCTGACGTCCTGGTTTTCGAGCCCACGAGCAAGTATCAGAATGTTTCTAAACGAACTGGTGTCGAGAAACTTACCCCTGCCCGAGCACTCATAGCCGAGTTGGTGCGCCGTTATTGGGTACTTGGTATGGAGTGCAGCTTGCTGGAGATCCAGAAGCTGGCTTGGTTCCTGGAGCGTTCAATCGAGCATTTCACACCTGATAACAACCCGCTTAACCTACAGTTTAGTGCTCACAAATACGGGCCTTACACTAACCGATTAGAGCATCTACTGAATAATCTTGACGGCAGTTATCTTCATTGTGACAAGCGTATCGGTGATGCGGGTCCACTTGATGTGATCTGGTTCGATGAGGGGCGTAAGGCATTTGTGGATACTTACTTGCACAGTGAAGCTAAACCCTATTTGCCAGCCTTGGAGTTCACTACTGAGCTTATTGATGGCTTTGAGTCGCCGTTTGGCATGGAACTTCTGGCAACGGTCGACTGGCTACTTCATCAGGATGGTGTGGAACCGACGGTCGATGCTGTTCGCGAAGGTGTGAAGAATTGGTCAGGTGGTCAGGAGGCCGCTGCTCGCAAGAGTGGCTTATTTGATGATGATTCTTTGGCAACTGCGCTTAACAGGCTCTTGATTTTTCAAGCTCAAGGCATCACGCCAACACATTGATCTGAATGAAAATAAAAAACCGGCGCACGAGGCGCCGGTTTTTTCATGCCTGCAAAAGGCCTTACAGCCCTTCGAGCATCGCCTTGTTGCGCACAGCACCCTTGTCGGCGCTGGTGGCCAGCAGGGCGTAGGCCTTCAGGGCGGTGGTCACCTTGCGTGGGCGGGCTTCGGCAGGCTTCCAGCCTATTTTGTCTTGCTCGATGCGACGGTGTGCCAGTTCCTCGTCGCTGACCAACAGGTTGATCGTGCGGTTAGGGATGTCGATGAGGATCTTGTCGCCGTCGCGCACCAGGCCGATGGCGCCGCCCGCGGCGGCTTCCGGTGAGGCGTGGCCGATCGACAGGCCCGACGTGCCGCCGGAGAAGCGACCGTCGGTGAGCAGGGCGCAGGCTTTGCCCAGGCCCTTGGACTTCAGGTACGAGGTCGGATAGAGCATCTCTTGCATGCCCGGGCCGCCCTTCGGGCCCTCGTAGCGGATGATCACCACATCGCCGGCCTTCACTTCGTCGGCCAGAATGCCGCGCACGGCACTGTCCTGGCTTTCGAAGATCTTCGCGTTGCCTTCGAACACCAGGATCGAGTCATCGACACCGGCGGTCTTCACTACGCAGCCGTCCAAGGCGATATTGCCGTACAGCACGGCCAGGCCGCCTTCCTGGGAGTAGGCGTGCTCGACGCTGCGAATGCAGCCTTCGGCGCGGTCGGCGTCCAGGGTGTCCCAACGGGTCGACTGGCTGAAAGCGGTCTGGGTCGGGATGCCGGCGGGGCCTGCCTTGAAGAAGGTGTGCACCGCTTCGTCATCGGTCTGGGTGATGTCCCACTTGGCGATGGCTTCTTCCATGCTGCGGCTGTGAACGGTCGGCAGGTCAGTGTGCAGCAGGCCGCCACGGGCCAGCTCGCCGAGGATGCTGATGATGCCGCCGGCGCGGTGCACGTCTTCCATGTGGTACTTCTGGATGTTCGGCGCCACTTTGCACAACTGCGGGACTTTACGCGACAGGCGATCGATGTCGCGCAGGTCGAAGTCCACTTCCGCTTCCTGGGCCGCAGCCAGCAGATGCAGGATGGTGTTGGTCGAGCCGCCCATGGCGATGTCCAGGGTCATGGCGTTTTCGAACGCCTTGAAGTTGGCGATGCTGCGTGGCAGGACGGACTCGTCGTTCTCGCCGTAGTAGCGTTTGCACAGCTCGACGATGGTGCGGCCTGCGGTCAGGAACAGCTGCTCGCGGTCGGCATGGGTCGCCAGGGTGGAGCCGTTGCCCGGCAGGGCGAGGCCCAGGGCTTCGGTCAGGCAGTTCATCGAGTTGGCGGTGAACATGCCGGAGCAGGAACCGCAGGTCGGGCAGGCACTGCGCTCGTACTCGGCGACTTTCTCGTCACTGGCGGTGGAGTCGGCGGCGATGACCATCGCGTCGACCAAGTCCAGGCCGTGGCTGGCCAACTTGGTCTTGCCGGCTTCCATCGGGCCGCCGGAGACGAAGATCACCGGGATGTTCAGGCGCAGGGCGGCCATCAGCATGCCGGGGGTGATCTTGTCGCAGTTGGAGATGCACACGATGGCGTCGGCGCAGTGGGCGTTGACCATGTATTCCACGGCGTCGGCGATGATCTCGCGGCTCGGCAGGGAATAGAGCATGCCGTCGTGGCCCATGGCGATGCCGTCGTCGACCGCGATGGTGTTGAATTCCTTGGCCACGCCACCGGCGCGTTCGATCTCGCGGGCGACCAGCTGGCCCAGGTCCTTCAGGTGCACGTGGCCCGGGACGAACTGGGTGAACGAGTTGGCGATGGCGATGATCGGTTTCTTGAAGTCTTCGTCTTTCATCCCGGTGGCGCGCCACAGGGCGCGGGCGCCGGCCATGTTGCGGCCCTGGGTGGAAGTCTTGGAACGATAATCAGGCATGAAGCACTCCTGGCGGCTTAATCAGGTCACAAAATGGGGAGTGAGCTTGTCTTTCCTTTGCGCCGAAGGCCGGTTGCCGCTGGCACGGATGAGGCCGAAAGCATCACGGGATCGCCGTGTGCCCGACCAGAGCTCATAAACCCGCCGGGGATGTCTGGCGATGAATAGACCGATTCTACACCGCTGGCGCGGCGAGGGAATGGGGATGTGGATGGTTGGCGGAGGGCGTAGGCCAGAAGGGGCTGCCGTGCAGCCCTTTCGCGGCCCAAGGGATATCAGCTGTTGGGCAGCAGACGGCAGGTGATGCTCTTGATGTATCGGGTTTCGGGGATCGCCGGGTGCACCGGGTGGTCCGGGCCCTGGCCGCCGCGTTCGAGCAGTTGCAGGTTGCGGTCCAGGTGGCGTGCGCTGGTCAGCAGGATGTTGTGCAGGTCGTCCTCGGGCAGGTGCATCGAGCACGAGGCGCTGACCAGAATGCCGTCCTTGGTGAGCATGCGCATGGCCTGTTCGTTGAGGCGACGGTAGGCGGCCTCGCCGTTTTTCAGGTCCTTCTTGCGTTTGATGAAGGCGGGCGGGTCGGCGATGATCACATCGAAGCGCTCTTCGGCGGCCTTGAGCTCGCGCAGGGCCTCGAACACGTCGCCTTCGATGCAGGTCAGCTTCTCGCTGATGCCGTTGAGCGCCGCGTTGCGCTCAACGCCGTCGAGGGCAAAGCCCGAGGCGTCGACGCAGAATACTTCGCTGGCGCCGAACGCACCGGCCTGCACGCCCCAGCCACCGATGTAGCTGAACAGGTCCAACACACGCTTGCCCTTGACGTAGGGGGCCAGGCGCGCGCGGTTCATGCGGTGGTCGTAGAACCAGCCGGTCTTCTGGCCGTCGCGCACTGGCGCTTCGAACTTCACGCCGTTCTCCTGCAGCGGCACCCAGTCCGGGACTTCGCCGTATACGGTATCGACGTAGCGCTCCAGGCCTTCGGCGTCGCGGGCGGCGGAGTCGTTCTTGAACAGGATGCCGCTGGGCTTGAGTACCTGCACCAGCGCGGCGATCACATCATCCTTGTGCGCTTCCATGGTAGCCGAGGCCAACTGGACGACCAGCATGTCGTAGAAGCGGTCGACCACCAGGCCTGGCAGCAGATCGGAATCGCCGTAGACCAGGCGGTAGCAGGGCTGGTCGAACAGGCGCTCGCGCAGGGACAGGGCGACATTGAGGCGGTGAACCAGCAGCGACTTGTCCAGCGGCAGCTTGGCGTCACGCGACAGCAGGCGGGCGCAGATCAGGTTGTTCGGGCTCATGGCCACCACGCCCAAGGGCTTGCCGTTGGCGGCTTCGAGGATGGCCTGCTGGCCGGCCTTCAGGCCCTGCAGCGGCGTCGCGGCAACATCGACTTCATTGCTGTAGACCCACAGGTGGCCGGCACGCAGGCGGCGGTCGGCATTGGCTTTGAGGCGAAGGCTGGGCAGGGACATGACGTCGCTCCGGGAAAAAAGAGCGGGATTATAGCGTGTTGGCCCTGCGCTGAGCGTTGCCCCGTCGGTTTTCCGCTGCCTGGGCGGGCGCTTTCGCGGATAAACCCGCTCCCGCAACGCCCGCGTCGATCCGCAAGGCATCGCTGAACCTTGCGCAGCGCTGTACCTGTGGGTGCGGGGTTGCCCGTGCCTCAGGCCAGGGCCTTGACCAGCTGCTCACTGAATGCCGGGATGTCATCGGGCTTGCGGCTGGTGATCAGGTTGCCATCCACCACCACTTCTTCGTCGACCCAGTCGCCACCGGCGTTGCGGATGTCGTCCTGCAGGGTCTTGTAGCTGGTCAGTCGCCGCCCTTTGGCCAGGCCGCAGGACACCAGCAGCCAGGCACCATGGCAGATGACGGCGAGTGGCCTGCGGGCCGAGTCGTGGCTTTTCACCAGCTTCTGGGCGGCCGGAATGAGCCGGATGGTATCGGAGTTCTGCACGCCGCCTGGCAGCACCAGGGCGTCGTACAGGTCGAGACTGGCGCCTTCGAAGGTGGCGTCCACGGCGAACTCATCGGCGGGTTTGTCGTGGTTCCAGCCACGCACGGTGCCTTCCCTGTCGCTCAGGATGTCGACCATCGCGCCGTTGCGTTCCAGCGCCTCGCGCGGGCCAGTCAGTTCCACCTGCTCGAAACCGTCGGTGACCAGAAAGGCCACGCGTTTACCGTTCAGTACTGCACTCATGGGAGGTTCTCCTTTGACGGTGGGTCTTTAGAAAGGAGGCCGGCGGCGTGGGATGAAAGTTCCTGCGCAATGCGCCAGTGGTGGGTGCCCTGCCGGGCGGACGGGGGTAGAATTCGCCGTCCTTAACGTATGTGTACGCCATGTCCCAGCAACTCAGCCCCGAACAGATCCAGCAGGTCCTGCAAGGAATCAGCATCGCGCCTCAGCCGCAGATCATGGTCGATCTGCAGTTCGAGCAGTACATGCCCGACCCGGACCTGGACACCATCTGCAGGCTGATCGCCCAGGACCCGGGGCTCTCGGGTGCCTTGCTCAAGCTGGTGAATTCACCGCACTTCGGGCTGACCGACAAGGTCGGTTCGATCCAGCGCGCGGTGGCGCTGCTGGGCAGCGGTTCGATCATCAACCTGATCAACGCGCTGTCGATCAAGGGTGAGATGAGCGATGAAACCATCGTCACCCTCAATCGCTTCTGGGACACCGCCCAGGACGTGGCCATGACCTGCCTGACCCTGGCCAGGCACACTGATATCCCGGCCGTGGACGAGGCCTATACGCTGGGGCTGTTCCACGATTGCGGCGTGCCCTTGATGCTCAAGCGTTTCCCCGACTACATGAGCGTGCTGGAGACTGCCTATGCCCAGGCCAGCGAAGACACGCGGGTGGTGGACACCGAAAACAGCATGTTCAACACCAACCACTCGGTGGTGGGCTACTACACCGCCAAGTCCTGGCGCCTGCCGGAGCACATCACGGCGGCCATCGCCAACCATCACAACGCCCTGGCGGTGTTTCGCGACGACGCTTCGCGTGATACTCAACTGAAGAACCTGCTGGCGGTGTTGAAGATGGCCGAGCACATCTGCGCCTCCTACCGGGTGCTGGGCAATCAGGCCGAGGACCATGAGTGGCAGGTGGTCGGCCCCTTGGTGCTCGATTACATCGGCCTGTCGGAGTACGACTTCGAACACCTCAAGCAAACCATTCGCGAACTGGGCGGACACTGAAAAGCCATGCCGGAACTACCCGAAGTCGAGACTACCCGGCGCGGTATCGCGCCTTACCTGGAAGGCCAGCGGGTCAGCCGCGTGGTGGTGCGTGATCGGCGCCTGCGCTGGCCGATCCCGGAGGACCTGGATGTGCGCCTGTCGGGGCAGCGCATCGTCACCGTCCAGCGACGCGCCAAGTACCTGCTGATCAATGCCGAGGTCGGCACCTTGATCAGCCACCTGGGCATGTCAGGCAACCTGCGCCTGGTGGAGCAGGGTTTGCCGGTGGCCAAGCACGAGCATGTGGATATCGAACTGGAGTCGGGGCTGGCCCTGCGCTACACAGACCCCCGTCGTTTCGGCGCGATGCTCTGGAGCCTGGACCCGCTCAATCATGAACTGCTGGTGCGCTTGGGCCCGGAGCCGCTGACCGACCTCTTCGATGGCGAGCGGTTGTTCCAGCTGTCCCGTGGGCGGAGCATGGCGGTCAAGCCGTTCATCATGGACAACGCCGTGGTGGTGGGGGTGGGCAACATCTACGCCACCGAGGCGCTGTTCGCGGCCGGTATCGACCCCCGGCGCGAGGCGGGTGGCATCTCCCGGGCGCGCTATTTGAAGCTTGCGATCGAGATCAAGCGGGTACTGGCGGCAGCCATCGAGCAGGGCGGGACCACGCTGCGCGACTTCATCGGGGGGGATGGGCAGCCGGGGTATTTCCAGCAGGAGTTGTTCGTGTACGGGCGCGGGGAGCAGCCGTGCAAGGTCTGCGGCACGACGCTCAGGGAAGTGAAGCTGGGGCAGCGGGCCAGCGTGTACTGCCCGCGCTGCCAGCGCTGAGAATGCATGAGGCCGCCTTGCGGCCCTTCGCGGGTGATGCGCAGGGCCTCAAGCGCTCTGCTGTACCTGTGGGCGCGAGCTTCAGGCCTTGCCGGTGATCCGCTTGTACTTTTCCATCAGCTCGTCATGGGTCTCCGGGTGGGCTTCATCCAGGGGGATGCAGTCGACCGGGCAGACCTGCTGGCACTGCGGCTCGTCGTAGTGGCCTACGCACTGGGTGCACAGGTTCGGGTCGATCACGTAGATCTCTTCGCCTTGGGAGATGGCGGCGTTCGGGCACTCGGGTTCGCAGACGTCGCAGTTGATGCAATCGTCGGTGATGATCAGGGACATGGGGGCTCCGGCCGGGGCTCTTGGCCCGGGCATGTATCAAACCAGTGGGCACAATTGTGCCGCATTCACGCCCGCAGTGCACGCGGGCGCGATGATCAGGCAGTGGGTGTCACTTCTTGAAGCGTTGGGTCAGCGCCTCGGCCACCACCGGGTGGACGAACTTGCTGATGTCGCCACCCAAGGCGGCGATTTCCCGGACCAAGGTCGAGGAAATGAATGAATAACGCTCCGACGGCGTCAAGAACAGGCTCTCGACGTCCGGCGCCAGTTGCCGGTTCATGTTGGCCAGCTGGAACTCGTACTCGAAGTCCGAGACCGCACGCAGGCCACGCAGGAAGACATTGGCGCCTTGCTCCTTGGCGAAATGCGCCAACAGGCTTGAGAAACCGATGACTTCGACATTGGGCAGGTGCTTGGTGACCTCACGGGCCAGCTCCACGCGTTGTTCCAAGGGGAACAGCGGGTTTTTCTTCGGGCTGGCGGCAACTGCGATGATCACGTGATCGAACAGACGCGAAGCGCGCTCGACCAGATCGCCGTGGCCTTTGGTAATGGGGTCGAAAGTACCCGGGTACAACACTCGGTTCATCGCGTCATCCTGGCTGGAGTGCGTTGGGGAGTCGGATGGTAGCGCAGCGACTGCTGCCCGGCCAAGTCGCACGGTCGAATGAGGGCACTATAGACAGCCGGGTCGTGCGTTGTCATGCGCCCTGAGCCAGGCGGGTGGCCAGGGCATCGCTGAGCCGGGCGGCGAGGGCGTAGACCGACAGCTGTGGGTTGGCGCCGATGCTGGTGGGGAACAACGAGCCGTCGTGGATCGACAGGTTCTCCAGTTGATGATGCCGCCCCAGACTGTCGCACACGGCCTGGCGTGGATCTTCGCCCAGGGCGCAGCCGCCCATCACGTGGGCACTGCCAAGACGTGTACGGAAAGGCTCCAGGCGCAGGTCATCGATCAAGGCCTGGGCCTGGGCCAGGTCGGTAGCGTAGCGGGCATCGCTGTGCACCGGCATCACCTGGGTGGCGCCAGCGGCGAACTGGATGCGCGCCATGCTCAGGTAGGCTCGGCGCAAGCCATCGCGCAGGTAGTCGGTTATGGGGTAGTCGAGCACCGGCGAGCCGTCGCCGCGCAGCTCCACCTGACCACCTTGGCTTTCGGGGTGGAAACCATCGCGCAGCAACGCCAGCATCATATGGGTATTCGGCAGCCCGGCCATGCGCCGGGCGCTTTCCTGGCCATGGGCGCCCAGCAGGGTGCTCGCCAGCGCCGGGTGCAACGGCGGCACTTCAAGCTTGTAGCCGATCGGCCCGTCGATGCCGTCCGTCCATTGGAACTGGTCGCTGTAGATCGACTGAGGCGCGCCATAGAACGGGTCGATGCGCGCGTCGAACAGTGCCGCGCTGAAATTGACCAGGTGCAGGAAGGTGCGCTTGCCCAGTCGTCGGTGCGGGTCCGGCGCCTCGGAGCGCAGCAGCAGGGCTGGGCTGTTGATGCCGCCGCCGGCCAGCACGTAGTGCCGCGCGCGGACCCGCACCTGGCGCCCGGTCGGCTCCACGCCTTCGCGGTCCAAGGCCTGGCACAGCAGCTGGGCGATCCGCTTGCCGTCATGTTCGAAGCGCTGGGCTCGGGCCAGGTAGAGCAGCTCGCCGCCGTTGTCGAGTGTGGCCGGGATGCTGGTCACCAGCATCGATTGCTTCGCGTTGACCGGGCAGCCCATGCCGCAGTAGCCCAGGTTCCAGCAGCCCCGCACATTGCGCGGGATCACCGCCCACCGGTAGCCGAGGGCTTCGCAGCCCCGACGCAGCACGTCGTTGTTGGCATTGGGCGGCAAAGCCCAGGGGCTGATGCCCAAGCGTTGCTCGATGCGTTCGAACCAGGGGCGCAGGTCGTCGCTGGCCAGCCCCTTGACGGCATGTTCCCGGGCCCAATGCGCGAGGGTCTGCTCTGGGGTGCGGAAGCTGGAGGTCCAGTTGACCAAGGTGGTCCCGCCCACCGCGCGGCCCTGGAGGATGGTGATGGCGCCGTCCTTGCTCATGCGTCCGAGCCCTTCTTGGTACAGCTGGGCGTAGGCCTCGTTTTCCTGCAGGTGGAAGTCGCTGCTGGTCTTGAGCGGACCTTCTTCGATCAACAGCACCTTGAAGCCTGCGGCGCTGAGCAGCTCCGCACTGGTGGCGCCACCAGCGCCACTGCCGATCACGGCGATGTCGGCCTCCAGCGTCAGGTCCTGGTCCAGACGCGAGCCATCGTGGGTGATCCAGCCTCGGGCGAGGCCTTGGCGAAACGGGTCGGCGACAGGCATGGGCAAGCGTCTCGGTCAGATCTTCGGTGGGCCGGGATAGCCGCAGGCGGCCCAGGCTTCGGGGCGTTCGTACCAGGCCATCAGCAGCAGCTGCACCAGCGAGGCATGGCCCATGCGCAGCATGTCCAGCGAACTGTCGCGCCAGCGCCGCAGGAAGGTGTTCACCTGGGCGCTGCTGGCGCTTTCCCAACTGCCCCAGATGCCGGTCAACGGCCCACGGGTCAGCGGCAGGCTGAGCACGTCGAACAGTTGACGGGTGAGCTTGAGCATGGGCGGCGAGAGTGCCGCCAGTTTGTGATCCAGGCTGTGCAGCACCAGTGCTTCGGAGGCCTGGGTGCCGGCGAGCACCACCGGAATCACCGCCGTGAGTATCGGCAAGTCGTCTTCACGCAGCACCGAAAAGCCTGCGGCGCAGGTTTGCGGTGCACAGCCGACCAGGCTGGCGGTGCTCAGGAAAACGCTGGCGCCCAGGCTGAACCGAAGCAGGTCTCGGCGGTGCATGACCTCACCTCGTTCAACGGATGAACAGCTTGAACACCAGGCGTTGTAAGGCTTTGCCATAAGGCGGGTAGATCAGCCGAGCGGTGTTGAGGCGCTGCTTGGCCAGCACGGCCTTGGCCTTGCTGAAGGTCAGGAACCCCTCATGGCCATGGTAGTGGCCCATGCCGGACGGGCCCACGCCACCGAAGGGCAGATCGTCCTGGGCCACGTGCAGCAACGTGTCGTTCAGGCATACGCCGCCAGAATGGGTATTGCGCAATACATGGGCCTGCTCGGCGCGGTCATAGCCGAAGTAGTAAAGCGCCAGCGGCCTTGGGCGCTGGTTGATGTAGGACAGCGCTTGGTCGAGGCTCTCATAGGGCACCAGCGGCAGCAAGGGGCCGAAGATCTCGTCCTGCATCACCTGCATGTCGTCGTTCACTGCCATCAGCAGGTGCGGCGGCAGGCGACGGCCCTGGCGGGACTCGTCGGCATACAAGTCCACAACCCGGGCGCCTTTGTCACGGGCATCGGCGAGCAGATGCTCCAGGCGCTGCAGTTGCCGTGGGTTGATGATGGCGCTGTAGTCGGGGTTGTCGGCGATGCTGGGGTACAGGCGGCGCATGGCGCGTTGGTAGGCTTCGGCGAAACCGTCCAGGCGTTCGCGAGGTACCAGGACATAATCGGGCGCGACGCAGGTCTGGCCAGCGTTGAGGCCTTTGCCGAAGGCGATGCGTTCGGCGGCGGTTTCCAGGGGCACGTTGGCGGAGACGATGGCCGGCGACTTGCCGCCCAGTTCCAGCGTCACTGGGGTGAGGTTCTGTGCGGCGGCCAGCATGACATGACGCCCCACGCCCGTGGCGCCGGTGAACAGCAGGTGATCGAACGGCAGGCGGGAGAAGGCCTGGCCGACTTCGACCTCGCCGAGCACGACACTCACGAGATCGGCTGGGAACACCCGCTCCAGCAGCGCCTTGAGGGCCAGCCCGCTGGCCGGCGTGGACTCGCTGAGCTTGAGCATCACCCGGTTGCCGGCGGCCAGGGCGCAGGTCAGCGGGCCGATCGCCAGCAGCAGCGGGTAGTTCCACGGCACGATGATCCCCACCACCCCCAATGGCTGATAGAGCACCTGGGCACTGGCGGGCTGGAAGGCCAGGCCTGCCGTGCGGCGCGAAGGTTTCATCCAGCGGTGCAGATGGCGCTCGGCGTGGCGCAGGCCCTGGATCGACGGCATCATTTCGGCCAGCAGGGTCTCGTCGGCGCTGCGGCCGTCAAAATCCCGGTCGATCGCCTCGATCAGCTGTTGCTGGTCTTGCAGCAGCGCTTCGCGCAGGCTCTTGAGCCATTGTCGGCGCTGGGCGGACGGCGGCATGGGGTTGCCATTGAAGGCCTGGCGCTGAGCGTCGAACACCGCTGCCAGGTCGAGGTCGGAATGCACAGGGAACTGTGTGATCTGCGAGGTCATGGCTGCTCCGATGGGGTGCTCGGTGGCTAGAGCATATACTCTAATCCGTTGCTGGGAACATTCAATATAGTGCGCCATTTAGAATATCTATCGGCACTGCGGGATCCGCGCCTTGCGGGCATCACGCCTGTCCAGCGCGGCCCAAACCATCCGTGCACCGCCTGGTCGATACACCGTAAGATGAACCATCAACGAACCTGGAGCTGAGCATGGCCCCGCGCATGAAGACCCGCGAGCGCATCGTGCAGAACAGCCTGGAGCTGTTCAACCAACAGGGCGAACGTAGCGTCAGCACCAATCACATCGCCGCGCACATGGAAATTTCGCCCGGCAACCTCTACTACCACTTCCCCAACAAGCAGGCGATCATCGCCGTGCTCTTCAGTCAGTACGAAGAGCTGGTGGACAGCTTCCTGCGCCCGCCACAAGGGCGCGTCGCCACTGTCGAGGACAAACGCTTCTACCTCAAGGCCTTGCTGGCGGCGATGTGGAACTACCGATTTCTGCACCGGGACCTCGAACACCTGCTCGACAGCGACCCGGAACTGGCCGCCCGTTACCGCCGTTTTTCCCAGCGCTGCCTGCAGCAGGCCCAGGCGATCTACCGGGGTTTCGTCGATGCTGGCATTCTTGCAATGGATGCCGCGCAGATCGAGTCGTTGACCATCAATGCCTGGATCGTGCTGACATCCTGGGTACGTTTTCTCAGTACTACACGTGAACATTCCGCGCATCTGGGTGAAGAAGCCTTCAAGCGTGGCGTCTATCAGGTGCTGGTGCTCGAACTGGGCTTCGTCACCGCCAGTGCGCGTGCTGCCGTGGATGCCCTCTGCGAGGAATTCCACGTTCCGTTCAACCAAGCCCTGGAGCAATGACCCCGGGCGTTCTTGCTATCGATCAGGAGATTGTCATGCCCCTCGCGCAATTGATCACCCCAACGCAGCTGGCCGAGCGCCTGGGCGCCCCGGGGTTGGTGATCCTCGACTGTCGCTTTGCTCTGGAGGATGTGGATTACGGTCAACGCAGCTACGCCTTGGGGCATATCGCCGGCGCGCACTTCGCTGATCTGGAGCGGGACCTGAGCGGGCCGGTGGTCAAGGGCGTGACAGGCCGTCACCCGCTGCCGGAGCCGCAGCGGCTGGTCGAACGCCTGCGTGAGTGGGGCGTGGACAACGACAGTGAGGTGGTGCTGTACGACGACGGCCCGGGTGCGTTCGCCGCCCGCGCGTGGTGGCTGCTGGTCTGGCTCGGTAAGCGTGAGGGGGTGTCGATTCTCGACGGTGGCCTGAAGGCCTGGCACGCCGCGCACCAGCCGCTGAGCCTGGACCCGCCTGCCAAGCGCGAGGGTACGTTCACCGGCGCGCCGGACATGAAGCTGCTGATCGACGCCGAGCACCTGGCCATGCGTCTGGACAAACCTGAGCTGACCCTGATCGATGCCCGTGGCCTGCCGCGTTTTCGCGGCGAGGTCGAGCCGATCGATCCTGTGGCCGGGCACATTCCCGGTGCCCAGTGCGCGGCCTTCACCGACAACCTGGGGCCGGACGGGCACTTTTTGCCGGCCGAGCAGCTCAAGCAGCGTTTTGCCCAGAAGCTGGCCGGGCGTGCGCCAGAGCAGTTGGTGGCCTACTGTGGGTCGGGTGTGACCGCCTGCCATAACCTGTTCGCCCTGGCATTGGCGGGGTATCCGCTGGGCAGGTTGTATGCCGGGTCCTGGAGCGAGTGGATCAACGATCCTGGTCACGGTGTGGCGACAGGTGATTGACATCACCTGAGGCTGGCCAGGGGTGTATTGCCGTTCGCGATCAGGTTCCCTGCACCAGCCACTGCGGAATCCTGCGCTCCAGGTAATACCCTGGATTGCGCAGGCTCCCTTCCACGAAGCCCACATGCCCGCCCCGGCTGTGCAACTCCAGGTGCGTGTCGGGCGCCAATTCATTCGCGGTCGGCAGGCTATGGTCGAAGACGAAGGGGTCGTCGCTGGACTGGATGATCAGTGTCGGGGTGCGATTCTCGCCCAGGTAGTAGCGGCTCGAAGAGCGCCGGTAGTAGTCGGAGGCATCACTGAAGCCGTTCAGGGGGGCGGTAACCTTGCCGTCGAAGTCCCAGAAGGTGCGCAGGTTGCGCAATGATCCCAGCCTTTCCAACTCGGCCAGCCGCTCCACGTGGCCGTTGTCGCGAAAATGCCGCTGTTTTCGTTGTACATAGGCCAGCAGCTCGCGCATGAAATGCGCCTGGTAGACCTTCGAGAAGCCAATCCCGATACGGTCGGCGCTTTGGTCCAGACGAAACGGTACCGATACTGCCACCGCCGCTTGCAACTGGCTGGCCGAGCCGCTTTCCCCCAGATACTTGAGCAGCACATTGCCGCCCAGCGAATACCCCACCGCGTAGAGCGGCGCCAAGGGCCGCTGGGCGCGCAGGTGGCGGATGGTCTCGGCCAGGTCCTCGCTGGCGCCGGAGTGGTAGCTGCGCGTCAGCAGGTTGGGTTCGCCCGAGCAGCCTCGCCAGTTCACCGCGACACTGGCCCAGCTATGGGCCTGCAAGGCCTGCTGCAAGCCTTTGACATAGGGGGAATGTGACGAGCCGGTCAGGCCGTGCAGGACCAGCACCACCGGCGCGGTGACTTGGTTGGGGCCGAGCCAGTCGAGGTCGAGAAAGTCGCCGTCGGCCAGCCACAACCGCTCGCGAACACGATGCAGCTCAGGCGTTTTGCGCCAGAGCGGCCCCCACAATGTCTGCAGGTGGGGGTTGGAGAGACCGATGGCGGGAGCGAACTGCGCTGTAGGACTTGGCATGCTGGACAACTCGTCATGTACTCGCCTAGCTTGCCATGAAGCGTCTCTTCAGGGGTTGCCCTCTACGCCTATGGTCGGTAGCTCGGGCAACGGTTGCTGATCGACGGCAGGGCCAAGGGTGGCGAAAAAGGCCATTTTTATATCGAGCCAGTCCCGAGCGGCTTGTCGAATGTCCTCGGGTGTCAAGGCTGCGAGTTTTTCCAGGTACGTCGCCAGATGGTTCGCAGGCTGCCCCTGTTGGCTGAATGCCGCTAAGCCCCTGGCCAGCGCCTCGTTGTCGGCCATGCCACGCATCAGCTCGCCCGCCAGCTGGTTCAGGGCCAGGTCGCATTCGGCCTGGGTGGGCCCATGGGCGATGAGGCATTCAAGCACGTTCGACACCAGAGCCCTGGAGGCCTCCCGGTGTTCAGGAGCGATATCCCAGCTCACCTGCCACAGGCATCCCGCATCCATCGGTTTCAATACAGCATAGATGCTGTAAGTCAGCGCGCGACGTGTGCGCAGCTCGGCGGTCAGGCGTGATTCGAAACCTGCCCCCAAGATTTCATTGGCCATCAGCAACGCCGGATAGCCTGGGTCTGCAGGCCAGACTTGCAGCGGTAGCGTCAGCAGCACCTGAGTGCTGGCGCTTGGGCGCTCAAGATCGAGGGTGCCAGCGATGGGTGCTGGTAGCGCGGGCGGTGGTACGGCGGCCCACTGTTGCGGCAATGCCTGTACAAGATCGTTCACCAGTGCTTCGACTTCTTCACGGGACAGGTCGCCAACCACGCCGATGTCGAGATTGTTGGCCGAGTAGGCCTGCCGATGAAAGGCGCGCAGGTCGTCAGGTGCCAGGGCGCCCAGGCCGTCGAGCGTTCCGGCCAGTGGCGTGGCATAGGGGTGACCTGCGAGCAGTTGCCCCATCGTGGCATCGAACAACTGCGCATAGGGCGACTGGAGGCTACCTTGCTGGGCGCCGACCAGGCGTGCGCTGATTTTCGCCACATCCTCGGGGCGAAAGGCGGGGCGGGCGACCATCCCGGTGATCAATCGCAGCGCGCTGCCCCGCAGGGCCGGCATGTTCAGACTGCGTAGCGTGATCATGGCGCAGTCCTGGGTCACTTGCCGGCTCATGATCGCGCCAAGCCCTTCCAGTTGCTCGGTGAACTGGTCCGCGTCGAGCTGGGCTGTGCCTTGGTCGAGCGCGTAGAGGGTCAGGGCCGCCAGGCCCGGCGTATCACCATCCAGGGCGCTGCCAGCCCTGAACTGCAGCACCAGGTCGAACATCGGCCGTTCATGGGAGGCCAGAAAACGGACGCGGGCGCCTTCTTTTGTATGCCAATGCTGCACGTCGTGCTTCACGAGCGGGAACGGTTCGAGGTCAAGGGCCTGCGCCGAAGCGAGGTTGGCCAGGGTCAGGGCGAGGGTGTCGGGGGCAAGGTGGTTGCAGGGACCGGAGGTTTTCGAGATGGAATAGGTGTCGGTCATGCTGGCACTCCTTGCTGCAGGTAGGTTGTCGTCAGCCGTTCCCGGCTCAGGTACTCGCAGGCAACGCGTTGCAGGGTGGCGCTGGCAAGGTCGCGGATGATGCTTGGCTCCTCATCGAGCAGCGCCGGGTCAAGGCCCGCAGCGGCCGCATGACCAATGAGTGTCGCCTGGTGCGCGAGGTCATCGCGCTCATACAGCCGGGTGGCAAGCAAGCGCAGCTTTGCGCCTTCGAGCACGGCTTGCGGTAGTGCTGTGGTTCGAAGTGTGTCGATCAATTGCCATGCCTGGGTAGCCGCCTGCTGGGCAGTGGCCCTCTGGGGGACCGTGGTTGTCGAGAGGGTCAGCAGGGTGTCGCCCCTTACGTGGTGGTCGTAGGTGAGTTGAGTACGTTTGAGGATGCGCTTGTCGCGGACCAGGTGGTTGTACAGTTTGGCGCTGTAGCCGGTACCCAGAATTTGACAGAGCAGGCGCAGTGCCAGGGCGGTTTCCCGAGAAGGCGCAGTAGCCTGGCTGGGGACGTTGAACGACATGAACAGGCCATCCACCAGCGTGGGTTGAACCAGTGTCTGGCTGCGCTCTGCAAGCACGGCGCTGTGGCGAGGGATGGATTTTTCACGAAGCGGGGCGGGTGGCAGGGCCGCAAAGTAAGTGTCCACCTGCTGACGCAGGGCTTGTGGCTCGATCGCGCCTGCGACCACCAGGGTCGCGTTGTTTGGTTGATACCAGGTTCGGTACCACGTACGTACCGATGACAGGCTCATTTCCTGCAGGTCGATCGGATAGCCGAAGCTGGGCACTCCATAGGCGTTGTCCCCATGGGCGAGCCTTAGGTGCTGTTCAAATGCCAGCTGGATCGGCGAATTGTCCACCTTGAGGCGGCGCTCGTGCGCAACGGCTTTGACTTCCTGCCTGAATGCTGCCGGTTCCAGGTTCGCGCCTTGCATGGCATCGGCCATGATCTCCAGGGCGATGGGTAGCCGAGTGGCAGGCAGGCTCATCTCGAACGAGGTGGCGTCGTCATGGGTAGTGGCATTGGCCACACCGCCCAGGCGGGCGATCAGCCGGGAATACTGCCCGGCAGGGAGTTTGTTGCTGCCTTGGAATATCAGGTGCTCGAGCAGGTGGGAGAGGTTCGAATGCCCTGCTGGCTCATGGCTTGAGCCGACGTGGTACCACAGTTGGACGGCAGCCAATGGGGCGCTGTGGTCTTCATGCAGGTAGACCGAGAAGCCGTTATCCAGCCTGAAGTGATGCAGTGGGGCGGGTTTGGCCGATGCCAGTGCGTCGAGGCTGGTTAGGCGTGGAGGTGGGGAAGAAATCATCGCTGAAGTGCTCCTCAAGGGCGATAAGCCGGAGCAGCTTCAGCGAAAGGGTGGGCCCATCTGCGTTACATAATTAGGCGGGGCGCCGGTTCAGCCTCGTTGCCAGAGCGCGTAGTGCACCTGCCCGGTTTTTTTCTCCCGGTGCAGGCGCCAATTGCCGGGCATCTGCAAGGTGGAAGGCGCCGCTTCGCTCTCGGTATAGATCCAGGCGCTTGCGCTCAGCCACTGGTGCGCTTCCAGCAGATTGCAGGTGTTGGCCAGCAGGTCCTGGTGGAAGGGCGGGTCGAGGAACACAACGTCGAACTGCTGCTTGGCCGGGCCCTGCAGGTAGCGCAGGGCATCGGTCTGCAGGATCTGGCCACGCGGACAACGCAACACTTCCAGGTTGTCCTTGAGGTTGGTGATGGCGGCTGGGTTGCTGTCCAGGGCGACGGCGTCCTTGGCGCCCCGCGACAGGGCCTCGAGTACCAGGGCGCCGCTGCCGGTGAAGGCATCCAGCACCAGGGCGCCCTCGATATAGGGCGCCAACCAGTTGAACAGGGTTTCGCGCACCCGGTCCGGTGTCGGTCGCAGGCCTTCGCCTTCCGGGACCGCCAGGCGGCGGCTGCGCCACTCGCCGGCGATGATGCGCAGGTGTCCTGGGCCCTTGCTCTGGGCTTGGCCCGGACGGGCAGGGGTCGATGGCTTGGCCATTAGTGCTCCGGTACGCCGAGCGGCTGCTCGGCGGGTTTGTCAGTGGGCGGTGGCAGCGGTTTCTGCGCCACGGTCGGGCCGACGGTAACGATCACCAGCTTGTCCGCTGCCAGGTGCTTGTTCATGGCGGCCTTGACCTGCTCGACGGTCAGGTCCTGGGACTGCTGCATGAAGTCCTCGAGCCAGGTCAGTGGCAGGTTGTAGAAACCGATGGCGCCCAGTTGGCCGACGATGCTCGAATTGCTGGCGTTCGACAGCGGGAAGCTGCCGGCCAGCTCGCGCTTGGCATCGTCCAGCGCTTGCTGGGTGGGGCCGCTCTTGAGGTAGTCGGCAAGGATGTCCTGGACCAGCTTGAGGGTGCCTTCGCTCAATTCGGCACGGGTCTGCAGGTTGATCATGAATGGTCCGCGTACCTGCATGGGGCTGAAGACCGAATACACACCATAGGTCAGGCCGCGCTTCTCGCGCACTTCGCTCATCAGGCGGGTGCCGAAAGCGCCGCCGCCGAGGATCTGGTTGCCCAAGGACAACGCCGGCCAGTCCGGGTCCTGGCGGTCGATGCCCAGCTCCGCCAGCATCAGGTGGGTCTGCTTGGACGGGAAATCGACATGGGTCAAGCCAGGCTTGGGCTCGGCTGGCTGGGCGGGTTTGGCCAGGGCCGGGCCCTTGGGCAGCGCGCTGGAGACCTGAGCAGCGATGCCCTCGGCTTCGGCTCGGCTCAGGTCACCGACCAGGGCGATCACGGCATTGCCGGCGGCATAGGCCCTGGCGTGGAAGGTGCGCAGCTGTGCTTGGGTAATGCCGGGGACGCTTTCGGCGCTGCCGTCGCTGGGGTGGGCATACGGGTGGTTGCCGTAGAGCTGGTTGAACAGCGTCTTGCCGGCGATCTTGCCTGGGTTCTGCTTTTCGTACTCGAAGCCGGCCAACAGTTGGTTCTTGATGCGCTTGAGAGCGTCTTCCGGGAACGTTGGCTTGCCCACCACTTCGGCGAACAGCTTCAGGGCCGGTTCACGTTTGTCGGGCGTGCTCAGGCTGCGCAGGCTGGCGACCGCCATGTCGCGGTAGGAGCCATTGCCGAAATCCGCCCCCAGGCCTTCGAAGCCCTGGGCGATGGCGGTCACGTCCTTGCCGGACACGCCTTCGTTGAGCATGGCATTGGTCAGGGTCGCCAGGCCCGGCACATCGCCATCCTGGCTGCTGCCGGCGGCGAAGGTCACGCGCAGGTCGAACATCGGCAGTTCACGCGCTTCGACGAACAGCACCCGCGCGCCTTCGGCGGTGTTCCAGCTCTGGATGTTCAGCTGGCGTCGGCTGGGCGCCTTGCCGTCCAGTTCGGCCAGCGACTGCAGGGTGTTGGCTGGGCGCGCCGCTGTGTCCTGGGCCTTTGCGGCGTTGTCTGACTGGGCCGGGCGCGCCAGCACGAGGGCCAGGGCCACGACCAGGGTGATGACCCCGAGGCCGAACAAGGTGTAGCGGGGGACGCTGCGATCACTCATGAGCGGACTCCTCGGGCAATACATGGGCAACGCTCAGGCGTTCGCGGGTGAAATAGGTGCGTGCGGCGTCCTGGATGTCCTGCGGGGTCACGCGCTTGAGTTCGTCCAGTTCGCTGTCGATCAGCTTCCAGGACAGGCCCACGGTCTCCAGCTGGCCGATGGTGGTGGCCTGGCTGCTGATGGAGTCGCGGTCGTAGACCAACCCGGCGATCACCTGGGCGCGCACGCGCTCAAGCTCTTCGGCGGTGGGTGGTGTGGTCTTGAGTTCATCGAGCAACTGCCAGATGCCTTTCTCGACGTCTGCCAGGGTTTTGTGCTTCTGCACGTTTGGCGTGGCCGAGATCATGAACAGGCTGTCGCCCCGGGTGAACGCGTTGTAGCCCGACGAGGCACCGGCCACCAGCTCCTGGCCACGCTCCAGGCGTGAGGGCATGCGTGCGCTGTAGCCGCCGTCGAGCAGGGCCGAGATCAGTCGCAGGGCATTGACCGCGCGCGCGTCCTTGGCGGTGGCCAGGCTTGGCACGTTGAAGCCGTAGATCAGGCTCGGCAGTTGGGTGCGCACATGCAGGGTCAGCTGACGCAGGCCGGGCTTGGCCAGTTCCAGGGGCAGCTTGGCCGGGGGAACGGCGCGCTTGGGGATGGCGCCGAAATACTTCTGCGCCAGGCCCTTGACCTCTTCGGCGGTGACGTCGCCGACCACCACCAGGGTGGCGTTGTTCGGTGCGTACCAGGACTCGTACCAGCGGCGCAGTTCCTCGACCTTCATGCGTTCGAGGTCGGCCATCCAGCCGATGGTCGGTGTGTGATAGCCACTGGCCGGATAGGCCATCGCGCGAAACAACTCGTAGGCCTTGGCATTGGGCTGGTCGTCCGTGCGCAGGCGGCGCTCTTCCTTGATGACTTCGATTTCGCGGCTGAACTCATCGGCCGGCAGGCGCAGGCTCGCCAGGCGGTCGGCTTCGAGCTCCAGGGCCACCGGCAGGCGGTCGCGGGCCAGTACCTGGTAATAGGCGGTGTAGTCGTCGCTGGTGAAGGCGTTTTCCTCGGCGCCCAGATCGCGCAGGATGCGTGAAGCTTCGCCCGGGCCTATCTTGGCACTGCCCTTGAACATCATGTGCTCGAGGGCGTGGGACAGGCCGGTCTGGCCGGGTGTCTCGTAGCTGGAGCCGACCTTGTACCAAATCTGCGAGACCACCACCGGTGCGCGATGGTCTTCGCGCACGACCACTTTCAGGCCGTTGTCGAGGATGAACTCGTGAGTGGGTTGCGGATCGGCGGCAAGGGCCGCGAACGGCAGGCAGAGCGTGCTGAGCAACAGGCCAGCGGCGCGGCGGGCTAGAGCATTCATACGTTGGATAACCTGTACGGCGGCCCGCAGGGTTTAGCGTCGGCGGGCCAGGAGGTGCTAGGATACTGATCCGGTTGCCTGGCGACCATGCCTGTCGCCGTTCTGGCCCGCGGGCCTGACGACAAAATATTGCGCATGAACCAGCCGGATTCAAAATAGTCTGTTCTGCGTTTAGAGAATTCCCGATGCGCCGCTGATGGCCCATCGCTACCCTGAGATAGCCGTCTTCCATGTTTGGTTCCAACGACGACAAAAAAGCGCCGGCAGAGGCTGGCGAAAAGAAAGGCCTGTTCAGCTGGTTTCGCAAGAAGCCGCAGCAACCTGTCGCCGAACAGCCGCAAGCTCCTGAGCCGCAGGTCGCAGAGCCGGCCGTGCCACCGGCCCCCGTCGAGCAGCCTGAGGCCGCTCCGGTCGAGCCCGTAGCCCCTGTCATCGCAGCACCGGCCCCTGAGCCGGTCGCGTCCGAGCCATTGCAGGCCCCACAGCCTGAGCCGGTCGCGTCCATGCCGCTGCAGGCGCCCACCCCGGAGCCTGTCGCGTCCACGCCTGTCCAGGCTGGACCGCCAGTGATCGCGCCTGTGGTGCCGGTGAGCAATCTGGTGCTGCCGGTTGCCGAAGAGCCCGTGGCCTTGGTACCCGATCTGGAGCCCAAGGCCCCGCCGATCATTCCTGAGCGCCCGGTGGTCGAGCCGGCCCCGATGCCCGCTGCCGAGGCGCCCAAGGCGCTCGTCGAGCCAGCACCGGCACCACGCGAGCCCGAACCCGAGCCGGTCAGCGCGCCCGCCCCGGTTGTCGCTGAAGCCGCCAAGCCCGGCTTCTTCGCCCGCCTCAAGCAAGGTTTGTCCAAGACCAGCGCCAGCATTGGCGAAGGCATGGCCAGCCTGTTCCTGGGCAAGAAGGCCATCGATGACGATCTGCTCGACGAGATCGAGACGCGCCTGCTGACCGCCGACGTGGGCGTCGAAGCCACGTCGGTCATCGTCCAGAACCTGACGCAGAAGGTCGCTCGCAAGCAGCTGGCCGATGCCGATGCGCTGTACAAGTCACTGCAAGAAGAACTGGCCGCCCTGCTGCGCCCGGTCGAGCAGCCACTGAAGATCCAGTCCCAGAACAAGCCGTACGTGATCCTCGTCGTAGGCGTCAATGGCGCCGGCAAGACCACCACCATCGGCAAGCTGGCCAAGAAGCTGCAACTCGAAGGCAAGAAAGTCATGCTGGCCGCTGGCGACACCTTCCGCGCCGCGGCGGTGGAGCAGTTGCAGGTGTGGGGCGAGCGCAACCAGATCCCGGTCATCGCCCAGCACACCGGTGCCGATTCCGCATCGGTGATCTTCGATGCCGTGCAGGCCGCCAAGGCGCGTGGTGTCGATGTGCTGATCGCCGATACCGCCGGTCGCCTGCACACCAAGGACAACCTGATGGAAGAGCTCAAGAAAGTCCGTCGGGTAATCGGCAAGCTCGATGCCGAGGCGCCCCACGAGGTGCTGCTGGTGCTCGATGCCGGTACCGGCCAGAACGCCATCAGCCAGGCCAAGTACTTCAACCAGAGCGTCGAACTGACAGGCCTTGCCCTGACCAAGCTGGACGGCACCGCCAAGGGCGGGGTGATCTTCGCCCTGGCCAAGCAATTCAACCTGCCGATCCGCTTCATCGGTGTCGGCGAGGGCATCGACGATCTGCGCACCTTCGAGGCCGAGCCGTTCGTCAAAGCCCTGTTCGCCGAGCGGGAGCACCCATGATCCGATTCGAACAGGTTGCCAAGCGCTACCCCAACGGCCATGTGGGCTTGCATGAGCTGAGCTTCCGGGCGCGCCGGGGCGAGTTCCTGTTCGTCACCGGGCACTCGGGCGCAGGCAAGAGCACCTTGCTGCGCCTGCTGCTGGCCATGGAGCGCCCGACCAGCGGTAAGCTGCTGCTGGCCGGGCAGGACCTGGGACAGATCAGCAATGCGCAGATCCCGTTCCTGCGCCGGCAGATCGGCGTGGTGTTCCAGAACCACCAACTGCTGTTCGACCGCACCGTCTTCAACAACATCGCCTTGCCGCTGCAGATCCTCGGTTTGTCCAAGCCCGAAATCGCCAAGCGCGTGGACTCGGCCCTGGAGCGTGTGTCGCTGAGCGACAAGGGTGAGCTGTTCCCGGCTGATCTGTCCACGGGCCAGCAGCAGCGGGTGGGGATCGCCCGCGCCATCGTTCACCAGCCGGCCTTGCTGCTTGCCGACGAACCGACCGGTAACCTGGACCCGCGCCTGGCCGCGGAAATCATGGGCGTGTTCGAGGACATCAACCGCCTGGGGACCACCGTATTGATCGCCAGTCACGACCTGGCGCTGATCGCGCGCATGCGGCACCGCATGCTGACCCTGCAGCGCGGTCGTCTGATCGGCGATGGGGAGGCCGGGCAATGAGCACTACACGTACGCCGAAGGTATCCGAACGTGTCGCGCCGAAGGCTGCCGATCCGCAGCCGTCCAAGCAGCGCGGCGGTCACGACGACGACGGCCCGGACTTTCGCAGCCTGCTGCACGCCTGGCTGGAAAGCCACCGCGCCAGTCTGGTCGACAGCCTGCGCCGCCTGGGCAAGCAGCCGATCGGCAGCTTCTTCACCTGCCTGGTGATGGCTGTGGCCCTGAGCATGCCAATGGGGCTGTCGCTGTTGCTCAAGAATGTCGAGAAGCTTGGAGGTTCCTGGCAGCGCGCCGCGCAGATCTCTCTGTACCTCAAGCTCGATGCCGGCAGCCGTGAAGGCGAAGCCCTGCGCGACGAAATCAAAGGCATGCCGGGCGTGGCCGATGCTCAGTACGTCAGCCGCGAGCAGGCGTTGGAAGAGTTCCAGCAACAGTCCGGCCTGGGCGAAGCCCTGCGCGAGCTGCCGGACAATCCGCTGCCTGGTGTGGTGGTGGTGACGCCGACAGAGGTCGACAAACCGGCCCTGGAGGCTTTGCGTCAACGCCTGTCGGAATTGCCGCGGGTCGAAGTGGCACAGCTGGATCTGGTATGGGTCGAGCGCCTGGCGGCGATCCTCAAGCTCGGAGACCGGTTCGTCTTCGGCTTGGCCGTTCTGTTGATTTCAGCGCTGCTGTTAGTAATCGGTAACACAATTCGTCTACATATCGAGAACCGCCGTATCGAAATCGAAGTGATCAAGCTGGTCGGCGGCACCGACAGCTATGTGCGCCGACCCTTCCTCTACATGGGTGCGCTCTACGGCCTGGGTGCCGGCGTGCTGGCGTGGGGGATCCTGGCCTTCTCGCTGGACTGGCTCAACGACGCGGTCGTGGACCTTTCTGGACTGTACGGAAGCGACTTCGCCTTGGCAGGTGTGCCAGGGTCGGATGGACTTTCGCTCTTGATCGGTGCTGTACTGTTGGGGTATATCGGTGCGTGGATCGCGGTCGCTCGTCACCTTAACGAGCTGGCACCACGATAATGTTTTTGCGCCATCATTGACTTTTTTACCATTCTGGGAACTTGTTTCGTGGTTTCCGGTCAATGTTGGCAGTGCCCACAAGGCGCGAGTTTAGTAAGTCGGAGGTTCTTGAATGACCACTTCGTTGCAACCTGCATATGCTCTGGTTCCCGGTGCAAACCTGGAAGCCTATGTGCACACGGTCAACAGCATTCCCCTGCTGACGGTCGAGCAGGAGCGTGAACTGGCCGAGCGTCTCTACTACGAGCAGGATCTCGAGGCCGCTCGGCAAATGGTGATGGCCCACCTGCGTTTCGTCGTACATATCGCCCGTAGCTACGCAGGCTACGGGTTGGCCCAGGCTGACCTGATCCAGGAAGGCAACGTTGGCCTGATGAAGGCGGTAAAGCGCTTCAACCCGGAAATGGGCGTGCGTCTGGTGTCCTTCGCGGTGCACTGGATCAAGGCCGAGATCCATGAGTTCATCCTGCGCAACTGGCGCATCGTCAAGGTGGCTACCACCAAGGCCCAGCGCAAGCTGTTCTTCAATCTGCGTAGCCAGAAGAAGCGTCTGGCTTGGCTGAACAATGACGAAGTCCATCGCGTGGCCGAAAGCCTGGGTGTCGAGCCCCGTGAAGTACGCGAGATGGAAAGCCGCCTGAGTGGCCAGGACATGGCCTTCGACCCGGCCGCCGAGGCCGATGACGACAGCGCCTTCCAATCGCCTGCGCACTATCTGGAAGACCATCGCTACGACCCGGCGGTGCAGCTGGAAGACGCGGACTGGAGTGACAATTCCACCAACAACCTGCATGTTGCCTTGCAGGGGCTCGATGAGCGCAGCCGCGACATTCTCTATCAGCGTTGGCTGGCCGAGGAAAAAGCGACCCTGCATGAGTTGGCGGACAAGTACAGCGTTTCGGCAGAGCGGATTCGCCAGCTGGAAAAGAACGCAATGAACAAGGTCAAGGCGTTGATCACGGTCTGACCAAGAGCTGGCCGTATTCGAAAAGCCGCTTGCCTTTGGGCAAGCGGCTTTTCTTTTGGCTCTTTGTTCCCACGGGTCTGCACGAGACCTTGTGGCGGGGTTGTCCCGCGATGGGCCGTGTCGCGGCCCGCGAGCTCATGGGCGCAGTTGCATCAGGTAACTCGACCCACCCAGTTGGCTCATCTGTCGGCGAATCCACCCGGCGCGGCTGGCCACATAGGCGCTGGGCCGGCTGGCGCTCCATTTCAACGGGCTGGGCAGTACAGCGGCCAGTTGAGCGGCCTGCTGACGAGAAAGGCGGCTGGCGTCGACACCGAAGTGATAGCGGGCAGCGGCCTGTGCGCCGAACACACCCTTGCCCCATTCGGCGCTGTTCAAATAGACCTCGAGAATCCGCTCCTTCGACCAGAACAGCTCGATCAACGCGGTGAACCAGGCCTCCAGGCCTTTGCGCAGCCAGCTACGGCCGGACCAGAGGAACAGGTTCTTGGCGACCTGCTGGGTCAGGGTGCTGGCCCCCCGGATCTTGCCACCGCGTTCGTTGTAGGCCAGGGCGGCCTGGATCGCCGGCAGGTCGAAGCCCCAATGGTTGGCGAACTTCTGGTCTTCGCCGGCGATCACCGCCACTTTGAGATCGTCGGAGATCCGCTCCCAGGGTGTCCATTCACGCTGAAGGTCGATCGGCTCGCCGTTGATCCAGGATTGCACCTTGCGCTCGACCATCAGCGCCGTGCCCGGTGGCGGGATCCAGCGCAGGGCCAGCACCACGACGATACTGCCGGCAGCGAACCAGAGCAGGGCGCGGGCGAGGCGACGGATAAGGGATGACAACATGGTGATGGGTTGGCCGGACCGTTGGAACGGGCCATTATACAGACCCCTTTCGAGGAGTCGTCCCATGCTTCGCAGCTTCCTGGTGCTCGCCGCTTTCTTCGGTTTCACCGGCGTCGGTCTGGGCGCCTTCGCCGCTCACGGTCTGAAGAGCCGGCTGACGGCCGACTACCTGGCGATCTTCCATACCGGTGTGACCTACCAGCTGGTGCATGCTTTGGCGCTGTTCGGTGTCGCGCTGTTGTCGGTGCATCTGCCAGGCCGCCTGGTCGGCTGGGCCGGTGGTCTGTTCGCCGTGGGGATCGTGCTGTTCTCCGGTAGTTTGTACATGCTGACCCTCAGCGGCCTGGGCAAGCTTGGCATCATCACGCCCATCGGTGGGCTGTGCTTTCTGGCCGGTTGGCTGTGCCTGGGCCTGGCGGCATGGCGCCTGAGCTGACCAAGTGGTCCACAATCGCGACTAATGGCGTCGGCTGGCCTTGGGTTGAAGTGCGGATCAGGGCTAGAATGCCGACCCCCAAAGCACAATGGTGGCCGTGCGCATGCGCATTCAACTGAACGGTGAACCTTACGAACTGCCCGATGGCGAGAGCGTCGCGGCCCTACTGGGTCGGCTGGAACTCGCTGGTCGCCGGGTGGCGGTGGAACTGAACCTGGATATCGTCCCGCGTAGCCAGCACGAAAGCACGCAGCTCAGTGAAGGCGACCAGGTCGAAGTGGTCCATGCCATCGGTGGTGGCTGATCCCGTCCGGTGATTCACCTGCAAGTCCCGCAACCTTTTCCCGAGGATCCACGATGAGCAACGTTCGTAGCGACAAGCCCTTCACCCTGGCCGGGCGCACTTTCCAGTCGCGCCTGTTGGTTGGCACCGGCAAATACCGTGACATGGAAGAAACCCGCCTGGCCATTGAGGCCTCGGGTGCCGAAATCGTCACCGTCGCCGTGCGCCGTACCAACATCGGTCAGAACCCGGGTGAGCCGAACCTGCTCGACGTGCTGCCACCAGATCGCTACACCATCCTGCCGAACACCGCTGGTTGCTACGACGCGGTCGAAGCCGTGCGCACCTGCCGTCTGGCCCGCGAACTGCTCGACGGCCACAACTTGGTCAAGCTGGAAGTCCTGGCTGACCAGAAAACCCTGTTCCCCAACGTGATCGAGACCCTCAAGGCCGCCGAAGTGCTGGTCAAGGACGGTTTCGACGTGATGGTCTACACCAGCGACGACCCGATCATCGCCCGCCAGTTGGCCGAAGCCGGCTGCATCGCGGTGATGCCACTGGCAGGTCTGATCGGCACTGGCCTGGGTATCTGCAACCCCTACAACCTGCAGATCATCCTGGAAGAGTCCAAAGTGCCGGTCCTGGTCGATGCAGGCGTGGGGACAGCTTCCGACGCTACCATCGCCATGGAAATGGGTTGCGAAGCGGTGCTGATGAACTCGGCCATCGCTCATGCCCAGCAGCCGGTGCTGATGGCTGAAGCCATGAAGCACGCGATCGTCGCCGGTCGCATGGCCTACCTGGCCGGGCGCATGCCGAAGAAACTCTATGCCAGCGCCTCGTCGCCGCTGGAAGGTCTGATCAAGTAAGAGCCTCTGATGACTGAATCGCAAGAAACGCCGATCACCACCGACGGCGAAGCGCGCCCCCACCGCCGTATCAAGAGCTTCGTGATGCGCGCCGGGCGCATGACCGAGGGCCAGCAACGTGGTCTGGATCAGGGCGGCCCGCTGTTCATTCTGCCTCTGGCCGACAGCCCGGTGGACTATGACCAGGTGTTCGGGCGCTCGGCGCCGCGCACCCTGGAGATCGGATTCGGCATGGGCCATTCCCTGCTGGAAATGGCCGCTGCCTCGCCAGAGTTGGACTTCATTGGTGTCGAAGTGCACCGTCCCGGTGTCGGTGCGTTGCTCAATGGCGTGCTGACCCAGGGCCTGAAGAACCTGCGGGTGTATGACTGCGACGCCATTGAAGTGCTCAACCGCTGCGTAGCCGACAACAGCCTCGACCGTCTGATGCTGTTCTTCCCCGATCCATGGCACAAGGCACGCCACCACAAGCGCCGCATCGTCCAGCCGGAGTTCGCTGAACTGGTGTGTCGCAAGCTCAAGGTAGGCGGTGTGTTCCATATGGCCACCGACTGGGAACCCTATGCCGAGCACATGCTGGAGGTGATGAACGTCGCCCCGGGCTACCGCAACCAGGCCGCTGACGGCACCTATGTACCGCGCCCAGAGGAGCGTCCGATCACCAAGTTCGAACGCCGTGGCGAGCGACTGGGGCATGGGGTGTGGGATTTGAAGTTCGAAAAGCTGGCCTGATCCTTCAGAGGAGGCGCCGCATGCCTCTTCTTGTATGTCTGTTTTGACATGGGCATAGCCCATGATATGTCACCACAGCTCATGCGCTATGTGAGCCTCCTGTCCTCGGGTAACGACGCCCGGAAAGGCCAGGAGGCTCAACATGCACACAAAGCACTCTCTCTCATCTCTACTGCGTTCTCTGTTGGTCGCTACCCTGCTGGGCGCTCCGACGGTGGCCAGCGCTGAATCCGCTTCCAGTGGGGGCGGGCTGGATACCTCTGCTCTTGCAATGTACCAGCGCCCGCTCAGCGACAGTGGCCTGGATTTCGGTTTGCGCAAAGTCAAGAAGAGCACTGCATTTCTGATCGACAGCGGCAACGACGCCGCGCCTGCCTTGCTGGTGGGCAGCGGGCATACAGTGCTCGACGTGTTCGATCAAGTCGCTACGCAACTGGTGGGGATCGGCCTGGTCAGGTTCAGGGGCCTTCCAGGCGTAACCTTCGAGGTCGCCCATGTGCGCTACGCATCACGTCGAGGTCTGGACTTCGCCATTTTCGAATTGCATCAGACCCAAGGCGCGCTCAGGGCATTGGGCGTAACGCCTTTGGCGCTGGCGGGACGCAAGGCAATTGATAACGAAACGGTCATTGCCGCGACGCGCCAGAACGGTGTCAGTCAAGGTGTCGCCAGTTGGCCGGAACAAGCACTGCCATGGATCGACATGCTGACCGGTGAGGGAACCTTGTTTCGACACCTGTTGATGTTGGACGACGTGAACCTGCACGACGGGGACTCCGGTAGCCCGATCGTGGATGCCATCAATCATGGTGTCCTGGCGGTCGTGCATAGCAGTGTGGAAAGTGGTGCCCATGCATCGGACCTGAGCTTCCTTCCAGCGTGCTTGCATCAAGGGCGTTTCAGCGCCGAGGCCCAGGGTTGTGGGTTGGGCAATGTCTTCAATGTCGTGGTGGAGAAAGACGAGGATGTTCGTCTGATCTACAAGCAATCCGATCAAGCGCCAATGCTCATCGACTCTTCGGTGTATTCGACGACTGCTCTGTATCAGGCAAAGCTCGCGCAGTGGCCGGAACAGTGCGAGGAATTGGCAGGGTATGGCGCGCCGCAAGCATCAGGGGCTGCACTGAATCTCCCTTTGGAGGGATTCACCCTTTCGCCGACCAATCCGACGGTGCTGGCGTTATGCATTTGGGGACATGAGCCCGGTGCTCTCGCGCCTGCCAACCGCAACGCCGTGGCTCTACCGGTGGTAGTGCACCAGCCGGGGCCGGCTGCGCAGCCGGAGCTGAAGATCAGCGCGCCCTACTACGACCCTTACGGAGGCAAGGCTTACCGAGTGCGTTTTCCCTCTAAGCACCTCTTGTTCCAAGGGGTGGAATTCAAGCTGGGCCCTTGGCAGGGCACTGACTGCGCGAACCCTCGGAATTACGGTGATTTACCCGCTACGGCGACGGGGAAGATCGTGGTCAGGCAGGATACGCGGCTGTGTGCGGTGGGCATTGATCATGCCGGGCAGCGTTCAGTCCCCGTAGAGGTGCGGTTGCAACCGTGATTTGAATGGGGCGCAAGCAGCCATGCAGCCGCGCCCCTGCATTTACCCTCGCCGATCAGCCACTACGCCGATCAACACCAGCACCACCAGTAGCACCGGCGCCAGGGCATAGTTGTTGAACTGGGCCAAGCCCTTCACCACCCAAGGCGTTGCGTAGATCAGTGCCGCGCCGCTGCCGATCATCACCAGCAAGGCCATGAAAGGTACGCGCAGAGCGCCGGCCAGGCCGCCCAGGTGTTGCTCCACCCATCCCTTGATGTCGGTGCCGAACAGCACCAGCAGGCAGCCTACCAAGGCCAGGGAAATCTCCGACAGGTTGCTGCGGCTCCAGCGGGAAACGGTCGCGAGCAGGTCAAGTACCAAATCCATGGGTCATCCTTAGGTCAAGAAATACTGCAACAGGTCATTGAGGAACAACTGGCCCCGTGGTGTGGCCACCAACCGATCCGGTTCGACCTGCAAAAGGCCTTTTCGTTCTGCCTCGCGCCGGGCCTCTGCCAACTGCGACAGGGGCAAGCCGGTACGCTGGGTGAACAGCTCGGCTTCCACGCCCTGGGTCAGGCGCAGGGCGTTCATCAGGAACTCGAACGGCAGCTCTTGCACCGGCAGCAGCTTTTCGCCGGCCTTGAACGGCTTGGCGAGGTTCAGGTAGTCCTTGGGCGCGCGGGTCTTCCACGTTCGCAGGATGCGGCCGTCGGCAAAGGTCAGTTTGCCGTGGGCTCCGGCGCCGATGCCGATGAAGTCGCCGAAGCGCCAATAGTTGAGGTTGTGGCGGGCGGCGCGCCCCGGCTGCGCATACGCCGAGACTTCATACTGCTGGAAGCCGTTTGCCGCCATCAGGGCCTGGCCAGCCTCCTGGATGTCCCAGAGGATGTCGTCTTCGGGCAGCTCCGGCGGTTGGTTCCAGAACACTGTGTTCGGCTCCACCGTCAGCTGGTACCAGGACAAGTGTGTCGGCGCCAACTCGATGGCCTGGCGCAGGTCGGCCAAGGCATCGTCCAGGGACTGATCAGGCAGGCCGTGCATCAGGTCCATGTTGAAGTTGTCGAAGCCGGCGGCGCGTGCCATGTCCGCAGCGCGGATCGCCTCGTCGCCGTTGTGGATGCGCCCCAAGGCCTGGAGCTTTGCAGGCTGGAAGCTCTGTACGCCAATGGACAGACGATTGATGCCGGTTTGCCGGTACGCCTTGAATTTCTCCTGCTCGAAGGTCCCGGGATTGGCCTCCAGGGTGATTTCGATGTCGGCGGCGAACGGGATGCGCTGTTCCACGCCGCGCAGCAAGCGCCCCAAGGCATTGGCACTGAACAGGCTTGGGGTGCCGCCGCCGAAGAAGATCGAGCTGATGGGGCGTCCCTGTACCGCGGCCATTTCCTGGTCGAGGTCGGTCAGCAGGGCATCGACGTAGGCGTCTTCCGGCAGTTCAGGCCCGGCAGCATGGGAGTTGAAGTCGCAATAAGGGCATTTGCGCACGCACCATGGGATATGGATATACAACGCCAGGGGCGGGAGCGTAACGAAACCCGCCGCATCGGGCTGACGCGGCTGAGTGGACAGCGTTTCGGTCATGCCAGGCCCAGACGTTGGCGCAGCAGGGCCATGGCGCGGGCGCGGTGGCTGAGCTGGTTTTTTTCGACAGGGCTGAGGTCGGCGCTGGAGCACTTGCGCTCAGGGACCCAGAACAATGGGTCATAGCCAAACCCATGTTCACCGCTGGCCTCGAACAGGATGCTGCCGTGCCACAGCCCTTCGCAGAGGATCGGCAGCGGATCATCGGCGTGACGCACCAGGGCCAGCACGCAGACGAACTGCGCGCCGCGCTCTTCGGCGGGCACATCCTGAAGCGCGTCGAGCAGCTTGGCGTTGTTCGCCGCATCGCCCTTGCCGTCAGCGTAGCGCGCCGAGTAGATGCCCGGCGCGCCGCCGAGGAAGTCCACCGCCAAGCCCGAATCGTCGGCCAGTGCCGGCAGCCCGGAGATGCGCGAGGCGTTGCGCGCCTTGAGGATGGCGTTCTCGACGAACGACAGGCCGGTCTCTTCCGGCTCGACCTGGCTGAATTCGCCGATCGAGCGCAGTTGCACGGATTCACCGAGCATCGTCTGGAGTTCCTTGAGTTTGCCGGCGTTATGGCTGGCCAATACGAGTTGCTGGAAATTCATCATTCGCCTGGGAACACTTCCTGGTTGAAGCTGAGTTTATGGCTGACACCGCCGGTCTCGACATTCAGGTCGAAGGTCAGGGTTTCTGCCTGGTCGATCTTGAACTGGGCGATGTAGTACACCGCGCCTTGGTCGTTGATCTGCTTGAACGACAATGGGCTGCTGCGCCCGGTGAGGTCCTTGACGGTGCCGCTGACCACCGCCATGCCTGGTTTGCCGGCCTTGAGCACGGCGATATTGAGCACGCCCTGATTCTTGCTACGGGTCAGGCCCGTGGCCGCGGCCACATCCGGTTGCAGCATGCTCGAGGTGAAAGCGCTGTAGTGGACCGTGATGTCGCCGAACACTTCCTTGCGTTCCGGCCTGGCGGGGTCTGCAGCCAGTACCGGCAAGGCCAGGCACAGGCTGATCAAAAAAAGTCCAAGGCGACGCATGGTGCGATCCTCCAGTGAGGGGGCTAGAAGTCAGACCGCGACCCGATGTTCCTGCAGGCCCCGGCTGCTGACGCGATAGATACCGATTTCTCCTAGAAGATTAGGCCAAAGCCGGCCTGCCCACCCGTTACGGTGCAGACGGTCTACCGCCAGGCGGTCGATCACCTTGGCACGACGCTCGTGACACAGGTCCTCGAAGTCGGCGAAGGTGCAGAAGTGGATGTTCGGCGTGTTGTACCAGGTGTACGGCATGAAGTCAGAGACGGGCATATGGCCTTTGGTCGCCAGGTACCAACGGCAACGCCAGTGGCCGAAGTTGGGGAAGGTGATGATGCACTCGCGGCCTACGCGCAGCATTTCGTCGAGGATGCGGTCGGGGTACTCCACGGCCTGCAGGGCCTGGGTCATGACCACCACGTCGAAGCTGTTGCTGGCGAAGTTGCCCAGGCCTTTGTCCAGGTCCTGCTCGATGACGTTGACACCCTTGGCCACGCAGGCGGCGATGTTGTCGGCGTCGATCTCCAGCCCGTAGCCGGTCACGTTCTTGCGATCGCGCAACGAGGCCAGCAGCTCGCCGCTGCCGCAGCCCAGGTCGAGTACCCGGCTGCCGGCGGGGATCCAGTCGTGGATGATTTCCAGGTCGGCTCTCATGCTGTCCTCAGATGGCGATGCGGTTCATGTAGTTCGCGAAACCTTGCATGTAGCGAGGCGTGGGGATCAGGAAGGCATCGTGCCCATAAGGAGAGTCGATCTCCAGATAGCAGACGTTCTTGCGCGCGGCCATCAGGGCATCGACGATTTCCCGCGAACGTGCGGGCGAGAAGCGCCAGTCGGTGGTGAACGACATAATGCAGTAGTCCGCCGTGACATGCCCCAGCGTCGCCGCCAGGTCACCCCCGTGAGTGGCGGCCGGATCGAAGTAATCCAGCGCCTTGGTCATCAGCAGGTAGGTGTTGGCATCGAAGCGCCCGGAGAACTCTTCACCCTGATAGCGCAGGTAGCTCTCGACTTGGAACTCGACGCTGTGGAAGTCGTAGTTGAGCTTGTCGCTCTTGAGTTCGCGACCGAATTTCTCGCCCATGGAGTCGTCGGACAGGTAGGTGATGTGGCCCACCATGCGCGCCAGCATCAGGCCACGCTTGGGCACCACGCCTTTGTCCTGGAACGAGCCGCCGTGGAACTCAGGGTCGGTGAGGATGGCTTGGCGGGCGACTTCGTTGAAGGCGATGTTCTGTGCCGAGAGCTTGGGCGCCGAGGCGATGTCGACGCAGTGGCGTACCCGGTTCGGGTAGCTGATGGTCCATTGCAGGGCCTGCATGCCGCCCAGACTGCCGCCAACCACCGCCGCCCACTGCTGGATGCCGAGGCGGTCGGCGAACCGCGCCTGGCTGTGTACCCAGTCTTCGACGGTCAGTACCGGGAAGTCGGCGCCATAGGGTTTGCCGGTGGCAGGGTTGACACTGCTCGGCCCAGTGCTGCCGTTGCAGCCGCCGAGGTTGTTGAGGCTGACCACGAAGAAGCGATTGGTATCGATCGGCTTGCCGGGGCCGATGCAGCTGTCCCACCAGCCGGGTTTTCGATCGGTTGGGGCGTGATAGCCTGCGGCATGATGATGGCCGGACAGCGCATGGCAGATCAGCACGGCGTTGCTGGCGGTGCTGTTGAGGGTGCCATAGGTCTCGTAGATCAGCTCGTAGCTGGCCAGCGAACGGCCACAGGCCAACGCCAGCGGTTCATCGAACCGGGCAATTTGCGGTGTTACCAGACCAACGGAATCTTCGGGAAAGACAGTGGACATCGACCCTGCTCACGCTTGACGGAGGCGTAAGTCTAAAGAGCGCTATCCCCAGCGGCAAGCAAAGGCTTGCCGCTGGAAACGCCGGGGTCAGATCATGCGCCAGAGGATCTCTGGCATGGCGACATATTCAGCAAGCACCGGCATGGCGTAGGACTGGATCACCTGGATCGCCAGGAAGGCGAAGATCGGAGAAATATCCAGCCCGCCCAGGTTGGGAATGAGTTTGCGGAACGGCGCCAGCACCGGCTCGCTGATCTGGTAGGCCAGCTCGGCGGCAGGGTTATGGCTATTGGGCGCGACCCACGAGACGATCACCATGACGATCATCGCCACCCAGAAGATCTTCAGGAACAGCGACGTCACGCCGATGATCGCCCAGATCACCAACTGCAGCGGGCTGTAGCTGTACAGGACGAACATCATTACGAAGGCCATCAGCAACGCCTGGATGGCCACCGACAGCAGCAGGGACGAGGTGTCCAGGCCGCCGATACTGGGGATGATGCGGCGCAGCGGCTTGAGCAGCGGTTGGGTGGCACGCACCGCGAACTGGCTCAGCGGGTTGTAGAAGTCGGCCTTGACCAACTGCAGCACGAAGCGCAGCAGGACGATCACCAAGTACAGGCTGACCAGGGTTTGCACCACGAAGATCATGGCGCCGGACAATGCATTCATCGACAGCTCCTTATTTGCCCAATTGCTCGGCCAGCTCGGCGGAACGTTTTGCCGCGGCCTCCAGCGCCTGTTCGACGATGGCTTCGAAGCCATTGCCCTGGAACGACTTGATCGCCGCTTCCGTGGTGCCGGCCGGTGAGGTGACGCGGCGGCGCAGTTCGGCGGCGTCCACGTCGCTGGAGACGGCCATGCGCGCGGCGCCCAGTGCGGTCTGCAAGGTCAGCTGCGAGGCCGTCTCACGCGGCAGGCCAAGTTTCTCGCCGGCGGCGGTCATGGCTTCGATCAGCAGGAAGAAGTACGCCGGGCCACTGCCGGAGACGGCGGTCACGGCATCCAGTTGTTGCTCCTGGTCCAGCCACAGGGCGGTACCCACGGCGCGCAGCAGTTGCTCGGCCTGTTGGCGTTGCTCAGTGGATACCTCGGCAGTGGCATACAGGCCGCTGGCCCCTTCGCGCAGCAGGGCCGGGGTATTGGGCATGCAGCGAACCACCGGGCGTGGGCCCAGCCAGGCTTGCAGGCTGGCGCAGGTGATGCCGGCGGCGATGGAGACGATCAGTTGGCCAGGCGCCAGATTGGGCTGCAGGGCCTGGCACACGGCCTTCATGACCTGCGGCTTGACCGACAGGACGATCACATCGGCACCTGCGATGGCCTGGGCGTTGTCTTCGAAGGCTTCGATGCCGTGCTCGGCCTGGATCTTGGCCCGGGTCTCGGCGCCCGGGTCGCTGGCGCGGATCTGCGCGGCGTCCAGACCCTGGGCACGCAGGCCGCCGATCAGGCTGGCGGCCATGTTGCCGGCGCCGATAAAGGCAATACGTGTCTTGCTCATGTCAGGTCCTTGAAGGAAAGAGTGAGTAAAGCATGGAATCAGGGGCGTCCGTAGTCGCGGGCACCGAACAGGGCGGTACCGATGCGGACCCAGGTCGCTCCCTGTGCAATCGCGGCTTCCAGGTCGTGGCTCATGCCCATGGACAGGGTGTCCAGGTCTAGCCCCAGGCCCTCCTGTAACCGGCGCAGGGTGGCGAAGGCCGCCTCCTGGGCGACACGGTCCTCGGTGGGTTCGGGAATCGCCATCAAGCCGCGCAGACGCAAGCCTGGCAGGCCGGCAATGGCGCTGGCCAGGGCTGGAACATCGGCCGGCAGGCAGCCGGACTTGCTGTCCTCGCCGCTGACGTTCACCTGCAGGCAGACATTCAGCGGTGCCAGGTCGGTAGGGCGTTGTTCGGACAGGCGTTGGGCGATCTTCAGGCGGTCCACGGAGTGTACCCAGTCGAAATGTTCGGCGATTGCACGGGTCTTGTTCGACTGGATGGGGCCGATGAAGTGCCAGGTCAAGGGCAGGTCGCGTAATTCTTCCTGCTTGGCCAGGGCTTCCTGGAGGTAGTTCTCGCCGACGTCGCGCACGCCGGCGGCGTGGGCTTCACGCACGGCATTGGCGGGTTTGGTCTTGCTCACAGCCAGCAGCTGGATGCTGGCGGGATCGCGTCCGGCAGCCTTGGCCGCGCTGTCGATGCGAGCGGCGAGGGCGGACAGGTTGTCTGCTATGGTGGACATGGAATCGATGCCGACGGCTCAGTGGTCTGCGGCATTCTACCTGCTTGATGGCCTTTGGGGAGTCTCATGGATGTGACCGACCTGTTGGCCCGGGCCGTGGCTGCAGGGGCTTGTGACCTGCACCTGGCAACGGGCGAAGTACCGGTGCTGCGCCTGGACGGCAAGCTGCAGCGCCTGAATCTGCCACCTTTGGCGGCTGCGACCTTGAGCGAGGGGTTTGCACCCATGCTCGACGAGGCCCAGCGCCGCCAGTGGGCGCTGGGCGATGAGCTGGATATCGCCTTGACGCTGCCAGGCGCCGTGCGCGCCCGGGCGAATCTGTATCGCCAGCACCATGGACCGGGAGTGAGCCTGCGATTGCTGCCGTCTCGTGCCCCCGGCCTGGATGAGTTGGACCTGGAGGAAGTGTTTCAAGCTATTGCCCAGTGGCGCGATGGCCTTGTGCTGGTCGGAGGGCCGACTGGCAGCGGCAAGTCATCGACCCTGGCGGCCCTGATCGATCAGCTCAATCGAACCCAGGCGCTGCACATCATTACGCTCGAAGACCCCATCGAAGTTATCCACAGCGGCCAGCATAGCCTGGTCAACCAGCGCGAGATTGGCCGCGATTGCCGCGATTTTGCCCAGGGCCTGCGCAGTGCATTGCGCCAGGACCCGGATGTGATCGTGATCGGCGAGCTGCGTGATCTGGAAACCATCCGCCTCGCCCTGCGCGCTGCGGAAACCGGACACTTGGTATTGGCGACGGTGCATACCCGCTCGGCGGTGAACAGCATCGACCGCCTGGTGGAGGTGTTCGCTCCGGAGGAAAAAGCCTTGGTGCGGGGCATGCTGGCGGAGTCGCTGCGCATGGTGGTGGTGCAGACATTGGTCGAGCGAATAGGCGGCGGGCGTGTGGCGGCCAGGGAAGTGCTGGTGGCAACGCCAGCGGTGCGTAACCTGATCCGGGAAGGCCGCATGGCGCAGCTGCATTCAGTGATGCAGACCGGCGCGGCAGCGGGGATGAAGACGGTGGAGATGGCGCTGCAGCGGCTGAAGGGGGTGGGGGTGATCGCGTCAGGCTGAGGGTGACTCGGGTGGCCCATTCGCGGGTAAACCCGCGAATGGGCTGCGCAGCAGCCCCGGCGATGTCAGGCGGTTCACACGGTCTGGGCCCATCGCTGGACAGCTCAACGCTTGGCCAGGGCCAGGGTCTGCTGCTCTTTGGGCAGTACGCGCTTGGCGACCACGTAATGCTTCTGCCAGTACGGCTTGCTCAGGGTGTCGATGCTCACCCGCTTGCCGGTGCGCGGCGCGTGGATGAAGCGATCATTCCCCAAGTAGATGGCCACGTGGTTGACCCGGCGGCTCTTGATGTTGAAGAAGATCAGGTCGCCAGGCTTGAGGTCGCTTTTCGCCACTTTGACGCCATGCCCTTGGGCCATGGCATTGGAGGTGCGCGGTAGGTCGACGTCGGCGACATCGGTGAAGGCATACTTGACCAGGCCACTGCAGTCAAAGCCCTTGCTCGGGCTGCTGCCGCCCCAGCGATAGGGCGTGCCAAGCACATTCACTGCGCGGCTGAGCACGTTGCTGCTCTGCTTGGCCGACATGGCCACGGCGGGCAGGTTACTCGAGGCCTTGGCGGCATTGCTCGGGCGGGCGCGCAAGGTGCTGTACTTGACCGGCGCGTGTTTCACCGTGGCGTTAGTAGTATAGCCGGTGAAACCGTTTGGAAGACGTTGCTCACGATTGGTGGCGTGGGCGGCCAGGGGCAACAATAGGCAGAGGGTCAGCCATGTCTTGAACAAAGGCGGCATAGTTGAAGCTCTTTTTAGGTATGTGTTGGCTTTGGCGCGCAACTCTATAACAGCTTCGGGTGGTTTTTTGCTCCGTTGGTCGATTGCGCGGGTACCATACGTCGGCTTCCTACGGAAAAGTCACATTTTCCGTTAGAAAATTTTTTGCTAACCCACGGAGGACAAGCATGAACGGTTATCAACAGGGTGAATTGCACGACACCCACAGCAAGGTCCTTGGCTACCTCTTGTGGATCTTCGGCTTCACCGGCTCCCACCGCTTCTACTACGGCAAACCCATCACCGGGACGATCTGGTTCTTCACCCTGGGCCTACTCGGCATCGGCTGGTTGATCGACCTGTTCCTGATTCCGTCAATGGACCGTGAGGCGGACATGCGCTTCCAGTCTGGCCGGGTGGACTACAACCTGGCCTGGATCTTCCTGACGTTCCTCGGGATCTTCGGTGTGCACCGGCTGTACCTGGGCAAGTGGATCAGCGCCCTGATCTATCTGCTCACCGGGGGCTTGTTCCTGATCGGCGTGCTGTACGATTTCTGGACCCTCAACAGCCAGATCTCCCAGGTCAACGCCCAGCGCCGCTGACAGAAAAAAGGCCTTGTCGCATCGAGCGGCAAGGCCTTTTTCGTTACTGGCGGGTCTGGCGCTGCTGCAGCAGCAGATTGCTGAACCCTGCTCCGGCCAGTTGCTTCTGGGCGACCGTCAGTTGCTCACGGTTGCTGAACGGGCCGACCAGGACGCGGTACCAGGTTTCATCTTTCACCGTCCCCGACTCTACCTTGACCGCTTGGCCGAGCAGGATGATCTGCGCGCGAACCTTGTCGGCATCAGCCTGCTTGCGGAACGAGCCGGCCTGAAGGAAGAAGGTAGTGGTCGCCGCAGGCTTGATCACCGGTGGCGCAGGCGGAGGCGTCTGCCCCATCAGGGCGGCCTGGGCGCGGGCGGTGTCGATCTTCGCCGCCTCAGCGGGTGTCACTGGCTTGACCGGCTGTACTGGCTGGGCCGGCACCGGTGGGGTTTTCTCCGGCACGGCCTCTGGCGGTACGATGACTTCCGACTCCGGCAGCAGGGTGTAGAAGTCGTACTTCGGCTTGACCGGCTGCTGCGTTGTCGGCGCAGTGGTCTTGCTGGCTTCGGCGACCTTGGCGGGTTTTTGCTGCTCAGGCTTGGCCCGCTTGATGTCTTCGCTACCTGGCTCGAGCTTCATCAGGAAGACAACGAAAGCGCCTACGGTCAGGCCGACCGCCAGCCAGATCCAACCCGGAATCGGCTGTTTGGCCGGTGCCTGGTTGCGGCTGGCGCCACGCTTGGGTGCAGGTTTTTTCTTGGCAGCCAACTTACATGCGCTCCAGGGTTTCCAGGCCGAGCAGCTCCAGGCCTTGCTTGAGCGTGCGACCGGTCAGCGCGGCCAGGCGCAGGCGGCTTTGCTGTTGCTCGGCGGTTTCGGCGGCGAGGATCGGGCAGTTCTCGTAGAAGCTGGAGAACAGGCCGGCGATATCGTACAGATAGCTGCACAGCACGTGTGGGGTGCCTTTCTCGGCGACGTTGTTGAGCACTTCGCCGAACTGCGCCAGGCGTGCGGCCAGATCCTGCTCATGGGCCGCCTGCAGGACGATGCTGCCCTCGACTTCGTCGAAGCCCTTGCCCAGCTTGCGGAATACGCTGGCCACGCGGGTGTAGGCGTACAGCAGGTAGGGTGCGGTGTTGCCGTCGAAGTTGAGCATCAGCTCGAAGTTGAAGCTGTAGTCGCTGGTGCGGTGCTTGGACAGGTCGGCGTACTTCACCGCGCCGATACCGACCACTTCACCAATGTGGCGCAGCTCGTCTTCGGACAGGCTCGGGTTCTTGTCTTTGACCAGCGCGTAGGCGCGCTCCTTGGCCTCGGTGAGCAGGTCGATCAGCTTGACGGTGCCGCCGTCACGGGTCTTGAACGGACGGCCGTCAGCGCCGTTCATGGTGCCGAAGCCCATGTGCTCCATCTGCATCGGATGGCCGACGAAACCTGCGCGGCGCGCCACTTCGAACACCTGGTTGAAGTGCAGGGCCTGGCGCTGATCGACGAAGTACAGGGCGCGGTCGGCCTGGAGCACGTTGCTGCGGTAGCGCACAGCGGCAAGGTCAGTGGTGGCGTAGAGGTAGCCGCCATCGGCCTTCTGCACGATCACCGGCAGCGGCTCGCCGTCAGCGTTCTTGAACTCCTCGAGGAACACGCACTGGGCGCCTTGGTCCTCGACCAGCAGGCCCTTGGCCTTGAGGTCGGCGACCACATTGGCCAGGTCGCCGTTGTAGGCGCTCTCGCCCATCACGTCGGCCATGGTCAGCTTGACGTTGAGCAGCTCGTAGGTCTTCTGGCAGTGGGACAGGGAGATGTCCTTGAAGCGGGTCCACAGCGCCATGCACTCAGGGTCGCCGGCTTGCAGCTTGACCACCAAGCCGCGGGCGCGGGTGGCAAATTCCTCGGACTCGTCGAAGCGCTTCTTCGCCGCGCGGTAGAAGTTTTCGAGGTCCGACAGCTCATCGCTGGTGATCGGGTTCTCTTCCAGGTAGGCCAGCAGCATGCCGAACTGGGTGCCCCAGTCGCCGACGTGGTTCTGTCGGATCACCTGGTCACCGAGGAACTCCAGCACGCGTGCGACGCTGTCGCCGATGATGGTCGAACGCAGGTGGCCGACGTGCATCTCCTTGGCCAGGTTCGGTGCCGACATGTCGATCACGACTTTTTCGCGGGGGCCGGCCTTGCGCACGCCCAGGTGATCATCCGCCAGGGCGGCGTCCAGGCGGTTGGCCAGGGCTTGGGTGTTCTGGAAGAAATTCAAAAAGCCCGGGCCTGCGATCTCGACCTTGGTGATGTCGGCGCTGGCCGGCAGGGCATCGATGAGTTTTTCAGCCAGGTCGCGCGGCTTCATGCCGGCTGGCTTGGCCAGCATCATGGCGATGTTGCTGGCGAAGTCGCCGTGGGTCTTGTCCCGGGCGTTTTCCACCTGGATCGCCGGCGTCAGCCCTTCAGGCAGCACGCCGTCGGTGACGAGTTGGGTGAGGGCTTGCTGGATGAGCTGGCGAATGGTGTCTTTCATGGCGTTCTCTTTTCGACCGCAAGCGCGGTGGGGCGCTTCGATGCGCAGGTGGAAAAACTGGGCATTATCCGTTCCCGGGGGCGTATTGCCAACCTTTGAGCGGCAAGCCGCTTTGAGCTCAATACAGGTCGACCGGATCCACATCCAGCGACCAGCGCACCTGACGTCCGGATGGCATGTGCTCCAACACTAGCAACCAGGCGCTGATCAGTCGATGCAAGGGCGCCCGGGCATTGGCCTGGAGCAATAATTGCGCGCGGAAACGCCCCGCACGGCGCTCCATGGGGGCGGGTACCGGGCCGAGCAGCTCGATACCTTGCAGGTTTTGTTCGACCAACAACCGCTCGGCGGCGCTGCAGGCTTCATCCAGAAAACCCTCGGCCTGGCCTGGCTTGTGCGCCTCGGCGCGCAGCAGGGCGAGGTGTGAGAACGGCGGCAGGCCGGCCGCGCGACGCTCGCTCAGGGCTTGCTCGGCGAAGGCGAAATACCCTTGCTCGGTCAGTTGCACCAGCAGCGGGTGTTCGGCCAGGTGGGTCTGGATGATCACCTTGCCGGGCTCCTCGGCACGGCCGGCGCGGCCCGCAACCTGGACGATCAGCTGCGCCATGCGCTCGCTGGCACGGAAGTCGCCGGAGAACAGGCCGCCATCGGCGTCGAGAATGGCCACTAGCGTCACCCGGGGGAAGTGATGACCTTTGGCTAGCATCTGGGTGCCGACCAGGATACTGGGCTGCCCGCGTTGGATGGTGGTGAACAGGTTGTGCATCGCGTCCTTGCGCGAGGTGCTGTCGCGGTCGACCCGCAGGATGGGGTAATCCGGGAACAGCACTTTCAGGCGCTCCTCGGCGCGCTCGGTGCCCGCGCCTACCGGGCGCAGGTCGACATGGGCGCATTGCGGGCACTGGTGGGGCAGGCGTTCGTCGTAGCCGCAGTGGTGGCAGCGCAGCACGCCGGAACGCTGGTGCACCGTCATCCGGGCATCGCAGCGCGGGCACTCGGACAACCAGCCGCAATCATGGCACAGCAGCGTCGGCGCAAAGCCGCGCCGGTTGAGGAACACCAGCACTTGCTGGCCCGCCTCAAGGGTCTGGCGGATGGCCTGCTGCAGCGGGCCGCTGATACCGCTGTCCAGTGGCAGACTGCGTACGTCCAGGCGCAGGTAGCGTGGCGGGCGGGCACCGCCAGCGCGTTGATTCATGCGCAGCAGGCCGTAGCGTCCGCTGTGGGCGTTGTGCAGACTTTCCAGCGAGGGCGTGGCTGAGCCCAGCAGGATCGGGATGTTTTCCTGGTGGGCGCGGACCACGGCCAGATCCCGGGCGTGGTAGCGCAGGCCTTCTTGCTGTTTATAAGAGCCGTCGTGCTCTTCATCGATGATGATCAGCCCAGGGTTTTTCATCGGCGTGAACAGTGCCGAGCGGGTGCCGATGATGATGTCGGCCTCGCCGTCGCGGGCGGCGAGCCAGGCGTCCAGGCGCTCGCGATCGCCGACTGCCGAATGCAGCAAGGCGATGCGGGCGTTGAAGCGTTGCTCGAAGCGCGCCAGGGTCTGTGGGCCGAGGTTGATTTCCGGAATCAGGATCAGCGCCTGCTTGCCGGCCTCGAGGGTTTCACGGATCAACTGCAGGTAGACCTCTGTCTTGCCGCTACCGGTCACCCCTGCCAGCAAGAACGCATGGAAGGCGCCAAAGCCCGAACGCACGACGTCGAATGCAGCCAGTTGCTCTTCGTTCAGCGGCAGTTCCGGCTGTGCCAGCCAGTGCTCGTGGCGTGGCGGGGGCAGATGGCGGCGCACCTCTACCTGAACCAGCTCCTTGGCCAGCAGTAGGTCGAGGCTGTCCTTGCTCAGGCCCAGCTTGGCCAGCACGCTGTGGGCGACGCCATGAGGATGCTGGGCCAGGGCCTTGAGGGCGTCACGCTGACGCGGCGCGCGTGCGATGCGCGGGTCTTCCAGGCGGGCGCCGGGAGCGACATGCCAAAACCGCTCTTGGCGCATCTCGGCCGGCTCGCCTTGGCGGAGCAGCGTAGGCAGGGCCCAGTTCAGCGTGTCGCCCAGGCTGTGCTGGTAGTACTGCGCGGTCCACAGACACAGCTTGAACAATGCCGGCGGCAGCGGTGAGATCGGGTCGAGCAGGGCGCTGGCGGGCTTGAGCTTGTCGGCGGGCACTTCGCTCTTGTCGCAGACCTCCACCAGCACACCGATCATCTCCCGGCGGCCGAACGGTACGCGGATGCGCATGCCGGGCGTCAAGGTCTGGCGGGCCATGCTCGCTGGCGCCCTGTAGTCGAACAGGCGACGCAAAGGCGAGGGCAGGGCAAGGCGCAGGATGACGTCGGACACGCGGGAGGTCTCTGGATGGGAGGTTCACAAATCCCGCGAGACTAGCAGACGACGGTCGGTGCTCGCGACAACTTGCGCTGGCGCCTTGCTCTGGTATTATTCGCCGCCTAATTACGTGCGGTATTCAACAATTGGTGTTGGGTGGCGGCACGCAGCTCGAGGAAGTGACCATGAAAGCAGATATTCATCCGAACTACGAAGTAGTTGCAGTCACCTGCAGCTGCGGCAACAAATTCGAAACCCGTTCGACCCTGGCCAAGCCGCTGGCGATCGACGTGTGCTCCCAGTGCCACCCGTTCTACACTGGTAAGCAGAAAGTCCTGGACACCGGTGGTCGCGTACAGAAGTTCGCCGATCGCTTCGGTATGTTCGGTACCAAGAAGTAATCATGCGCATGGCGAATCCTTCGGGCTTCGCGCTGCTGCAAAAAAAGGCGCCCCTTGTGGGCGCTTTTTTTGTGGGCGCGATCTGGCATTTTCCCGCGCAGGCCTTCTGCCCGCTGCCCGACAAGCCACAGCAGGTGGCGGTGCGTCAGGTGGTCGATGGCGACACCCTGCGTCTAAGCGACGGGCGCAGCGTTCGGATGATCGGTATCAATGCGCCGGAAATCGGCCGCAAAGGCCGCACCAGCGAACCCTATGCCGAAGCCGCCAAGCAGCGATTGCAGGCGTTGGTCAAAGCCAGTGACGGGCGGGTCGGGCTGGTGCCGGGAGTGGAGGCCAAGGACAAGTACGGCCGCACCTTGGCGCATATCTACGGGCGGGATGGCAACAATCTTGAGGCCACGATGCTCAGCGAAGGCCTGGGCTATCGCGTCGCCGTTGCCCCCAACGTCAAGCTTTCCCGCTGCCAGCAACAGGCCGAGCAGGTGGCCAGGGCGGCGCGGGCCGGGCTCTGGCGACAGTCGCCGGTCCTGCGTGAGGGGGATGTGCGGCAGTCGGGCTTTGCCGTCATAAGCGGCAAAATTCAGGCGATCGAACGCAATCGTGGCGGCGTCTGGCTTGATCTGGGCAATGCGGTGGTGCTTCGGATTCCCGCTCGTCTGCAGCGCAACTTCCCCTCGAGCTTCTTCGATAACCTCAAGGGACGCCAGGTCGAGGCGCGCGGCTGGGTGCTGGATCGTTCCCGCAAGGGCGGCCTGAAGCCTGGGCAGCGACGCTGGGTATTGCCATTGACCGATCCGAGCATGCTCGAGCGGGTTTCAGGGTAAATAGTTGTAGACATTTCGCTATTGGATTGTACACACTTGGCGGTGTATGCCCCCGTGGGTTATAGCGTAAAGTCGTAGGCTAAAGGCCTTGACACAAGTGACCGGGCAGTCTTGTAGCCCCCCGGCTCTTTGCGTATCCTCGGCGGTCCGTCAGAACAGTAAACAAGCGGAATGCCCACCATGTCAGACCTGAAAACCGCCGCTCTCGAATACCACGCTCAGCCTCGTCCGGGGAAACTGAGCGTCGAACTCACCAAGCCGACCGCCACCGCTCGAGACCTGGCCCTGGCCTACAGCCCGGGCGTCGCCGAGCCTGTACGTGAGATCGGCCGTGACCCAGAGCTGGCCTACAAGTACACCGGCAAAGGCAACCTGGTCGCGGTGATTTCCGATGGTACTGCCATCCTCGGCCTGGGTGACCTGGGCCCGCTGGCCTCCAAGCCAGTCATGGAAGGCAAGGGTGTTCTGTTCAAGCGTTTCGCTGGCATCGACGTATTCGACATCGAAGTCGACTCCGAAAGCCCGCAAGCCTTCATCGACACCGTCAAGCGTATTTCCATCACCTTCGGTGGTATCAACCTGGAAGACATCAAGGCGCCTGAGTGCTTTGAGATCGAGCGCACCCTGATCGAGCAGTGCGACATCCCGGTCTTCCACGATGATCAGCACGGCACCGCGATCGTCACCGCCGCCGGCATGATCAACGCCCTGGAAATCGCCGGTAAGAAACTCGACGAAGCCAAGATCGTCTGCCTGGGTGCTGGCGCTGCCGCCATCTCCTGCATGAAGCTGCTGGTCAGCATGGGCGCCAAGGTCGAGAACATCTTCATGATCGACCGTACCGGCGTGATCCACGCAGGTCGTGACGATCTGAACCAGTACAAGGCCCAGTTCGCTCACGCTACCGACAAGCGCACCCTGGCTGACGCACTGGAAGGTGCCGACGTGTTCGTGGGTCTGTCTGGCCCGAACCTGCTGAGCCCGGAAGGCCTGAAGTCGATGGCTGCCAACCCGATCGTGTTCGCCTGCTCGAACCCGGACCCGGAAATCTCGCCAGAGCTGGCTCACGCCACCCGCAACGACGTGATCATGGCCACCGGTCGTTCCGACTACCCGAACCAGGTCAACAACGTGCTGGGCTTCCCGTTCATCTTCCGTGGTGCCTTGGACGTTCGCGCCAAGCGCATCAACGAAGAGATGAAGATCGCCGCCGCCATCGCCCTGAAGGACCTGGCCAAGCTGCCGGTACCGCAGGAAGTCTGCGACGCCTACGGCGTACAAGCGCTGGAATTCGGCCGTGAGTACATCATTCCGAAGCCGATGGACCCACGCCTGATCACCGTCGTCTCCGACGCCGTGGCCAAGGCTGCCATCGAGTCCGGCGTTGCCACCCTGCCGTATCCGAAGCACTACCCGCTGCAGAGCGTGAACGACGTGTTCAACGGTTAATGCAGAACGCAAAAAAGAACCGGCTCATATGAGCCGGTTTTTTTTACGTCGAGTTTCGAGCTACAAGTGACACGTTGTTCGAGGTTGTCTGCAGGGGCGCGCCGGGGAGAGCTGGCGCGCCCTTCTTACTGCTTGTCGCTTGTGCTGCTTAGAACAGATCCATCGGCGCTGCCTCATCGGCCGGTAGCGGGCTGCCTGGTGCTGCGCCATTGCCCAGCTCGTCTACCGAAGGCGGGGAGTCCTCGGCCTTGAAGAGCTCGAAATAGGCATTCGGCGTGCTTGGCGTGGCAGCGCGGCCGCTGATCGGGTCGACCCGCAGGCTGAGTATGCCTTCCGGTTCGGCCGGGGCGTGCTCAGGCTTGCCCTTGAGCGCCGCGCCCATGAAGTTCATCCAGATCGGCAGCGCCGCGGTGCCGCCATATTCACGTCGGCCGAGGGTTTCCGGCTGGTCGAAGCCAACCCACACCGTCGTCACATAGTCGGCGTTGTAGCCGGTGAACCAGGCGTCCTTGGATTCGTTGGTGGTACCGGTCTTGCCTGCCAGATCGCTACGGCCAAGGGCCAGGGCTCGGCGGCCGGTGCCGCGCTTGATCACGTCCTGCAGCATGCTGGTGAGAATATACGTGGTACGACCGTCGACGATGCGTTCGGCCACCACCGGTGCCTGTGGCGCGGGTGCCGCCTGGTCCAGTGCCGAGGGCGCTTCGCCTGGCAGCGGCTGGATGCTGATCGGCTGTTCCGGTGCAGCGATGCCGGCTTGGTCCTGATCCTCTTGAGGAACCCTCGCTGGATTGGCGGTGAACAGGGTTTCGCCGTTGCGGCTCTCGATGCGCTCGATCAGGTAGGGGCTGATCTTGTAGCCGCCGTTGGCGAAGGTGCTCCAACCCGTGGCGATTTCCATCGGCGTGAGGGTCGCGGTGCCCAGTGCCAGGGAGAGGTTCGGCGGCAGGTCCTGCTTGTTGAAGCCGAACTTGGCGATGTAGTCGATGGTCTTGCCCACGCCCATCGATTGCAGCAGGCGGATCGAGACCAAGTTGCGCGACTTGTACAGCGCCTCGCGCATGCGGATCGGGCCGAGGAAGGTGTTGGTGTCATTCTTCGGGCGCCAGACCTTGTCCAAGTACTCGTCGACGAACACGATCGGTGCGTCGTTGACCAGGCTGGCGGCGGTGTAGCCGCTGTCCAGTGCGGCGCTGTAGACGAAGGGCTTGAAGCTCGAACCTGGCTGGCGCTTGGCCTGCATGGCGCGGTTGTAGTTGCTCTGCTCGAACGAGAAGCCGCCGACCAAGGCGCGGATGGCGCCGTTGTAAGGGTCGAGGGTCACCAATGCGCTCTGCGCGCCGGGCACTTGGCTGAACTTGAGCTTGCCGTCTTCCAGGCGCTGCACGCGGATCAGGTCACCGACCTGGGCCACGTCGGCCGGCGATTGCGGGGCGCGGCCCTGGGAATTGCTATTGAGGAACGGGCGGGCCCACTTCATGGTGTCCCAGGCCACATGCTCTTCTTCGCCGCTGCGGGTCAGTACTTTCAGGCCGCTCTTGTCGACCTGGGTGACGATGGCAGGCTCCAGGCCCCCGAGGGTGCGCTGCTTGCTCAGTTCCTGCAGCCAGGCGGCGTGGGTCTTGCCTGGGAAGCGCGACTCCGGGCCGCGATAGCCGTGGCGCTCGTCATAATCGGACAACCCATTGAGCACGGCCTTGTTGGCCATCTCCTGCATGTCGCTTGGGACCGTGGTGGTCACGCGGAAGCCTTCGGTATAGGCCTCGCTGCCATAGCGGCCGACCATCTCGGCACGGGCCATCTCGGCGATGTAAGGCGCGTTCACCTCAGGTGTCGGTACGTGGTAGCTGGCATTGAGCGGCTCGGCCAGGGCGGCTTCGTAGCTGGCTTGGTCGATCTTGCCCAGCTTGTACATACGGCCCAGGATCCAGTCACGACGCTCCTTGGCGCGCACCGGGTTGGCCAGCGGGTTGAAGCGCGATGGCGCCTTGGGCAGGCCGGCGATCATGGCCATCTGGGCCAGGCTGATGTCGCGGATCGACTTGCCGTAGTACACCTGCGCAGCGGCCTCGATGCCGTAGGCGCGGTTGCCCAGGTAGATCTTGTTGACGTAGAGCTCGAGGATCTCGTCCTTGGTCAGCTCGCGCTCGATCTGCAAGGCCAGGAGGATTTCGTTGGTCTTGCGCGAGAAGCTGCGCTCGCTGGTGAGGAAGAAGTTCTTCGCCACCTGCATGGTGATTGTGCTGCCGCCGGTCTGGATGTGACCAGACTTCACCAGTTGGGTCGCGGCGCGCATCAGGCTGCTCGGGTCGACCCCATAGTGGTTGAGGAAATTGTCATCTTCGGCTGAGAGAAGCGCCTGGATGAACTGTGGGGGAATATCCGCGAAACGGATAGGCGAGCGGCGCATTTCGCCGAATTCCGCAATCAGCTTGCCGTCGCTGCTGTACACCCTCAAGGGGATCTGCAACTGGATGCTTCTGAGGGACTCGACCGAGGGGAGGCTGGGGCTAAGATACAGAAACGCACCGCTCACACCGAGTACGAGCGCGCAGATGACTGCGACGAAAGACCACCAGAAGAACTTCAGCAGACGTATCAAGGCTTTTGGGTGTCCAGGTTGGGAGTGGATTGCACGCGGTCCGGCGGACAGGAAAAAACGCTGGGCATTATAAGCATTTTTCGCTTTGCCGGGGCGACCGGCCGGCCTGGACGGTCGGCTCCTGTAGGGCGGCACCGCGACGATCTTTCAGGGAAGAACCATGCTTGGACGTTTCGGCAGGGATGCCGGTTCATTGCTGGGGGTGGAAATCGCCTCCGGTTCCGTTCGAATCCTTCAATTGCAGCGGCGCCAGGGGCGTCACGCGGTCTCGGCCTGGGCTGTGGAGCCTTTCGAGGCGCCAACGGGCCATTGGTCGGCACATCCTGCCGGGGTGGCCAAGGCCTTGCAGCGGGCCTGGCAGCGTAGCGGCTGTCGCCAGCGCCAGGCAGCCGTGGCGCTCCCGGGCTCTGAGGTGATCTGCAAAGTGCATCGGCTGCCGGCGCGGTTGTCCGACAGCGAGATGGAAGCGCAGTTGCTGGCCGAAGCTGAGCACCTGTTTCCGTTTCCATTGCAGGACCTTGCGCTGGATTTCCAGTTACTAGAGGCAGTACCGGGCCAGGCCGATGAGGTGAGCGTGCTGGTCGGCGCTTGTCGTCAGCGCCTGTTGGAGCCGCTGGAACAGGTGTTCGACCGCGCCGGCCTGCAGGTCATGACGGTCGAAGTCGACAGCCTGGCCTTGGCCCGTACCCTTGCGCCCGGTCGACTTGGCGCAGTGGCGGTGCTGCGGATCGAGGCCGCCTGCGCCACTGTACATATCTGGCCGGAGCCTTTTATGCCCCAGCGCCTGGAGCTGCGCTTCATGCCAGAGCAGGATCAGGCACAGCGCCTCGAGCGCATCGGTCATTGGCTGCGCAGCGCGTTGCCTGGGGCATCGATCGAGTGCGTGCGGGTCGCGTTGAGTGATGGGGCGGATGATGACTGGATGGACGGGTTGGCGCAGCAGTTGACGATGCCCTGTGAGTCACTCTGGCCTTTCGCCGGGCTGGAGGTGGCCGGCCAGGCCCGGGGTGACGTGCTGTCGAGCATGGAGCTGGCGTATGGGTTGGCACTGGGAGGGCTCCGGTGATGCTGCAGCTGAACCTGCTTCCCTGGCGTGAACGGGAGCGCCTAGCGGCTGTTCGACGCTTCAAGCTGGGGTTGCTCGCCAGTGTCCTGCTCGGCTTCTGTGGCGTGATGCTGTTGGATCATCTGGCCCGTCAGCGTCTGCAGAACCAGGCGTTCGCCATCGCGCAAAGCCAGGCCGCATTGCAAGCACGGCAGGCGGAGCTGGCGCGTATCGAGGAGCTGCGCGGGCAGCGTGAGGCGATACAGGCGCAAACGTCGGCCCTGGCCCGCTTGAGGGCCGATCAGGGGCTGCCTCTGGAAGTGTTCGCCGAGTTCGAGCGGGCCATGCCTGAGGGATTGAACCTGAGCGAGCTGAGCCTACAGGACAATCGCTTGGAAGTGCTCGGGCTTGCCGCGTCCCCCGCCGTCCTGGCGCAGCTCATGCGCGAACTCGAGCGCTCTGCCGTACTGCAGGGGCTGGAGCTCAAACGGCTTCGCAATCTGCCGACGGGGGAGGAGTTCCTGTTGGTGGCACACGTGTCGGTCACATGGTCATGATGTGGCCCGAGGTGATCGACTGGCGGGAATGGGGCGTTCGCTCGCGGGGCTTTATCGCGCTGACCCTGCTCGGGGTGATCGCGTTGGTGCTGCTCGTCGGCTGGTTCGGGCTGCTCGATGGTCGATTTCGAGACTATCGGGCGGGCGAGGCCCAGGTGCATTCCATGAGTCTGGCGCTGTCGGAGCACGCGCAGGCGCTGTACCAGCACGAGCCCGCCAGGCATGCGCTGGAGGATGCCATGCAGCAATTGCGTGATGCACGTTGGCGCCTGGCTGCGGGTGTGAACATGAGTGATCTGCTCGACGAGTTGACCCGCTCAGGGCATGCGCACGGGTTGGTGTTCGAGCAGTTCGATGTGGAGGCCACGCGTGTCGAGACCGGCTATCAGGTGGTGCCGCTACGTGTTCAGGTCCTGGGGCGCTATGGCGCTCTGCGGTTGTGGCTGGAGGAGTGGTTCGACCAGGTTCGCCTCCTGCGGGCGACGAGCCTGCGGCTTGTGGGGTTGCCTGAACGGCCAGGTCTGTTGCGCCTGCAGGTCCAGGTCGCCTCGTATCACCCAGGAGAGGATCTGCCACCACCGGCTTCGCTTGCCCATGATCCGGCGCGTTCTGCGGTACGCGCACCGCGCGTGGATCTGTTCGCCGCTTGGTCGACGAACGCGGCGATCACGGGATTGGCCGGCGTTCCCCTTGGGCAGTTGGAGATGGTCGGTAGTCTCTCGCAGGCGGGGCATCATCAGGCTTTGCTGTGGTTGGCAGGGCACTTGTATCGGGTAAGCCCAGGGGATCGCCTGGGGCGTAATGAAGGCGTCGTGGTACGGATCGACCGGTACCAGCTCGAGGTGCGTGAGCGGGTGTTCGTCGCGGGTGTGTGGCACGAGCGGTCGGCCTATCTGGCCATGAGAAAGCGGGTGAATAACGAGGTCATGGATGACGCTGAACAATCTGAAGGTCGGCCTGGTGGCGGCGATGCTGTCGAGCCAGGCCGCGACAGCGATGCCCTATCGGGGCGAGCCGCTGTCCCTGAACTTCCAGGACATCGAAGTACGCGCAGCGCTGCAGGTGCTGGCCGATCATGCCGGTATCAACCTGGTGGCGAGCGACACAGTGCAAGGCAGCCTTACCTTGCGCTTGGAGGACGTGCCCTGGGATCAGGCCTTGGACCTGGTGTTGCGCAGCAAAGGGCTGGCCCGGCGCGAGGAGGGCAACGTGCTTGTGGTCGCGCCGGTAGCGGAGCTGGCGGAGCAGTTTCGTGAAGCGCGGTCTGGGCAGGCGCTGGATGCGCAATTGCAGCCCATGCGGCGTGAGCTGCTGCCGATCCATCACGCCAAGGCGGCGGACTTGGCCGAATTGCTGTTGGCCGCCCTCGCCGACGAGGGCATTCTCACCGGGCGCGGTAGCCTGAGTGTCGATCCGCGTACCAACACCCTGGTGGCGTACCAGCCGGCTGATCGCCTTGCCGAATTGCGGCGGTTGGTGGGGCAGTTGGACGTGCCGGTACGCCAGGTGCTGATCGAGGCGCGGATCGTCGAGGCCAACGTCGATTACGAAAAAAGCCTCGGCGTGCGCTGGGGTTCGCCGCTACAGGGCGACACCGCCCGTCTGGGTGAGGACTTGTTCGTCGATCTGGGTGTGGAGCGGGCGACGTCCGGCATCGGGCTCGGTGTGCTGCGTGGCGGGACACTGCTGGACCTGGAGCTCAGTGCCATGGAAAAAAGCGGCAATGGCGAGATCATCTCCCAGCCCAAGGTGGTCACGGCTGACAAGGAGACCGCGCGGATCATCAAGGGGACCGAAGTGCCCTACCAGGAAACCAGCAAGAGTGGCGCGACCTCCATCTCGTTTCGCGAAGCGTCGCTGTCGCTCGAGGTGACGCCGCAGATCACGCCCGATGGCAAGGTCGTGATGGCTGTCAGGGTGACCAAGGACGAGCCTGATTACGTCAATGCACTGAACAACGTCCCGCCCATCCGCAAGAACGAGGTCAACGCCAAGGTGCGGGTGGCGGACGGTGAGACGATCGTCATCGGTGGCGTCTACTCGACCACGCAAAACAATGTGGTCGACAAGGTGCCATTTTTAGGCGATCTGCCGTATGTTGGCAGGCTGTTTCGACGCGATGTATTACAAGAGAAAAAATCCGAGCTGCTGGTCTTCCTGACTCCGCGTATCATGAGTGACCAGGCGATTGCTGTGAGTCGTTGATTCTGTGCGAAATTTGATACTTGTGGGACCCATGGGCGCTGGTAAAAGCACCATCGGACGCCTATTGGCCAAAGAGCTGCGCCTGCTGTTCAAGGATTCCGACAAGGAAATCGAGCTGCGAACCGGCGCCAATATCCCGTGGATCTTCGATAAAGAAGGCGAGCCGGGCTTTCGTGACCGTGAGCAAGCCATGATCGCCGAGCTCAGCGTCCTCGATGGCGTGGTCCTGGCGACCGGCGGCGGTGCAGTGATGCGCGAAGCCAATCGCAGGGCGCTGCGCGAGGGCGGGCGAGTGATCTACCTGCACGCCTCGGTGGAGCAGCAGGTCGGGCGCACCGCGCGCGATCGCAACCGTCCACTGCTGCGTACCGCCAATCCGGAAGCGACCCTGCGCGCCCTGCTGGAAGCTCGCGACCCGCTCTACCGTGAGATCGCTGACCTGGTGGTGGAAACCGACGAACGGCCGCCGCGCATGGTGGTGCTCGACATCCTCGAGCGCTTGCAGAAGTTGCCGCCCCGGTAAGCCGGGACTATTCTCGGCGACCAACGCCGAGGCGGGTTGAACGTTACCGCGCGGGGTCGCCTGGACGATGCCGCGCCCTAGCACATTGTGGGGATACATGCAGACATTAAAGGTCGACCTGGGCGAACGCAGCTACCCGATCTACATTGGCGAAGGCCTGCTGGACCAGCCGGAACTGCTGGCGCCGCACATTGCCGGACGGCAGGTCGCCATCGTCTCGAACGAAACCGTCGCCCCTCTGTATCTCGAACGTCTTAGCCGCACTCTCGGTGCCTACTCGGTACTGCCTGTGGTGTTGCCCGATGGCGAGGCCCACAAGAACTGGGAAACCCTGCAGCTGATCTTCGATGCCCTGCTCACCGCCCGGCACGACCGTCGGACCACCGTGGTGGCGTTGGGCGGTGGCGTCATCGGCGACATGGCCGGTTTCGCCGCAGCCTGCTACCAGCGCGGCGTCGACTTCATTCAGGTGCCAACCACCTTGCTGTCCCAGGTCGACTCCTCGGTGGGCGGTAAGACCGGCATCAATCACCCCTTGGGCAAGAACATGGTCGGTGCGTTCTATCAGCCCAACGCCGTGCTGATCGACACTGCCAGCCTCAAGACCCTGCCTGCACGCGAGCTGTCGGCGGGCCTGGCCGAGGTCATCAAGTACGGCCTGATCTGCGACGAGCCGTTCCTGACCTGGCTCGAAGCCCACATCCATGCCCTGCGCGAGCTGGAGCCCGTCGCGCTCACCGAAGCCATCCGCCGCTCCTGCGCGGCCAAGGCCGCGGTGGTCGGAGCCGATGAGCGCGAATCCGGCGTGCGGGCCACCCTGAACCTCGGTCATACCTTCGGCCATGCCATTGAGACCCACATGGGCTATGGCGTCTGGCTGCATGGCGAGGCCGTGGCAGCCGGGACCGTGATGGCTCTGGAAATGTCCATGCGCCTGGGCTGGATCGACCAGTCTGCGCGAGATCGCGGTATCCGTCTGCTGCAGGCGGCCGGCTTGCCGGTGGTGCCTCCCCAGGAGATGACCCCTGAGCACTTCATGGAACACATGGCGGTCGACAAGAAGGTCCTCGACGGTCGCTTGCGCCTGGTGCTGCTGCGCCAGATGGGCGAGGCCGTGGTAACCGACGACTATCCGAAAGAGATTCTTCAGGCCACGTTGACAGCGGATTACCGCGCCATCGTGGCCCAGCTTTGAGGTTGTGACAGCGCAATGACCAGTTTGCATGCCGATGAGGCGTTTCTCGACCACTACCAGTTGAGCCACGATCCGTTCGCGCCACGCGTGCCCGGTTTCAAATTCTTTCCCGCCCAGCGCAAGCCGGTGCTGGGCCAACTGCATCATCTGGCGCGTTACAGCCAGCTGATGCTGGTGGTCACGGGGCCTGTGGGCAGCGGCAAAACCCTGCTGCGTCAGGCCTTGGTGGCCAGCACCAACAAGCAGTCGGTGCAAAGCGTGGTGGTCTCCGCCCGCGGTGCGGGCGATGCCGCCAGCGTGCTGGCCCAAGTGGCTCAGTCGCTGAATGTGGCCAATGCCGAAGTGCAGACCATCCTCGCCCAGGTCGTGCAGCTGGCGCTGACCGGGCAGGAAGTCTATTTGCTGGTCGATGATGCGGAACAACTCGACGAGTCGGCACTCCAAGCGTTGCTGGAGCTGGCGGCAGGTGTGCCTGAGGGGCGTCCACATGTGTTCCTGTTCGGCGAGCCGTCACTGATCGCCGCACTGGAAGGACTCGATGCCGACGGGGAGCGATTCCATGTCATCGAGCTTGCGCCTTACAGCGAGGAAGAGACCCGCGAGTACCTGGAGCAGCGCCTGGATGGCGCCGGCCGGGGCATCGAGGTGTTCACCCGTGAACAGATCGTCGACATCCATGAAAACTCCGACGGCTGGCCTGGGAACATCAACCAGGTCGCCCGCGATACCTTGATCGAAGCCATGATCGCCAGCCGCAGTACGGTGAAGCGACCATCCATGGGGTTCAATATGCCTAAGAAACATGTGCTCGCGCTGTCCGCTGTCGTCGTGGTCGCGGTTGCCGCGGCGGTCCTGATGCCCAAGAAGGGCGGTGACAAGCCTGCCGAAGCGCCTGCCGCCCAGGCGCAGCTGCCATTGGGTGAAGGCCAGCCAGCCAATGCCCAGTCCAACAATGGTGGCCCGGCCATTGAGTTCTCCGGTTCTTCGCAGCCCATGCCGCTGCCGCTGGTTGGCCAGTCGCAGCCGGTGATGCGCGAGCCACTGGCCCAGGCAGCCGGTATGGGTGACGGCGAAGAAGGCGGCCCGGCGGGCAACACCGCGCTGCAGCCAGCCAACCCGCCGACCGTGACCACCATCGCGCCGCCGCAAGGTGCCACTGCTGGTCCGGCACCAACGCCGGCTCAGCCCATCAATACCGCACCGGCTCAGCGCGTCGCCACCGCACCCGCTCAGCCAGTAGCGCCGGCGCCTAAGCCTGTCGCAACCCAGTCGACCAAGCCGGTTGCGCCTGCCAAGCCCGCTTCGGCGCCAACCCAGGTCGCCGCTGCCAAGCCTGCCACCGGCGGCGCGGGCAACAGCGGTTGGTACAGCGGCCAGAAGGCGGGCAATTACGTGGTGCAGATCTTCGGCACCAGCTCCGAGGCCTCGGCCCAGTCCTTCGTCAAGGCCCAGGGTGGCGACTATCGCTACTTCAAGAAGACCCTTCAGGGCAAACCCCTGTACGTGGTGACCTACGGTAACTTCGCCAGCCGCGATGCAGCGGTTGCGGCAATCAAGAACTTGCCAGCCAAGGTCCAGGCTGGTAAACCTTGGCCACGTACCGTCGGCAGCGTCCAACAAGAGCTGGCCACGGCCCGCTGATACCTTCCGGGCGGCATCACCCCGCTGCCCAGTTGCCTGAGTTTCGATGAGCCTGCTGCGCCTGAGCGCGGCAGGCTTTTCTGTCCCGGACTGCCGGCCACAAGCCCTCCCTTGCAGTCATGGCTGAAACGCTTCAGACTCGAGCCAAGCCGTTACCACGGTGAATGGCGCAAAAACATTCAAAAATGCGACATAGATTTTCAATGATGCGTCATGAAAATTTGTGGGCATTGCTGTCCCTGTGCAACAATGGTTTCCCATTGCCCACCGCAAAAAGCTGGCATTCGATCGGCGTGGATGGTAAGTGGTTGTACTAAAAAGAGATTTGCCTTCGTTGAGAGGCGAACCTGGTGAGAAAGTGTCTATGAAAACAGGTCTGTACCATCCCGAAGAATTCAAGGACAACTGTGGTTTCGGCCTGATCGCCCATATGACGGGCGAGGCGAGCCACCATCTTCTGCAAACCGCCATGCAGGCTTTGACCTGCATGACCCACCGCGGCGGGATCAACGCCGACGGCAAAACCGGCGACGGTTGCGGTCTGCTCATGCAGAAGCCCGATCAATTCCTGCGTGCCGTGGCCCAGGAGCACTTCGGCGTCGAGCTGCCCAAGCAGTATGCCGTCGGCATGGTGTTCTTCAATCAGGACCCGGTGAAGGCCGAAGCGGCCCGCGCCAACATGGATCGCGAGATCGTCAATGCCGGCCTGAAGCTGGTCGGCTGGCGCAAGGTCCCGATCGACACCAGCGTCCTTGGCCGCCTGGCCCTGGAGCGCCTGCCGCAGATCGAGCAGGTGTTCATCGGTGGTGAAGGCCTGAGCGACCAGGAATTCGCGATCAAGCTGTTCAGTGCCCGTCGCCGTTCGTCCGTGGCCAACGCCCACGACGCCGACCACTACATCTGCAGCTTCTCGCACAAGACCATCATCTACAAAGGCCTGATGATGCCGGCGGATCTTTCCGCCTTCTATCCAGACCTGGGTGATGAGCGCCTGAAAACCGCGATCTGCGTGTTCCACCAGCGCTTCTCCACCAATACCCTGCCGAAGTGGCCGCTGGCGCAGCCCTTCCGCTTCCTCGCCCACAATGGCGAGATCAACACCATCACCGGCAACCGCAACTGGGCCATCGCCCGTCGCACCAAGTTCGCCAACGACCTGATCCCCGACCTCGAAGAGCTCGGCCCGCTGGTCAACCGTGTGGGCTCCGACTCCTCAAGCATGGACAACATGCTCGAGCTGATGGTCACCGGCGGCATCGACCTCTTCCGCGGTGTGCGCATGCTGGTGCCGCCAGCCTGGCAGAACGTCGAGACCATGGATGCCGACCTGCGCGCGTTCTACGAGTACAACTCCATGCACATGGAGCCGTGGGACGGCCCGGCCGGTATCGTCATGACCGAAGGTCGCCACGCGGTCTGCCTGCTCGACCGTAACGGCCTGCGTCCGGCGCGCTGGGTGACCACCAAGAACGGCTACATCACCCTGGCATCGGAAATCGGCGTCTGGGACTACAAGCCCGAGGACGTGCTGGCCAAGGGGCGCGTAGGCCCAGGCCAGATCTTCGCCGTGGACACCGAGACCGGCCAGATCCTCGACACCGACGCCATCGACAACCGTCTCAAGTCGCGCCACCCCTACAAGCGCTGGCTGCGTCAGCACGCCCTGCGCATCCAGGCGACACTGACCGACGACCAAGGCGTGGCCAGCTACGACGCTGACCAGCTCAAGCAATACATGAAGATGTTCCAGGTCACCTTCGAGGAGCGTGACCAGGTGCTGCGTCCGCTCGGTGAGCAGGGCCAGGAAGCGGTCGGCTCGATGGGTGACGACACGCCGATGGCGGTGCTGTCCCAGCGCGTGCGTTCGCCGTACGACTTCTTCCGCCAGCAGTTCGCCCAGGTGACCAACCCGCCGATTGACCCGCTGCGTGAAGCGATCGTCATGTCCCTGGAAATCTGCCTGGGTGCCGAGCGCAACATCTTCCAGGAATCCCCCGAGCACGCTTCGCGGGTGATCCTCAGCTCGCCGGTCATCTCGCCCGCCAAGTGGCGTTCGCTGATGAACCTGGAGCGTGAAGGCTTCGACCGCCAGCTGATCGACCTCAACTATGAAGAAAGCGTCGGCCTGGAAGCAGCCATCCGCAATATCGCCGACCAGGCCGAGGAAGCGGTGCGCAGCGGCAAGACCCAGCTGGTGCTGAGCGACCGCTACATCGCCCCGGGCAAGCTGCCGGTGCATGCCTCCCTGGCCGTCGGCGCGGTACACCACCGCCTGACCGAACAGGGTCTGCGCTGCGACAGCAACATCCTGGTGGAAACCGCCACTGCCCGCGACCCGCATCACTTCGCCGTGCTGCTGGGCTTCGGGGCCTCGGCTGTCTACCCATACCTGTCCTACGAAGTGCTGGCCGACCTGATCCGTACCGGCGAGGTGCTGGGCGACTTGGACGAAGTGTTCAAGTACTACCGCAAAGGCATCTCCAAGGGCCTGTTGAAGATCCTGTCGAAGATGGGTATCTCCACCATCGCCTCTTACCGCGGTGCCCAGCTGTTCGAAGCTGTGGGCCTGGCCGAGGAAGTGGTCGGCCTGAGCTTCAAGGGCGTGGCCAGCCGCATCAAGGGCGCGCGCTTCGTGGACCTTGAGCATGACCAGAAGCTGCTGGCGGCCGAAGCTTGGAGCGCGCGTAAGCCGATCCAGCAAGGTGGCCTGCTCAAGTTCGTCCATGGCGGCGAGTACCACGCCTACAACCCGGATGTGGTCAACACCTTGCAGGCGGCGGTGCAAAAAGGCGACTACGCCAAGTTCAAGGAGTACACCACGCTGGTCGACCAGCGCCCGGTGTCGATGATCCGCGACCTGCTCAAGGTCAAACTGGCCGCCCAGCCATTGGCGCTGGACCAGATCGAGCCGCTGGAGGACATCCTCAAGCGCTTCGACTCTGCGGGCATCTCCCTCGGCGCCTTGTCGCCGGAAGCCCACGAGGCCCTGGCCGAGGCCATGAACCGCCTGGGCGCGCGCTCCAACTCCGGCGAGGGTGGCGAAGACCCGGCCCGCTACGGCACCATCAAGAGTTCGAAGATCAAGCAGGTGGCCACCGGCCGCTTCGGCGTCACCCCGGAATACCTGGTCAACGCCGAAGTGCTGCAGATCAAAGTCGCCCAGGGCGCCAAGCCCGGTGAGGGCGGCCAGTTGCCGGGCGGCAAGGTCAACGGCTTGATCGCGCGCCTGCGCTATGCGGTGCCGGGCGTGACCCTGATTTCGCCGCCGCCGCATCATGACATCTATTCGATCGAAGACCTGGCCCAGCTGATCTACGACCTCAAGCAGGTCAACCCGCAGGCGCTGGTATCGGTCAAGCTGGTGGCCGAAGCTGGCGTGGGCACCATCGCTGCTGGCGTGGCCAAGGCCTATGCGGACCTGATCACCATCTCCGGCTACGACGGTGGCACCGGCGCCTCGCCGCTGACCTCCATCAAGTACGCGGGCGCACCGTGGGAGCTGGGCCTGGCCGAAACCCACCAGACCCTTCGCGGCAATGACCTGCGTGGCAAGGTGCGGGTGCAGACCGACGGCGGCCTGAAGACCGGCCTGGACGTGATCAAGGCCGCCATCCTCGGCGCCGAGAGCTTCGGCTTCGGCACCGCGCCGATGATCGCCCTGGGCTGCAAGTACCTGCGTATCTGCCACCTGAACAACTGCGCCACCGGCGTTGCCACCCAGAACGACAAGCTGCGCAAGGACCATTACATCGGTACCGTCGACATGGTGGTGAACTTCTTCACCTTCGTCGCCGAGGAAACCCGTGAATGGCTGGCCAAACTGGGCGTGCGCAGCCTGGGCGAACTGATCGGCCGTACCGATCTGCTCGACATCCTGCCAGGCGACACCGAGCGCCAGCAGTACCTGGACCTGTCGCCGCTGCTGGGCAGCTCGCACATCCCGGCCGACAAGCCGCAGTTCTGCGAAGTCGACAAGAACCCGCCGTTCGACAAGGGCGAGCTGGCCGAGAAGATGGTCGAAATGGCCCTGCCGGCGATCCGCGATCTTTCCGGTGGTGAATTCAGCCTGGACATCTGCAACTGCGATCGCTCCATCGGCGCGCGCATCTCCGGTGAGATCGCCCGCCTGCATGGCAACCAGGGCATGGCCGGTGCGCCGATCACCTTCCGCTTCAAGGGCACCGCAGGCCAGAGCTTCGGCGTGTGGAACGCCGGTGGCTTGAACCTGCACCTGGAGGGTGACGCCAACGACTACGTGGGCAAGGGCATGACTGGCGGCAAGCTGACCATCGTGCCGCCTGCCGGCAGCCCGTTCGAAACCCAGCACAGCGCCATCGTCGGCAACACCTGCCTGTATGGCGCCACCGGCGGCAAGCTGTTCGCCGCTGGCACTGCGGGCGAGCGCTTCGCTGTGCGTAACTCCGGCGCCCACGCTGTGGTCGAGGGTACCGGCGATCACTGCTGTGAATACATGACCGGCGGCTTTGTCTGCGTCCTGGGCAAGACCGGTTACAACTTCGGTTCTGGCATGACTGGCGGCTTCGCCTATGTGCTCGACATGGACAACACTTTCGTCGACAAACTCAACCACGAGTTGGTGGAAATCCAGCGCATCAGTGGTGAGGCGATGGAGGCTTATCGCAGCCACCTGGCGCGGGTCCTGGGCGAATACGTGGAAGAGACCGGCAGCGAATGGGGGCGCGAGCTCTCGGAGAACCTGGACGACTACGTGCGTCGCTTCTGGTTGGTCAAGCCCAAGGCTGCCAACCTCAAGCAACTGCTGTCCAGCACCCGTGCCAACCCGCAGTAAAAGCAGCTGCAAGTGGCGAGCCTCGAGTTGCAACATGAAGCGGTTCGAGGTTTGCCCGGCTTAAGTGATCGTCTTGCGGCTTGCAGCTCGTAGCTTGCAGCTGCTGTTAAGAGGTTTTGAAAAATGGCTGAACGTCTGAACAACGACTTCCAGTTCATCGAAGTGGGTCGCAAGGACCCGAAGAAGAAGCTGCTGCGCCAGCGCAAGAAGGAGTTCGTCGAAATCTACGAACCCTTCAAGCCCCAGCAGTCAGTCGAACAGGCACACCGCTGCCTGGGTTGCGGCAACCCGTATTGCGAGTGGAAGTGCCCGGTGCACAACTTCATCCCCAACTGGCTGAAGCTGGTCTCCGAAGGCAACATTCTGGCGGCGGCAGAACTGTCGCACCAAACCAACACCCTGCCGGAAGTGTGCGGCCGTGTGTGCCCGCAGGACCGCCTGTGCGAGGGTGCCTGCACCCTCAACGATGGTTTTGGTGCGGTGACCATCGGCTCGGTGGAGAAGTACATCACCGATACCGCCTTCGCCATGGGCTGGCGCCCGGACATGTCCAAGGTCAAGCCGACCGGCAAACGTGTCGCGGTCATCGGTGCAGGCCCGGCGGGCCTGGGCTGCGCCGACGTGCTGGTGCGCGCGGGCGTGACGCCGGTGGTGTTCGATCGCAACCCAGAAATCGGTGGCCTGCTGACCTTCGGCATCCCTGAGTTCAAGTTGGAAAAGACCGTGCTGAGCAACCGCCGCGAAGTCTTCACCGGCATGGGCATCGAGTTCCGCCTGAACACCGAGGTGGGCAAGGACATCACCATGGAGCAACTGCTCGCCGAGTACGATGCAGTGTTCATGGGCATGGGCACCTACACCTACATGAAGGGTGGTTTCCCAGGCGAGGACCTGCCGGGCGTGCACGATGCGCTGGACTTCTTGATCGCCAACGTCAACCGCAACCTGGGCTTCGAGAAGTCGCCGGAAGACTTCGTCGACATGCAAGGCAAGAAGGTGGTGGTGCTCGGCGGTGGCGACACCGCGATGGACTGCAACCGTACCTCGATCCGCCAGGGCGCCAAGTCGGTGACCTGCGCCTATCGCCGCGACGAAGCCAACATGCCGGGTTCGCGCCGCGAGGTGAAGAACGCCAAGGAAGAGGGCGTGAAGTTCCTCTACAACCGCCAGCCCATCGCCATCGTCGGCGAGGACAAGGTCGAAGGCGTCAAGGTGGTCGAGACCCGTCTCGGCGAGCCGGATGCCCGTGGCCGTCGTAGCCCCGAGCCGATCCCGGGTTCCGAGGAGATCCTGCCGGCCGATGCCGTGGTGATCGCGTTCGGCTTCCGTCCGAGCCCGGCGCCGTGGTTCGAGCAGTTCGACATCCAGACCGACAGCCAGGGCCGTGTGGTGGCGCCGGAGAAGGCCAAGTTCAAGCACCAGACCAGCAACCCGAAAGTGTTCGCCGGTGGCGACATGGTGCGCGGTTCGGACTTGGTGGTGACTGCGATCTTCGAAGGCCGTACTGCCGCTGAAGGCATCTTGGACTACCTGGAAGTCTGATCCTTTATCGGGATCGTTTTGCGGCCCCTCGCGGCACAAGGCCGCTCCTACATGACGTACGTCATCCCCTTGTAGGAGCGGCCTTGTGCCGCGAGGGGCTGTAAAGCAGCGCCAAAGGCATTTTTGTATACAAAAATGCTTGATCTGAGGCACTCAATAGACAAAACGCATGGCCTTGGCCGTGCCTTTTGTGTCGGCGTCTGAGAAAATGCCCGCACTTTTTTGCTGGATGCCGACATGACTGCCCTGAAGAACGATCGTTTCCTGCGTGCACTGCTCAAGCAACCCGTAGACGTCACCCCGGTCTGGATGATGCGCCAGGCCGGTCGCTACCTCCCGGAGTACCGCGCCAGCCGCGCCAAGGCCGGTGACTTCATGAGCCTGTGCATGAACCCGCAGTTCGCCTGCGAGGTCACCTTGCAGCCGCTGGACCGCTACCCGCTGGACGCGGCGATCCTCTTCTCGGACATCCTCACCATCCCCGACGCCATGGGCCAGGGTCTGTACTTCGAGACCGGCGAAGGCCCGCGCTTCAAGAAGGTCATCAGCACCCCGGCCGACATCGAAGCGCTGCCGATCCCCGATCCGCAGAAAGACCTCGGCTACGTGATGGATGCCGTCAGCACCATCCGCCGCGAGCTTAATGGCCGCGTGCCGCTGATCGGCTTCTCCGGCAGCCCATGGACCCTGGCGACCTACATGGTCGAAGGCGGGTCGTCCAAGGACTTCCGCAAGACCAAGGCCATGCTCTATGACAATCCGCAGGCCCTGCACCTGCTGCTGGACAAGCTTGCCCAGTCGGTCACCAGCTACCTCAACGGCCAGATCCAGGCCGGTGCCCAGGCTGTGCAGATCTTCGACACCTGGGGTGGGAATCTGTCGGCGGCGGCCTACCAGGAGTTCTCCCTGGCCTACATGCGCAATATCGTCAGCGGCCTGATCCGCGAGCACGAAGGGCGCAAGGTTCCAGTGATCCTCTTCACCAAGAACGGCGGCCTGTGGCTCGAAAGCATCGCCGAGGCCGGGGCCGACGCCCTGGGCCTGGACTGGACCTGCGAGATCGGCGATGCCCGTCGTCGGGTCGGCGACAAGGTCGCCCTGCAGGGCAACATGGACCCGACTGTGCTGTACGCCAAGCCCGAGGCTATCCGCAAGGAAGTCGCGCGGATTCTCGCAAGCTATGGCCATGGCAGCGGCCATGTCTTCAACCTGGGCCACGGCATCACGCCGGAAGTCGACCCGGAACACGCCGGCGCGTTCATCAACGCTGTGCACGAGCTGTCGGCGCAATACCACGCTTGAGTCAGAGACCGCCGCCTGCATCGGCTGATGCAGGTGCGCGATGGGCTGCCTTGCAGCCCATCGTGAGGCCCAACACCTCCAGGCCAGGAGCGAATTGGCGTTAGGGCAAACCTGAGCGGTATCAGGCTGGCGTCTTGGACGGCAACCGGCTCAAGTGCAGGGCCACCAGCAACGCCACGGCCAGCAGACTGCCGATGAACAGGCCGATGCCGTTCCAACCGGCCTGATGCCAGAACACGCCCCCGGCGGTGCCCGCGATGCTTGAGCCTGCGTAGTAGCTGAACAGATACATCGACGAAGCCTGCCCCTTGGCTTTGAGTGCCCGGCGGCCAATCCAGCTGCTGGCCACCGAATGGGCGCCGAAGAAGCCGAAGGTGAACACCAGCATGCCCAGGATCACCATCGCCAGCGGGCTGGTCAGGGTCATCAGCAGCCCGGCGGCCATCACCACGATACTCGCCCAGAACACCTTGCGCCGGCCCAGCCTGTCGGCCAGGGCACCGACTTGGGCGGAGCTGTAGATCCCTGAGAGGTACACCACCGAGAGCAGGCCGACCAGCGCCTGGTTCATGTGGTAAGGCTCGTCCAGCAGGCGATAGCCGATGTAGTTGAACAAGGTGACGAACGCGCCCATCAGCAGGAAGGCTTCGAGGAACAGCCAAGGCAGCCCGGCGTCCTTGAAATGCATGGCGAAGCCGTCCACCAGGCTGCGCGGATTCAGCGCCTGGGGCCGGAAGTTGCGTGACTCGGGCAGCACCTTCCAGAACACCAGCGCCGCCACCAACGCCAAGCCACCAATGGCCAGCATCGCTGTGTGCCAGCTGACGAAGTCGATCAGCACGCCGGTGATCAGTCGCCCGCTCATCCCGCCAATGGCATTGCCGCCGATGTACAGCCCCATGGCCAGGCCGATGTGTTGTGGGTGGATCTCTTCACTCAGGTAGGTCATCGCCACGGCCGCCAGGCCGCTCAGCGCGAGACCGACCAGAGCACGGGTGGCGAGCACCAGCTCCCAGCTTGGCATCACTGCGCTGGCCAGGGTCGCCAGTGCCGCGCACAGCAGGGCGAAGACCATGACCGGCTTACGCCCGATACGGTCCGAGATCGGCCCGGTAATCAGCAAGCCGAAGGCCAGCGTGGCAGTGGAGACCGAGAGCACCAGGCTGCTTTGCGCCGCATTGATGGAAAATTCCCGCGACAACAGCGGCATCATCGGCTGCACGCAGTACAGCAAGGCGAACGTGGCGAAGCCGCCACTGAACAAGGCCAGCACGGTCTTCATGAAGGCGGGAGTGCCTTTCTCGATCCAGATGTCGTTGAGGACGGGGTCAGGGTCAAGGGACAGCGGGGCGACGGCGGATTTCACGGCGGGGTACCTCGAGGCGCGGGGCCGGTGTTGCGATGGAAAAAAGCATATAGCTGGCTAATGATTAGATCCAATATATTGTTCGACCTGTTTGATAGGTTTTACGACCGAATTGGAGGCTTCATGGAACTGCGCCACCTGCGGTATTTCATTGCCGTCGCCGAAGAACTGCACTTTGGCCGCGCCGCGCAGCAGTTGGGAATTTCCCAGCCGCCGTTGAGCCAGCAGATCCAGGCCTTGGAGCAGGAACTCGGCGCCCGCCTGTTCGAGCGCACCAATCGTCGAGTGGAACTGAGCGAGGCTGGACGCTTATTTCTCGAAGAGGCCCGTCAGGTCCTGGCTCAGGTGGAGAAGGCTGCCGACGTCGCCCGGCGGGCGCAGTTGGGCGAGCTGGGCGAAATGAAGATCGGCTTCACCTCATCCGCGCCCTTTACCTCGAAGATCCCCAAGGCGCTGCATGCCTTTCGCCAGCGATTCCCAGCGGTGCACCTGAGCCTCAGGGAGATGAGCAGCCGGGAGGTGGCCGAAGCGGTGTTCGACGAGTCCATCGAAGTCGGCCTGATGCGGCCGATGCCCTTGCCGGACGGACTGGTGGCCACCGAGCTGTTCAGCGAGCCGCTGGTGGCGGTGATCAACGCTTCTCACCCGCTCGCCCAGGGCAGCGAGCAGGGGTTGTACATGCAGGCCTTGGCCCATGAGCCCTTTGTGTTCTTTCCGCGCAGCTACGGCAGCGGCCTGCATGCGCAGTTGCTGAGCCTGGCGCGTCAGGCTGGGTTCAGCCCGCATTTTGCCCAGGAGGCCGGGGAAGCGATGACGATCATCGGCTTGGTGTCGGCGGGGCTGGGGGTGTCGGTGCTCCCGGCGTCGTTCCAGCGCATGCGCATCGACGGGGTCGTGTATCGCACGCTGCTGGACGAGGGGGCGATGACCGCGGTGTGGCTTATCCAGCGTCAGGCCGGCGGCTCGGCCATGGCCCGTGCGTTCACCGAGTTGTTGACCCAGCAGGTGCTGGACTGAGGTCAGGCACGCTTCGTGGGTAAACCCCACACGTACAGCGTTGTTGCCGAGGGCAGCGAAGAGCCAGATGGGCGCGGGTTCACCCGCGAACCGGCCTCAGCGCCAGCGTCGGAAGATCAACGAGGTGTTCACGCCGCCGAAGGCGAAGTTGTTGTTCATCACATGCTCATGGCTCATGGCGCGCATGCCCCCGCGCAGGTAGTCCAGCTCGGCGCAGCGAGGGTCGATGTCATCGAGGTTCAGGGTGTGCACGTACTGGTCGCGATTCATCATCTCGATGCTGAACCAGGACTCCAGTGCGCCACAGGCACCCAAGGTGTGGCCGAGGAAGCTCTTCTGCGAGCTGATCGGCATGCGCGGGCCGAACAGCTCGTGGGTGGCCAGGGTCTCGGCAATGTCGCCCTGTTCGGTGGCAGTGCCATGCCCGTTGACGTAGCCAATGGCCTCGGCGGGCAGGCCGGCGTCTTCGAGCGCCAGCTCCATCGCCCGGCGCATGGTGAGCTGCTCGGGGCGGGTGATGTGCTGGCCATCGGCGTTGCTGCCAAAGCCGACGATCTCGGCATGGATGTGCGCACCTCGGGCCAGGGCATGTTCCAGTTCTTCGAGCACCAGCATGCCGCCGCCTTCACCGACCACCAGCCCGTCCCGTGCACGGTCATAGGGGCGAGGGGTCAGTGAAGGCGTGTCGTTTTTCAGGCTGGTCGCATACAGGGCGTCGAACACCATCGCCTCGCTGGGGCACAGCTCCTCGGCACCGCCTGCCAGCATCAGCGGCAGGCGCCCGAACTTGATTGCCTCGTAGGCGTAGCCGATACCCTGGCTGCCACTGGTGCAGGCGCTTGAGGTAGGGATCAGGCGCCCGGTCAGGCCGAAGAAAATGCTGATGTTGGCGGCAGTGGTGTGCGGCATCATGCGCACGTAGGAATTGGCGTTGAGCCCGTCGGCCTTGGAATTGAGCAGCATGTTGCCGAAGGCCTTGATCTCTTCGGTGCTGCCGATCGATGACCCGCAGGCCACACCCATGCGCCCGTCGCGGATGCTCGGGTCGCCCAGCAGCCCGGCATCGGCCAGGGCGCGCTCGGCTGCGGCGACCGCCAGCCGTGACACGCGACCCATGCTGCGCAACTGCTTGCGCGTCCAATGCCCCGGCACTTGGAAGTCATCGATAGGGCCGGCCAGGCGAGTATTGAGCTCTTCGAAGCGGTCCCATTCGTCCATGCGCCGGATGCCGCTGCGATTTTCGGCGAATTGTGCGGCAATGCTGGCCCAGTCGCTGCCCAGGGCAGTGATGCCGGCCATGCCGGTGACCACGACGCGACGCATCAGCATAACCCTCCGTTGACGGCCAGCACCTGACGGGTGATGTAGGCCGCCTCGTGCGACATGAGGAAATTGACCGCGCCGGCCACTTCCTCCGGGGTTCCCATACGTTGGGCAGGAATCATCTTGAGCAGTTCATCGACCGGCACCTGGTCATCGAGCATGTCGGTATCGATCAGCCCCGGGGCCACGCAATTGACCGTGATTCGGCGTTTGCCCAGCTCGATGGCCAGGGCTTTGGCCGCGCCGATCAGGCCTGCCTTGGAGGCGCTGTAGTTGACCTGGCCGCGATTGCCGATCAGCCCGGATACCGAGGTGATGCACACGATCCGACCTGGCGCGCGGCGGCGGATCATCGGCATCATCAGCGGGTGCAGGACGTTGTAGAAGCCGTCCAGGTTGGTCCGCATGACCTGGTCCCAGTCGTCTTCACTCAAGGCCGGGAAGGCACCGTCGCGGGTGAGCCCGGCATTGCACACCACCCCATAGTACGCCCCGTGAGCCTCGACGTCCTCGCTCAGGATGTGGGCACAGGCGGCCCGGTCGGCGACATCGAACTGCAGGATCCGCGCCTGACGCCCCAGCCCGCGCACCGCTTCTGCGACCACCTCTGCCTCGTCGCGGCTGCTGCGGCAATGCAGCACCAGGTCGAAACCTGCGCGTGCCAGGCGCAGGGCAATGGCGCGGCCGATACCGCGGCTGGAACCGGTGACCAGGATGGTGTCAGTCATGGAGAGTTTCCTTCGGGGGCCGCTTCGGCCAGGTAGCTCGCCGCTTGGGGCGGACGGTAGACGTTCAGGCGTGCGCTGGCATGGATGCCTTCACCGCGCAGGTGACATTCGAACACGCCCATGCCGCTCTCGTCCTCGAGCGAGCGCAGGGCATGGATGTGCAGCTCGGCGCCGGCGGGGAACTGCGCGACATCGCATTCGAAGCGACGGGTGCCCAACAGAAACCCCATCTCCACCCCACGCCCTTCGCGGCGTGCCTGGTATCCGGCATAGGCGGCCACGCTTTGGGCCATCAGCTCCAGCCCCAGCCAGGCGGGCAGACTGCCGTCGGCGCGGTTGAACTGGCCGCCAGGGCGGACCGTTGCGCGGGTATGGATCTCTTCGTCATCGCAGCTGTCGATGCGGTCGATGAGGATCATATCTGCGGCATGCGGCAGCAGTTCGGCCAGTGGCCAGGTGTTCATGGGGCGTCTCCGAGAATCAGGCTGACATTGTTGCCACCGAAGGCGAACGAGTTGCTCATCAGGCGGCGCGGCCCCTGTGGGTGTAGGCGTTGGCTGCCATCGACCAGGTTCAGCACCGGTAGCAGAGGGTCGCGCTGGCCATCCCAGACATGGGGTGGCAACAGGCCCTGTGGGTTGTGCTGGCTCAGGGCGAGCCAGCAGAACGCCCCCTCCAGCGCGCCGGCGGCTCCCAAGGTGTGGCCGGTCATGGGTTTGCTGGACGAACAGGGCACGCGATCGCCGAACAGCCCGTGCACGGCGAGGCTCTCCATGGCGTCGTTGTGGACGGTGGCGGTGCCGTGCAGGTTCAGGTAGTCGATCTGCCCTGGCGTGAGGCCGGCATTGTCCAGTGCTTTGCCCATGGCCTGCAAGGCGCCCTTGCCGGTGGGCTCTGGCGCGGAGATATGAAACGCATCGCTGCTGGCGCCTGCGCCGATCAGGGCGATGCCGGGACCGTCGCCTGAATGCTCACGGGTCATGAGGAACAGGGCCGCGCCCTCGCCGATGTTGATGCCGTCGCGGTTGACCGAGAAGGGGTTGCAGCGTTGGGCACTGACGGCCTCCAGCGCGCTGAAGCCATTGAGGGTCAGGCCGCACAGGGTGTCAACGCCCCCGCACAGCACTGCATCGCACAGACCCAGGTCGAGCAGGCGGCGGGCACTGAGCAGGGCACGGGCGCTGGAGGTGCAGGCGGTCGACAACGCATAGGCCGGGCCTGACAGTTGCAGCCAGGCGGCCAGGAACGTCGCCGGTGCGCCCAGCGCTTGTTGGTGGTAGTCGTAGCTGTCGGGGAAGCGGCCGGTCTGAAGGTATTGGGCGATGCCGTCGCTGCCTTCGGCGATACCCGAGGTGCTGGTGCCCAGCACCACACCCACCCGCTGCGGGCCATGGCGTTCGATGGCTTGGCGGATAGCCGGCTCGATCTGCAGCGCTGCGGCATACAGCAACTGGTTGTTGCGGCTTTGGTGACCGGGCAATGGCAGGTCGGGCAGAGGGCCTGGCACGGCACCGACGGGCAGGTGACGTGCGGCTACCCAGCCCTCTTGTGGCTGCATGCCGCTGCAGTCGCCGGCAAAGAGTGCGCGGGCGACTTGGGCCTGGCCATGCCCAAGGGCGCAGACCAGGCCCAGGGCGTCGAGGAAGGCGGTCATGGTGTGTTCTCGCTGGGCAGGGGGCTGACTAGATAGCGCAGGCCCTGGCCGAGGTTCAAGGTGAAATCATCCGGGGCCTGGTAGTCCACCTGCCAACGCATCGGTAAGGAACGCCGCTGGCCGTGCTGGAGGGCGCCGGGATAGAGCTGCACCAACTGCTCATCGGACGTGAGGGCAAAGAGCATGGCGGCGAACAGTTCGCGGGCGGCCGGATTGGGCGGCAGCAGGCCGTCGGCCCGCCATTGGCGGCCGTCGAGCAGCTGGCGCGCCTGTGGGATGCCCATCGGATCGAGCAGCGACCAACGCAAGCGGCCCTCTTCGCGTTGGATCACCAGCAACCAGTCCTGGCGTTGGCCATCCTGCTCGCGCTGCACGTGCAACTGGCGCGGCAGTTCGAGGTCCGGAAGCCGCTCGGGCAGTGGCGCTCGCCCGGTGCAGGCCGCGAGCAGCAAGCAAGCCAGTAGGAGCCAGGGGTGTTTCATGGTTGCCGATGCCCTCCGTCGCGAGTTCTGGCCCAGGGCGCCAGGAGAAAACTGAACACCAGGCCCAGGCTGACGGCCAGGCCGAAGTTGCTTACCGCTGGCGTGCTGGAAAGCGCCAGCAGGCCGAACGAGAGCCAGGTGGTGAGCGCGGCCAGCAAGGTCCCCAGCAGGCTGACGGCACTGCCGCCGACGCGCTCATGCATCAGGATCGCATAGTCCACGCCGATGGCGGTCACCAGCAGCAGGCCGAACAGGCTGAACAGGGTCAGCGGTTGCCCCAGCCAGCCGAGGCTGGCCAGGCTGCACAACGCCGCGAGCAGGGGCAGGGCGACGATGCGCAAGGCGTTGCGCAGGCCGAACGGCAGCATCAGCACCACCAGTATCAAGGCGCACGACAGCAGCTTGAGCTCAGCGGCACTGACCTGGGTGGCGGTGAACAGCTGGTTGAGTTCGCCGAGGCGATCGACCAATTGTACGCCGGGCAAATCCTGGGCTTGCAGGCGCAGCAGCGAGACATCCCCTTGGCCTTGCAGGCTGACGATCGCCGCCACGCCCTGGCCGTCCTGGCCGATCCACAGGGGCCGCCAGGGCTCGCCCAACGGACCTTGCAGCACATCGTCGATGGACAGCCGGGGCAGCGCCTGCAGTTGCGAAAGCTCCGCCTGCAAAGCCTGTTCGGGCACGCCGAGCGCCAGCAACGGCTGCCAATGCCCCGGTAACTGCTGCAGGGCGTGCTGCACCTGTTGTTGCACCGTGGCGCTGGACACCAACTGGCTGAGGGACAGGTAGCCCTTGAGCTTGCCCAGGTCGACCAGTTCATCGAGCTTGCCGCTGAGCGTCTGCAGGCGATCGAGCAATTGGCTTTGGTCATCGGCGCGCACCAGGAAGAACTGGCTGGTCGGCTGGTAGCCGGTGATGCGTGCCACGGCCTGGGCCTGTTCGAGCAGTTGCGGTGGGGCGCTGATCCACTGGCGGATATCGTTGCGGCTTTGCAGTTGCCACAGCCCGGCCACACAAAACACCAGCAGCAAACCGAGCAGTACGACACTGGGCACTTTGCGCAGCAGGCGCGCTCGCAGGGCGGTCAGGGCCTGGGTCACGCGCAGTGGCCAGGGAGAGGGACGCAGGTCCATGTGTTGCAACAGCGCAGGCAGCAGGCAGACGGCGCTCAGGTAGGCGCCCAGCAACCCTGCGGCGGAAAACGCCGCGATCTGGGTCAACGCCGGGAAGGGTGTGAAGGCCAGGGCCAGGTAGCCGATGCAACTGGTCGCAAGGCTCAAGCTCATGCCTGGCAGGGTCAGGCGCAGTGCGGTCCAGCTGTGCCAGGGGCGCAGGCTCCAGCCCTTGGACAGGTAGTGCAGCGGGTAGTCCACCGCCACGCCGATCAGGCTTGCACCGAGCACCAGCGTCATCACGTGCATCTGGCCGAACAGCGCGACGCAGGCCACCGAGCCGAACAGCATGCCGACCGCCACCGGTACGAGCGCCAACAGCGCGCGCCAGCGCCGCAGCGCCAGCAACAGCAGCAGGAGGATACCCACGGTAGCCCCCCCGCCGACCCAGGTGATCTCCCGGCTGGCCTGGCGTTGGCCGGCGGCGGCGTGCAGCAGTCCGCTGGCCGCCAGCAGATGGGCGCCAGCCTGATCGGCTTGCTGGCGGCCTTGGGCGAGCAGGTCGGCCACCTGCAAGGGGAGGTTGAGGTCGAAGGCATTGCCCACGGTGCGCGCGCGCAACAGCACCCAGTGCTGGCCGTCCGACTCGGCCACCAGCGCGCCGCTGGCGGTGTCGAGCTGGACATTGGCGGGCCTGGGTTGGTTGGTCTGGATGCGTCCGCTAAGGCCCAGCCAGTCGTCCTGGCTGGCGACCAGGCTGAAGCCCGTAAAGGGATCGACCAGGCTCTGGACGCGCTGTTCGATGAAGGCGTCGGGCTGTTCGGCCAGTTGCTGGCGGTCGGTGGCCGAAAGCATCGCCAGGCGCCCTTGCAGGAGCTGCGTGCGCACCGCCTGCAGGTCGGTGTGCAGGTTCCACTGCACCTTCTCGAACAGGCCGCTGGCCTGCCATTGCGTGGCCAGGCGCTCGGCAAGGGCGAGCGCCTGCTGGCGATCGGCATGGCCAACCAGCACCAGCATCTCGCGGTTCAGAGGCTCCTGCATGCGCTGTTCGGCGCGCTGCACCAATGGGTCCTGGGTCGCGCCCGGGACCAGGGTCATCAGGTCGGAGGACAAGGGTGCACCGCGATGCCACTGCCAAGCCGCGACCGCGAGCATGACCAGCAGCAGGGCGAGGAACAGGCGCGGTAGCAGGCGTTCAATCGGCAAAGTCACGACGTTCCGACTCGCTCAAGGCGGTGGCTCCGCGGCTGTCCTGCATGCGCAGTACCGTGCTGTCGCCTTGGGTTTCGGCCAGGTCGATGCGTTCGACGAAGCGCCCGCCGGTGATATCGATGCGGGTGAAGATCTGCTTGAGCAGCAACGAGCGTGGCGTTAGGCGCAATTGCCAGTGCTCGGCGTCACCGCTCAGGCTCAGCTCGAAGTCGCGTTGCAGGCCGGTGCTGTCGCCTTGCAGGACGGCGAAGAACAGACGGTTCTGCTGCGCGCCGGCGCTTTGGTTGGGCAGCGTCTGCCAGCCATTCGGATCACGACGGGCGATGCCGTTAGCATTGATGCGGTAGTCCTGGCGCAGCGGGGTGCGCAACAGCCAGAGCAAGCCATGGTCGCGAGCCAGGACGAAGCGGCCCTGGCTGGTCAGTGGTTGCGCCAGGGCGCGCAGGTGCTTCTCTTGCACGAAGTTCCCGCTGACCACCGCGGGTGCGCTCAACTGCTTTTGCAGGTCGGCCAGGTCGAAGGCCATCGCTGGAGGGCATGCAAGCAGCACGAGCAGGGTCGCGAGCAAGCGGTGCAAGCGGCTCATGGCAGCACCTTCGCCACCGCATCGAGCATGACCTGGGGTGAGGCCAGCTGCATTTCGCCGCTTTCGATGTGCACCGCAACCTGCACTGTGCTGGCGCGAGTCATGCGTTCGCCGGTGTCTGCGTCGCTGATCAGGTAATGGATTTTCAGGCGGCTTTCCCACTCCACCAGGCTGGCCCGCACTTTCAGGCGCTGGCCGAAGGTTGCGCCGCGAATGTAGCGCAGTTGCAGGTCGATCACCGGCCACATGTAGCCGCTGGCCTGCATGCGTCGGTAGTCCTGTCCGAGGCGTTCGAGCAGCGCGCAGCGGGCGACCTCCAGGTATTTGACGTAATGGCCATGCCAGACGACGTGCATGCTGTCCACGTCGAAGAAGGGCACGACGATCTCGCTGTCGACATGGAACACACCGGGGTTACGCATGCAGCCTCCAGTGGCGTTCGCTGATACGGATCAAGCACAGGCGCAGCTCGTGTTCCAAGGCGCGGTCTTCGGTGACCGGGGCGAAGTCCGCCAGCAGCGCCTGGTGCATTTGCGCAAGGGCAGGCGGCAGCGGGGCTGCGTCGGCTTCGCGACCGCGCAGCCAGACGCCCTGGTTGGCGGCCAGCAGGGCAGCAGCGGCGACCTGTTCGGTCAGTTGCAGGACGCGCAGCGCATCACGGGCGGCGATGGTGCCCATGCTGACTTTGTCTTGATTGTGGCATTCGGTGGAGCGCGAGAACACGCTGGCCGGCAGGGTCTGCTTGAGGGCTTCGGCGGTCCAGGCGCTGGCGCCGATCTGCACGGCCTTGAAGCCATGATTGAGCATGGCCCGGTCGGCCTCGGCGCCGGACAGGTTGCTGGGCAGGCCATGGTTGTAGCGGGTATCCACCAACAGGGCGAGCTGGCGATCGAGCAGGTCGGCGACGTTGGCCACCAGTGTCTTGAGGCTGTCCATGGCGAAGGCGATGTGCCCGCCATAGAAATGCCCGCCATGCAGTACCCGCTCGGCGTCGCCATCGATGATCGGGTTGTCGTTGGCGCTGTTGAGCTCGGTCTCGATAAAGCTGCGCAACCAGCCCAGGCTGTCGGCCAGGACGCCCAGCACATGCGGTGCGCAACGCAGCGAATAACGGTCCTGCAAGCGATGCAAGGGCGCGGTGGGGGCGTCGATGGCGAGGTCCTGGCGCAGCCAGGCGGCGACCTGGGTCTGGCCGGGATGCGGCTTGGCGGCGAACAGGCGTTCATCGAAGTGCTCGGGGTTGCCTTGCAGGGCGATCACGTTCAGTGCGGTGATGCGCGTCGCCAGTTGCAGCAGGTAATCGGCGCGGGCGTAGGCCTGGCATGCGAGGCCAGTCATCACGGCGGTGCCGTTCATCAGTGCCAGGGCTTCCTTGGGGCGCAGTACCAGAGGCTGCCAGCCCAGCTCTCGGTGCACCTCGGCGCTGCTGCGACGCACGCTTTGGTACATCACATCACGCTCGCCGGAGAGGGTGGCGGCCACGTAGGACAGCGGCGTCAGGTCGCCACTGGCACCCACCGAGCCTTCTTCTGGAATCAACGGCAGGATGTCGTGGGCGAGAAAATCGCGCAGGCGCTCCAGCAGTTCCAAGCGCACGCCGGACATGCCATGGCACAGCGAGCGCAGGCGCGCCGCCAGCACCGCGCGGGTGGCCGGGGCATCGAGCAACTGGCCCAGGCCGCAACCATGGAAGGTGTACAGGTGGCGCGGTAGCGCCTCGACATGTTCCGGGGGCACGGCCACCACGCAGGAGTCGCCGTAGCCAGTGGTGACGCCGTAGATCACGCCTTCCTTGTCCAGCAGCGTGTCCAGGAAACGTGCGCCGCGGGCGATGCGCTCGCGATACTCGACATCGGCCTGCAGCTGCGGGTGGGCGTGGCGCTGGCTGAGGGCCAGGATGTCCTCGATGGCCAGCGGCGCTTCGCTGAAGGTCACGGACTCATGCGGATGCGTCGTCATCGTCGCTCCAGAAAGGGTAGAAGTTGAACCATTGATCCGGTGCCTGCTGGCAATAATGGCCCAGACGAGCGGCATACAGGGCGGCCCATTGGGTGATCACCTGCTGGCGCTGGTCGCGGCGCCAGTGCAGTCGCTCGACAAAGGGCTCCAGGGTGATCCGGTAGCGCCCGTCATGCTTGAGACAGAACAGCAGGTTGACCGGGCACTTCAAGAGGCCGGCCAGCAGCCATGGCCCCTGGGGAAAGGCCGCCCGGTGACCGAGGAAGTCCACCTCGACCGTACGCGCGCCGTGCAAGGGAATGCGGTCGCCAGCGATCGCCAGCCATTCGCCGCGCTCCAGTCGTTCGGACAGCTGCAGCATGATCGCCGGGTCCAGCTCGCTGACCTGGATCAGCCGCAGGTGGCTGGCGCCGGCCTCGCCGAGCAGGCGGTTGAAGCGTTCGGCATGGCGGGTGTGCACCAGCACGTTCATGCGCACTTGCTCGCCCAGTTCGGCCAAGGCACGGCACACTTCGAGATTGCCCAGGTGCGCGCCCACCAGGAGTTGGCCGCGTGTGCCACGCAGTTGCTGGCGCAGCTGGCCGGGGTCGTGGATTTCGATGTCCTCCAGGCGCAGCTTGCCATTCCAGGCATCGAGCTTGTCCATCAGGGCATCGGCAAAGGCCATGAACTGGCGAAACACCCGCCAATGGCTGGGCGGTGGCGTTTGGCTGCCACTCCATTGCCACAAGCGCTGCTGGTACTGCCAGGCACTGCGCCGGGCCTTGCGGCCGAACAGGAAGAAGTACAGCACGATGGCGTGGATCAAAGGGCTCAGCAGACGACGACCGAGCAGGCGCGCCAGCACGGCAGTGAGTTTCATCAACCAGAAACTGCCTCGCTCGCGCTGCGCGGCCCAATGCTGCGACCGGTCGCTCATCGACGCCACCTGCGCCAGAGGATCATCGGCGCGCGCAGGAGCATGCCGATGCACAGCTTGGCGTGCATGCGCGAGATCAGGGCGTTGTCGTGGAACAGACGAAAATGCGAGACGCCATCGCTGGGGTAATGCACCCGGGTCGGCAGCCAGCGCATCGGCTGCCCTCGCCAGGAAAGACGCACCAGGATTTCGGTGTCGAAGTCCATGCGCCGGCCCAGGCGCACCGAGTCGATCAGTGCCAGCGTCGGTGGCAGGGGGTAGACCCGAAAACCGCACATGGAGTCCGGGATGGCCAGGGACAACGTGTTGATCCAGACCCAGACATGGGTCAGGTAGCGGGCGTAGAGCCGGCCCTTGGGCACGCTGGCGTCGTACTGTGGATAACCGCACACCAGCGCCTGGGGCTGGGCGCGTGACAGGGCCAGGAAGTCCTCGACCGCCGCCAGGTCGTGCTGGCCATCGGCGTCCACCTGCAGGGCATGGCTGAACCCCAGCCGCGCCGCCTCGCGCAAGCCGGTCATTACCGCGCCGCCTTTGCCCTGGTTGAGGTCCAGGCGCACGAGAAAGGTCTGCGGCTGCTGCGCCAGCTCGCGCAGTACCTGGGCACACGCAGGGTGGCTGGCATCGTCCACCAGAATACAGGGCAACCCGGCGCGCAACAGCTCGGCGAGCACCGTGGGAACGGCGCGCTCGTGGTTGTACACCGGGATCACCGCGCAGGGGTTATGCACAGGCACGCTCCAGCAAGATGCGGCCGCTGGAGCAGGCCTGTTCGCCGTTGGTGTAGGCGAAATAGAGCTTGCCGCGCTCGGCATCGAAACGAAGCGTCAGCGCCACTTCATCGCCAGGGCGGACCAACTGCTGGAACTTCAGCACTTCCATGCCGGCAAACCGATGCCCTGTGGGGATCAACGGCGTGGCGAGGTCCATGGCCCAGTCGATCTGCACCACGCCGGGCAGGATCGGCGTGGTCGGGAAGTGCCCGGTGAAGCAGGCCAGATCCATCGGGACCGCCAGCTTCAAGCGCAACTGGTGGGCATCCTGCTGGGTTTCGAGCACTTCCGGCGCATTGCTGCGGGGCGCTGCCAGCAAGGTCTGCACATCGGCCTGGGGCAGTTTGCCCTGGGCGTTGTGCGGGAGCTGGCGCAGCAGGCGCCAGCGCCGGGGCAGAGCCAAGGCCTCGCAGTGCTGGGCCAAGTGATCGCGCAGGCCATCGATCAGCGCGCGCCGGCCATGGTTGCGCAACTGGTGCAGGCCCACAGGGCTGAGAACCAGCAAGGCGCCGAGGAAGGCGCGTCCTTGCTCGACCATGCCCAGACGCGCCTCGCTGACCCACGGGTGGGTGCACAGGGCCTGTTCCAGCCGGGGCAAAGCGATGCGTTTCTCTTCGAGCTTGACGATCCGGTCCAGGCGTCCGAGCAGGCGCAAGCGACCATCAGCCTCGATGTGCGCCGCGTCGGCAGTGTGTTCCACATGCCCTTCGGGCAGGTAGGGCGAGGTCACGCACAGCGCGCCTTCGGCGCACTGGCTCAAGACGACGCCAGCGAAGGGCGACCAGAGTTCATCACCTTGGCGCCAGGCGATGCCGCCGGTTTCGGAGCTGCCAAGGATCTCCACGGGCCATTGTCCCAGGCGTTGTTGCAGGCGCAGCGCGGCGTCTGCGGGCAGTTCGCCACCCGATGAGAACACGCGTCGCACCTGGGCCAGGGCCGGCCAGTCCAGGTTGTCACCCATGCGCTTGAGCAGGGCGGGGCTGGCGACCCAGGCAAAGGCTGGCAGGTCCAGGCTGGCCCGTTGCAGGTCCTCTGGGAACGGCAGTGGGCGCCGCAGGAACCCGCGCCCGGCGCACAGTGGCCAGAGCACGCGAAACAACAACCCGTAGATGTGCTGCGAGGCGACGCTGCCGATGATCCAGGCGTCGCCCAGTTCGGCGCCCCAGCACTGCTCCAGGGCGCGCACCTCGTTGGCCAGCTGTCGCAGGGTCTTGTCGATGAGCTTGGGTTCGCCGCTCGAGCCCGAGGTGCACAGGCCGATGCGGCATTGGTCCGGGTCAAGGTCGGTTGGCGCCAGCGGCGGCGCTTGCAGCGAGGCCAGGTCGAGGTCGCCGGGCTGGTCACTGAGCCACAGGTCGACCTGGTCGTTCCAGCGCAGGCGGGTCTGGGGTTGCAGGTCGGCGGGCAGCAGCACCTGGACGCCCGCGCGCCAGGCGGCGAACAGGACGATGGCCAGCTCGGCGGCATCTTCCAGATGCACCGCCAGACGACGCACGCCACGCTGCTGCAGGGCGGCGGCCAGGCGCAGGGCGGCGTCGCGCAATCCGTCATGGTCCAGGGCCGGCCCCAAGGTCACGGGGCGAGCGGCAGCCCTTGGACGCAACAAGTGCTCGGGATCGATCCAGTTCATGAGCGTCCTCGCACATGTTGTCGTGTCAGCCATTCCGCGGCGAACAGCACCCCCATCGCCAGGTAGGCGACCAGGCCGTTGTACAGGGTCCACCAGCTCAGTGGCGCCCACAGGGTGAGCCCGGCGGCGATCAAACCGTTGACCACGAAAAACAGGCTCCAGACCTGGGTCACGCGCCGCGTGTAGGTGATGGCCGCAGGTGGCAAGTCAGGCTCGCGCAGGCGGGCCATGCGCTCGATCACGGGCGGGCCGTACTTCAGGCTCGAGGCGAACAGGGCCAGCATGAAGGCATTGACCAGCACCGGATACCAGCGCAACAGCTGGGCACTGTCGCTCAAGGCCAGCACTGCGCAGAATGCCAGGGCCACGGCGGTCATCCCCAGGTTGCCTGGCTTGCGCGCAGTGCCCGCGGCACGGGCCAGCCACAGGACAGCGAGCAACAGGGCGAACTGCCAGGGCGCGAACCGGGCCAGGCCGAAGTACACGGCGAAGGGGTAAAGCACCCCGGCGATGACCAGGGCGAGGCCGAACAGGCGTTTCATGCTGCGGTGTTGACCAGGCGGAAGACCGCTTCGACCACGTCGTTGACTGTGCGCACCGACTTGAAGTCTTCGGCAGTGATCTTCTTGCCGGTCTGGCGTTTGATGTGATCGATCAGGTCGATGGCGTCGATGCTGTCGATCTCCAGGTCCTGGTACAGGTGGGACTCCAGGCTGATGCTGGCCGGGTCAAGCTCGAACAGCTCGACGAGGGCGTTGCGCAGGAGGTTGAAGATGTCTTCGCGGTTTTGCATGGTGCGGTCTCAGGCGGCCTGACGGGCAGTGACGAATGCTGCCAGGGTGGTGATATTGGTGAAATGGGAGCGGGTGTCCTTGGCGTCGGCATCGATCTTGATCCCGAACCGTTTCTGCAAGGCAATGCCGAGCTCCAGGGCGTCCACCGAGTCCAGGCCCAGGCCTTCGCCGAACAGGGGTTGCTGGTCATCGATGTCCTGGACGGCGATGTCTTCCAGCCCCAGGGCGTCGATGATCAATTGCTTGATATCACGGTGCAGGTCTTGCTGTGGATCGCTCATCTTCGGCGAGCTCCTTGATGAAATACTGATGCAGGTAATCGTTGAGGAGGCGAGACGCAACCGGCGCCGGGCCCAGCCTGGCGAACGAGACAGGGTCGATATCGGCACCGACATGCAGGTGAAAATGCACACGTCGGCGCGGAATGCGGTACCAGGGCTCATGTTTGGTCAGCGTGGTGGGGCTGACGCTGATGGTCACGGGTGTGATGATTTTCGCACCGCGCAAGGCGATCGCGGCGGCACCGCGATGAAAGGCCGGGGCCTGGCCGGGGGGCGTGCGGGTGCCCTCGGGGAAGATGATCAGTGGCTGGCCCTGGCGCAGGGTCTCGGAGGCGGTCTCGAGCATTTGCATGCTGCCATCGTTGCCGATGTAGCGGGCCTCACGTACCGGGCCGCGGGTGAAGGGGTTGTCGAACAGGCTCTGCTTGACCACGCAATTGGCGTTGCGGGCCAGGCCGATGAGGAACACCACGTCGATCAACGAGGGATGGTTGGCGATGATGAGCTGCCCCGGTCGGCCCAGGCGCTCGGCGCCGATGACCTCGTAGGTGAGCACGCCGCTGACCTGCATGAAGCGAATGAACCGCCAGAACAGCCAGCCGATGGTGCGGCGGGCACGGTGCTGGTGGCGTTGGACGCCACCGGGCAGGCAGGCGAGCAATGGAAACACCAGCACGCGCAGACACAGGCTGCCCACACCGAACAGGGCAAAGCTCAGTGCGGTCGCCACCAGGCGCCAGGGGTAGGCATCCCGGGGCTTGTTCACGCGAGCCGCTGCCAGTTCCATGAGCGTTGCTTTCCTGGGTGGGTGAGCGTGGCCTGGTCGACGAGCAGGGCGCGCAGCCAGCTCAAGGCATTGGGCAGATCGCCGGGCGCGGTTTCGCTGCCGGGTGTCAGGTCCAGTTGCCATTGCTCGCCAGGGGTCAACAGAAGGCCCAGGGCGTAGGAGAACGGCACATCGTCGATCCAGGGCCGATAGGCCGCTGCTGGCAGTTCTTCGGCGACGATCAGCAGCACGGCTGGTGCGCCTTCATCGAGCAGACCGGCCGCCTCGATGATGCCATGTTCGAAACCGTCGCCGGCCGCGGCCAGGGCGGTCATTTCGCACGTATGCCCGCGTAGGATCGACCACAGGCCGATTACCGCATTGTGCACGCAGAGGCTGAACTGGGTGGGCGAGAGCGGCTCGCCTTGGGCGAGGTCGCTGAGGATGGAGAAGGTGCGCGGGGTTTCACCATGGCGCGAAACGTACACCAGCGGCAGCGATTCGTACCTGTCGGCAAGTGGCCAACCCACGGCGAACGCCATGCGGGCCAAGGGGCTCAGGCGCCGGCGCTGCATGGCCGGCAGAAAGGACACGTCCGGCACCTGGCTGTCGTCTGGCGATAAGGGTTCTCCGTCGGCCCACGTACGCCAGTCGGCAGGCGTGTGCAGGCCAGGGGCCCAGGCGCGCCATTGGCTGATGTTGAAAGTGATCACGATGTGGTTGTTTCCCGCCCTGGGGCGTCCTTGGCGTCGGAGTGGCTCGGAGCGGCCTGAAGGATTCACACTCGCCGAGTGGCGCGCATTATCCCGGTGCAGGCGACCGCTAGCAAATACGCCTTGGACAATGACGAATGGCACAACGCTCTGGCTAGTCGGCCAGCTCCGATCGTTTACCCGCGGTTTCCGATGAACGGTTAAGAAGCTTATCGGCACCTGGGTAGGAAAGGTTGAGCGGGCGGTACTGGTCATTGTCGCTCGCCGGACACATACTCGGGCATTCGTTGATACACGGAGGTCTTCCATGCGGCGCGTGGTGTTCAATCAGAAAGGTGGCGTGGGCAAGTCGAGCATCGCCTGCAACCTGGCAGCGGTCAGTGCCAGTGAAGGCTATCGGACCCTGTTGATCGACCTGGATGCCCAGGCCAACTCCACCCAGTACCTCACCGGGCTGACCGGCGAGGACATTCCCATGGGCATCGCCGATTTCTTCAAGCAGACCCTCTCCAGCGGGCCGTTCGCCAAGAAGAACAAGGTCGATATCTACGAAACGCCGTTCGACAACCTGCATGTGGTCACCGCGACCCCCGAATTGGCCGACCTTCAGCCCAAGCTCGAGGCCAAGCACAAGATCAACAAGCTGCGCAAACTGCTCGATGAGCTGGACGAGGACTACGAGCGGATCTACCTCGATACCCCGCCTGCGCTCAACTTCTATGCGGTTTCTGCGTTGATCGCTGCCGATCGCGTGCTCATTCCCTTCGATTGCGACAGTTTCTCGCGTCAGGCGCTGTATGGCCTGCTCGCCGAGATCGAGGAGCTCAAGGACGACCACAACGAAGACCTGTTGGTCGAAGGCATCGTGGTCAACCAGTTCCAGTCACGCGCCAGCCTGCCGCAGCAGATGCTCGATGAACTGCTGGCCGAAGGCCTGCCGGTGTTGCCGGTCTACCTGGCCAGCTCGGTGAAGATGCGTGAATCCCACCATGCCAGCTTGCCGCTGATCCACCTGGAGCCTCGGCACAAGCTGACCCAGCAGTTCGTCGAGCTGCACGCGCTGCTCGAAGAGAACGCCTAGTAGACTCCCTGGCTGCGCAGCCACTCCAGCAATGACTGGAGTGGGAACGCGCCGGCCTGGCGGGTGACTTCACGACCGTTCTTGAACAGGATCAGACTGGGGATCGAGCGGATGCCCAACTGGCCGGCGAGGTTGCGGTTGGCCTCGCTGTCCAGCTTGGCCAGGCGGCAGCGCCCGGCGAGCTGGCGGGCCGCTTGTTCGAACACTGGGGCGAAGGATTTGCACGGCCCACACCAGTCGGCCCAGACGTCCAGCAGCAGGGGCAGATCGCCCTTGATCTGGCTGGAGTAGCTGGCTTCGGTGAGTTCGAAGGGAACGCTGAGCAGCACATCATGCTTGCAGCGCCCGCATTTCGGGGCGTCGCCCAGACGCTCGGCGGGCAGGCGATTGAGGCCGTTGCAGTGGGGGCAGGGGATCAGCATTGGGTCGGACATGGTGTTTCCTCTTGAAGTCTTGCGCGCCTCTTGTAGGAGTAGGTGATCGTCAGGATGAGCAACTGATTTCCAGGTGCTTGCCCCACTCGGGCGGGCGCTCGGCGTAGGCCTGCATCCCGGGTTGTTCCTCGAATGGATTGCTCAGCACCTGATGCAACCGCCGCACTTCGCTGTAATCCCCGGCCTCGGCCGCTTCGATGGCTTTTTGTGCCAGGTAGTTACGCAGAATGTATAGCGGGTTGACCGCATGCATGCGCGCTCGCCGACCTTCGGCGTTGGCGGGCTCGCGCTGGCAGCGGGCCAGGTAGTCATCGGCCCAAGCGTCGAAACCGGCCAGGTCGATGAAGTCGTCGCGCACCACCTTGAGGGCGTCGGCCACGGGTTGCTCGCCGAGCTTGCGGAAGAACAGGGTGTAGTCCACGCCGCCGCTCTGCATGCGTTGCAGCAGGCGCTCCACCAGGGCCATGTCGCCGTCCTCGGCAGTCGTGAAACCCAGGCGCCGGCGCATCAGGTCCAGGTAGTGGGCCTGGTACAGCGGCAGGAACAGGCCCAACGCTTCCTTGAGCGGTTCGACCTCGATCACGGTGGTCAGGGCTTGGGCCAGGGCGCTCAGGTTCCAATGGGCGATGGGGACCTGGTTGGCGTAGCTGTAGCGGCCCCGGTCGTCAGAGTGGTTGCAGATGAAGTTGGCGTCGAAGTCGTCGAGGAAGGCGTAGGGGCCGAAGTCGAAGGTGATGCCCAGGATCGACATGTTGTCGGTATTCATCACGCCATGGCAGAAGCCATAGGCCTGCCAGCGGGCGATCAGCTCGGCGTTGCGTTCGACGATGGTGCGGAACATGGCCAGGTAGGGCTGTTCGACGTCCCGGCATTCGGGATAGTGCTGTTCCAGCACGTGGTCGATGAGTTGACGCTGCTGCTCTGGCTGGCGGGTGTAGTAGAAGTACTCGAAGTGACCGAAGCGCACGTGGCTCTGGGCCAGGCGCAGGAGCATGGCCGCGCTCTCGCGGGTTTCGCGCCACACCGGGGTACTCGAGCCGATCACGCACAATGCGCGGCTGCTGGGAATGCCCAAGGCCTGGAGCGCCTCGGAAGCGAGGAACTCGCGGATCGAGGAGCGCAGCACGGCGCGGCCATCACCCATGCGCGAGTAAGGGGTCTGGCCGGCACCCTTGAGGTGCAGGTCCCAGTGCTCGCCGGCGTCGTTGAGCACTTCGCCAAGCAGCAGGCCACGACCGTCGCCCAGGCGCGGGTTGTAGGAGCCGAACTGGTGCCCGGAGTAGACCATCGCCCGCGGCTCGGCCTCTTCCCACAGCTTGTGGCCACTGAACAACTCGGCGAACACCGGCAGTTCGGCCTGGGCCGGGTCGAGGTCGAGCAGGGCCATGGCCGATTCGCTGGCGACCACCAGGCGTGGCTCGGCGATCGGGTCGGGCAGTACCTCGGTGGAGAAGGCATCGCCCAGACGGGCGAAGCGGTTATCGAAGGTGAGTTGATCGAGGGCTTTCACGGGCCTGCTCCGAAGGTCGGTGTATGGGGGCCGCTGTGCGGCCCTTCGCGGGTAAACACGCTCCGGCAGGTCCAGCGCTGTGCCTGTAGGAGAGGGCTTGTCCCGCGAACGAGGGCGTGGCCCTCGCAAGGGTTGTCCACAGAATAAAGTATTCGAGTGCACTCAGGCCGGTGCAGTGCCATCGGGTTTCGGATGCTCCACCGGAATCAACTGCTGCTTGCCGCCTTGCCTGTCCATCAGGAACACCTCGACCTGGCGCACCGAGATCTTGATGTTGTGCGCCTTGAACTCGCGGTTGATGTAGCGGTTGATCTCATCCAGCGTCGGGTTGCGGTCGCCCAGGTCGCGTACGTGCATGCGCAGTTCGTGGTCCAGCGAGCTTTCGCCGAAGTTGAGGAAGTACACGATCGGCTCGGGGTCCTTGAGCACCCGTGGGTTCTCATGGGCGCCCTTGAGCAGCAGCTCGCGCACCAGGTCCAGGTCCGAGCCGTAGTCGATGCCTAGCTTGAGGGTGACGCGGGTGACGGTGTCGGTCAGCGACCAGTTGATCAGCTGGCCGGTGATGAAGGTCTTGTTGGGGACGATGATGTCCTTGCGGTCGAAGTCGGTGATGGTGGTGGCGCGAATGCGGATCTTGCTCACCGTGCCGGACAGGTTGCCGATGGTGATGGTGTCGCCGATGCGTACCGGACGTTCGAACAGGATCATGATGCCAGAGATGAAGTTGGCGAAGATCTCCTGCATGCCGAAGCCCAGGCCCACCGACAGGGCCGCCACCAGCCATTGCAGCTTGTCCCAGCTCACCCCGAGGGTCGACAGGGTGCTGACGATGCCGACGCCGACGATGGTGTACGACAACAGCGTGGTCGTGGCGTAGGCGCTGCCCTGGGCCAGGTTCAGGCGCGACAGCACCAGCACCTCCAACAGGCCTGGCAGGTTGCCGGCCAGGGCGAAGGTGATGCCGACGATCACCAGCGCGCCGAGCAGGTCGCCCAGGCTGATCGGCACCATGCTGGCCGCCGCACCCGTGCCGCTGGTGTACTCGTACAGGGTGAAGTTGTTGAGGTAGGCGAAGACCGAGATCAGGTCCGACCAGACCCAGTACAGGCCGGCAATGAAGCCGCCGAGCAGGGCCAGGCGGATCAGGCGCAGGGACTGCTGGTTGACCTGTTCGATATCCAGGGTTGGCTCTTCGACGATCACCTCGCCGTCCAGCCCCTCCTTGGCGGCCTGGCGTTTGCTCAGGGCGCGCTGGTAGGCCAGGCGCCGGGCCGCAACCGAGAGCCCGCGGACGAAGGCCGCCTCGATCACCAGCCAGAACAACAGCAGGTAGAGGGTGTAGATGAGCCGGTCGGTGAGCTTGAGGGCGGTGTAGTAGTAGCCGAAGCACACGGCCACGAACAGCGCGATGGGCAGGGCCGTGAAGGCTACCCCGACCGCTCTGCGGAACAGCGAGGCGTCCCGGTGCGCGGGGCTGCTCAGCAGCAGGCGGCTGAGCAACCAGGCCATCAGGGCATAGCAGGTCAGCACCACGCCGATGCCCAGCACGTCATCGGCCAAGGCCGACGGCTGGTGCTCGGCCACCGCCACCACGCCCACCAGGGCCAGCACCACGGTGCCCAGCCGGCGGACCCAGCCACGCAGGAATTCGACCTGCGGCTTGTGCCAGCGGAAGTGGATCTCGGCCACCCCACCCGGCGCGAGGATGCGATAGGCGGTGTAGAACACCAGCCAGGCCTGGGCGATCTGCCACAGGGCGGCGCCCAGGTTGGCGTTCTGGCCGCGGGCGTCGATCTGCAGCGCATAGCTGCCCAGGGCCAAGGCCAAGGCAACCGGCAAGGCAAGGAGAATGTTGATCAGGATCGCCTGGGGCGTGTGCCACTGGCTGTCGCGACGGAAATGGCCAATGTCCTGGTGAACCTTGCCCAGGCGCTGATACAGGTACTTGCGTCGCCACAGCAGCGCGCCGATCACCAGCAGCAGCGGCAGGAACAACAGCGGGCGCTGCGCCAGGCCGTCGGTCAGCTCCTTGAGGCCCGAACCCCAAGGCAGGTTGGCGATCTGGTCGGCAAGCCGCTCGGGCACATAGCTCAGCCATTCCCAGTCCAGCGGCTTGTTGCTGGGAATCCAGAACATCTGCTCTTCCAGGGTGGTGCGCAGGCTCTGGGCGGTGCTCAGCAGTTGCTTCTGGTTCAGTTGCAGCGTGATGGACTCGTTGAGCAGCGCTGAAAGCTCTCGGTTCAAGCGCTCGAGCAGGTCGCTGCGGGTGATCACTACTTCGAGCAGGGCCTTGCGCAGCTGTGGCGTGGCCTCTTCCTCGGGCTGGGCGGCCAGCAGCTTGTCGACGTAGACCGAGGGGCTGCTCATCTGCTCGCGCTGCTGGTTGATCTCGAACTGATAGAGGCGAATGTCGGCGATCTGGTCAGCCAGGTTGCGATCGACCTTAAGGTGCGGCAACGCCTGCTTTTGCTTGTAGAGGATCTTGGACAGCAGCAGGCTGCCCTTGAGCACGTCGATCTGCTCGTCCAGCGCTTGGTCGGCCTGGGTCAGACTGTCCAGTTGCTGCTTGGTACTGAGGTTCTGCTGAGTGACCTCGTTGAGCCGGTCGGTGCTCTTGAGCAGGTAGTCGGAAAGCTTGACGTTGGCGGTGCTCTCGGTGGCCAGCAAGGTGCTGCTGCCGGCCTTCTGGGCTTCGAGCGATTGCTGGGTGACGGTCTGCTGGGACTGGGCCAGGCGCTTGTCGTTGATCAGTGTCTGCAGCTCCTGGATTTCCTGTTCCAGGCGCGCGGCACGCTCGATCAGCAGGTCATGGCGGGCATTGCCCAGATCCTGCAGTTGGCTGTTGCTGGTCATCTCCTGGCGACGCAGGGCCATGCGCGCATTGAGCGAGGCGAGTTCGGCATTGAGCTGGTTGCGCTGGTCGGCGGAGATCGGCTTGCCGCCATCCTTGCCCGACTTGAGGCTGTTGTTGATCTGCTGGATGCGGGTCTGGCTGCTGCTGATCTCGGCCTGGGCCCGCTCAGGGCGGGTCTGGGAGTTGATGATCAGGCTGTTGGCTTCGGACAGCGCTTTTTGCAGTTCGCCTTGCTGGGTGCTGCGCTCGCTGAGCATCTGCTCGAGCTGCGGGACAGCGAGGTTGGCGTAGCGCTCGGCCACTGGCAGGGTCTTGCTTTGCTTGAGCTTGGCCAGTTCGCGTTGACCGTCACGGATCTCGTTGGGCGCGCTAGCCAGTTGCTGCTTGAGCTCGGCGAGTTTCTTCTCGCTGTCTTCCTTGCTGGCGAGCAGGGCCAGGGTCTGCTCGAGCACTTGTTGCAGGGCCTTCTGCTCGGCTTCCGGGAGTTTGCGCTCGGCGATCTTGTCGAGGCTGTGCTGGACGCTGGCGGTGGTCGGGGCCTCGGCCGCCGTGACGGCGAACGAGAGGGACAGACACAGCCCGAGCAGGGCTGCGCGGAGGGACTCACGCAGGGACATAGGCAGAATTCTTGCGAAACGAGGCAAATCGGAGTTTAGAGGAACAACCCAGGGCCGGGTCGAGTTCCTTCGGGGAATCTGACGCCCACTTTCTGGATCTTGTTCCCGTCCATGGTCGCCACTGTCCAGATCGTACTGTTCCATTCGACCTGATCGCCCACTACTGGAGCGCCTCCGACCTTCTGTCGGATGAACTGCGCCAGCGGCATTTTCGCGTCCAACCCGTCGAGTTTCAGGCCATAAAGCGCAGCCACTGCGCCGAGCTCGGCATCGCCTTCGAGGACGAAATCGCCGAAGAAACGCAAATCCAGCCCGCGTTGTGGCGCCTGGCTGAACAGCTTGCCCAGAGCCGGCAGGTTATGTTCGTGGCCTATCACGCACAGCATGTCGCCCACTTCCAGTACGGTGCTGCCCGAGGGGTGCAGCAGTTGCTCGCCACGAAACAGCGCGGCGATCCGGGTGCCTTCAGGCATCTTCAGCTCGCGCAGGGCGGCGCCGATGCACCATTTTTCGGCACCCAGGCGATAGACGAACAGCTCCCACTCGCTGGTGATGTGCACCTCCAGGGCCGAGCGGGAAATCGGGGCCGGGTCCGGTGGTACGGTGACTTTCAGCAGTTTGGCCATCCACGGCAGGCTGGTGCCTTGCACCAGCAGCGACACCAAGACGATGAAGAACGCCAGGTTGAAGAACAGCTGGGCGTCCGGTAGCCCTGCCATCAGCGGGAACACGGCAAGAATGATCGGTACCGCGCCGCGCAGACCGACCCAGCTGATGAAGGCTTTCTCGCGGCCATGGAAAGCCTTGAATGGCAGCAGGCTGGCCACTACCGACAGCGGGCGCGCGAACAGGATCATCCACAGCGCCAAGCCCAAGGCGGGCAAGGCGATCGGCAGCAGGTCGTGCGGGGTGACCAACAGGCCCAGCACCAGGAACATACCGATCTGTGCCAGCCATGCCATGCCATCGAGCATGTGCAGGATGCCGTGGCGGCTGCGGATCGGCCGGTTGCCCAGCACCAGGCCGCACAAGTAGACCGCCAGGAACCCGCTGCCGTGCAGGGCGTTGGTCAGCGAGAACACCACCAGACCACCGGCAATGACCAGGATCGGGTACAACCCGCCAGCCAGGTTGATGCGATTGACCAGTTGCAGCATCAGCCAGCCGCCGCCCAGGCCCAGCAGGCTGCCGATGCCGAATTCGCGCACCAGGTGGGTCAGCAGGCTCCAGTGCAGGCCGGTCTGGCCGCTGGCGATCATGTCGATGAGGGTGACGGTGAGGAACACCGCCATGGGGTCGTTGCTGCCTGACTCGATCTCGAGCGTCGCGGTGACCCGCTCGTTCAGGCCCTTGCCCCCGAGCAGGGAGAACACCGCCGCAGCGTCGGTGGAGCCGACGATAGCGCCGATCAAAAGGCCCTGGATGAGGCTCAGGTCGAACAGCCAGGCGGCGATCATGCCGGTCAGCCCGGTGGTGATCAGCACCCCCACCGTGGCCAGCGACAACGCCGGCCAAAGCGCCACACGAAAGCTCGCCACCCGGGTGCGCAGACCGCCGTCGAGCAGGATCACGGCCAGGGCCAGGTTGCCCACCAGGTAGGCGGTCGGGTAGTTGTTGAAGATGATGCCGCCACCATCGACCCCGGCGAGCATGCCGACGGCGAGGATGATGACCAGGATAGGGATGCCCAGGCGCGATGACAGCGAGCTGACCAAGATACTTGCCCCGACCAGCATTGCGCCGATCAGGAACAGGCTGTTGATGGTGCTCGCATCCAAAGGCAGTACTCCGGTACATCGCGGGGAAAAAAGGACGTGTTAGCGTTGACTAGCAGGTCGCGTGCCAATCGATTCTAACCTGATGAATTGGCAGCCTGTAAAGCGTTTCTGAAAATGAAAAAGGCACCCTGGAGGGTGCCTTTTTCGGTGTTGCCAGTACGGACGCTATCGCGGGACAAGCCCGCTCCTACCGGAAGAATCACAAGGCCCGAGAGCGATGAAGTGCCGGTGGGAGCGGGTTTACCCGCGAAAAGGTCAAAACAGGATCAAGCCTGCTTCACTTCACGCATCGCCTTGCCTTTGACCGGGGCACCGTTGGCCACGTAGTACTTGGCGGTGCTGCGCGGCAGCGGCTTGCGGCCACGGATCTTGTCCGAGATTTTCTCGGCGATCATGATCGTGGTGGCGTTGAGGTTGCCCGTGATGATGATCGGCATGATCGACGCGTCGACCACACGCAGGCCCTGCATGCCATGCACGCGGCCTTCGCCATCGACCACCGCCATGTCGTCGGTGCCCATCTTGCACGAGCAGGATGGGTGGAAGGCGGTCTCGGCGTGCTCGCGGATGAACTTGTCCAGTTCCTCGTCGGTCTGCACGTGCGCGCCCGGGCTGATCTCGCGACCACGGTACGGGTCCAGCGCCGGCTGGGCCATGATTTCGCGGGTCAGGCGGATACCGTCGCGGAACTCCTGCCAGTCCTGTTCGGTGGCCATGTAGTTGAACAGGATGCTTGGGTGTTGGCGCGGATCCTTGGACTTCAGCTTGATACGGCCGCGGCTTGGCGAGCGCATCGAACCCATGTGGGCCTGGAAGCCGTGTTCCTTCACGCCGTTGGAGCCGTTGTAGTTGATGGCAACCGGCAGGAAGTGATACTGGATGTTCGGCCACTCGAACTCAGGACGGGTGCGGATGAAACCGCCTGCCTCGAACTGGTTGCTCGCACCGATACCGGTCCCTTTGAACATCCACTCGGCGCCAATGGCCGGCTGGTTCCACCACAGCAGCGATGGGTACAGCGAAACCGGCTGGGTGCACGCATATTGCAGGTACAGTTCCAGGTGGTCCTGCAGGTTCTCGCCAACGCCTGGCAGGTCGTGGACGACCGGGATGTCCAGGCTTTCGAGCAGCGCGCGCGGGCCGACGCCGGAGCGTTGCAGCAGTTGCGGCGAGGCGATGGCGCCGGAGCTGACGATGACTTCCTTGCGGGCGCGGGCTTCGACGCGCTCCTCGCTGTCACCGACCAGATAGGTCACGCCAACGGCGCGCTTGCCGTCGAACAGCACACGGTCGGTCAGGGCGTGGGTGACGATGGTCAGGTTCGGACGCTTCTTGGCCTGGTCCAGGTAGCCGCGGGCGGTGCTGGAGCGGCGACCTTGCTTGGTCACGGTACGGTCCATCGGACCGAAGCCTTCCTGCTGGTAGCCGTTGAGGTCTTCGGTGCGAGGGTAGCCGGCTTGTACGCCGGCTTCGACCATGGCGTGGAACAGCGGGTTGTTGCCGGCTTTAGGCGTGGTCACGCTGACCGGGCCTTCGCCGCCGTGATAGTCGTTCGGGCCGATGTCGCGGGTTTCGGCCTTGCGGAAATACGGCAGGCAGTCCAGATAGGTCCAGTCTTCCAGGCCTGGCAGTTTCGCCCAGCCGTCGAAGTCCATGGCGTTGCCGCGGATGTAGCACATGCCGTTGATCAGCGAAGAGCCACCCAGGCCCTTGCCACGGCCACATTCCATGCGACGGCCGTCCATGTGCGGCTCAGGATCGGTCTCGTAGGCCCAGTTGTAGCGGCGGCCCTGCAGCGGGAAGGCCAGGGCGGCTGGCATCTGGGTGCGGAAGTCGAAGCGGTAGTCCGGGCCGCCGGCTTCGAGCAGCAGGACGGTGACGCCGGCGTCTTCGGTCAGGCGGGTGGCCAGGGTGTTACCGGCCGAACCGGCACCGACGATGATGTAGTCGAATTCTTGGGACATTGGGAAGTACCCTCGTTTGGCAGTTTCCAGGAAGCGGGAACGCCCGCGCCTACGGCACGGGCGTGACTACGAGCGGTGCTTAGAACACCGAGTTGTAGCCGCCCAGCTCGACCTGGACCGACTTGATGCGAGTGTACTGAGCCAGCGAGCTGACGCCGTTTTCACGGCCGACGCCCGACTGCTTGTAGCCACCGACCGGCATTTCGGCCGGCGACTCACCCCAGGCATTGATCCAGCAGATACCGGCTTCGAGCTTGTGGATGATGCGGTGAGCGCGGCTGATGTCGTTGGTGCAGACACCGGCGGCCAGGCCGTATTCGGTGTCGTTGGCACGACGGATGACTTCTTCTTCGGTTTCGTAGCTCAGGATGCTCATGACCGGGCCGAAGATCTCTTCCTTGACGATGGTCATGTCGTCGGTGCAGTCGGTGAAGACGGTCGGGGCAACGAAGGCGCCCTTGGCGAAGTCTCCGTCCATCAGACGCTCGCCGCCGCACAGGACGCGGGCACCTTCTTCCTTGCCCTTGGCGATGTAGCCCAGGACGCTTTCCATGTGCGCAAAGCTGACCAGCGGGCCGAAGTTGGTGTTCTCGTCTTCTGGGTTGCCGGCACGGATGCGGGCGACGCGCTCGGCGATCTTGGCTTCGAAGGCTGCTTTCATCGACGACGGGATGAACACGCGGGTGCCGTTGGTGCAGACCTGACCGGAGCTGTAGAAGTTGGCCATCATGGCGATGTCGGCGGCCTTGTCCAGGTCAGCGTCGTCGCAGATGATCAGCGGCGACTTGCCGCCCAGTTCCATGGTGACTTCCTTGAGCGTGGAGCTCGAGGCGCTGGCCATGACTTTCTTGCCGGTGGTGGTGCCGCCGGTGAACGAGACTTTCTCGATGCGCGGGTGCTCGGTCAGCCAAGTGCCGACTTCGCGGCCGCTGCCGGTCAGGACGTTGAACACGCCGTCCGGCAGGCCGGCTTCGGTGTAGATCTCGGCAAGCTTCAGGGTGGTCAGCGAAGTGACTTCCGAAGGCTTGAAGATCATGGCGTTGCCAGCGGCCAGGGCCGGGGCGGATTTCCACAGGGCGATCTGGATCGGGTAGTTCCAGGCACCGATACCAGCGGTCACGCCCAGTGGCTCGCGGCGGGTGTAGACGAAGGAGCTTTCACGCAGCGGGATTTGCTCGCCTTCGATGGCCGGCACCAGGCCTGCGTAGTACTCCAGCACGTCAGCGCCGGTGACGATATCGACGTAGCGGGTTTCGGAGTAGGACTTGCCGGTGTCCAGGGTTTCCAGCATGGCCAGTTCGTCGTTGCGCTCGCGCAGGATATCGACGGCGCGGCGCAGGATGCGCGAACGCTGCATGGCGGTCATTGCGGCCCAGACTTTCTGGCCACGCTCGGCGCTCTCGACGGCGCGCTCGACGTCAGCCTGGGTGGCACGTTGCACGTGGGCGAGGACTTCGCCGGTGGCCGGGTTGATGGCTTCGAAAGTGGCGTCGGTGCTAGCGTCGACGTAACCACCATCAATGTAGAGTTTTTGCGTTCCGAAACGGGCCATAGTGTCCTCGCAAGTGCAGTGTGTGGTTGGCTACCGCGTCACGCTCCTGCCTGGTTGGCAATCGCCGCGCGTGGTTGTTCAGAGGTCTGATCGGTAGTGTCCAGACGCTGCTGTTTAGCCAGTTGTAGATCCATGTATTCGTAAGCAATCCGTATTGCCTGATCGGTGTCGAATGCATCACCGGACAGCGCGCCACGCAGCCACAGGCCATCGATCAGGGCCGCCAGCCCGCGGGCAGCCTTGCGCGCATGGTAGAGCGGCAGGACGCGGCGGAACTGGCAGCACAGGTTGGAATACAAGCGGTGGTCGTTGATCCGCTGCAACCTGTGCAAATCTGGCTGGTGCATGCTGGAGGCCCAGAAGGCCAACCAGGTTTTCATTGCCGGGCCGTTCACCTGGCTGGCATCGAAGTTGCCCTCGATGATCACTTTCAGGTGGGCGCGCGGGCTGTCGTCCGTCAGCGCCTGGCGACGCGCCGCAACGCCTTCGTTGAGCATGCTCATGATGTAACCCATCGTCGCTGCGATCAGGCCGTTCTTGTCCCGAAAGTAGTGACTGATGATGCCGTTCGACACACCGGCCAAACGGGCAATCAGCGCAATGCTGGCATCTCCCAGTCCCACCTGATCGACGGCCTGTAACGTGGCTTCGATCAACTGCTGGCGGCGGATGGGTTGCATACCGACCTTGGGCATGTTGCATATCTCCTCAGGCCTGCGAGCAGACGACGAGCGGCTGCCTCGGCGAAGGCCAGTCTATTTTGTTTTGATTGAACGTTCAATCAATAAAGAATAAGCTCTGCGACAATTTGTGCCATTGACAGTTTTTCAGCTGATCGAGAAGGCACGGATTGACACCCCAGGAAATCGCGTAACCCCCGGAATACAAGGCGTTGACGGGCAAGAGCGATGCGAAATGCAGATTCCGCCGAGCGGTCATGGGCCGCGAGGGCAGCCACTGGAGCGGGCTTGGATCTGTTTTTTTGCAACGATTCGATTCGGGATCGCGATCTCCTAGGTGCTTTTATAACACCTGATGCTGTGGGGCTATTGCACCATTTGCTCGGGAAGACTGATTAGCCTCCACTCCCGCACTGCCCGGAGCATTCGTGCAATGAGTTCTGCCTCCCTAACCAACCCTCCCGCCGAGCGGGTAAGGGTCAACCGCGTTGTGTTCTACACCTCCGCGCTGCTGGTCCTCGTGTTGACCGCCCTGCTTATCGCTGTCCCTGAAACCGCCGGCAAGGTGCTGAGCGTGGCCCAGGCCTGGCTGACCCGTACCTTCGGTTGGTACTACATGCTGGTGATCTGCGGATACCTGCTGTTCGTCGTCTACCTGGCCTTCTCCGACTACGGCAAGCTCAAGCTTGGCGGCAAGGACGACCAGCCCGATTTCAGCTACGGCGCCTGGGCCGGCATGCTGTTCTCCTCCGGTATCGGTATCTCGCTGCTGTACTTCGGTGCCTCCGAGCCGCTGGACCACTATTTCAACCCGCCTGAAGGTGCCTCCGCGAGCCATGAAGCCGCGCGCCAGGCACTGCAGCTGACCTTCCTGCACTGGGGCCTGCATGGCTGGGCGATCTACGCCCTGATCGGTCTTGCCGTAGGTTACTTCGCCTACCGCCACAACCAGCCACTGGCCCTGCGTTCGGCCCTGTACCCGCTGGTCGGTGAGCGCTGGGTCAAAGGCGCTGCCGGCAACGCAGTGGACATCTTCGACATGTTCGTCACCCTGTTGGGCCTGGTGACCAACCTGGGTATCGGTTCGATGCAGGTGGCGTCGGGGCTGGAGTACCTGTTCGGTATCGACCACAGCAAGACCAACCTGCTGGCGGTGATCCTGGTCATGGCTGGCGTTGCGACCGTGGCTGCGGTGTCGGGCGTGGAGAACGGCATCCGCCGTCTGTCCAACCTGAACATCATGCTGTTCAGTGGCCTGTTGATCTTCGTCCTGCTGGGCGGCAACACCCTGCACCTGCTCAATGGCTTCGTGCAGAACATCGGTGACTACCTCAACGGCATCGTGCTCAAGACGTTCGACCTGTACGTCTATGAAGGCGACGGCGCCAAGTCCGAGCGCTGGCTGGGTCTGTGGACCGTGTTCTACTGGGCCTGGTGGATCTCCTGGGGCCCATTCGTGGGTATGTTCATCGCCCGTATCTCCAAGGGGCGTACCGTGCGCCAGCTGGTCAGCGGCGTGCTGCTGATCCCGCTGGGCTTCACCCTGGCCTGGCTGTCGATCTTCGGCAACACCGCGCTGGACCTGGTGGTCAACCAGGGTGCCGTGGAGCTGGGCAAGACCGCGTTGGAACAGCCGTCGATGTCGATCTACCAACTGCTGGAGTTCTTCCCGGCAGCCAAGATCGTCATTGGTGTGGCGGTGTTCGTTGGCTTCGTGCTGTTCCTCACCCCGGCCGACTCCGGCGCGGTGATGATGGCCAACCTGTCGTGCAAAGGCGGCAAGGTGGACGAAGATGCCCCGCACTGGATGGTGGTGTTCTGGTCGGTCGTTATCACCCTGGTGACCATCGGCCTGCTGTTCGCCGGTAACTTCGAAGCCATGCAGACCATGGTGGTACTGGCCGGCCTACCGTTCTCTGTGGTGCTGGTGCTGTTCATGTTCGGTCTGTACAAGGCCATGAAGCAGGACGTCGTGGTCGAACAGGAGCGAGCCGAACTGGCCGCCCGTGGCCGTCGAGGCTTCAGCGAGCGCCTGAGCCAGATGGATCTGCAGCCGAGCCAGGCCGTGGTCCAGCGCTTCATGGACAAGTATGTCAGCACCGCACTCAAGGAAGCCGCGGCGCAGATGCGTACCCAAGGCTTCGAGGTCGAGGCGCGCGCCGGTCACTCCCGCTCGCTGATGGGCCTGCGCGTGATGATGGAAGAGGGCAACCCCTTCGTCTACGAAGTGAGCCTGGACGGTTACCAGGCTGCGCCGAACGAGGCGGCGGCAGAGGGCGAGACGGAAGTTCGCCAGCGCTTCTACCGCGCTGAGGTCTACCTGCATGATGGCAGCCAGGAGTACGACCTGATGGGCTTCACGCCGGAGCAGATCGTGCGCGATGTGTTGGATCAGTTCGAAAGCCACCGCCAATTGCTGGGGCGTGTCTATAGCTGATAGCGCCTGAACTTGTCACGACAAAGGCCCGACTCGCGAGAGTCGGGCCTTTGTCGTTTCAGGGGGTTTGCAGGCGCAGCAGGTCTTCGCGTGGCGCCGAGTGGTGTTTGGCGATGTCTTCGGCCTTGGTACAGAGCTTGAGGGGTAGGTCCTGCCGCCGGAACTCATGACTGGCATGGCGAAGCATCTCGTAGTCAGCCGGCGCGTTGCAGTCCAGGGTCTTGGGCGGGCCGTACTTGATGCGGTAGCACTGAAGGTCCGGCGGGGCGATCCGCCAGGTGACCTTCATGTCGCCATTGTCGAGGCGTTCGATGGTCATGTCCGGATCGGGGACGGGCGCTGGTGAGAGCAGCCGGGCGACGGGCCAACCCTGCACGCCAGAAACCGAGCTGGCCGAAGCGAACGGCGCAAGGCAGGCGAATGCCAGCGTGAGGCAGATCGAATATCGTTCGAGCATGGTGACCCTCCTTGTTTTATGTCGGAGGGCTACTGTGAGCGCTGAAAGAAGGCGCGGCGCGGTACATCTTTAGTGAAGCTCGAAGCTTTTAGCGGTTGCTGTAGCGGCCATGCTTGCCATGGGCGGGCATGGCCTGATTGCTTCGTTGCGCGATCATCTGGTGAAGGCCGATCAGCTCGATACCCTGCTGCCTGAGGCGAGGAAGCTCGCGCTCCAGCACGTCCAGGGTCTGGGGGTAGGGGTGGCCGATGAGCACTGCCGAGCCTTGCCTGCGGGCCAGGGTCACACCCAACTGCAACTGCGCGGTGATGGCTTCGGTGGTGCGGGTATCGTCCAGGAAGACATCCCGCGAGACATGCGCCAACCCCTGCTCCTGAGCCATGGCCGCAGCCACGGTGGCGGCACTGGTACGGCTGTCGACGAAGAACAGGTGGCGCCGTTGCAGCTCCCCCATCAGCCAGGCCATGGGCGCGGCCTGGGAGGTCATGCGGCTGCCCATGTGGTTGTTGATGCCGGCGGCGTAGGGCACTTTGGCCAAGGCGGCATCCAGGCGCCGGGCGAGCTCTTCGATAGGGATACCTGGGTGCCAGGCGTATGGGCCAGTGGCAGGGTCCATGGGCATGTGCAGGATGACGGTGCGCCCGGCCTTGTGGGCCTGGCGTGCGAAATCGGTGGCATGGGGCGTGTCGGGCATGATCGCCATCGTGACCGGGCCCGGCAGGGCGAGGGTACGGCTGTCGCGCTCACCGCTCTGGCCCAGGTCGTCGATGATGATGCTCATATAGGCCTTGGCCGGCGCCGCTTGGGCGGTGCCGGCCAACAGGCAGAACAACGTCAACAGCAGGTAACGCATGAGACGGGTCAGTCGCCCTTGGTGATGTTCAGACCTTTGAGCAGGCTCAGGGCCTGGCTGAGCTGGAAGTCACCATCCTGAGGCCGCTCCTTGCGCTTGCTGCTGCCGGTCGGTCGGTCCGCGCCGCCGTTGCCGTTGCCCAGGTGGCCCTGCAGGTCGGCTTCCTTGAAGTTCTCGGTGTCCGCTTCGGCGGTGAGCTTGGCCGGGCGCACCTCGATGTCCGGCACGATGCCCTGGGCCTGGATCGAACGGCCGCTAGGGGTGAAGTACAGCGCGGTGGTGAGCTTGAGCGCGCGATCGTTGTTCAGCGGCAGCACGGTCTGTACCGAGCCTTTGCCGAAGCTGTCGGTGCCCATCAGCACCGCGCGCTTCTGGTCCTGCAGGGCGCCAGCGACGATCTCCGAAGCCGAGGCACTGCCGCCGTTGATCAGCACTACCAGTGGCACGCCTTCGCTGGCGTCGGCCCGATCGGCGGAGAAGCGCAGCTCGGAGTTGGCGATTCGGCCCTTGGTGTAGACGATCAGGCCCTTGGTGAGGAAGTGGTCGGCCACTTCCACTGCCGATTGCAGCACGCCGCCGGGGTTGTTGCGCAGGTCCAGGACCATGCCGCGCAGCTTCTTGCCATTGTCCTTGCGCAGCTTGGCCAGTGCCTTGCCGACTTCCTCGCCGGTCTTGACCTGGAACTGGGTGATACGGATGTAGCCGTAGTCGTTCTCCAGCAGCTGGCTCTTGACGCTCTTGACCTGGATCACCGCGCGGGCGAGGGTCACATCGAAAGGCGTGCCACCGTCGCGGACCAGGGTGAGGGTGATCTTCTCACCCACCTTGCCGCGCATCTTGTCCACGGCTTCGGTCATGGTCTGGCCGCGGGTCGGGGCGCCATTGATCTTGACGATCAGGTCGCCCGCCTCGATGCCGGCGCGTGAGGCCGGGGTGTCGTCGATCGGCGAGACCACCTTGACGAAGCCGTCCTCCATGCCCACCTCGATGCCCAGGCCGCCGAACTCACCGCTGGTGCTTTCCTGCAGCTCCTGGAAGTCCTCTGGGCCCAGGTAGGCCGAGTGAGGGTCGAGGTTGCTGAGCATGCCCTTGATGGCGTTTTCCAGCAGGGTCTTGTCGTCCACCGGCTCGACGTACGCGGCCTTGATGCGATCAAGGACCTCGGCGAAGGTGCGCAGCTCATCCAGCGGCAGCGGGGCCTTGGCTGTCACCTCGGTGGCCGGTACCGCGGCACGGCTGGCGGGCGCAGCCGGCTCGGCGGCAGAAACCAAGGGCGCGCCGACCACCAGGGCGATGGTCAGGGCCAGCTGGGTGAGGCGAGACGAGTGCAGCATGTCGAACGAACTCCTGATCCTGTTGGCGCTCCCTCAAGGGAGCATCGGCGCAGCTGTGGCCACGCCGTAAATAAAGTGACTAACCGCGGCACCACTGCGAAGGGTCGGTAGGGCGACCCTGTTGGCGAATGGCGAAATACAGGCCCGAGCTGTCCTGGCCACCGCTGTCGCCAACGGTGGAGATGGCTTCGCCGGCCTTGACGATGTCGCCGGCGCGCTTGAGCAGGCTCTGGTTGTGGCCGTACAGGCTCAGGTAACCATTACCATGGTCGAGAATGACCAGAAGTCCAGCACCACGCAACCAGTCGGCGAACACCACACGCCCGCCGTGTACGGCGCGTACCTGGGTGCCGGGATTGGCGCCGATCATCACGCCATCCCACTTGGCTCGGGCATCGCCACCGCGTGCCTCGCCGAAGCGGGCCAGCAATCGACCATTGACCGGCCATGGAAGTTTTCCGCGTGCGGCAGAAAATGCACCGCCATAGTTCGCGCCATCGCTGGAGACGAGGGGGCCGAGGGTGGTGCGGGTTTTTTTCGGGGCTTCTTCTTCGTTAGCGGCGAGGGCTTGCTGCTGGCGGCGCTGTTCTTCGGCCTGCTGCTGGGCCAGCAGGGCTTTCTTGCGGGCCTCTTCGGCTTCGCGGGCCTGACGGGCCAGGGTTTCCTCGATGGTCTTGAGAACCTTGGTCAGGTCGGCCTGATCCTGCTGGCGGGCCTGCAGTTTCTGGTCGCGGGCCTGCATGTCGGTGTTGAGCTTGGCCAGGACTTGCCGGCGCTCGTTGCGCACGGTCTCGAGCTCTTGGCGGCGGCTGTCGAGGTTGCCGCGCTGGGCCAGCAACTGTGCCTGCTGGCGGCTGATGTCCTGCTCGACGTTGGCCAGCTGGCGCAGGGTCTCGTTGAAGGCGCGCAGTTGCTCCAGGCGCGCCTTGCTCAGGTAGTCGTAATAGGTGAGAGTGCGGGCGAACTTCTCGGGGTTCTGCTGGTTGAGCAGCAGCTTGAGGTATTCCTCGCGGCCGCTCTGGTAGGCGGAGCGGGCCTGGATGGCGATCAGTCGCTGTTGTTCAACGCGGGCGCTCTGGAGTTTTTTTTTCTCGGTATCAAGGCGCTCCAGCTCGCCCTCGGTCTTTTTTAGTTCCTGTTGCAGAGCCTCCACCTGCTTTTCGAGGTCGCCGATTTCGGTCTCGGTGGACTTGAGGTCCTTCTGCACGCCGGACTTTTCCTCCTGGAGCTTGCCCAGCATCTTCTTCAGCTCGGCGATGTCCTGGCGGGTGGCGTCCAGTTGTTGCTGGGTCTGCGCGCGCTCGTCGGCGAAGGCCGGGCTGAGCAGGCAGGACAGGGCGAGTAGGATCAGGGCGCGAAGCATGGGGTTGGGCGTACCAGGGATGGAGACTGGCCTAGTATGCCCGCCTGGGCCTGCAAAAAAAACGCCTCGCGGCATCTGCGGCGAGGCGTTTGGTCTGGAAACTGCGTATTGGGGCTAGTTTGCCACCCGATCGCGACACAAGGCCGCGCGCAGCTTAGGCGTCGACCAGGATCGAGGTGCCAGTCATCTCGGCAGGTTGGGCCAGGCCCAGCAGCTTGAGCATGGTCGGCGCCACGTCCGCCAGTACGCCGCCGTCGCGGACTTTGACGTTACGCTTGCCGACATAGATGAACGGCACAGGCTCGGTGGTATGGGCGGTGTGGGCCTGGCCGGTGCAGGCGTCTTCCATCTGCTCGACATTGCCGTGGTCGGCGGTGATCAGCGCTTCGCCGCCGACCTTGTCCAGCGCCTGGACGATACGTCCGACGCAGCCGTCCAGCGTCTCGACCGCCTTGACCGCGGCCTCGAATACGCCGGTGTGGCCGACCATGTCGCCGTTGGCATAGTTGACCACGATCACGTCGTAGCGCTGCTGCTCAATGGCCTCGACGATGCGGTCGGTGACTTGCGGGGCGCTCATTTCCGGCTGCAGGTCGTAGGTGGCGACCTTCGGCGACGGGATCAGGATGCGCTCCTCGCCCTCGAACGGCTCTTCGCGCCCGCCCGAGAAGAAGAAGGTGACGTGGGCGTACTTCTCGGTCTCGGCGATGCGCAGCTGGGTCTTGCCATTCTTGGCCAGGTACTCGCCGAGCACGTTGTCCAGGGTGGCCGGCGCGAAGGCGGCCGGGGCCGGGATCTTGGCCGAGTACTGGGTCAGGCCGATGTAGGCGGCGAACTTGGGCAGGCGGGCACGTGCGAATTCGTTGAAGTCGGCCTCGACGAACGCGCGGGACAGCTCGCGGGCGCGGTCGGCACGGAAGTTCATGAAGATGACGGCATCGCCGTCCTCGACCTTGACCGGTTCGCCGATGCGGGTGGCCTTGACGAATTCGTCGCTCTCGTCGCGGGCATAGGCCGCTTCCAGGCCGGCCAGGGCCGACGGCGCGGTGTACTCGGCGACGCTGTCGACGATCAGGTTGTAGGCGGCGCTGACACGGTCCCAGCGGTTGTCGCGATCCATGGCGTAGTAGCGGCCGATGAGGCTGGCGATGCGGCCCTTGCCCAGCTTGGCGAAGGTGGCATCGAGCAGCTCGATGGACGACTGCGCGCTGCGCGGTGGGGTGTCGCGACCATCGAGGAAGGCGTGCAGGTAGATCTTGTCGGCGCCACGCTGCGCGGCCAGTTCGGCCATCGCAATGAGGTGGTCCTGGTGGCTGTGTACGCCACCGTCGGAAAGCAGGCCGAGGATGTGCACGGCCTTGCCGGCGCCCACGGCTTTGTCCACCGCGCCGGTGAGCACGGGGTTGCTGAAGAACTCGCCATCGCGGATGGCCTTGGTGACCCGGGTGAAGTCCTGGTACACCACACGCCCGGCACCGAGGTTCATGTGACCGACCTCGGAGTTGCCCATCTGGCCGTCGGGCAGGCCGACATCCATGCCGGATCCGGAGATCAGCCCGGTGGGCTGGCTGGCGCGCAGGTGATCGTAGACCGGGGTGTTGGCGGCGAAGATGGCGTTGTATTCGGGGCTTTCGCTATGCCCGAAACCATCGAGGATAATCAGGACCAAGGGTTTTGGCGTGTTCGTCATCAATCCTACTCACGGTTGCAAGATGATAAAGACACGCATTTTAGGGCAAATCGGCCAGCGACGGCCAATTTCCTCCAAATGAACGGGCAATGCCCGACAGGCTGTCGGTACGGGGGATTTTCCAGCGGACCCGCCGGGCTTTGGCGGGCCTGGGGGGCTGTGTATACTGGCCGGCATTTTCAATCGCGTGGAACACCCTCAGATGGTTGCTAACCTGATTCAATTTGCGACAAACCACTACATCCTGGTGGCGATCTTCGTTGTTCTGCTGGTCCTGCTGCTCATCAACGAAATCCGCCGTGGCGGTCAGAGCCTGAGCAACGGCCAGTTGACCGCGCTGGTCAACGCCGAGAAAGGCGTGGTGATCGACATCCGCCCGAGCAAGGAATACGCGTCGGGCCACATCGTCGGCGCCCTGAACATTCCGCAGGACAAACTGGTCAACCGCATGGCCGAGCTGGACAAGCACAAGGGCAAGACCCTGATCGTGGTGGACAGCATGGGCCAGCAGTCCGGCACCATCTGCCGCGAGCTGCTCAAGGCTGGTTACACTGCCGCCAAGCTCAGCGGTGGCGTCTCCAGCTGGAAAGCCGATAACCTGCCCCTGGTGAAGTGATCATGAAGCCTGTCATCGTCTACTCCAGCGACTATTGCCCTTACTGCATGCGTGCCAAGTACCTGCTCGAGAGCAAGGGTGTAGCCTTCGAGGAAATCAAGGTCGACGGCAAGCCGCAGGTGCGCGCCGAGATGAGCCAGAAGGCGGGTCGCACCTCGGTACCGCAGATCTGGATCGGCACCACCCACGTTGGCGGATGCGATGACCTCTACGCACTGGAGCGGGCGGGCAAGCTCGATGCCCTGCTCGAGGCCTGAATCACAGCTCTTACATAACCATTAGGAAAAGATCTGCCATGACTGACCAGCAGAACAACGGCGTTGCCGACGACAACTCCCCGCAATTCTCCCTGCAGCGCATCTACGTGCGTGACCTGTCCTTCGAAGCGCCGAAGAGCCCGCAGATCTTCCGCCAGCAGTGGGAGCCAAGCGTCTCGCTGGACCTGAACACCCGTCAGAAAGCCCTGGAAAGCGATTTCCATGAAGTGGTGCTGACCCTGTCGGTGACCGTCAAGAACGGTGAAGAAGTGGCCTTCATCGCCGAAGTTCAGCAGGCCGGTATCTTCCTGATCAAGAACCTCGACGCGGCGTCCATGAGCCATACCCTGGGTGCGTTCTGCCCGAACATTCTGTTCCCGTATGCTCGCGAGACCCTGGACAGCCTGGTGACCCGTGGCTCGTTCCCGGCGCTGATGCTTTCCCCGGTCAATTTCGACGCGCTGTACGCGCAAGAAATGCAGCGCATGCAGGAAGCCGGCGAAGCGCCGACCATGCAGTGATCGCTGCAAAAAGCAAAAGGGCGACTTCGGTCGCCCTTTTTATTTGCCTTGTTTGGCCTCGTTCGCCGGGACGGCAAGGCATCAACTGCCGGCAAACCCCTGCTGGCGCCAGGCCTCATAGACCGTCACCGCCACGGTGTTGGACAGGTTCAGGCTGCGGCAGCCTGGTCGCATGGGCAGGCGCAGGCGTTGCTGCGCGGGCAGGCTGTCCAGTACCTCGGCTGGCAGGCCCCGGCTCTCGGGCCCGAACAGGAAAGCGTCGCCCGGCTGGTAGTCGACCTCATGGAAGGCGTGCGAACCCTTGGTGGTAAAGGCGAACAGGCGCGGTTGGCCGAGACTCTCCAGGCAATCGGCCAGGCTCTGGTAGCGCTTGAGCGTGGCATACTCGTGGTAATCCAGCCCTGCCCGGCGCAAGCGCTTATCGTCCAGCTCGAAGCCCAATGGCTCGATCAGGTGCAGGTCGCAGCCGCTGTTGGCGCAGAGGCGGATAATGTTGCCGGTATTCGGCGGAATCTCTGGTTGAAAGAGGATGACGTGAAACATGCACGGCTCCAGGCATGAAGATGACGAGCATTCTACCCTCGAACCCGACCTGCGTTCGAAAGCTTGGCCGCGTGTGCTGTTGTCCCTGGCGATCGTCGGCATGATGGTGGGGTTGATGATCGGCCGCCTGACCGCGCCCGAGGAGCGGGTGCTGGAACAGGTGGAGGTGGTACAGGACGGTCTGGACCTATGGTTCAACGAAGAGCCCAAGCTGCACGGTGAAATGGTGCAGGGCACCGTGGCCGTGGTGTTCCAGGCCGAGGGCAAGGCCCAGCGTGGCCAGTTGCAGGTGCAAGGCAAACCGGCTGGCTGGCGTCTGCAGAACAGCGAGGAAGGCTTGTTGTTGACGGTGATCGCCGCGCGTCCCCTGCAAGGTGAATGGAGCGGTGCACAGGATGCTGGGCGCTGGCGTGTGCAGGTGAGGCTGCACGAATAAAAGAGGGGATGTCCCGGCCTGCCTGTACCGGGGTCCCCGAAACTGGAGATATCTGTCTTATTGCAGATGGCGTGCCAGTTTCTAGAGGCCCGGAAATACTGGGGTTAGCGCGGTCGCGGTCAGTTCTACGACTGTCTTGTGCCTTTGGACGGTGCGCTTGGCACTGGATCGGTGCATGGCGTTGTGAACGCCATCGCGGGACAAGCCCGCTCCTACAGGGTCGGCGTGCGCAATTGCTGTAGGGGCGGGCTTGTCCTGCGATAGCGGCAGTCAGGGCGACGAGGATCAATGATCGTCGCCATCATCCTCGTCCCCGTCCCCGCCATCGACCCTCATCCCCAGCTCCTTGATCTTGCGCGTCAGGGTATTCCGCCCCCACCCCAGCAGCACGGCGGCATCGCGTCGGCGACCTGCGGTGTGCTTGAGGGCGGTCTCGATCATGATGCGCTCGAAGCTGGGCACGGCGCTGTCGAGCAGGTTCGATTGGCCGCGGGCCAGGGCCTGGTCGGCCCACTGGCGCAGTGCCTGCTCCCAGTTGGTGACCGGCGCCGAGTCCTGCGGCAGGTTGAGCAGTTCCGGTGGCAGGTCGCCGATCAGCACTTCGCGGCTGGAGGCCATCACGGTGATCCAGCGGCAGGTGTTCTCCAGCTGGCGCACGTTGCCCGGCCACGGCAGATTGCGCATGAACTCTTCGGTTTCCGGCTTTAGCAGTTTGGGCTCGACGGCCAGTTCCTTGGCGGCGCGACCCAGGAAGTGACGCGCCAGGGCAGGGATGTCCTCGCGCCGATCGGCCAGGCGTGGAATATGGATGCGGATCACGTTCAGGCGGTGGAACAAGTCTTCACGAAACTTGCCGGCCTGCACCAGCGACTCCAGGTTCTGGTGGGTCGCGGCGATGATGCGCACGTCCACCTTGACCGGCACGTGGCCGCCCACCCGGTAGAACTCGCCGTCGGCCAGGACCCGCAGCAGGCGGGTCTGGGTGTCGGCGGGCATGTCGCCGATCTCGTCGAGAAACAACGTGCCGCCGTCGGCCTGCTCGAAGCGGCCGCGGCGCAGGTTGGCGGCACCGGTGAAGGCGCCTTTCTCGTGGCCGAACAGCTCGGACTCCATCAGGTCCTTGGGAATCGCCGCCATGTTCAGGGCAATGAACGGTGATGCCGCTCGTGGGCTGTGGCGGTGCAGGGCATGGGCCACCAACTCCTTGCCGGTACCGGATTCACCGTTGATCAGCACGGTGATGTTGGAGTGGCTGAGGCGACCGATCGCGCGGAACACCTCCTGCATCGCTGGTGCCTCGCCGATGATTTCCGGCGTGCGGGCCAGGCTCGGCGGCACGTCGAGCGCTTGTTGCTCCTGGGCGTGCTGATTGGCGCGTTTGACCAGCGACACCGCATCGTCCACGTCGAACGGCTTGGGCAGGTATTCAAAGGCGCCGCCCTGGTAGGAGGCCACGGCACTGTCCAGGTCGGAGTGGGCGGTCATGATGATGACTGGTAGGCGCGGGTGCTGCTCTCGGATCTGCGCCAGCAGGTCCAGGCCGCTGGTGCCGGGCATGCGGATGTCGGAGATGATCACGTCCGGTTGCTGGCGGGCCAGGCGGCCCATTACGCCGTCGGCGCTGTCGAAGCTCTGGGTGGTCATGCCTTCCTGCTGCAGGGCTTTTTCCAGGACCCAGCGGATGGAGCGATCATCATCGACGATCCAGACGGTTTCACTTCGGCTCATGAGGCGGTGGCTCCTTGTTCCAGAGGCAGGTAGATCGAGAAGGTGGTGTGGCCGGGGTGGCTGTCACATTCGATCAGGCCCTGGTGCTGGCTGATGATGTTCTGAGTGATGGCCAGGCCCAGCCCGGTGCCGTCCGGACGGCCGCTGACCATGGGATAGAAGAGGGTGTCCTGCAGTTGTGCGGGGATACCAGGGCCGTTGTCGGTGATCTCGACCCGGGCCACCAGACGATGGCGCACATGGCCGATGGTGAACTGGCGCACCGCGCGGCTGCGCAGGGTGATGCGGCCCAGGCGCAGGTCGTTCTGCCCGGCGATCGCCTGCATGGCGTTGCGCACGATGTTGAGGACCGCCTGGATCATCTGCTCGCGATCGATCAGCACGTCCGGCAGGCTCGGGTCGTAGTCGCGCACCAGCGTGACGCCGCCCTGGCTTTCGGCTTCCACCAGGCTGCAGACCCGTTCCAGCACTTCGTGGATATTGGTCATGGCCAGCGATGGCAGCTTGTTCGAGCCGAGCATGCGGTCGACGAGGTTTCGCAGGCGATCCGCCTCCTCGATGATCACATTGGTGTAGTCCCGCAGGTCCTCATGGGGCAGCTCCCGGGCCAGCAGTTGCGCCGCGCCCCGGATACCGCCCAAGGGGTTCTTGATTTCGTGGGCCAGGCCGCGCACCAGCAGCTTGGTGGTTTCCTGCTTGCTCAGCTGGGCTTCTTCCTTGGTGATGCGCAGCAGGCGGTCTCGGGGGTGTACCTCCAGCAGCAGCAAGGTCTGGCCCTGGTGCAGGATCGGCGTCACGGCGTAGTCGACGGTGATGCTTTGGCCGGTCAGCGAGGTCAACTGCGCTTCGCGCTTGGTGAACGGGTGCGCCTGCTCCACCGCCAGACGCAGGGAGTTGAGCGCTTCGGCCGACTCGGTGAACAACTCGCTGATGAACTGCCCATGGCTGCGCTGACCACTGACCGCCAACAGCATCTCCGCGGCAGGGTTCATGTATTCAAGGCGCAGCTCGGCGTTGAGCAGCAGCGTGGCGGTGGTCAGGTTGTCCAGAAGCAGACGGTGCTGTGCGTCGCTGATGGTCATAAGGCGTCGTTGACCTCTTTTGGCACATGGGGCGTCTCAGGGGCGATTGCTGGGCACGCCTGGAACGCTTGATGCTGGAAAAATGCAAGAAACAAACCAAGGCTCCGAAAAGAAGCGGATTTTCCCGAAAAAGGTCTGGAATCGAGCAGATTCCGGATAGAAAACCCTGATTCAGCGGCGTTTGTGACCTTTATTGGTGTGCAGGGTCAGGTGTCCCTGTGTGCGATGCACCAATATAGAGCATAGGCCCTTACAGCCCCGCGCACAGCTGGGTGGTGGCGCGAACCAAGGCCAGGTGGCGTTCGGCGTCGAGGGCGCGCTGGGCGAGGGCGTCGGCCAACTGCTGTGAGCAACCAGGGGAACGCTCGCGGTCGAACTGGGCGAGGTCTAGCAGCAGCAGATTTTGCAGTTGATCCAACTCTGGCCTTATCTGCGTCGTCAGGTCGCGACGTGGTGTATCAGGCGCTTGGCGTTGCCGGTGCCAGTCATTCAAGAAATGGTATTGCAGGAGTTTGTTGGCCTCGATCTGGTCGGCGAAGAATGCTTCGGCGCGTGCGGCGTCAAGCCCATGGTCGGCGGCGCTCTGACGAACGCGTGTCAGCACCTCGCGCTCGCGCTGGGGTGCCTGTACCGACTGGTGTGTATCCCACTTGTGCAGGGCCACGGCTTCGGCAATGTCGAGCCGCTGTTCGATGTCATCGAGCAGGCGGGTTAGCGGGGATGCCGCCGTACTTGCGGTCGCGCAGCCGGTCAGGCATAGGCCCAGGGCGGTGACAAGTGTCAGGGGGTTCAGGCGCATGATCGTCTCCATGAAATGAGACTCGAGTGTGGCCAATGCGCAAGGAGCAGGCGGGTAGGGCGCGCCTGAAATCACTGTGCGTAAAAACAGAAACGGCCTCATGACGAGGCCGTTTCCATTGATGAGTCCGGCGCGAGGCGCCGATCAGATCAGCAGCTGTAGTACAGCTCGTATTCCAGCGGGTGGACGAAGGTACGGACCTTGATCTCTTCTTCGCTCTTCAGCTCGATGAAGGCATCGATGAAGTCGTCGGAGAACACGCCGCCCTTGGTCAGGAACGCACGGCCTTTGTCCAGCTCTTCCAGGGCTTCCTTCAGGCTACCGCAAACCTGTGGGATGTCCTTGGCCTCTTCAGGCGGCAGGTCGTACAGGTTCTTGTCGGCAGCATCGCCTGGGTGGATCTTGTTCTGGATACCGTCCAGACCCGCCATCAGCAAGGCTGCGAAGGCCAGGTACGGGTTGGCCGATGGATCCGGGAAGCGTGCTTCGATACGGCGGGCTTTCGGGCTGCCGACGTAAGGAATACGGATCGAGGCGGAACGGTTGCGAGCCGAGTAGGCCAGCATGACCGGGGCTTCGAAGCCTGGGACCAGACGCTTGTAGGAGTTGGTCGACGGGTTGGTGAAGCCGTTCAGGGCCTTACCGTGCTTGATGATACCGCCGATGAAGTACAGGGCGGTGTCGGACAGGCCGGCATAGCCTTCACCGGCGAAGGTGTTCTTGCCGTCTTTCCAGATCGACATGTGCACGTGCATGCCCGAGCCGTTGTCGCCGTACAGTGGCTTCGGCATGAAGGTGGCGGTACGGCCGTAGGCGTCGGCAACGTTGTGCACGACGTATTTCAGGGCCTGTACTTCGTCAGCCTTCTTAACCAGGGTGTTGAACTTGACGCCGATTTCGTTCTGGCCGGCAGTCGCCACTTCGTGGTGGTGAACTTCGACGGTCTGACCCATTTCCTCCAGTGCGTTGCACATGGCGGTACGGATTTCATGGTCGTGGTCGAACGGCGGAACCGGGAAGTAGCCGCCTTTCACGCCTGGACGGTGGCCTTTGTTGCCGCCTTCCACGTCAGCGTCGGTCATCCACGAGCCTTGCTCGGAGAAGATCTTGAACATCGAGCCGGAGATGTCCGACTTGAACTTCACTTCGTCGAAGATGAAGAACTCTGGCTCAGGGCCGGCGAATACGGTGTCACCGATGCCGGTGCTCTTCAGGTACTCTTCGGCGCGCTTGGCGATCGCACGTGGGTCGCGATCGTAGCCCTGCATGCTCGATGGGTCGACGATGTCGCAGGTGATGATCAGGGTCGGTTCTTCGGTGAACGGGTCCAGAACCGCGGTGTCGTCGACCGGCATGAGGATCATGTCGGAGGCTTCGATGCCTTTCCAGCCAGCGATGGAGGAGCCGTCGAACATCTTGCCGACTTCGAAGAAGTCGTCTTCCAGCGCATCACGCGACGGCATGGTCACGTGGTGCTGAACGCCTTTGGTGTCCGTGAAACGCAGATCAATCCACTTGACGTCATGATCTTTGATGAGTTGAACCGACTTCGACATAGTGTCCTCCGGATGGTCTAGGGCGCGGTGGGCCGCTGCCCTGGAAAAAGGGTGTCGCTGGGCGCGGATAGTCGGCCAAGCTTGCCTGCCTCACAAGAGAGCAAATTGCATGCCAGTGCCCGAAAATGGCGAGAGCGGGACAAAAGGGGGCGGTTACGTGCAATTAAGGGCTGAGGCAGGGCGAAAAATGCACTTTTGAGAGGCATGGTTTTAGGTGTGCGCACCAAAGTGGTGCGTTAGCGCTTTTCGCGGGTTGAACCCCTCCCACAGCGATCAAAAGCAGGTGGTGCCCCTTGTGGAGTGGGTTTACCCGCGAAAGGGCCGGTACAGGCAGCGCAAAACGCACCTTCGGCATTTATCTCAACGCTTCTGATCAAAAGTTGCTCAAAGCTTGAGCAATTTCCGCTATAATTCGCGCCCCTCATTTTCGGCAGGCCCTGTGCGCGCTGTTAAACCAATGAAACTTATCGTCAAAGTCTTCCCAGAGATCACCATCAAGAGCCGGCCGGTGCGCAAGCGTTTCATTCGCCAGCTCGGCAAGAACATCCGCGTCGTGCTCAAGGATCTGGATCCTGAGCTCGCGGTCGATGGCGTCTGGGACAATCTCGAGGTGGTCACCCGCGTCGAGGACGAGAAGATCCAGCGCGAGATGATCGAGCGCCTGACCTGCACGCCGGGTATCACCCACTTCCTGCAGGTCGAGGAGTATCCGCTGGGCGACTTCGACGACATCGTCGCCAAGTGCAAGCACCACTTCGGTCACCTGTTGGCCGGCAAGCGCTTCGCCGTACGTTGCAAGCGCGGTGGCCACCATGACTTCACCTCGATGGACGTCGACCGTTACGTCGGCAGCCAACTGCGTCAGCAGTGCGGCGCCACCGGCATCGACCTCAAGACCCCGGAAGTCCTGGTGCGCATCGAGGTCCGCGACCAGCGCCTGTATGTCATCCATAACCAGCACCAAGGCATCGGCGGTTACCCGCTGGGTGCCCTGGAGCAGACCCTGGTGCTGATGTCCGGTGGCTTCGACTCCACCGTGGCGGCCTACCAGATGATGCGCCGCGGTCTGATGACCCACTTCTGCTTCTTCAACCTCGGCGGTCGTGCCCACGAGCTGGGCGTGATGGAAGTCGCCCACTACCTGTGGAAGAAGTTTGGCAGCAGTCAGCGCGTGCTGTTCATCAGCGTGCCGTTCGAGGAAGTGGTCGGCGAGATCCTGAACAAGGTCGACAACAGCTACATGGGCGTGACCCTCAAGCGCATGATGCTGCGCGCCGCTGCGCGCATGGCCGACCGCCTGGAGATCGAGGCGCTGGTCACCGGCGAGGCGATCTCCCAGGTGTCCAGCCAGACCCTGCCGAACCTTTCGATCATCGATTCGGCCACCGACAAGCTCGTGCTGCGCCCGCTGCTGGCCAGCCACAAGCAGGACATCATCGACACCGCCTATCAGATTGGCACCGCCGAGTTCGCCAAGCACATGCCTGAATACTGCGGCGTGATCTCGGTGAACCCGACCACCCATGCCAAGCGCCACCGCATGGAGCACGAAGAGAAGCAGTTCGACATGGCGGTGCTCGAGCGTGCCCTGGAGCGCGCCAAGTTCATCTCGATCGACCACGTCATCGACGAGCTGGGCAAGGACATCGAAATCGAGGAAGTGGCCGAAGCCCTGCCAGGCCAGATCGTTCTCGACATTCGTCACCCCGATGCCCAGGAGGACGAACCCCTGGTGATCGATGGCGTCGAAGTCCAGGCCATGCCGTTCTATGCGATCAACAGCAAGTTCAAGCATCTGGATGCCAACCGCCAGTACCTGCTGTATTGCGACAAGGGTGTGATGAGCCGTTTGCACGCACACCACCTGCTCAGTGAGGGACATGCCAATGTGCGTGTTTATCGTCCGACATAAGACGCCAGGGCTGTATGGCGGCAGCATCCGCCATCGCCCTCCCGACCCTCGGGCCCGCTGAGCCGCAAACCTTACATATTCGCCGCCTACACTGGGCGGCAACCGAATCCTCTGATCGAGATACAGTTGTGATCGAAAATCTGCGTAACATCGCCATCATCGCCCACGTTGACCATGGTAAAACCACTCTGGTCGACAAACTCCTGCGCCAGTCCGGCACCCTGGAGCGTAACGAGCTCAACGACGAGCGCGTGATGGACTCCAACGACCAGGAAAAAGAGCGCGGCATTACCATCCTGGCGAAAAACACCGCTATCCGCTGGAACGACTACCGCATCAACATCGTCGATACCCCCGGCCACGCCGACTTCGGTGGCGAGGTTGAGCGCGTGATGTCGATGGTCGACTCCGTGCTGCTGCTGGTCGACGCCCAGGACGGCCCGATGCCGCAAACCCGCTTCGTGACCAAGAAGGCTTTCGAAGCCGGTCTGAAGCCGATCGTCGTGATCAACAAGGTCGACCGTCCGGGCGCGCGTCCTGACTGGGTTCTGGACCAGATCTTCGACCTGTTCGACAACCTAGGCGCCACCGACGACCAGCTGGACTTCCAGGTGGTCTACGCCTCGGCCCTGAACGGCATCGCCGGTCTGGACCACACCGACATGGCCGAAGACATGACCCCGCTGTACCAGGCCATCGTCGATCACGTACCGGCACCGACCGTCGACGTCGACGGCCCGTTCCAGATGCAGATCTCCGCGCTGGACTACAACAGCTTCCTGGGCGTCATCGGTGTTGGTCGTATCGCCCGTGGCCGCGTCAAGCCGAACACCCCGGTCGTCGCCATCGACACCGAAGGCAAGAAGCGCAACGGTCGTATCCTCAAGCTGATGGGTCACCACGGCCTGCACCGCGTTGACGTCGAAGAAGCCACCGCTGGCGATATCGTCTGCATCAGCGGTTTCGACGAGCTGTTCATCTCCGACACCCTGTGCGACATGAACAACGTCGAAGCGATGAAGCCGCTGACCGTCGACGAGCCGACCGTTTCGATGACCTTCCAGGTCAACGACTCGCCGTTCTGCGGCAAGGAAGGCAAGTTCGTCACCAGCCGTAACATCAAAGAGCGTCTGGACAAAGAGCTGCTGTACAACGTTGCCCTGCGCGTTGAAGAAGGCGACTCGGCCGACAAGTTCAAGGTTTCCGGTCGTGGTGAGCTGCACCTGTCGGTTCTGATCGAAACCATGCGTCGTGAAGGCTTTGAAATGGCCGTAGGCCGTCCTGAAGTGATCATCCGCGAAGTCAACGGCGTCAAGCAGGAGCCGTTCGAGAACGTCACCATCGACATCCCAGAGGAATCCCAGGGCAAGGTCATGGAAGAGATGGGCCTGCGTAAGGGCGACCTGACCAACATGGCGCCGGATGGCAAGGGCCGTGTGCGTCTGGAGTACAACGTTCCGGCCCGTGGCCTGATCGGTTTCCGTAACCAGTTCCTGACCCTGACCAACGGTGCGGGCATCCTGACCTCGATCTTCGATCGTTACGACACCATGAAGCCAGGCACCATGTCCGGCCGTCTGAACGGTGTTCTGGTTTCGATCGAGACCGGCAAGGCCCTGACCTACTCGCTGGAAACCCTGCAGGCTCGCGGCAAGCTGTTCATCGAGCATGGCCAGGACATCTACAACGGTCAGATCATCGGCCTGAACAGCCGTGATAACGACCTGGGCGTGAACCCGACCAAAGGCAAGAAGCTCGACAACATGCGTGCTTCGGGCAAAGACGAAGTCATCGCTCTGGTTCCGCCGGTTCGCCACACTCTCGAGCAGGCCCTGGAATTCATCCAGGACGACGAGCTGTGCGAAGTGACCCCGAAGTCGATCCGTCTGCGCAAGAAGATCCTCGACGAAGGCGAGCGTACCCGCGCTGCCAAGAAAGCCAAGGCTTGATGCGCTAGCCTGAGCTGAACGAAAACGCCCCCGGTCGAAAGGCCGGGGGCGTTTTTGTTTGTGGAGGTGTTTGGTGAGGGTTTGTAGGGACGGGCGGAATCTAACGTAGGTATTGCCGCTTTGTAGCCCGCATGCCTTGTGGCCTTGGGAGCTGGCTTCTAGGTTTGGAGCGTGAACCCGAAGGAGCTGTAGGCATGAAGTTTCGCTTAGCGTTGTTGGTCGCACCGAGCTTGGTGGCGTGTACCGAGGCCACTGTCTCGCAGGACTGCGCATCGGTGCGTCCACAGGAGGTCGTTGGCTGTCATCTGCAGAATGTGCGACAGCAACCTTTGGACTACACCCTTCAGGTACGTGAATCCCAGCCGGGCTATGTGTTCCAGCGTTATCGAATGACCTCCCAGGACTGGGCGCCCGCCCCCGTCGTGGCGCCACGGCAATGGGAGCATGACGTGGAGTTGTACATTCCCGATGGCGCCTTGCCGAACAATGCCTTGTTGGTCGTGAACAATGGCGTGCGGTACGGAACACCCCAATCGCCGGATTATTCTCCAGAGGCTCTGCGCGCTATTGCCCTGCAGACGCGCACTGTCGTTGCCATGATCACCGACGCGCCCAATCAGGAAATCACCTTCAGCGATGTCGAGAAGCCCTTGAGAGAGGACTATGCCGTCGCCCACACCTGGGCGACCTGGCTCAGGGGCGAAGAAGCCGCCCCGGAATTGCCGTTGCATGTGCCGATGGCGGCCGTGGCCAGTCGGGCGATGGATGTGCTCCAGCAGGAGATGGGGATCGAACGATTCGTCATTTCCGGTGCGTCGAAGCGAGGATGGAGCGCATGGCTCACGGCGATGGCCGATGATCGCATCATCGCCATCGTGCCTGCGGTGATCGATGTCGCCGACACGTCTGAAATGCTTGTCGGCCTGCGTAAACGCTATGGGGGTAGCTGGCCATTGGCACTTGTGTCGTACCAGGAGGCCGGGGTGTTGCAGCAACTGGGCAGCGCTGGATTCGACAGGTTGATGGCGATGATGGACCCGATGCAGTACCTGGATGAGCCTGGGCAGCGCCTGGCGATACCCAAGTACCTGATATCGGCGAGCGGAGATGATTTCTTCGCGCCGGACCCAGTGACGGACTATCTGCAGCGTATGCCTGGGCAGGCGAGTGTCCGGGTTCTGCCAAACTCGAACCATGGGGGCGTGCGCGCCCATGTGGTCAGTACCTTGGTCCCTTTGATCGCGCGTGTACAAAACGACCAGCCACTGCCGACCGTGAAGATTTCCTCGGCGGGTCAGCGGGGGCGTGTGGAGGTACGCTTATCGGAAATGCCCGTCGCTGTGAAGCTATGGACGGCGGCTAACCAGGATGACCGTGATTTTCGCTACGCCTGTGGTATTCGCTACGAACCGGAAACCCTGCCCGCCAGCCAGGCGTTCGCACTTGACTGGACGCCCCCGCAGGCAGGTTGGCAAGCACGGTTCATTGAGGCCGTGTTTGCCGATGGGTTCACGGCAACCAGCCCTGTCAGCGTCATGCCGGAAACCTTCCCCGCAGGCCCGCCCAAGGATAAGGGCGGTGCGTGCAAGAGTTTCCCAAGCTAAGCCGCTGCGTTCGTATCAGCGAACTGTCGTCTTTGGCTTGTAGGCGCAATACCCCGGGCGTGGCCCGATCTTCGGGTGGTTACGGCAGGTGTCCGGGCGCTTGTCATAGATGGTGCACAGCCGGCTCTTGCGATCCAGGTACAGGCAGTCATCGTTGCTCATTCGGGTCAGGGTGAAGATCCCCGACTTCTGGTTGAAGCGTTCGATGATGCCGTCCTTTTGCAGGCGCTTGGCGATGTTCTTCGGCGGTTCGTCCTTTTCGAACTCGTCCACCACGCCGATGCGGATCAGGTCCTTGATCTTGACCTCCACCGGCAAGGTGCAGCAGGTCGAGTGACAGCCCCCGCACATGTGGCTGGCATAGCGTTGCCAGGTTTCCAGGCGGTCGACTTCGGCGGCGGCGATCAGGGTCGGTTTCATCGTTAGGGGGCGTATCACGGTTTGGGGCGCGCGATGATACCGGAGTTGTTCAATTTATGAACAACCTTTTGCCGGAATCGCCGAGCGGGCATGAAATCCGCGAACCCTCGCTGACGCTCTGTGTCGAAGCGTCTAGGCTGAACAACCTGTGCTTTCGTCAACTTGCCCGAGGATGCCGCATGTCCCAGGAACCCAAAGCGCGTGATGCAGAGGTGGCTGAGTTCCGCGCCGCTGTACTGGCCAAGCTGACTTACGCTGTCGGCAAGGACCCGGAGCATGCCTTCGATCACGATTGGTTCGAAGCCATTGCCCTGGCTGCCCGCGATCACATGGTCGATCACTGGATGGATCACACACGCCAGGCGTATCGACGCAGCCAGAAGCGGGTCTATTACCTCTCGCTGGAGTTTCTCATCGGCCGTCTGCTCTATGACAGCCTGAGCAATCTCGGCCTGCTGGACATCGCCCGTGAGGCGCTCGAAGGCCTGGACGTGGATCTTGAGCGCATCCGCCTGCTCGAACCGGATGCCGCGCTGGGCAATGGTGGCCTGGGGCGGCTGGCAGCGTGCTTCATGGAGAGCATGTCGACCTTGGGTATTGCCGCCCATGGCTACGGCATCCGCTATGAACACGGCCTGTTCCGCCAGGCCATGGTCGATGGCTGGCAGCAGGAGCAGACTGAAAACTGGCTGGATTTCGGCAACCCCTGGGAGTTCGAGCGGGCCGAGGTGATCTACCCGATCAGCTTCGGCGGTAGCGTCGAGACGGTGCAGGACACTCATGGCCAACCGCGCCAAGTCTGGTGGCCAGGCGAGACAGTCCGGGCGGTGGCCTACGACACGCCAGTGGTCGGCTGGCGCGGGGCCAGTGTCAACACCTTGCGGCTGTGGCGGGCACGGGCACTGGAAGAGCTGCACCTGGAGCGCTTCAATGCGGGGGATCATTTGGGAGCGGTGGCCGAAGTGGCACGGGCCGAGAGTATCTCGCGGGTGCTTTACCCGGCCGACAGCACCGAGGCGGGCCAAGAGCTGCGGCTGCGCCAGGAATACTTCTTCGTGTCGGCTTCGCTGCAGGACCTGCTGCGCCGCCACCTGAACATGCACGACAACCTGCTCAACCTGCCGGACGCGGCGGCTATCCAGCTCAACGACACCCACCCGTCGATTGCCGTGGCCGAGCTGATGCGCCTGCTGGTAGACCAGCACGAGATCCCCTGGGATACCGCCTGGGAGCTGACCGTCAACACCCTGGCCTACACCAACCACACGCTGCTGCCCGAGGCCCTGGAAACCTGGCCGGTTGCGCTGATGGAACGCATGCTGCCGCGGCACATGCAGATCATCTACCTGATCAATGCCTACCACATCGATGCCCTGCGGGCCAAAGGCCTGCATGATTTCGACGTGCTGCGGGCGGTGTCGCTGATCGAGGAGAACAATGGCCGTCGGGTACGCATGGGTAACCTGGCCTTCCTCGGCTCGCACAGCGTCAACGGCGTATCGGCCCTGCACAGCCGGCTGATGCGAAGCACGGTGTTCGCCGAGCTGCACAAGCTGTATCCGCAGCGGATCAACAACAAGACCAATGGCATCACCTTCCGCCGCTGGTTGTACCAGGCCAACCCGCAGCTCACCGCAATGCTCGTCGAGGCCTTGGGCCCAGAGGTACTGGACGACCCGGAAGGCAGGCTCAAGGCGTTGGTGCCGTTTGCCGAGAAGGCGACGTTCCGCAAGCAATTCGCCGCCCAGCGCCTGCACAGCAAACGGGCGCTGGCCAGCATCATTCAGGACCGGGTCGGGGTCACGGTCGATCCGCAGGCGCTGTTCGACGTGCAGGTCAAGCGTATCCATGAGTACAAGCGCCAATTGCTGAACCTGTTGCACACCGTGGCCCTGTACCAGGCCATGCGTGCCGAGCCAGGCACCGACTGGGTACCACGGGTGAAGATCTTCGCGGGCAAGGCCGCGGCCAGCTATCACCAGGCCAAGCTGATCATCAAGCTGGCCAACGACATCGCCCGGGTGGTCAACAACGACCCGACCGTGCGTGGCCTGCTCAAGGTGGTGTTCCTGCCCAACTACAACGTGAGCCTGGCCGAGAGCATCATTCCAGCGGCCGATCTTTCCGAGCAGATTTCCACGGCCGGCTATGAAGCCTCCGGGACCAGCAACATGAAGTTCGCCCTCAACGGCGCGCTGACCATCGGCACCCTCGACGGCGCCAATGTGGAAATGTGCGAGCAGGTGGGCGGTGAGAACATGTTCATCTTCGGCCTGACCGCCCAACAGGTGGAGGAGCGGCGGCGTTCGGGTGATTTTGGCGCCGGGGCGGCGGTCGCCGCGTCCAGCCGACTGGCCGATGTGTTGCAGGCGATCCGCAGCGGGGTGTTCTCGCCGGATGATCCGGCGCGCTACACCGGGCTCGTGGATTCGCTGGTGGCCTATGACCGTTTCCTGGTGTGCGCGGATTTCGATGCATACTGGGACGCCCAGCGGCGGGTCGAGGCGCTGTGGCATGCGCCACAGGACTGGTGGCGCATGGCGGTGCTCAACACGGCGCGCATGGGTTGGTTCTCTTCGGACCGGACCATTCGCGAATATGCCAGCGAGATCTGGAAGGCGTTGGACTGAGGTGACGCCATTGGCGTGGGTTTGCCTGCGAAACGGCCTTGACCCCGACCACCGGCCTGGCGAGGGCTGAACTACCCACCTATTGTGCCGTCTGAGAGCCGTGGCGAGTCTCATCACTCGCTAGCCCGTTACTCTCCCTGTAAACTGCGGGGGTTTTTCTCCCCCTTTCCATTTCGGAGCCATACATGTCCCGCGTTACCCTGAGTCGCTATCTGATTGAGCAGACCCGCAGCAACAATACCCCTGCCGATCTGCGCTTCCTGATCGAAGTGGTGGCGCGTGCGTGCAAGGAAATCAGCCACCACGTTTCCAAGGGCGCCCTGGGCGGTGTCCTGGGCAGCATGGGCACCGAAAACGTGCAGGGCGAAGTGCAGAAGAAGCTGGACGTCATCTCCAACGACATCCTGCTCGAAGCCAACGAATGGGGTGGCCACCTGGCCGGCATGGCTTCCGAAGAAATGGACAACGCCTACCAGATCCCGGGCAAATACCCCAAAGGCGCCTACCTGCTGGTCTTCGACCCGCTCGATGGTTCGTCGAACATCGACGTCAACGTTTCGGTCGGCACCATCTTCTCGGTACTGCGTTGCCCTAACGAATACCTGAGCCAGAACGAAACCCTCAACGAAAAAGCCTTCCTGCAGCCAGGCACCCAGCAGGTCGCCGCCGGTTACGCCATCTACGGCCCGCAGACCATGCTGATCCTGACTCTGGGCAATGGCGTCAAGGGCTTCACCCTGGATCGTGAACTGGGCAGCTTCGTCCTGACCCACGAGAACATCCGCGTACCGGAGAGCACCGCCGAGTTCGCCATCAACATGTCCAACCAGCGTCACTGGGAAGCCCCGGTTCAGCGCTACGTGGGCGAGCTGCTGGCGGGTGAGACCGGTCCGCTGAAGAAGAACTACAACATGCGCTGGATCGCCTCGATGGTGGCCGACGTGCACCGTATCCTCACCCGTGGCGGCCTGTTCATGTACCCACGCGATGCCCGCGAGCCGAGCAAGCCGGGCAAGCTGCGCCTGATGTACGAAGCCAACCCGATGTCGTTCATCATCGAGCAGGCTGGCGGCGCGTCCACCAACGGTTACGATCGTATCCTCGACATCCAGCCAGAGAGCCTGCACCAGCGCGTGTCGGTGATTCTCGGCTCGAAGGAAGAGGTCGAGCGCGTCACCGCCTACCACAAGGAGTAAGTCATGCTCGCACCTTGGCAGCCGTTACTGGAATGGTGGTTCGGATGGGGCAGCAGCCCCCAGGCCGTGGCTGACGAGAAGAGCTCGCTGTGGTTCGGCAAGCACCATGACGACGAAGCCCGTGAGTACTTCGGCGAACTGGTCGAGCATGCCCTGGCCGGTGGTCTGGACGAGTGGCAGCAGAGCCCCCAGGGCTGGTTGGGGCTGCTTCTGCTGCTCGATCAGCTGCCGCGCATGATCCACCGTGACACGCCGCGCGCCTTCGATGGCGACCGTCGTGCCCAAGTGGTCGCCATGCAGGGTCTGCAGAAGGGCTGGGACTACCAGCTGCTGCCGATCCAGCGCGTGTTCGTGCTGCTAGTGCTGGAGCATGCCGAGGTGCTGGACTGGCAAAACCTGTGTGTCGAGCGCTACCAGATGCTGCTCGACGAGCAGCCCGAGGCCAATGCCCGGTTGTTCGAGGGTTTCCTCGATTACGCCGAGCAGCACCGGCGGGTGATCGCCCGCTTCGGTCGCTTCCCGCACCGCAACCTGGTGCTGGGACGGCCGAGCACCAGCGAGGAGATGGACTTTCTGCTGGAGCCGGGCTCGCGCTTCTGAGCGTTTGAATCGATTGCGGGGCAGTATCGCTCCCACGCCTGACGTGGGGGTGAACTGCCCCGCAATCGTTTCCGGGCTGTGATCAGCGTCTCACGCTGCGCACCAGCCGACCAATGGCGTAGGGTGAAAACCAGGGGAGCAGGGAACCGAGGCGGCTTTTTGTCTTCTAAGCTGTCTGCAGGCCACCATGCCTGTGCCTTCATCTCCAGGAGTGTCCCTTCATGTCGTTGCGTTCCCTCGCCCTGTTGTCCTTGTGCGTCGTCCTGACCGCTTGCAGCAAGATCAACCAGGAAAACTATTCCAAGCTCAAGACGGGCATGAGCAAGGCTGAGGTGGAGCAACTGCTCGGCACGCCGGCCGAGTGTTCGGGGGCGCTGGGCATGAGCAGCTGCACCTGGGGGGACGAAAAGAGCTTCATCAGCGTGCAGTACGCGGCCGACAAAGTCCTTATCTATTCCGGGCAGGGTCTCAAATGAAGCGTTTGCACTTGTTGTTGGCGCTCTGCGCGGCGATCGTTCTGGGCGGCTGTGCCACTTCCGCGACCGACCCGCTGGTACCCAAGACTGTCGGTAACCTCGACCTCAAGCGCTATGAAGGCAAATGGTACGAGTTGGCACGCTTGCCGATGACATTCCAGCGTGACTGCGCCCAGTCCGAGGCGCACTACAACCTGCGGCCCGATGGCACGATGGGTGTGCTCAACCGCTGCCGCATGTTCGATGGCGAGTGGCTGCGCGCCGAAGGTTCTGCCTGGCCGCAAGAGCCGGGGCACAACGACCGGCTGTGGGTGGAATTCAACAATTGGTTCACGAACCTGGTGCCGGGCGTGGCCAAGGGCGAGTACTGGGTGCTGTATGTGGACGAACGCTACCGCACCGCGATCGTCGGCAGCCCGGACCGCAAATACCTGTGGTTGCTCTCGCGGACGCAGACCCTTCCGGCGGTGGAGCGCGAGAGCCTGCTGGCCAAGGCGCGCCAGCAAGGCTATGACACTACCCGTCTGATCTGGCGTGCCTCGGACAAGCAGATTGTCGCTTCGCACTGATCATTGAGATTGGGGCGCTTAGCGCCCCTTTCGCGACACATGCATTGTCTTTGAACGCTTGCGGCGAACCTTGTGGGAGCGGGTTTACCCGCGACGCAGGCAACGCGGTGGATGACACGGGCTTGGCCCGTGTTCGCGGGTAAACCCGCTCCTACACGCTGCCAGCGCAAGCCTGCAGATCGAGACAAGACAGTTGCGTCCACATCTACGGCGCTAAGCTCAAGGGCTGCGCAGCAGCCCCATACGGCTAGTCGAGCAACTGACGCAGGACCTCGACGAACGCCTGGGCGCTCTCGGCTTCCTGTTCATGCCGCCCCTGGCGAACCACCCACTGTCCATTGACCATCACATCGCGCACCTGGCGATCACCCCCGGCGAACAGCCAGCGGTTGAGGATGGCATCGCCGTTGGCCGTGGCGAGATAAGGGTCCTGTCCATCGAGCACCAGCCAATCGGCGCGCTTGCCGACGGCCAGCTCGCCGACCGCTTGGCCCATCGCCTGGGCCCCGCCGACCAGTGCTGCATCGTACAAGGTGCGACCGACCATCGGCTGGTCGTCGCGATACAGTCGGTTGCGTCGTTGGTCGCGCAGGCGCTGGCCGTATTCCAGCCAGCGCAGCTCTTCCACCACGCTGAGCGAAACGTGGCTGTCCGAGCCGATGCCCATGCGCCCGCCCTGGGCCATGAAGTCCACGGCCGGGAAGATACCGTCGCCCAAGTTGGCCTCGGTGGTCAGGCACAAGCCTGCCACGGCGCGGCTGCGAGCCATGGCGCTGACTTCGTCGGCCTCGGCGTGGGTGGCATGGACCAGGCACCAGCGCGCGTCGACATCGACGTTTTCATAGAGCCATTGCAGGGGGCGGCGACCACTCCAGGCCAGGCAATCATCGACTTCCTTCTGCTGCTCGGCGATGTGGATGTGCACAGGGCACGCCTGATCGCTGGCGGCCAGCACTTCGGCGATCTGCCCCGGGGTGACCGCGCGCAAGGAGTGGAAGCACAGGCCCAGGCGCTGTGCCGGTTGTGCCGCCAGGTGCGGTGCGAGGCGCTCCTGCAGGCGCAGGTACTGGTCGCTTGAGTTGATGAAGCGGCGCTGGCCCTCGCTCGGTGCCTGGCCGCCGAAGCCCGCGTGGCTGTAGAGCACAGGCAGCAGGGTCAGGCCGATACCAGTGTCGGCGGCGGCGGCGCTGATGCGCAGCGACAGCTCGGCCGGGTCGGCATAGGCCTGACCGTTGTGGTCATGGTGAACGTAGTGGAACTCGGCCACCGAGGTGTAGCCGGCCTTGAGCATTTCGATGTACAGCTGGCGGGCGATGACCTGCACTTGCTCGGGGGTGATGCGGCCCACCAGGCGGTACATCAGGTCACGCCAGGTCCAGAAGCTGTCGTTGGGGTTGCCGGCCACTTCCGCCAGGCCCGCCATTGCGCGTTGGAAGGCGTGGGAGTGCAGGTTGGGCATGCCCGGCAGCAGCGGGCCGCCCAGGCGCTCGGCGCCTTCTGCCGAGGCATCGGCCTCGACATGGGTCAGGCGGCCATCCTCGGCAACTTCCAGGCGGACATTGCTGGCCCAGCCTGTGGGCAGCAGGGCGCGTTCGGCGAAAAAGGCAGGCATCGGGTGAAATCCTGTTATTGTTTAACTTGTATATACATATACAGGCGTTTGCCTGCCGGGTAAACTGCGGCAAGCTACCGCTCAATCAATTGCACAAGGATTCAACGCCGTGCCGACACCTCCTGTCTCCGCGCTGGTTGCCCAGATGGGCGAAGGGCCGGCGCCGCTCTATGCCCGGGTCAAGCAGATGATCGTCCAGCAGATCGAAAACGGCAGCTGGCCACCGCATCACCGGGTCCCGTCCGAGAGCGAACTGGTCAGCGAGCTGGGTTTCAGCCGCATGACCATCAACCGCGCCCTGCGCGAACTCACCGCCGAAGGGCTGCTGGTGCGCATGCAGGGCGTGGGCACGTTCGTCGCCGAGCCCAAGAGCCGTTCGGCACTGTTCGAGGTCAACAACATTGCCGACGAAATCGCCGGCCGTGGTCACCAGCATAGCTGCCAGGTGATCCGCCTAACTGAAGAGACCGCCGGTTCCGAGCGCGCCTTGGCCCTGGATATGCGCGAAGGCCAGCGGGTGTTCCATTCGCTGATCGTGCATTACGAGAACGGCGTGCCGGTGCAGATCGAAGATCGCTACGTCAACGCCCAGATCGCCCCGGACTACCTCAAGCAGGACTTCACCCAGCAGACGCCCTATGCCTACCTCTCGCAGGTCGCGCCACTGACCGAGGGCGAGCACGTGGTCGAAGCGATCCTCGCCGAGCCCGAGGAGTGCCGCCTGCTACAGATCGAGCAGGGCGAGCCTTGCTTGCTGATTCGCCGCCGCACCTGGTCCGGTCGCCAGCCGGTGACCGCGGCGCGGCTGATCCACCCCGGTTCCCGTCATCGCCTCGAAGGACGATTCAGTAAATGACCCAGTTGCAGTTGCTGCGCGCCAAAGACTACCCGCGCATGCCTTGGAAGAACGGTGGTGGTTTCACCGAAGAGATCACCCGCGACGCAGGCGAAGGCCTGGATGGCTTCGGCTGGCGCTTGTCGATCGCCGACATCGAGGAGTCCGGCGGGTTCTCCACCTTTGCCGGCTACCAGCGGATCATCAGCGTGCTGCAGGGCGATGGCATGCGCCTGCTGGTCGATGGTCAGGCCAGCCGGCCCTTGCTGCCATTCGACGCCTTTGCCTTCAGTGGCGAAAGCCAGGTCAGCTGCAAGCTGCTCGGTGGCGCGATCCGCGACTTCAACCTGATCTACGCGCCGCAACGTTACCGGGCGCGGTTGCAGTGGTTTGACGGCACCAGTCGGATATTCAGCTCGGCCTCGACGGTGTTGCTGTTCGCTGCCAGTGGGCATGTGGACGTGTCGGTATCGGGACAGTCCAAGCAGCAGCTCGGCTTGTATGATTGCCTGCAATTGGAAGGCAACGACGGGTTGCTGGGGCTGGATGTTCAAGGGCGGTTCTGTCTGATCGAATTGATGTCGCGCTAATCGGGCATCGTGAAAAGGGGCTGCTGTGCAGCCCGATCGCAGCACAAGGCCGCTCCTACAGGTGATCGCAAATCCTTGTAGGAGCGGCTTTGTGCCGCGATCGGGTCGCGCAGCGGCCCCTTTGTATTTCTGGCTTCCCGAGGAACGGTATTAAAAATTTGGTTGTCCATGCTTGTACATACAAGTAAAGATGTGTTTGTATATTCACATCGACAAACCGCCGTCGACCTGACCGCAGAGGACATTCCCGTGACTGACAACAACAAATACCGTGACGTAGAAATCCGCGCCCCGCGTGGCAACAAGCTGACCGCCAAGAGCTGGCTGACCGAAGCGCCGCTGCGCATGCTGATGAACAACCTCGATCCTCAGGTCGCCGAGAACCCGAAGGAGCTGGTGGTCTACGGTGGCATCGGCCGTGCCGCGCGTAACTGGGAGTGCTACGACAAGATCGTCGAGACCCTGACCCGCCTGGAAGACGACGAGACCCTGCTGATCCAGTCCGGTAAGCCGGTCGGCGTCTTCAAGACCCACGCCAATGCTCCGCGCGTGCTGATCGCCAACTCCAACCTGGTGCCGCACTGGGCCAACTGGGAACACTTCAACGAACTGGACGCCAAAGGCCTGGCCATGTACGGCCAGATGACCGCCGGCAGCTGGATCTACATCGGCAGCCAGGGCATCGTTCAGGGCACCTACGAAACCTTCGTCGAGGCAGGTCGCCAGCACTACAACGGCAACCTGACCGGCAAGTGGGTCCTGACCGCTGGTCTGGGCGGCATGGGCGGCGCCCAGCCACTGGCCGCGACCCTGGCCGGCGCCTGCTCGCTGAACATCGAATGCCAGCAGAGCCGCATCGACTTCCGCCTGCAGACCCGCTACGTGGACGAGCAGGCCAAGGACCTGGACGACGCCCTGGCGCGCATCGCCAAGTACACTGCCGAAGGCAAGGCCATCTCCATCGCCCTGCACGGCAACGCCGCTGAAATCCTGCCAGAGCTGGTCAAGCGTGGCGTGCGCCCGGACATGGTCACCGACCAGACCAGCGCCCACGACCCGCTCAACGGCTACCTGCCAGCCGGCTGGACCTGGGAAGAGTACCGCGACCGCGCCCAGACCGACGCCGCCGCTGTGGTCAAGGCCGCCAAGCAGTCCATGGCCGTCCACGTACAAGCCATGCTGGACTTCCAGAAGATGGGCGTGCCGACCTTCGACTACGGCAACAACATCCGTCAGATGGCCAAGGAAGAAGGCGTGGCCAATGCCTTCGACTTCCCAGGCTTCGTGCCGGCCTACATCCGTCCGCTGTTCTGCCGCGGCGTCGGTCCGTTCCGCTGGGCGGCGCTGTCCGGTGACGCCGAGGACATCTACAAGACCGACGCCAAGGTCAAGGAGCTGATCCCGGACGACGCCCACCTGCACCGCTGGCTGGACATGGCCCGCGAGCGCATCAGCTTCCAGGGCCTGCCGGCACGTATCTGCTGGGTTGGCCTGGGCCTGCGCGCCAAGCTGGGCCTGGCGTTCAACGAAATGGTCCGCAGTGGCGAGCTGTCCGCCCCGATCGTCATCGGCCGCGACCACCTGGACTCCGGCTCGGTTTCCAGCCCGAACCGCGAAACCGAAGCCATGCGTGATGGCTCCGACGCGGTCTCCGACTGGCCACTGCTCAACGCCCTGCTCAACACCGCAGGCGGCGCCACCTGGGTTTCGCTGCACCACGGCGGTGGCGTGGGCATGGGCTTCTCCCAGCACTCGGGCATGGTCATCGTCTGCGACGGTACCGACGAAGCAGCCGCGCGTATCGCCCGTGTGCTGACCAACGACCCAGGGACTGGCGTGATGCGTCACGCCGATGCCGGCTACCAGATCGCCATCGACTGCGCCAAGGAGCAGGGCCTGGACCTGCCGATGATCACGGGCTGATCGACGTTCCTTTGGTAATTGCCGAACAACGTTGATACTGAATAACAAGAAGGGGCCTGCGGGCCCCATGCGAATTGGAGTAGCGAAGTGACCGAACTGACTCTCAAGCCCGGCACCCTGACCCTGGCCCAACTACGTGCCATCCATGCAGCGCCAGTGCGCCTGCAACTGGATGCCAGCGCCGGCCAGGCCATCGACGCCAGCGTTGCCTGCGTCGAGCAGATCATTGCCGAAGACCGCACCGCCTACGGCATCAACACCGGTTTCGGCCTGCTGGCTTCGACCCGCATCGCCAGCCATGACCTGGAAAACCTGCAGCGTTCCCTGGTGCTGTCCCACGCCGCCGGCATCGGCGCGCCGCTGGACGACGACCTGGTGCGTCTGATCATGGTCCTGAAGATCAACAGCCTCAGCCGTGGTTTCTCCGGCATCCGTCGCAAGGTCATCAACGCGCTGATCGCCCTGGTCAACGCCGAAGTCTATCCACACATCCCGCTCAAGGGCTCGGTCGGTGCCTCCGGCGACCTGGCACCGCTGGCGCACATGTCGCTGGTACTGCTGGGCGAAGGCAAGGCCCGTTACAAAGGCCAATGGCTGCCTGCCACCGAGGCCCTGGCGGTCGCGGGCCTGGAGCCGCTGACCCTGGCTGCGAAAGAGGGCCTGGCCCTGCTCAACGGCACCCAGGCGTCCACCGCCTATGCCCTGCGTGGCCTGTTCCACGCCGAAGACCTGTACGCCGCAGCCATCGCCTGTGGCGGCCTGACCGTCGAGGCGGCTCTGGGCTCGCGCTCGCCGTTCGATGCACGCATCCACGAAGTCCGTGGCCAGCGCGGCCAGATCGACACCGCAGCCTGCTTCCGCGATCTGCTGGGCGACTCCAGCGAAGTGTCCCGCTCCCACGAAAACTGCGGCAAGGTGCAGGATCCGTATTCCCTGCGTTGCCAGCCGCAAGTCATGGGCGCCTGCCTGACCCAGTTGCGCCAGGCCGCCGAAGTCCTGGCGATCGAGTCCAACGCTGTGTCGGACAACCCGCTGGTCTTCGCCGCTCAAGGCGATGTCATCTCCGGCGGCAACTTCCACGCCGAACCGGTGGCCATGGCCGCTGACAACATCGCCCTGGCCATCGCCGAGATCGGCTCGCTGAGCGAGCGCCGCATCTCGCTGATGATGGACAAGCACATGTCCCAGCTGCCTCCGTTCCTGGTGGAAAACGGTGGCGTCAACTCCGGCTTCATGATCGCTCAGGTCACCGCTGCCGCCCTGGCCAGCGAGAACAAGGCCTTGTCGCATCCGCACAGCGTCGACAGCCTGCCGACCTCCGCCAACCAGGAAGACCACGTCTCCATGGCGCCGGCTGCCGGCAAGCGTCTGTGGGAAATGGCCGAAAACACCCGTGGCGTTCTTGCCATCGAGTGGCTGGGCGCCTGCCAGGGCCTGGACCTGCGCGAAGGCCTGAAGACCTCCGCCAAACTGGAGCAGGCCCGTCAGGCCCTGCGCCGCGAAGTCCCGCACTACGACCGTGACCGCTTCTTCGCACCCGATATCGAAGCGGCCGCCGAGCTGCTGGCCAAAGGTTGCCTGACCGGCCTGCTGCCAGCTGGCGTACTGCCGAGTCTGTAAAGCCATTGGGGCCGCTTTGCGGCCCATCGCAGGCTTCAGCGGCGCCCTCAAGGCGCTGGCGAAGCCTGCGATGGGAGGCAAAGCGGCCCTTTAGCAGTTACGGCCAGAACAATAATAAGGGTACGAAATGCAAGAAGGTCTCAAGCGCGGGCTGTCGGCCCGGCACATTCGTTTCATGGCGCTCGGTTCCGCGATCGGTACCGGGCTGTTCTACGGCTCGGCCTCGGCCATCCAGATGGCCGGCCCGGCAGTATTGCTGGCTTATCTGATCGGTGGTGCGGCGGTTTTCATGGTCATGCGCGCCCTTGGCGAGATGGCCGTGCACAACCCGGTAGCCGGCTCCTTCGGGCACTATGCCAGTGCCTACCTCGGCCCCATGGCGGGCTTCATCCTCGGCTGGACCTACGCCTTCGAGATGGTCATCGTTGCCATCGCCGATGTCACCGCGTTCGGGATCTACATGGGCTTCTGGTTCCCGGAAGTGGCTCGGTGGATCTGGGTGCTGGGCATCGTCTTCATCATCGGCGGCCTGAACCTGTGCAACGTCAAGGTCTTCGGTGAAATGGAGTTCTGGCTGTCCCTGCTCAAGGTCGGCGCCATCGTGGCGATGATCCTGGCAGGCTTCGGCATCATGATTTTCGGCATGGGCCAGGCCACCCCCGGCACCACCGTCGGTGTGAGCAATCTGATCAGCCATGGCGGCTTCATGCCCAACGGCATCAGCGGCCTGATCGCCTGCTTCGCGGTCGTGATGTTCGCCTTCGGCGGCATCGAGATCATCGGCGTCACTGCCGGTGAAGCGAAAGACCCACAGCGCGTCATCCCCAAAGCGATCAACGCGGTCCCGCTGCGTATCCTGCTGTTCTACGTGTTGACCCTGTTCGTGCTGATGAGCCTGTACCCCTGGCCGCAGATCGGCAGCCAAGGCAGCCCGTTCGTGCAGATCTTCAACAACCTGGGTATCGGCTCGGCGGCTGCGGTGCTGAACATCGTGGTGATTTCGGCAGCCGTCTCGGCCATCAACAGCGACATCTTCGGCGCTGGCCGCATGATGTACGGCCTGGCCCAGCAAGGCCACGCGCCTCGCAGCTTCGGCAAGCTGTCCAAGCACGGCGTGCCATGGATGACCGTGCTGGTGATGGGCGCTGCGCTGCTGATCGGTGTGGTGCTGAACTACGTGATCCCCGAGAACGTGTTCCTGCTGATCGCCTCGATCGCCACCTTCGCCACTGTGTGGGTATGGCTGATGATCCTGATGAGCCAGGTGGCCATGCGCCGCAGCATGACTCGCGAGCAGATCGCCGAGCTGAAGTTCCCGGTGCCGTTCTGGCCTTATGGGCCGGCAATGGCCATTGCCTTCATGTTGTTCATCTTTGGTGTGCTCGGCTACTTCCCGGACACTCAGGCCGCGTTGATCGTCGGCGTGATCTGGGTGGTGTTCCTGGTGGCCTCCTACCTGCTGTGGTGCAAGCCACGGGCAGGGCAGGGCCAACGGGTCCGCGAGCCGGTCGAGCTGCACCGCTAGTCACGGAGAACGCTTATGAGAACCCTCTGGCAGCACTGCCACGTGGCGACCATGGCCCAAGGCCTGTACTCGATCATCGAGGACGCTGCGATCGTCACCAACGCCGGGTTGATCGAATGGATCGGCCCGCGTGGCGAGGTACCCTCGGTCGATGCCGAGCGCACGGTGGACCTGGGTGGCGCCTGGGTCACCCCTGGCCTGATCGACTGCCACACCCACGCGGTGTTCGGCGGCAATCGCAGCGGTGAGTTCGAGCAGCGCCTGCAGGGCGTCAGCTATGCCGAGATCGCCGCCAACGGCGGCGGTATCGCCAGCACCGTGCGGGCGACCCGCGCGGCCAGCGAAGACGAACTGCTGGCCAGTGCCCGTCAGCGGGTCAAGGCGTTGATGCGCGATGGCGTGACCACCCTGGAGATCAAGTCCGGCTACGGCCTGGACCTGGGCAACGAGCGCAAGATGCTCAAGGTCGCCCGGCGCCTGGGCGAGGAGCTGCCACTGACCGTGCGCAGCACCTGCCTTGCCGCCCACGCCTTGCCGCCGGAATACGCCGGCCGGGCGGATGACTACATCGCGCACATCTGTGACGACATGCTCCCGGCCCTGGCCGAGGAAGGCCTGGTGGACGCCGTGGACGCCTTCTGCGAACACCTGGCGTTCTCGCCGGCTCAGGTCGAGAAGGTCTTCGTCAAGGCACGCGAGCTGGGCCTGCCGGTCAAGCTGCATGCCGAGCAATTGTCGTCGTTGCACGGCTCGAGCCTGGCGGCGCGCTACCAGGCGCTGTCGGCCGACCATTTGGAATTCATGACCGAGGAAGATGCCATCGCCATGGCCGAGGCCGGCACCGTCGCCGTACTGCTGCCGGGCGCGTTCTACTTCCTGCGGGAAACCCAGCTGCCGCCGATGGACGCACTGCGTCGTCATGGCGTGAAGATCGCCCTGGCCAGCGACCTCAACCCAGGCACCTCGCCAGGGCTGTCGCTGCGGCTGATGCTGAACATGGGCTGCACGTGCTTCCGCATGACGCCTGAAGAGGCCCTGGCGGGCGTGACCGTGCATGCGGCCACGGCCCTGGGCCTGGGCGAGAGCCACGGTTCGCTGGAGGTGGGCAAGGTCGCGGACTTCATTGCCTGGCAGATCGAGCGTCCTGCGGATCTGAGCTACTGGCTCGGCGGCGACCTGCCCAAGCGCGTGGTGCGCCTGGGCCATGAGATATCCAACTGAGCGAGGGCACATGGACAAGGTATTGAGTTTTCACCAAGGCCAACTGCCGCTGTTGATCAGCATGCCCCATGCAGGCCTGGGCCTGACCGACGCCGTGCGCGACGGCCTGGTCGAACAGGCGCGCAGCCTGCCGGACACCGACTGGCACATCCCACGGTTGTACGATTTCGCACAGGAGCTGGGTGCCAGCGTGGTGGCCGCGCAGTATTCGCGGTTCGTCATCGACCTGAATCGCCCGGATGACGACAAGCCGCTGTACGCTGGCGCCACCACGGGCCTTTACCCGGCGACGCTGTTCGAGGGCGAGCCGTTGTTCAAGGCAGGCCAGGAACCCTCTGCCGATGAGCGCAAGGGCTATTTGGAGCAGATCTGGCGGCCTTACCACGACACGATTCGTCAGGAGCTCGCGCGCCTGCGTGAGATTCACGGCTATGCCTTGTTGTGGGATGCCCACTCGATCCGCTCGGTCATCCCGCACCTGTTCGAGGGCAAGCTGCCGGATTTCAACCTCGGCACCTTCAATGGCGCCAGTTGCGACCCGGTCCTGGCCGAGCGCCTGAGAGATGTCTGCGCCCAGGCCCAGGGCTACACCTCGGTGCTCAACGGGCGCTTCAAGGGTGGGCACATCACCCGTCACTACGGCGACCCGGCGAATCACATCCATGCGGTGCAACTGGAGCTGGCGCAGAGCACCTACATGGAAGAGGTCGAGCCGTTCGAGTACCGCGCAGACCTGGCGCAGCCTACCCAGGTGGTGCTCAAGCAATTGCTCGAAACCGTCCTGGCCTGGGGCAGGGAGCACTACGGGCGGTAAGTCCACTGTCCTGTTCGCGGGTAAACCCACTTCCACAGGTTCATCGCCAGACCTGTGGGGGCGGGTTTACCGGCGAGCTGCGCCTGCACAAATCGACCTGTTTCACCGCGACACATGCTCAAAGCGCAATTCAGGTTTATGATGCCAAGCGGCAGATTAAATCCTCACACGGAGTGCGCAATGCAGACCCTGTACCCGCAGATCAAACCCTACGCCCGGCACGATCTGGCCGTGGAAGCACCGCATGTGCTGTATGTAGACGAAAGCGGATCGCCAGAAGGTCTGCCAGTGGTGTTCATCCACGGTGGCCCGGGTGCGGGTTGCGATGCCCAGAGCCGCTGCTACTTCGACCCCGCCTTGTACCGCATCATCACCTTCGACCAGCGCGGCTGCGGCCGTTCGACCCCGCATGCGAGCCTGGAAAACAACACCACCTGGCACTTGGTCGAGGACCTGGAGCGCATTCGTAAGCACCTGGGCATCGACAAGTGGGTGCTGTTCGGCGGCTCCTGGGGTTCCACCCTGGCGCTCGCCTACGCCCAGACCCACCCCGAGCGCGTCCACGGCCTGATCCTTCGGGGCATCTTCCTGTGCCGTCCGCAGGAGATCCAGTGGTTCTACCAGGAGGGTGCCAGCCGTCTGTTCCCCGATTACTGGCAGGACTACATCGCGCCGATCCCGTCGGAAGAGCGCGGCGACCTGGTCAAGGCTTTCCACAAGCGCCTGACCGGCAACGACCAGATCGCCCAGATGCACGCCGCCAAAGCCTGGTCGACCTGGGAAGGTCGTACCGCGACCCTGCGCCCCAACCCCCTGGTGGTCGATCGCTTCTCCGAGCCGCAGCGCGCGCTGTCTATCGCGCGCATCGAATGCCATTACTTCATGAACAATGCCTTCCTCGAGTCGGACCAGCTGATCCGTGACCTGCCGAAGATCGCCCACCTCCCGGCGGTGATCGTGCATGGCCGCTACGACGTGATCTGCCCGCTGGAAAACGCCTGGGCCCTGCACCAGGCCTGGCCCAACAGCGAACTGAAGGTGATCCGCGACGCGGGCCACGCAGCCTCCGAACCGGGCATCACCGACGCCCTGGTGCGCGCCGCCGACCAGATGGCCCGGCGCCTGCTTGACCTGCCCCTGGAAGAAGCATGAAAGGGCTGTTGCAGCGCGTGCGTGGCGCGCGCGTCGAGGTAGACGGCGAGATCGTCGGCTCGATCGACCAGGGCCTGCTGGTGCTGGTGGCTGTCGAGCCGGGAGATACCCGCGAGCATGCCGACAAGCTCCTGCACAAATTGCTCAACTACCGGGTATTCAGCGACCCCCAGGGCAAGATGAACCTGTCGCTCAAGGACATCGGCGGCGGCCTGCTGCTGGTGTCCCAGTTCACGCTGGCCGCCGACACCCGCAACGGCATGCGTCCGAGCTTCTCCACCGCCGCACCGCCAGCACTCGGTGCCGAGATATTCGACTATCTTCTTGAGCAGGCTCGCGCTGCCTATGGCGATGTCGCCAGCGGCCGGTTCGGGGCGGACATGCAGGTGCATCTGGTCAATGATGGCCCTGTAACATTTATGTTACAAATATGAGGTTAAAAAACCCCTTGTTTGAAGGAAAACAAGTGGGTTTGGACGATAAATAGTTGTTTCAGCCTGATGCGTTGTAACGCGCCCTGCTGGATAATCGCGCGCTGCGTGAGCCTACGTTCGTAGGCTCGTTTCACTCTGACTCGAGCACTGTCTGGAACCGTTTGGGGAATCATTACGCCCTTACGGGGTCCGAACAGTGCTCGCCAACCCGGCATTGGTCGCTGGCCGTTGGTTTCATGATCTGTTTTCGGCGAGGGTTGCTCGTGATTGTTAGTCCCTGTATTGCACAAAGAATCCCCGGAAATCGGCTTCGCAAGGCCCTGGCGGCAGGCGTCGCGCTGGTTGGCCTGATGAGCGCTGGCCAGCTTTGGGCATTCAATCTTGACGATGTTGCAGCCAAGGCAAAGGATCTCGCCGGTCAGAAGTACGAAGCACCGAAGAGCAACCTGCCCGCGGTCTTCCGTGACATGAAGTTCGGGGACTACCAGAAAATCCGCTTCCTCCAGGACAAGGCTGAGTGGGCCAAGGACCAGACACCGTTCAAGCTGTCCTTCTACCACCAGGGCATGCACTTCGACACCCCGGTGAAGATCAATCAGGTCACCGCCACCAAGGTCGAGGAAATCAAGTACGACCCGAGCCGCTTCGAATTCGGTGACGTCCCTCACGACCCCAAGACCGTCGAAAACCTCGGCTATGCCGGTTTCCGCGTGCTTTACCCCATCAACAAGGCTGACAAGCAGGACGAGATCATGACCCTGCTTGGCGCCAGCTATTTCCGTGTCGTCGGCAAGGGCCACGTTTATGGCCTGTCGGCCCGTGGCCTGGCCATCGACACCGCACTGCCGTCGGGCGAGGAATTCCCGCGCTTCACCGAGTTTTGGGTCGAAAAGCCAAAGCCGACCGACAAGCACCTGGTGATCTACGCCCTGCTGGATTCGCCACGCTCCACCGGCGCCTACAAGCTGACCCTGCGTCCGGGCAGCGATACCCTGCTGGACGTCAAGTCCAGGGTCTTCCTGCGTGACCATGTCAGCCGCCTGGGCGTTGCCCCGCTGACCAGCATGTTCCTGTTCGGTGCCAACCAGCCGTCCAAGGTTCTCAACTACCGCCCGGCCCTGCACGACTCCGAAGGTCTGTCGATCCACGCGGGCAACGGCGAATGGCTGTGGCGCCCGCTGAACAACCCCAAGCACCTGGCCGTGAGCAGCTTCAGCGTGGAGAACCCACGCGGTTTCGGCCTGCTGCAGCGCCAGCGTGAGTTCAGCGTCTACGAAGACCTCGACGACAACTACCAGAAGCGTCCAAGCGCCTGGGTAGAACCGCGTGGCGACTGGGGCAAGGGCACCGTCGACCTGGTCGAAATCCCGACCGCCGACGAGACCAACGACAACATCGTCGCCTTCTGGAGCCCGGAGAAGCTGCCTGAACCAGGCAAGCCGATGGACTTCGAGTACCGCCTGCGCTGGACCATCAACGAGTCCCAACTGCACTCGCCTGAGCTGGGCTGGGTCAAGAAGACCATGCGCTCCACCGGTGATGTGAAGCAGTCCAACCTGATCCGCGAAGCCGATGGCAGCGTGGCCTTCCTGGTCGACTTCGAAGGCCCGGCCCTGGCAGCCCTGCCGGAAGACACCGCCCTGCGCAGCCAGGTCAGCGTTGGCGACAACGCCGAGGTGGTCGAGAACAATCTGCGCTATAACCCTGAAACCAAGGGCTGGCGCCTGACCTTGCGACTGAAGGTCAAGGATCCGAGCAAGTCCACCGAGATGCGCGCCGCACTGGTGCGTGACGTTCCGGTGGAACCGGCCAAACCGGCCAAGGAAGGCAAGCAGGACAAGGCCGCAGCCAAGCACGCCAAGGCCGAGAAAGCCGCCAAGGCTGAACAACCTGCCGCCGATGCGGCACCCACCAACGGGGCACCGGCCACCACCGAAAAAGTGATGACCGAGACCTGGAGCTATCAGTTGCCTGCCGATGAGTAACTCAAGCGCACGGCCAGAATCGCTTGGCGAGTACCTGGCCCACCTCCCACTGAGCGATGAGCAGCGCGCGGAACTCGCCAGCTGCCAGTCGTTCAGCGAGCTGCACCAACGCCTGGCGGCCCAACCGGCCGCCAACTCCGCCGAGGCCGTGCAGGCCTCGGTTGGCCCGCGCCTGACCGTGGGCAGCGCCGCCGAACTCGAAGACGCCGAAATGCTTGGCGTCGACGGCAGCGGTCGGCTGTGCCTGAAGATCGCGCCGCCGATCAAGCGCACCCGTGTGGTCCCCGAGCCATGGCGTACCAACATCCTGGTGCGCATGTGGCGTCGGCTCACCGGGCGCACCAATGCCCCGCAACCGCCCAAGCGCGAGCTGCCACCGGCCCGCTGGCGCCGGGTCGGTTCCCTGCGCCGCTATATTCTCCTGGCCTTGATGATCGGGCAGACCCTCGTGGCCGGCTGGTACATGAAGGGCATCCTGCCGTACCAGGGCTGGTCGTTCGTCTCGCTCGACGAAATCATGGCCCAGTCGTTCTGGGAGTCGGTCGTTCAGGTCTGGCCGTATGCCCTGCAGACGACCATCCTCATCCTCTTCGGCATCCTGTTCTGCTGGGTGTCGGCGGGCTTCTGGACCGCGCTGATGGGCTTCCTCGAGCTGCTCACCGGCCGTGACAAGTACCGCATCTCCGGCAGCAGCGCCGGCAACGAGCCGATCGCGCCACAGACGCGTACTGCGTTGGTCATGCCGATCTGCAACGAAGACGTGCCACGGGTCTTCGCCGGTCTGCGGGCCACCTTCGAGTCGGTGGCCGCCACCGGTGACCTGGATCGCTTCGATTTCTTCGTGCTCAGCGACACCAACGACACCGACATCGCTGTGGCCGAGCAACAGGCCTGGCTGGATGTATGCCGCGAGGCCAAAGGCTTTGGCCATATCTTCTATCGCCGTCGCCGTCGCCGCGTGAAGCGCAAGAGCGGCAACCTGGATGACTTCTGCCGTCGCTGGGGTGGCGAGTACAAGTACATGGTCGTGCTCGACGCCGACAGCGTCATGAGCGGCGAATGCCTGACCAGCCTGGTACGTCTGATGGAGGCCAACCCGGACGCTGGCATCATCCAGACCGCGCCGAAGGCCTCGGGCATGGACACCCTCTACGCCCGCCTGCAGCAGTTCGCCACCCGCGTCTATGGCCCGCTGTTCACCGCCGGCCTGCACTTCTGGCAGTTGGGTGAATCGCACTACTGGGGGCACAACGCGATCATCCGCATGAAGCCCTTCATCGAGCATTGCGCCCTGGCGCCTTTGCCGGGCAAGGGGGCGTTCGCCGGTGCGATCCTCTCCCACGACTTCGTCGAAGCCGCGCTGATGCGCCGTGCCGGCTGGGGCGTGTGGATCGCTTACGACCTGCCGGGCAGCTACGAAGAGCTGCCGCCGAACCTGCTCGATGAGCTCAAGCGCGACCGTCGCTGGTGCCACGGCAACCTCATGAACTTCCGCCTGTTCCTGGTCAAGGGTATGCACCCGGTGCACCGCGCGGTGTTCCTGACCGGCGTCATGTCGTACCTGTCGGCGCCGCTGTGGTTCTTCTTCCTGGTGCTTTCGACCGCGTTGCTGGCGACCAACACGCTGATGGAGCCGCAGTACTTCATCGAGCCGTTCCAGCTCTACCCACTGTGGCCGCAATGGCATCCAGAGAAGGCCATCGCGCTGTTCTCCACCACCGTCGTGCTGTTGTTCCTGCCCAAGCTGCTCAGCGTCATCCTGATCTGGGCCAAGGGCGCCACGGCATTCGGTGGTCGCATCAAGGTCACCTTGTCGATGCTGATCGAGATGCTGTTCTCCATGCTGCTGGCGCCGGTGCGGATGATCTTCCACACCCGCTTCGTGCTGGCCGCGTTTCTCGGCTGGGCGGCGACCTGGAACTCGCCGCAGCGTGACGACGACTCCACGCCGTGGAGCGAGGCCGCTCGCCGCCATGGCCCGCAGACGTTGCTGGGCATTGCCTGGGCCGCCTTGGTGGCTTGGCTGAACCCAAGCTTCCTGTGGTGGTTGGCGCCGATCGTGGGCTCGCTCGTGCTGTCGATCCCGGTGTCGGTGATTTCCAGCCGTACGCGCCTGGGCCTGGCGGCCAAGGACGAGAAGCTGTTCCTCATCCCTGAGGAGTACGCGACTCCGCAGGAGCTGCTGGCGACCGACCAGTACACCCACGAGAACCGCTGGCATGCCCTGCACGACGGTTTCGTCCGTGCGGTGGTCGACCCACGGCAGAACGCCCTGGCCTGCGCCATGGCCACTGCTCGCCATGGCCAGGCCGCGCCGATCGAGGCATTGCGCATCGAGCGTGTGAGCAAGGCCCTGGAAGTCGGGCCCCAGGGCCTGGACGGCAACACCCGCCTGGCACTGCTGAGCGACCCGGTGGCGCTGTCGCGCCTGCACGAGCAGGTGTGGGCATCGAACAACGAGGCCTGGATCGGGGTATGGCGCAGTTCCATTACCAACGATCCACACTCGCCGCTGCTGCCGCTGCACCCGGACAATCAGGCCCAGCCCTCGCTCGTCGGCGCCTGATGCCTCCCAAGGGCCGCTTTGCGGCCCATCTCGGCACAAGGCCGTACCTACAGTCATTCGCAACCCCCCTGTAGGTGCGGCCTTGTGCCGCGACCGAGGGCTAAGCCCTCGTCCCCCTCATTTTGGCCAACAAAGTCCCCCACGACTCTAGGTCCCTGGCCGCGCATGCGTTAGCATCCATTCCGACATTGCGTTTCGGTCTTCGGGCCCAATCCAACAATAAAATTCGCACTTTCTTTGCTAGGGGACCTGGTAATGATGAAGAAATACCTGTCGCGACTGCTGGTCGGTGTCACCGCACTGGTCGCCGTTACCGCCGCCCAGGCGGGCGCCATTGAAGACGCCGTCAAACGCGGCACCTTGCGGGTCGGCATGGACCCTACCTACATGCCCTTCGAAATGACCAACAAGCGTGGCGAGATCATCGGCTTCGAGGTGGACATCCTCAAGGCCATGGCCAAGTCCATGGGCGTCAAGCTGGAAACCGTCTCCACCGCCTATGACGGCATCATCCCGGCCCTGCTGACCGACAAGTTCGACATGATCGGCAGCGGCATGACCCTGACCCAGGAACGCAACCTGCGCCTGAACTTCAGCGAACCCTTCATCGTCGTCGGCCAGACCCTGCTGATCCGCAAGGAACTGGCGGGTGAGATCAAGTCCTACAAAGACCTGAACAACGAGAAATACCGCATCACCTCCAAGCTCGGCACTACCGGCGAGATGGTCTCCAAGAAGCTCATCAGCAAGGCCAAGTACCACGGCTATGACAACGAGCAGGAAGGCGTGATGGACGTGGTCAACGGCAAGGCCGACGCCTTCGTCTACGACGCACCCTACAACGTGGTAGCGGTCGACAAGGCCGGCGCTGGCAAGCTGCTGTTCCTCGAAGAACCCTTCACCTACGAGCCGCTGGCCTTCGGCCTGAAGAAAGGCGACTACGACAGCATCAACTTCATCAACAACTTCCTGCACCAGATCAAGAACGACGGGACCTACGATCGTATTCACGACAAGTGGTTCAAGAACAAAGATTGGCTGAAGGAAATGGAATAAGGCCCAGGCCACAAGCCCGGCTTTATCACACCGACGCGCAGGCAAACCCTGCGCGTTCGCTTTTACGGAAGTACCCCAAGTGATCAAACACAAGAAAGCCCAGTGGCCCTGGCACGGTTTGACCGCGCTGGTCCTGGTGGGGCTGGCGTTCAGCCTCTATCTGGCCACTTCGATGATTTCCTATGAGTGGCGCTGGAACCGCGTCCCTCAGTATTTCGCCTACCAGGCCGAGGAGGCGCAGCGCGCCGCCGAGAACGGCACGGTCGAAGAGATTACCCTTTCGGGCGACACCGCCCGCGTCACGCTCAAGGATGAAAGTGGCGGCCAGCAGGTCGTCAGCGTCGCCAAGGACAGCCTGATGCTGAGCCGTGGCGATGACGTCGCCGAAGGCGACCAGATAGGCGTGACGCGCCAGTGGGCCATCGGCCCCCTGACCTGGGGCCTGTGGACCACCCTGTGGATCTCGGTGGTGTCCGGTGCCCTGGGCCTGGTGATCGGCCTGTTTGCTGGCCTGTGCCGGTTGTCGAACAACCCAACCTTGCGCGACCTCTCCACCGTCTATGTCGAACTGGTGCGCGGCACGCCGTTGCTGGTGCAGATCTTCATCTTCTACTTCTTCATCGGCACCGTGCTCAACCTGTCCCGGGAGTTCGCCGGGGTGGCGGCGCTGGCGTTGTTCACCGGCGCCTATGTGGCCGAGATCGTGCGCGCCGGCGTGCAGTCCATCGCCAAAGGGCAGAACGAGGCGGCCCGCTCGCTGGGCCTCAATGCCAGCCAGTCGATGCGCCACGTGATCCTGCCCCAGGCGTTCAAGCGCGTGCTGCCACCGCTGGCCGGGCAGTTCATCAGCCTGGTCAAGGACACCTCGTTGGTTTCGGTGATCGCCATCACCGAACTGACCAAGAGCGGCCGTGAGGCCATCACCACTTCGTTCTCGACCTTCGAGATCTGGTTCTGCGTGGCAGGCCTGTACCTGCTGATCAACCTGCCGCTGTCGCACATTGCCAGCCGGCTCGAGCGGAGGCTTGCGCAAAGTGATTGAAGTCCGTGATCTGGTAAAAGTCTTCGACACCCGTGGCCAGGTGGTGCGGGCGGTGGACAACGTCACCACGCGCGTGGCCAAGGGCGAGGTGGTGGTGGTGCTCGGCCCGTCGGGCTCTGGCAAGTCCACCTTCCTGCGTTGCCTGAACGGCCTGGAGCATTTCGACGATGGCCATGTCTCCATCGATGGCCTTCAGTTGGACGACCCGAAGACCGACATCAACGCCTACCGCCGTGAAGTCGGCATGGTGTTCCAGCATTTCAACCTGTTCCCGCACATGACGGTGCTGGAGAACCTGTGCCTGGCCCAGAAGGTGGTGCGCAAGCGTGGCAAGGCCGAGCGCGAAGCCAAGGCGCGTGCGCTGCTGGAGAAGGTCGGCATCGCCCAGAAGGCCAACGAGTACCCCTCGCGCCTCTCTGGCGGCCAGCAGCAGCGGGTGGCGATCGCCCGTGCCTTGGCGATGGAGCCGAAGGTCATGCTGTTCGATGAACCCACTTCGGCGCTGGACCCGGAAATGGTCGGCGAGGTGCTGGATGTGATGAAGACCTTGGCCCAGGAAGGCATGACCATGGTCTGCGTGACCCACGAGATGGGCTTTGCCCGTGAAGTGGCCGATCGCGTGCTGTTCTTCGATCACGGCAAGTTGCTCGAAGATTCCCCGCCCCAGCAGTTCTTCGCGGCGCCCAAGGACCTGCGCGCCCAGGCGTTCCTGCGTCAGGTGCTTTAAGGCGCTGCAAGCGGCAAGCGGCAAGAAAAAGCCGAACCGAGATATTGAAACGTATCTCCGTTCGGCTTTTTCTTGAGCTCGCAGCGTGCAGCTGCTTTACAGCCGGAAGCGTGCGACCAGCCCCTGAAGGTGCGTCCCCAACCGCGCCAATTCGACGCTGGAGCTTGCCGTCTCTTCGCTGGCCGCCGATGTCTGGTCGGAGATATCGCGCACGTTCATCACGCTGCGGTTGATCTCTTCAGCCGTGGCGCTCTGTTGTTCCGCTGCCGTGGCGATCTGCTGGTTCATCGCCTGGATCGACGAGACGGTGCGGGTGATGGTTTCCAGAGAGCCTCCGGCGCGACGGGTCAGTTCGACGCTGCTGTCGGTCAGGGCGCGGCTGCCATCCATCACCCCGGCGACCCGCTGGGTGCCGCTTTGCAGGCTGGCGATCAGCTCCTCGATCTCCTCGGTCGATTGCTGGGTGCGCTGGGCGAGGCTACGCACCTCGTCGGCGACCACGGCGAAACCACGACCGGCTTCGCCTGCGCGGGCGGCCTCGATGGCGGCGTTGAGGGCCAGCAGGTTGGTCTGCTGGGCCACCGACTTGATCACGTCCAGCACGCTGCCGATCTTGTCGCTCTCGGCCTTGAGCTGGTTCATGGCCTCGCTGGAGTTGACCACTTCGCTGGCCAGGCGCTCGATCTGGGCAATCGCCTCACCGACTACGCGATCGCCTTCACGGGCCTGCTGGTCGGCCATCAGCGCCGCTTCAGACGCCTGCTCGGCGCTGCGGGCGACCTCGTGCACCGTAGCGGTCATCTGGTTCATGGCCGTGGCGACCTGATCGGTCTCGACTTTCTGGTTGTTGACCCCGGCGCTGGTCTGTTCGGTGACCGCCGACAGCTCCTCTGCCGCGCTGGCGATCTGGGTAACGCCGTCGCCGATGCCGCTGATCAGCGTGCGCAGCCCCTGGTTCATGCGCTGCATGCTGGCTTGCAACTGCCCCAGCTCGTCATGGCGCTCGATCGGTTGATCGTCTTGGCTGAGGTCGCCACTGGCCACACGCTCGGCGGCGGCGAGGGTCTGGCGCAGCGGTACGATGATCTGGCGAGTGATGGTCCAGGCTGCCAGCAGGCCAAGCAGCAGCGCCAAGGCGGTGGCGCCGGCCAGCATGCGCTTGGCTTGGCGGGTGCCATCATCGCGGACCTTGGTTTGCGACTCGGTCATGGCTTCGCTGGATTCCAGCAGCACAGTGCCTTGCGCGGCCATGTGCTGTAGGGCCTGCTCGCTGGCGGTTTGTGCGCTGTCAGGTTGCGTCGAGCGGCGCTGGTCGGCTTGCTTGAGCTGCTCGAAGCCTTGGCGGTATTGGCGCACAGCCTCCAATTGCTGTTGCAGACGCTGGTGGTCGACAGGCTGTTCGATCTGCCCAAGCATCGATTGCACTTGCTTCTCGAGCTTGTTCAGGGTTGTGTCCAGTTCGGTGAGCGAGGCCTGATCGTGACGGGTCGTATAGTTCAGGCGGGCTATACGCAGATCCTGGGTGCTCTGGTAGATCAGTGAAATGTTGCCCAGCTTGTCGCCGCGGTGGGTGACATTGTCGATGCCGGTCCAGCCTGTGGCGGTAATCGCCAGGGTCAGCAGCAACACCAGGCCGAAGCCAAAGCCCAACTTGCGATTGACGCTCATGTTCCCCAGAGACTGGGCAAACCATCGATACATGCTTCACTCCCCCGGTAGCTTGGTAGCATTTTGTCATGCTTCCAAGGCCATCGGCTTGCCCGGGGGAAACTTGATGGGCGGTGCTTGACCCGCTCGTCAGAAAATTCGCGACAGCAATGCCGTCACGGCGGTCTCCACGCGCAGGATACGATCGCCCAGTTGCACCGGCGCCAGGCCTGCTTTGCCCAGCAGGTCGACTTCGTAGGGGATCCACCCGCCTTCCGGGCCGATGGCCAGGGTCACTGGCGACTCCACGGCGCGTGGGCAGGCCGGGTAGGGGCCTGGATGAGCGACCAGGCCAAGGGTGCCGGCGGCGATGGCGGGCAGACGGTCTTCGACGAAGGGCTTGAACCGCTTCTCGATGATGACCTCGGGCAGCACGGTGTCGCGTGCCTGCTCAAGGCCCAGGATCAGGTTCTCGCGGATCGTCTCGGGGTTCAGGAAGGGGGTCTGCCAGAAGCTCTTCTCGACCTTGTAGCTGTTGACCAGGATCAGCCGGGGCACCCCCAGGGTGGCGACGGTCTGGAACAGGCGACGAAGCATTTTCGGGCGTGGCACGGCCAGCACCAGGGTCAGCGGCAGCTTGGACGGTGGCGGCTGGTCGAAGGCCACTTGCAGCTCGGCCTCGTGGCCTGCCAGGCGCAGCACCGTGGCCTTGCCCATCCGGCCATTGACCTGACCGACGCGCAGGGTATCGCCCACTTCGACGCCATGGATTTCCTGCATATGGGTGAAGCGCCGGTCGGCCAGCACTACGCGGTCGGCCGCGATGAAATCTGCCTCTTCCAGTAACAGCAGGTTCACGGTTGGGTCGCTGGCGGTTGGTCGTTATGGTCATCCGAGGCCGCTTCTTCGGCCTGGCTGCGCTTGCGGATCAGGCTGCCGCACAGCACACCGACCTCGAAGAGCATCCACATGGGCACGGCGAGCAGGGTCTGGGAGAAGATGTCCGGCGGGGTCAGGATCATGCCGACCACGAAGCAGCCGATGATGACGTAGGGGCGGACCTTCTTCAGGTACTGCACATCGACCACGCCGATCCACACCAAGAGCACCACCGCCACCGGGATCTCGAAGGCGACGCCGAAGGCGAAGAACAGGGTCATGACGAAGTCCAGGTAACTGGAGATATCCGTCATCATCGACACGCCCTCGGGCGTTGCGCTGGCGAAGAAACCGAAAATCAGCGGAAACACCAGGAAATAGGCGAACGCCATGCCGGCATAGAACAGGATGATGCTCGAAACCAGCAATGGAATGGCGATGCGCTTTTCGTGGCGGTACAGCCCCGGTGCAATGAAGCCCCAGATTTGCTGGAGGATGAACGGGATGGCCAGGAACAGCGAGACGATCATCGTCAGCTTGAACGGCGTCAGGAACGGCGACGCCACATCGGTGGCGATCATCGTCGCATTGGCCGGCAAGTGCGAGCGCAGGGGGGCCGAGACCAGGGTGTAGATCTGCTGGGCAAAGGAGAACAGCCCGGCGAAGATCAGGAAGATGGCGGCTACGCAGCGCAGCAGGCGGGTGCGCAGTTCGGTCAGGTGCGAGACCAGCGGCATCGGCTGGTCGTGTTCCGGTCTATCGCTCATGGGGCTCGTGGCGGCTGCGGCGGCTCAGTGGGGGCGGCTGGGGAAACCGGGGCGCTGCTGCCAGGGGCTGCAGGGGGCGCCGCCGGTGTTTCGCTGCTGCCGATGGACGGCGTGGCAGGCCTGGTCGGATCGAGGATGCGCTTGGCCTGTTCCTCCATCTGCAGGATCTGCTCGTTGTGCAACTGGCGGCGGATTTCATCGGCACCGATCTCGCGCTCGACTTCGGTCTTGATGGCGTTGAAGCTGCGCTTGAGCCGACCGATCCACAGGCCTGCGGTACGCGCGGCGCCGGGCAGGCGCTCGGGACCGAGCACCAGCAGGGCGACCAGGCCGACGAGCAGCAGCTCGCTGAAGCTGATGCCGAACATGGGTCAGTCTTTCCGCTGCGGCTCTTGGACCGGCTGGGCCTGGCCTTCGATGGTCTGGCCCTGGGGCTGTTGGGCGGTGTTCTGCACGGGAGCGGCGGGCTGGACCGGTGGTGGGGTTTGCTCGGCCGGTTTGTTTTCCTCCTCGTTCATGGCCTTGCGAAAGCCCTTGATCGATTCGCCCAGGTCGCTGCCCAGGTTCTTCAGCTTCTTGGTGCCGAAGACCAGGACCACGACAACCAGCAGGACGATCCAGTGTTTCCAGTCAAAAATGCCCATTTCGTACTCCTGAAATTTACAGGTACAGCGAATTTTTCTGGCAGCGCGGTCCCTGTGGGAGCGGGTTCACCCGCGAGCACCGGCAAAGCCGGAGCCATACACCGCGTTGCATTCTTCGCGGGTAAACCCGCTCCCACAGGGACGCGCTGCGCCCAGGGAATACATCAGGCAGAAGGCTGGCGTGCGGCCTTCTCGTCATGCCCGGAAAGACCGAAGCGGCGCTCCAGTTCATCGAGCACGGCCTGGGGGTGCTGGCCCAGCGCGCTGAGCATCACCAGGCTATGAAACCACAGGTCGGCGGTTTCGTAGATGACATCGCTGCAATCCTTGCTGATGGCGGCGTCCTTGGCGGCGATGATGGTTTCGACGGACTCTTCGCCAAGCTTCTCGAGAATCTTGTTCAGCCCCTTGTGATACAGGCTGGCCACGTAGGAGCTGTCAGGCGCCGCTTGCTTGCGTTGTTCGAGTACTTCGGCGAGGCGGTTGAGGGTGTCGCTCATGTCAGTGTCCTGCGCTGTAGATGGCATCCGGGTCCTTGAGGACCGGGTCGACGGTTTTCCACTGGCCGTCTTCGAAGACGCGATAGAAGCAGCTCTCGCGGCCGGTGTGGCAGGCGATATGACCCAGTTGCTCGACCATCAGGATGATCACGTCGGCATCGCAGTCCAGGCGCATCTCATGCAGCTTCTGCACATGGCCGGACTCCTCGCCCTTGCGCCACAGCTTGCCACGTGAGCGCGACCAGTAGATGGCGCGTTGCTCGGCGGCGGTCAGGGCCAGGGATTCGCGGTTCATCCAGGCCATCATCAATACGCGTCCGGTCTTGTGGTCTTGGGCGATCGCCGGCACCAGGCCATCGCTGTTCCACTTGATCTCGTCCAGCCAGTCTTTCATCGTCGACTCCAAATCTGGACCCGCGCCTGTGTCGGGCCCCTTGCGCTAGTGTGCCAGCCAGCCGCGCGGCTGGCTATTGGCGCACGATCAGGTAGAGCCCGGCCGCCAGCATCAGCCAGGCCGGCCAGGCTGCCGGCGCGCTGAGGCTGACAGCCCCGGCCGCCAGGGTGGCGCCACCGCCGAGCAGGCCGGCACCGAGCAGACGCAAGGCCCAGCGGTCGCCCTGGCGACGGCGCTCCGGCAGCTGTGGATCGTTCAGGTGCGGTTGCGACAGGCGTTCGAGCAGGTCGCGGGTCATGTCGGCCAGGTGCGGCAGTTGTTCCACCTGGCTTTGCAGGTTGCCGAACACCGCCTTGGGGCTCATGCGATCACGCATCCAGCGCTCCAGATAGGGTTTGGCGGTGCTCCACAGGTCCAGGTCGGGGTAGAGCTGTCGGCCCAGGCCTTCGATGTTGAGCAAGGTCTTCTGCAGCAGGACCAACTGCGGCTGGACTTCCATGTTGAAGCGCCGGGCGGTCTGGAACAGGCGCATCAGCACCTGGCCGAAGGAGATGTCCTTGAGCGGCTTCTCGAAGATCGGTTCGCACACGGTACGGATCGCCGCCTCGAACTCATTGACCTTGGTCTGCGCCGGCACCCAGCCTGAATCGATGTGCAGTTGGGCGACGCGCCGGTAGTCGCGCTTGAAGAAGGCGATCAGGTTGCGTGCCAGGTAATCCTGGTCCTCGGAGGTGAGGCTGCCGACGATGCCGCAGTCGATGGCAATGTACTGCGGGCTCCAGGGCTTGACCGTGCTGACGAAGATGTTGCCCGGGTGCATGTCGGCGTGGAAGAAGCTGTCGCGGAACACCTGGGTGAAGAAGATCTCCACGCCCCGCTCGGCGAGCAGCTTCATGTCGGTGCGCTGGTCGGCCAGGGTGGCAAGGTCGGTGACCGGCACGCCATAGATGCGCTCCATCACCAGCACCTTGGGGCGGCACCAGTCCCAGTACACCTGGGGCACGTACATCAGTTCCGAACCTTCGAAGTTGCGACGCAACTGGCTGGCGTTGGCGGCCTCGCGCAGCAGGTCGAGCTCGTCGAAGATGGTCTTTTCGTAGTCGCTGACGACTTCCACCGGGTGCAGTCGGCGGGCGTCGGCGGAAACCCGCTCGGCGCCCTTGGCGATCAGGAACAACCAGGCCAGGTCCTGGGCGATCACTGGCTTGAGGCCTGGACGCACGACCTTCACCACGACCTCTTCGCCACTCTTGAGGCGTGCGGCATGCACCTGGGCCACCGACGCCGAGGCCAGGGGTTCGACATCGAAGCGGCTGAACACTTCGCTGACCTTGGCGCCGAGCTGCTCTTCAATCAGGGCCACCGCGTGCTTGGGGTCGAACGGCGGCACGCGGTCCTGCAGCAGCATCAGCTCATCGGCGATGTCGGTGGGCAGCAGGTCGCGGCGGGTGGAAAGCAGTTGGCCGAACTTGATGAAGATCGGCCCCAAGTCCTGCAAGGCCATGCGCAGGCGCGCGCCACGGCTGAGCTCGGATGGCTTGCGCGGGAACCAGCGCCAGGGCAGCAGGGCCCGCAGGCTCATCAGCCACCAGGGCAGGGGGAGGTCGAACAGCAGGTCATCGAGGCGGTAGCGGATCACGACGCGCTGGATGCGCAACAGACGGCGGACGGCGAGCAGCTTCATGCGTTATCGCTGGTATCAAGGGATCGGGTGAGGCGGCGCAGGCGCGCCTCGAGGCGTTCAATATCGACTTTCAGGGTATCGAGCTCACTGAAGGCCGCTTCGGCTTCGCGCCGGCCGACCAGGGTACGGGACTCCTCGGCCAGGTACTCGGAGAGGTTCTGGCTGAAGCGTGAGAGGCCCTGGCGGGTCCAGCGGGCGCGCAGGCGCAGGTGCCCGGCAACCAGTGCGGTGGCGACTGGCCCCAGCCAGCGCGAGAGCTCGTACTCCCAGTCCAGCTCCAGGTCCTGGAGCACGCCGACCAGGTCCAGCAGCACGGCGCTGTCGCCATGCAACTCGACCTGCGGGCTGTGCAGCACGGCGTTCTTGTCCTTGGCAAAGGCCAGTTGGGCCAGGCTGCCGGCCGGGGCGCGCAGGCTGCAATCGACCTCGCCTTCCCAGTGGGCGGCGAGCATCAGGCCTTCTTCATCGGGCAGGATGTACAACTGCAAGGCCGGCTGGCGGCAATCGATCTCGATCACCTTGCCTTCGAGCGCGGCCAGGCGTGGCAAGGCCGTGCTGTCCATGCGCAGGACCCGGTTGAGCCCGTGCTCGACGCTAGCGAGCAGGCCGGCCAGGAGCATCAGGGTTTGATTCCCCGATGCACGGCGACGATGCCGCTGGTCATGTTGTGATAGGTGACGCGGTCGAAGCCGGCCTCGACCATCATGGCCTTGAGGGTTTCCTGGTCGGGGTGCATGCGGATCGATTCGGCCAGGTAGCGGTAGCTTTCCGAATCGTTGGTGATCAGCTTGCCGGCCAGTGGCATGAAGGCGAATGAGTAGGCGTCGTAGGCCTTGGACATCAGCTTGTTGGTCGGCTTGGAGAACTCCAGCACCAGCAGGCGGCCGCCCGGCTTGAGCACGCGCAGCATCGAGCGGATGGCTTCGTCCTTGTGGGTGACGTTGCGCAGGCCAAAGGCGATGGTCACGCAGTCGAAGTGGTTGTCCGGGAACGGCAGCTTCTCGGCGTCGGCCTGGACGAACTCGATGTTGCCGGCCACGCCGCGGTCGAGCAGACGGTCACGGCCGACCTTGAGCATCGACTCGTTGATGTCGGCGAGCACCACCTGGCCGGTGGGGCCTACAAGGCGCGAAAACTTGGCGGCCAGATCGCCCGTGCCACCTGCGATGTCCAGCACCCGGTTGCCACTGCGAACGCCCGACAGCTCGATGGTGAAGCGCTTCCACAGGCGGTGCATGCCGCCGGAGAGCACATCGTTCATCAGGTCGTACTTGGCGGCCACCGAGTGGAAAACCTCGGCGACTTTCTTGGCCTTCTGGCTCTCAGGGACGTTTTGGTAGCCGAAATGGGTGGTGGGTTCGGCGTGGTCGCCTTTGCGCTGGTCGTTCATATCGCTTCACCGGAAAAAATTACGGCCATTCTAGGGGCAACGGGCGGATTTGTCTTGGCGGGGTGCTCCGTTGGATGGGCGCGGGCATAATGGGTTCATTGTGTTGATATCCAGGATTACCCGCATGACCCAGATCAGCGTTGAACGCAAACACTCCCTCGGCCGTGAGGCCGCCCGCGCCAAGGCCGAGGCACTGGTAGAGCGGCTGACCCGCGAATACGACCTCAAGGCCAACTGGCAGGGCGACCGCGTCGATGTGTCGCGCAGCGGCGCCAACGGCAGCGTGCACATCGGCGATGACACCATCCGCGTGGAACTCAAGCTGGGCATGATGCTGTCGATGATGAGCGGCACCATCAAGGGCGAGATCGAACGGGCCCTGGACAAGGCCCTGGCCTGACGCCCGCTGCATGTTTCAAGTTGCAAGCAAAAGAGCCGTGCACGGTTCTTTTGCTTGCAGCTGCTCTTAGGGTGAGAATTCTAATTTTCCTCCCTACCTTATGCTCAAGCCCGCATTCCATGGGCAGTTCCTCCATTCCCACACGTGAGTGAGGTGCAGAGCATGGCCAAAGTGAATCTGAAGAAAAAAGACGACGCCCCGGGCAGCACCCTGGGCGAGGTGCGCGGCTACGCGCGCAAGATCTGGCTGGCAGGCCTGGGTGCCTATGCCCGCGTCGGCCAGGAGGGCTCGGAGTACCTCAAGGAGCTGGTCAAGGCCGGCGAAGGCGTCGAGAAGCGTGGCAAGAAACGCGTCGATCAACAGCTCGATGCTGCGAACAACCCGCTCGGCGAAGCGACCGAGCAGGTGAGCCGTGTACGGGGCAAGGTCGAGGTTCAACTCGACAAGATCGAAAAAGCTTTCGATGCGCGGGTCGCCCGTGCCTTGAATCGCCTCGGCATTCCGTCTAAACATGACGTTGAAGCGTTGTCCATCAAACTCGAACAGCTGACCGAGTTGCTCGAGCGTGTCGCGCGCAAACCATAAGGAGAGCAGGATGGCTGGCAAGAAGAACACCGAGAAAGAAGGCAGCTCCTGGGTCGGCGGGATCGAGAAGTATTCCCGCAAGATCTGGCTGGCTGGCCTGGGTATCTATTCCAAGATCGACCAGGACGGCCCGAAGCTGTTCGAGTCGCTGGTCAAGGATGGTGAAAAGGCCGAAAAACAAGCCAAGAAGAATGTCGACGACGTGAAAGAGAGCGCCAAGTCGTCCACCTCTTCGCGCGTCTCCGACGTGAAAGAGCGCGCGCTGGGTAAGTGGAGCGAACTGGAGGAAGCGTTCGACAAGCGCCTGAACAGCGCCATCTCGCGCCTGGGTGTACCGAGCCGCAACGAGATCAAGGCATTGCACCAGCAGGTCGATAGCCTCACCAAGCAGATCGAGAAACTCACCGGTGCATCGGTGACGCCTGTGTCGAAGGCTGCCGCCAGCAAGACCGCCGCCAAGCCCCTGGCCAAGGCTGCCGCCAAGCCTGCGGCGAAGACTGCTGCTGCGAAACCGGCCGCCAAGCCGGCGGCTGCGAAGCCTGTAGCCAAGGCCGCTGCCAAGCCCGCGACGAAGACCGCTGCGGCAAAACCGGCTGCCAAGGCGACCGCCGCCAAACCTGCGGCCAAACCCGCTGCGGCGAAGAAGCCTGCGGTGAGGAAAGCACCGGCCAAACCCGCGGCCGCCAAGCCAGCAGCTCCTGCCGCCAGTGCGGCTCCCGCTGCGACCGCCGCTCCGGCACCCGCCGCTGCGCCGGCCAGCAGCACGCCATCGGCACCGGTGAACGCCGCTACCCAGGCCTGATACCGCGTCGCCCCATTCGCGGGTAAACCCGCTCCCACAGGTTCAGCGTCCAGCCCTGTGGGAGTGGGCTTGACCTGCGACGGCGTCAGCCCGCGCCGCGTTGCTCTTTTCGCCGGTACACCCGCTGTCCCCGGGGCAACGTTGGACCTTGTGGAAGCGGGTTTACCCGCGAATGCGTCAGCCCGACCAACGCATCGCCTGCGTCTTACCCCTCCAGGTACTTCCCCGCCAGTTGTTCCGCAGCCTCGCGTGCAGGCCCCACCAAATGCGGCGCCACCAGCATCATCACTTGGTACACCACGATGCCCACGTCTCCCTCACGGCCGAGTACCCGCTGGTAATCGAGCGAGAACATCAAGGTCAGGGTGATCTGTTCCACCAGTTGTCCCAGCGCCTGCGTCTCGCTGATCACAAGACCTTGACTCTTGAGGCTTGCCAGCAGGGCCGCGAGGGTGCGCTTGAGGGCGTTGATCAGGCTGCGCATGCCGCGGGCCAGTTTCGGTAGGCGTCCGGTCAGGTTCGACAAGTCCTGGAACAGAAACCGGTACTGGGCCATGTGCTCGACGATCAGGTGCAGGAACAGCCAGTAGTCCTCAGCGTCCAGGCGCACCCCCAAAGGCGGGTCGAGCAGCGGCATGAGCGCTTCCTCGAAGCGCTCGAACAACCCCAGCACCAGCGGTTCCTTGCCATGGAAGTGGTAATAGAGGTTGCCTGGGCTGATGCCCAGTTCGTTGGCGATCTCCAGGGTCGAGACGTTGGGTTCGCCCTGGCAGTTGAACAGCTTCAGGGCGCATTCGAGGATACGGTCGCGGGTCTTCATCGTCTCAGCGCGCCCTGACATAGGTGCCCGGTGCCGGGCCCAGCGGTGGGTAGCTGGCGTTGCCAAGTTCGGTGCCGGGCGCCTTCAGGCGACCGGAGCGCTGGCCGATCCACTCCAGCCACTGGGGCCACCAGCTGCCTTCGTGACGTGTGGCGTCATGCACCCAGGCGCGTGGGTCGCTGGACAGCCTGGGGTTATCCAGGAAATGCGCCTTGGGATTGCCAGGCGGATTGATGATGCTCTGGATATGGCCGCTGTTGGCCAGCACGAAGCGGCGCTTGCCACCGAGCAGCAGCGCCGAGCGGTACACCGCATCCCACGGGGTGATGTGATCGTTATTGCCGGCGACGGTGAAACTGTCCAAGGTCACCTGTGCCAGGTCGATCGGTGTGCCGCATACCTGCATGCCGTTCGGGTAGGTCAACGGGTTGAGCTTGAAGAAGTCCAGCAACTCGCCATGGAACGTAGCGGGCAGGCGGGTGTTGTCGGCGTTCCAGTAAAGGATGTCGAAGGCCGGCGGTGTCCTGCCCAGCAGGTAGTTGTTGATCCAGTAGTTCCAGATCAGGTCGTTGGGCCGCATCCAGGCGAAGATCCGCGCCACTTCGCCGCCATCGAGTACGCCACGCTGGTAGGAGCGGCGTTTGGAGGCCTCGATGGTCTGCTCGTCGGCGAACAGACTCGCGGGGCTGTCGAACTGGCTGTCCAGCAGGCTGACCAGGTAGGTGGCGCTGCGCACCCGACGCAATTGGCCCTTGGCCTGCAAGTGGCCCTGCAGGGCGGCCATGGTCAGGCCACCGGCACAGGCACCCATCAGGTTGGGGTCGCGGCTGCCGCTGATGCTGCGGCAGGCGACGAGGGCCTCTTCCAGCGCCTCCACATAGCTCGACAGTCCCCACTCGCGGTGACGTGGGTCGGGATTGCGCCAGCTGATCATGAACACCTGCAGGCCGTTCTTCAGCATGTACTGCACGAAGCTGTTGGTCGGCCCCAGGTCGAAGATGTAGTACTTGTTGATTTGCGGCGGAATGATCACCAGCGGCCGAGCGTACTGTTTTTCACTCATTGGCTTGTACTGGATCAGTTCCAGCAGCTCGTTGCGAAACACCACGGCGCCCGGCGTGGCGGCGAGGTTCACGCCCACTTCGAAGGCGCGCTCGTCCACCTGGCGCGGTAGGCCATCGTTATGACGCAGGTCGTCGAGCAGGTGCGCCACGCCGCGGACCAGGCTCAGGCCGCCGGTATTGAAGATTTCCTTGACCGCCAGAGGGTTGAGCAGCGAGTTGCTCGGTGCCAGGGCGTCGTTGAGCAGGTTGAACAGAAAGTGCACCCGGGCGCGGTCATCATCGTCCAGCGCGCTTTCCTCGATCCATTGGCGGGTCTGTTTCTGCCAGGCCAGGTAGGCCTGCAGCCCGCGACGGTAGAAGGGATTCTGGCTCCAGGTCGGGTCGCTGAAGCGGCTGTCGCGCGGGTGGGGCTGGTGGGGGGCGTCGCCGAGCATCACTCGCGTCAGCTGACCGCCCAAGGCCAGCAGGTGATGGGCGGTGTGCAAGGGGTTGCGCAGGCCAAGGCGGCCGACATTGCGCAGCGTCGAGAACAGATCGCGTCCGCGCAGGCCCGTGATCGCGTTTTGCACATTGATGCTCGTGGCGGGGACCGGTGTCGTCCCTTTTACCGGTTTGTCTTTCATCCCACACTCCGTCGTAAGGCTTCATCCACGTTCGTATCGCGTAACCATCACCACCGGTGGGCCAGGTTCAGCCGCCAGGGCCTGGGGCCGGGCGCGGGTGCATGACCGCGCGCTGGCGCTCCTGCTGGAGGAATTTCATGATGATCGGCGCCACGGCCTCGGCCCGTGTAATCAGGAACAAATGCCCATCGTCGATGATGTGCAACTGTGCGTTGGGGATGCGCCAGGCCAGCAGGCGCATGTTGATCAGAGGGATCAATGGGTCATCATCGCCGGCCAACACCAGGGTCGGCTGCTGGAGCTTGTGCAGCCAATGGATGCTGGTCCAGCCGAGGCCGGCGAACAGTTGCCAGTAGTAGCCGGTCTTGCCGCCGGAGCGCACTTTGGCCGCGTGGTGCAGGGCCAGGTCAGGGTCGCGGCGAAAACCACCGCCATAGATCAGCGGGGCGATGCGGATCACATGGGAGGGCTGCACATAGCGCCGGGGGCTGGCCATCATCATCAGCACCTTGGGCTTGCCCGGCACCATGAAGGCCCCGGCGGCGGTCGCGGCCAGGATCAGTTTCTTGCACCGCTCGGGATAGTCGTGGGCGAACTGCTGGGCCAGGGCGCCGCCCCAGGACACGCCGATCACATTGACCTGGCCATAGTCGAGGTAGTCGAGCATGCGCGCGGTCAGCTTGGCCAGGCCCGGGAAGCGGTAGGGGCGACTGGGCGTGGACGAGCCGCCGACACCCGGCACATCGAAGGCGATGACCTCGATGTCCGGGTCCAGCGCCTCGATGAACGGGAACACCAGCTCCAGGTTGGCGCCGATGCCGTTGAAGATCAGCAAGGGCGTCAGGTGCGGCTTGCCAGGGCGGACCGCGGTGCGAATGGACTGGTTGTCCAGCTCGACTGTCCTGAATATGTAGGGTTGCGGCATGCGCGAAACTCTAGGTCAATAAAGCGCCATGGCGCCGGCGGGCGGCCATGGCGACAGGTCTCATCGTTCGTGGACGTACGTGCCCGGTGCCGCTTCGCCCGCGCTGTAGGCGCGGTTGCCCAAGCGGGTCGGCGCTTTTTTCAGTTCACCGGCGCGTTCGCCCAGCCAGGCTTGCCAGTGTAGCCACCAGGAGTCGGCGTGCTTGATCGCATTCTCCTGCCAGGCCACCGGATCGTCCGGCCGGTCTTCACCGGTCATGAAGCGTGCCTTTGGGTTGCCGGGCGGGTTGAGGATGCTCTGGATATGCCCGCTGTTGGACAGCACGAACTCGATCTTGCCGCCGAACAGGTGTGCCGAGCGATAGCAGGACTGCCACGGGGTGATGTGGTCGGCGGTACCGGCGACGCTGTAGATGTCGCAGTGGACCTTCTTCAGGTCGATGGCGGTGCCGGACACTTCCAGGGCGTCGGCGCGGGTCAGTGGGTTGTTCTTGAACATTTCGATCAGGTCGCCGTGGAAGGCGGCGGGCAGGCGCGTGGTGTCGTTGTTCCAGAACAGGATGTCAAAGATCGGCGGCTCGTTGCCGAGCAGGTAGTTGTTGACCCAGTAGTTCCAGATCAAATCGTTCGGGCGCATCCAGGCGAACACCTTGGCCATGTCGCTGCCTTCTAGCACGCCAGCCTGGTAGGAGTGGCGCTTGGCGGCTTCGAGTGTTTGCTCGTCGACGAACAGCGCGACCTCGGTGTCCATGGTGGTGTCCAGCACACTGACCAGCAGGGTCAGGGCGTTGACCTTGTTCTCGCCCAGGGCCGCGTAGTGGCCGACCAGTGCGGTGCAGGTGATGCCGCCGGAGCAGGCACCAAGCATGTTCAGATCCTTGCTGCCGGTGATCGACAACACTGCGTCCACGGCTTCCTTGAGCGCATCGATGTAGGTCGACAGACCCCATTCGCGTTGAGCCTTGGTGGGGTTGCGCCAGCTGATGATGAAGGTCTGCTGGTTCGAGCGCAGGCAATGGCGCGCCAGGCTCTTTTCCGGGCTTAGGTCGAAGACGTAGAACTTGTTGATCTGCGGCGGCACGATCAGCAGCGGACGGGCGTGCACCTGCTCGGTGATGGGGCTGTACTGAATCAGTTCCAGCACGTCGTTGCGGTACACCACGGCCCCTTCGCTGGTGCCGAGGTTCTTGCCCACCTCGAAGGCGTCCATGTTCACCTGGCTGGGCATGCCGCCGTTGTTGACCAAATCCTTCGCCAGGTTGGACAGACCATCGAGCAGGCTCTTGCCGCCGGTCTCGAAGAAGCGCTTCACCGCTGCCGGGTTGGCCAGGGTATTGGTCGGCGCCATGGCTTCGGTCATGAGGTTGAGGACGAACTGCCCGCGGCTGACATCCTGGGGGGAAAGGTCGCTGTTGCCGATCCAGTCCTGCAGCTCCTTGCGCCAGGCCAGGTAGGTCTGCAGATAGCGGCGATACAGCGGGTTCTGGCTCCAGGCCGGGTCGTTGAAGCGACGGTCGTCGCCACTGGGCTGCAGGCTGGATTTGCCCAGCAGCACGTTCTTGAGTTCCAGGCCAAAGTGCGCCACATGCTTGACGCTGTGCAGCGGCTGGCGAACGGTCTGGCGCAGGACGGTGCGTGCCGACGTCAGCAGATCCTTGCGACGAATGCCGATGACCGGGTTCAGGCCCAAGGTGTTCTCCGAGGCCTGTCGCTGCAACTCATCGTTGTTCTTGTTACTCATCTACGACGCTCCGTTGTCCTGAGACGAGTACCGGTTGGCTGTGGCGGGTACACAGACGATTGCCCGGTACTACTGCTCGGGTGACCAGTGATAAGAAACAGCGGTGCTGCGACCGGATGCGTCAGGCGATGAGCTGCGGGGTTTTCTGCGTGTGAAGACAGCCTGCTTTCGCTCGCGACCTCTACATACCGGCCAGACCCTGACCGCGCGTTCGGCGATGCAGGGAACTTGCCAGCTCCATTGGTTACCCGACTTTCATGTAATGCGCAAGACAGCTCGCGCATGAGCTGTCTGTAAGGCATTCAAACAGATGAGATTAGAAAACGCGCTCTAAAGCGTGGAAGTCTTGCACTAGAGCATGAGTTTGACGACGGATTCGGCCGGATCCCGGGATTTTCCGGCTTTGTGCAGCTCATCGAGGTACTCGGCCCACAGCTGCTCCTGGCGCAGGCACAGTTGCTCGAGGTACTCCCAGGTGAACAGACCGCTGTCGTGGCCATCGTCGAAGACCAGCTTCAGGGCGTATTGACCGGCAGGCTCCAGGCCTGTGAGGCCGACGTTGATCTTGCCGAACTGCAGGATCGGATTGCCGTGGCCTTGGACCTCGGCGGAGGGGGAGTGCACCCGTAGGAATTCGGCGGGCAAGTGATAGACCTCGCCGGGGGCGTAGGTGAGGCTGAGGGTCTTGGAGGCTTTGTGCAGGTTGATGGCGGTGGGCAGGCGGGCCATGGCGTGGAATCTCTCGGGAGCTGATGAGGCAAGCTTCCAGCTTCTTGTGGAGGGATTCAAGGGCCCATTCGCGGGTAAACCCGCTCCCACAAGGTCACTGCAATCCTTGTGGGGGCGGGTTTACCCGCGAAGAAGGCGACGCTGGGCTTACAGGATGTAGCGCGACAGGTCTTCGTTCTGCGCCAGCTCACCGAGGTGGCTGTTCACGTAGGCCGCGTCGATGCGGATCGGCGCTTCGTCATGGGCGCTGGCCAGGTCGCCCGCGCTGAACGACACCTCTTCGAGCAGGCGCTCGAGCAGGGTGTGCAGGCGGCGTGCGCCGATGTTCTCGGTCTTCTCGTTGACCTGATAGGCGATCTCGGCCAGGCGCTTGATGCCGTCGGCGGCGAACTCGATGTTCAGGCCTTCGGTCTTGAGCAACTCGCGGTATTGCTCGGTGAGCGAGGCGTGCGGCTCCTGCAGGATGCGCTCGAAGTCTTCCGGGGTCAGCGCCTTGAGCTCAACGCGGATCGGCAGGCGGCCTTGCAGTTCGGGCACCAGGTCGCTCGGCTTGCTCAGGTGGAACGCACCGGAGGCGATGAACAGGATGTGGTCGGTCTTGACCATGCCCAGCTTGGTGTTGACGGTGCAGCCTTCGATCAGCGGCAGCAGGTCGCGCTGGACACCTTCGCGGGAGACATCGGCACCGCCGACGTTGCCACGCTTGGCCACTTTGTCGATCTCGTCGATGAACACGATGCCGTGCTGCTCGACCGCTTCCAGGGCCTTGGCCTTGAGTTCTTCCTCGTTGACCAGGCGGCTGGCTTCCTCGTCACGGACCATCTTCAGCGCTTCCTTGACCTTGAGCTTACGCGCCTTGCGCTTGCCCTTGCCCATGTTGGCGAACAGGCTTTGCAGCTGATTGGTCATCTCTTCCATGCCGGGCGGCGCGGCAATCTCGACGCCCATGGACTCGGCCACTTCGATCTCGATTTCCTTGTCATCCAGCTGGCCTTCGCGCAGGCGCTTGCGGAACAGCTGGCGGGTGTTGGAATCGCTGCTCGATTGCGAGGCTTCCTCGGCGAAGCTGCTGACCCGGGCTTGAGGCAGCAGGGCGTCGAGGATGCGGTCCTCGGCGGCGTCCTCGGCGCGGTGGCGCACGCGGATGATCTCCTGCTCGCGGAGCATTTTCAGCGCGGCATCGGCCAGGTCACGGATGATCGATTCGACGTCACGGCCAACGTAGCCCACTTCGGTGAACTTGGTGGCTTCGACCTTGAGGAACGGCGCGTTGGCCAGCTTGGCCAGGCGACGGGCGATTTCGGTCTTGCCCACGCCGGTGGGGCCGATCATCAGGATGTTCTTGGGAGTGACCTCGGCGCGCAGCTCGGCCGGCAGTTGCATGCGGCGCCAGCGGTTGCGCAGGGCGATGGCCACGGCGCGCTTGGCGTCGTCCTGGCCAATGATGTGGCGGTTGAGTTCGTGAACGATCTCGCGGGGGGTCATGGACATGATGAAAATGGTCCTTGATCAGAGTAAGTCAGCGTGGAAAAGCCCTGTCACCGGGACAGGGCGCCAGAACAGCTGATCACTCGGCCAGGTCCTGCTCCTCGATGGTCAGGTTGTGGTTGGTGAACACGCAGATGTCGCCGGCGATGTTCAGGGCGGTCTCGGCGATCTCGCGGGCCGAGAGGTCGGTCTTGTTGAGCAGGGCGCGGGCGGCGGCCTGGGCGTAGGCACCACCGGAACCCATGGCGATCAGGCCGTCTTCGGGCTCGACCACGTCACCGTTGCCGGTGATGATCAGGGAGGCGTCCTTGTTGGCCACGGCGAGCATGGCTTCCAGGCGGCTCAGGGAGCGGTCGGTACGCCACTCCTTGGCCAGCTCCACGGCGGCGCGGATCAGGTGGCCCTGGTGTTTCTCCAGCTGGCCTTCGAAACGCTCGAACAGAGTGAAGGCGTCGGCGGTAGCACCGGCGAAGCCGGCGATGACCTGGCCGTGGTACAGGCGACGGACTTTCTTCGCGTTGCCCTTCATCACGGTGTTGCCGAGGGAAACCTGGCCGTCGCCACCCATGACGACTTTGCCGTGGCGGCGGACTGAAACGATGGTAGTCAAGGGAGAGTCTCCACGCAGCGGGGCGAAAATGCCTGTTGCAGACTCATATGGGGGTGGGGGGAAGGATTTCAACCGTGGGGGATGAGTGGTTACGCTGGAGCAGGACCATTTGCGTTGCGGCATTCGCGGGTAAACCCGCTACCACAGGGGTATCGAGGCCCCTGTGGGAGCGGGTTTACCCGCGAAAAAGGCGACGCGGTCTGTCAGGCCTCGTGGCAGACGTGCCCGTCGACCAAGGTATAACGCACCGCGCCCGGCAGGCAGTGGCCGATGAACGGGCAGTTCTCGCCGCGCGAATACCACTGCTCGCCCGCCACGGTGGAGGCATTCGGGTCGAACAGCACCAGGTCTGCCGCTGCGCCGACCTTGAGTTCGCCAGCCGGCAGGCGCATGGCCGCAGCCGGACCACTGGAGAGGCGTGCCAGCAGGGTCGGCAGGTCGAGGAGGCCGTCGTCGACCAGGGTCATGGCCAATGGCAGCAGCACTTCGACGCTGCTGATCCCAGGCTCGGTGGCGCCGAACGGTGCCAGCTTGGCGTCACGCTCGTGGGGTTGGTGATGGCTGGAGATCGCCTGGATCACACCCGACTTGACGGCCTCGCGCAGGCCGTCGCGGTCGGCGGCGGTGCGCAGCGGAGGCTGCACGTGATAGAGGCTGGAGAAGTCGCGCAGGGCCTCGTCGGTGAGGATCAGTTGGTACAGCGCCACATCGGCGGTGACCGGCAAACCAAGCTGCTGGGCCTGGGCGATCAGCCGTGCGCCGCGGGCACTGGTGATCTGGCTGAAGTGCGCCCGCACGCCCGTCTGCTCGACCAGCAGCAGGTTGCGCGCCAGGGCCACGGTCTCGGCCGTCTCGGGGATGCCCGGCAAACCGAGGAAGCTGGCCATTGGCCCTTCATGGGCCAGGCCGCCCTGGGCCAGGTCGCGGTCCTGGGAGTGGAAGACCACGGTCAGGTCGAAGGTGGCGGCATATTCCAGCGCGCGTGCCAGGGTGCGATTGTTGGGGATTTCCTTCAGGCCATTGCCGAAGGCCACGCAGCCGGTGTCGCGCAGGGCGACCAGCTCGGCCAGTTGCTCGCCTTCCAGGCCCTTGGTCAGCGCGCCGATCGGGTAGACCTTGCTGTTGGCCGCTTCCCGGGCGCGGTCGAGGATCAGTTCGGCGACTGCCGAGGTGTCCAGCACCGGTTTGGTCTGCGGCGGGCAGCACAGGCTGGTGACGCCACCGGCGACCGCTGCGCGGGTCTCGCTGGCGATGTTGCCTTTGCGGCTGTAGCCCGGCTCACGCAGGGAGACGCCGAGGTCGACCAGGCCCGGGGCTGCCACCAGGCCATCGGCCTGGATCGTGCGGGTGGCGCTGAAGCTGGCAGGCGCTGCGCCGATGGCGGCGATGCGACCGCCATCGAGGTGCAGGTCGGTGATGGTATCCAGGCCGCTGGCAGGATCGATGACCCGGGCGCCGATAATGCTGATGGTCACTGGGCGTTCTCCTGGTCGAATTGACGTTGCGCGGCCTGGCCGCTCATGGCCATGGACAGCACGGCCATGCGCACGGCGATGCCGTAGGTGACCTGGTTGAGGATCACCGAGTGCTGGCCGTCAGCCACGGCCGATTCGATCTCCACCCCGCGGTTGATCGGGCCGGGGTGCATGACGATGGCGTCGGGCTTGGCACCGGCCAGGCGCGCGGTGGTCAAGCCGAACAGGCGGTAGAACTCGCCCTCGCTGGGCAGCAGGCCGCCGGCCATGCGCTCGCGCTGCAGGCGCAGCATGATCACCACGTCGACGTCTTTGAGGCCCTGGGCCAGGTCGGTATAGACCTTCACCCCGTACTGCTCGATGCCCACCGGAATCAGCGTCTTGGGGCCGATCACGCGGATGTCCGGGCAGCCGAGGGCCTTGAGCGCCAGCATGTCGGAGCGGGCCACGCGCGAGTGCAGGATGTCGCCGACGATGGCGACCGAGAGGTTCTCGAAGCTGCCCTTGTGGCGACGAATGGTCAGCATGTCGAGCATGCCTTGGGTCGGGTGCGCATGGCGGCCGTCGCCGCCATTGATCACCGCGACCTCAGGGCAGACGTGTTCGGCGATGAAGTGCGCGGCGCCCGAGTCGGAGTGGCGCACGACGAACATGTCGGCGGCCATGGCCTCAAGGTTGCGCAGGGTGTCGAACAGGGTTTCGCCCTTGCTGGTCGAGGAAGTCGACACGTTCAGGCTGATCACGTCCGCCGACAGGCGCTGGGCGGCCAGCTCGAAGGTGGTGCGGGTACGGGTGGAATTTTCGAAGAACACGTTGCAGACGGTCTTGCCGCGCAGCAACGGGACTTTTTTCACGGCCCGGGCGCCGACTTCCAGGAAGGAGTCGGCGGTGTCGAGGATCTCGGTCAGCAGTTCGCGGGGCAAACCGTCGAGCGAGAGAAAGTGGCGCAGCTGGCCCTGGTCATTGAGCTGCAGCGGGCGCTTGGCGTCGAATGGCGTCATCGCGGGGGACTCTTAAAGGGCGGAAGCGGTGGCGAGGTCCTGGCGCTCGAGGGCGAGCGGTGCGGGTCCGGTCAATTTTACCCGTTCAGTGGGCGCCAGTTGCAAGGTGGCGCCGAGCACGTTCGGGCGGATCGGCAATTCGCCGGCGTCCAGGTCCAGGAGGCAGACCAGGGTGACGCTGGCCGGACGGCCATAGTCGAACAGTTCGTTGAGCGCGGCGCGGATGGTGCGACCGCTCATCAGCACGTCATCCACCAACACCAGGTGCTGGCCTTCGATTTCGAAGGGCAGTTCGGAGGGGCGCACTTGTGGGTGCAGGCCGTTCTGGCTGAAGTCGTCGCGGTAGAAGGACACGTCCAGGGTGCCCAGCGGGCTGCTGTCGCCCAGCGCCTGCTGCAGGGCCTGCGCTACCCACACACCGCCTGTGCGGATGCCGATGAAACGTGGCTCGGTGATAGTGCGACGGGCCAGGTGGGCGCGAAGGTCGACGGCCATCTGCCGGATCAGGTCGGCGGGATTGGGTAGGCTCATTGCGTGCTCCTCGGAAGGGGGCGCCGGGCTGGGCCGGCGGCAAAGCGGATTTAAGTGTTGGCCTCCAGCCAGCCTTGCAGCAGCAGGGCGGCGGCAATGGCATCGACCGGGTTGTCGCGGTAGCTGCCATGGCGCGTGCCTCGGGCCATCTGCTCGCCCTTGGCTTCGAAGGTGGTCAGGCGTTCGTCATGGGTGTGCACGGGCAGGTTGTAGCGGCCATGCAGGCGACGGGCGAACTTCTCGGCGCGGGCGCTCATCTCGCTGGGCGTGCCGTCCATGTTCAGCGGCAGGCCGACGACGATGGCGTCGGGCTTCCATTCGGTGATGAGTTTTTCCACTTGGGCCCAGTCCGGCACGCCGTTCTGGGCCTTGAGCGTGCACAGCTCGCGGGCCTGGCCGGTGACCACCTGGCCGACGGCCACGCCGATCTGTTTGCTGCCATAGTCGAAGCCCAGCAGCAGGCGCACCTCGGCCATCAGGCGTGGCCCGCCTGGCTGGTCAGCAGGCTGAGCTTGATCCCGAGGCTGGCGGCCGCTGCTTCCAGGCGCTGGTCGCTGGCCAGGCCAAAGATGATCTCGGGGTCGAAGGGGCAGTTGAGCCAGGCGTTGTCGGCAAGCTCGGCCTCCAGTTGTCCGGCTTCCCAGCCGGCATAGCCCAAGGTGATCAGGCTCTGCTTGGGCCCCACGCCTTCGGCGATGGCGAACAGCACGTCCTGGGAGGTCGAGAGCGACAGCCCCTGCAACTCGACCGTGGCTTGATAGCTGCAGTCGCTGCTATGCAGCACGAAACCGCGGTCGGTCTGCACCGGGCCACCCTGGTAGATCGGGACTTGCAGGGTGCTGGCCGGCGGCTCCTCATCCGGGCGCAGCTGCTCCAGGATGTCGGCCAGGTTCAGCTCCTGCGGGCGGTTGATCACCAGGCCCATGGCGCCGTTGGCGTTGTGCTCGACGATGTAGGTGAGGGTCTGGGCAAAGTTCGGATCGACCATGTGTGGCATGGCAATCAGGAACTGATGCTTGAGGTAGCTCGGGCTGAGGGTTTTCATGAGTGATAGTGTGGCGTCAGGTGGCGAGACTGACAAGGTGCTCATTGAGGCTTGCGCGACCCCCTGTAGGCGCGGGTTAACCCGCGACTGCGTCCGGCAAGGCAACGTCATTGCTCGATCTCAAGCATTCGCGGGTAAACACGCTCCTACAAGGTTTTGCGTGGCAACGGCCAATGCGCTCGGCGCAGTCCGCTGCCCTGGCTGCCGATCAGTTGCTGGACAGGCGGTCGCCCCGAGCAAAGCGCCAGGTGCGGATGATTTCGAGGCGGTCGAACTCGGCCAGGTCGCCCGTGAACGGCGCGAACGGCGCGGCCAGGCGGACGATGCGCTGGGCTGCCTGGTCGAGCACCGGCTGGCCTGAGGATTCGAGCACCAGCACTTCATACAGCGAGCCGTCGCGATTGATCGAGACCATCATGCGCAAGTTGCCGTAGATCTGCTGGCGACGTGCTTCTTCCGGGTAGTTGAGGTTGCCCACTCGCTCGACTTTCTTGCGCCACTCTTCCTTGTACCAGGCGCCTTTGTCGCGCATGGTCGAGGCCGCGTTCAGGCGATGGATGCGTGGGCGCTTGGCATACAGCTGCTGTTCGTTGGACAGCTCCGCCTCGAGGCTGGCGATCTGGCTGGAGAGCTGCGAGCTGTCGAAGTCCGGCGTCACAGCCTGGGGCTTGGGCTGCGCTTTGCTTTCCTTGGGTTTGGGCTCGACCTTCTGCACCTTCGGCGCCTTGGTGGCCACCGCGGACTTCTGCGGGGCGGGCGGGGTTTCCTGGCGGGCGGCCGGGGGTGGAGTGATCTTGTTGATCTTGCTGTCCTGGAACGGTGCGACCTCGGTGGTCTTGGGCACGGCTTTCTTTTCCAGGGTGCCACTGCCTTGCTGGTTGTCCTGGGCCTGGAAATCAGCCTTCTCGGGCGGTTTCTCGCTCTTGAAGGTAGCCAGGGTGATGTCCATGGTGTGGCGGATTTCACTGGGCTTGCTGATGGAGAAACCCACGCCGAGGATCAGCGCCAGGTGCACCAAGGCAGCCAGGAACAGGGTGAAGCCGAGCCGGTCCACCGGGCGGACGCGGGGTGGCAGCAGGTCGGCGGGGATGTCGGCGGGCAGCGTCATCAGGTATCCAAAGGCAGCTTCGAGTCACAAGCTGCAAGCTTCAAGTAAAAGCGGCTCGGTGCAGGCCTGCACGTACTTGCAGCTTACAGCTTGCGGCTGCGCATCATACCCCACTGCGCGGCGTTGCCACGTGTCCTCGGTCAGCGCGCCTTGAGCTTGCGATCAATGGCGTCCATCAGTTGGGCACCGATGTGGGTGTCGTAGGCGGTATCGATCTCGCGGATGCAGGTCGGGCTGGTGACGTTGATCTCGGTGAGGTAGTCGCCGATCACGTCCAGGCCAACGAACAACAGCCCCTTCTCGCGCAGGGTCGGGCCGACCTGGGCAGCGATCCAGCGGTCGCGCTCGGTCAGCGGGCGGGCTTCGCCACGGCCGCCGGCGGCCAGGTTGCCGCGGGTCTCGCCGCTGGCCGGAATGCGCGCCAGGCAGTAGGGCACTGGCTCGCCGTCGATCATCAGGATGCGCTTGTCGCCGTCCTTGATTTCCGGCAGGTACTCCTGGGCCATGATCTGCTGGGTGCCGTGCTGGGTGAGGGTCTCGAGGATCACCGACAGGTTGGGGTCGTCCTTGCGATGGCGGAACACCGAGGCGCCGCCCATGCCGTCCAGCGGCTTGAGAATCACGTCGCCACGGCTGTTGGCGAACTCGCGCAGGATGTCCACGCGGCGGCTGACCAGCGTGGGGGCCATGCACTGCGGGAACCGAGTAGCGAACAGCTTCTCGTTGCAATCGCGCAGGCTCTGCGGGCGGTTGACCACCAGCACGCCTTCGCGCTCGGCCTGCTCCAGCAGGTAGGTGCTGTAGACGAACTCCATGTCGAACGGCGGATCCTTGCGCATCAGGATCACATCCAGCTCGCTCAGGGCGCTGTCCTGCTCCTCGCCTAGCTCGAACCAGCGGGCCGGATCGGCGAACACCTTCAGCGGGCGCATCTGGGCTCGGGCCTGGCCTGCGCCCAGGTAGAGGTCGCGCTGCTCCATGTAGAACAGGCTCCAGCCACGTTCCTGGGCCGCCAGCAGCATGGCCAGCGAGCTGTCCTTTTTGTAGGAGATGGACGCGATGGGGTCCATGACAATCCCGAGGCGAACGCTCATGGGGTGATTCCTCTTGGCGGCGCGGGGCCGCGGTGATTCGAAAGAAAAGTGGCTCAGGGTGGCGCCGCGAGCGCCGGTGGTCAAGGGGTTCGGCGGATGGAATGGCTATCCGGAGTGTGCTAAAAGTGCAGCTGCAAGCCTTGAGCTACAAGCCTTGAGAAAAGCCAGCCATGCGTCGCCCGCTTTTTCTCGCAGCTTGATGCTTGCAACGTGCAGCTAATTTCCACTGGTAGGCAACTATGGAACAACCCCTGAAGGTGATGGTGATCGACGATTCGCGCACGATCCGCCGCACCGCGCAGATGTTGCTCGGCGAGGCCGGCTGCGAGGTGATCACCGCCAGTGATGGTTTCGATGCCCTGGCCAAGATCGTCGATCACAAGCCCCAGGTCATCTTCGTCGATGTGCTGATGCCTCGCCTGGACGGTTACCAGACCTGCGCGGTGATCAAGCAGAACAGCGCCTTCAAGGACACCCCGGTCATCCTGCTGTCCTCGCGCGATGGCCTGTTCGACAAGGCCCGTGGCCGGGTCGTCGGCTCCGACCAGTTCCTGACCAAACCATTCAGCAAGGAAGAACTGCTCGATGCGATCAGGGCCCACGTGCCCGGTTTCGTCGCGCAAGAACAACACGCACCCTGACCCCGCCCACCCTGGCGGCGTCTTCTTTTCCTTTCATGGGGAAACAGCATGGCCCGAGTTTTGATCGTCGACGATTCGCCGACAGAGATGTACAGACTGACCGCCTGGCTGGAGAAGCATGGCCACCAGGTGCTCAAGGCCGACAACGGCGCCGATGGCGTGGCCCTGGCCCGCCAGGAAAAGCCCGACGCAGTGCTGATGGACATCGTCATGCCTGGCATGAATGGCTTCCAGGCCACCCGCCAGTTGAGCAAGGACCCTGAGACCCGGGCCATTCCGGTGATCGTGGTCACCACCAAGGACCAGGAGACCGACCGGGTCTGGGCCACGCGCCAGGGCGCGCGGGACTTCCTGACCAAGCCTGTGGACGAGGCGGCCCTGATCAGCAAACTCAAAGAAGTGCTCCAGGCTTGACCACCCGCCCCCATGGCGCGTCGCTGACCGCCTTCGAGCTGTTGCTGGACATCGACCGGCGCTGTCGCCTGCTGGTGGCCGACCAGCCCCTGCAGGACACCCGTGTGCAGCAGTGGAGCGGCATTGGGTTTCGCATTGCCGGGCAGTGGTTCGTGGCCCCCATGGGCGAAGTCGCCGAGGTTTTGCATGAGCCGCGCAGCAGCCGGGTCCCGGGTGTGCAGCCTTGGGTCTGTGGTGTGGCCAACCTGCGTGGCCGGCTGCTGCCGGTGATGGACCTGAGCGCCTTCTTTGGCCTGGGGCCGGCCGTGGCGGGCAAGCAACGTCGGGTGCTGGTGCTGGATCACGAGGAGCTGTTCGCAGGTCTCTTGGTGGACGAGGTCCTTGGCCTTCAGCACTTCGCCCTGAGCAGTCTGGAGCTGTCGCCACCGCAGCCCTTGCTGCGCGCCGCGGCGCCCTTCGTCCAGGGCCATTTCCCCCGTGAACGCAACTGGGCGATCTTCAGCCCGTTCGCCCTGGCCCAGGCGCCGGGCTTTCTCGACGTGGCGTTGTAGAGGATCCTTCGACCGTGAACAAACCCGCCACTCCCGTCGCACCGGTTGCCGAGAGTCAGCGCAGCCGCAGTATCGCGCAGATCACCGCGCTGTTTCTGGTGCTGATCCTGGCGATCATCCTGCTGTTCGCCAACTTCGCCTACCTCAATACCCAGTCCAACTACGACAAGCAGTACATCGGCCATGCCGGCGAGTTGCGTGTGCTGTCCCAGCGCATCGCCAAGAACGCCACCGAGGCGGCAGCCGGCAAGGCTCTGGCGTTCAAGCTGCTGTCCGATGCGCGCAATGACTTCGAGCGGCGTTGGCGCTACCTGCGCGAGGGCGACAAGGCCACTGGGCTGCCGCCTGCGCCGCTGACCGTGCGTGACGAGATGGACGCGGTCCGCCAGGACTGGGACAACCTGCGCAAGAATACCGACACCATCCTGGCCAGCGAGCAGACCGTGCTGTCGCTGCATCAGGTGGCGGCGACGCTGGCCGAGACCGTGCCGCAGTTGCAGGTCGAATACGAAAAAGTCGTGGAGATCCTTCTGCAGAGCGGTGCCCCGGCGAGCCAGGTGGCGGTAGCCCAGCGCCAGTTGCTGTTGGCCGAGCGCATCCTCGGCTCGGTGAACACCGTGCTGGCCGGCGACGACACCTCGGTGCAGGCCGCCGACGCCTTTGGCCGCGATGCCAGTCGCTTTGGGCAGGTCCTCGAAGGTATGCTCGGCGGCAACCCGGCGATTCACGTGACCAAGGTCGAGGACGCCGATGCCCGCGCCCGGCTGGCCGAAATCGCCGAACTGTTCCAGTTCGTCTCAGGCTCTGTGGACGAAATCCTCGAAACGTCGCCCGAGCTACTGCGCGTGCGGGAGGCGGCCGGCAATATCTTCAGCCTCTCGCAAACCCTGCTCGATGAAGCCTCACACCTGGCCAACAGCTTCGAGAACCTGGCCAGCGGCCGCACCCTGGCCACTGTCGGCGGTTATCTGTTGGGGTTGGTGGCGCTGGCTTCGATCATCCTCATTGGCCTCGTGATGGTGCGCGCCACCCACCGCCAGCTGCGCGAGACCGCCGAGAAGAACGAGCGCAACCAGCAGGCGATCATGCGTCTACTGGACGAGATCGAGGAGCTGGCCGATGGCGACCTCACTGTCACGGTGTCGGTCACCGAGGACTTCACCGGCGCCATCGCCGATTCGATCAACTATTCGGTCGACCAGTTGCGCGACCTGGTGGCCACCATCAACCACAGTGCCGAGCAAGTCGCCGCCGCCGTGCAGGACACCCAGAACACCGCACGTCAGCTGGCCAAGGCCTCCGAACACCAGGCCGAGCAGATCAGCGAGGCGTCCCTGGCGGTGGGCGACATGGTCGAGTCGATCGACCGGGTGTCGTCCCACGCCTACGAATCGGCCAAGGTGGCCGAGCGTTCGGTGGCCATTGCCAACAAGGGCAACGAGGTGGTGCACAACACCATCCACGGCATGGACAACATCCGTGAACAGATCCAGGACACCGCCAAGCGGATCAAACGCCTGGGCGAGTCCTCCCAGGAGATTGGCGATATCGTCAGCCTGATCGACGACATTGCCGACCAGACCAACATCCTCGCACTCAATGCCGCGATCCAGGCGTCCCTTGCCGGCGAGGCGGGGCGCGGTTTTGCCGTGGTCGCCGATGAGGTGCAGCGCCTGGCCGAACGCTCCTCGTCGGCTACCCGACAGATCGAGGCGCTGGTGCGGACCATTCAGGTCGATACCAACGAGGCGGTGATCTCCATGGAGCAGACCACCGCCGAAGTGGTGCGCGGTGCGCGCCTGGCCCAGGACGCCGGAGTGGCCTTGGCCGAGATCGAAGGGGTGTCGCAGACCCTCGCCGAGCTGATCCACAGTATTTCCGATGCGGCCCAGTTGCAGACCTCCTCGGCCGGGCAGATCTCCCACACCATGGCGGTGATCCAGCAAATCACTGCCCAGACCTCGGCCGGCTCCAGCGCCACCGCCGACAGCATCCGCCACCTGGCGCGCATGGCCAGCGAGATGCGTCGCTCGGTGTCCGGGTTCACTCTGCCGGCACCCGCCGAGCGGCGTTGAGGAGCGACTGATGGCTGCTTCAGCAGTGAGCCCCGAACGCCACGACACTGTCGCTCTCGCATGGGTCAAAGCGCCCATCCTCGATTGCCTGGGGCAGGCCCGTCAGGCCCTGGAGCGGTTCGCCAGCGAGCCGGGCGATCCGGCGATGCTGGCCTTTTTCGTCGACAACCTGCATCAGGTCCAGGGCTGCCTGCGCATGCTCGAACTGCGCGGCGCGGCGCACCTTGCCGAAGAGCTTGAGCTGCTGGGACGGGCCATGGCTGATGGCCAGGTCAGCCCGCGGGGCGACTGCCTGGGTGCGCTGTTCCGGGGGCTTGAGCAATTGCCGCCGTATCTGGAGCGACTGCGCGGCTCGCGACATGACCTGCCGTTGGTGGTGGTGCCCCTGCTCAACCAGTTGCGCAACTGCCGTGGCGTCGAGCCATTGCCCCAGGGCAGCCTGGTCGGTGGCGTGGCCCAGCGCCTGGCCGGGGCGGCCGACCTGGCTGACCTGGACTTGTCCCTGGGCAACTGGCGCGAGCAGTTGCAGGCCGGTCACGGACGAGACGCCCTACGCTCGGTGGTGACTGCGCTGTGCGATGACCTGATGCGCATCAAGGACCGCCTGGACCAGTACATGCGAGGTGACCGCTCGCAGCATGAGCACCTGGAGGCCCTGTTGGCGCCGTTGCGCCAGGTCGCCGATACCCTGGCGGTGCTTGCTTTCCAGCAGCCGCGCCGGGTCATCATCGACCAGGTGTTGGTGCTGCAGGCCCTGGCCCAGGGTGAGCAGGCGGTGGACGATGCCGTGCTGATGGATGTCGCCGGTGCCCTGTTGTACGTGGAGGCTACGCTCAACGGCATGGTCGGCCCGCTGGAAGAGAGCGGCCAGAGCGGCCTGCCGGGAGCGGACCTGACAGAGATTCGCCAACTGGTGCTCAATGAGTCCCTGGCGGTGCTGCAACAGGCCAAGGATCTGATCGGCGACTGCCTGGAGTCGGGCTGGCCAGCGGAGCGCTTGCAGCCGCTGCCGGGGCTTTTGCATCAGATCCGTGGTGCGCTGACGATGCTGATGTGGCCTGAGGCCGCCGAGGTGTTCGGTGGTTGCGCCGGTTTCGTGCAGGGTTGGCTATCACACCTGGAGCAGCCGCCACCTGCAGATGAACTGGCACACCTGGCCGAGGCCCTGAGTGCCGGCGAATGCCATGTGCAATGGCGGGTAGCCGACCCGCTGGTAGACGCCCAGCCGTTCATCGACAGGGCCCGGGCCAGCCTGGCGGCGCTTGGGGTGGCGTGTGGGCAGGCCCACGCCAGCGTCGAGCTCGAGGTGGTCGATGACGAGTTGCGCGATGTCTTCCTCGAAGAGGCCGGCGAACTGCTCCCGGAAATCGAACGCCACTGGCTGCGCTGGCGCGCCGACAATGCCTTACGCGACGCCCTGGTCGAGGTACGCCGGGCCCTGCATACCCTCAAGGGCAGTGGGCGCATGGTCCATGCCGAGGCGCTGGCGGAGCTTGCCTGGGGCGCCGAGCACTTGCTCAATCGTGTGCTGGAAGGGCGCATCACCCTCGGCGCCGACGGCGTGCTGGCCCTGCAGCAGGTATTCGTTCGGCTCCCGGACCTGCTCGCCGATTTCGCGGTGGGGCATCTGCCGTCGCGGGTCGAGGTCGAGCCGTTGTCCAGTCACCTGCACCATCTGGCGATCAACGATGCGCCCGTGCCGGCGCAGGTGGACGGGCTCGACCCGCAACTGCTGGCGATCTTCGGCAACGAGGCCCAGGGCCACCTCGCCAGCCTGGAAGCGTTCCTGCGCGATGCCGATGGACATGGCACGCCTGTCAACGACAGCCTGCAGCGCGCCCTGCATACCCTCAAGGGCAGCGCGGCGATGGCCGGGGTCCTGCCGATCGCCGAGCTGGCCACCGCCTTCGACCGTCTGGTGCGGGAATACAAGGGCCACGAATTGCCCTTGCAGGTGGCGGAGCTGGAGTGGCTGGAGGCGGCGCGTGCGCTGTTCCACCTCGGCCTTGCCCAACTGGGCAGCACGCCGTTGGCTCCCATTCCGGGGGCGGTGCAGTTGATCGAGGAAGTCGGGCAGTCGGTGGATGTACGCCTGGCCTTCCTTCAGCAGGACCCACAGCACAGCCATCGACCCAAGCGCGATCCGCAGCGAATCACCACATTCCTGACCCAGGGCATGGATACCCTGCTCGAGGCCGAGGCCCTGTTGTCGCGCTGGCAGGCGCAACCAGGCGACCGTTCGGTACTGGAAACCCTGCTGGATGAGCTGACCACCCTTGGCCAGTCGGCGTACCTGGCCGAGCTGTGGCAAGTGGATGAGGTCTGCGAGGCGTTGCTCGACCTGTATGGCGCGGTGGAAGAGGGCAGCCTGGCCGCCAACCCGCGATTCTTCGCCCTGGCCCAGCAGGCCCATGAGGCGCTGCTCGACCTGTTCGACGAGATAGCCGCCGGCCAGGAACTCAGTGCGCGCGTCGATTGCATCGCGGCCATGCGCGGCCTGTTGGACGACGCCCTGGACCCCGGGATCATGGGCGTGGTGGGGCAGGATGCGGTGACCCCGCTGGCGACCTACCCGGCACCGAACGATCCGGCATTGGTGCAGCTGTTCCTCGACGAAGCGGGCGATATCCTCGACGGTGCCGACCAGGTACTGGCGCAGTGGGCCCAGGACCCGGACAACTTCTCGGCGTTGTCGACCTTGCAGCACGATATCCAGACCCTCAAGGGCGGTGCGCAGATGGCGGCCGTGGGTGGGGTTGAGGTGCTAGCGCAGGCACTGGGTGCGCTTTATGAGGACCTGGTGGACCGGCGTCTGGGCGCCACGCCCCTGCTGCTCGCGCTGCTGCGCCGCGGCCATCAGGCCGTCGGGCAGATGTTGCAGGCCCTGCGCGATGGGCAGACGCCGGTTTCGGCAACGGCGCTTTTGGGCGAGTTGCGCGAGTATCGCCATGCGCCGCCAGCGCCTGCGGCCGTCGAGGCGGTGGCGGACGACGCCCAGCGCTCCAGCGACAACGAACTGCTGGAGGTCTTTCTCGAAGAAAGCTCGGACATCGTCGAAAGCGCCGCCGCTGCGTTGGCACGTTGGCAGGCCGATCCGCGCAACAGCGTCGAGGTGGAAAACCTGCTGCGCGATCTGCACACCCTCAAGGGTGGGGCGCGGATGGTCGAGATCGCCGCCATCGGCGACCTGGCCCATGAATTGGAGTTCTTGTACGAGCTGCTCGCCGCCGGGCGGCTGCCGCCGAGCCCGCCCCTGTTCGCCCTGTTGCAGAACTGCCACGATCGCCTGGCGCACATGCTCGATGCCGTGCGCCTGGGCCAGCCGCTGCACGCGGCCACGGCGCTGATCGACTATATCCGCAACTTCAGCAGCGCCGCCTTGACCGACAGCGCGGCCGGCCAGGCTCCGGTCGAAACGCCCTCTCCCGAGGCGCCGGCCACCACGCCGGAGCGTGTGCCGGGTGACATGGTCAAGGTGGACGCCGAGCTGCTGGATGACCTGGGCAACCTTGCCAGCGAGCACTCCGTCATTCGCGGGCGCATCGAGCAGCAGGTCAACGACGCCCAGTTCGCCCTCAACGAGATGGAAACCACGCTTGAGCGGATGCGTGACCAGCTGCTGCGCCTGGACATCGAGACCCAAGGGCGAATATCCAGCCGTTACCCGGCCGAGGGCGACGCCTACGAAGACTTCGACCCTCTGGAGATGGACCGTCATTCCCAGTTGCAGCAGTTGTCCCGGGCGTTGTTCGAGTCGGCCTCCGACCTACTCGACCTCAAGGAAACCCTGGCCCTGCGCGCCCAAGAGGCCTACAGCCTGCTGCAGCAGCAAGCGCGGGTGAACAGCCAGTTGCAAGAAGGCCTCACGGCCACCTTGATGGTGCCCTTCGAGCGCCTGGTGCCGCGCTTGCAGCGGGTGGTGCGTCAGGTGGCCAGCGAGTTGGGCAAACAGGTCGAGCTGGTGGTGGGCAATGCAGAAGGCGAGTTGGACCGCAGCGTGCTCGAACGCATGGTGGCGCCCTTGGAGCATATGCTGCGCAATGCCGTGGACCACGGCCTGGAGTCGCGTGAGGCGCGCCTGGCGGCAGGCAAGCCGGAGCAGGGCACCATCCACCTGAACCTGCTCCACGAAGGGGCCGATATCGTCATCGAGATGAGCGACGACGGTGCCGGGGTGCCGCTTGAGGCGGTGCGCAACAAGGCCATCAAGCGTGGCCTGCTGGACCCGCAGGCGTACTTGAGCGACCACGAGATCCTGCAGTTCATCCTGCGTCCGGGGTTCTCCACCGCCGAGAGGATCACCCAGATCTCCGGGCGCGGCCTGGGGATGGACGTGGTGCATGAAGAGGTCAAGCAGTTGGGCGGTTCGATGAGTATCGAGTCGAGCCCGGGCAAAGGGGCGCGGTTCTTGATCCGCCTGCCGTTCACCGTGTCGGTGAACCGAGCGCTGATGGTGCACCTGGGGGATGAGCAGTACGCCATCCCGCTCAACACCATCGAAGGCATCGTGCGTGTGCCCCCCGCAGAGCTCGAAGCGTGCTATCAGTTGAGCGCGCCACGCTACGTCTATGCCGGGCATGAATACGATCTGCGCTACCTCGGCGAGGTGCTGCAGGGCGGCGGGGCGCGGCCGAGTTTGCTGGGGCAGAGCGTGCCGTTGCCGGTGTTGCTGCTGCATTCCCAGGAGCAGTCGTTCGCCATCCAGGTCGACAGCCTGTCGCCGAGCCGAGAGATTGTGGTCAAGAGCCTGGGGCCGCAGTTCGCGGCGGTGCCGGGCCTGTCCGGGGCGACCTTGCTGGGGGATGGCCGGGTGGTGCTGATTCTTGATTTGCTCGGCCAACTGCGTGGGCAGCAGCGGCGCCTGGCTCGCCTGCCGGGTGGCTACGGTGGGCCGCGCCCGGTGTTCGGCCCGGCACCGCGTCAGCGTCTGCTGGTGATGGTGGTGGACGACTCGGTCACCGTGCGCAAGGTCACCAGCCGTCTGCTGGAGCGCCACGGCATGAGCGTGCTGACGGCCAAGGATGGGGTGGATGCCATGGCCCTGCTGGAGGAGCATCGCCCCGATGTGCTGCTGCTGGATATCGAGATGCCACGCATGGATGGCTTCGAGGTGGCCACCCGCATCCGTCGCGATGCCCGCCTGAAGGACCTGCCGATCATCATGATCACCTCACGTACCGGTCAGAAGCACCGCGACCGGGCCATGGCCATCGGCGTCAACGATTACCTGGGCAAGCCGTATCAGGAGTCTGTCCTGTTGCAGAGCATCGCCCATTGGAGCCAGCCTCATGCTTGAGTACATCGCCGGCCAGCGCAGCACTCTGACCGGCCTGCTGCTGCCCTTGAGCGACCGCACCCTGGTGCTGCCCAACGTGGCAGTGGCCGAGTTGATCGGCCAGCGCACCTTCGCCTGCCAGGCGGGCGACCCAGCCTGGCACCTGGGCTGGATCGACTGGCGTCAGCAGCGCCTGCCGCTGATCGGCCTGGAGGCCGCCTGTGGCGGTGAGACGGTCTGTGGTGAGCGGGCGCGGGTCGTGGTGCTCAACGCACTGGGCGATACCGGTCTGCGCTACCTGGCGCTGTTGCTGCAGGACATCCCGCGCTCGTGCAAGCTCGACAGCCAGCTCAATTACGTGGATGTGCCGTTGGCGAGCCTGGAGCTGGCGGCGGTGCAGGTGGGCGAGCAAGTGGCGCGGGTGCCTGATCTGGCGGCGCTGGAGCGGATGGTGCGTGACGCGGATCTCCACTAGCTTCAAATTGTAAGCTTCAAGCGGCAAGCTGACCGCATTGGGCTCGCCCATCGGCGTGCTTTGCTTGAGGCATGCAGCTTGAAACTTGAAGCTGTCAGGGAGGTCAGTGTTTGCATGTATTACGGTGAACGCTTCAACGCCTGGACGCACCTGGTCGGTGCCGTGCTGGCCTGTATCGGAGCCATCTGGCTGATCGTCGTGGCCGGGTTGCAGGGCGATCCGTGGAAGATCGTCAGTTTTTCCATCTACGGCAGCACCTTGCTGCTGCTCTACAGCATCTCCACGCTCTACCACAGTACCCGTGGCCGGGCGAAGGTGATCATGCGCAAGCTCGATCACTTGTCGATCTACCTGCTCATCGCCGGCAGCTACACGCCCTTCTGCCTGGTCAGCCTTCGCGGCCCGTGGGGGTGGAGCCTGTTCGGCGTGGTCTGGGGGCTGGCCTTGATCGGCATGCTCCAGGAGATCAAACCGCGCTCCGAGGCGCGGGTGCTGTCGATCATCATCTATGCGGTAATGGGCTGGATCGTCCTGGTGGCGGTCGAGCCGTTGCTTCACAGCCTGGGCGCCGCCGGCTTCGCCTGGCTGGCGGCCGGCGGGGCGTTCTACACCATCGGTATCCTGTTCTTCGCCTTCGACAGCCGCTTTCGCCACTGGCATGGCATCTGGCACCTGTTCGTCATCGCGGGAAGCCTGATGCACTTCGTCGCGGTGTTCTTCTACGTGCGTTAGAAGTCGCCCCACAGTTGCTGGGCCACAGAGAGCGCGACCACCGGCGCGGTCTCGGTGCGCAGGACCCGTGGCCCAAGACGCGCGGCATGGAAGCCCGCCGCCTTGGCCTGATCGACTTCGGCGTCGCTCAAGCCCCCCTCGGGGCCGATCAGGAACGCCAGGCGGGCAGGGCGTGCGTGGCTGGTCAGCGGTTCAGCGACCGGGTGCAGCACCAGTTTGAGGTCGGCCTCGGTGTCCTTGAGCCATTCGGCCAGGGTCACCGGTGGGTGGATCACCGGCAGTGTCGAGCGGCCGCACTGTTCGCAGGCGCTGATCGCCACCTGCCGCCAATGGGCCAGGCGTTTGTCGGCACGCTCGTCCTTCAGGCGCACTTCGCAGCGCTCGCTGACGATTGGGGTGATGGCGTTGGCACCAAGCTCGGTGGCCTTCTGGATCGCCCAGTCCATCCGCTCGCCGCGAGACAGACCTTGGCCCAGGTGGACGTGCAAAGGCGATTCGGCCTGGCCGGGCAGCGCCTGGTCGAGGCTGACGCGCACGGTTTTCTTGCCGACTTCGAGCAACTGGCCACGAAATTCCTGGCCACTGCCGTCGAACAGTTGCACGGCGTCGCCAGCGGCCATGCGCAGCACGCGGCCAATGTAGTGGGCCTGGGCTTCGGGCAGCTCGTGCTCGCCGAGGCTCAGAGGGGCGTCGATGAAGAAGCGGGACAGTCTCATGGCATGCTCGTTGGAAAGGGGACTCGTCCTCTGTAGGAGCGGTCTTTCGCGGCACGAGGCCGCTCCTACAAGGGATATGCGTTCAGGTTTGCGTGGTTAGCCCGGATCGCGGAAGTCGGGGTGGAAATTGGCCGGCACCGCCACGCTGACGCTGCTGCGGGTCGCGATGTCGATGCCTTCGCTGGCCACCTCGGCGAGGAAGTCGATCTGCTCTGGGGTGATGACGTAAGGCGGCAGGAAGTACACCACGCTGCCCAGCGGTCGCAGCAGCGCACCACGGGTCAGGGCATGTTCGAAGACCTTCAGGCCGCGCCGCTCCTGCCAGGGGTAGGCGGTCTTGCTGGCTTTGTCCTGGACCATCTCGATGGCCAGGGCCATGCCGGTCTGGCGGATCTCGGCGACATGGGCGTGGTCGGCCAGGTGGGCGGTGGCACTGGCCATGCGCGCCGACAGAGCCTTGTTGGCCTCGATCACGTTGTCCTGTTCGAAGATATCCAGCGTCGCCAGGGCCGCGGCGCAGGCCAGCGGGTTGCCGGTGTAGCTGTGCGAATGGAGGAAGGCGCGCAGGGTCGGGTAATCGTCGTAGAACGCCTGATAGACATCGTCGGTGGTCAGGCAGGCGGCCAGCGGCAGGTAACCGCCGGTCAACGCCTTGGAAAGGCACAGGAAGTCCGGGCGGATCCCGGCCTGTTCGCAGGCGAACATCGTCCCGGTGCGGCCGAAGCCTACGGCGATCTCGTCATGAATCAAATGCACGCCATAACGGTCGCAGGCCTCGCGCAGCAGCTTGAGGTAGACCGGGTGGTACATGCGCATGCCGCCAGCACCCTGAATCAACGGCTCGACGATCACCGCAGCGAGGCTGGCATGATGCTCGGCCAGGGTCTGTTCCATGAGCGCGAACATGTTGCGCGAGTGCTCCTCCCAGCCCATGCCTTCGGGGCGTAGGTAGCAGTCGGGGCTGGGCACCTTGATGGTGTCGAGCAGCAGCGCCTTGTAGGTCTCGGTGAACAACGGCACGTCACCCACCGACATGGCGGCGATGGTTTCACCGTGGTAGCTGTTGGTGAGGGTGACGAAGCGCTTCTTGTTCACCTGGCCTTTGTTTTGCCAGTAATGGAAGCTCATCTTCAGTGCCACTTCGATGCACGAAGAGCCGTTGTCGGCGTAGAACACCCGGTCCAGCCCCGTCGGTGTCATGGCTACCAGGCGTTCGGACAGTTCGATCACCGGCTGGTGGCTGAACCCGGCCAGGATCACGTGTTCGAGTTGATCGACCTGGTCCTTGATGCGCTGGTTGATGCGCGGATTGGCGTGGCCGAACACGTTGACCCACCAGGAGCTGACGGCGTCCAGGTAGCGCTTGCCTTCGAAGTCTTCCAGCCACACGCCTTCACCACGGCGGATCGGGATCAACGGTAACTGCTCGTGGTCTTTCATCTGGGTGCAGGGGTGCCACAGGACCTTGAGGTCACGTTGCATCCACTGTTGGTTGAGGCCCATGGGCAGATCTCCTGGCGGGGCTTGCTGAGGCCGACAAGCCTAAGCAATGGGACCGCGCAGGACAACCGACGCGCAGCGCTTGATCGCATCGAAAATTAAATTTCCTGTGCTGGCAGGCACTTGATGCCACTACGCTGGCAGGGTCTGGGTACCTGACGTATTCTTAACGCATTTCGTCCCAGGGGCATTCTCCCCCTCTTTTCTGTCACTTCTGATCCGGAGTTCGCCAACATGGCTGCTGCTTGGGTGCGCCTGTGCGCGTTGGTATTGATTGGTGTCTCCAGCGGTGCTGCGCTGGCCAAGGACACGAGTCCCACGGCGATCGTCGTGGGCGGGGGCCTGGCCGGCCTGACCGCGGCCTATGAGCTGCAGAGCAAAGGCTGGCAGGTCACGCTGCTGGAGGCCAAGTCCGGCATGGGCGGCCGTTCGGGCCTGGCCACCAGCGAGTGGATTGGCAACAGCAAGAGCCAGCCGGTGCTCAACCAGTACCTGGACCGTTTCAAGCTTGAAACACTGCCAGCGCCCGAATTCGTGCGCACCCCCGGCTACCTGATCGACGGCGAGTATTTCAGCGCCACCGACCTGGCCACCAAGCAGCCGGCCACCGCCGATGCGCTCAAGCGTTACGAGAAGACCCTCGATGACCTGGCTCGCTCGATCGACGACCCGCTGAACCCGGCCGCCACCAGCACCCTGTTTGCCCTCGACCAGCTGAACGTCTCCACCTGGCTGGACAAACTGCAACTGCCTGCCACGGCACGCCAGCTGATCAACCAGCAGATCCGCACTCGCTACGACGAGCCGTCGCGCCTGTCGCTGCTCTATTTCGCCCAGCAGACTCGCGTCTACCGTGGTGTCAGCGATCGCGACCTGCGCGCTGCCCGTCTGCCAGGCGGCAGCCCGGTACTGGCCCAGGCGTTCGTCAAGCAACTCAAGACCATCAAGACCAGCTCGCCGGTCACCTCGATCATCCAGGACAGCAAGGGCGTGACGGTCAAGGTCGGTAGCGTCGGCTACCAGGCTGATTACCTGGTCATGGCCGTGCCGTTGCGTGCACTGGCGAAGATCCAGATGACCCCGGGCCTGGACAGCCAGCACCTGGCGGCTCTGAAGGGCACCAACTACGGTTGGCGCGACCAGATGATGCTCAAGTTCAAAAAGCCCGTCTGGGAAAGCCGTGCGCGCATGTCCGGTGAGATCTTCAGCAACGCCGGCCTTGGCATGCTGTGGATCGAACCTGCGCTCAAGGGTGGCGCCAACGTGGTGATCAACCTCTCGGGCGACAACGCCCGCCTGCTGCAGGCCTTTGGCGACAAGCAGATGGTCGATCAGGTCTTGATCCGTCTGCACGCGTTCTATCCGCAGGCCCGAGGCGCGTTCACCGGCTACGAAGTGCGCCGCTACAGCACCGACGCAGGTACTGGTGGTGCCTACCTGGCCTACGGCCCCGGCCAGATCAGCAAGTACTGGCGCCTGTGGGAGCGTCCGGTGCAACGCATGACCTTCGCCGGCGAACACACCGACGCACTCTACCCGGGCACCCTGGAAGGCGCGCTGCGCAGCGGCCAGCGTGCCGCCAGCCAAGTGCAAGACCTGGCGGCCGGCAAGTCGTTCGATCTGGCCAAGGCCGCACCGGTCGCCGCCGCTGCCGCCGCGGGTGCCACCGCCGCGAAGGCCAAGGGCGGTTTCTTCTCCAACCTCTTTGGAGGCTCATCCGACAAAGCTGACAAAGCACCTGCCAAGGCCGAAGCCGTGAAGACCGAAGAAGCCAAGCAGGACAAACCAGGCTTCTTCTCGCGCCTGTTCGGTGGCGGCGACAAGGTCGAAACCAAGGCTGCACCGATTGCCAAGGCCGACGAGGTCGCCCCGGTCGTGGCGCCTGAGCCTACACCTGCTCCTGCGCCGGTGGCCAAGGAGGAGCCCGTCAAGCCCGCCGCGAGCAAGGCTGCACCGGCCAAGCCAGCTCAGACCCACAAACCGGCTGCCAAGCAGGCCCACAAACCTGCGCCGGTGAAGAAGGCCACGGCCAAGTCCGAGCCTGTGAAGAAGCCTTTGGCCAATACCCAGGCCAAAGCGGGCTGATCGCTCGGGCTGTGCGCGCTTGCACAGCCCTGCGCTACTTTTTTCGCGGGTAAACCCGCTCAGTTACAGCGGTGTTCTCAATAACACTGCTGTCTCTGTGAGCGGGGTCACCTGCGAAGTAAGCCCACGAATCACAACCCGCCACCAAACGTCTATCGTTAATGTTTCCTTAATAGGAAACTTCCAAAATACCTATCGTATTTGTCGATAATCCCAAGCGAATTTTTCCGCTTTCTTTCGATACGTTACGCGTTAGTCTGTGCACCAGCTTTCACGGGGAATCACGCCAACATGCAACTGCGCAACTCTGCTTCTCGCTACGGTCTGGTCAGTATTGTCATGCATTGGGGGGTGGCCCTGGCGGTCTTCGGGCTGTTCGGCCTCGGCCTGTGGATGGTCGGCCTCGACTACTACAGCCCTTGGCGCAAGTCCGCTCCCGACCTGCACAAGAGCATCGGCCTGGTGCTGTTGGCAGTCGTGGTGTTGCGTGTACTTTGGCGTTTCGTCAGCCCGCCGCCGCCAGCGCCGGCTAACCACGGCGCGTTCACCCGCCTGGCTGCGAAGCTTGGCCATGCGACGCTCTACCTTGGGCTGTTCGCCGTGATGATTGCCGGGTACCTGATTTCCACTGCGGATGGGGTGGGTATTCCCGTATTCGACTGGTTCGAGGTTCCGGCGCTGGTCAGTGACCTGCCCGATCAGGTGGACACCGCCGGGGCCATACACCTCTACTTGGCCTGGGGGCTGGTGATCTTTGCCATCCTGCATGCCTTGGCAGCGCTGAAGCACCATTTCATCGACCGTGACGCGACCCTGACCCGTATGCTGGGCCGCAAAGCTTGACTCTCTACCTCAATTGCATAGGAAGGAAGTAAGGATGTTCAAAAAGACTTTTGCCGCACTGGCGCTCGGTACCGCACTGCTCTGCGCCGGTCAGGCCATGGCCGCTGAGTACAAGATCGACAAGGAAGGCCAGCACGCGTTCGTCGACTGGAAGATCAGCCACCTGGGCTACAGCTTCATCCACGGCACCTTCAAGGACTTCGACGGTAGCTTCACTTGGGACAGCGCCAAGCCGGAAGACAGCAAGATCAACGTTGCGCTGAAAACCGCGAGCCTGTGGTCGAACCATGCCGAGCGTGACAAGCACATCGCCAGCGCCGACTTCCTGGACGTGAAGAAGTATCCGGAAGCCAAGTTCGTCTCCACCAGCGTGAAGAAGACCGGCGACAAGACTGCCGACGTGACGGGCGACTTGACCATGCACGGTGTGACCAAGCCGGTCACCTTCAAGGCAACCTTCAACGGTGAAGGCAAGGACCCATGGGGCGGCGAGCGTGCCGGCTTCAACGCCACCACCACCCTGAACCTGAACGACTTCGGCATCAAAGGCCCAGGCCCGACCTCCCAGACCCTGGACCTGGATATCAGCGTCGAAGGCGTGAAGCAAAAGTAATTCGCTTTGCCCAAATGAAAACGCCGCCCAATTGGGCGGCGTTTTCATTTGCGTAGGCGCTTGCGGGATCAGCCCTTGCGGGTCAGCAAGGCTGGACGCTCACCGCGCGGACGGCTCGGCAGATCATCGAGCTGCTCTGGCGTCGGGTAGCGATCGAGCTTGGATTCCTTGCGGATGATCACCGGCTGGTGGGTTTCACGCGGGCTGCGAACGGCTGGTTCCTGGCGGGAGAAGTCGTCACGGCTCGAGGAGCGATTGCGACCGCCACCATTGTTGTCGCGACGTGCACCGCCGTTGTTGTTGCGGGCGCGCTTCTCGCCAGAGCCTTGGCCCTGGCTCTGACCTTGCCCTTTGCGCTGGCCGCCGTTGTTGCGCGGCTGGCCGCTGCCATTGCGCTGGCCTTGGTTTTGGCTTTGGCCTTGCTGGCCACCATTGCCCCCAGGACGACGATTACGGCCTTGGTTCTTGGCGTTCTGGTAGGGACTGACGTAGTCGGCGCGGTTGCCGAAGTTGTCGATGTCGTCGTCCAGGAACTCTTCCGGATCACGGTCAATCGGGGCCGACGGCATGGCGCTCTGACCTTGGGCCGCTTGCTGTTGGCGTGGCTTCTTGTTGCGTGGCTTGCGCTGCTGCTGGGACTTCTCGCCGGCCTTTTCCTGCTCGGCTGGCTTCTCGGCGGCGTGCTGCTTGGCCTTGCCTTTATCCTTGCCTTTGTCCTTGCGACCGCCGCTGCCGTCCTTGCTGCCTTCGGCGCGCTGCTGGTTGCGACCACCACGGCCGTTGTTCTGCGGGCGCTCGCGGACTTCCGGTTTCTCGGCTTCCACCTGGCTTGGGTCGAAGCCCATCAGATCACCGTCCGGGATCTTCTGCTTGGTGACCCGCTCGATGCTCTTGAGCAGTTTTTCCTCATCGGGCGCGACCATGGAGATGGCCTCGCCGGAACGGCCCGCGCGACCGGTACGGCCGATGCGGTGGACGTAATCTTCCTCGACATTGGGCAGTTCGAAGTTGACCACGTGAGGCAGTTGGTCGATATCCAGGCCGCGCGCGGCGATATCGGTGGCGACCAGCACGCGCACGGTGTTGGCCTTGAAGTCGGCCAGGGCCTTGGTGCGGGCGTTCTGGCTCTTGTTGCCGTGGATCGCGGCGGCGCTCAGGCCATGCTTTTCCAGGTACTCGGCCAGGCGGTTGGCGCCATGCTTGGTGCGGGTGAACACCAGCACCTGTTCCCAGGCACCGAGGGTGATCAGGTGAGCCAACAAGGCACGCTTGTGGCTGGCGGGCAGGCGATAGACACGTTGTTCGATACGCTCGACCGTGGTGTTCGGCGGCGTGACCTCGATGCGCTCAGGGTTGTGCAGCAGCTTGTCGGCAAGGTCGGTGATGTCTTTGGAGAAGGTCGCCGAGAACAGCAGGTTCTGGCGTTTGGCCGGCAGGCGGGACAGGACCTTCTTGACGTCGTGGATGAAGCCCATGTCGAGCATGCGGTCGGCTTCATCGAGGACCAGGATCTCCACATGGGACAGGTCCACGCTGCCTTGACCGGCGAGGTCGAGCAGGCGACCCGGGCAAGCGACCAGAACGTCGACGCCCTTGGCCATGGCCTGGATTTGCGGATTCATGCCGACACCGCCAAAGATGCAGGCGCTGATCAGGTTCAGGTCACGGGCATAGACCTTGAAGCTGTCGTGTACCTGGGCCGCCAGTTCGCGGGTCGGAGTCAGCACCAGTACGCGTGGCTGACGCGGACCGTGGCGCTGGGATTTGTCAGGGTGGCCACCCGGGAACAGACGCTCGAGGATCGGCAGTGCGAAACCGCCGGTTTTACCAGTACCTGTCTGGGCGGCGACCATCAGGTCGCGACCTTGCAACACGGCGGGAATGGCCCGCTGTTGCACCGGAGTGGGCTGGGTATAGCCCGCAGCCTCGATAGCGCGGACAAGAGCCTCGGAGAGACCGAGGGAAGCAAAGGACATGGGCAATCCTGTTCTCGTGGGGGCTGGGCCCGATGGGATGATCTGCCTGGCGCGACGGGCATCGGCGAGATGCGATCGCGTCCGGTCCAGCTGGGCATTCACTGCGCATCCGGGAAGCGGCGGGTGGCACTGGGAGTGCGTTGCCGACGGGTCGAGATGCCTGTTGCGAGGCCGAGCGTCCGGGCGTGAGCCGGGCGGGAAGGCCCGAGTATAACAGAGCTATCGCGGTGTGCTGCGTTCGTGCTGCTCAACGGCGTCAGGAATATTGCCAAGTTCGCTGTCGTAACGGGCACTGATGGCCGCATAAGCAGGCTCTTGCTTGAAGCGTCGCAGCTCGTCGGCGAACGCTTGGGCCAAGCGGTCCCGACCGGGCTTGTGCGCCAGGCCGAGGTACTGGGAGTGTCGGCTGATCACCAGAGGCAACTCCCGGACCTGTCCCTCCAGCCCCAATTGCCGGCGCAATTGGCGCCCTGCCCGACGGTCGGTCACCAGCAGATCGATGCGTCCAAGCATCAATTTGCCGAAATTCGCTTCATGTGTAGGCGCCGGCTCTCGACGAAACAGGGGGGACTCACTGAAGGCTCGACCATAGGTGTAGCCCGGCGAGGTACCTACGGTAAGGCCCTCGAGGTCTTCGAAACGTTCGATGGCATGTGGCCTGACGTTGTTCTGGAACAGTACGAACTCCACGTCGGATAGTGGTTCGTCTGGATAGAACAGGAACGGCTTGCGTGAGTCGATCTGGAAAATGTCCATCACGCCGTCGGCCAAGCCTTGCTGCACCATGGCCAGACAGCGCTTCCAGGGCATGAATTGCCAGTCGACCTCGATGCCAAGCCGCTTGAGCACTTCGCTGGTGACTTCATAGTCGATGCCCCTGGGTTGGCCAGCTTCCCAATAGATGTAAGGCGCCCAGTCGTCACTGACCAGACGCAGGCGGTCCGCCTGGGCAGATGGGCTCAGGGAGACGAGCAGCAGGGCACAAAGAAGACGGATGAAGTTGGGCATGGCGGCAGCGTACGTCCAATGTCTGTCTTGGGGCCAGTAAAGCCTTGTCGTCAGCCTTTGTCAGGCTTGAGCAGATGCTCTTGCACGTCCTGGTGCTTGCTCCCCAAAGACAGGCGCAGGCCAGGATGGTGCAGCAATTGGTGCAGTTGCTCGCTGTCCAGGTGTCCATGGCGCTGCTGAAGGTTTTCCAGTGCTTTGTCCCACCAGGCGAAGGAGCAGGCCCGGTCGAATTCATTGGCATAGGGGTAGCAACCGTAGAGCAGCTCCCGGGCGAACTGGCGCTGGTGACTGGGTAGGGTCAGGCTCAGGGCTTTGTAGCCCAGGCGGTGCAGGGTGGGCGGCTTTGGCAGGCGATCATTGACCAGGGCTACATCAGCCAGGGCCGCCTCGCCCAGAGGGTCATCGCCGTGTTTGCGCAGCCAGGCCTGGATCTTGGCGCGGAACAGGTCCTTGCGGCTCCAGTAATGGTGGATGACATCGGTGCAGTCGGCCAGCGTGAGCGTGCGGTAGGCCGCGACGGCCAGGCAGAACTCTTCGAGGGTATAGGCGTTGGGGACGATGGGGTGGAACTCGTCCATCATCGCGATCGACTGGTCGAGTATTGCTGCATCCTCTGCGGCCAGCCCGATGACGCCGGAATTGACCAGGTTCATGTGGTCATCCGCCAGGCCTCGCTCGTGCAGGATGCTGCGCAGGCCTTGGTAAAGGTCGGTCCGCGGGTTTTCGCCATAGCGCGCGCCGATGGCATTGCACAGCAGGTTGCCAGGCTTGACGCGGCGTAGCAGTTCCATGGGCGATTGCCGGAAGAACGTATCGGTGTCGATGAGCACGGCCTGGGAGTGCTGCTCAAGGGCCTGGCGCAACAGCACATGCTTGCTGCGAAAGTGATAGCCATGGGGTTGGGCCCAGGCTGCGCGGGTTGCATCGTCGATCAGGTGGACGGTGACCGGCAGTTTTGCGTAAGGCGCGGGATCGTCGGTGTGGACTTGAATGTCCAGGGCCTGGTTGCCGGTCTTTTTCAGCTGGGCAAGGGCACTGATGATGCTGAAACAGGCTTCCTGATGGTAGGTCTTTGCGCCGAACGCCAGGTAGATGAGCTGGGGGGTAGTGGAAGGCAAAGGCTGCATGGGCCGCTCGCTAACAGGTCTGAGGCAGGATCAAAGGCTCTAGCCTAATACCAACATCTTAGGTCTGCCTCAAGGACCTGTTAGCGAAATGTGTCAGCGCGGCAGTTTCAGGTTGTTCCAGATCGCCAGGCTTGGCTCGGCCTGGTTCAGTGTATAGAAGTGCAGGCCGGGTGCGCCGCCTTGCAGCAGCTGTTCGCACATGCGGGTGATCACCTCTTCGCCAAACGCCTGGATGCTGGCGGTGTCGTCGCCATAGGCTTCCAGCTGCTTGCGAATCCAGCGAGGGATTTCAGCACCGCAGGCATCGGAGAAACGCGCCAGCTTGCTGTAGTTGGTGATCGGCATGATGCCGGGCACGACCGGGATGTCCACGCCCATCTGCTGCACACGCTCGACGAAGTAGAAATAACTCTCGGCGTTGAAGAAGTACTGGGTGATGGCGCTGTCCGCACCAGCCTTGACCTTGTGCACGAAATTGGCGAGATCGGACTCGAAGTTGCGCGCCTGGGGGTGCATCTCCGGATAGGCCGCGACTTCCAGGTGGAAGTGATCGCCGCTTTCCTGGCGGATGAACTCGACCAGGTCGCTGGCGTAGCGCAGCTCGCCATAGGCCATGCCCATGCCCGACGGGAGATCGCCGCGCAGGGCGACGATGCGCTTGATGCCTGCCGCCTTGTACTGGGCGATCAGGGTGCGCAGCTCTTCCTTGCTGTCGCCGACGCAGGACAGGTGCGGCGCGGCAGGAATCTTCACTTCGCTTTCCAGCTGCAGCACCGTGTTCAGGGTGCGGTCGCGGGTGGAACCACCGGCACCATAGGTGCAGGAGAAGAAGTCAGGGTTGTAGCCCGCCAGCTGGCGAGCGACGGCCATCAGCTTTTCATGGCCGGCGTCGGTCTTGGTGGGGAAAAACTCGAAACTGTAGCGGCGTTCTTGTGACATCACTCGTTCCTCGAGCAGCAAGCTTCATGCGGCTAGCTGCAAGTAAAAGCCAGATCGGTGATGGCCGATCTGGCTTGGGCATCGTTCAAGTCCTCGGGACTCAAGCAACAAGCGGTGTGGGCGCGGTCTGGCTTTGCCTGCCGCTTGATGCTTCGAGCTAGCCGCTTAGTAGCGGTAGGCGTCCGGCTTGAACGGGCCTTCGACGGTCACGCCGATGTACTCGGCCTGCTGCGGGGTCAGCTGGGTGACCACGCCGCCGAAGCCGCGGACCATTTCCAGGGCGACTTCTTCGTCGAGCTTCTTGGGCAGTACTTCGACGGTCAGACGCTCGGCTTTCTGTGCGGCAGGCAGTTGGGCGAACTTCTGCTCGAACAGGAAGATTTGGGCCAGGACCTGGTTGGCGAACGAGCCGTCCATGATGCGGCTTGGGTGGCCAGTGGCGTTGCCCAGGTTCACCAGGCGGCCTTCGGCCAGCAGGATCAGGTAGTCGTCGTTCTGCGGATCGAAGGTGCCAGCACCGGTACGGTGGATCTTGTGAACCTGCGGCTTGACCTCTTCCCATGCCCAGTTCTTGCGCATGAAGGCGGTGTCGATTTCGTTGTCGAAGTGACCGATGTTGCAGACCACGGCGCGCTTCTTCAGGGCCTTGAGCATGTTGGCGTCGCAGACATTGACGTTACCGGTGGTGGTGACGATCAGATCGATGCGGCCCAGCAGGTCCTTGTTGATGCCCGCTTCGGTGCCGGTGTTGATGCCGTCCTTGAACGGGGAAACGACTTCGAAGCCGTCCATGCAGGCCTGCATGGCACAGATCGGGTCAACTTCGGTGACCTTGACGATCATGCCTTCCTGACGCAGCGACTGAGCCGAGCCCTTGCCCACGTCACCGTAGCCGATCACCAGGGCCTGTTTGCCCGACAGCAGGTGGTCGGTACCACGCTTGATGGCGTCGTTGAGGCTGTGACGGCAACCGTACTTGTTGTCGTTCTTGCTCTTGGTGACCGAGTCGTTGACGTTGATCGCCGGCACCTTCAGCTCGCCTTTGGCCAGCATGTCCAGCAGGCGGTGCACGCCGGTGGTGGTCTCTTCGGTGATGCCGTGGACCTTCTCCAGCATCGCCGGGTATTTCTTGTGCAGGATTTCGGTCAGGTCACCGCCGTCGTCCAGGACCATGTTGGCGTCCCATGGCTGGCCGTCCTTGAGAATGGTCTGCTCGATGCACCATTCGTATTCCTGCTCGGTCTCGCCCTTCCAGGCGAAGACAGGGATGCCGGCGGCGGCGATGGCGGCAGCGGCCTGGTCCTGGGTCGAGAAGATGTTGCACGACGACCAGCGCACTTCGGCGCCCAGGGCGACCAGGGTCTCGATCAGTACGGCGGTCTGGATGGTCATGTGGATGCAGCCCAGGATCTTGGCGCCCTTGAGCGGTTGCTCTGCCTGGTACTTGCGGCGCAGGCCCATCAGCGCGGGCATTTCCGATTCGGCGATGATGACTTCCTTGCGGCCCCAATCGGCCAGGGAAATGTCGGCGACCTTGAAGTCGGAAAAACCTGCAGGCGTGTTTACAGCGCTCATCGAGAGCCTCCATTCGTAGTGTGCGAATGGGCGCCGTTGTGCGTTAGGCGTCCGCAGTGCGGACAACGCCCCAACCGAGCCTGACAGGCCGAGCCTGCTGCAGCGCCCCTCGGATGGGTGGCGGGATGGCCCCCGTGGCGGGTAGCCATGTGAATCGGCAGGGATTATAGCTGTGGCGTCGTGTCACGCCCAAGGTTTTCTGTCGATTAATCGAGACGATAGTCGATGTTCAATGGAGCGCTGCCAAAGGCTCTGCCATCATTACCCTACGTCAGTCATGCAGGTCAGGAGTACCGATGAATTTCCACACCCGCAAGTGGGTAAAACCCGAAGACCTCAACCCCAACGGCACCCTGTTCGGCGGCAGCCTGCTGCGCTGGATCGACGAAGAGGCAGCGATCTACGCCATCGTCCAGCTGGGCAACCAGCGCGTGGTCACCAAGTACATGTCGGAAATCAACTTCGTCAGTGCCTCGCGCCAGGGTGACATCATCGAGCTGGGCATCACCGCCACCGAATTCGGTCGTACCTCCATCACGCTGAAGTGCGAAGTGCGCAACAAGATTACCCGCAAGGCCATTCTCACGGTCGACAAGATGGTGTTCGTCAACCTGGGTGAAGATGGCCTGCCGGCGGCGCATGGGCGTACCGAGATCAAGTACATCCAGGACCAGTTCCCGGATACCGCGGTGGAGTGATTTCGCGGGCTGCTGCTACAGGTATAGCGCTGTACCTGTCTGGAGCGGCCCCGGCCTTTTCAAGGCTGCGCACTGACCTCGCGCACCACCCGTCCGACGCTCAAGCCCTGCACCAGGATCGACGACAGCACCACGATGTAGGTGATCGACAGCAACAGGTCGCGCTCAGGCCCACTGGGTAGCGACAGCGTCAGGGCCACCGATACGCACCCCAGATCAGCATGCTGCGCCAGCTCCGATGCATGTCGTTTCGCAAGTATCTCCGTATCAACATTGGGAACAATGTGGATACCTACTCAAGAAGTCGCAATAATCATTTGAATTACATGGATTTGCGGGCTGAGAGAAAAATACTGAAACTTTTCTGTTGTGGTTGTTTATATACATGCGCTTCTGGGCCCATGACAATGCGCTTCAGTTGCACAACGCTATGGATCGGTTTTCATTTTGTAGTGCGTGCATCACGTTTGAAAGTTGTTATGGCAGAGGAGGGGTGACAAAAAAGTTTGTGAAAAGCAAAGGATAAGTAGCGGCCATGGAGGCTGCTTATCAGTGATGACATAGAAAGGTGATTTTGATGATATTGGATATTTCGGCAATTCACAGAGCTCGGCAAGATATGTTGAATGAGATGCTTCCCGTTACTAGTCTGGTTGTGCAGGCCTATAGTAACCTTTCAGCCGCGTCAAGCGGAACCCGCCCCTGTACCTCCTGTTGTACTCAGTGCTGGTCGCAATGTTGTCTGGCGACTTACAGTTGATGTCTGCAGTTCCCGCTTTGTCCAAACGTTAACCCGTTTGCTAGATGGGGAAATAATAGTCGCATATGCTTATTCGTAAAGCCGAGACCGGGTGGGTATTTGAGGCTGGGCATTTCGACTCAAGTTTCGTCCGTCTCGCTGAGGCCGTGAAAGCCGGCTTCATCTACGATAAATGGAACTCAGTTGTATCGTTTGTTCCCGATATGGCTCTCGCAACTGGCACGGCTGGTGTGGTACTTCTTTCTGCTTTCATGTTTCCCGAGGGCTTCACTTCTAAATTAATAATTTATATAAGCTATCTGGGAATTATTTCTATGTCAATCGCCCAAGTCATTGGGCTTGCGTTTTCAGTGGCAGGCTCAAGGCAGTCAATTAACCGTATAAGGAGCGTGTAATGTCATTGAGTAAACTCTTCTTGAGAGAGGTTGGCCTAAAACCGGCATGTCGTGCTCCAGAGATTTTGCGGCATGTATTTCCTATGCGGTTTAATAAAAATATTTCAATCATTATAGGAGAGAATGGTTCGGGGAAGTCGACCTTGCTGGAAGCTATCGCCATTAAGTTAGGATGTAACCCAGAAGGTGGCGGCAGAAACTTTCACTTTAAAACCGAAGATACTCACTCGTCATTGCATGACGCCTTACGCCTGACGAAAGGCTATCGGAAGGAGGGGGATCTTTTCTTCTATCGGGCAGAGAGTTTCTATAATGTGACGACCGAGATTCGGAGTCTCGATGCAGCGGGTAGCTTTGATCCGAAAATCAACACTTACTATGGTGGGCAGGACCTACATGAGTTATCCCATGGTGAAGCCATGGAAGCGCTTTATCAGCATCGTTTCAAGGAAAATGGTCTTTATATTCTCGATGAGCCAGAAGCTTCGCTGTCTGCGCAACGGCAACTCAATTTCATTATCCGAATTTGCGAGCTTGCCGAGGGGGGCGCCCAATTCGTCATTGCTACGCACTCGCCGATTCTCATGTTCACGCCCGGTTGTGATCTCTTCAAGCTTGAAGGTGGCGTGCTGGAGTCCACGCAGGCGAGGGATACGGAATTGTTCAACCTCTACAGAGCTGTGATCTCATCATCAGGAGCGTTTCTTGAGAAAATGTTGCACGATTGAGCGGATTCCCCCGCGGTAGCAGCCCAATCCATCAGTGGGCGAAATAACGCGGGGTATCCACACGCGTGTCATTACGACTGTGCAGTAACCCCGCGCACCACCCGTCCGATGCTCAACCCCTGCACCAGGATCGACGACAGCACCACGATGTAAGTGATCGACAGCAGCAGGTCACGCTCGGCGCCAGCGGGCAGCGACAGCGCCAGGGCTACCGATACCCCGCCGCGCAGGCCACCCCAGGTCAGTACGCGGACGGTGCCCTTGGGCACGCTGCGCCAGCGGCGCAGCATCACGATCGCCGGCGCCACGGTCAGCAGACGCGACAGTAGCACCGCCACGGCCAGCACGGCTCCGGCGGCCAGGTGCAACCAGTTGAACGGCAGCAACAACAGCTCCAGGCCGATCACGGCGAACAGCAGGGCGTTGAGCATGTCGTCGATCAGTTCCCAGAAACCATCCATGTAGCGACGCGTCATGTCGTTCATCGCCAGGTTGCGTCCCAGGTTGCCGATGATCAGTCCGGCCACGACCATGGCGATCGGCGCCGAGACGTGCAGTTCGTGGCTCATGGCCGAGCCGCCGATCACCAACGCCAGGGTCAACATCACCTCGACCTGGTACTGCTCGACGCTCTTGATCATGCGGTAGGTGGCGTAACCGATCACACCGCCAAAGACGATCCCGCCGATGGCTTCGCGGGCGAACAGCATTGCGGTGTCGGCAAAGCTTGGCGCCTCGCCGAGTTGGACGATACCCAGCAGTACGGTGAACACCACCACCGCCGTGCCGTCATTGAACAGTGATTCGCCCACGATCGTTGTCTTGAGCGGTTTGGAGGCATTGGCGGTACGCAGTGCGCCGAGTACGGCAATCGGGTCGGTGGGGGAGATCAGCGCGCCGAACAGCAGGCAGTAGATCAGCGGCACGCTCCAGCCGAACAACGAGAAGACCCAATGGGCCAGATAGCCGATCACCACCGTGGCGATCAGGACGCCGAAGGTCGCCAGCAGGCCGATCGGCCAACGGTAGCTGCGCAGATCGGCGAGGTTGACATGTAGCGCACCGGCGAACAGCAGGAACGACAGCATCCAGTGCATCAACAGGTCGTTGAAGTCGATCTGGTTCATCAGCCCTTCGACGCGGGCTTCCAGGCCGGGGAAGCCGATCAGGCTCAGGCCCTGCAGGATCAAGGAGAACAGCAATGCGGTGACCATCACGCCAATGGCCGGTGGCAGGCCTATGAAGCGATAGTTGACGTAGGTGAGGAGGGTGGTCAGGCAGATAAAAGCGGCAACAAGTTCAAGCATCCCAAATCCTGTAACAGTGGCTTCCAAGTCGTTACCCGAAATGCTCGGGCAGTTCTTTGATGACCTGGTGAGCGTTTCGGGACACACCTTATGACCCAATCCGTGGGATTCGTTCCGCCAGACAGGGCGCCGACTCCTACATCAGGCCCGGAAATCGATATAGTGTCCGACAATCAGGCCAACGAGGGCCTGGACTCTGTGCAAGGACCCTCCCCGTGTTGGCAACTTCGCTGGTTTTGGTCGCGGCTCTGCTCCACGCGACCTGGAATACCCTGATCAAATTCAGTGGCGAGCGCCTGCTGGTGATCGCCAGCATGGACCTTGTCGCTCTGGCTTTCGCCGTGGCGGCGGTGGCGTTCGTAGACTTTCCACCGACGCACATCTGGCCTTGGTTGCTCGCTTCGGCCCTGGCCGAGCAGCTGTACCGTTTTCTGTTGATCCAGGCGTATCGGGTTGGCGACCTGGGGCTGGTCTATCCTCTGATGCGCGGTTTGTCGCCTTTGGTGGTGCTGGGGCTTACGCTGGCCTTTGCCGGCGAATCGTTGAGCGACAAGCAGATCATCGGCATTCTGCTGATTCCTTGCGGCATGGCCTGCTTGCTGTGGCAGGGCGGCGGCGGTGACCGCCTGCCGTGGTCGATGCTGCCGGTGGTCGCGCTGATCGGCCTGTGCATCGGTTGCTATACCTGGTTCGATGGCAGGGCTGTGCAGCTCTGGGGCAAACCGTTGGATTACCTGGTCTGGTTGACTTTGCTCAGTGCCTGGCCCTTCCCATTATTGGCAAGCGTGGCGCGGCGGGCGCCGTTCGTGTTGTTCTGGCGTATCCAATGGCGCCTCGGGCTGGCAGTGGGGATATGCGTGCTGCTGAGCTATGCCCTGGTGTTGTGGGCCATGCACTTGGGGTCGGTTGCTGAAGCGGCGGCGCTGCGGGAGTTGAGCGTGATCCTCGTGGTGCTGCTGGGCATGCGTTACCTCAAAGAACCTTTTGGCGGGCCAAGACTCCTAGCTTGCGGGCTGGTCCTGGCAGGCATGCTGGTGATGAAGCTCTGAAACCGATCATTTGAACAAGGAGTCCTGTCCATGACCGTAGCCCTGTGGTGCATCCTGATTGCCATGATCCTGCCGCCGCTGTGCGGGTTGACGGCGAAGCTGAGCAGTGGCCGTTTCGGCCTGCGAGACAATCACGACCCGCGCGCCTTCCTCGATACCTTGTCGGGCCTGCCACGCCGTGCCCATGCCGCCCAGCAGAATGGCTTCGAGGCCTTTCCGGCATTTGCCGCTGCGGTGCTTGTCGCCGACATTGTCGGCAACGCCGAGCAGGTAACGCAGGATGTGCTGGCGGTGCTGTACATTACCAGCCGCCTGCTCTACATCATTTGCTACCTGGCCGATTTGGCCATCCTGCGTTCGTTGATGTGGTTCGCGGGGCTGGGGCTGATCGTGGCGTTCTTCGTGGTCTCCATTTGAGCCCAGATCGCTTTCTACGCGGGTAAACCCGCTCCCACAGGTGCTGCGTGGTTCTCGAACATTGCGCTGTGCCGGTGGGAGGGGGCCCGAGGAAGGTTCATCGACTCAAGGGACTTTCGGCACCTCAGGCAGCGCCGCCCCCTTGGGCCACAGCATCCAGATCTGCCCTGGCTGCTTCATGTTCCCGGCCAGCTCACCGGCCTCTGGACCAGTGCCCCAGAACAGGTCCGCGCGAACCTCGCCTGTAATGGCGCCGCCCGTATCCTGGGCGCCCACCGGTCGCACCACCGGGCTGCCATCTGGACGGGTGGTGGACAGCCACAGCAGGCTGCCCAGGGGGATCACCTTGCGATCGATGGCGACGCTGTAGCCAGCGCTCAGCGGTACGTTCAACGAGCCGCGTGGGCCTTCGTTGCTGTCAGGGCGGGTGCCGAAGAACACGTAGCTGGGGTTGCTGGCCAGCAGCTCGGGAACCCGCTGCGGGTTGGCCTGGGCCCAGGCATGAATGCTGCCCATGGTCACGTCCTCTTTCTTCAACTGGCCTTGCTCCACCAGCCAGCGGCCGATGGGGCGATAGGGGTGGCCGTTCTGGTCGGCATAGCCCAGACGCAGTTGGCGCCCGTCTTCGAGCTGAATTCGCCCGGAGCCTTGGATCTGCAAGAACTGCAGGTCCATCGGATCGGTCAGCCAGGCCAGTACCGGTGCTTTTACGCCGTCGCGGTTGATCACTTCAGCGGTGTCGTAGGGCTTGAGCACGCGGCCATCGAGGCGCCCGCGCAGGCGTTTGCCCTTGAGCTCCGGATAGACGCTGGCCAGGTCGACCACGATCATGTCCTCGGGAATGCCATACACCGGCACGTGGGCGGCATCGGTGCGGTTGAGGCTTCCGGGGTAGACCGGTTCGTAGTAGCCGGTGATCAGGCCGTTGGCATTGTTTTGCGCCGAGCGCAGGCCGTAGACCTCCAGGTTCTGCTGCAGAAACGCGCGGACCTGGGCAGCGTCCTCAGGCATCCGCGCCGCGGCCTCGCAGGTAACGGCCCAGACCGGGTCACGCTTGAGCTTTTCGCAGCCATTGCGCCAGGCTTGGAAACCAGCCAGCAGATCGTCGTCACTGACGCTTGGCAGGTCTTGCCAGGTGGCCGGGGCGTAGGTCGCCACGGCGTGGGGTTCGGGTTTGGCGTTCTCGCCGCCGTTGCAACCAACCAGCAGGGCCAGGGCGGGAAGCGCCCAGGCCAGGTGGCGCAGAGCAGATCTCATGGTTGAATCCTTGAATGGGCGGCGTGTTCGGGCTGCCCATGTTTTTCGTGAGGGTATTGGTCTTTGTCGAGCAGGCGAGGATACTGTTGGCCCTTTCCCTCTGCCAATGTGACCGTGATGTTGAAATGTTTCACCGTTCTGCTGTTGGTCAGCCTATCCCTGGCGGCCTGTGACCGTGTCGATCCTAACTCACCACTGGGCCAGCGCAAGGCGATCTTCAAGCAGATGCTCAAGACCAGCGAAGATATGGGCGGCATGCTGCGTGGCCGAATACCGTTCGATGGCGCCCGGTTCGCGGAGGGCGCGGTGAAGCTCGATGGCCTGTCCCACGAGCCGTGGAAGCATTTTCCGCAGGTCAAGGATGAGGGCGATAGCAGCGCGCGGCCTGAGGTGTGGGAGCGTCAGGCGCGTTTCCAGGAGTTGGCTCGGCAATTGGAGGCGGTGACAGGCGAACTGGTCAGCGTGACCGGTGACCAGCCACTGGAGGCGGCAGCTCTGAAAGCGCCAATGGACAAGGTCGAAGCTGCGTGCAAGGCCTGCCATACGGAGTTTCGCAACCACTGATCGCTCGCTGGAGCAGTGCCTGCGGCCGGCCCCACAGATGCGTTCGCGCACTACCTGTGGGGGCGAGGCCTGCAATGGACCGCGCAGCGGCCCCAAGATACGCAGGGTCTTCTACAACTACCGCGCAATGTCCCTATCAGCGGTAGCCCGTGGAGCCAATCTCACTTGTTCAATTCCAATTCGGCCTGCTTGAGTTCCGCCTCGGACTCGGCAAGTTTTCGCTCGCGCTTGGCGATCTTGCCCTTGTCGCCCTTGGCTTGGGCTTCAGCGAGGTCTGTCTTGCGCTCGGCGACTTCCGCCTTGGCGTCAGCGACCTTGGCTTCACGCTGCTGTTTGAGGCTGGCGTCGGTGCAGTGTGCGGTGTGTTCCTTCAAGGCTTTTTCCAGGCCGCGAATTTCACCCCAGTTATTGTGCTTGCGAGCGTATTGGAGCTGGTTTTCGATGGCGCTGCGCTTGGCTGCGCAACCGGTCAGGCCTGGGTTGGGCTGCGCTGCGTGCACGGTGCCAGCCGCCAGGCCAAGGGTCATCAGCAATGTCAGGGCAGAACGGGCTTTCATGAACATTTCCTTCAAAGCAACAGGATTTGTAGGGAATAGTGCCTACAACCGGTTGGCGAGTGAACCCTGGAAACGGGTGCTACATCGCTTTCAGAAAAGTCCTACTTCCGCACCGCTGAGCATCAACGCTCCAGTCCGTCGACCGCTTCCTGCAGCTCCTTCTTGGCCTCGGCGAGTTTTTCCTTACGCTTGTTGATCTTCTCCGGATCGCCTTTCTTCATGGCCTTGTCCAGGTCCTTGGTGCGTTGGTTCACTTCGTGGCGAGCCTCGAGGACCTTCTGCTCACGCTCCTTGCGCAGGCTGGAGTCGGTGCAGTGTTCGGTGGCTTCGGCCAGGGCCTTTTCCAGACCGGCCTGTTGCTCGCTGTTGCCTTGGGTGCGCGCTTGTTCGAGCTGTTCGCTGATAGCCTGGCGCTTGGCCGCGCAGCCGGTCAGCCCAGGCTGCTCTTCGGCGGCCAGCAGGGGGCTGGCAGCCACGCTGAGCAGGGCGGACAGTGCAAGGGACGAAAGCAATTTCATCGTGGACTCCATTCGAAGGCAGGACAGCGGAAAACGAAATGCTGCCTTGATCTGACGAAATTAGAAACCCTGGATTGCATGTGCGCGCAATTGCTTTGCCAGCAGGCCCAGTGTTTCATCCGCGAAGAACGCCTCCAGTTGCGCGGCGCGCCCAGGACCGATGCCGGGCTCGGCAAGCCAATGCTCGCGGCCCTTGGCCGCGAGTGTCTGCCAATCCGGCCCCAGTTGCAGGCTGCGAGGCGCCGGGACGCCGAGTGCCCGCAACCAGCGCTCGAACGGTTCCTGGCGAGCCTTGGCGAAGGCTTGCAGCAGTTGCTCGGCACGGGCCGTGCCGATACCCGGGATACGCTGCAGGTCGGCGCGGTCCAAGGCCAGCCAGTCATGCAGACTGGCCACTGCTCCATGATCCACCAGGCGAGCCCAGATGCCAGGGCCGAGGTTGGACATCTTCAAGCCCTGGCGACCGCTCAACCAGGCAAGGCGGGCGAGGAACTGCGCTTTGCAGGTGTCGTCGGGCTGCCAGCAACTGAGGGGATGGTGCTGTGTGGCGTCCGGCGCCGTCACGGGCTCCCGGTGCGTCGAGCGGTGCACCACGCTTTCCAGTCGCGGTACCGTCAGTCCAGCCAGCGTGATCGCCACCTGATCGCCTGGGCGGATGTCGAGTGTCTGCCAGCGCGCCAGCGAGCCGACGCTGACCAGGCTGATGCGGCGGTCATCCAGCACGACAGGGTGCAGGTGGAGCATGGGTGTGATGCGACCGGTTCGTCCGACCCGAAAGCGCACCTCGCGTACCTCGGCCAGGGCCTGTTGGAACGGGTACTTCCAGGCGGCTATCCAAGAGGGCGGGCTGGCTCGCCAGCGTTTGGCCGGCGGGCGACTGTCCTGGCGCAGGATCACGCCATCGGTAGCGAAGGGCAGGGGCGAGCGGTACCAATGCTGGCGCCAGTGTGACGCCTGCTCGAAGGTTTCGATGGCGATGCTATAGCGCTGGCTGTCGGCAAAGCCCAGCTCCGCCAGCCGAGACAGCCGCTGCGCCTGCCGGGACGGCCCCTCGGGCCAATCCCAGACGAACAGGCCAATATCGGCACCTTGGGTATCGTCCAGCGTCTTGCGCGCCAGCAGTCCGGCCACTGTGCCACGAGCATTGGCGCTGCCGTCCTGCGCTTGTGTGTGCTGCGACAGGCGCCAGTAGAGTTCGCCCTGCAGTACGAGGTCCAGAGGCTCCGGCAGTTGTCGAGTGATACCGCTCAGGTTGGGAATATGGCGGCTCCAGTCGTGCCCTTGCACGCCATCGCCACGGCTGAGCAACTGCACCAAATGGCCTTGGCGGTACACCAGCGAAGTCGCGACCCCGTCGACCTTCGGTTGTATCCAGACATCACGCTTTGCTCGCAGCCAGCTGGCTACGGCCTGCTCATCGGCCAATTTGATCACGCCCGTATGGGGTGTGGGGTGGGCAATGGTGCCGCGGGCGCTGGCCAGCGGGTCATCGCTGCCTGGCAGGTCGAAGCAGGTTTGCAGCGTGTGCAGGCGCTGCCGGCTCTGGTCGTAGAGTTCGTCCGCCACGGGTGAATGGCCCTGGCGGTGGTACTGGTCGTCCCACGTGGCGAGGGTTTCGCGCAATCGGGTGATTTCATCGTTGGCACGAGCCTGGGGCCAGGTCGGGCAGGTGGCGGCCTGAGTGACGATCGGCAGAAGAATCAGCAATGCAGCGATGAGCATTGAGGGCATAGCCAGCATCCTTGCTTGGCGGGAGGGAATGCTCAGCCTAGGCGACCGCAGGCGTGGGCGCCGGGTGGAGTTGTCAGTCGATATGTCACGAAAAAGCCCCTGCCGATCACTCGGCAGGGGCTTTTTCGTGCAGTCTGTGATGTGCGGCGTGCAATCAGCCGTTCACCCTTACAGGCCGGCTGCGGCGCGCAGGGCGTCGACGCGATCGGTACGTTCCCAGGTGAAAGTGGTGAAGGTGTCGTCGCCCACAGTCTTCTGCTGTGGGATACGGCCAAAGTGACCGTAGGCAGCAGTTTCCTGGTACATCGGGTGCAGCAGGTCGAGCATGGTGGTAATGGCGTATGGACGCAGGTCGAAGCACTCGCGGACCAATTGCACGATCTTGTCGTCGGCGATCTTGCCGGTGCCGAAGGTGTCGATCGAGATGGAGGTCGGTTGGGCCACGCCGATGGCGTAGGACACCTGGATCTCGCAGCGGTCAGCCAGGCCTGCGGCAACGATGTTCTTGGCTACGTAGCGTCCGGCGTAGGCCGCCGAACGGTCGACCTTGGACGGGTCCTTGCCGGAGAACGCGCCGCCACCGTGGCGGGCCATGCCGCCGTAGGAGTCGACGATGATCTTGCGACCGGTCAGGCCGCAGTCGCCCACCGGGCCACCAATGATGAAGTTGCCGGTTGGGTTGATGTGGAACTGGGTGTCCTTGTGCAGCAGCTCGGCAGGCAGGGTGTGCTTGACGATCAGCTCCATGACGGCTTCACGCAGGTCTTTGTAGGAGACTTCCGGGTTGTGCTGGGTCGACAGGACCACGGCATCGATACCCACGACCTTGCCATTTTCGTAACGGCAGGTGACCTGCGACTTGGCGTCCGGACGCAGCCACGGCAGCAGGCCGGACTTGCGCGCTTCGGCCTGGCGCTCGACCAGGCGGTGGGAGAAGCAGATCGGGGCAGGCATCAGCACGTCGGTTTCGTTGCTGGCGTAGCCGAACATCAGGCCCTGGTCGCCCGCGCCCTGGTCTTCCGGCTTGGAACGGTCGACGCCTTGAGCGATGTCTACCGATTGCTTGCCGATGATGTTCATCACGGCGCAGGTGGCGCCGTCGAAGCCAACGTCGGAGCTGTTGTAGCCGATGTCGATGATGACTTTGCGCACCAGATCTTCCAGGTCGACCCAGGCGGAGGTGGTCACTTCGCCGGCAATGATGGCGACACCGGTCTTGACCAGGGTTTCGCAGGCTACGCGGGCGTATTTGTCCTGGGCGATGATTGCATCAAGGACCGCGTCCGAAATCTGGTCGGCGATCTTGTCCGGATGCCCTTCGGACACGGACTCGGAAGTGAAAAGGGAGTATTCGCTCATCTCGACGGGTTCCTAAAAATTTACCGATGGTGAGTGTCGCCAGTCGTCCGCTGGAAATGGCGGACCTGAATCTGGAAACCGTTACGCAAGCCCACATAGAGGCTGTCCCCGGGTACTAGCCCCGCTACCCGGGCCCAACGGGCCAGGTCGTCCTGCTCGAAGCCCAGCCAGAGATCGCCGCAGGCTTCCCGCGCCCAGCTCTGGTCATGGCTGCACAGCTCGGTGACCAGCAGGCTGCCGCCTGCTTTCACCCGTTTGGCCAGCAGGCGCAGGGCCAGGGCCGGGTCGCTGAAATGGTGCAACACCATGTTCAGCACAACGCAGTCGGCTTCCACATCCGTTGCACCCAGTGCATCGGCCAACTGCAGATTTACATTATTCAGCCCTTCGCGCTCGCAGACTTGGCGGGCCAGTTCGAGCATGGTCGAGCTGTTGTCCAGGGCTGTGACCTGATTGAAGCGCCGCGCCAGGTCCGGCAGGAAGCCGCCATCACCGGGACCGACTTCCAGCGCGCTGGCGTCGGGGCCGAAGCTCAGGTTGTCGAGCAGGGCCAAGAGGCTGTCGCGGTACTGCGGCAGGCCGGCGATCAAGTCTTGCTGAGCACGAAACTTTTCTTCCACGCGCAGGAAGAAGTCCTGGCTGGTGGCGGCGCGACGCTGTTGCACCTGGGCGATGCGTGCCTGCACGTCTTGCGCCAGGGCCAGGCCATCCACCTCTTCGAGCAAGGCCGCGTGCAGGCGGCCGCCCAGGCGCAGGCTGTCGGGCAGGGCGCGGCGGTAGAAGATCGCATTGCCTTCGCGGCGCGTGGCCACCAGTTCCGCCTGGGCCAGCACCTTGAGGTGGTGGCTCATGCCGGATTGGCCAATGTCGAAGATCTGCGCCAGCTCCAGCACGCCGAACGAGTCACTGGCCAGTGCGCGCAGTACATTCAGGCGCAGCGGATCGCCGCTGGCCTTGCACAGGGCGGCCAGCTCGTCGCTGCGGTGATGGATGATGGGCGCGCTCGGGTTCATGGGGCGGCAGTCTAGACAGGGGATGCAGTCGTCGCAATAGCAATATCAAAAAGTTTTGATATTGGCTGATGGGCGGAGTCGTGGTTGTCCGGCTCACGGGCGAACCCGCGCCCATGGGCTGGTGTTGCCCCAGTAGGCGCGGGTTTACCCGCGAACAGGGCGCCGCCGACTTGCGAATTGTCCCGATTTACGGCCCAAAGACAGGAAAAATACCCAACTGCGACCATCCGTCATTGCCCCCAGCCCCGCCTGTGGGCGAAAATGGCGGCCTTTTTCGTTTCACTACCTTTTCAAGCCCCAGGAGACTCAGCGATGCCCAGCCGTCGTGAACGTGCCAACGCCATTCGTGCCCTCAGCATGGATGCCGTGCAAAAGGCCAACAGCGGCCACCCAGGTGCCCCCATGGGCATGGCGGATATCGCCGAGGTGCTTTGGCGCGATTACCTGAAGCACAACCCGAGCAATCCGAAATTCGCCGACCGCGACCGTTTCGTGCTGTCCAATGGCCACGGCTCGATGCTCATCTATTCGCTGCTGCACCTGACCGGCTACGACCTGTCGATCGACGACCTCAAGGCCTTCCGCCAACTGCACAGCCGCACCCCGGGCCACCCGGAGTACGGCTACACCGCAGGCGTCGAGACCACCACCGGCCCGCTGGGCCAGGGGATCGCCAATGCCGTGGGCTTCGCCCTGGCGGAAAAAGTGCTGGCGGCCCAGTTCAACCGTGACGGCCACACCATCGTCGACCACAACACCTATGTGTTCCTGGGCGACGGCTGCATGATGGAGGGTATCTCCCACGAAGTCGCCTCCCTGGCCGGCACCCTGGGCCTGAACAAGCTGATCGCCTTCTACGACGACAACGGCATCTCCATCGACGGTGAAGTGCACGGCTGGTTCACCGACAACACGCCGGCGCGCTTCGAGGCGTACAACTGGCAGGTGATCCGCAACGTCGACGGCCACGACGCCGACGAGATCAAGACCGCCATCGAGACCGCACGCAAGAGCGATCGCCCGACCCTGATCTGCTGCAAGACCATCATCGGTTTCGGCTCGCCGAACAAGCAGGGCAAGGAAGACTGCCACGGCGCACCGCTGGGCAACGACGAAATCGCCCTGGCTCGCAAAGCCCTGAACTGGAACCACGGCCCGTTCGAAATCCCGGCCGACATCTACGCCGAGTGGGACGCCAAGGCTGCCGGTGCCAAGCTCGAAGCCGACTGGAACCAGCGTTTCGATGCCTACGCCAAGGCCTATCCTGAGCTGGCTGCCGAATTCAAGCGCCGTGAAAGCGGCGAGCTGCCAGCCGACTTCGCCAAGAAGGCCCAGGCCTACATCAACGAAGTCGCTGCCAAGGGCGAGACCATCGCCAGCCGCAAGGCAAGCCAGAACGCCCTGAACGCTTTCGGCCCGCTGCTGCCGGAGTTCCTCGGCGGCTCGGCTGACCTGGCCGGCTCCAACCTGACCCTGTGGAAGGGCTGCAAAGGCGTCAGTGCCGACGATGCCAGCGGCAACTACGTCTTCTACGGCGTGCGCGAATTCGGCATGACCGCCATCATGAACGGCGTCGCCCTGCACGGTGGCCTGGTGCCTTACGGCGCGACCTTCCTGATGTTCATGGAATACGCCCGCAATGCAGTGCGCATGTCCGCCCTGATGAAGCAGCGCGTCATCCATGTCTACACCCACGACTCCATCGGCCTGGGCGAAGATGGCCCGACCCACCAGCCGATCGAGCAACTGACCAGCCTGCGCAGCACGCCGAACCTGGACACCTGGCGCCCAGCCGACGCGGTGGAATCGGCCGTGTCCTGGAAGCAAGCCCTGGAGCGCAAGGACGGCCCATCGGCGCTGATCTTCTCGCGCCAGAACCTGCAGCACCAGGAGCGCGACGCCCAGCAGATCGCCGACATCAGCCGCGGCGGCTACGTGCTCAAGGACTGCGCCGGCGAGCCTGAACTGATCCTGATCGCCACCGGTTCGGAAGTGGGCCTGGCGGTTCAGGCATTCGACAAGCTGACCGAGCAAGGCCGCAAGGTGCGCGTGGTTTCCATGCCGTGCACCAGTGTGTTCGACGCCCAGGACGCTGCCTACAAGCAGTCCGTGCTGCCGCTTGAAGTGAGTGCGCGCATCGCCATCGAGGCCGCCCACGCGGACTTCTGGTACAAGTACGTGGGCCTGGAAGGCCGCGTCATCGGCATGACCACCTATGGTGAGTCGGCGCCGGCCTCCGCACTGTTCGAGGAGTTCGGCTTCACCCTGGAAAACATCCTGGGTACCGCCGAAGAACTCCTGGAAGACTGATGTGAAACGGAGGGCGGTGACGCCCTCCAGGTTGTGCAAGGCGAGGGCTTTGCCCTCGATCGGGACACAAGGCCGCTCCTACAGGGTGTTGCGCATGCAGCCTCCTGTAGGAGCGGCCTTGCGTCGCGATGGGCCGCAAAGCGGCCCCAGGCAGTGGTCATTAACGTATGTGTTCGTGAGTCCTCTGATGCCCCATCCGCGTCCCTACAAAGTTGCACTCAACGGTTACGGCCGTATCGGTCGTTGTGTCTTGCGCGCACTGTTCGAGCGAGGGGCGAATGCCGGCTTCGAGATCGTCGCGCTGAACGACCTGGCCGACCAGGCCAGCCTCGAGTACCTGACCCGTTTCGATTCCACCCATGGCCGCTTCCCCGGCGAGGTGAGGGTCGATGGTGACTGCCTGCACATCAATGGCGACTGCGTGAAGGTCCTGCGCAGCGCCACCCCGGAAGGCATCGACTGGGCGGCGCTGGGCGTCGACCTGGTGCTGGAGTGCTCCGGAGCCTACAACACCCGAGCCGATGGCCAGCGTTTCCTCGATGCCGGCGCGCCTCGGGTACTGTTCTCCCAACCGATGTCCAGTGACGCGGATGTCGATGCCACGGTGGTCTATGGCATCAACCAGGACTGCCTGAGCGGCGATGAACGCCTGGTGTCCAACGCCTCCTGTACCACCAACTGCGGCGTGCCGCTGCTGCGTGTGCTGGACCAGGCGTTCGGCATCGAGTACGTGTCGATCACCACCATCCACTCGGCGATGAACGACCAGCCGGTAATCGACGCCTATCACCACGAGGATCTGCGTCGTACGCGTTCGGCGTTCCAGTCGGTAATTCCGGTGTCCACTGGTCTGGCGCGCGGCATCGAGCGCCTGCTTCCGGAACTTGCCGGTCGAATCCAGGCCAAAGCCGTACGCGTGCCGACCGTCAACGTGTCGTGCCTGGACATCACCTTGCAGACCGCTCGCGACACCAGCGCGGCAGAGGTCAACCGGGTGTTGCGCGAGGCCGCGCTGACCGGCCCGCTCAAGGGGCTGCTGGCCTACACCGAGCTGCCCCATGCCAGCTGTGATTTCAACCACGACCCGCATTCGGCCATCGTCGATGCCAGCCAGACCCGTGTTTCCGGCCCTCGCCTGGTGAACCTGCTGGCCTGGTTCGACAACGAATGGGGGTTCGCCAACCGTATGCTCGACGTTGCCGGTCACTTCCTGCACGTCGTACACCAAACCCGCACCAAACAGCCCTGAAGGACTGCATTCATGACCGTGTTGAAGATGACCGACCTCGACCTGCAAGGTAAGCGCGTACTGATCCGCGAAGACCTCAACGTCCCTGTGAAAGACGGTGTGGTAGCCAGCGATGCGCGTATCCTGGCTGCGCTGCCGACCATCAAGCTGGCCCTTGAAAAAGGCGCGGCCGTGATGGTTTGCTCGCACCTGGGTCGTCCGACCGAGGGCGAATTCTCCGCCGAGAACAGCCTCAAGCCAGTCGCCGACTACCTGAGCAAGGCCCTGGGCCGCGAAGTGCCGCTGGTCGCCGATTACCTGGACGGTGTCGAGGTCAAGGCCGGTGACCTGGTGCTGTTCGAGAACGTTCGCTTCAACAAGGGCGAGAAGAAGAACGCCGACGAGCTGGCGCAAAAGTACGCGGCCCTGTGCGACGTGTTCGTCATGGACGCCTTCGGCACCGCCCACCGCGCCGAGGGCTCGACCCACGGCGTTGCCAAGTTCGCCAAGGTCGCCGCTGCAGGCCCGCTGCTGGCTGCCGAGCTCGATGCCCTGGGCAAGGCCCTGAAGGCCCCGGCCAAGCCGATGGCCGCCATCGTCGCCGGCTCCAAGGTGTCCACCAAGCTGGACGTGCTCAACAGCCTGAGCACGGTCTGCGACCAACTGATCGTCGGTGGCGGCATCGCCAACACCTTCCTCGCCGCGGCTGGCCACAAGGTCGGCAAGTCGCTGTACGAGCCGGACCTGGTCGAGACCGCCAAGGCCATCGCCGCCAAGGTCAGCGTGCCGCTGCCCGTGGACGTGGTCGTTGCCAAGGAATTCGCCGAGAGTGCCGAGGCCATCGTCAAGTCCATCGCCGATGTAGCTGATGATGACATGATCCTGGACATCGGCCCGAAGACTGCCGAACAGTTCGCCGAGTTGCTGAAGTCGTCCAAGACCATCCTGTGGAACGGCCCGGTCGGCGTGTTTGAATTCGACCAGTTCGGCAACGGCACCAAAGTGCTGGCCAAGGCCATCGCCGACAGCGCCGCCTTCTCCATCGCCGGTGGTGGTGACACCCTGGCGGCCATCGACAAATATGGCGTCGGCGCTGATATCTCCTACATTTCTACCGGTGGCGGCGCGTTCCTCGAATTCGTCGAAGGCAAGGTCCTGCCCGCCGTGGCTATCCTGGAAGAGCGGGCCAAGGCCTGAGCATGGCGGCGCTTGGCAAAGGGAGCGACCTGATGGTCAAGCAATTGCCTGTGATGATCCTGGCCTTGTTGCTGGGCGCCTGCTCCAGTAAGTCTGCCGACACCGAGCCGTCGCAGCCACCCAAGGGCGGCTGCTACCAGTCTCAGTGGCAGGCGGAGACGGCGCCGGTCATCAACAAGCGCATTGGCCCGGAAGGCCTGGAAAAGTATGACGACGAACACCAGCGCCAGGCACCGGGCTGCCCTTGATCGGGCGCCAGGCAACCAAGGTTGGGTTTTGTGGTCTTGGATTAGGGCCGCGTAGCGGATCCACGACGAGGTTTTTGGATGAAAGCGCTTCTGGCCGCATTGGCCCTGGCGACCCTGGCAGGATGCTCGCTGCTGCAGCCGGCGCAACCGGCTCCGGCGGATAACTGGACCCGCTGGGTCTGCGACACCCAGACCGAAGTGCTCTGGCGCTTCGCCGATGCCACGCAAGATTCGGTCGACGTACGCCTGGGTGGCGGCGACCAGGTCTATCGGCTCAAGTCCGAGCCGGGTGCCTCCGGTGCGCTGTACAGCGACGGGGTACTGGCCTTCCACACCAAGGGCGACGAAGGCCTGGTGTATTGGGTGGCGACCAATGATCTGATTGGGCGGGGCTGCAAGGCACCGTGACTGGCCGGGCCGCGACGGCGGCCCACACTACTTGAACAGCAACCGCCCCTGCGGCAGGCTTGCACGAAACAACGACGCTTGTCGGGAGAGAGATACACAATGGCACTCATTAGCATGCGCCAGATGCTGGACCACGCCGCCGAGTTCGGCTATGGCGTTCCGGCTTTCAACGTCAACAACCTCGAGCAGATGCGCGCCATCATGGAAGCTGCGGATGCCACCGACTCCCCGGTCATCGTCCAGGCCTCGGCCGGCGCCCGCAAGTATGCCGGTGCCCCGTTCCTGCGCCACCTGATCCTGGCGGCGATCGAAGAGTTCCCGCATATCCCGGTGTGCATGCACCAGGACCACGGCACCAGCCCTGACGTCTGCCAGCGCTCCATCCAGCTGGGCTTCAGCTCGGTGATGATGGACGGCTCGCTCAAGGAAGACGGCAAGACCCCGTCCGACTACGAGTACAACGTTCGCGTCACTCAGCAGACCGTGGCATTCGCCCACGCCTGCGGTGTGTCCGTCGAAGGCGAACTGGGTTGCCTGGGCAGCCTGGAAACCGGCCAGGCCGGCGAAGAAGATGGCATCGGCGCCGAAGGTACTCTGGATCACAGCCAGATGCTGACCGACCCGGAAGAGGCCGCCGACTTCGTCAAGAAGACCCAGGTCGACGCCCTGGCCATCGCCATCGGTACCAGCCACGGTGCCTACAAGTTCACCAAGCCGCCAACCGGTGACATCCTGGCCATCGACCGCATCAAGGAAATCCACAAGCGCATCCCCAACACCCACCTGGTGATGCACGGTTCCTCCTCGGTGCCGCAGGAATGGCTGAAGGTCATCAACGAATTCGGTGGTGACATCAAGGAAACCTACGGCGTGCCGGTCGAAGAGATCGTCGAAGGCATCAAGTACGGCGTGCGCAAGGTCAACATCGACACCGACCTGCGTCTGGCCTCCACCGGTGCCATCCGTCGCTACATGGCTGCGCACCCGAGCGAGTTCGACCCACGCAAGTTCTTCGCCGAGACCGTGAAGGCCATGCGTGATGTCTGCATCGCCCGTTACGAAGCCTTCGGCACCGCCGGCAACGCCTCCAAGATCAAGCCGATCTCCCTGGAAGGCATGTTCCAGCGTTACGCCAAGGGCGAGTTGGCTGCCAAGGTCAACTGATCAGGCGTCCATGGGGGCTGCTTCGCAGCCCATCGCGGTACAAGGCCGCTCCTACAGGGATGCACAGTCCCTGTAGGAGCGGCCTTGTGCCGCGATAGGGCGTGAAGCGGCCCCTGCTCATCAGGAATGCCGCCGTATCATGACCGCATTACGCTACCTGCAAGCCTACCCGCCTCACCTGCAAGAGCAGGTGCGCCAGATGATCGCCAGCGATCGCCTGGGCGACTACCTGCACCAACGCTACCCCGAGCGCCACGATGTGCAGAGCGACAAAGCGCTGTACAGCTATGCCCAAGACTTGAAACAGCAGTACCTGCGCAGTGCACCTAACCTGGACAAGGTGCTGTTCGACAACCGTCTGGATCTGACGCATCGTGCCCTGGGCCTGAACACGGCGGTCTCCCGTGTGCAGGGCGGCAAGCTCAAGGCCAAGAAGGAAATCCGCATCGCCTCGCTGTTCAAGGACGCGGCACCACAGTTCTTGCGCATGATCGTGGTGCACGAGTTGGCGCACCTGCGCGAACGCGACCACAACAAAGCGTTCTACCAGCTCTGTCAGCACATGGAGCCGGACTACCATCAATTGGAATTCGACCTGCGCGTCTACCTGACCTACCAGGAATTGCCGGGCACTACCTGAGGATCGAGCAGCATGGATGTGAGCAAGACCAAGAGCAGTTTCTACCGGCGGCTCTATGTGGCCTGGTTGATCGACAGCCAGACCGCCACCAGCGTTCCGGCGCTGATGGAAGCCACCGGCATGCCCCGGCGCACTGCGCAGGACACCATCGCCGCACTGGCGGACCTGGATATCGTCTGTGAGTTCGAACAGCAGGCGGGGGCGCGCAATCACGCAGGGCACTACCGCATCCATGATTGGGGTGCCATCGACAAGCAGTGGATCATCCAGCACCTGCGCCAGATCAGGGACGTGTTGGGGTATCCATGACATGAGCGCCCCGGCTGCTCTATGCCCTCTTACCTCAAACCTTGCGCATACCGATATGCGGGATGCCATCCTCGAGGTACTGCTCCCCCGCCACTTCGAACCCATGCCGCGCATAGTAGGCCTGCAGATGTGCCTGGGCTGACAGGTAGATCGGTGTTCCAGGCCAGCAATGCTCGGCGCACTCCAGGCCCTTGAGCAACAGCTGATGGCCCAGGCCGCCACCGCGGGCGGCGGGGGCGGTCACCACGCGGCCAATGACCACATCGCCGCCTTGGGATTGAGGGTCGAGCAGGCGCAGGTAGGCCACCAAACGGTCTTGCTCCCATCCCATCAGGTGCAGCGTATCCCCGCAAAGGTCCTGGCCGTCGACCTCCTGGTAGGCGCATTGCTGCTCCACCACGAAGACTTCGGTGCGCAGTTGCAGGATGGCATAGAGCTGCTCCTTGCCAAGGTCGGTATGGTGCTTGCAGATCCACTCGATGGACATGGGTATGAACTCTTTGAAGGGGCGGTCGATCATCGCAAATCCAGCCTCCGACGACGAGTCGGACATTGCCCAAAAATGGCCTTCGCCACATTCGGCCAAAATAGAGGCTATTTGATATCATTTGTCAGCTGCTGGCCGAGAGGGCTTTGTGTAGTCTGCCCATCCTGTAGTCGTGCGGATCGCCACCATCAGAGTGGATCACCAACTGCGAAAGGACTTGAGCATGCGGTCACTGCTTTGCGCGCTTGGCTTACTGGTAATCGTGCTGGTCACGCCCGCCATGGCGGTCGAGAAGTTGCGTCTGGTGGCCGACAGTTGGCCGCCCTTCACCGACAGTGACCTGCCCGGCGGTGGCTTGGCCACCAGTATCGTCACCGCCGCCCTGACCCGTGCTGGCTATGCCAGCAATGTCGAGCAGGTGCCTTGGGCCAGAGCCCTGATGGGTATTGGCGAGGGCCGCTACGACATCCTCGTCAATACCTGGTACAACGACTCGCGCACGCGTCTGGGCGCGTTTTCCGAGCCTTATTTGACCAACCGCATCCGCCTGCTCAGGCCGCAAGACAAGCCGTTGAGCTACCGACGTTTGGCCGATCTCTACGACTACTCCATTGCCGTGGTGCGGGACTACGCCTATTCACCCGGGTTCGACAGCGACGCGCGTTTGCACAAGGTGGCGGTGCGTAATTTCTCTTCGGCGGTGCGTATGCTGGCGGCGGGAAGGGTCGATCTGACGGTGGAAGACGAGTTCGTCGCGCGCTACAGCCTGCAGCGCGAGACGAAGGAGGTGCGTGAAGCGGTGACCTTCGTGGAGCCTGCGCTGGGCGAGAACAACCTGCACATCCTGGTCAGCCTCAAGCATCCCGAACATCGACAGATCGTCGAGCGGTTCGACCGCGCCATAGCCGCGATGAAGGCCGATGGCAGCTATGCCCGGCTGTTGCGCCAGTACGGGTTCTGAGGCGCGACGCTTTCGCGCGTGAATCCCGGTGCCAAACCGCCGCGAAAGGTCAGTGCGGAGGGTTTTCCTTGATCAGGTGCGCCGCCAGGGTGCGCAGTGGCCCCAACTGGCGGCAGATCAGCGCCAATTGCGTCTGTACCAAGCGCTGGTGTTCATCCAATTCCTCGGGCATCTGCTCCAGGGCGCTGGCCAGGGCTTGCTCGGCATCGCTGTGAATGGCCACGGGTAGGCGCGCGGCCAGGCCATTGGCGATCTCATCGAGGCTGTTGGCCAGGCTCTGTCCGGCGCCATCGATCAACTGCTCGTGAACTTCCGGCGGCAGCGCCGTGTCGCGGTGCGCGCCGAGCCCGGAGAGGTAGCTGAGCAGGGTGTGGGAGAGCACCAGGAAGCGAAAGCCCACATCGGCTTCCTTGCGGAAGTGTCCTGGCTCCATGAGCATGTTGGCCAGCGTGGTCGACAGCGCCGCATCGGCGTTGTGGGCATTGCGGCGGGCCAGGCGGTAGGCCAGGTCGTCGCGCTTGCCATGGGCATACTGCTGCATGATCTGGCGCAGATAGGCACTGGCGCAGGTGAGGGTATTGGCCAGCACTTTGTTCAGACGCCGCCCCTGCCAGTCGGGCAGGAACAGGAACACCGCCAGAATCGCGATCAGGCTGCCCACGAGGGTATCGAACAGGCGTGGCAGGAACAGGCCGTACCCATCGCCGATCTGATTGAAGCAGAACAGCACCATCAAGGTGATCGCCGCTGTGGCCAAGGCGTAGCGGGTGGTCCGGTTGACGAAGAACACCACTCCGGCGACGACGGCGAACATTGACTGGATGATCGGACTGGGGAACAGGTCGAACAGCGCCCAGCCGACGGTCAGGCCAACGGCAGTGCCGAGCACACGCTGCACCAGCTTGCGGCGAGTTGCACCATAGTTGGGCTGGCAGACGAACAGGGTGGTGAGGATGATCCAGTAGCCTTGAGTCGGGTGGATCAGGTGCACCATGCCGTAACCCACCGACAGCGCCAGGGACAGGCGCAGCGCGTGGCGGAATAGCAGCGAGGTTGGAGTCAGCTGGGTGCGTAGGCGGCTCCAGACATCCTTGAGGTTGCGTGGCGAGCGGTCCAGCAGGCTGCTGTCGCTGGCGTCGGCCAGGCTATCGGGGTTGCTGGCGGCGCCCAGCAGGCGGTCCAGGGTCGCCAGGTTGCCGGCCAGCGCCCGCAATGAGCGCAGCAGGCCGCGCCAGGCGGGGTTGCTTTGTTGGCGCAGGTGCTCCAAGGAGGCGTTGAGATCTTCCAGGGCTTCGGCAAAACCGCTGCCGTACACGAAGGGCTGGCGCAGGCGGATCGAATGGGACAGTTGCTGGCAGGCCGAGCCTTGCTGTCGCAACAGGCGCTGACAGCGGAACATCACATCACTGTGGAAGAACGCTTCGGCCAAGGCGTTGTAGGGGTAGTGCGAGGCGCTGACCCGCTCATGGATGTCCTGGGCCAGGAAGTACAGCTTCAGGTAACGGCTGACCTTGGCGTTCGGTTGGCTGTTGCCGACCCGATGCAGGATGATCTCCTTGGCCGCGTTCAGTGCAGCCACCACCTTGCCGTTCTGCTGGGCCAGCTCCAGGCGCCGGGCCTCTAGATCCAGGTTGCGGATCGGCTCGAACAGGTTGGCCTTTAGCTTGAGGTAGCGGCCAAGCTCCATGAACAGCTTCGCCAGGCTCTGCTGTACCGGCTGGTTGGAGAACAGCGCCTGCCACAGCACCGAAAGCAGGCCATACCACGCTGCACCGGCCACCAGCAGTAACGGCTCGTGCCAGAAATCGCTGACCTGCCCGCCGCGCTGGTCCACGCCGATCATGGTGTATACCGAAAGGATCAAGGTCGCCGAGGCAATAGCGCCGTAGCGCTCGCCCAAGGCGCCGAGCATGGTCAGGGCGAAGGCTGCCAGGGCCAGGGCGCCGGCGAAAATCCAGGGGTAGGGGAACAGCAGCTCCACCGACAAGGCGGCGATGGCGAAACACACGAGGGTCACGGCCAGGGCGCTTAGGCGGCCTTGCCAGCCGTCGTCGGTCTCAGCCAGGGCGCTGGCGATGATGCCCAGGAACAGCGGGATCAACAGGGCCATTTCGTCCTGGTACCAGCACAGCGCCATGCTGCCGGTGAGCGCGACCGTTACCCGGATGCTGTAGCTGAATTTGTCTTGGCCCCACAAACGACGCAATGAATGGCGGAACGAGCTCGATGACATGATGGCCTTGGGCTGTGATCGAATGAATACCTTGCGCGCCGTCCGTTTCGGGGCTGCCGTGCAGCCCGGAAACCGGCACCTCAGCACAGACCAGCAAGAAGCGTTCCGTGCTGCTGAAAGGATTCTACTCTACACGAACTGCGCCGCAGCGTTGGCCGAGGCCCAGGCCCACTGGAAATTGAACCCGCCCAGATGACCGGTGACGTCGAGCACTTCGCCGATGAAATACAGCCCCGGGCTCTTGAGCGACTCCATGGTCTTGGACGACACCTCGCGGGTATCGACGCCGCCGAGCGTGACCTCCGCGGTGCGATAGCCTTCGGTGCCGGCCGGCACCAGTTGCCAGGCCGAGAGCTTGTCGGCCACCTGGGCCAGTTCGGCCGGGGTGTACTGCTTCATCGGCTTGGACACGAACCACTGCTCGGCCAGCAGGTTGGCCAGCTTACGGGTGAAGACTTCGCCCAGCAGGGTCTTGAGCTCGCTGTTGGGGCGCTCGGCCTGCTGCTGTTGCAGCCAGCTCAGGGCGTCACGATCAGGCAGCAGGTTGATCTCCACCGTGTCGCCGGCCTCCCAGAACGAGGAAATCTGCAGGATCGCCGGGCCACTCAGGCCGCGGTGGGTGAAGAGCAGGTTTTCCCGGAAGCGGGTGCCGTTGCAACTGGCGACACAGTCCAGCGAAGTGCCGGAGAGTTCGGTACACAGGGCCTTGAGTTGGGGCTCGGTGATGGTGAAAGGCACCAGGCCTGCGCGGGTCGGCAGTAGGGTATGTCCAAACTGTCGGGCGACCTGGTAGCCAAAGCCGGTGGCACCCAAGGTCGGGATCGACAGCCCGCCGGTGGCGATCACCAGGGACTGGCAGGCGAAAGGGCCGGTGGAGGTCTGAAGGCGATAGCCTTCGGCGGTCTTTTCGATCTGCTCGATGCTGGTTTGCATGTGTATCTCGGCGCCGGCTTCGTCGCATTCGGCGAGCAGCATGTCGAGGATGTCGCTGGACTTGTTGTCACAGAACAGCTGGCCGAGCTTCTTCTCGTGGTACGGCACGCCGTGCTTGCACACCAGCTCGATGAAATCCCACTGGGTATAGCGGGCCAAGGCCGACTTGCAGAAGTGCGTGTTCTGCGAGAGGAAGTTGGCCGGCTCAGTGTACATGTTGGTGAAGTTGCAGCGACCGCCCCCGGACATGAGGATCTTCTTGCCCGGCTTGTTGGCGTGGTCGAGCACCAGCACCCGGCGGCCACGGCGGGCGGTGAGCTGGGCGCACATCAGGCCGGCGGCGCCAGCGCCGATGATGATCACGTCGGTGGAATGCACGGTGTAAACCTTTTCTGAAATGACACACTGGCCCCAGTGGGAGCGGGTTTACCCGCGAAGGCGGCAGTGAGCCCACCATCGCATTCGCGGGTAAACCCGCTTCCACAGGCGTCGTGCAAATTTTTAGATGATACGGACTTTCAGGGACCGACCCTTGATCTTGCCGCTGTTCAGGCGCTGCATGGCCTGTTTGGCCACAGCACGCTCCACCGCCACGAAGGCCTGGAAGTCGAAGATGGCAATCTTGCCCACCTGCTTGCCTGGGATGCCGGCGTCGCCGGTCAGGGCGCCGAGGATGTCGCCTGGACGCAGCTTGTCCTTGCGGCCAGCGGCGATGCACAGGGTGGTCATGAGCGGCAGCAGCGGCTCGCCCCCCTTGTGCTTGAGGCTGTCGAGCTGCTCCCAGCGCAGCGGGCGCTTCTGCAAGTCTTCGATGGCCTGGGCGCGGTGGCCCTCGGCAGGGGCGACCAGGCTGATGGCGATGCCCTTTTCACCGGCGCGGCCGGTGCGGCCGACGCGGTGTACGTGGATCTCGGGGTCACGGGCCAGTTCGACGTTGATCACCATGTCCAGCCCGTCGATGTCCAGGCCGCGGGCCGCCACGTCGGTGGCCACCAGTACCGAACTGCTGCGGTTGGCGAACATCGTCAACACTTGGTCGCGGTCGCGTTGTTCCAGATCCCCGTGCAGAGCCTGGGCAACGATGCCCTTGGCAGTGAGGTGGGCGACTACGTCCTCGCACTGCTGCTTGGTGAAGCAGAACGCCACGCACGACTGCGGGCGGAAGTGGCCAAGCACGCGGGTGACGGCCTCCAGGCGCTGCTGTGGGTCGATCTCGATGAAGTGCTGCTCGATCTGGTTGTCGGCGTGCAGGCTCTCGACCTTCACCTGCTGCGGCTTGCGCATGAATTCGGCGGCCAACTGCTCGATGCCGGCTGGGTAGGTGGCCGAGAACAGCAGGGTCTGGCGGCGCGACGGGGTTTTGCCGATGATGCTGGCGATGGCATCGAAGAAGCCCATGTCGAGCATGCGGTCGGCTTCATCGAGCACCAGGGTGTTGAGCCCGTCGAGCACCAGGGTGCCTTTGTCCAGATGCTGCTGGATACGGCCAGGGGTGCCGACGATGATGTGTGCGCCATGCTCCAGCGAGGCGATCTGCGGGCCGAGCGAAACGCCGCCACACAGCGTGAGGATCTTGATGTTGTCCTCGGCACGGGCCAGGCGGCGCAGCTCCTTGGCCACCTGGTCGGCCAGCTCGCGGGTCGGGCACAGCACCAGCGCCTGGCAGCCGAAGTAACGCGGGTTGATCGGGTTGAGCAGGCCGATACCGAAGGCGGCGGTCTTGCCGCTGCCGGTCTTGGCCTGGGCGATCAGGTCCTGGCCCCTGAGGATGACCGGCAGGCTCTGGGCCTGGATCGGCGTCATCGAGGTGTAGCCGAGGGCGTCCAGGTTGGCCAGCATGGCGGCGGACAGCGGCAGAGTGGCAAAGGCGGTGGAATCGGTGGTCACGAGGCGGGCCTGCGTTGCGAAGCGAAAAATGCCGCACAGTCTACCAGCCCCGTGGCCATTCGCCCTACGACTCCATGTGTGCTTCCTGACGACGGGCACGCCTTCCGTCCGTCGGCGACAGCTGCAGGAAAATCGCCGCCGCCAGCATGGCCATCAGGCCGATGGTCAGGAAGGTCAGCTGGAAGGCGCCCAAGGTACTTTCCACGCCCTCGGCGCTGCCGGCAGCGGTGAAACCGCCGAGCAAGGCGCCGGCGCAGGCCACCCCCAGGCTCAGGGACAGTTGCGCGACCACCGACAGCAAGCTGTTGCCGCTGCTGGCGCTGGCGTCGTCCAGGTCAATCAGGGTCACGGTGTTCATGGCCGTGAACTGCATGGAGTTCACGGCCCCGAGCAGCGCCAGTTGCGCGAGCAGCAGGGCGTAGGGCGTATCCGCGTCCACCAGCCCCAGGCTGGCCAGCAGCAGGCCAAGCAGCAGGGTGTTGCCGGTGAGGATGATGCGGTAGCCGAAGCGTTCGATCAGCGGCCGTGCGATGGATTTGGCGAGCATGGCTGCGGCGGCCAGCGGGATCATGCTCATGCCGGCTTCGGCGGGCGAATAGCCCAGTGCTACCTGCAGCAACAGCGGCACCAAGAACGGCAGGGCTCCACTGCCCAGACGCGCGAACAGGTTGCCGAGGATGCCGATGGCGAAGGTGCGCACCCGGAACAGGCTGGGCGAAAACAGCGGCTGAGGGTCGCGCCCCGCCCGTAGCCAATAGGCGGCCAGGCAGGCCATGCCGGCGAACAACAGCAACATGACCCGCAGGTGCGGCAGGTGCAGCTCACCCAGGCCTTCCATGGCGATGGTGATGAGCACCATCGCGGCGCCGAACAGGAGAAACCCAGGGCCGTCGAAGGCGGTGCGCTCGGCGCCGCGCAGGTCGGGGATGAACTTCCACACGGCATAGCAGCCCAGCGCACCCACCGGCAAGTTGAGCAGGAAGATCCAGTGCCAAGTGAGTATTTCCACCAGCCAGCCGCCTAGGGTAGGGCCCAGCAGCGGGCCGAGCAGGCCGGGAATGGTGATGAAGCTCATGATTCGCACCAGTTCCGAGCGCGGGTAGGCGCGCAGCACCACCAGCCGCCCGACCGGCAGCATCAGTGCACCGCCCAGGCCCTGGATGACCCGCGCCAGGATCAGGAAGGTGAGGCTGTTGGCCATGGCGCACAGCAGTGAGCCGAGGCTGAACAGCAGGATGGCGCTGAAGAAGATGCGCTTAGTGCCGAACCGGTCGGCGATCCAGCCAGAGGCGGGGATCAGCAGGGCCACGGTGAGCATGTAGGCGATGATCACGCCCTGCATGCGCAAGGGGTCTTCGGCCAGGGAGCGCGCCATGGCGGGCAGGGCGGTATTGAGGATGGTGCCGTCCAGGGACTGCATGAAGAAGGCGATGGCCACCACCCAGGGGATCCAGCGGGCGGTGATGGGGTCCAGCGGGGCGCGTTCGGGCATCAGCTACCTCTCTGTCTTGTGTTACCTGTGCGGGCCTCTTCGCGGGTAAACCCGATCCCACAGAGGTATCGGTAAACCTCAAGAACTTCCTGGGGGCAGTACAAACCTGTAGGAGCAGGTTTACCCGCGAAGGGGCCGATCACAATGTCAGGGTCAGGCCTTTGACCAACGCCCCTGGCAAATGACTCGACCCGGTGCTGCGCTGACCGTAGGTGCTGGTCGACAGGATCAGCTCCCGTTCGCACGTCAGCTCCTCCAGCTGGCTGCCCAGCAAGTTGTACAGGCTATCGTCGAAGCGCATGGTGCCGACCGGGCCCTGGATGCTGCCATCCTGCACCCAGAAGGTAGCGAAGCGGGTCAGGCCGGTCATGCGGGCGGCGGGCAGGTCCGAGTAGTTCAGGTACCAGAGATTGCTGATGTACAGGCCTGTGCCGAGTCGCTCGAGGATCTGCGCCGACGGTAATTGCCCCGGCGCCAGGCTCAATGCGCAAGGCGACTCGAAGCTGTCGGCGCCGTTGGCCTGCAACTCGAATTCCGCAGCGCTGCGTGCACTGATCAGACGTGCTTGTGCACGGCCGTCGCGAATCAGTCGAACGTCATGGCGTGGCGAGCCTTCATTGGAGAACGGTGGGCTGAGCGAGCCGCTGACCTGCTCGTCGAAGCTGACCTGCGGGCTGAGACTGGCATCGCCGTTGTACAGGCGTTGCAGCGCGCTGTTGCCTGTGGCCAGGGCCTGGGCGGAAAAACCACCCCAGCAGAGCATGCCGGCGATCTCGTCCATGGCTGCCGGTGCCAGGTAGGCGCGGTAGCTGCCGGGCTTGAGGATGATTGCCGGACGGCCAAGGAACTCCAGTTGCTCTCGGGATTGGCGCAGGCGTGACACCAGGGCTTCGCTCTCCCATGCGTTGCCTGCGTAGTTGGCTTTTACTGCCTGGCCATTGGCATGGAACAAGCTCCAGTCGAAGTTGAAACTGTTGGCCTGATGCCAGCCAAAGGCGCCGAAGGAACTGGCAAAGCCCCGGCAAATGGGGCCTGCGGCATAGATGCCGACCAGGTCCAGCTCGCCCGCTTCGCGCTCGATCAGGCCCAGGACATCAGCGCAGTCCGGCAGCGGCTGCGCTTGCAGGCTATGGCTGTGCCAAGGGCTTTCGTCCAGGCGCAGGTACGGGTCGGCAGGCAGCAGCGGCAGGATCTGGCGCAATTGGGCCAGCGCCTCGTGCAGGCGTTGGCGGTCCAACTGCGGGTCGTCGCCCAGGGTGAAGTGCTGCTCGGCCTGGCGCCCGTCGTGGATCAGGCGTAAATGCGCGCTGGCCTGGGTGACTTCACCCGCCTGACGCACGCGGGCATGGTTGAAGCGGATGAACTGCGAGTGCTCGGCGCTGTAGCCAAGGGTGAACTGTTCGCCGGCCTGCAGAGCGTCGCGCAGGGCGCCTGTGAGGTCCTCGAAGCGTTGCTGGGGCGTGGCGCTCATCAGGCGTCTCCTCCGAATACGTCGATCTGGCGGAACACGCACGCCGGCGAGGCGTGGCCGACCCGTACCACCTGATTGGGCTCGCCCTTGCCGCAATTGGGCGTGCCGAGCACCTGGAAGGTGCTGCGATCGCCCACGGCGACCAGATTGCCCCAGAACTGCGCGGAGATGCCGCGGTAGTTGGGGTTCTTCACCACGCCCTTGAGCTCGCCGTTCTCGATCAACTGGCCCCACTCGCAGCCGAACTGGAATTTGTTGCGTGCGTCGTCGATGGACCAGGAGCGGTTGGTGCGCATGAGAATGCCGTGCTCGATGCCGCCGATCAGCTGCGCCAGTGACTTATCACCCGGCTCGATGTTGAGGTTGGCCATGCGGTCGATTGGTGCGCGGTTCCAGCCACAGGCCCGGCTGTTGGCTACGCCGTCCAGGCCCGAGCGGTATTGCGACAAGGCGCCACCCAAGGGGCGCAGCAGCAGCCCGTCGCGGATCAGAAACTGCTTGCTCGCTGCAGTGCCGTCGTCATCGAAGCTGTAACTGGCCAGCTCTTCGCCGATCGTCGGATCGAAGGTCACGTTGAGCAGCTTAGAGCCGTATTGCAGGTGGCCGAAATCGCTCGCCTTCACGAAGCTGGTACCGGCGTAGTTACGCTCGTCGCCCAGGATGCGGTCCATTTCCAGTGGGTGGCCAATGGATTCGTGGATCTGCAGCATCATCTGGTCCGGCATCAGCAGCAGATCGCGCGGGCCGCTGGGGGTATTGGGCGCGAGCAGCAACTGCAGGGCTTCGTCGGCAATGCGTCGGGCCGCACCGACCAGGCCGCAGCGCTCGATGACCTCGAAACCGCCTTGCTGGCCGAAGTTCTCTCGGCCGAGGCTGCGGCTCTGGCTGTCCTGGCCGTCGCTGGCGGTCACGCCCAGGCCCGGGAACAGGAAGCGCTGGGCATGGCGCAACTCGGCACCGGCGGAGTTGAGGTAGGTCTGCTCGACCAGGCTGATGCCCAGGCTCGCCTGCCAATCCACCAGGCGACTGTCCTTGGGCACGCTGGCCGATTCGGCGGCGAGCAGTTCCAGGCACTCGGCAAGGCTGGGTAGCGGTTGGTCGAAGTGAGGCGAGATATGATCATGGCGCTCGCTGGCCACCGGCTGCCCGCTCAGGTCCAGCAGGCTGTGAGCGGCAATCGTGCGAGCCAGCGACTCGGCCTGTTCGAGGGCGCTTTGCAGGCCGGCCTGGGACAGGTCGGCAGTGGCTGCATAGGCCTCCACGCCCTTGACGCGCACGGTGAGCATGGCGCCTTCGTCCTGGCTGAAGAACGGTGGCTCGGCCACATTGCGACGCACCGACAGACTCTGGTGCGACTGCTTCACATGGCGTAGGGAAAACAACTCGGCCGAACTGCGCAGTGCGGCGAAGCGCTGGCGCAGCAGGGCGCTGGAATCGAACATGCGGGAACCTCCGGTGCGCGGTGGCTCCCCCTTTAGAACCACCCCTCTTGCGCGCTCAGGCAGGTGAAATTGCCTGCCTTGAACCGCGCGACGTCATTATGGCAGCCTCGCACTTTGCAGGTGGAGGAAATAACGTGTGGCGTGAAGCTTTCACGGTACACGCCCGCGGGCTGTGGACTCCCGTGCTCAACGATCGTCAAAAGGTAAATCTTGTTATGAACAGCAGACGGATCAGCTGGTGGTGCTGGGGCGCGTTCGATGCCCTGTTGTTAATCGACTACGTGTTCAAAGCGATCGCCAGTGGCAGGGTTCCATTCGTTTCCGATGCGCTACGGATTCCCATGGTCGCCAGCGACGAAGGTATGGCGACCGCTGTGCTTTTTGCCTTGCGCCTGGGCCTGCTGGTGTCAGTGGGCGTCAGTTGTGTGCTGTTCTTCGCTCAGCGCAATGGCGTGAAATGGCTGGTGGGGTTGCAATTGCCTGTCAGGTTGCTCTTGTTCATTCCCTCCGTTTCGGTCCTTTACCTGTACGAGGGGTACCAAGCGTCAGCCCATCCGTTGATGTTCTTTTTGATCGTGCTGGCGTGCGAACTGTTCAAAATCTGGACGCTCTGGTTCTTTGGTAGAAGGCAGATAGTCGCCTGACTCAATGTCACAGATAAAAAAAGGAGAGCCGAAGCTCTCCTTTTTTGTTCAGCGTGTGAATCAGCCGATGGTCATCAGGCTGGCGTTGCCACCTGCCGCTGCGGTGTTGACGCTCACCGCGCGCTCGATTACCAGGCGCTCCAGGGCGATCTGGTGGTCGCCGCTCGAGAGGCCGTGGACACCGACGATGGCACCGGCGCGCTTGGCTACCTGCTCGCAGACGCCGCGCAATTGGTCGGAGTCGCCGTGGTGGATGACGGCGTCGAAGGCGACTTCGTCCTTCTGCCAGTCGGCCACCAGCTTGACCTTCGCTTGCAGCTCCTTCGGCAGGCGGGCGCGCAGGCTCTTGGCAGGCTCCGCGTCGACCCATACCGCCGAGCTGCCCACGGCCAGTACGGCAGCCAGTTGAGCCAGCAGATCGCCGTCGTTGTCGGCCAGGCACAGCACGTGCTCACGTGGCAGCACGGTGTAGGTGTTGCGCTCGCCGGTCGGGCCGGGCAGCACGCGGCTGATACCGCTCTGGGACTGGGCGGCGAACTGTTCGCACAGGTTGGCCAGGTCGCCCAGCTGGCTGCTGGCGGCCCAGGTCTTGAGGGTCTGCAGCGGCTTGATCAGCTGGTCGCGCAGGACAGTGTCGACCTTGCCTTCGCCGTCGACACGCTGGAAGTGGCGGGCGATGGCGTCGGCCGGACGGGTCGACAGCAGGCGGTACAGGTACAGCGGGCCACCCGCTTTCGGACCGGTGCCGGACAGGCCTTCACCACCGAACGGCTGGACGCCGACCACGGCACCGACAATGTTGCGGTTGACGTACATGTTGCCAGCGTTGACGTTGTCCACCACCTTGGCGATGGTCTCGTCGATGCGGGTATGTACGCCCAGGGTCAGGCCGTAGCCGGAGGCGTTGATCTGCTCGATCAGCTGGTTGAGGTCGTTGCGGTTGTAGCGCACCACGTGCAGGACCGGACCGAAGATCTCGCGCTTGAGCTCGTCGAAGCTTTCCAGCTCGATCAGGGTTGGCATCACGAAGGTGCCGCGCTTGATCTCTTCGCCTTCGGCGATGGCGACCTGATAAACCGAGCGGCCTTTGTCGCGCATGCCCTGGATGTGCTTCTCGATACCAGCTTTCGCTTCGGCGTCGATGACCGGGCCGATGTCCACGGACAGGCGCTCGGGGTTGCCCAGGCGGCTTTCGGCCATGGCGCCCTTGAGCATCTCGATCACGCGGTCGGCGGAATCTTCCTGCAGGCACAGCACGCGCAGGGCCGAGCAACGTTGGCCGGCGCTGTCGAACGCGGAGGACACCACGTCGATCACCACCTGCTCGGTGAGGGCCGAGGAGTCCACGATCATGGCGTTCTGGCCGCCGGTTTCGGCGATCAGCGGGATCGGGCGGCCCTGGTTGTCCAGGCGGCCTGCGATGTTGCGTTGCAGCAGGCGAGCGACTTCGGTGGAACCGGTGAACATCACGCCCTTGACGCGCTCGTCACCGACCAGGCCGGCACCGACGGTTTCGCCGCGGCCTGGCAGCAGTTGCAGTACGCCTTCAGGGATGCCGGCTTCGAGCAGCAGGCGCACGGCCTGGGCGGCGACCAGCGGGGTCTGTTCGGCAGGCTTGGCCAGGACCGGGTTGCCCGCGGCCAGGGCGGCGGCCACCTGGCCGGAGAAGATCGCCAGCGGGAAGTTCCACGGGCTGATGCACACCACCGGACCCAGCGGGCGGCAGCTGTCGTTGCTGAAGTCGTTGCGTGCCTGCACCGCGTAGTAACGCAGGAAGTCCACTGCCTCGCGCACTTCGGCGATGGCGTTGGCGTAGGTCTTGCCGGCTTCGCGCACCAGCAGGCCCATCAGCGGTTGGATATCGGCTTCCATCAGGTCCGCGGCGCGTTCGAGGATCGCGGCGCGTTCGGCGGGCGGTGTGGCCTGCCAGATTGGCGCGGCATTGAGCGCGCATTGGATGGCATTGTCGACGTCCTCGACGGTGGCTTCCTGCACGTGGCCGACGACATCACGATGATCGGCCGGGTTGAGCACCTGCGCGGCTGGCTGCTCACTGGCAGCGCAGGCCAGCAGAGGGGCAGCCTTCCAGTCATTGTGGGCAGTGGCCAGTAGGGCGCAGGACAGCGACGCCAGGCGATGTTCGTTGGCCATGTCGATGCCGGCCGAGTTGGCCCGCTCGCTGCCATACAGCTCACGCGGCATCGGAATGCGCGGGTGCGGCAGGCCGATGCTGCCTTCCTGGGTCCCCATGCGCTCGATGCTGGCGACCGGGTCGGCGACCAGTTCCTGGATGGAGATCGAGTGGTCGGCGATGCGGTTGACGAACGAGGTGTTTGCTCCGTTTTCCAGCAGGCGACGGACCAGGTAGGCCAGCAGGGTTTCGTGGGTGCCGACCGGGGCGTACACGCGGCACGGACGGTTCAGCTTGCCTTCGGAGACCTTGCCCACCACCTGCTCGTACAGCGGCTCGCCCATGCCATGCAGGCACTGGAACTCGTACTGGCCCGGGTAGTAGTTCTGGCCGGCGATGTGGTAGATGGCCGACAGGGTGTGGGCGTTGTGGGTGGCGAACTGCGGATAGATGGCTTCCGGCACCGACAGCAGCTTGCGGGCGCATGCGATGTAGGAAACGTCGGTGTAAACCTTGCGGGTATAGACCGGGTAGCCTTCCAGGCCTTCGACCTGGGCGCGTTTGATCTCGCTGTCCCAGTAGGCGCCCTTGACCAGGCGAATCATCAGGCGGTGGCGGCTGCGCTTGGCCAGGTCGATGACGTAGTCGATCACGTACGGGCAGCGCTTCTGGTAGGCCTGGATGACGAAACCGATGCCGTTCCAGCCAGCCAGCGAGGGTTCGAAGCACAGGCGCTCGAGCAGGTCCAGGGACAGCTCCAGGCGGTCGGCTTCCTCGGCGTCGATGTTCAGGCCGATGTCGTACTGCTTGGCCAGTTGGGTCAGCGACAGCAGGCGCGGGTAGAGCTCTTCCATCACACGCTCGTATTGGGCGCGGCTGTAGCGCGGGTGCAGGGCGGAGAGCTTGATGGAGATGCCCGGGCCTTCATAGATGCCACGGCCGTGAGAAGCTTTGCCGATCGAGTGGATCGCCTGCTCGTAGGAGGCCAGGTACTTCTGGGCGTCGTGCTCGGTCAGGGCGGCCTCGCCGAGCATGTCGTAGGAGTAGCGGAAGCCCTTGGCTTCGAACTTGCTGGCGTTGGCCAGGGCTTCGGCGATGGTCTCGCCGGTGACGAACTGCTCGCCCATCAGGCGCATGGCCATGTCGACGCCCTTGCGGATCATCGGCTCGCCGCTCTTGCCGATGATGCGGGTGAGCGAGGAGGTCAGGCCGGATTCGTTGTGGGTGGAGACCAGCTTGCCGGTCAGCAGCAGGCCCCAGGTGGCGGCATTGACGAACAGCGACGGGCTGTTGCCCAGGTGTGGCTGCCAGTTGCCGGTGCTGATCTTGTCGCGGATCAGGGCGTCCCGGGTGCCTTTGTCCGGAATGCGCAGCAGCGCTTCGGCCAGGCACATCAGTGCCACGCCTTCCTGGGACGACAGGGAGAACTCCTGCAGCAGGCCCTGGACGATGCCGGCGCGGCCGCTGGCGCTCTTCTGGTTGCGCAGTTTTTCGGCAATGCCGGCAGCGAGCTTGTTGGTGGCCTCGGCTTGCTCGGTGGAAAGGCGCGCCTGCTCCAGCAGCATCGGCACCACTTCGGGCTCGGGGCGGCGGTAGGCGGCGGTAATGGCCGAGCGCAGGACCGATTGCGGCAGAATGCTTTCGGCGAACTCGAGGAAGCACTGATGGCTGTGGTCGGGCTGGACGTCGCCGGCATCGTCGCTCAGGCTGGCGGCATGGCCGTTGAGTTCGTTCAGGGTGGCGCCACCCTCGAGCTTCTCCAGGTAGTTGAAGATCGCCTGCTTGATCAACCAATGCGGCGTGCGGTCAATGGACTGCGCGGCTGCTTTGAGTCGCTCACGGGTCGGGTCGTCGAGTTTGACCCCAAGGGTGGTCGTCGCCATTTCTTATCCTCGTTATTGCCACGGATGTGGCCTAAGCTGGGGCAAGATTAGCTGTAGGACAATCCGGGTGCAACCGGGTGCAACCCGTTTTTTGATCGGCGTAGGTGCAACTCGTCCGACGGTTTCTTCGCTGGCATGAAAATGGACTTTCTTGGTGCTTTTTCTTATGAAAACCCCGGTTTTTGAAACAAAAAGGCGCAAAGAAGCGGTTTTGTCTGAAAATGCAGGTGTAGGTGCAACTTGCAAATGAAAAAGGGTTGCACCTCGTTCATGTTGTTGCATAGGATGCGCCGCCTAGGTGCAACCGCCTTGCCGGCGGTCGCAAGACATAAAAACAACGCCAGGGCACAACCATGGGCAATCCACTCACGATCACCTTCGTGATCTACATTGCGGTAATGGTGCTGATCGGCTTCGCCGCCTATCGCTCCACCAAAAACCTCTCCGACTACATCCTGGGCGGACGCAGCCTCGGTAGCGTGGTCACCGCGCTTTCAGCCGGCGCCTCCGACATGAGCGGCTGGCTGCTGATGGGCCTGCCGGGCGCCATCTACTTCGCAGGTCTTTCCGAAGCCTGGATCGCCATCGGCCTGACCGTCGGTGCCTACCTCAACTGGTTGTTCGTCGCAGGCCGCCTGCGTGTGCAGACCGAGTACAACGGCGACGCCCTGACTCTGCCGGACTACTTCTCCAGCCGCTTTGAAGACAACAGCGGCCTGCTGCGCGTCATCTCGGCCATCGTCATCCTGGTGTTCTTCACCATCTACTGCGCTTCCGGCATCGTCGCTGGTGCCCGCCTGTTCGAAAGCACCTTCGGCATGTCGTACGAGACCGCCCTGTGGGCAGGCGCTGCCGCCACCATCGCCTACACCTTCGTCGGTGGCTTCCTGGCGGTGAGCTGGACCGACACCGTACAAGCTTCGCTGATGATCTTCGCCCTGATCCTCACCCCGATCATCGTGCTGATCTCCACCGGCGGCTTCGACGCCACCTTCCTGGCCATCGAAGCGCAGAACCCTGCCAACTTCGACATGTTCCGCGGTGCGACCTTCATCGGCATCATCTCGCTGATGGGTTGGGGCCTGGGCTATTTCGGTCAGCCGCACATCCTGGCGCGCTTCATGGCCGCTGACTCGGTCAAGTCGATCGCCAAGGCCCGTCGTATCTCCATGACCTGGATGATCCTGTGCCTGGCCGGTACCTGTGCCGTCGGTTTCTTCGGTATCGCCTACTTCTCGGCTCACCCCGAGGTCGCCGGTCCTGTCACCGAGAACCACGAGCGCGTGTTCATCGAGCTGGCCAAGATCCTGTTCAATCCATGGGTTGCCGGTGTCCTGCTGTCGGCCATCCTGGCTGCGGTAATGAGCACCCTGAGCTGCCAGCTGCTGGTGTGCTCCAGCGCCCTGACCGAAGACTTCTACAAATCCTTCCTGCGCAAGAATGCCTCGCAGCGTGAGCTGGTCTGGGTCGGTCGCCTGATGGTCCTGGCCGTGGCCCTGATCGCCATCGCCATGGCCTCCAATCCGGAAAACCGCGTGCTGGGCCTGGTGGCCTACGCCTGGGCCGGCTTCGGCGCAGCCTTCGGCCCAGTCGTGCTGATCTCCGTGCTGTGGAAGGGCATGACCCGCAATGGCGCGCTGGCCGGTATCGTTATCGGCGCCCTGACGGTGATCCTGTGGAAGAACTATGTCGGCATGGGGCTGTACGAAATCATCCCGGGCTTCCTGTTCGCCAGCATCGCCATCGTTGTGGTGAGCAAGCTGGGCAGCCCGTCGAGCAGCATGGTTTCGCGCTTTGAAACCGCTGACGCGGCGTACCACACGAACAAGTAAGAGCTTCTGGGTCGGCTGCGATCTTTTTGCGGGTAAGTCCGCTTCTATAGCTGCTTCGCTGGGCTTGTGAAGGCGGGTTTGCCCGCGAAGGCTTCACCCCGACTGCCGTACCTGACTCCGCTGGCGCGACAAGGTAAACTTGTCGCCCCCGCAGGAGTTGCCATGAACTATCGTCACGCCTTCCACGCCGGCAACCATGCCGACGTCCTCAAGCACATCGTGCTGACCCGCCTCATCGCCCTGATGTCGCGCAAGGAACAGCCATTCGCCTACATCGATACCCATGCCGGCCTCGGCCTGTACGACCTGCAAGGCGACCAGGCGACCCGCACCGGCGAATACCTCGAAGGTGTCGCCCGGCTCTGGAATCGCGAAGACCTGCCGGCAGTCACCGCTGACTACCTGCGTATCATCAAACGCCTTAACCCGGACGGCGAGTTGCGCTACTACCCTGGTTCGCCGGAGCTGGCACGGCGCCTGATGCGCCAGCAGGACCGGGCGTTGCTCAATGAGAAACACCCTGAAGACGGCCCACTGCTCAAGGACAACATGAAGAAGGACCCGCGCGTGGTCGTACACCTGGGGGAGGGCTGGCATGTGCCTCGGGCATTGCTGCCGGTCCAGGAAAAGCGCGCGGTTATGCTGATCGATCCGCCGTTCGAGCAGGCCGATGAGCTCAAGCGCTGCACCGTGGCGATGAAAGAGGCGATCGGTCGCATGCGCCAGACTGTCGCGGCGATCTGGTACCCGATCAAGGATCAGCGCTCGCTGACACGTTTCTATCAGGACCTGACCAGCACCGGGGCACCCAAGTTGCTGCGGGTCGAGCTGTATGTCCATCACCAGGACAGTCCCCAGGGCCTCAACGGCTCGGGGCTGGCCATCGCCAATCCGCCTTGGGGCCTGGAAGAGGAGCTGCGCGAGCTGCTGCCGTGGCTGGCCAATGAGTTGGCGCAAACAGCCGGCAGCTTCCGCATGGACTGGCTGATCGCCGAGTAAACGAGCCTGCTGCTCAGGCTGTCACAGGCTGCGCCAGCACCCGCGGCGCAGCACTGGCGCCTGTGGCCCCTTCCGGTAATCGCACCCCTTGCTGTTTGCGTTATAATTCCGCCCTTTAGCCGCCATCCGCCTGCAAGGCCGATGGCGCATCCCTACCGAAAGAAGAGGCTAGACCCTTGGCATTGACGATTCTTGGCCTGTCCGGCGCCCTTAGCCATGACCCTTCCGCGGCCCTGTACATCGACGGCAAACTGGTTGCCGCCGCCGAAGAAGAGCGCTTCGTGCGTGACAAGCATGCGAAGAACCGCATGCCCTACGAGTCGGCGAAGTTCTGTCTGGAGCAGGCTGGCATCAAGCCGTCCGACGTCGACGTGGTGGCCATTCCGTTCGCCCCTATCAGCCTGTTCGGCAAGGCGCGCTGGCACTACGCCAAGCGTTACTGGTACGCCCCGGATCGCGCCCTTGACGCGATCCTGATGGGCAACCGTCGCTACAAGCGCTACCGCAAGAAGATCGTCTGGTGCCTGGAGCAGCTGGGCTTCGATCCGAAGAAGATCAAGATCGAGCCGGTCGAGCACCACCTGGCGCACGCCTCCAGCGCCTATCACTGCTCGGGCTTCAAGGAAAAGACCGCGATCCTCGGTATCGATGGTAAAGGCGAGTACGCCACCACCTTCTTCGGCTATGGCGAGAACGGCAAGATCCACAAGATCAAGGAGTTCTACGACCCGGACTCCCTGGGCGGCCTGTATGGCGCGATCACCGAGTTCCTCGGCTTCGAGATGCTCGATGGCGAGTTCAAGGTCATGGGCATGGCGCCCTATGGCGACGCCAGCAAGTATGACTTCTCCCGTCTGGCCAGCTTCGAGAATGGCGAGCTGGTGATCAACACCGAATACGCCAACGTCATCGGCCTGCGCCGCTATAAAGAGAAGGGCAAGGGCTTCTACTTCTCGCCCAAGCTGATCGAGTGGCTGGGGCCCAAGCGCGAAGGCGACATCGCCGACGAGCCCTACATCCATTACGCGGCGAGCATGCAGGCGCTGTTCGAGAAGCTCGCGCTGCAGATGATCGACCACTATCTGGGCGACATCCTCAAGCAGGGTGGCAAGCTGGCCTTCGCTGGCGGCTGCGCACTGAACGTCAAGCTCAACCAGAAGATCATCGCCCGCCCGGACGTCAAGGAGCTGTTCGTCCAGCCGGCCTCGGGCGATGCCGGTACCGCCGTCGGTGCCGCGGCCTATGTTTCTCACGCCCGTGGTGTGCCGGTCGAGAAGATGGAACATGTCTACCTCGGCCCTTCGTACTCCAACGAAGACGTGATCGCTGCCTGCGCCCGTCATCCAAATGCGCCCAAGTGGCGCAAGATCGACGACATGCCACAGCGCATCGCCAAGATCATGGTCGATGGCAACCCTGTGGCCTGGTTCCAGGGCCGCATGGAGTTCGGCCCGCGTGCCTTGGGGGGGCGTTCGATCATCGGCTGCCCAAGCGTGCCGGGCGTGGCCGACCGGATCAACGAGCAGATCAAGTTCCGTGAGCGCTGGAGACCCTTCTGCCCGTCGATGCTCGATACCGTCGGTCCGCAGATGATCAAGGTCGACCACCCGGCGCCTTTCATGACCTTCACCTTCGAGGTCGCAGAGGAGTGGAAGACCCGCGTGCCAGAGGTGGTCCACGAGGATGGTACCTCTCGCGCCCAGGTGCTCAAGCGTGAATACAATCCACGCTACTACGACATGATGAAGGCCCTCGAGGACCTCACCGGCAATGGCGTGTCGCTGAACACCTCGCTCAATCGCCGTGGCGAACCCATGATCTGCTCGCCGACCGACGCCCTGAACATGTTCTTCGGCTCGGACCTGCAGTACCTGATCATGGAAGACATCCTGGTAGTCAAGGACGGCGCGGCGCCTTATGACCAACCGCTCTGAACGGCGCGTCCTGCAGTTCTGCCACGGCTATGACGGGCCATTCCTGGACTGTGCCCGTCAATATGCCAGCCTGTTCGAGGGCAGCGGCTACAAGGTCACCACGGTCTTTCTCACCGGTAAGGCCGACCCGCAGGTAGCCGCCGGCTGTGCATCGGACGAAGTGCTGTTCCTGGAGTTCAGCTCCAAGGCCGTACGTGGCCTGAAGCTGGGCGCGATCGCCGCGCTGCGCAAGATCGCCGCGGCCCGCGACTTCAGCTTCTGCATCGCCCACCGCTTCAAGCCGATCTATGTGGCGCTGCTGGGCACCGGCTTGCCGGTGATCGGCGTGCACCACGCGTTCGGTGACTACCAGCGCGGTGGCCGGCGTCTGTTCGCCAACCTGTTCAGAAAGCGCCTGAGCCTGCTCGGCGTCTCCGACGCGGTGCGTGACGACATGCGCCGGTGCCTGGCGCAGTGGCCGGCCGAGCGAATCCAGACGCTGTACAACCGTATCGATGTCCAGGGCCTGCAGGCCAGTCTGGTGCCGCGTGACGAAGCGCGCCAGGCCTTGGGGCTCGCCCCCCAGGCATGGATTGTCGGCAACGTCGGTCGCCTGCACCCCGACAAGGACCAGGCGACCTTGCTGCGAGGCTTTGCCGAGGCGTTGCCTGGCCTGCCTGCCGGTGCCCGTCTGGCGATTCTGGGCGAAGGCCGCCTGGAAGCTGCGCTCAAGGCGCAGGCGGCGCAGTTGGGTATTGCCGGTCAGGTGGACTTTCTGGGCCAGGTGCACAATGCGCGTCGTTATTTTCAGGCGTTCGATGTATTCGCCTTGAGTTCCGATCATGAGCCGTTCGGCATGGTCCTGCTGGAGGCGATGGTTGCCGGCGTGCCGCTGCTGGCCACCGCGTGTGGCGGTGCGCTGGAGGTGGTCGAAGGCGTGGGTGTGCTGTTCCCGCTGGGGGATGCTGGGCAACTGGCCCAGGGCCTTAAGCACATGGCCGGGCTGGATGCGTCGCAGCGCCAGGCGTGCGCCGAGCACATGCTGCAACGCCTGCACGAGCGGTTTTCCGATCAGGCCGTGCGCGAGGCCTTCTGGGCTCTGCCGCAGGTGCGGGCGCTGGTGGCGGAGGCGTGATGTTCAATCATATCCGGGCCCTGCGCGAGCGTGGTTGGTCCGTCATCGATGGGCAGGCCTACGCCGACGCCTGGGAGCGCTTTGGCGGCAGTGTCGCCACCCATCCACAGGTGGTCGAGCAATTGGCCGAGCTGGCCCAGATCCCAGTGCGGTACCTGGGCTGGCATCAGGCGGGGGGACTCAAAGCCGCCATTCCCACCTGGGGGCGCCACCTGGCGCTGTCCAAGGATGTGCTCAAGCGCCACGGCAAGAAGGGCCTGTTCGACCTGGGCAACGCGGAAATCATCCTGCCTGCCGCCGCTGATGCCGGTGCGCCACTGCGCCATGCGGCGCGTTATCTCTCCGAGTTGAACCAGGGGCGATTCACCGGGCTCAAGGCGCAAGCCGAGCAATTGGCCATGGCGCGGCCACACGAAGACTTGTCCAAGAAGTTCCGCTACAACCAGCGCCGCGAGCTGCGTCTGCTCGAAGAAGCAGGCGGGGTGGTGCGGCCAATCAGCGATTTCAGCGCGGCCGAGATTGCCGCCATGTACTGTGACCTGTTCCAGCGCCGCTGGGGCTTCCCGGCCACGGGGGCGGCGCGCATGGCCGAGGTGTTGGAGCGCCTGCGGGATTTGCTGATCGGCTCGGTGTTGCTGCTCGATGGGGCGCCGATCGCGATCCAGTTGGTGTACCGGGTGGAGGCGCCGGAATGGGTCAGCGTCGAGTACATCAATGGGGGGGTAGACCCCGAGACCAAGGCCTTCAGCCCGGGCAGCGTCCTGAGTTTCCTCAATACCCAGGCTGCCTGGGAGGATGCCCGAGCACGCAACAAACCGCTGCGGTTCTCTTTCGGTCGTGCTGACCGCGAATACAAAGACCGCTGGTGCAACCCCGTGCCGGTGTTCCAGTCGTGAGCCGCAAGCAGCAGTTGCTCAAGCGTCATCGGCGCAGCAAGCGCCTGGGCCTGCTGGCAGGGTTGGTCCTGCTGATCGTCATCGGCGTGGCGAGCTGGTGGTGGCTGCCGCTGTTGCTGTTGCCGCTGCTGTGGATCGCGCACGAGGCCTGGTTTGCCGATCACCTGTTCTATTCGCCCTCCGAAGACTATGCCTTCCGATTCGGCGAGCAGACCCGCGAGGCCGCTGCGCGGCTTCATGCCGGCCTGCTCCAGGTCGATGCGCCGCTGGCGGGTGATGAGACGCTGATCCTTGAAGTACGGGTCAAGGCGAATTGGCTGGGACGCTTTCTCGACCCTCGAGTGATGCTGCGCGGCGAGTCCGAGCAGGATCGCCAGACCTTCGAGCGCGGTGTCGATGGGGTGCGCTTTCTGAACCTGACCGGTCTCGCCGCACCGCTGATGGCGGACACCTTGCGCCTGTGCGGTCGCCACTGTCGATTGATCGGCGAACCTCGCCTGTGGATTACCCCTTCGATCGAATTGCACAAGCGTCGTGTCATGGTCATCGCGCCCCATGCCGATGACGCCGAGCTCGCAGCCTATGGCTTGTATAGCCAGGCCGAAGAAGCCTGGGTGGTGACCCTGACCGCAGGCGAGATCGAGGCGGAGCACTACCAGCAGATGGGCTTGCCCAAGGCCGAGGCAGCGCGTCTGAAAGGCCGTCTGCGTGCCTGGGACAGTATTGCAGTGCCGCGCTGGGCCGGGGTGCCGGAGTCGCGCTGCGTGCAGTTGGGCTATTTCTGCCTGCAACTGCCAGCGATGCAAGCGGCGCCAGATCAAGCAGTGGGCTCGCGCGAGGCCGATATGGCCGATACCCGTCCGTTCCGCCGTTTCAACGCCTTCGACTTGCCTGGCGATGCCGATGGTGCGCCGACCTGGAACAACCTGCTGGCCGATCTGCGCGCGGTACTGGAGCGGGCGCGGCCCCAGGTGCTGGTGATGCCGCACCCACAGCTGGATCCGCATCCCGATCACGTCTGCGCCCAAGCCGCGGTGCTCGAGGCGTTGCAAGGCCTGGATTGGCAACCCGAGACGCTGCTGTGCTACGCCAACCACCTGCACGACAATGACCGCTGGCCGATGGGCGACAGCGGCGATGGCGTTGCCTTGCCGCCGCAGCTGAGCGCCGAGCAGGCCTGGGCGCCATGCAGCCAGGTGCTGAGCCTGGCCACCCAGCGTGACAAGGCCATGGCCCTGGGCATGATGCACGACCTGCAGCCGTCCGCGCCGTTCAAGCGTCGCTTGCGGCGTGCCCTGCAGCACTGGCTGGCGGGGCGCAAGCCGTCGCCCTATGGCGAGAACGAATTCTTCCGCAAGGCGGTACGCCGCCATGAGCTGTTCTGGCGTCGCCCGTTTGAGCGCGACGAATGATTGAAGGCGCAGAGGCCCAAGCAAAGCAATGAAAGTCCTATTTCTGGTGCAGAAGGAGCAACGGGCGATCCTCGATCGTCTGTACGACGGTGTGGCCGCCAATTGCGATTGCGACCTGCGCTGGCTGAGCAGCGAGGACCAGCGCAACCTGCGTCGCTACTTCAAGCGCGAGGTGGATGTCACGCGCTACGACCGGATCGTGTTCTTCCTGCGCTTCAAGCAGGAGATCCGCCAGGTCCCCTTCATCCGCAGCGTGCCCAACCTGGTGATCCTTGAGCACGACGCCTACCAGAACTACATCCCCTGCAAGTACACCGGCAAGTTCAGTGCGCACTATCGCCAACTGCCGTGGGCCCGGGTGATCAGCTCCGGCTACATGGTCAGCGAGCGACTGCGTCAGGAAGGTTTCGATGCGGTGTTCGTACCCAAGGGCTACGACGAGCAACTGCTCACCGACCAAGGGCGCGAACGCGATATCGAATTGGCCTTCGTCGGCAGTACGGGGAGCGTCGCCTACAGCGGCCGCAAGGCGTTGCTCGACGAGCTTGGTCAGGTCGAGAATCTGGTGGTGACGCGCACCAAATCCGGCGAGGACTACTGCAACACGCTCAACCGCATTCGCTTTTTCGTCAGTGCCGACGTGGGCATGGGCGAATACATGATCAAGAACTTCGAGGCCATGGCTTGCGGCTGCGTGCTGCTGGCCTACGACCAGGGTGAGGCGGAGAACCGCGCGCTGGGCCTTGAGGACATGCACAACGTGGTGCTGTACGACAGCATTCCGATGCTGCGGGAAAAATTGAACGTCTTGCGCAATGACCCTGAGCTTGCCGAGCGCATTGCGCGCAAGGGACGCGAGCTTGCGGTTTCACGCTTTAGCTTCGCCGAGGTGGGGCGCAGTATCGTCGAGCATATGACACCCGCGCTGCGTCCACACCCGCCACTGACCCGTTGGCAACGCCTGCGCCTGGCGCTGGGGGTCTGATCGATTCCTTCCGCCTGTGCCTGGGGCTGCCGAAAGCCCCAGGATCAACCGCTATCTCTCCAGGATTGCCGCTCTCACACGAGCCAGCAGGCATCAGTGGTTCAGCAGCGCAGCCTCGAAGTCGGTGACGGGGAACTGGTTGGCGAGTTTTTCTCGCTCGATGTAGCGTGCCATGTGCTGGACATTGCGCCGTACCATCCGCGCTGAAAGCGGCGCGCGCAAGAAGCGCATGTCCGCCACATCGATCAGCCCCAGGCGTTGGTCAGGTGTCATCACCACATTGCCCAGGTGCAGCGAGCGAAAATAGATGCCCGAGCGGTGCAAGTGCCGGATCAGGTCGATCAGTCGTGGCAACAGGGCGTCCCAGCTGAAGCCGGGGTTGCGCGACAGCTGCAGCAGCGTCTCGCCAGGCAAGGGGTGGTACAGCACCGCGGTGCGCCCCGGCAGTTCGAGCTTGTGGTGACTGATCACTTCCAGGGTGGGGATCCCCAATTGCGTCAGGCGTGCCGCGTTGTCGACGAAGCGCTGCGAGTAAGGACGCAGCAGTGCAGATGAAATCAAACGCTTGCGACGAAAGATTTTAAGGATATTGCCATTCCCTAGCAGGTAGACTTTGGCGCCGTAGCTATCTGCCTCTAGAACCTTGGCACCGAGTGTCAGCTGATCGAAGTCGACCTGGGAAAGCCGGGAGCATTGCATGGGTAGGGCCTTGTCGTCTGGCAAGCAAAATGACGGCAATAATGCCGAAAATAATGCGTCAGTACCATGATGGTGGCGTTTGATGTTTCAGGGATGAAACCACTAAGAAGTATGCCGGCCCGCTCCGCAGCTGGCCGGGTAGGTCTGGAATGCCCCTGAAGCGTGCCCCGGACAAACCCTGTGTTAAAATTTCCGGTTCAACCTGAACAGCGAGCTCGATGATGGCCGAAACACCGCTACCGGCGGAGCAAACCTCCAGCCTGAAGATCTACTTCCGGCTGCTGAGCTACGTCAAACCCTATATCGGCATTTTCTTGCTGAGTATCGTGGGTTTCGTGATCTTCGCCTCCACCCAGCCCATGCTGGCGGGGATTCTCAAGTATTTCGTCGATGGATTGAGCGATCCGCAGGCGGTCCTGTTCCCCGACGTCCCCTACCTCAAAGACATGCAGCTGCTGCAGGCCGTGCCGTTGCTGATCATCTTGATCGCTGCCTGGCAGGGCCTGGGCTCGTTCCTGGGCAACTTTTACCTGGCCAAGGTATCCCTGGGGCTGGTGCATGACCTACGGGTGGAGTTGTTCAACAAACTGTTGGTGCTGCCGAACCGCTACTTCGATAGCCACAACTCCGGTCACCTGATTTCCCGCATCACCTTCAACGTGACCATGGTCACCGGCGCCGCCACCGACGCGATCAAGGTAGTGATCCGTGAAGGCTTGACCGTGGTGTTCCTGTTCGCCTACCTGCTGTGGATGAACTGGAAGCTGACGTTGGTGATGGTTGCCATCCTGCCGGTCATCGCCCTGATGGTCAGCACCGCCAGCAAGAAGTTTCGCAAGCAGAGCAAGAAGATCCAGGTGGCCATGGGTGATGTCACCCATGTGGCCTCCGAGACCATCCAAGGTTATCGCGTGGTCCGCAGCTTCGGCGGCGAGGCCTACGAGCAGCGCCGCTTCAGCAACGCCAGCCAGAGCAACACCGACAAGCAACTGCGCATGACCAAGACCGGTGCGTTGTATACGCCGATGCTGCAACTGGTGATCTACAGCGCCATGGCCGCGCTGATGTTCCTGGTGCTGTTCCTGCGCGGCGATGCCTCGGCCGGTGATCTGGTGGCCTACATCACCGCCGCAGGCCTGCTGCCCAAGCCGATTCGCCAGCTTTCGGAAGTCAGCTCGACCATTCAGAAGGGCTTGGCCGGCGCCGAGAGTATCTTCGAGCAACTGGACGAGAAGCCCGAGGTGGACACCGGTACCGTGGAGAAGGACAAGGTCGAAGGCCGTCTGGAGGTGCGCAACCTCAGCTTCACCTACCCAGGGACCGAGCGCCAGGTACTGAGCGATATCAGCTTCACCGCCGAGCCTGGGCAGATGATCGCCCTGGTGGGGCGCTCCGGCAGCGGCAAGTCCACGTTGGCGGCGCTGATTCCTCGCTTCTACCACCATGATCAAGGACAGATCCTGCTCGATGGCGTGGAAATCGAGCAGTACCGCCTGCGCAACCTGCGCCGGCATGTGTCCCAGGTGACTCAGCATGTCACCCTGTTCAACGACACTGTCGCCAACAACGTCGCCTATGGTGACCTGGCCGGCGCGCCGCGTGAGGCGATCGAGGCCGCGGCCGCCGATGCCTACGCCAAGGATTTCGTTGACCAACTGCCCAAGGGTTTCGACACCGAGGTCGGCGAGAATGGCGTGCTGCTCTCCGGCGGTCAGCGCCAGCGCCTGGCGATCGCCCGCGCGCTGCTCAAGAACGCGCCGCTGCTGATCCTCGACGAGGCAACCTCGGCGCTGGACACCGAATCCGAGCGGCATATCCAGGCGGCGTTGGACCACGTGATGGAAGGCCGCACCACCTTGGTGATCGCTCACCGTCTGTCGACCATCGAGAAGGCCGACCTGATCCTGGTCATGGACCAGGGACGTCTGGTGGAGCGCGGCACCCATGCCGAGCTGCTCCAGGCCAATGGCCATTATGCCCGCCTGCACGCCATGGGGCTGGACGAGCCTGAAAAGGCCGATATCACCTGAACCCCCTGGATCGGGGCCTCGTCGGCCCCGATCATCATTGGTAACGCGCAGATCGAAGCTGGCCATAAAGCCGCCCTCGACCCTGTGCTAATATCCTGCCCCTGTTCATTATTTTTCATATGGGTTGCCCATGAAGTTGTCCATGCCGCGTTTCGATCAAGCCCCGGTCCTGGTGGTCGGTGATGTCATGCTCGACCGCTACTGGCATGGCGGTACCTCGCGGATCTCTCCCGAAGCACCGGTGCCGGTGGTCAAGGTCGAGCAGATCGAGGATCGCCCCGGCGGCGCGGCCAACGTCGCCCTGAACATCGCTGCCCTCGGCGCCCCAGCCTCGCTGGTTGGCGTGACCGGGCAGGACGAGGCTGCCGACAGCCTCGCCAACAGCTTGCAGGCCGCGGGCGTGCGTTCGGTCTTCCAGCGCATCGCCCACCAGCCGACCATCGTCAAGCTGCGGGTCATGAGCCGTCACCAGCAGCTGTTGCGCATCGATTTCGAAGAACCGTTCGCCACCGACCCGCTGTCGCTGGGCGAAGAAGTCGATGACCTGCTCGAAGGCATCAAGGTGCTGGTCCTGTCCGACTACGGCAAGGGTGCGCTGAAGAACCATCAGAGCCTGATCCAGGCGGCGAGGGCCAAGGGCATTCCAGTGCTGGCCGACCCCAAGGGCAAGGACTTTTCCATCTATCGCGGCGCCAGCCTGATTACCCCGAACCTCAGCGAGTTCGAGACCATCGTCGGCCGTTGCGCCGATGAGTCCGAGCTGGTCGCCAAGGGCCTGCAACTGCTCCAGGATCTAGAGCTGGGCGCACTGCTGGTGACTCGCGGTGAACACGGCATGACCCTGCTGCGCACTGGCCACCCGGCCTTGCATTTGCCCGCCCGCGCCCGCGAAGTGTTCGATGTCACCGGCGCCGGCGATACCGTGATCTCGACCCTGGCCGCGGCCATTGCCGCCGGAGAGGACCTGCCCCATGCCGTTGCCCTGGCCAACCTGGCCGCTGGCATTGTGGTCGGCAAGCTGGGTACCGCCGCCATCAGTGCGCCGGAGCTGCGTCGGGCGATCCAGCGTGAAGAGGGCTCCGAGCGCGGCGTGCTCACCCTTGAGCAGTTGCTCCTGGCCATCGATGACGCTCGGGCGCACAACGAAAAGATCGTCTTCACCAATGGGTGCTTCGACATTCTCCATGCCGGCCATGTCACCTATCTGGAGCAGGCCCGCGCCCAAGGCGACCGTCTGATCGTGGCAATCAATGATGACGCTTCGGTCAGCCGCCTCAAGGGGCCGGGCCGGCCGATCAACAGTGTCGATCGGCGCATGGCCGTACTGGCTGGCCTGGGTGCGGTGGACTGGGTCATCAGCTTCCCCGAGGGCACGCCGGAAAACCTGCTGAGCCAGGTCAAGCCGGACGTGCTGGTCAAAGGGGGCGACTATGGCATCGACCAGGTGGTCGGCGCCGACATCGTCAAGGCCTACGGCGGCACCGTGAAAGTGCTGGGGCTGGTGGAGAACAGCTCGACCACCGCCATCGTCGAGAAGATCCGCAAGCACTGATCTGCCCCAAAGACGTCGCGGACCAGCACGCCCCCTACACAGATGGCGCAATGCCTGTGGGGCGGCCTGGTCCGGCGATTGCCCGGCTTCGAGTCGTTACTTGTGCAGGGCTCGCTGCAACAGCGCCCGCGCCTTATCGCTGAAGCGTTGCAAGTTGGATGCCGGTGCCTGCGCCAGCCCTTGCTGCTTGATCCATTCCTTCCAGCGAATCCGCTCATCCTTCACCACCCAGCCATCCTGTCGGGCAAAGCTTTCGGCCAAATACAGACCCCGGGTGCTCGCTGGCACCAATTGGTCTTTCTTCAAGGTGTAGAGCTCGGCCGTGGGCTGGCCATCGACCAGTGGCATCAGGTACAGATCCGGACGCTTGCGGTTCAGGCGCGCGACCAGTTGGTCGCCTTCGAGCCTTTCGTCGACATGGAACAGGCTGAGCGACTTGGCCTCCCGAGGGACTTGCAGGCGCAGGTCATAGATCAACTGCAGGGATGCCGTTGGCAGGTGCACATAGGCGTGCGGGCGTTCCAGTAGCATCAGGTTGTCGCAGTGAACCGGGCGCGCAGCGCCGGATTCGGGACTCAGGACAAACGGTAGGGCCTCGCGGTAGTGCAGGGCGTCGGCGTAGGGTGCCGGCAGCCAGGTGTCGTTGAAGCGCCCGCCCAGCCAGCCTTCGGGCGTCTCCATCAGGCACTCCTCGGCCACCTCTTGGATCGCGGTGTGCAGCGGCAGGTTGAGCTCCTGGGCCGGGACGTAACCGGAGATGAGCTTGAGCACCACATCGCCGCGATCCTGGCGGCGCTGGCGCACCAGCACCCAGAAGTCGCGATGCTGCCAATGCAATGTCAGGCGCACCGATACCCCAAGATTGGCCAGTTCGACCACGAAGCGCTCGGGGTTGTCCAGTTGGATGGCTTTGCGTCGCTGCTGCACCTGGGAGAAGTTCAGCGGCATGCCGATGGGCTTGTAGGCCAGGCCGTCGGGTGTGGCTTCGACATGCAACGGCAAGGTCTTGAAGTTGCTGGGGTTCTTGCGGATCAGCGTTCGCGGCACGAGGCTCCTCCTTGCGTTGGGCGCCCGTCTGGGCGATTCAAGGCCGTCCCAGGATTCGGGCGACGGTGGCCACGTTATGGGCCAGGTGCAACGGGTTGATGGTGCCGACGATAGCACTGCTCACCCCAGGGTGGGAGAACAGCAGCTCAAAGCTGGCCTGCACCGGATCGACTCCTGGTGCGAGGCAGATATGCCCGCTGGCCAAGGCCTTCTTCACCAGGATGGCCTTGCCGTGTTCGGCAGCGTAGTCCAGCACCGGGCGTTCCGCCTGCTCGTTGAGGTTGTAGGTGACCATGGCGCAATCGCCTTGCTCCAGCGCCTTGAGGCCGCCCGCGACGGTCTTGCCGGACAGCCCATAGCCGAGGATCTTGCCCTCCTGCTTGAGCTCGGCGAGGGTCTGGTAGACGCCTTGCTGTTCGAGGATCGCCAGGTCATTGCCGTCCGAATGCACCAGTACCAGCTCGATGCGGTCAGTCTCCAGGCGACGCAGGCTGCGCTCCACCGACAGGCGTGTATGGGCGGCGCTGAAGTCGAACCGGGATTGGCCGTTCTCGAACTCCTCGCCCACCTTGCTGACGATCACCCACTCATCACGTTGGCCACGCAACAGCGGGCCCAGACGCTCCTCGCTGCGCCCGTAGGCAGGGGCGGTGTCGATGAGGTTGATGCCCAGCTCGCGCGCCTGGGCCAGTAGCAGTCGGGCCTCGTCATCGCCTGGAATGGTGAATCCGCTGGGGTACTTGACGCCCTGGTCGCGGCCTAGCTTGACGGTGCCCAGGCCCAGAGGAGAGACGTTCAGGCCGGTGCTGCCCAGTGGGCGATGGAAGTCGTGCAAGGTCGGCAAGCTCATGGCAGCAATTGCTCCCAGGCAGGGACGCCGAGGGCCGGGCGAGGCAGATCAGCCAGGTTCGGTTGGGCGCTGGGACGGATGCCGTCGCGGTCCAGGCTCGCCAGGACGCGATCGGTAAAGTCCGGGGCCAGGGCCAACTTGGTCGGCCAGCCGACCAGTAAGCGCTGCTGATCGGCCAGGAAGGCGTTGTCCGGGCGCACCAGGCCTGATTGCGCAGGTTCGGCGCGCTCGACACGCAGGGTTGCCCAGTGCAACTGGCTCTGGTCCACCCACGGCAGCAGGCCGGCGATTTCCTTTTGCGCTGCGGCGATCTGCGCCGCAGGCTCGCGGGCGACCCCCTCGGCTTCGGCCAGGTCCCCGCCCAGGTACCAGACCCACTGGCCGTTCGCAGCCGGGTGGGTGGTGACGGTCACCCGTGGCTTGGGACCGCCGCCCAGGCAGTGGGCATAGAGCGGTTTGAGGTTTGGTCCCTTGGCCATGACCATATGCAGCGGACGGCGTTGCATGGCGGGCTGGCTCAGGCCCAGGGACTGGAGCAGCGCCTCGGTGCCGGCGCCGGCGCTGAGGACGATACGCTGGGCTCGGATTTCTCGGTCATCGACACGCAAGCCGACCAGCTCCTCACCTTCTTTTAGAGGCGCGATGCGCTCGCCGGCCAACAGGCTGTCGCCAGCCAGTTCGGCTAGGTTGGCGAGCAGGCTGGGCACGTCGATGACCAGTTCGGCCAGGCGATAGACCTTGCCCTTGAAGGCGCGATCCTGCAGGGCAGGAGGCAGTTGATCGCCCTTGACCTGGTCGACCCGGCCGCGCACGGCCTTGCTGGCGAAGAAGCTGGTGAGGTTGCCGGCCAGGGTGCCGGGAGACCACAGGTAATGGGCTTCGGACAGGATGCGGGTATGGCCGAGGTCGAGTTCGCCGTCGCCGGCCAAGGCTTCGCGCCAGCGCCGAGGCATGTCGGCGATGGCCTCCGACGCGCCGGTCAGGGCGCCGTGTAGGGCGTACTTGGTGCCGCCGTGGATGATGCCCTGGGATTTGATGGTCTGCTCGCCGCCGAGGCTGGCACGCTCGACCAGCACGGTCGAGTACCCCAGGCGCCGCAGCCGGGCATTGAGCCAGAGGCCTGCGACCCCGGCGCCGACGATCAGCACGTCAGTGGAAATGGCGGATGGCATGGGGGCACCTCTAGAACTGGGACAGTTGCCCAGTATACAGGCTGTGGCGGATTGCTTGCCCGGGGAGGTGCTGAGACCGTCGTGTCCCGTTCGCAGGTAACCCGCCCACAGGGTTCGGCGCTGCCCACGCGTTGGGTGGTTGTTCAGTGCCCGGCGGTCTTGGAGAACAGCTGGATCACCACCACGCCGCCGACGATCATGGCCATGCCCAGCATGGCCGGGAAATCCAGCTTCTGCCCATAGATCACCAGCGCCACCGCGCTGATCAGCACGATGCCCAGGCCCGACCAGATGGCGTAGGCGATACCCACCGGAATGCTGCGCACCACGAGGGTCAGCATCCAGAACGCCACGGCGTAGCCGCACACCATCAGCAACAGTGGCAGAGGGGTGCTCAAGCCTTTCACTGCCTTCATGGAAGCGGTGGCGATGACTTCTGCGCAGATGGCGATGGTCAGGTAGGTATATGCGTTCATGGTGAGAGTCTCCGTTGCAAGGCTCGCATTCTAGGCCTTAATGAAATGGGGTAAAGTCATTACCTATCTATTCTGGAGATGGGTTGCATGGCCGAGCAGTGGAGCCTGGATCAGTTGCGTCTGTTCTTGCGGGTGGCTGAGTTGCGGTCGTTTTCCGCGGTCGCGCGGGAGCAGCGCAAGGCGCAATCGGCCATCAGCAACGCTATCGCGTTGTTGGAGGCAGACCTGGGCGTGACGTTGTTCGAGCGCAGCAGCGGACGCCAGCCACGCTTGACCGAAAGTGGCGCCGCCTTGCTTGAGGACGCTCGCGAACTGCTGCGCCAGTGCGAGCGCCTGGACGGCCGGGCCTTGGCGCTGATGCGAGGGCAGGAGGCATTGCTGAGGGTGGCCAATGACGAAGCCATGCCCTATCAACCGGTCATCGACAGTTTGGACGAACTGTCCAGCCGTTTTCCGTTCCTCGAGGTGCAATTGGCCAGCGGCGCCCAAGGGGATGTGGCGCGCAAGCTGGTGGAACGGCGCGCGGATCTGGGGCTGTTCTTCCATCACGAGCAGATTCCTGCCTCTCTGGAGCGCCGGGCGTTGGGCAGCGTCGAGATGGTCACGGTCTGCGCCGTGGGCCATCCGCTGGCTCGCGAGCAGCGGGTCAGTCGTCAGCAACTGGCACGTCATCGACAATTGCTGATCACGCCCCAGCAAAGTGGCTACCCTGGCGGCGAGGCGATCAGTCCCCAGGTGTGGCGCGCCGACAGCTTCTATTCCATGGCCGAGTTGCTGATGCGTGGCCTGGGCTGGGCCTGGCTGCCACGGCATGTGGTGCAGTACCCGACCTACCAGACGCACATGGTCGAACTGGACAGCGAGTGGCGTCCGCCAGCGTTGGTCGTCGAGCTGGCCTGGCGCCGCGACCAGCCGCTGGGGCCGGCGGCGCAATGGTTGGCCGAACGCTTCGCCGTGCACCTGCGGGCGATTGGCTGAGGGCTGCGGCTCGCAGGCCTTTTCGTGCAGTTCCTAGTACACTGCGTCGCCATGAACAGAACCCTCTATACCTTGCTGTTTCACCTGGGCCTGCCGCTGGTCGCGCTGCGCCTGTATCTGCGCGCGCGCAAGGCTCCGGCCTACGGCCAGCGTATTGCCGAGCGCTTCGCCTGCAAGCTTGCGCCCATGCATCAGGGGGGCATCTGGGTACATGCGGTGTCGGTGGGCGAGAGCATCGCTGCGGCGCCGATGATTCGCGCCTTGCTCAAGGCCTACCCAGATTTGCCCATCACCCTGACCTGCATGACCCCGACCGGGTCGGAGCGTATTCGCGCGATGTTCGCCGACGAGCCGCGCATCCAGCATTGCTACCTGCCATACGACCTGCCTTGGGCGGCGGGGCGTTTCCTCGATCATGTACGGCCACGGCTGGGCATCATCATGGAAACCGAGCTGTGGCCGAACCACATTCACCAATGCACCAAGCGCGGTATCCCAGTGGCCTTGGCCAATGCACGGTTGTCCGAGCGTTCGGCCCGCGGCTATGCGCGTTTTGCCGGGCTGACTGGGCCGATGCTCGCAGAGATGAGCCTGATCGCCGTGCAGACCGAGGCGGAGGCCGAGCGTTTCCGTAGCCTGGGCGCGCGCCCCGAATGCGTGCAGGTGACCGGTTCGATCAAGTTCGACCTGAAGATCGACGAACAACTGCAACCGCGCGCCAGGGCGCTACGCGAGCAATGGGGCGCCGAGCAGCGTCCGGTGTGGATCGCCGCCAGTACCCATGACGGCGAAGATGCGCTGATTCTGCAGGCCCACCGGGAGTTGTTGCAGGTCCATGGTGATGCGCTGTTGATTCTGGTGCCGCGCCACCCTGAGCGTTTCGATGCGGTGCATGCCCTGTGCCGCGAGCAGTTCGAGACAGTGCGACGCTCTTCGGGGGCGCCGGTGAGCGGCCAGACCGCTGTGCTGCTGGGCGATACCATGGGCGAATTGCTGTTCCTCTACGCGCTGGCCGACATCGCCTTCGTCGGCGGAAGCCTGGTGGCCACTGGCGGACACAATCCGCTGGAACCTGCCGCGCTGGCTTTGCCGGTGATCATGGGGCCGCATGTGTTCAACTTCCTCGAAATCAGCACCATGTTGCGTGAGGCCGGGGCGTTGCAGCAGGTGGACGATGCCGAGGGGCTGTGCGGCGCTGTCCGTCGCTTGATCGAGCTGCCGCAGGATGCCCGGCGAATGGGGCTGGCAGGCAAGGCCGTGATGCAGGCCAATCAAGGGGCGCTGGAGCGGCTGTTGCAGGCGCTGGGCAACTACCTGGCGTGATGCAGAAGGTAGCAAATAGATAGTTCATCCACGCCCTGCGTGCTGCTTACGCTCATGTCCAGAACGCCAACAGGCGCGTCGCAGACTTGAGGAAAAGCCGCATGTACAGCAAGACACTCACCGCGTTCGTTCTAATGATCTCCAGTTCGGCTCATGCCGCGATCGGTGTGTTGAAGTACCCAAAGTTCGTCGAGCCCTGGGCCAGCGTGAGCGTGATCCACCCGGACCCCAATGCCAGTGTCCGCCATACCGGGTCGTATTTCATCGACGCGCTCAAAGGGCCGCACTTTGCCATCGATGGCTCTGCCAGTTGGTCGGTGGATGACACAGAGGAGGGCAGAGTGGAAATGGTGCCGAAGGTGTTGGGAAAACACAGCTTCGTCGAGGAAGTCGAGGTGGTTTCGGGTTCCCAGGCGTGTAATTTCAGCATCATGTACGACCTGCGGCGTGTCAGGCTCCACGCCGCGTCCATGGGCAAGGCGTACGCCGATTGCAGGTCCTCGCTGCATGTCGATGGCGACCACAATGCCATCCGCTTTTACATGAAGTGAGGGCTTCGACACGCGCCCCACATTCTTCACGAGCCCCGGGGTAAGCGGTGCCCGCAAGGCCAGGCTTGCCCGTGAAGAGTCTGTGGCGCAAGGCGTCAGGGGCGCCGCTCGAAGTTCTTCGCCGCCGCAGCCGCCAGGTCCGGTGGGAGGAAGTCCTTGTCAGGGTTGTAGTCGGCTTTCAGGTAGCGGCCCAGGTCCTGCAGGTCCTGCGGGCTGAGCGTCCCGGCGGCCTGTTTCAGGCGAAGATTGTCGAGGATATAGTCGTAGCGGCTGTTGTTGTAGTCGCGCACCGAGGTGTACAGCTGGCGCTGGGCATCGAGCACGTCGACGATGTTGCGGGTACCGACCTGGTAGCCGATCTCGGTAGCCTCCAGGGCGCTCTGGTTGGAAATGATCGATTGCTTGCGCGCCTGGACCTGTTCCACGTCGGTGTTCACCGCACGGTGCAGGTTGCGGGTGTTCTCCACCACCTGACGACGCAGGCTTTCGCGCTGCTGTTCACTCTGGCTCAGGCGCTGGTAGGCCTCGCGCACCTGGGAGCTGGTCAGCCCGCCGCTGTAGATCGGGATGTTCAACTGCAAGCCGATACTGGTCTGCTCCACATCGCCGCTGTAGCGCCCGAACGGTGAGGGGTTGGTGAAGCCGAGGTTGTCGTTGTCGCCCTTTTGGTATTGGGCTACCGCATCGAGCGTCGGGGCATGGCCGGCCTTGCGCTGGCGCAGGGTTTCCTCGGCGGCGGTCACAGCATGGTTGGTGGCCAGCAGGTTGAGGTTCTGCCGCGCCGCAGTGTCGACCCACGCCTTGGCATCGTTGGGAATCGGTACCTGTACCGGCAAGGTGTGGACCACGCCCTGAATCGAGGAGTACTCGCGATTGGTCAAGGTCACCAAGGCCTCGAAGGCATCCTGCACCTGACGTTCGGCGATGATCCGGTTGGCCCGGGCCGTGTCGTAGCTGGCTTGGGATTGCAGCACGTCGGTCTTGTCCGAGAGGCCGACGTCGAAGCGCTCGTTGGACTGGTCCAGCTGGCGCTTGAAGGCCGCTTCCTCGGCTTTGGTCGAGGCCAGGTTGTCCTGGGCGCGCAGTACCGCGAAGTAGTTTTCGGCGGTTTGCAGGATCAGGTTCTGCTCGGTGGCCGACAGCTCCAGGGCCGCCTGCTCGTTGACGGCTTCGGCCGCCTGCAGTTGGAACCAGCGATCGGCACGGAAGATCGGTTGCGCCAGGGTGGCGCTCCAGGAATTGCCGCTGCGGTTGGAGGTTATGGACGGCTCGTCGATCTTGGTGCGGGTGTTCAGCATCTCGGCACCGGCCGACAGGTTTGGCAGCAGCCCGGCCCGGGCCTGGGGAACCACTTCTCGACGTGCGCCGTAGTCGGCGCGGGCAGCGGCCAGATCGGCGTTGTTGTCGACCGCTTCCTGGTAGACGCTGACCAGGTCGGTTTTCACCGTCGTGGGCATATCCGCTGCCCAGACCACTCCGTTGGACGCACAAGACACGGCTATCGCCAGTGAGAGTTTGCGCAGCATAGGCAATCCTTGAAATGAATTTCTGAACTGTTGAGTATCGGGCGATGGGCCAGTGTAGTGCCGGGCGCACCTGGCAACAATCGTCTGACGTGCCTTTCATCATTCGCCAATTTACACGCTTGGCTTTGCCGACCACTTGAGTCTAGACTGCGCATGTTCTTGTCGGGGTGCCTTGAATCGAAGGCTGAGATCGGATAGTTCCGGATCCCGTTGAACCTGATCAGGTTAGCGCCTGCGTAGGGAACAAGATTGCTCGCTTTCCCGGCGAGATCTTGTGTCAGGTCCGGGATTGTCGAAGCTCACGCTCAAGGCACCTCTCGTATCCGGCACCACACCGTCCTAGGTGTATCCGCGCCCCTTCAGGTTCTCCCCCGACATTCCACGCTGTCTGGAGAGCCTGTGATGAGCCAACAAGAAAAATCGATCCACCTCAGCGAGTCGGCGCAAGTCGATCAGCAGTCCGTGCAACCGTTCCCTCGTTCGCGCAAGGTCTATGTCGAAGGCTCGCGCCCCGATATCCGCGTGCCCATGCGCGAAATCAGCCTGCATGACACACCCACAGACTTCGGCGGCGAGCAGAATGCTCCGGTGCTGGTGTACGACACTTCTGGCCCCTACACCGATCCCAATGTCGTCATTGACGTGCGCAAAGGCCTGGGCGATGTGCGCTCGGCGTGGATCGAGGCCCGTGGCGACACCGTGCGCCTGGATGGCCTGAGCTCGAATTTTGGCCAGCAGCGCCTGAACGATGCCGATCTGGCCAAGCTGCGCTTTGCCCACGTGCGCAACCCGCGTCGCGCCAAGCCAGGCGCCAACGTCACCCAGATGCATTACGCGCGTCAGGGCATCATCACCGCCGAGATGGAATACGTCGCCATCCGTGAAAACATGAAGCTGCAGGAGGCCCGCGCCGCAGGCCTGCTGGACCAGCAGCACGCCGGGCACAGCTTCGGTGCCAGCATTCCCAAGGAAATCACCCCTGAGTTCGTGCGCGAGGAAATTGCCCGCGGTCGCGCGATCATTCCCGCCAACATCAACCACCCGGAACTCGAGCCGATGATCATCGGCCGTAATTTCCTGGTGAAGATCAACGGCAACATCGGCAACAGCGCCCTGGGCTCCTCTATCGAGGAAGAAGTGGCCAAGCTGACCTGGGGCATCCGCTGGGGTTCGGACACGGTCATGGACCTGTCCACCGGCAAGCACATCCACGAAACCCGCGAGTGGATCATCCGCAACTCGCCGGTGCCGATCGGCACTGTGCCGATCTACCAGGCCCTGGAAAAAGTCGGCGGTGTCGCCGAGGACCTGACCTGGGAGCTGTTCCGCGACACCCTGATCGAACAGGCTGAGCAGGGCGTGGACTACTTCACCATCCACGCCGGCGTGCTGCTGCGCTACGTGCCGCTGACCGCCAAGCGGGTCACCGGTATCGTCAGCCGCGGTGGTTCGATCATGGCCAAGTGGTGCCTGGCGCATCACAAGGAAAACTTCCTGTACACGCATTTCGATGAGATCTGCGAAATCATGAAGGCCTACGACGTCAGCTTCTCGCTGGGTGATGGCCTGCGTCCGGGCTCGATCGCCGACGCCAACGACGCGGCTCAGTTCGGTGAGCTGGAAACCCTGGGCGAGTTGACCAAGATCGCCTGGAAGCACGACGTGCAGTGCATGATCGAAGGCCCTGGCCACGTGCCGATGCAGTTGATCAAGGAGAACATGGACAAGCAGCTCGAGTGCTGCGACGAGGCACCTTTCTATACCCTCGGCCCGCTGACCACCGACATCGCACCTGGCTACGACCACATCACCTCCGGTATCGGTGCGGCGATGATCGGTTGGTTCGGTTGCGCCATGCTCTGCTACGTAACGCCCAAGGAGCACCTGGGCCTGCCGAACAAGGACGACGTCAAGACCGGCATCATCACCTACAAGATCGCTGCGCATGCCGCCGATCTTGCCAAGGGGCACCCGGGCGCACAGATCCGCGACAATGCCTTGTCCAAGGCGCGCTTCGAGTTCCGTTGGGAAGACCAGTTCAACCTCGGCCTGGACCCGGACACCGCTCGTGCGTTCCATGACGAGACCCTGCCCAAGGAGTCGGCCAAGGTCGCACACTTCTGCTCGATGTGCGGGCCCAAGTTCTGCTCCATGAAGATCACCCAGGAAGTCCGTGAGTACGCTGCCAACCAGCGTATCGAGGCGACGGATGTGTCCGTGGAAGAGGGCATGCGCGAGCAGGCCGAGCGGTTCCGCCAGGAAGGCAGCCAGCTGTACAAAAAGGTGTAATGCATCACGGCCCCTGCCTGTGGGAGGGGCACATTTTTCTGTGCGGGGCACGGCCCTGTAGAAGCGGGTAAACCCCTTCTACAGGGCCGTGCCCTTCGTCAGTTTGACTCGGTTTCCCTAACAACAATTCTGGTAAATCTGCCGATGACCACCCCCAGCCACTTCTCTCCCGACCACCCGGTCCCCCACGGGCAGCGCCAATTCGGGGCGCGTGACCTGTTCTCCCTCTGGTTCTCCCTCGGCATCGGCCTGATGGTCCTGCAGGTTGGCGGGCTGCTGGCACCGGGCCTGGGCTTGGCAGGCTCGGTGTTGGCGATCGTGCTGGGCACTGCGGTGGGCGTGCTGCTGTTGGCGGCGGCCGGCGTCATCGGCAGCGACACCGGGCTGTCGGCCATGGCCACCCTGCGCCTGAGCCTGGGACGCCATGGCGCGCGCCTGCCGGCGCTGCTCAACCTATTGCAACTGGTGGGCTGGGGCTCGTTCGAGATCATCGTCATGCGCGACGCTGCCAGCCTGCTCGGCACCCGGGCATTCGGCGAGGGCAGCGGCTGGAGCAGCCCGCTGCTCTGGACCTTGTGCTTTGGCGCCCTGGCCACTTTGCTGGCAGTCAGCGGGCCGCTGACCTTCGTGCGCAAGGTGCTGCGCAAATGGGGTATCTGGTTGCTGCTTGGTGCCTGCCTGTGGCTGACCTGGAACCTGTTCGCCAAGGCGGACTTGGCGGGCCTGTGGCGCCAGGCGGGCGACGGCTCGATGTCGTTGGCGGTGGGCTTTGACATCGTCATCGCCATGCCGCTGTCGTGGTTGCCGCTGATCGCCGACTATTCGCGTTTCGGCCAGCGTGCCAGCCGCGTGTTCGGCGGTACGGCGCTGGGCTTTTTCATCGGCAATGCCTGGCTGATGAGCCTGGGCGTGGCGTACACCCTGGCCTTCGCGCCGAGCGGTGAGGTCAATGCACTGCTGCTGGCCCTGGCGGGCGCGGGGCTGGGTATCCCTCTGCTGCTGATTCTGCTGGATGAGTCGGAGAACGCTTTTGCCGACATTCACTCGGCGGCGGTGTCTACCGGTTTGTTGGTGCGCTTGAAGATCGAGCACCTGGCCCTGGCCATCGGCGTGTTGTGCACATTGATTGCCCTGCTGGCGCCGCTGGCGCAGTACCAGAACTTCCTGCTGTTGATCGGGTCGGTGTTCGCGCCATTGTTCGGGGTGGTGCTGATGGACCACTTCGTCATTCGTCGTCGGCAGATGCCGGCCGCGATCGGCGGGCTACACTGGCAGGCGCTGGTGGCCTGGGCGGTAGGGGTGGCGGCGTATCACTTCATGGCCAATGTCGCGCCGGAGCTTGGGGCGACCCTGCCGGCACTGCTGCTGGCAGGGGTGCTGCATGGCCTGCTGAGCCTCAGCCGCGGCCAGGAAACAGCTCGGGCTTGAGCACACCATTGAGGCGCGGGTAGGGGATCTTCAGTTCGATGTGGCCCATGGAATAGGGCGCAATGGCATAGACCTCGTACTTGACCACTACCGCGCCGTAGGTGAGTGCCACGTGCGGGGACTTGCGGAAGGGCCAGGTCTTGACGAACTCGGGGTCTTTGTCCATGCCGGTGCTGATCATCCAGGCGCGGTGTGACTCCTCGACAGTCTTCCAGAAGGTCTCCTCCTGGCCGGGCAGCAGCATGTCTTGCAGGGTCAGGACTTTGTCCAGCTTGCGCGAATAGTTGATGAAGCCGCGCCCCGGCATGCCATGGGCGCCACCGCTGTCCAGGTAGCTGGACAGTTCGATGATCACCAGCCCGTCATGCTGCTCGCGTACCTTGGCCTGCAGGTAGCTGCTGTTGCGCTTGTCGGCGCTGGCCAGGTATTGCTGCTCGTAGGCTTGCAGCGAGGTGGGCGCCGTGCCGCGTTGGTTGTCTTCGGTCAGTTGCAGCAAGCGCTGCTCGACGATGGCATCGAGCTTGGGCAGGGCCGGGAAATGAATGGTGTCGATGTTCACCAGCGGGCAGTCGTTCTCGTTGCAACCGGGCTTGACGTGTTCCCAGGCGTCGCGCTTGACCTCGAGCGGAGCTCGGTAGTTGGGCGCGAACAGGCTTTGGCAGGCGCCAAGGGCCATTGCCAGCACAGCCACGGAAGTCAGTTTGACAAGCGTCATGATGATCCTTGCAGAACAGATGGAGTCGAGCTTCGACCGTCGGCGCGGCCTTCAGTTCGCCACTAAGCTAACAGAGTAGAGACGCTCTGTCCCGGCTGCCTGAACGGTCACTGGAAAGGGATGAAACACGGCGGCTCGCAGAGTAGGATGGCGCGATGCAGTAGACGAGGTAACGAGGATTCCCATGTCAGACACGTTGAATTCAGTGCCCAAGGCGGTCGAGATCGTCGAGCAGGCGAACTGCTTCCAGGGCTTCTACCGGCTCGACAGGGTGCGCTTGCGCCATGAACTGTTCGCCGGCGGCATGGGGCGTGAGATCAGCCGAGAACTGTTCGTGCGTCACGATGCGGTCTGCGTGCTGCCATACGATCCTCAACGTGACGAGGTGGTGCTGATCGAGCAGTTCCGCGTCGGCGCCCTGGGCAAGGTCGAGAACCCTTGGCTGATCGAAATGGTCGCTGGGCTCATCGACAAGGCCGAGGAGCCTGAGGCGGTCGCCCACCGTGAAGCCGAGGAGGAGGCCGGCCTGACCTTCAGCGCACTGTGGCCAATGACCCGTTATTTCCCCTCGCCCGGTGGCAGTGACGAGTATGTGCATCTGTTCCTCGGCCGCTGCTCCAGCGAAGGCGCCGGCGGGCTGCATGGTCTGGAGGAAGAGGGCGAGGACATCCGGGTGCGCGTCTGGTCGTTCGAGGACGCCCTACAGGCTGTGCGGGATGGGCGTATCTGCAACGCCGCGACCATCATCGGTCTGCAATGGCTGGCGCTGAACCGGGCGGAAGTGCGAGGGATGTGGTCGTGAACCTGTTACGCGAGCGCTACCGGGTCGACCTGGCCGGGCTGCAGGCAGCCTGTGAGGCCAATTATGCCCGCCTGATGCGTCTGTTGCCCGACATGCGCACCACCCAGAGCTCGCGGCGCATCGGCATGACCCAAGGTGACCAGATGCTGGGTGTGCTGGTGCTCGATGTGCTGCTGGCCTGCCCGTACACCACCACCTTGCGCGTGCGTCAGGAGCACAGCCTGCCGTGGCTGCCGGTGCCGCACCTGGAGGTGCAGGTGTACCACGATGCGCGTATGGCTGAAGTGGTCAGTGCCGAGCATACCCGGCGCCTGCGTAGCATCTACCCCTACCCCAACGCGGCGATGCACCAGCCAGACGAAAAGGCGCAGCTCAACCTGTTCCTGGGCGAATGGCTCAGCCATTGCCTGGCCTGCGGTCATGAGTTGGAAGCCGTTCGCTGAAATGTGACGGCGGTCGGCTTCGGCCCTTTGCTCCAACCCCTTCGGCATCCCATAATCGCGCTGAATCCGTTCGAGGAGCCGGCCGTTGCCGCAATCCAATCTCCCTCAAGCCTCGGCACCCCTTCACGTGGTGCAATTGACCGACGCCCACCTGTTCGCGAATGCTGGCGGCACCCTGCTGGGTATGAATACCCGAGACAGCTTGCGCCATGTGGTCGAACAGGTGCGCCGTGAGCAACCGCGCCTGGACCTGCTCCTGTGCACCGGAGATCTGTCCCAGGATGGCAGCGTCGCGTCCTATGAAGCCTTCCGCCATCTGACCGCGGTACTGGATGCGCCTGGCCGCTGGCTGCCGGGCAATCACGATGAGGCCCTGGTCATGGCCCAGGTCGCGCAGGATAGCGATCTGGTGCGGGCGGTCACCGATCTTGGGGCCTGGCGTATCGTCATGCTCAACTCGAACGTGCCTGATGCCACCCATGGTTGGCTTGCCGACGGTCAACTGGCCGTCCTGGAGCAGGCCTTGGCCGGCGCGGGTGAGCGCCACTGTCTGATTTGCCTGCACCACCAGCCAGTGGATGTCGGCTGCGCCTGGATTGCGCCGATCGGTTTGCGCAATGCCGATGAGCTGTGGAAATGTCTGCGCAGTTATCCACAGGTGAAAGCAGTGCTCTGGGGGCATATCCATCAGCCGTGGGATGAGCTGCGTGAAGGCATTCGTCTGCTGGCCACGCCCTCGACCTGCATTCAGTTCGCGCCCCGCAGCGAGGACTTCCAGGTCAGCGAGGAGCAGCCGGGGTACCGGTGGTTGCGCTTGCATCCCGATGGGCGAGTCGAGAGCGGGGTCGAGCGGGCCCGGGATTTTGCGGTGAAGCTGGACTTCAACAGTCCGGGGTACTGAGGCCTTTGGCGTTTAATGGGGCGGTAAGGCCGCTTCCACAGGGATTGATTGACGGTGATCCCGGGCTTAACTGCGAATCTGACGCCCCGCTTGGGGCTTGAAGAATTTGTTGCGAAAAGCCCGAAGCTGCGCCAAATCCCAGCGAACAGGCTACACTGCGCGTCCCTGCGCCCGCACGGATGGGCGCGCCGCAGTACACACCGGGGGCAGCATGTCGGGTTCCATCCTTTATATCCATGGCTTCAACAGCTCGCCGCTGTCGAGGAAGGCGCTCCAGCTCGAAGCGGTGATGCAGCAGTTGGGCCTGGCCGATCAGTTGCGTGTGCCCGCCCTGCATCACCACCCTCGTCAGGCCATCGCCCAACTCGAAGGGGCCATCGCCGAGCTGGGTCAACCGTTGCTGGTGGGCAGTTCGCTCGGCGGCTACTATGCCACCTATCTGGCCGAGCGCCATGGCCTGAAGGCCCTGCTCATCAACCCGGCGGTAGGACCGCACCGTCTGTTCGACGGATACCTCGGCCCCCAGCGCAACCTGTACACCGACGAGACCTGGGAGCTGACCCTGGATCACGTGCAAGCCCTGGCCGAGCTGGAGGTGCCGCCACCGCAGGATGCCAACCGCTACCAGGTGTGGTTGCAGACTGCCGACGAAACCCTGGATTATCGCCATGCCGAGCGCTACTACCGGGCCTGTGCGCTGCGCATCCAGGCCGGTGGCGACCACGGTTTCCAAGGCTTTGCCGAGCGCCTTCCGGCATTGCTGGCCTTCGCCGACATTGCGCGTGGGCAGTATGCGGCGCTCGATTTTTCTGTATTTTGATCTTTTTTGCATTCACCAGACTGACGACGAGAACCCATGGCCAATCCCAGCGCTAGCGCCTATAACGCAGACGCCATCGAAGTCCTCTCGGGCCTTGACCCGGTCCGCAAGCGGCCGGGCATGTACACCGATACCAGCCGGCCCAATCACCTGGCCCAGGAAGTCATCGACAACAGTGTCGACGAAGCCCTGGCTGGCCACGCCCGTTCGGTACAGGTGATCCTCCATGCCGACCACTCGCTGGAAGTGTGCGACGACGGTCGTGGCATGCCAGTGGACATTCACCCCGAGGAGGGTGTGTCCGGGGTCGAGCTGATCCTCACCAAGCTGCACGCTGGCGGCAAGTTCTCCAACAAGAACTACCAGTTCTCCGGCGGCCTGCACGGCGTGGGCATTTCGGTGGTCAACGCCTTGTCCAGCCAGGTCCGCGTGCGCGTCAAACGTGATGGCACCGAGTACCAGATGACCTTCGCCGATGGCTACAAGGCCAGCGAGCTGGAGGTGGTCGGGACTGTAGGCAAGCGCAACACCGGCACCAGTGTCTACTTCAGCCCCGACCCGAAGTACTTCGATTCGCCGAAGTTTTCCATCAGTCGCCTCAAGCATGTGCTCAAGGCCAAGGCCGTGCTTTGCCCGGGTCTGTTGGTCAGCTTCGAGGACAAGGCCAGCGGCGAGAAAATCGAATGGCATTACGAGGACGGCCTGCGCTCGTACCTGGTCGATTCGGTCAGCGAGTTCGTGCGCCTGCCTGACGAGCCGTTCTGCGGCAGTCTTGCGGGCAACAAGGAAGCTGTCGACTGGGCCTTGCTGTGGCTGCCTGAGGGCGGCGACAGCGTCCAGGAAAGCTACGTCAACTTGATCCCCACCGCTCAGGGCGGCACCCACGTTAATGGCCTGCGCCAGGGGCTGCTGGATGCGATGCGCGAGTTCTGCGAGTTCCGCAACCTGCTGCCCCGTGGCGTCAAACTGGCGCCTGAGGATGTCTGGGAGCGCATCACCTTCGTCTTGTCCATGAAGATGCAGGAACCGCAGTTCTCCGGTCAGACCAAGGAGCGTCTGTCGTCTCGCGAGGCGGCGGCGTTCGTCTCCGGTGTGGTCAAGGATGCGTTCAGCCTGTGGCTCAATGCCCACCCTGAGTTGGGCATGCAACTGGCGGAGCTGGCCATCAGCAACGCCGGACGCCGTCTGAAGGCAAGCAAGAAGGTCGAGCGCAAACGCATCACCCAGGGGCCGGCGCTGCCCGGCAAGCTGGCCGACTGCGCAGGCCAAGACCCGATGCGTGCCGAGCTGTTCCTGGTCGAGGGTGACTCGGCCGGTGGTTCGGCCAAGCAAGCGCGCGACAAGGAGTTCCAGGCGATCCTGCCGCTGCGCGGCAAGATCCTCAACACCTGGGAAGTCGACGGTGGCGAAGTTCTGGCCAGCCAGGAGGTGCACAACATCGCGGTGGCCATCGGTGTCGATCCGGGCGCTGCGGACTTGTCGCAGTTACGTTACGGCAAGATCTGCATCCTTGCCGACGCCGACTCCGACGGCCTGCACATCGCCACGCTGCTGTGCGCCCTGTTCGTCCAGCATTTCCGCCCGCTGGTGGAGGCCGGTCACGTATACGTGGCCATGCCGCCGCTGTATCGCATCGACCTGGGCAAGGAGATCTACTACGCCCTCGACGAGGCGGAGCGTGACGGTATCCTGGACCGTCTGGTGGCCGAGAAGAAACGTGGCAAGCCACAGGTCACCCGATTCAAGGGCCTGGGCGAGATGAACCCGCCACAGTTGCGCGAAACCACCATGGATCCGAACACCCGGCGCCTGGTCCAGCTGACCCTGGACGATGGGCAGGGCACCACCGAGATCATGGACATGCTGCTGGCCAAGAAGCGCGCCGGCGATCGCAAGAGCTGGCTGGAGACCAAGGGCAACCTCGCCGAGGTACTGGTTTGACCCGCCTGCTTGCAGCGATTTGCCTGCTGTTGGTCGCCTTGCCGAGCCTGGCGGCCAACTGGCCGGAGCTCAAGATGAGCGAGGAACATCCGGTCGACGGCATGCGCGGCGGCAACCTGTCGGGCCTGACCTGGTGCCGGGGTGCCTTGTGGACAGTGTCCGACCGGGACGACGACCGCATCTACCGCCTCGATCAGCAGGCGCAAGCCTGGCGTGCCCAGCCACTGTCCTTCACGCCACCACCGGTGCCGGAGAGCGGCCTGCCCTGGGGGTTGAAGTCGCGCAACTGGGCGGCGTCCTACATCCGCGGTGGCGAGTTGGACTTCGAAGGCATCACTTGCGATCAGAGTGGCAACTTCTATCTGGTCAGCGAGGCCCATGCGGCGGTGCTGCAGCTGCCTGTCGACGGTGAGCCGCACTGGTTGAAGATCGACCCGGCCATGGTTCGCCAGGCGCGTGCCAGTGGCATGCTGCTGCACTTCAATGCGCTGTTCGAAGGGCTGGCGATCCACCCGTCGGGGGAGCGTTTGTGGCTGGCGGCCGAGCGTGAGCGACGCGGGTTGCTGTTGGTCGAGCGCCAGCAGTCGGTCTGGAAATGCGGGCGCAGCTGCGTGCTGCTCAGCGAGGCGGGTGTCGAGATGCAGCCCGCGCAGATGCCCAGCCCCCAAGCCATGACGCGGGACTTCTCCGACTTGGCCTGGTACGAGGGCAAGCTGTACACCCTCGAACGCAACGCCTATCGCATCTGCCGTCGCGACAGCGACAGCGGGCAGGTCGAGCGCTGTTGGTCGTTCGCCGCCGATGCGTTGGTGGAATCGCGCCGCTACGACCAGCCGTATGGCCTGGCCGAGGCCCTGGTGATCGATGCCAAAGGCGCCTGGGTCGGTGTGGACAACAACAACGGCGACCGTGCCGATGGCGAGGCTCGCCCGATCGTCTGGCGATTCGCGGCCCCCGAGGGCGGTTGGAACGCCAAGCCATAGGCTTGCCGGCTGATTTGAATTTACCCGGCGCGGCGGCGTCTTGTCGCCGCGCTAGAACTTGAAATGACGAGGCCCGCATGAGCGACTCACTGGAACTCAGTCTCGAAGGCGTCGAACGCCGTTCCTTGGCTGACTTCACCGAACAGGCCTACCTCAACTATTCCATGTACGTGATCATGGACCGTGCCTTGCCGCATATCGGCGATGGCCTGAAGCCGGTGCAACGCCGCATCGTCTACGCCATGAGCGAGTTGGGGCTCGATGCCGACGCCAAGCACAAGAAGTCGGCGCGCACCGTCGGTGACGTGCTCGGCAAGTTCCACCCCCATGGCGACTCGGCCTGCTACGAGGCCATGGTGCTGATGGCCCAGCCATTCAGCTACCGCTATACCCTGGTCGATGGCCAGGGCAACTGGGGTGCGCCAGACGATCCGAAGTCGTTCGCCGCCATGCGTTACACCGAGGCGCGCCTGTCGCGTTATTCCGAGGTGTTGCTCAGTGAGTTGGGCCAGGGCACTGTCGACTGGGTGCCGAACTTCGACGGCACCCTCCAGGAACCTGCCGTGCTGCCGGCGCGCCTGCCGAACATCCTGCTCAATGGCACCACCGGCATCGCCGTGGGCATGGCCACCGACGTGCCGCCGCACAACCTGCGTGAAGTCGCCAGCGCTTGCGTGCGCCTGCTCGACGAGCCCAAGGCCACCATCGAGCAGTTGTGCGAGCACATCCAGGGGCCGGACTATCCGACCGAGGCCGAGATCGTCACACCGCGTGCCGAGATCCTCAAAATCTATGAGAGCGGCCGTGGCTCGATCCGCATGCGCGCCGTGTACCGGGTAGAAGATGGCGACATCGTGGTGACGGCCTTGCCGCACCAGGTCTCCGGTGCCAAGGTGCTGGAGCAGATCGCTGCGCAGATGCAGGCCAAGAAGCTGCCGATGGTCGCCGACCTGCGCGATGAGTCGGATCACGAGAACCCCTGCCGCATCGTCATCATCCCTCGCTCGAACCGCGTGGATGCCGACGAACTGATGCAGCACCTGTTCGCCACCACAGAGCTCGAGAGCAGCTACCGGGTCAACGTCAACATCATCGGTCTGGACGGCCGGCCGCAGTTGAAGAACCTGCGCGCCTTGCTGCTCGAATGGCTGGAGTACCGCATCGGTACCGTCCGCCGTCGTTTGCAACACCGCTTGGAGAAGGTCGAGAAACGCCTGCACCTGTTGGAAGGCTTGCTCACGGCGTTCCTCAACCTGGATGAAGTCATCCATATCATCCGCACCGAAGACCAGCCCAAGCAGGCCCTGATTGCCCGCTTCGACCTTACCGAGGTCCAGGCCGACTACATCCTCGAGACCCGTCTGCGTCAGCTGGCGCGCCTCGAAGAGATGAAAATCCGCGGCGAGCAAGACGAGTTGCTCAAGGAGCAGGCCAAGCTGCTGGCCCTGCTGGGCAGCGATGCCAAGCTGCGTAAGCTGGTACGCAGCGAGCTGATCAAGGATGCCGAGACCTACGGCGACGACCGCCGCTCGCCGATCGTCGAGCGTGCCGAGGCCAAGGCACTCTCGGAAAATGAGCTGATGCCGACCGAGCCTGTCACCGTCGTGCTCTCCGAGAAGGGCTGGGTACGCTGCGCCAAAGGGCATGACATCGATGCCACAGGCCTGTCCTATAAGGCCGGGGATGGTTTCAAGGGCGCTGCCGCTGGTCGCTCCAATCAGTATGCCGTGTTCATCGATTCCACCGGGCGCAGCTATTCGCTGGCAGCCCACAGCCTGCCATCGGCCCGCGGGCAAGGCGAACCGCTGACCGGTCGCCTGACGCCGCCGCCGGGAGCGAGCTTCGACTGCGTGCTGTTGCCTGATGACGATGCGCTCTATGTCGTAGCCTCCGATGCCGGCTACGGTTTCGTGGTCAAGGGTGAAGACCTGCAGGCCAAGAACAAGGCCGGCAAAGGCCTGCTCAGCCTGCCCAACGGTGCCAAGGTGATGACACCACGGCCGGTGGCGGACCGTGAGCAGGATTGGTTGGCGGCGGTGACCACCGAAGGCCGCTTGCTGATCTTCAAGGTCAGCGACCTGCCGCAGTTGGGTAAAGGCAAGGGCAACAAGATCATCGGAGTACCCGGTGATCGGGTCGCCAGCCGTGAAGAATTTGTCACTGACCTTGCGGTCGTTGGCGAGGGCGCGACCCTTGTATTGCAAGCGGGCAAGCGTACGCTATCTCTCAAGCCTGATGATCTTGAGCATTACAAAGGCGAGCGGGGACGGCGTGGCAGCAAGCTTCCTCGTGGCTTCCAGCGCGTGGATGGCATGGCGGTTGAACGTCCCGATTGAACCGGCAGTCTGTCTGGAACGGCAATTTCAGCGTCATTTCAGGCAGAAATGCTGGAGTCGGGCGGTTATTTCGCGGATGATAGTGCCCTTGCGGTGCCGGCGTGGCTGTGTGCCCGTAAGAATCTACATGAGTATCACTGCGGTTTCCCTTGGGCGACCGCTTGGATGGGATGAATGAAATTTCTGCGCCTTCCATTTGCGCTGTTGATGACAGGTCTGCTGGGACTGAGCGGATGCAGCATGCATCAGCCAGTGGCGTTGTATCAGCTGGACAGCGGTGATCCAGGCCAGCCCTCGCAGAGTGCCGGTCTGGCGGTTGTGCTCGGCCCGGTATCGGTCGCCGATTACCTGCAACGCGAAACCTTCCTGCAGCGTCAGCCTGATGGCAGCCTGACTTCGGCGACCGACGGTCGTTGGGCGGGCAGCCTGTCTTCGGATATCGACCAATTGCTGGTTCGTCAACTGGCCTGGCGCCTGGACAGCCAGCGCGTGGTCCTGGCACCGGCGACCGCCGGTTTCAATCCGGACGTGCAAGTGCTGCTGTCGATTACCCGGCTGGATTCGGGCAAGAACCAGCCTGCCATCCTCGACGCCCAGTGGCGCCTGCTCGATCGTCGCGGCAAGGTACGGGATAACCGTATCGTCCACTTGGAGCAGCCGCACGAAGGCTCCGAGTCGTCCCAGGTTCAGGCTCAGGGGCAATTGCTGCAGAAGCTGGCCGAGCAGCTCAGTGTGGCGGTCAAGCCGCTGGCCAACCAGCCGGCGATTGCCGAAGAATCCACACCTCAACGCAAGACAGCGCCGGTCCAGGTCAAGAAAGGGCCTGAGAAGCCAAAGATTCCGATGGCTTCGCCCATTCGTACCGACATGGAGGTCTACCGGTTCTAAACCGATGGACACAAAAAAGCCCGCAGCGATGCGGGCTTTTTTATTGCTTCGTGAAGTTGGTGCTGGGCTTCGAACTGTAGGAGCGGTTGCGAATTTGAGGGCAGCTATACGGCCCATCCCAGGTTTTGCCAGCGCCTTCGGTGCGCTGGCTCAACCATGGTCTTTCCCGAACTCAGGTCCGGCGTTCGTGCATACGCGCCAACTGGCGTTCGAGCATCGAGGGGTAGGGCTCCATCAGTCGCTCGACGCAGCAGGCCCCTTCGGGGCTGGCAATCGGGCGGATGCGGGCGCGTTGGCGAATCAGCGCGTCGTCGCTGATCTTGCGCTCCACCAGCAGCAGGTTGCGGCTGTGTTGTGAGAGCGCCAGGGCATCCTGAGCTTTTTCGGTCATCAGCAGGTCGATCTGCTCCAGCCCTTGCAGGTCGTCCGCCAGGACCAGGCCCAATTGCAGTTGCAGGGTGATGCCGCTGTCGGCCACCTCGATCTGCAACGCGTGGCCCAGCGCCCGTAGCAGCTCGCCGCAGCAGATAGCATTGGTCAGATAGTCCTCGCCACAGTCGCGGCTGTGGAACAGCAACAGCGTGCTGCCGTCGTTGAGGGTATGGGTTTGGCCGTCATACAGCGACGCGGCCTGCTCCAGGCAGTCGCGATAACGCTCCAGCAGCTCGGTCAGGCGTGTACGGGGCAGACGGCGCAGTTGCTCCTGGGAGCCCAACTGCACGGCGAGCACGGCGCTGTACTGCGGCTCGTCGGACACTGCCGCGACTGGCTTGGCGTGGCTGTCCTCGGCATCGATCAGGCCGGCGAAGGCTTCGTCGTCCTCATCGTCTTCGGTCGCGACCTTGGCTTTTGCCGTGACTTTGGGGGCGACGGCGACTTCTTCCAGGTCCTCGAAGTCTTCTTCGACTTCCTCAGGCTCAGGCGGTGGTGGCGGTGCCAGGCGTGTGTGCAGCTGGCGCGCCAGGTCGCCGATCTCGTCCTGACGATCGGTCGCAGGGGTATAGGGGTGCGGGTCGCGCAACCACACGCGCAACTGCAGGAGCGGCGTGGTGATGTGGCGACCCAGGCGCAGGCTCAGGGCCAACGCCAAGGCCAGTAGGATGGCGCCGAGGATGCCCATGCTCTGCATGCTGATGGTCATCGGCTGCTGGAACTGGCTCATGTCCAGGCTGATGCGCAACTGCCCGGCCGTCACGTCCTGGAAGGTGATCTTGGTCTGGTAGAGGCCTTCGGCCTCGCCCAGCAGGCCGTTTCTCGGCCGCTGGCCGGCTTCGGCCAGCATGCGGTTGTCCACGCTGTAGATGGCTGCATGGGCCACCAGTGGGTTCTTCACCAGATTGCCCAGCAATACGTTGAGGCTGAGGATGTCGTTGGACACCAGCAGCTCAGTCGCCGAGTTGGCGGTCTGGATGGTCAGGCTCTGGCCGAGGGCGTCGGCCTGTTCATGCATGGCCTGCCTGAACTGCAGACCCATGACGCAGGCGTAGATCACCAGTGCCAGGGCCACCAGGAAAATATTGTGGCTGGCGATGCGCAGAGCCAGCGGAACACGGCGCTGGCGTAGGGCTCGGAAGATCATCAGGAAGAAGTTATCAGGTTTGACTGGCGTGGGCCGGTTCACAGAGCGCGGCTCTTTATGGCGAAAAAGGTGTTGCGCAGTATAGCGAGCCGTGTTTTGTCGGCAAAGTATCGGTAGCGCCCGATGGTCACGGAAAATCGGTAGAATGCGCATTTTTCATCGAAGTCGGAGCCCGGTCTTGCGCGAAATCGTCCTGATCAACATCACTGGTGAAGACCGTCCCGGTCTCACTGCGGCCATCACCGGCGTCCTGGTCCAGGGCGGTGTGAACATTCTCGACATCGGCCTGGCGGTGATGCATGGCACCCTGTCCTTCGGCATTCTGGTCGATATTCCGGACAACGAAGTGGCCACCAACCTGTTGCAGAGCGTGCAGGCCAAAGCCCATGCGCTGAATTTACAGGCCCGCTACACGCCTATTTCCGAAGCCGATTACCAGCATTGGGCCGACAGCCAGGGCGAGGCGCGCCATATCGTGACGTTGCTCAGCCGCAAGGTCACCCCTGAGCAGTTGCAGCGGGTCAGCGCGGTGATCAGCCAGTACGGCCTGACCATCGAACGTATCGAGCGCCTGTCCGCGCGCGTTTCGCTGGACGCTTTGTGCGAGAAGAGCAAGGCCAGCCTGGAAATTTCCGTGCGCGGCGAGCCAAGTGATGCTCAGGCCCTGCGCGCGGACTTCTTCGCCCTGGCCGAGGAACTGAGCGTCGACATCGCCTTCCAGAAGGACGATCTGTTCCGCCGCAACCGGCGCCTGGCCGTGTTCGACATGGACTCGACGCTGATCGAGGCCGAGGTGATCGATGAGCTGGCCAAGGCCGCTGGGGTGGGCGAGCAAGTGTCGGCGATCACTGAGCGCGCCATGCGCGGTGAATTGGATTTCCGAGCGAGCTTCAAGGAGCGCATGGCTTTGCTCAAGGGCCTGGACGTTGGCGTGCTGGACCAGATCGGCGCCTCCCTGCGCCTGACAGAGGGCGCCGAGCACCTGTTCGCCGAGCTCAAGCGCCTGGGCTACAAGACTGCGATCCTGTCTGGCGGTTTCTCCTACTTCGCCAAGCAGGTGCAGGCGCGCCTTGGCATCGACTATGTCTTTGCCAACGAACTGGAAGTGGTCGACGGTAAGGTCACGGGCGTAGCGGTTGAGCCGATCGTCGATGCGCAGCGCAAGGCCGACCTGTTGCAGCAGCTGGCGAGCGAAGAAGGCTTGCAGCTGGAGCAGACCATTGCCGTGGGTGATGGCGCCAACGATCTGCCGATGCTGTCGCTGGCCGGCTTGGGTGTTGCTTTCCGTGCCAAGCCGCTGGTGCGTCAGTCGGCCAAGCAGGCGATCTCCACCTTGGGGCTCGATGGCGTGCTGTATCTGCTGGGGCTGCGCGATCGCGACGCGCGTAGCTAAGGCTAGCGGCTGCTTTTGTAGCGCCATAAAAAAGGCCCCGCATGTGCGGGGCCTTTTTTATGGCGATGACTCAGGCTTGGGCCGGTAGAGCCAGCAACTCGCCCATGCGCACTGCGGAGCCGGCGCCCAGGCTTTCAGTCCACTTCACTTGCTCTGGGCCAAACAGCACGATAGCGGTCGAGCCCAGTTTGAAGCGGCCCAGCTCGGCGCCTTTCTCCAGGTGGATGGGCGCGCGGCTGCCTTCATCGTAGCGGAAGGTCTTGAGCTCGCGTTTGGGCGGCGTGACCAAGCCTGCCCAGACCGTCTCGATCGAGGCCACGATCATCGCACCGACCAGCACCACGGCCATTGGGCCGCGCTCGGTGTCGAACAGGCAGACGACCCGCTCGTTGCGGGCGAACAGCTCGGGCACGTTCTCTGCGGTGGTCTGGTTCACCGAGAACAGCCGGCCTGGCACGTAGACCATCTCACGCAGGGTGCCGGCCAGCGGCATGTGCACGCGGTGATAGTCCTTGGGCGACAGGTAGATGGTGGCGAACTCACCCCCCATGAAGGGCGCGGCCAGGACAGGGTCGCCGCCGAGCAGTTCCAGCGCGCTGAAGCTGTGCCCCTTGGCCTGGAAGATACGGCCATGTTCGATCGGTCCGAGTTGGCTGACGGCACCATCGGCTGGGCAGAGGATAGCGCCTGGGGTTTCGTCCAGCGGGCGGGCGCCTGGCTTCAGAGCGCGAGTGAAGAACGCATTGAAATGCTCATAAGCGGTCAGGTCTTCGACCAGTGCTTCGGACATGTTCACCTGGTAGCGCTTGGCGAACCAGGCGGTGAAAGCGTTCTTGAACCAGCGGGCACGGCATTCTGCGATGCAGCCGGCCAGCCGCGAGAGCAGGTGATGCGGCAGCAGGTACTGGCTGATGATGAACAAGCGGGATTTCATTGGGTTTCCTTGGAATTTCAAACTTCGACAGGCGTGTCCGGATGGTTGCCCCATTCGCCCCAGGAGCCGGCGTAGGCCTTGACCCGAGGATAGCCGAGGGCCTTGGCCACCAGATAGGTAAAGCCGGAACGGTGGTGGGTCTGGCAGTGAGTGATCACTTCCTTGTCCGGGGTGATGCCGAGCTGTTTCAGGATATCGGCCATGTCCGCGCGGATGCGCAGATGGTCGTTCAGGTCCATGCCGGCGGTCCACTCGAAGTTGACCGCGCCGGGAATGTGCCCGCCTTTGGCGGCCAGCACTTTTTCCCCCCGGTATTCGCCGGGGCTGCGAGCGTCCCAGATGGCGAGGTCGGCCGCGCCCAGGCGGCTTTGCAGGTATTCGCGGGTGGCGGTGGGCTCTGGGTGCAGCTGCAGGCTGACCGGGCCTGCGGTGTTGGGAGGGACTTCGACGCTGAGCTTGTCCGCGGGCCAGGCCTGGATGCCGCCATTGAGGTAGTGGTAGCGGCTGTGCCCGATGACGTCGAGCAGCCAGATGAAGCGCCCGGCCCAGCCACCACCTTCATCGTCGTACACCACATAGACAGCATCGTCCCGGTGGTCGAGTTCACCGAACAGCTTTTCCAGGTCGGCCCGCGCCGGCAGCAACCCTGGTGCCGGAGGTTGGCCCAATTGGGTGCGCTTGGGGTCGATGAACCGGGCGCCGGGAATGTGCCCGCTGCCATAGCGGTTGGCGCTGGTCAGATCGACCAGGATCAGCTGTGGCGACTCCAGGCGCGGCAACAGGTCGGCCGGTTCGATCACCAGGGGCAAGCCGTAAAAGTCAGTCATCCACGATCTCCAGGGTGGAATAGAGGAGGCGATTGTAGCCTAGGCTCTGTACGAAAAGCCTTGATACTCGGTGATGCTGCGTTGAAAACAGCCTCGGAATGCTCATTTACAACCCGTAAAGTCGAGCGCGACTCCGACCGTTCCTCGGCTGTTTTCGCCTTGCCTGACCTTCGTCTCAAGACTTTTCATACAGACCCTAAGGCTCAGGCGTTGCGGTTGGCAAAGGCCGACAGTGCGCGCTCGGTACATTGGGCGGTCTTGCCGAAGGCCTGCACGCTGACATCGACCATGGGTCTGCCGCCTTGGTCGGCGATCATCAACATCACCACCTGGCCATTGACTGCCAGTGAGCGCAGCAACAGATGTTCGCTGGGCAGGAGCGCGCGCAAGGGCGCTGGCAGCAGCGCCGAGAACTGGGCATGGTTCTCTGGCGTCAGGCGCAGTTGCGCTGCCTGCCCCATCAACCGTTGCAACAGTTTGCTCTGGGCCAGTGGCAGGACGAGCGAGGCCGCTTCCTGGGGTAGGCCGGCGGTCTGTTGCACGCGCAGGCATTCATTGGTTTTATCGAGCGCCAGCAGCATGATTCGCTGCATGCCGCAGGCCAGCAGGGCTTCGCGGGCCTGGGTGCTGAGGTGCAGGCTGGTGGTGAACGGGCTGGGTTGGGTCAGTAACTCGCCACACACCTTGCGCCAGTGCTCAAGGTCCTGGCTGGTCGGCGGTTCGGGTGTGAGCATGTCCGGATGCGGGCGACGCTGGTGCCAGGGCCAGAGCAGGGCTTCGGCCGGATGGAAGAGGGCATGTCGGGCGTGATGCCGGGCGCTGGCCGCCGCTTGCTGGTGAATTTGCTGCTGGACATCATCGAGCGAGGTCTGCAGGTACAACGCCGTCAGCAACTGCCAGCGCAGCAGGTGGGGATTGTCCCAGCCCACCTGCGCCGCCAAGGCCAGGCCGTTGGCCAGCAGCACGGTGTTGGCGGGTTGGTTGAACCAGCGGCGCAGCCCGGGCTCTTCGTCCAGGCGCTGTTGTTGGGTGAGGGCATCCTGCTCGCGTGCGATGTTCAGGACCTGGGCCAATTGTTCGCGCTCATCGAGCAGCAGGCGATAGCCTTGGGTCACCCAGCCGGGCAGGCGCCAGTGCTCGGCCATGGCCTGGCACAGGGTCACGATGCGCACGCCGAACAGCTCCTGCTCAACCTCGGCAGCTTCCTCGCCCTTGTGGATGACCCGCAGTTCCCAGGCATCGAGCAGCTTGGGATAGGCCAGGGCCAGGGGCCAGAGCGGTGACAGGAACAGCAGGCTGCCCCAGTGAATCTCCTGCCACAACCGGGCCAGGCGGCTGGCGAACAGGCCGCTGGCCTGCTGGGCGGCGTGCTGGCTGATCAGCAGGAACTGGCGCAGCACCGGTGGAATCTCTTCGCCAGGTACGGCAGGCAGACGTGCCAGCAGGCTCGCGCTGCGGGCAAGGCCCAGGCGGTTGAGGGCGACTTCCAGGCTTTCGGCGGGTTCGGCCTGGCTGGCGTTGGCCGGATGGTTCGCCTCGCGCATCACCGAAAGCACCAGGGCAGGGCTGTCCTGCATCAATTCGGCGATGTCGCGCAGGGAGCGGCGGCTATCGTTGATGGCGGCCAGCACCCTATCGTGACTCTCCTTGGGCACTGGCAGGCGGATGCCATCGAGCAGTTTTACCCAGGCATCGAGCGTAGGTGGAATCTGGCTTGGTACCTTAGCGTCCATTGGCATTTTGACATCAGTCCGAACTGGCTTTTCGCATTTTGTGCCTATAGTCTGGCGCAGTTCTGTCGATAAGTAGAAGAAGAGTTTTAAAGCTCCCGCCCCTGACCCTGTCCACCACAGCAAGTGCTTTGAACCTATGGCTAAAATTATCGGCATCATCGTCGTATTCGCGAGCGTGCTCGGCGGCTACGTGCTTTCCCACGGCAAGATCGCGGCGCTGATCCAGCCGTTCGAAGTGCTGATCATCGGCGGTGCGGCCTTCGGTGCGTTCCTTCAGGCCAACCCCGGTCACATGACCATGCATGTGATCAAGAAGTCGCTGAAGATGTTCGGCACCCGTTTCACCCACACGTTCTATCTGGAGGTGCTGGGCCTGGTCTACGAGATCCTCAACAAGAGCCGCCGCGAAGGGATGATGGCCATCGAGGGCGATATCGAAGACCCGGCAGCCAGCCCTATTTTCGCCAAATACCCTGCCGTGCTGGGCGATGAGCGCATGACCGCGTTCATCTGCGACTACCTGCGCATCATGTCCACCGGCAACATGGCGCCCCATGAACTCGAAGGCCTGTTCGACATGGAGCTGCTGAACATGAAGGAAGAACTCGAACATCCTTCCCATGCGGTAACAGGCATTGCCGATGGTATGCCGGGCTTCGGTATCGTGGCTGCGGTTCTGGGTATCGTCGTGACCATGGCATCGCTGGGCGATGGCGATCAGAAATCCATCGGTCTGCACGTGGGCGCGGCGCTGGTGGGTACGTTCTTCGGTATTCTTGCGGCCTACGGGTTCTTTGGCCCGTTGGCCAACGCCCTGCGTCATGACGCGAAGGAGGAGCTGAACGTCTACGAGGCCATCAAGGCGTCGCTGGTGGCCTCGGCTTCTGGCATGCCGCCATCGCTGGCGGTCGAGTTCGGGCGCAAGGTGCTTTACCCGGCGCACCGTCCAAGCTTCGCCGAGCTGGAACAAGCGGTTCGCGGTCGCTAAGTCATGGAGAACAATCAGCCCATCATCGTCAAGCGCGTCAAGCGCTTTGGCGACGGTCACCACGGCGGCGCCTGGAAAATCGCCTTCGCCGACTTCGCCACCGCGATGATGGCGTTCTTTCTGGTGCTCTGGCTGCTGTCTACTGCCACGCCTGAGCAGAAGATCGCCATCGCCGGCTATTTCAAGGATCCAATAGGCTTCTCCGAGAGCGGCACGCCCTACGTCATCGACCTGGGCGGTTCGCCACAGCTGGCGCCGGAGAAGACCATCAACCCGGAAGAAAAATCCGAGCCGACCCCCGATACCAGCATCCAACTGGACAAGGACAAGGTCGAGACCTTGGCCGAACAGGTCGAGCAGGAGCGCCTGCAGTTGCTGTTGCAGGAACTGCAGAACAAGGTCGAGGAAAACCCGCAACTGCAGAAGTTCAAGGACCAGATCCTGTTCGAGATCACCCAGGACGGCCTGCGCATCCAGATCATGGATGCCGAGAACCGGCCGATGTTCGACCTGGGCAGCGCCCGTCTGCAGCCATACTTCGAAGACATCCTGCTGGCCATGGCCGACACCATCAAGGCCGTGCCGAACAAGATCAGCATCAGTGGTCACACCGATGCCAAGCCCTACGCCGGCACCGGCGAGTTCGGCAACTGGGAGCTGTCGGCCAACCGCGCCAACGCGGCCCGACGTGCGCTGGTGGCCGGAGGCTATCCGGATGAGCAGGTCGCACGCGTGGTGGGTTACGCCTCCTCGTCATTGTTTGACCGTAAGGACCCGTTCAACCCGGTCAACCGTCGCATCGACATCATCGTCCTCACCAAGAAGGCTCAGCGCAGCATCGAAGGCGAGCAGAGCACGCCGGATGCCCCAGCGCCCACCGAGCAGGCGCCACCTGCCAATGGCGCGCCAGGTGCTAGCGCACCGGCCACCCCGGGCCAGGGCGATACAGCCCAGGCGCCGATGCAGCCGCGTGAGCTGCGTCAGAAGCTGAACATCTTCGAAGATGGTGTTTTGAAAATGGACAACACCCAGGAGTGATACCTGGGCTGGGCCAGTCGACAAAAGGCCGCTCCTGCAATCACTGCAGGAGCGGCCTTTTTGTCATGGAGGGGTGTGGCTCAGTAGGTGTCTTGCGGCAGGCTGGCGATGATCGAGCGATAGCTGTTCATGCGCTGTGGCTTGATACGACCGTCATCCAAGGCCTGGAGCAAGGCGCAGCCAGGCTCTCGGTCGTGCTTGCAGTCGCGGAAGCGGCAGTGACCGAGCAGCTCGCGAAACTCGATGAAGCCCGCCTCGACATCGTCACGGCTGACATGCCCCAGGCCGAACTCGCGAATGCCGGGCGAGTCGATCAGGTCACCGCCGTTGGGGAAGTGGTACAGGCGGGCTGTGGTGGTGGTGTGCGTGCCCTGGCCAGACCATTCGGACAGATCGCCCACACGGGTCCTGACCTCCGGCAGCAGGCTGTTGACCAGCGATGATTTGCCGACCCCGGACTGGCCGACGAACACACTGATGTGCTTGTCCAGCGTCTGCTGCAGGCGCTGCATGCCCTCGCCCTGATGAGCCGAGACTTCCAGCAGGGGATAACCCAGGTCGCGATAGACGGCCAGCAGAGCCTCAATGGTCGGGCCGTTCTGCTCGTCGATCAGGTCGGCCTTGTTCAGCAGCAAGAGCGGACGGATGCCGGCATGTTCGGCGGCGACCAGATAGCGGTCGATCAGATTGGCCTGGGGTTCGGGGGCAGGGGCGAAGACGATCACGATCAGGTCGACATTCGCCGCCACGGGCTTGAGCTGACCATGGTTGTTCGGTCGGCACAGCTCGGCGGTACGGGGCATCTGCGCGACGATGACGCCGTTGCCCTGGTTGCCCGCTCGCCATACCACCCGGTCGCCGGTGACCAGCGCCGGCAGGTTGGCCCGTAGGTGGCAGCGAAACACCTGGCCGATGGCCTCGCCATCCTGCGCCTCGACCTCCACCTGCACACCGAAGTGAGCGATCACCAGCCCCAACTGCTCAGGGCCCAGATCGCCCCCTTCCAATTCTTGCAGGGCATGCTGCTCACGTTTGGCGGCGCGAGCGGCGCGCTCGCCCTGAATTTTTTCGATACGCCAGTTCTGGCGACGGTTGAGCTGGCGTTTGGCCATGAAGGTTCCGTGTTGGCGGTGCAGAAAGAAAAACGGCTGGCAGTTTAGCACGCTCGGAGCCGCCGCCTTATCTGGTTACCGTTTTGCTGCCAATTGCGCGGCGAAAGCTGCTATTTCTATAGAAATGGCTACATATATATAAAGTGTGAAAAAGTCAGGGAAACACCCACCCTGCGGTAGGCGTCTGACGGCCGCGGAGTTTCCCTAGGCATCCATTTGCCATTGTGCGACGATGCCGCCCTGCATCAGGAGCTGGCATCTTGCCGCTCTGCAGACTCGACACGCAGGATTTTCAAGTGATGGCCTGCCACGCAATAACCAAGGAGCGGGGGAAGGCCGCAAAATAGTGCCTGATGGACATGCTGATTAGAGTTTTCCACGGTGATAGTCCAGCGTTGCGCTACATGCTCAAGGGCATGCGTGATCGTATTCTGTCGCAACATTTCTTGAGTCGGGTGGCTGGCCTCGGATCGGAGGTATTGCTTTGGAGGTCGGGCGCTTGAGCATTCGTCCATCATGGGGGCCTGATGCCGACGGTGGCGTGGACGCGCCCTTGGTCTCCGTGCTCGTGCCTTGCTACAACCGCGAGCAGTACATCGAGGAAGCTTTGCTGAGCATCCTTGAGCAGGATTACCCGAATTTCGAACTCATCGTAGTAGACGATGGTTCACAGGACGGTAGCGCGCAGCGGATCGAGGCCTTGCGCGAGCGCTATGGCTTCCAGTTCTACCGTCAGCAGAACCAAGGCGTGAGCGCCGCGCTCAATACAGCGCTCAAGTATGCCCGTGGTCAATATATCGCTACGCCGGACTCCGACGACGTCATGTTGCAGGGCCGTCTGACGCTGCAGGTCGCCTACCTCGAGCAACATCCCGAGGTTGGGTGCGTCGGGGCGGGGGTGGTGTATGTAGACGCCAACGGTCGACGCCTGAAGGCTGAAAAGTGCAAGCCGATACGCGCATTCAGTTTTGCCGAGTTACTGGCCACTGCCCGTGCGGTGGGGGCGCCGGTGGCCATGTACCGACGCGAGGCCATTGACCGCGTCGGCGGGTACGACCCGCAGATTCGTATCCAGGACTTCCAGATGACCCTGAAGATCGCCTATCTGGGTTATCGCGTGGATATTCTGCCTGACCTGGTGACGTTGTATCGCAAGCACCCCGGCAACATGTCGACGACAGCCTACAAGCGTCAGCTCGACTATGACCTGATGGCAATTGCTCCTTACCAAGACCACCCCGGCTACCTGCCAGGGTTGACCTGTGTGATGAACAAGGCGCTCAAGCACTCGGTGGTATCGCAAAAAGGCTATGCGCTTGGGCTGTTGATGAAAATTCCACCGTGGCGCTGGAATCGTGTGACCTGGCGACGCATTCGCCAGTTGGTGTTCAAGTTCCGTGAGTGATCAGATGTTCTCTACAAAACAAAATTTGCTGCAGGCTTGGAACGTTTGGCGGCCGCCGGTTCGTGTGGGCGAGGGGCGAGCTGCCAGGGTTGCCGAGATAATGCTTGGGATTGGCGTGTTCTGGAGCATCGGTGGCGTGTTCCTGACCCCCACCATGAAGCTCTACCACACGCTGCTGGTGCTGTTCGTCTACCTGCCGGCCTTGTGGCTGGTCATCAGCCGCCCGGCAAGTCTCAAGCAATTGTTGCGCGAAAGGATCGAGGCGCGGCTGTTCCTGGTGCTGCTGGTTTGGGCTGGCCTTTCGTTGTTCTGGAACGGCGAGGCGGGCGAACAGCTGTCCCGTCTCAAGCGCTTGCTGCTGTTCTGTCTGCTGGTCTGCGGCTGGGTGTTGTGGGCGCGGATGAGTGAGCAGCGCCTGCGGGGCACCATGATGGTGCTGGGGGTGCTTAACAGCCTGTACAGCATCGCTGCCTTGCTGTGGCTGAAGCCGGTATTCGGGCGCATGAGCGGGTTTGGTGGATTTCTCGACAACCCCAATGCCGCGGCGTATGCCACCGGTTTCCTGATGTTGCTGGCGTTGCCCTTGCTTCCGGCAGCACGATCCTGGCGCATGGGCTGGCTGCTGCTTCAGATCCCGCCACTGGTCTACATTGGGTTCTGCGCGAGCCGAGGAACACTGCTGGGTCTGATGGTCGTGGCGCTGTTCTACATGGTTTTACTGGCTGGCCGCCGTGGCCGGTGGATTGCATTGTTGGTCCTGGCCGCAGGTGCGATGCTGGCCTGGCTCGAGCCGACCTTGCTGGCGCGTGGGGATTCGGGGCGCTTCGAGTTGCTGCAGAGTGCCTGGCCGATCCTGCAGGATCATTTTTGGATCGGTCTTGGCTATGGCGGGAACTATGAGCTTCATCTATGGGGCCGTCCGACCGACATGGACGTTCACAACTTCCTGATGCATACAGCGATGCAGTATGGCGTGCCTGCTTTGCTGGTCTGGTGCTGGCTCTGGGTCACGCTGGGTGTGCATGCCTGGCGCACCCGTCATACCCAGTTGGGCCTTTCGGTGCTGCTGCTTTGGGTTTTCGCCAGCGTCGCCATGCAGTTCGATGTCTTCAGCCTGTGGGAGCGCACGCGTGCCATGTGGCTGATGCCTTGGGTCGTGGTATTGCTGGGGTTGAGCCTGAAGGCACCGGTGAATTCGTCCGGTGCCGAGCAGAATTAACCGCCTGGGGGCTCGTGTGGGCTAAAATGACGGCCTATTCGAGGAGCCCCTTCATGCAAAACGCACAGAACCTGATCTGGATCGATCTTGAAATGACCGGTCTGGATCCGGACAACGACGTCATCATCGAGATGGCGACCATTGTCACCGACAGTGAGCTCAACACGCTGGCCGAAGGTCCGGTGATCGCCATCCACCACAGCGATGAAGTGCTGGCACGTATGGACGACTGGAACACCCGTACTCATGGTGCTTCCGGCCTGACCCAGCGTGTGCGCGAGAGCCGCATCGACATGGCAGAGGCCCAGGCGCAGACCCTGGCCTTCCTCGAGCAGTGGGTGCCCAAGGGCAAGTCGCCGATCTGCGGCAACAGCATCTGCCAGGATCGCCGTTTCCTTTATCGCCATATGCCCAAGCTCGAAGGGTTCTTCCACTATCGCAATCTGGACGTCTCCACCCTCAAGGAACTGGCCGCACGCTGGGCCCCGCAGGTGCGTGACAGCTTCAAGAAGGGTGGGACCCACCTCGCGCTGGACGATATTCGCGAGTCGATCGCCGAATTGCGTCACTACCGCGAACACTTCATCAAACTCTAAGTTTCAAGCCTCGAACCAAGCAAAACGCCACAGCGGCTGAGGAACTCAGCCTGCCGTGGCGTTTTGCTTGTCGTTTGAGGCTTGGCGTTTACCGCTTAATTTTCGGACATGCACCATGTTGTTGATGCTCTACCTTGTCGCTATCACCGCTGAAGCCATGACTGGCGCACTTTCTGCGGGGCGCCGCGGCATGGACTGGTTTGGCGTGGTGCTGATCGCCTGCGTCACTGCGCTGGGCGGCGGATCGGTGCGAGATGTACTGCTTGGACACTACCCTCTGACCTGGGTGAAACACCCGGAGTATCTGGTATTGACCAGTTTCGCAGCCCTGCTGACCATCTTCATCGCGCCGCTGATGCGTCATCTGCGTTCGCTGTTCCTGGTGCTCGATGCCCTGGGGCTGGTGGCTTTCACGTTGATTGGTTGCATGACAGCCCTGGAGATGGGGCAGGGCATGCTGGTGGCGTCGATCAGCGGGGTGATCACCGGTGTGTTCGGTGGCATCCTGCGGGATATTTTCTGCAACGACATTCCCCTGGTGTTCCGTCGGGAGCTATATGCCAGCGTTTCCTTTGCCGCCGCTTGGTTCTATCTAGGCTGCGTGCACTTCAAGGTGCCGGCAGAGCAGGCCATGCTGCTGACCTTGTTCGGTGGTTTCTTGGTGCGCTTGCTGGCGATCCGCTTCCACTGGGAAATGCCCAAGTTCCACTACAACGACCAGCAATGAATGCGCCTCTGCGCGCCTGAGGGCTGCGTCGCTACTGGCCTTCGTGCTGTGCCAGCGCCCACTCCACATGCTCGCGCACCAGCGCCGAGGGATGCTCGTGCCGGGCCCGCAAGGCTTCGAGCACGGGGATGGTGGTCGGCGCATTCCCCAGCCCCACCGCCAGGTTTCGCAGCCAGCGTTCGTAGCCTGCGCGGCGTAGGGGGGAGCCTTCGGTATTGCTCAGGAAGGTGGCCTCATCCCAAAGGAACAGGGAGGCCAGTTCGGCATTGTCCAGGCCATGACGGGGCTTGAAGTCATTTTCCTGGGTCGGACGGGCGAAGCGGTTCCAAGGGCAGACGATCTGGCAGTCGTCACAGCCAAATACCCGATTGCCGATCAGCGGGCGCAACTCGACCGGGATCGCCTGCTTGAGCTCGATGGTCAGGTAGGAAATACAGCGCCGGGCATCGAGCACATAGGGCCCGACGAAGGCGCCGGTAGGGCAGATGTCCAGGCAGGCCTGGCAGCGCCCGCAGTGTTCGCTGGCCTGGGCCGGGTCCACCGGTAGCGGCAGGTCGACGAACAGCTCGGCAAGGAAGAAATAGCTGCCGGCCTTGCGGTTGAGCAGCAAGGTGTTCTTGCCGATCCAGCCCAGGCCGGCCTGCTCTGCGATGGCCTTTTCCAGCACCGGGGCGCTGTCGACGAAGGCGCGAAAACCAAAGGGGCCGATGGCTTGCTGGATGCGTTCGGCCAGGTGCTGCACGCGTTTGCGCACCAGCTTGTGGTAGTCGCGGCCCAGGGCATAGCGGGAAATGTAGGCCTTTTCTGGGAGCGCAAGCATCTGTGCCATACGCGTATCGCCGGGGAGATAGTCCATGCGCAGCGACACCACGCGCAGGGTGCCCGGCACCAGTTCGTCGGGGTGTGAACGTTTGCTGCCATGGGCGGCCATGTAGTCCATTTCGCCCTGGTAGCCGGCTTTCAGCCAGCGCTGCAGGTGTTGTTCGTGCTCGCCAAGCGCCACGCCGGCGATGCCGACGTGGGCGAAACCGAGTTCGCGGCCCCAATCCTTGATCGATTGGGCCAGCGTATTGAGGTCAGGAAGGCAAGCGGACATGGATGGACAAGGCAATACAGGCAGAGGTGCGTATAATTCTGCCAGACATCGGAGCCTTTGACCCCATGCCTCAGACCAAACACCCTGGTAATGCCCCGCAACTGCTAAGCAGCTTGACCACTGCGCACCTGCCATCGCGCCCCGCCGACGCCCACAAGGGTGACTTCGGTCATGTGCTGGTGGTCGGAGGTGACCTGGGCACAGGCGGAGCGGTGATGCTCAGTGCTGAGGCGGCCCTGCGCTGCGGTGCGGGTCTTGTGAGCGTGGCCACGCGCCCGGAGCATGTGACCGCGGGGCTCACGCGCCTGCCCGAAACCATGTGGCTTGGGGTGAGTTCCGCCAATCAGCTGATGGGCGTGCTCGAACGTGCGTCGGTGCTGGTGGTCGGCCCTGGCCTGGGGCAGGCCGCCTGGGGGCGTAGCCTGTTGTCGGCGGTGGCCAACGCGCCGGTGCCGCAGGTATGGGATGCCGATGCCCTGAATCAGCTGGCGCATAGGCCCCTGGCAGTGCACAGCGGCAGTATTCTCACCCCTCATCCGGGGGAGGCGGCGCGCATGCTGGGTATTTCCACCGAGGCGGTCCAAGCCGACCGGCCGGGGGCTGCCCGCAAACTGGCGCGCAAGCATGCCAGTGTCTGCGTGCTCAAGGGCGCCGGTACCCTGGTGGCAGACCCCAGTGGGCAACTGGCGCTGTGTGAGCGAGGCCATCCGGCCATGGCCGGTGCGGGCTTGGGCGACGTACTGACCGGTGTGCTGGCCGCGTTGCTGGCCCAAGGCCTGGACGCGTGGTCGGCCGCGTGCCTGGGCGTATGGTTGCACGCCTGTGCGGGGGAACGTCTGGGTGTTGAAGGAAGAGGCCTGGCGGCCAGTGATCTGGTTCCGGTCATTCGTGAGTTGTTGGAGGAGCATTCAGCGTGTCTGGCATAACCCTGTTTCTGGCCGATGAACCGGCCACTGTTGCATTTGGCGCACGCCTGGCCGAAGTGACGGGCGGTCATGGCGTGATCTTTCTCGAAGGCGACCTGGGCGCCGGCAAGACTACGCTTTCGCGCGGGCTGATTCGCGGCTTGGGCCATACCGGGGCCGTCAAGAGTCCGACCTTCACCGTGGTCGAGCCCTACGAGATTGGTGAACTGCGCGCTTTCCATTTCGACCTGTACCGCCTGGTCGATCCGGAAGAGTTGGAATTCATGGGGATCCGCGATTATTTCGAAGGGGACCCGCTGTGCTTGTTCGAATGGCCACAAAAGGGTGCGGGCGTTTTGCCAAAGCCCGACCTGACCATTACCATAAGCCCGCAAGCGAGTGGACGCTCGCTTCTCCTTTCACCGCAGGGGGCTCGCGGTGAGGCCTGGTGCGCCGCCCTGGCCACAGAATTCAAACAGTAAATGGGGTTAGGTATGCGCATACGCGCACTGGTCGCCGTCGTTGGGCTGCTGCTGACAGCGGTGACCGTCGACGCTCTGGCCGTCACACAAGTCAAGAGCATGCGTCTGTGGCGCGCACCGGACAACACGCGGCTGGTCTTCGATCTGTCCGGCCCTGTGCAGCACAGCGTCTTCACCCTGACCGCGCCAGACCGCCTGGTCATCGATATCAACGGCGCCACCCTGGGCGGCTCGCTGAATGTCGCCACCTCCAATACCCCCATCAACAGTATGCGTTCCGCCCAGCGAACGCCCACTGACCTGCGCGTGGTCGTCGACCTGAAAAAGGCCGTCACGCCCAAGAGCTTCACCCTGGCGCCCAATGCCCAGTATGGCAACCGTCTGGTGGTCGATCTGTACGACCAGGAAGCCGACGCCGTTGCCGCCAGCACGCCGACTCCGCCGCCTGCACAGACAACCACGACCGCTCCCGCCGTGCCGGTGACGCCCGCGCAGCCGGCCATCAAGTTGCCGCCGGTACCCAGTGGAAAGCGCGACGTCGTCGTCGCCATCGACGCCGGCCATGGCGGTGAGGACCCGGGGGCCTCGGGTTCGCGTGGCCAGCACGAAAAAGACATCGTCCTGCAGATCGCTCGCGAGTTGCAGCGCCAGATCAACACCGAGCGGGGCTATCGCGCTGAACTGACCCGCACTGGCGATTATTTCATCCCGTTGCGCAAGCGCACCGAGATCGCGCGCAAGAAGGGCGCCGACCTGTTCATCTCCATCCATGCCGACGCCGCGCCGTCCAAGGCCGCTTTCGGTGCCTCGGTGTTCGCCTTGTCCGACCGTGGCGCAACCTCCGAGACCGCGCGCTGGCTGGCTGACACGGAAAACCGCTCCGACCTGATCGGCGGCGCCGGTAACGTCAGCCTTGACGACAAGGACCGCATGCTCGCAGGCGTGCTGCTGGACCTGTCGATGACCGCCACGCTTAGCTCCAGCCTCGACGTTGGGCAGAAGGTGCTGGGCAACATGGGGCGCATCACTCCGCTGCACAAGCGACGCGTGGAGCAGGCCGGTTTCATGGTGCTGAAATCCCCGGACATTCCGTCGATCCTGGTGGAAACCGGGTTCATCTCCAATGCCAATGAAGCCGCCAAACTGGCGACCAAGAGCCACCAGCAGGCCCTGGCCCGCTCGATCCACACCGGTGTGCGCCAGTACTTCCAGCAAAGCCCGCCACCGGGGACGTACATCGCTTGGCTGCGTGACAGCGGCAAGATCGCCCAGGGGCCGCGCGAGCATACCGTGCGCCCCGGTGAGACCCTGGCCATGATCGCCGTGCGCTATCAGGTCAGCGTGGCCAGCCTGCGAAGCTCCAACAGCCTCAAGAGCGATGAGCTGAAGGTTGGCCAGCATCTCGACATCCCTGGCACTACTCTGGCCTCCCAGCAATGAGCGGTGGTTCTCGTATCCAGTTGCTCAGCCCCCGGTTGGCCAACCAGATCGCCGCTGGTGAGGTGGTCGAGCGTCCGGCCTCGGTGGCCAAGGAGTTGCTGGAGAACAGCCTCGACTCCGGAGCCCGGCGTATCGACGTGGAGGTTGAGCAGGGTGGGGTGAAGCTGCTGCGTGTGCGGGACGACGGCGGCGGCATCGCGCCTGACGACCTGCCGCTGGCCCTGGCCCGCCATGCCACCAGCAAGATCCGCGAGCTGGAAGATCTCGAAGGCGTGCTCAGTCTGGGCTTTCGGGGCGAGGCGCTCGCGTCGATCAGCTCGGTAGCGCGTCTGACCCTCACCTCGCGCACCGCCAGTGCTGGCGAAGCCTGGCAGGTGGAGACCGAGGGGCGCGACATGACCCCTCGCGTGCAACCGGCCGCGCACCCCATCGGTACCTCGGTCGAGGTGCGTGACCTGTTCTTCAATACCCCGGCCCGGCGCAAGTTCCTCAAGTCGGAGAAAACCGAGTTCGATCACCTACAAGAGGTTATCCGTCGCCTGGCCTTGGCTCGCTTCGATGTGGGCTTCCACTTGCGTCATAACGGCAAGAGCATCCTCAGTCTGCACGAGGCGCCCGATGAGCTGACTCGGGCACGGCGGGTTGGGACGATCTGCGGCCCGGGCTTTCTCGAGCAGGCCCTGCCGATCGATGTCGAGCGCAATGGCCTGCGGTTGTGGGGCTGGGTGGGCCTGCCGACCTTTTCGCGAAGCCAGGCGGACCTGCAGTACTTCTTCGTCAATGGCCGGGCCGTGCGCGACAAGCTGGTGGCTCATGCGGTTCGCCAGGCCTATCGCGATGTGTTGTTCAATGGCCGGCACCCGACATTCGTGTTGTTCCTTGAGCTCGAGCCGAACGGGGTCGACGTCAACGTGCACCCCACCAAGCACGAAGTGCGCTTTCGTGAAGGGCGCATGGTCCATGATTTTCTGTACGGCACCTTGCACCGTGCCTTGGCCGACGTGCGCCCGGAAGACCAGTTGGCCGCCCCGGCCGCGGCTACCGAGATCGTCCGCCCCAGCGGTTTGCAGGCCGGGGAGTTCGGCCCCCAGGGCGAGATGCGCCTGGCCTCGCCGGTGCTAGAACAGCCCCAGGCCGAGCCTCGCCAGCCTTTCGCCGGAGGCAGTGGTTCGGGCTATCAATACCAATACACCCCGCGTCCTTCGCAGCCTGTTCCGGTTGCCGAGGCGCAGGCGGTCTATCGTGAGTTTTTCTCCCCGCTGGAGGGGGATACCCCAGCCCCAGTGGCGCTGCCGCAAAGCCAGGGCGACATACCGCCGCTGGGCTTTGCCCTGGCCCAGCTCAAAGGCATCTACATTCTGGCCGAGAATGCTGTCGGGCTGGTCCTGGTGGACATGCACGCCGCCCACGAACGCATCATGTACGAGCGCCTCAAGGTGGCCATGGCCAGCGAAGGGCTGAGTGGCCAGCCGCTGCTGGTGCCTGAGTCGTTGGCCCTGAGCCAGCGCGAGGCCGATTGTGCTGAAGAGCACGCCCAATGGTTCCAGCGCCTGGGCTTCGAACTGCAGCGCCTGGGGCCTGAGACGCTGGCGATCCGACAGATTCCCGCCCTGCTCAAGCAGGCCGAGGCCAACCGGCTGGTTCAGGATGTGCTTGCGGATCTGATGGAGTACGGCACCAGTGATCGTATCCAGGCACACCTCAACGAGCTGCTTGGCACCATGGCCTGCCACGGCGCGGTGCGCGCTAACCGCCGCCTCGCCATTCCCGAGATGAACGCACTGTTGCGAGACATGGAAAACACCGAGCGCAGTGGCCAGTGCAACCACGGTCGGCCGACCTGGACCCAGCTTGGACTGGATGATCTGGACAAACTTTTCCTTCGCGGTCGATGACATGAGCGGTAAGCCCCCAGCAATATTTCTCATGGGTCCGACGGCGGCCGGCAAGACCGACCTTGCCATTGAGCTGACCAAGGTGCTCCCCTGCGAGTTGATCAGTGTCGATTCGGCGCTGGTCTACCGCGGCATGGACATTGGTACGGCCAAGCCGTCCAAGGACGTGCTGGCCGCGCATCCCCATCGGCTGATCGACATTCTGGATCCGGCCGAGAGCTATTCGGCGGCGCAGTTCTGTACCGACGCGCTCGCGGCAATGGCCGAGATCACCGCGTGTGGCAAGATCCCCCTGCTGGTGGGGGGCACGATGCTGTATTACAAGGCGCTGGTCGATGGCTTGGCGGACATGCCCGCCGCAGACCCCACCGTACGCGCCGAGCTCGAAGCCCAGGCCCGAGAGCTGGGCTTGGCCGAGTTGCACCGGCAATTGGCCGAGGTGGATCCGGAGTCGGCCGCGCGCATCCACCCCAACGACCCGCAGCGCCTGATCCGCGCCCTGGAAGTCTACCGGGTGAGCGGCGAAAGCATGACGGCGCACCGGCAACGTCAATACGCGGAAAGTCGCGGTTCAGACGCAGGCGCGAGCGGGCATTTGCCCTATACTGTCGCCAGTTTGGCGATCGCTCCTACAGATCGTCACATTTTGCATCAGCGAATTGCGCTACGATTTTCGCAAATGCTGGAACAGGGGTTCGTCGATGAGGTCCGAGCACTGCGTGCCAGAAGTGACTTGCACGCAGGGCTGCCGTCTATACGGGCAGTGGGGTATCGGCAGGTCTGGGACTACCTGGACGGCAAGCTGACAGCCGACGAAATGCGTGAACGCGGTATCATTGCCACACGCCAATTGGCCAAGCGGCAATTCACCTGGTTACGTGGTTGGTCCGACGTAGAATGGCTCGACAGCCTGGCCTGCGACAATCTGTCCCGCACCTTGAAATACCTGGGGTCCATCTCCATATTGAGCTGAGTCCCTGCAATTGCCGTCTATTCTTGCGATTAGAGTGGCTTGAATTACCGATTTTTATTGTTTTTTTACTATTGATCCTTACAGGAGTGCGGCATATGTCAAAAGGGCATTCGCTACAAGACCCTTACTTGAACACCTTGAGAAAAGAAAAGGTCCCGGTTTCCATCTACCTGGTAAACGGGATCAAGCTGCAGGGCTCGATCGAATCCTTCGACCAGTTCGTGGTACTGCTGAAGAACACTGTCAGCCAGATGGTCTACAAGCACGCCATTTCGACCGTTGTTCCTGCCCGTCCGGTTCGCCTGCCAAGCCCGTCCGATTCCGAACACGGCGACAGCGAGCCAGGCAACGCCTGATAGGAGCCTGCATTGTTCTTTGAGCGCCACGGTGGTGGTGAGCGAGCCTTGCTCGTTCACTTGGAAGGTCAGAACCCTGAGGCGCGCGAAGACCCGCAGGAGTTTCAGGAGCTGGCATTGTCGGCCGGGGCGGAGATCGTTTCGCTGGCCACGGTGGCCCGGCACCAGCCTACAGCCAAATACCTGATTGGCAGTGGCAAGGTCGAGGAACTGCGCGACCTGGTCCATGCCGAGCAGGTCGATCTGGTGATATTCAATCACACCCTCACGCCCAGTCAGGAGCGCAACCTCGAACGCGTTTTCGAGTGTCGTGTGCTCGACCGGACCGGGTTGATTCTCGATATCTTCGCCCAGCGGGCGCGTACCCATGAAGGCAAGCTGCAGGTCGAACTGGCCCAGCTCGAGCATATGAGCACGCGTCTGGTACGCGGCTGGACCCACCTGGAGCGGCAGAAGGGCGGTATCGGCCTGCGCGGCCCGGGCGAGACCCAGCTGGAAACCGACCGCCGCCTGTTGCGGGTCCGCCTGCGGCAGATCAAGGCGCGTCTGGAAAAGGTGCGCAGCCAGCGCGAGCAAGCCAGGCGCGGCCGCAAGCGTGCGGACATCCCATCCGTTTCGCTGGTGGGCTATACCAACGCCGGCAAGTCCACGCTGTTCAATGCCTTGACCACCTCCGACGTCTACGCCGCTGACCAGCTGTTCGCGACCCTCGATCCGACCTTGCGCCGACTCGAGCTCGCCGACCTGGGGCCGATCGTGCTGGCCGATACCGTAGGCTTCATCCGACACCTGCCGCACAAGCTCGTCGAGGCATTTCGGGCTACGCTCGAAGAATCGAGCAACTCCGACCTGCTGCTGCACGTCATCGACGCCCATGAGCCTGAGCGCATGGAGCAAATCGAGCAAGTGCTGGCGGTGCTGGGTGAGATCGGCGCCGAAGGCTTGCCGATCCTCGAGGTCTATAACAAACTCGACCTGCTCGAAGATGTCGAGCCGCAGATCCAGCGCGACGCTGACGGCAAACCGCAGCGGGTCTGGGTATCGGCACGTGATGGACGTGGCCTGGAACTGGTTGGCCAGGCGATTGCCGAGTTGCTGGGGGATGATCTGTATGTCGGAACCCTGCGTCTGGAACAGCGACTTGCCCGCTTGCGCGCGCAATTCTTCGCTCTGGGCGCGGTGCAAGGCGAAGAGCACGATGAAGAAGGTCGCAGCCTGCTGAGCGTGCGACTGCCCCGGGTGGAGCTCAATCGCCTGGTCAGTCGCGAAGGCATGGAGCCTGAACTTTTCATCGAGCAACACACTTTGCAATAAATGCCCGTCGAGGTCGCCGGGCGACCGTGACAGGCATTCTGTAGCATTGGACGGCGCGCCGTGGGCGCGTCTTTGCTTTATCAGATGGAGAGCGCTATGGCTTGGAACGAGCCGGGTGGCAACTCGAACAATCAGGATCCCTGGGGCGGTCGCCGTGGCGGCGGCGGTGGTGGCGACAAGAAAGGTCCACCGGATCTGGACGAGGCCTTCCGCAAGCTGCAGGACAGCCTCAACGGCATGTTCGGCAGCGGCAAGAAACGCGGTGGCGGTGGTGACCGCAACGTTGGCAAAGGTGGCGGTCTCGGCCTGCTGGGCATCGGCCTGGCCGTGCTGGCGGCCATCTGGCTGTACAGCGCCGTGTACGTCGTGGATGAACAGGAACAGGCTGTGGTACTGCGTTTCGGCAAGTACTACGAGACTGTCGGCCCGGGCCTGAATATCTATTTCCCGCCCATCGACCGCAAGTATCTTGAGAACGTGACCCGCGAGCGGGCCTACACCAAGCAGGGCCAGATGCTCACCGAGGACGAGAACATCGTCGAGGTGCCGCTGACCGTGCAGTACAAGATCACCAACCTGCAGGACTTCGTGCTCAACGTCGACCAGCCGGAGGTCAGTCTGCAGCACGCGACCGACAGCGCCCTGCGCCATGTGGTGGGCTCCACCTCGATGGACCAGGTGCTGACCGAGGGTCGTGAGCAGATGGCTGTCGATATCCGTGAACGCTTGCAGCGCTTCCTCGACAACTACCGCACCGGTATCACCGTTACCCAGGTCAACGTGCAGAGCGCGGCAGCCCCGCGTGAAGTGCAGGAAGCCTTCGACGACGTGATCCGCGCTCGCGAAGACGAACAGCGTGCACGCAACCAGGCCGAGTCCTACGCCAACGGTGTGGTGCCGGAAGCCCGTGGTCAGGCCCAGCGCATCATCGAGGATGCCAACGGCTACCGCGATGAAGTGATCGCTCGCGCCAAGGGTGAGGCCGACCGCTTCACCAAGCTGGTTGCCGAGTATCGCAAGGCGCCGGACGTGACCCGTCAGCGTCTGTACCTGGAGACCATGCAGGAGGTCTACAGCAATTCGAGCAAGGTCCTGGTGACCAGCAAGGATGGGCAGAACAACCTGCTCTACTTGCCACTGGACAAGATGGTCGAAGGCAGCCGCCATTCGGCCGCACCGGTCAGCAATGTGCCGGCGTCGGTCAACGATGCGGCCGCGCGCGCGGCGCAGGAAATGCAACAGCAGCAACAGTCGCTGCGTTCTAGGGAGAGCCGCTGATGAGCAATAAATCGCTGATCGCCCTGATCGCCGCCGTGGTGCTGGCCATCGTGGCCTGGAACAGCTTCTACATCGTGTCCCAGACCGAGCGTGCGGTATTGCTGCAATTCGGCCGCGTGGTCCAGGCGGATGTCCAGCCGGGCCTGCATGTGAAGGTTCCTTACGTCAACCAGGTGCGCAAGTTCGACGCCCGCCTGATGACTCTGGACGCACCGACCCAGCGTTTCCTGACCCTCGAGAAGAAAGCGGTAATGGTCGATGCCTATGCCAAGTGGCGGGTCAAGGATGCCGAGCGCTTCTATACCGCGACCTCTGGTCTCAAGCAGATTGCCGATGAACGACTGTCCCGTCGTTTGGAAAGCGGCCTGCGTGACCAGTTCGGTAAGCGTACCTTGCATGAAGTGGTCTCCGGTGAGCGTGACGCGCTGATGGCGGACATCACCGCTTCGCTGAACCGCATGGCCAGCAAGGAGCTGGGTATCGAGGTCGTCGATGTGCGCGTCAAGGCCATCGACTTGCCGAAGGAAGTCAACCGCAGCGTGTTCGATCGCATGAGCACCGAGCGTGAGCGTGAGGCTCGCGAACACCGGGCCAAGGGTAACGAACTGGCTGAAGGTATCCGCGCCGATGCTGACCGTCAGCGCCGTGTACTGCTGGCCGAGGCCTATCGCGAGGCGGAAGAGACCCGTGGTGATGGCGACGCCCAGGCGGCCGCCATCTATGCCAAGGCCTACAACCAGGACGCGGATTTCTATGCGTTCTACCGTAGCCTGCAGGCATACCGCGAGAGCTTCTCCAGCAAGAGCGACGTATTGGTCCTGGATCCGAAGAACGAGTTCTTCCGCTTCCTGGACAAGAGCAAGCCTTGAACTTCTCCTGAAGGACGCACCCCGCCCGGCAGCTAAAATGCCAAGCGGGGTGCATCCTGAAGGAAAAGGGGTGTATGATGAGTCAGCCGGGAAATTCCCGGCTTTTTTGCGTCTGCAAGGTTGATCGGCAACGCGCCGGTTGACGGTTTGGTCAGCTCGCAAGGCTATTCGAGGGTATTGGGTACGGTGGTAGCGCTGGGATCAGTGCTGCCCGCTGCTGTGCGCCAATGCCTGCTTCACTGACGGCTCGCCCGCTCGCGAGCCGCCCGGACCAGAGGGGAAATGGCGTAATGGCAACGGTAGACCGCTGGCTGCTGCCAGATGGCATCGAGGAAGTACTGCCGCCTGAGGCTGCGCGCATCGAGATCGCGCGTCGCCAGGTGTTGGACCTGTTCCAGAGTTGGGGTTACGAGCTGGTCGTCACCCCGCATATCGAGTACCTGGAATCGCTGCTCACCGGTGCCGGACAGGACCTGGATCAGCGCACCTTCAAGGTGGTCGACCCGCAGTCCGGCCGCCTGATGGGCTTCCGCGCCGACTTCACCCCGCAGGTAGCGCGTATCGACGCCCATACCCTGCGTCGCGAAGGGCCGAGCCGTCTGTGTTATGCCGGTAGCGTTCTGCATGCCCAACCCCGCGCCCTGTCTACTTCGCGCAGCCCGATTCAACTCGGCGCCGAATTGTACGGCGATGCCAGCCCCACCAGCGATGTCGAGGTCATCAGCCTGATGCTCGCCACGCTGCAACTGACCGATGTCGCCGATGTGCACATGGACCTCGGCCATGTAGGCATCTACCGCGGCCTGGCCCGTGCCGCCGGCTTGTCCGGCGCTGTCGAGCAGCAGTTGTTCGACGCCCTGCAGCGCAAGGCCGTCGATGAAGTGCAGGCCCTGACCGCCGACCTGCCGAAGGATCTGGGCAACATGCTGCGTGCACTGACCGAGCTGTGCGGTAGCCGCGAAGTGCTGGCCGAGGCCCGTGTTCGGTTGGGACGCGCGCCGGCCAGCGTATTGGCGGCACTGGATGACCTGCTGGCGATCGCCGATCGCCTGGCGGCGCGTTATCCGGACTTGCCGCTGTACTTCGACCTGGGCGAGCTGCGCGGTTATCACTATCACACCGGCGTGGTGTTCGCGGTGTTCGTTCCAGGTGTCGGTCAGTCGATCGCCCAGGGCGGGCGCTACGACGATATCGGCGCCGACTTTGGCCGGGCGCGCCCGGCTACCGGTTTCTCCACGGATTTGAAGACCCTGGTCACACTGGGGCGAGCGGAGGTCGTATTGCCTTCTGGCGGGATCTGGATGCCCGACAGTGGCGACACGGCCCTCTGGCAGATGGTCTGCCAGTTGCGCAACGAGGGCCAGCGTGTGGTCCAGGCCCTGCCTGGCCAGCCGTTGAGTGCTGCTCTCGAGGCGGATTGTGATCGGCAATTGATTCAGCAAGACGGGCGCTGGCAGGTACTGCCGCTGACCCAGTGAGTTTCTTCGTCGGCCGTAGGCCGGCAACCAAGTTTGCGTGAATGAGGACAAGTGTTATGGGTAAGAATGTCGTCGTCCTGGGCACCCAGTGGGGTGATGAGGGCAAAGGCAAGATCGTCGATCTGCTGACCGAACATGCTGCCGCCGTAGTGCGCTACCAAGGTGGCCACAACGCGGGTCACACCCTGGTGATCAACGGTGAGAAGACCGTTCTGCACCTGATTCCTTCCGGCATCCTGCGTGAGGGCGTGCAGTGCCTGATCGGCAACGGCGTGGTCGTTGCACCGGATGCCTTGATGCGTGAAATCACCAAGCTGGAAGAGAAGGGTGTGCCGGTGCGCGAGCGCCTGCGCATCAGCCCGGCTGCTCCGCTGATCCTGTCCTACCACGTGGCCCTCGACCAGGCCCGTGAAAAGGCTCGTGGCGAAGCCAAGATCGGTACCACTGGCCGTGGTATCGGCCCAGCCTACGAAGACAAGGTCGCTCGTCGCGGCCTGCGCGTTGGTGATCTGTTCCACCGCGAGCGTTTTGCCGCCAAGCTCGGCGAGCTGCTGGATTACCACAACTTCCAGCTGGTGAACTACTACAAAGAGCCGGCCATCGACTTCCAGCAGACCCTGGACGAGTGCATGGCCTACGCCGAGCAGCTCAAGCCGATGATGCTCGACGTCACCGCCGAATTGCACAACCTGCGCCGCGCCGGCAAGGACATCATGTTCGAAGGCGCCCAGGGCTCGCTGCTGGACATCGACCACGGCACCTACCCGTACGTCACCAGCTCCAACACCACCGCTGGCGGTATCTCCACCGGTTCCGGCGTTGGCCCGATGTACCTGGACTACATCCTCGGCATCACCAAGGCCTACACCACCCGCGTAGGTTCCGGCCCGTTCCCGACCGAGCTGTTCGACGAAACTGGCGCCACCCTGGCCAAGCGTGGTCATGAGTTCGGTTCCACCACCGGTCGTGCTCGTCGCTGCGGCTGGTTCGATGCCGTGATCCTGCGTCGCGCCATCGATGTCAACAGCATCTCGGGCATCTGCCTGACCAAGCTGGACGTACTGGATGGACTGGAAACCATCAACATCTGCGTTGGCTACAAGAACGAGAACGGTGCGGTCATCGACGCGCCTTCCGACGCCGACAGCTACATCGGCCTGGAGCCGGTGTATGAAAAGATGTCAGGCTGGAGCGAGTCGACCGTGGGCGTGAAAACCCTGGAAGAACTGCCGGCCAACGCCCGCGCCTACATCAAGCGCATCGAGGAGCTGATCGGCGCGCCGATCGACATCATCTCGACTGGCCCGGATCGCAACGAGACCATCGTGCTGCGTCATCCGTTCGCCTGATCAGCCGCCTCGGCCGTTGATTGAACGCCGCGCCCCCGCAAGGAGGCGCGGCGTTTTCATTTGGGCGCTATGCAGAAATGCCATGCCCGGCGCCAGACATTGGCGTTTATCCCTGCTGCGCTGGGCACAGCCCTTGCTGTATGAAACTCCTGTCAGCGCCATCAAAGTAATGGCGCCAGAAAACACGGGAGTTACAACGTGTCTGCCATTCTTTCACTGTTACGAAGCCGCCTCTTGCGGCCAGTGTTTGTTGCACTTGGTATCGCTCTTCTGGTGCAGGTGCTGGTTGCCGTTGCACTGACGCGGAGCACGGTCACGGCCCTGGAAGCCGATTTGGGCGCACGCCTGGGCAGCGACAGCCAGAAACTGGCCGGCGAGCTGGAGCAGGCCGGGCAGGATGTCCGCGCCGGGCTCGACAGCCTCTCGGCCAGTACCCGCCAGCGCTTGAGCGCTGGTCTTTCCGAGCGGCTGCAGAGCGAGCAGCAGCAACTGCGTATGACGCTGGAGAAGAACCTCAAGGATTCGGCCAACGACATGGCCGAGCTGCTGGCCTCGGTTGCGCCGCGCGCCATCTGGGACAACGACGTACCCACGCTCTCGGACTTCGCACGTCGCGCCCAGCGCAATCCGAACGTGTTGTTTGTCATTTACGACGACGCCCAGGGCCAGCACCTGACCCGCTATCTGAACAGGCAAAACCCCATCAACCAGGTGCTGATCGAGCGCGGGCAGGGTGAGCGTGCCTTGGACAAGGTGCTCGATGCTGCGCGCAAGGACCCTTCGGTGTACTACGTCGAGGCCTCTATCAACCCCAATGGCGCCGAGATCGGCAAGGTGCTGATGGGCGTATCCACCGCTGGCGTGGAGCAGGAACTCAAGGCGCTGGACCAGCGCTTTGCGACCTTGATCGCCAGCGGCGAGCAACTGGTGGGCGATAGCCTCGTGGCAGCCGCCGCCGATAGCGGCAAGGCCCTGCGGGCGCGCCTTGAGACGGCACAGAACAGCGCTACCGCCATGCAGGCCAATACCGCGCAAACGGTGCGTGATGCCGCTGCCGAGCTGCGCTGGCGGATCGGCTTAGGCCTGGTGCTGGTGGGGTTGGGTGTGCTTCTTGTCGTCGCCGTGGTGCTGGGGCGCCGTGTGGTCAACAAGCTGCGCCTGTTGATTGGGGCGCTGAATGACCTGGCGGCGGGAGAGGGCGATCTGACCAAGCGAGTGACCCTCGACAGCCGTGACGAGATCGGCGACATGGCCTCTGCGGTCAATCGCTTTGTCGACAAGCTGCAGCCCATCGTCCGTGAGGCTGGCGAAGTGGCTCAGCGTACGGGGGTGGAGATCGACACCATGGCTCAGCGCAATGCGGGCGCCGACGCAGCCGCTGCGCTGCAACGTGATGAAGTTGCTGCCAGCCTGCGTGACCTTTCGAGCATGGCGGATGAGGCCCAGGCCGAAAGCCAGGCCATGCAAGCCGCCTTGCAGCAGGTAGTGGATATTCGCCAGGCCACTGACGAGAACAGTCGCGCTTCCACCCAGCTGGCGCGTCTGATCGAGAACCTGGCCGGGGAGGTGGAGACAGGCTCTCAGGTGATCGAGCGGCTGGCCAAGCAGAGCGAACAGATCGAAGTGGTACTGACCGTGATTCACGGCATCGCCGAGCAAACCAACTTGCTGGCGCTCAACGCCGCCATCGAGGCTGCCCGGGCCGGCGAGACTGGGCGCGGCTTTGCCGTGGTCGCCGATGAGGTGCGCGCCCTGGCAAGCAAGACCCAGAGTTCCACGGGCGATATCCAGGCGCATATCGCCGCCTTGCAGGCGGGTGCTAAAGAGGCGGTGGCGACCATCGGTCAGGCCGGTCGCCAGGCCAGCGAAGGATTGCTGGTGCTGCGTGATAACGAGCGCCGCCAGCAGTCGGTGCAGGCGGCGGTCGAACAGGTGCATTCGGCCATTGGCCTGGCGACCCGGGCGGCTGAGCAGCAGGCCAATGGGGCGCAGGCTGTGCGCGGGCGGGTGGAGAACATTCATGCGCAGGCCGAGCGATCGGCGCAAGTGGTGATGCAGACCACGGCCAGTAGCAAGGTGCTGGATGACCTGGCGGCGCAGTTGCGGGCGAGCCTGGGGCAGTTCCGCGCCTGAAAAAGATCGTTGGGGGTTGTGACTGGGCAACTGTTGCCCTGCCGGACCTTGGGTGTGCAAGGCAGCCCCAAGGTCCTGCAGGGTGGGTTCTGCGAAAAGGTTTACGCCTTGTTCAGATACATCCGTGTCGTCAGAAGATACACCGGCAACCCCGAAACCACGATCAACAGCGCCGCATAAGGCGCCGCTGCCGCGAATTCGACGTTGGCGGTATGCGCCCAGACTTCGGTCGCCAGGGTGGTCATGCCGGTCGGGCTGAGCAGCAGCGTAGCGGTCAGCTCTTTCATGGCGTCGAGGAACACCAAGGCAAAGGCCGCCGCCAGCGCGGGGAAGATGATCGGCAGCGTCACCCGGCAGAAGGCGCCAAGGCTGCTGGCGCCCAAGGTGCGGGCCGCCTCTTCGAGTGTCGGTGAAGCCTTGTTGAGGGCTGTGCGTACCGGTGCCTGGGCCAGCGGCAAGAACAGCAGGGCATAGGCCAGCAGCAGCAGGGCGGATGTCTGGTAAAGCGCCGGCACATAGTGCAAGGCGAAGAACACCAGCGTCAGCGCGATCACCAGCCCTGGCAGGGCATGCAGCAGGTAGGGCAGGCGCTCGGCCCAGATCGCCAGGCGGCCTTTGTAGCGCACCACCAGGAAGCTGATGGGCAGCGCCAGCAACACGCAAAAACCAGCGCCGCCCAGAGAGACCGACAGCGACGTCAGCAGCGCCTTGCCGATTTCCGTGATCGGGAATGCTGCCGATGAGCCCACGCTCAACCAATAGCCGAGCATGGCCAAGGGAATACCGCTGCCCAGTACAGCCAGTGCCAGGCAGAAAAGTTGCCCCAATGGCATCCAGCTTCGCAGGCGAACTGGTTGGCCACGACGTGCCACGCCTTGGCCGATTCGCACATGGCGCGCTTTGCCGCGCACGCGCAATTCCAGCCAGAGCATCGCCAAGCATAACGCCAGCAGCACCGCCGAGAGCATGGCCGCGTTGGCGTTGCTGAACTCCAGTTCGAATTGCTGGTAGATCGCTGTCGTGAAGGTCTGCAGGCCCAGGATGGACAGGGCGCCGAATTCAACCAGCATGTGCAGGGCGATCAGCAGCGCACCGCCGATCATCGAAGGCCACAGCAGGGGGAGGGTAACCTTGAAGAACACGCCCCAGCGGCTGCAGCCCAAGGTGCGCGCCGATTCTTCCAAAGACGTGTCGAGGTTGCGCAGCGTCGCGGCCACCGGTAGGAATACCAACGGATACTTGGACAGCGCCATGACCAGGATCGCCCCGCCCAGGCCCTCGAAGTCCGAACTCAGTGACACCCAGGTAAAGCTGCTGACAAACGAAGGCACTGCAAACGGCAGACACAGCACCACACCCCATAGGCGACGACCGGGCAGGTCGCTGCGCTCCAGCAGCCAGGCCAATGCCAGTCCGACGATCAGACAGGCCACCGTGACGCCCACCATCAGCATCAAGGTGTTGCGCAGCAGCCCCCAGACGAAGGGGCGCCAGAGCAGGCGAAAGGCTTCATGCCAGCCAGCTTGCCATGCCTTGAGGGCGACATAGAGCAATGGCAGCAAGCTCATCGCCACCAGGAACAGGACAGGCAGCATCACCCAGATCGAGGGGCGCTTGCGGCGTGGCACGAAGCGCGCCAGGGCAGGCTGGGGCAGGGCGGCGGTCATCAGAGCAGGCCGACCTCGCGTTCAAGTTCCAAGGCTTCCTCGGCATTGCCAAGGTCGGCCGGCGAGATCTTCGGTGGGCGCAGCTCTTCGAACGGTTTCAGGCCTTGATCGGAGATCATGCCTTTATGCAGCGGGTATTCGGCGGTGGTCTGGGTGATGACACGCTGGCCTTCTTCGCTGGCCATCCAGTTGAGCAGGGCCTGGGCTTCTTTCGGGTGCTTGCTGGCCTTGACTGCGCCAGCACCGGAGATGGTCACCAGGTTGCCGGCGTCGCCGTCGGCCAGGTAGTAGAGCTTGGAGTCCAGCTGGCCGCGCTCGCGTTTGAGGGCATACCAGTAGTAGTTGTTCACCAGCACGGTATCGACTTCACCGCGCTCCACCGCTTTGAGGGCGACCATGTTGTTGGTATAGGCCTTGCCGAAGGCCTTGAGGCCGGTGAGCCATTCCTCGGTCGCTTCGCGGCCATGCAGCTTGAGGATGGCCACGGCCTGCTCCTGGAAGGCGCCGCTGGTGGGCACGTAGCCAACACGGCCATCCCATTCGGGGTTGGCAAAGTCCATCACGCTTTGCGGCAGATCCTTCTCGTCGATCTTCTTCGGGTTGAACACCACGATGCGGGTCCGCGCGGTCACGCCCATCCAGGTGCCGTTGGCGCCGACGTATTCCTTGGGCAGCATGTCCAGGGTCGCTGCGTCGATTTTTGCCAGCAGGCCTAGTTCGCCCAGGTTGTTCAGGGGTGGGGATTCTTCGGTATAGATGACATCGGCGGGCGAGCGATCGCCTTCCTCGATGATCTGGCTGGCCAGCTGGTTGCTGCTGCCCTTGCGAATATTGATATGGATGCCGGTCTTGGCCTCATAGGCCTTGGCGATAGCTTCGCCGATTTCCTTGTGCTGGCCGTTGTACAGGGTCAGGGTGACCGGTTCGTCAGCCAAGGCGGCCGGTGCGCCGATCACCAGGCCGAAGAGGGCGGCGGCCAGGCTGCGCATCAGCAGTTGCGGGCGGATCGTCATGCGGGTACTTCCTCGCTTACGGCTACATATTTCGAAACAATGGTAAACGAAATCGTTTCTCAAGTGGCCGTGTGGCGAGAAATTCATGAATAGACAAAGGGCGAAAAGGCGTGCGCCCATTTTCGGGGGGGCGGGTTTCCCCGAGATGGAGGATGCGTGGCGCTTGTCGGTGTTCTCGGGTGAGGGGGCGGTTAAATCGCAGGCAAGAAAAAACCCACTAGCAAGCTAGTGGGTTTTTATATGGTGCCCAGGAGAAGACTCGAACTTCCACGACCGTTAAGTCACTGATACCTGAAACCAGCGCGTCTACCAATTCCGCCACCTGGGCAAAGCTTTTACATCTACAGCATGAATCATGTTGCTGAGTGACAGACAATTTGCTATCTATCGCTCGAAATATTTGGTGCCCAGGAGAAGACTCGAACTTCCACGGCCGTTAAGCCACTGATACCTGAAACCAGCGCGTCTACCAATTCCGCCACCTGGGCACACATTTCGTCGAGGTCACATGATGCTTTACATCGCGTTTCATCTCAACTACAACGTCGGCTGTCCGTCGTTGTGGTGCGCACTATACGGACGCTCCTGAGGGCTGTAAAGCCCCGGATCAAAAAAAATTTCAAAAAATTCAACTTGTTGATTCCGCAGGGCTATTGCCTCTATCTCGACGCTCCGCTGGGGCTGTCCAAGGCAGACATTTCCGGTTTCAATACGCCTATGCCAGAATTCCTATCTATATACCCCAAGGTGAACCCCTTCTGATGGCCGATTGGCAATCCCTCGATCCCGAGGCCGCTCGCGAAGCGGAAAAATACGATAATCCCATCCCAAGCCGTGAGCTGATCCTGCAGCGTCTCGCCGACCGTGGCGAGCCGGCCGCCCGCGAAGAGCTGGCCGCCGAGTTCGGCCTGCACGAAGAAGACCAGATCGAAGCCCTGCGCCGCCGTCTGCGCGCCATGGAGCGTGATGGTCAGCTTATCTATACCCGGCGCGGCACCTATGCCCCGGTAGACAAGCTGGACCTGATCTGCGGTCGTGTCTCCGGCCACCGCGATGGTTTCGGTTTCCTGATCCCTGACGACGGCAGTGAAGACCTCTTCCTGAGCCCTGCACAGATGCGCCTGGTGTTCGACGGTGACCGCGGCCTGGCCCGGGTTTCCGGTGTCGATCGCCGTGGCCGCCGTGAAGGTGCCCTGGTCGAGATCATCTCCCGTGCCCATGAGAGTGTGGTTGGCCGCTACTTCGAGGAAGGTGGTATTGGCTATGTCACCCCGGACAACCCGAAGATCCAGCAGGAAGTGCTGGTGACCGCCGGGCGTAACGGTGGCGCCAAGATCGGCCAATTCGTCGAGATCAAGATCACCCATTGGCCTACCCCGCGTTTCCAGCCCCAGGGCGATGTGGTCGAGGTGATCGGCAACTACATGGCGCCAGGCATGGAGATCGATGTCGCGCTGCGCAGCTACGACATTCCTCACGTCTGGCCTAAGGATGTGATCAAGGAAGCGCGCAAGTTCCGCTCCGAAGTCGAAGAGAAGGACAAGGAAAAGCGCATCGACCTGCGCCACCTTCCGTTCGTCACCATCGACGGTGAGGACGCGCGCGACTTCGACGACGCCGTCTATTGCGAGCCTCTGGGCAAGCTGCGGCTGTTCTCGGGCGGCTGGCGCCTCTACGTGGCGATCGCCGACGTCTCCAGCTACGTGCGTCTGGGCTCGGCCCTGGATGTCGAGGCCCAGCAACGCGGTAACTCGGTGTACTTCCCCGAGCGCGTGATTCCGATGCTGCCTGAGGAACTGTCCAACGGCCTGTGTTCGCTGAACCCGCATGTCGATCGCCTGGCCATGGTCTGCGAAATGACCATCAACAAGGCCGGCCAGATGGTCGACTACCAGTTCTACGAAGCGGTGATCCACTCCCATGCCCGTCTGACCTACAACAAGGTCAGCAGCATGCTCGAACATGCCCGTACCCGCGAAGGCAAGGCTCTGCGCGAGGAGTACAGCGCGGTACTGCCCGACCTCAAGCACCTCTATGCCCTGTACAAGGCACTGGTAGCGGCTCGTCACACCCGTGGCGCGATCGACTTCGAGACCCAGGAAACCCGCATCATCTTCGGTGAAGACCGCAAGATCGATGAAATTCGCCCGACTGTACGCAACGATGCCCACAAGCTGATCGAGGAATGCATGTTGGCGGCCAACGTGGCCACCGCTGAGTTCCTGCAGAAGCACGGCGTCCCGGCGCTGTACCGTGTGCACGATGGTCCGCCACCGGAGCGCCTGGAAAAACTGCGCGCCTTCCTCGGTGAGCTCGGTCTGTCGCTGCACAAGGGCAAGGAGCCTTCGCCGAAGGACTACCAGGCTCTGCTGGCGAGCATTGCCGGGCGCCCGGATTTCCATCTGATCCAGACCGTCATGCTGCGCTCGCTGAGCCAGGCGGTGTACAGCGTCGAGAACAACGGCCACTTCGGCCTGAACTACGAGGCTTACACCCACTTCACCTCGCCGATCCGCCGCTACCCGGACCTGCTGGTGCACCGCGCCATCCGCAGCGTGATCCGCTCGAAGATCGACACGCCGCACGTCAAGCGGGCTGGTGCGATGAGCATTCCGAAGGCGCGCATCTACCCGTACGACGAGAACACCCTGGACCAAATGGGTGAGCAATGCTCGATGACCGAGCGGCGCGCCGATGAGGCCACGCGCGATGTGGTCAACTGGCTCAAGTGCGAATACATGCGCGACCGCGTCGGCGAGACTTTCCCGGGCGTGATCACCGCCGTGACCGGCTTCGGCCTGTTCATCGAGCTGACCGACATCTATGTGGAAGGCCTGGTGCACGTCAGCGCCTTGCCGGGTGACTACTACCACTTCGACCCGGTGCACCACCGCCTGTCCGGTGAGCGCAGCGGTCGCAGTTTCCGTCTGGGCGATACCGTCGAAGTCAAGGTCATGCGTGTCGACCTGGAGCAGCGCAAGATCGACTTCGAAATGTCCGAGGCGAGCGTCAACGCTCCCGTAGGGCGCAAGCCTGCTGGCGCTGCTGGTAAAAAAGAGGCACCTGGGGCGGAGCCTGCAGTGGTTTCCGAGGCGAAGATCTCGCCTAAGCCGCGCAGTCGCAAGAGCGAAGCTGCTGAGGCGTACTTCCCCAAGGATGCCGTGCAGCGTAACGCCGAAGTGCGCAAAAGCCGTGAAATGAAAAAGGCGCTGATGAGCGAGGCCCGTCACAGCCACGCCAGCGGTAAGTCTGAGAAGGGCGCCAAGGCTTCCGGCAAACCGACCAAGCATCGCAAGGGGCCGTCGAAGTCCGGCGCGCCGCGCAAGGGCAAGAACAAGTCATGAGTCAGCTGGAAAAAATCTACGGCGTGCATGCCGTGCAGGGGCTGTTGCAGCACCATCCCAAGCGGGTCAAGCAGATCTGGTTGTCCGAAGGACGCAGCGAACCGCGTATTCAGGGCTTGCTGGCCCTGGCCGCGGAAAACCGCGTGCCGGTCGGTCAGGCCGAGCGCCGTGAGCTCGACGCCTGGGTGGAAGGTGTGCACCAAGGCGTCGTCGCCGAGGTCAGCCCGAGCCAGGTGTGGGGCGAGGCCATGCTCGACGAACTGCTCGAGCGTGCCGAACGACCGCCGCTGATCCTAGTGCTGGACGGAGTCACCGATCCGCATAACCTAGGCGCCTGTCTGCGCACCGCCGATGCTGCCGGTGTCACGGCCGTGGTGATTCCCAAGGACAAGTCGGCAACCCTCACTGCGGTGGTGCGCAAGGTTGCCTGCGGCGCTGCTGAGGTGATCCCGCTGGTGGCGGTAACCAACCTGGCCCGTACCCTGGAAAAACTCCAGCAGCGCGGACTGTGGGTGGTCGGGACCGCGGGCGAGGCCGAACAAGAGATCTATCAGCAGGACCTGACGGGGCCGCTGGTGATGATCATGGGCGCCGAGGGTAAGGGCATGCGTCGTCTGACCCGCGAGCACTGCGACTTCCTGGTCAAATTGCCGATGGCCGGTAGCGTCAGTAGCCTGAACGTGTCGGTGGCCACCGGGGTATGCCTGTTCGAGGCCGTGCGTCAGCGCCAGGCCAAGGGCTGATGCTGTTCGCGGGTAAACCCACTCCGGCAGGCTGGCGGTGCCCTCTGTGGGGTGGGGTTACCCGCGAATAGGTTTGGACAGCCTGCGAATATGTTTCCGGCTGTTCAAATAATCACCAATCACCTTGCTTGTGCTTCCCGCCTTCTCTACAATTGCGCCCCTTGCCGAGCAGGCAGGCGCGCATGTGCCTCTTTCCAAGGCAAGACATACAGTGTCATTCACTCCTTGTCTGACCAGAGTGCTGGCAGACTACTAACCCGTAAGGAGCATTCATGCGTCATTACGAAATCATCTTCCTGGTTCACCCGGACCAGAGCGAGCAAGTCGGCGGCATGGTTGAGCGTTACACCAAGCTGATCGAAGAAGACGGCGGCAAGATCCACCGCCTGGAAGACTGGGGCCGTCGTCAGCTGGCCTACGCCATCAACAACGTTCACAAGGCTCACTACGTGATGCTGAACGTTGAGTGCACCGGCAAGGCCCTGGCCGAGCTGGAAGACAACTTCCGCTACAACGATGCCGTGATCCGTAACCTGATCATCCGTCGCGACGAAGCCGTCACTGGCCCGTCCGAGATGCTGAAGGCCGAAGAGAACCGCAGCGAGCGCCGTGAGCGTCGTGAGCGTCCTGAAGCTGCTGATGGCGTCGATGGCGACGACAGCAACGACAGCGACAACAGCGATAACGCTGACGAGTAATCCACGGACCTTTTTGAGGAGCCTATTACATGGCACGTTTCTTCCGTCGTCGTAAATTCTGCCGCTTCACTGCTGAAGACGTGAAAGAGATTGACTACAAAGATCTCAACACCCTGAAAGCTTACGTATCCGAAACCGGCAAGATCGTTCCAAGCCGTATCACCGGTACCAAAGCTCGTTATCAGCGTCAGCTGGCTACCGCTATCAAGCGCGCCCGCTTCCTGGCCCTGCTGCCCTACACCGACAGCCACGGCCGCTGAGACCGGGTCGTCGACAAGTAGCAAGGGATAAGCATGCGAGCGTTGGCTGATTTCATCATGCGCGGTCGTGTGCAGGCCTCCATTGTGGTGGCCGGTTGTGCGGCGTTGCCGCTGTTGTTCTGGTTGAGTGCCGCCGCCGGGAGCCTGGTGTTCCTGCGGCGTGGTTTCAAGGACGCTTCCTCGGTCATCGTCTGGGGCATCCTCCCGGCGTTGGCCTGGTGGATCTTCGGCGAGCCACGCACCCTGATGGTGCTGCTGGGGACGCTGGGGCTGGCTGCGCTTTTGCGCGCTGGGCATTCCTGGAACCGGGTGCTGTTGTCCAGCATCGCCCTGGGCCTGTTGTACGGTGTTGTGCTTGGTTCGGTGTTCCGCGAACCGATTGAAGCTCTGGCGCGAGCGCTTGAAAAAGCCCTGCCGCAGATGCTCGACGGCCTCTACCAGCAGTTGTCGGTAGAGGAACAGGCACACCTTGGAAGCCTCATCGTACCGGTGCTCGGCGGCCTGATTGCGGCCCTGTTGCAAGTTGTCAGTGTGCTGGCCCTGATGTTGGGCCGCTACTGGCAAGCCGTGTTGTACAACCCGGGAGGTTTCGGTCGCGAGTTTCACGCGGTGCGGATTCCCCTGGTGCCGATGCTGGTGCTGTTGGCCTGCATGCTGTTCGGTCCGAACCTTGGTTCCGGCCTGGCATTGCTGACGCCGCTGTGCAGTGTACCGCTCATGTTCGCGGGGATCGCCCTGCTGCATGGGTTGGTGGCCCAGAAGCGCCTGGCCAAGTTCTGGCTGGTGGGGTTGTACGTGACGCTGGTGCTGTTCATGCAGCTGACTTATCCGTTGCTCGTGGTCTTGGCCATTGTCGATAGCCTGATTGATTTTCGCGGTCGCAAGTCCCCTCACCAGGGTGACGATTCCGCGAACGGTGAAGGTTAAAAGTTAAGAGGTTTTACCAAATGGAACTGATCCTGCTGGAAAAAGTCGCCAACCTGGGCAACCTGGGCGACAAAGTAAAAGTAAAAGGTGGTTACGGCCGTAACTTCCTGCTGCCTTTCGGCAAGGCCGTCGTTGCCAACGCCGTCAACCTGGCTGCGTTCGAAGAGCGTCGCGCTGAGCTGGAAAAAGCTGCTGCTGAGCGTAAGGCTTCGGCTGAAAGCCGTGCTGCTCAACTGGCCGAGCTGGAAGTGACCATCACTGCCACCGCTGGTGACGAAGGCAAGCTGTTCGGTTCGATCGGCACCCACGACATCGCTGACGCCCTGACCGCCTCCGGCGTTGAAGTGGCCAAGGCTGAAGTTCGTCTGCCGAACGGCACCATCCGTAACGTCGGCGAATACGACGTTGCCGTGCACCTGCACAGCGACGTTGAAGCCACCGTTCGCGTGGTTGTCGTCGCAGCCTAAGCTGCCGCGAATCGGTTGGCTCCTTGGGGCTAGCCGGTTAACATCGGGCACGGTCCTGCATCATGCAGGTCGTGCCCTTTGTCTTTTTCATCACCCAGATTTTTCGCGTGGACATGAACGAGATCAGCAATCCCGAACAGCTAGACCTACAGACCGCCGCCCTCAAGGTGCCGCCGCATTCCATCGAGGCCGAACAGGCCGTGCTCGGTGGCCTGATGCTGGACAACAACGCATGGGAGCGGGTGCTGGACCAGGTCTCAGACGGTGATTTCTATCGACATGACCACCGCCTGATCTTCCGCGCCATTCACAAGCTGGTGGATCAGAACCAGCCGTTCGACGTGGTCACCCTGCACGAACAGCTGGACAAAGAAGGCCTGTCGTCCCAGATCGGCGGCCTGGCGTACCTGGCCGAACTTGCCAAGAACACGCCGTCGGTGGCCAACATCAAGGCCTATGCCGCGATCATCCGCGAGCGGGCCACGCTGCGCCAGCTGATCAGTATCAGCACCGACATCGCCGACAACGCCTTCAACCCCCAGGGGCGCAACGCCGCGGAAATCCTCGATGATGCCGAGCGGCAGATCTTCCAGATCGCTGAAGCGCGGCCCAAGACCGGCGGCCCAGTGGGTGTCAACGAGCTGTTGACCAAGGCCATCGATCGCATCGACACGCTGTTCAACTCCGACAGCGACATCACCGGCCTTTCCACCGGCTATACCGACCTGGACGAGAAAACCAGCGGCCTGCAGCCGGCGGACCTGATCATCGTCGCGGGCCGTCCTTCGATGGGCAAGACCACCTTCGCCATGAACCTGGTGGAGAACGCGGTATTGCGCAGCGACAAGGCGGTGCTGGTGTTCTCCCTGGAGATGCCCGGTGATGCCCTGATCATGCGTATGCTGTCGTCCCTCGGGCGCATTGACCAGACCAAGGTGCGTTCCGGCCAGCTGGACGATGACGACTGGCCGCGCCTGACCTCGGCGGTCAACCTGCTCAACGACCGCAAGCTGTTCATTGACGATACCGCCGGCATCAGCCCTTCGGAAATGCGCGCCCGCACCCGGCGTCTGGTGCGCGAGCATGGCGATATCGCCATGATCATGGTCGACTACCTGCAGCTGATGCAGATCCCCGGCTCCAGCGGCGACAACCGGACCAACGAGATCTCCGAGATTTCCCGCTCGCTCAAGGCCTTGGCCAAGGAATTCAACTGCCCGGTCATTGCCCTGTCGCAGCTCAACCGCTCCCTTGAACAGCGCCCGAACAAGCGTCCGGTGAACTCCGACTTGCGTGAATCCGGAGCGATCGAGCAGGACGCCGACGTGATCATGTTCGTCTACCGTGACGAGGTGTATCACCCCGAGACCGAGCACAAGGGCGTCGCTGAAATCATCATCGGTAAGCAGCGTAACGGCCCCATTGGCTTCATCCGCCTGGCGTTCATCGGCAAGTACACCCGCTTCGAGAACCTCGCCCCGGGCATGTACAACTTCGACGACGACGAATAACCGTTGAGCTCCGGGGCCGTTTCAGGGCTCCGCGCAGGCTCCCGTAGGGTGAGCGCTTGGCTGTGAGCGGCGACACCCTGCGATGGCGCGCGAAGCGCTCCTCAAGCCTCCTCCACGAATCCGACCACTACCGTCGGATTTGATCAAATTTTGTGCTATATTCCGCGCCCGCGATTTCCCTGCACACCAGAACCGGTCACTGACATGCAAGCAGCCAAACCACTCTACGACTATCCCAAGTACTGGGCCGAATGCTTCGGGCCGGCACCGTTCCTGCCTATGAGCAGGGAGGAGATGGATCAGCTCGGCTGGGATTCCTGCGACATCATCATCGTGACCGGTGACGCCTACGTCGACCATCCGTCGTTCGGCATGGCCATTATTGGCCGCCTGTTGGAGGCCCAGGGCTTTCGTGTAGGCATCATCGCCCAGCCAAACTGGCAGTCGAAGGACGACTTCATGAAGCTTGGCGAGCCGAACCTGTTCTTCGGCGTCGCGGCAGGCAACATGGACTCGATGATCAACCGCTACACCGCGGACAAGAAGATCCGTTCCGACGACGCCTACACCCCGGGTGGCCTGGCCGGCAAGCGTCCTGACCGGGCGAGCCTGGTGTACAGCCAACGCTGCAAGGAAGCCTACAAGCATGTGCCTATCGTGCTTGGCGGCATCGAAGCCTCCTTGCGCCGTATCGCCCACTACGACTACTGGCAGGACAAAGTCCGTCATTCGATCCTGATCGACGCCAGCGCCGATATCCTGCTGTACGGCAACGCCGAGCGCGCCATCGTCGAAGTCGCCCAGCGCCTGTCCCAGGGCGAAAGCATCGAGAGCATCACCGATGTGCGCGGTACCGCCTTCGTGCGTCGCGACACCCCGGAGGGTTGGTACGAGATCGACTCCACCCGCATCGACCGCCCGGGCCGGGTCGACAAGATCATCAACCCCTACGTCAATACCCAGGACACCCAGGCCTGCGCCATCGAGCAGGCCAAGGGCGAGGTCGAGGACCCGAACGAAGCCAAGGTCGTGCAGATCCTGGACAGCCCGCGCATGACCCGCGAAAAGTCGGTGATCCGCCTGCCGTCGTTCGAGAAGGTGCGCAACGACCCGGTCCTCTACGCTCACGCCAACCGCGTGCTGCACCTGGAGACCAACCCCGGTAACGCTCGCGCCCTGGTGCAGAAGCACGGCGAAGTGGACGTGTGGTTCAACCCGCCGCCCATCCCGATGAGCACCGAGGAAATGGACTACGTGTTCGGCATGCCCTACGCGCGCGTCCCGCATCCGGCCTATGGCAAGGAGCGCATCCCAGCCTACGAGATGATTCGCTTCTCGGTGAATATCATGCGTGGCTGCTTCGGCGGCTGCACTTTCTGCTCGATCACCGAACACGAAGGCCGCATCATCCAGAACCGTTCCCACGACTCGATCATTCGTGAGATCGAGGAAATGCGTGACAAGGTCCCGGGTTTCACCGGCGTGGTCTCCGACCTGGGCGGCCCGACCGCCAACATGTACCGGATCGCCTGCAAGAGCCACGAGATCGAGAAGCACTGCCGCAAGCCGTCCTGCGTGTTCCCTGGCATCTGCGAGAACCTCAACACCGACCACAGCTCGCTGATCGAGCTGTACCGCAAGGCGCGTGCTCTGCCGGGTGTGAAGAAGATCCTGATCGCCTCGGGCCTGCGCTACGACCTGGCCGTGGAGTCCCCGGAGTACGTCAAGGAGCTGGTGACCCATCACGTCGGTGGCTACCTCAAGATCGCCCCGGAGCACACTGAGCGTGGCCCACTGGACAAGATGATGAAGCCTGGGATCGGCACCTATGACCGCTTCAAGCGCATGTTCGAGAAGTTCTCGAAGGAAGCGGGCAAGGAGCAGTACCTGATCCCATACTTCATCGCCGCGCACCCGGGCACCACCGACGAGGACATGATGAACCTCGCGCTGTGGCTCAAGGGCAATGGCTTCCGCGCCGATCAGGTGCAGGCGTTCTACCCGTCGCCCATGGCCTCGGCCACGGCGATGTACCACTCGGGCAAGAACCCGCTGCGCAAGGTGACCTACAAGAGCGAAGGGGTGGAGATCGTCAAGAGCGAAGAGCAGCGCCGCCTGCACAAGGCGTTCCTGCGCTACCACGATCCGAAGGGGTGGCCGATGCTGCGTGAGGCGCTGCAACGCATGGGCCGCGCCGACCTGATCGGCCCGGGCAAGCATCAGCTGATCCCGCTGCATCAGCCGCAGACCGACAGCTATCAGAGCGCCCGCCGCAAGAACTCGACCCCATCCGGCAGCCACAAGGTGGGCAAGGACCAGAAGATCCTGACCCAACACACCGGCCTGCCGCCGCGCGCCAGCGATGGCAGCAAACCGTGGGACAAACGTGAGAAGGCCAAGGCCGAGGCGTTCGCCCGCAACCAGCAGGCGGCCAAGGAGCGCAAGGAAGCGGCCAAAGGCGGCAAGGGCAAGAAGAAGCCCCGCCAGCCAGTCATTCCGCGCTGATCGATCGTCTGGGCATAGAACCCTGTGGGAGCCGGTGAACCCGCTTCCACAGGTTAGATACTGAGCCTATCAACCGAGATCAATCAGGCTTCTTGTCGACCCACTTCGGCAGCACGGGCGGCACGAATTCCTCCATCGCATCCAGCAGTTCATCCGGCTGCTTGCCGAGCAACAGCATCGCCCGGTGCTGTGGCCTTACGAAGCCTTCTTCGACGATATGGTCGAGGAACCCGCCAAGCTTTTCATAGAACCCGTTAACGTCCAGCAAACCCAGCGGCTTGGCGTGATACCCCAGCTGGCCCCAGGTCCAGACTTCGAACAATTCCTCGAGCGTCCCCAGCCCGCCCGGCAGGGCGATGAAGGCATCGCTCAGCTCGGCCATGCGCGCCTTGCGGGCATGCATGCCATCGACCACTTCAAGGCGTGGCAGGCCTTTATGGCCGATCTCCGCATCGATCAGGCTCTGTGGCATGACGCCGATGACCTCGCCACCAGCGGCCATGGCCGCATCGGCGACGGCGCCCATCAGGCCCACGGAGCTGCCGCCGTAGACGAGGGTCAGTCCACGCCGGGCGATGGCCTGGCCCAGAGCCACCGCAGCGTCGCGATACGCGGGGTGGGTGCCGGTGCTGGCACCGCAGAAGACACAAATGGAACGTACAGGCATTGCTCATCTCCCTTCACATGCGTGCACAGGGTAAGACGCATGCCTGCCGCTTCCAAGCACCGATTCACTCGGGGCGGGAGAACTCGCAGACCGCCGCGCCACAGGCTCCACACGCGTAGGCAGCCAGCAGGCTGCGCATCATGTTGCTCAAGGTCATGGGACTTGCTCCTGAATGAGAGGTTGTCCCATCGTCTGTTAAGAGGGCATGATGTGCACTTAGATTGGTTGTATACAATCCATTGAACAAATCTACTGGCTGACGCCTTGACCCTCCTTGACCCATATCAGCGAGGAGAGGAAAGGTTTCAGGCAGTCTCGCAACGATAAAACCCTGCCAAGGAGATTCATGATGTTTGCGAAAGCTGTAGCGGTATCCCTGCTGACCCTCGCCAGCGCTTCTGTCTTTGCAGCCGAGTGCTCGGTCACTGTGGAATCGACCGATCAGATGTCCTACACCAGCAAAGAATTCACGGTCGACAAGAGCTGCAAAGAGTTCACCGTCAAACTGACCCACTCCGGCAGCCTGCCGAAGAACGTCATGGGCCATAACCTGGTGATCAGCAAGACCGCCGACATGCAAGGCATTGCCACCGAGGGCATGAGCAAGGGTCTGGAAAACGATTACCTCAACGCCGCCAACGCCGCGATCATCGCCCACACCAAGATGATCGGCGCGCCAGAGAAGGAAACCGAAGTGAAGTTCGACACTTCCAAGCTGGAAGCCGGTGGCGACTACAGCTTCTTCTGCACCTTCCCGGGCCACATCTCGATGATGAAGGGCAAGGTCATCGTCAAGTAAGCGAAGCCTGAGCGTGTAACCTGTGGGAGCGGGTTCGTTCGCAAATGCCGAGGTGGTTTGCCACTGCATTTGCGGATGAATTCGCTCCCACAGGTGTTTCTACCGCCCGCTCAAGGCGCGAATGGCAGCTCGCGCTTGTGTTGGCTTTTGCGGTAGGTGGCGACGATGATGTCAAAGGCTTCCTGGCTGACCGGCTCGCCGTGCAGGAAGGCGTCGATCTGCTTGTAGGTCACGCCGTGGGAGGCTTCGTCCGGCTTGCCTGGCGCCAGGTCTTCCAGGTCAGCGGTCGGCACTTTTTCCACTAGCGCTTCCGGTGCGCCAAAGCTGCGAGCGATGTCACGCACCTGGTTCTTCACCAGGCCGCTCAATGGCGCCAGGTCGCAGGCACCGTCACCGAACTTGGTGAAGAAGCCCATTACATTCCTCCCCCCGAAATAGTGCCCAATCCAGCGCAGTGACTGAGTGAGTGACTATTTTTGCTCTTGTGCAGAATCTGTATCTGCACAGTCTGGGGATTCTGGACTGCGCCCTCTCCCAGACCTTCTTCCGATTTCGCTAGATGGGGCTGAGCTTGGTTAGGGCATAATGTCCTAGTTCGCAAGATGCCCGCGACCCTCCGGGTAGTCCTGACCCAGGTTCAATGAGCCGTAATGGCTAGCAGTAATCCGATAGCCCCGCGCTCAGCATGGAGCTTCAGATGGTGCTTCCTTGATCGCAGATGTCAGGACAGTGTTGCATCTTGCCGATCTCGATCTAGGCATTTCTGGAGGAACCATGGAGCAACGTTTGAGAGTGGTAATGGCCCAGCTGAACATCCGCGTCGGGGATGTATACGGCAACGTTGAGAAGGTCATCGAAGCCGCTCATAAGGCCCGCGACGACCTCAAAGCCCAGGTCATCGTTTTCCCAGAGCTGACCCTTTGCGGTTACCCACCAGAGGATCTGCTCCTTCGCTCCAGCATGCAGAGCCGGATCGAAAAAGCCCTGCAGCATATCAAGGACGCTGTCCAAGGCATCGTCACTGTAATCGGCTTCCCTTGGGTCGAGGATGGAGCGCGCTACAACAGCTGCGCCGTGATTTCGGACGGCAAGGAGCTCGCCCGCTATAACAAGCAGCGCCTGCCTAACTATCGTGTTTTCGATGAGAAGCGGTACTTTGAGCCGGGCAGCGGCCCATGCGTAGTTAACCTCTTCGGCGTACCGGTCGGTATCACTATCTGTGAGGACATCTGGTTCTCCGAGCCGCTCAAGCAGGCTTGTGATGCCGGTGCCCAGATCATGCTGACCCTGAATGCCTCGCCGTTCCATCGTGGAAAGCAGGCTGAACGTGAAGAGCTATTGGCGACGCGTGCCAGCGAATGCTCAATCCCCATGGTCTACGTGAACCAGGTTGGTGGCCAAGACGAACTGGTGTTCGACGGCAACAGCTTCGTAGTGGATGGCGACGGAAAGGTTACTCAGCGCGCCCCTGCTTTCGAGGAGGGGCTCTTCGTCTCGGAGTTTGAGATCAAGGAAGGCGTTTTGGTGCCCGTTCCGGCTCAGACCACCGAGCTTCTCAGCATTGAGGCCAGCGTCTACCAGGCACTGGTAGCTGGCGTTAAGGACTATGTGCAGCGCAACGGGTTCAAAGGTGTTGTGCTAGGCCTTTCGGGTGGCATCGACTCGGCGTTGGTGCTCGCTGTTGCTGTGGATGCCTTGGGTGCAGAAAACGTTGAAGCTGTGATGATGCCGTATCACTACACGGCCCAGATGAGCCAGGACGACGCGAAAGAGGAAGCCGACATCTTGGGTGTGAAGTACAGCGTCCTGCCCATCGCATCCATGGTAGAAGCCTTCCTGACCACGCTTGCGCCAATGTTCGAAGGTTTGGGCAAAGACACCACCGAGGAAAACCTCCAGGCCCGGTGTCGCGGCACCATGCTCATGGCCATTTCCAACAAGAAGCGGTATCTCGTTCTCACGACCGGCAACAAGAGTGAGATGGCGGTCGGCTATGCGACCTTGTATGGTGATATGGCGGGTGGCTACGACGTCTTGAAGGACGTACCGAAGACCTTGGTATTCCGCCTCTGCGAATACCGCAACACCCTGGGCTACGTAATTCCGCAGCGCGTCATTGATCGTCCACCATCTGCAGAGCTTGCTCCTGACCAGAAGGACGAAGATTCCTTGCCTCCATACCCTGTCCTTGATGAGATCCTTCGCTTGTACATCGAGCAGGACTTGTCTGCCGATGCCATTACCGAGAAGGGCTTCGATCAGGAGGTTGTGAGGAAGGTAATTCGCTTGGTCGACCTGAACGAATACAAGCGGCGCCAGGCCGCTGTGGGCCCTCGTGTCACCGAGCGCGGCTTCGGTCGTGACCGGCGTTACCCTATCACTTCTGGCTGGAGTATCGGTGATTAATAGCTGAGGCAGCTGATCTATGTACAAGGGGCGCTATTGCGTCCCTTTTCTATAAAGGATGGTCTCGCTAAAGTTTGAAAAATTTTTCTTCTTTGGTCAGTTCGAGAATGGTATTGGCTTCAAGGAACTTTTTATCAAAGCCACCAAGTTTGTCGTTTAAAATTGCTGCGATAGTTTGTATTTTCTTTTCGTTGGCAAAATCAAATAATTTTATTAGCTTGTCTTCGTCTACAACTTCAAGATAGTCTTGGGCGGTAAAAGCAGGAAGCCTGGATTTGAATTTATTCACGAAGTACACATAGGACATGTCGAAAGCCATTGCTGCGGCCCTCGGAACTCCGTCGCCAGTGTTCAGTTCTTCGTTTGTAATCTTGAAATCTGCCTTGCCATCTCGGCCTGCAGAAACTGTCAGTTCGTTGTGATGAGTTACGAATAATCTTTTAGTGATGTCGACATATGCTTCATTGAAGACTTTAAGCTTGGAGTTTAAGTCAGAGTAGTGCACTGCAATACTCCGCTTTACGCCGTCAACTGTAGTGAGTAGATCTTTGATTCGCTTGTTGGACACCTCTACCTCGCTTATGACGTAAGCAAGCCTGCCTCGAGCCTCCCGTAAATCCTGCATTTGCTTTTCGACCAGGATCAGTCCGCTGACATGGCTGTCTCTGGAAAGATCTTTCACCTTACTCTGTTCATCTGATATGAGTCGTGCCAAACTCATTCTCAGAGTGTCAAGTTCATCCGCTGTCTCAGCCGACATTTCTTCGACGTATGCGGCCTTGCGGCTCATTATCGAATTATGGAATTCAATAGTTTCTTCAAGTGTCTTGCTGAGGTTTGGAACTAGCGACTTGGCCTCATTGTAGAGAGAGGTAATTTCCCCTACGTTTAGCTCCACCAAGTTATTTTTGTATCGTTCGATTGTTTTGTTATTATAATAAAGTTTTGTTTCAAGCTTGACGATACGAGAAGTCAATGCTGCCACGCTTCTTCGGGATTCCCGGAGTTCTGCGATGGCATAACTTTGAGATTCAAATATGTCGTACTCATCTTCTTTGATTTGAAGTTCAGAAATCTTCAGGTCGATTAGTTGGATTTCTTCCTGGCGATTCGCCAAAGGGAGGCCGCCGAGAAGTGTTCGGATACGATTATCTTCTAGTTGTATTTGCTGCTCAATTAGGTTGATCTGGCGAACGGAATCAATGAATTCAAAGTCAAACAGATATGCATAAATCAGGTCGTAATCATTGTCGCTAGTGTACGTGTGTAGGTACGCAAGCGTGTTGTTGCTTGTGGTTCTGTTCGTTCGGAAGAACTTGCTTCGTATTGAGTTGAAGCTAGGCTGCTCTCGTGTATATCCAAATATACGAGGGAGTTCGCGAGTGAAGCCAGCATTGCTCTTGTAGACGACGCCATCAATGGTGCTAATGATTTTGATGCTCTCACGTAGGGATCCCATTTTTCTTGAGAGCACACGCGTGATTTGGTGATTAATGGAGGCGACTCTTAGAGTTAACTCAAACTTAACGTCGCCTTTGGTAAGATAGTCTTTAACCTTTTCGTTGACCTTGTTGTTGTCAGGATCTTTCCAAAGAGGCTCAGACTTTCCGCCCAAGCAGAATGCTAGTGCACGAAGTGATGTGCTTTTACCAATCTGGTTCCCAGTTTCGCCCAGGTTGGTAATAATGTTAATTCCGTCCTTGAATTGGATGGTACGTATTTCTTCGCTTCCATCAAATACAGATAATTTAATCAGTTGCATAAAGAAATATCACCTTGCTTCGTTAGCTCTACACATCCAGTGATGTAGAGCCAGTCGAGCGCGTACAGAATGTAAGCAAAAGAAACACGCTCAAATCTATCTTGATATTTTTCGAAAAGTGCTAGTGGGCTCATGGAGCCAAATTCGCTAGACTTTAAGACCATCAGTAAGCGTCCACCGACTATGTAAAGGCTTTTAAGCGGTGAGCTTGTATTCTGAATGATCATGCAGGAGGCTCCAATATCTTACAGTGAATGAAGCCATAGCAAACTATTAACTGTCCGGCCCATTCTATAAGCTCAGATTCAACGCCTTGAAAGACAGTGTTAGTTCCAACTATAAGCTCGGAGACCTTCTTTACAAGCTCATCCGATCCCAGCCGTATTACATTCAGCTTTTGCTCAGGGGAAGCTGGTCGCTCAGCCTGCCTCATGAACAATTCTCGCCTGGCGGTTTTATACTTCTGATTTATAGCGTAAGGAAATCTTTTCTGTGCGCCAGGATCTTCGTCATCGATAGTTGAGATAAGGCTTTCAATGAGATCCATGTAGCCGACATTGTCAATGATTAACTCCGAATACACCGAGACCCTGTTGTACTCAATTTTTTCATCGACCTCAGGGTAATCTATCTCGACGTCTGGGATCTCATCATACGGGGTATGAGTCGACACAATTTTCATTAGTAACGGATTGAGCAGAGATGAGATGGCCGCAGAAGTTGCGGCTATCGTGACAGGCCCACTGCCGGTGCTGACTACTGTTAACCCGCCGTTCGATGCCGTAGCTTCAATATCTGGCGTTAATAGGCTCATTTTTTATGTACAGTAACATTGCCGCGACCCGTGGAGACAACCGTAGTTGAGCTATGATCTGAGGTAGCGGAAATCGTCGGTTTTCTGCTGAATGCCTGCAAAATGATCAGCAAGAAAAAGCAAAATACAGTAGCTGCAAGGGAGTACAGGAACAGCTTGTAGATGGATTCGCTTGGGAGGCCCTTGAGCAAGTCAGACTTAAACCAACCGGCGTGCATCGAGTAGAACATCGCAGCTCCCACTGCAGCAAAGCCGCCTCCAGCGGTGGCGATTACCTTCAAGAAGCCGAACATTCCTTTCTCCATGGTGGTCGGTCACTCGGCAGTGAGTGCCAGCAACGTGATATTACAGATTTCGCTTACCGCTCCACAAGGGCGCTCCCGCCCCGAACCCTCGGCATAGGCAGGATCCTGCAGCCTTTGAGACCAGGGTCTGCGTGCGCGGATATCCGGCCTTGGAACCCTCCTGAGGGCTGCGTTCGAGGTTCAGCAGAGCACGGGGCGGCTTGAGTCAAGGGCAGCCGTTCGCTTTACCAGGGAAGCTACAGAGGGCAGCTACCGGCAGGAGAGGTGGGGCTCAGCACATCGCGCTGCTGACATGCTGGAGCACCTGGCCTATAGCTTTTTCGGCGAGATCACTAAAAGCCGAGCGCAATCGTCTACAGCAGCTACACTGCATTGTTAGATTCACATTACATTGCAACTGGGTGACGTAAACCAATTACCATTAAGGGGTGTAGTATGCGCGAGTGTCTCGTTAATAAAATGATTGCCCACCTCAAGTTTGAGATCAATTACTTGCAGGCTGAGGCATTGTCGGCTAGCTCAGATCGCGACGAAGAGCGGTGCCGTGAAGCTCTGCGCCTCCAAAGCAACGCCATCGAATATTTGTTCAGAGCAGTCGATGCTAAACGCAAAATTGCATTGCAGCGTTGAATCAGTAGGGCCTTAGCATTTTGCGGCCATCCTTGTTGAGGCGTAGGATATTATTGGCTACGAAAAAATTCGTAAGCACTGCGGACAGGTACTTCCAGTTCTCGGCGACGTCTCCCCGAAAGAAACCTGCGTTGTGCATTCGCCATTCAGCATGGGTGCGGACGGCTCCAATGAAGTCGGCAGAATTAGTAACGCCAAGGTGGATATCACCCAAGTCTACGCCTGGGTTTTGATAAAGTAGGCCTTGTGCTATGGCAATGATGAGTGGGGCATCTATCTCCGCCTGCACTGTAGGAAGCGGCGCAAGGTATTCAGTAAGCAACCTACCTAGACAATCGAAAGACGACTTACTGAGTAGGTGCGTTATAGAGTCGAAATCTACATACACAAAACCGTTCGAATCCGAGGTTGGGAAAAGCGATTGGTAATGCAGGAAGCGGCATTTGGCAGGCTCTCGCTCTTGATATTTTTCATTGCATTCAGCTTGAGACATGTTTAAAACTAAGTTGGCTTGCTTTTCGTCCAGAAAACCCACAATAACAAAGTCTTGAAGTAGCTGCCAAGTTAAGGGCTTTGTATCATCTTCAGTGAGTTGTAGTACTTTATATAGAAAGCCTCTAAATCCTGCATAGTCGTCAAGGCACATAGTATGTGGGTGGAAGCCGGTAAGGGTCATATATGCATCGAACATTTGCAAGACTTGAAGCATGCTTCGTTTAATATCGATATCATCGGAATGGCGAAGAATGGGAAGATTTTCCGCTACCTCGGTTTGAATGCTGAAAAAACCCCGTAGTTGAATTCCGCCCAGAGTCAACATGGTTGCTACCTGTGGTTTAGGTAAAAACCTCAGTGTAGGTCGGCAGTCGGTGTAGTGCGAATGCCGGATCTTGAATGTTAAAAATCAACGTCTCTCGTAATGTCCGCTTTTGGGAACATTATGAGGATAAAAGGGCTTTGATGTTCCCAAATGGGGGCATTATATCGAGCATTCCTTTTTTGCTTTTCACCTTCGGGTGGGGCTGTCGTGAACCGACCTCTTATCAGAGCCAGGTTGCGGCCCGAGCGCTTCCATCCTCAGCGTCTGGCTCTGCGTGCTCGGCTTGCGATTCTGATATGAGCCATCAACCTGAATGGTCGAGCGGCTCTTAGGCATTCACAAAGCCTTAGCACCGAAGCCACCAGTAGTCTTCGAGCTCGCGGAGGGCGAAGACCTACCCTTCTAGGAAGGGCTGAATCGTGGGCACAAAAAATCGTGTTGAGGAGCGGCTTCTTTGAAGATGTGAGATTCGCAGGAGCCGGCATTAGCCGTGTTTGCTACAGCTAGCTCCTGAAAGGCATCTACACTCGATTTTCCAGCCGGTGACCGAGATCAGAACGATGCCCACCCTTCCTCCGCTCGGGGCCAGTGAAGAAGAATGGCGCGCCTTTGCCGAAGAACGCTGTGAGGAGCTCAAGCCTCATGTAGCGGAGTTCATCCTGGAGCGGTTCACGTATAAGCCCAGGTATGTCCAACAGCGGGTCTGGCGAACCTTCGCGACCGTGTCAGCCCTGAGCACGCAGTTCGACATCTACATCCGCATGTTTGTGAAGCCAAATGACTACTGGCCAAGGGAGTGCCTTGTCCTGGCTCGGATCGGCTTCACGAAGGAACGTGCTGGACATGGTCGAGCGCTAGTGCAGCGCCTGGTGGAGCTGGCTCCAACATTCGGCTATCGCTACCTCGCTATCGAGTCAGCCAATGCCAACGCATCAGCTTTCGCCGAGAGGCTGGGCTTCAGCCCTCGCGACAATGGCCGTCACTGGATAGGTATGGTCGACGCCGTGCAGGAAGCCTTGAATCGCTGATAGGTGGGACGTGGTCGGGCCAGCGGCTCAATGGTCTTTTTCAGTCAACTGCCCAAAGGCCCGCAGCTGGTAATCCGTCACTACTTGAAAACCATGCTCTGCCAGCATCCTGAGAAGCTCCAGCTCAGCCCCCACGACTCCGTCAGCCTGGGCCTGGTGATACCGCTTCAGTGCCTCGATGGCCTGGCTGTACAGAGGGTCATCAGGCAGCAACACTTTGCTGAGATCTTTCTTCATTACCCTCTCCAATTTTGCCGGGACGATCCCGCTTTCTCGGGTGTGCGGTTCGCGAGCTCAATCAGGTGGGCGTGATGCTCCCGGACAACCTTGTCCAACGTCTCCTGGTTTAGAAACCGTGGGCGTTGACGAACCATCTTGCGTTCGTAGGAGTTCGAAGCAGTCTTCGTTGGCTCTGGGCAGCTTTGTCGAGTCATTCCGAAGGATCTCAGGCAGATTGGTTGAGGCTAGGATACATCGACATCCCTTCACCATGGCTATCCCGCACTGTTCAGTGCCAGCATTGTGCGATCCAGAATCCGTAACCAGGGAAAGATAGTCGATGAAGAATGTGAGGATGGTACGCCACGGCGAGAGTGCTGCGAACGCAGGCCGGCCCACCAAGGATCACGCGAGTATCCCCCTCACAGCAAAAGGGCTGGAGCAAGCCCATATGGTCGCCCGGTCTTTCACGAACGCCCCAGGCCTAATCGTTGCTTCGCCGTTCCTTCGCGCCCAGGCAACCGCGCAGGTGACGGCAGCCCGATACCCTGCTGTCGCTTTCGAAACCTGGCCGATTCAGGAATACACGTACCTAGCGCCGGCACGTTGTGTTGATACAACCCTGGCGCAACGGCGTGGTTGGGTTGAGGCGTACTGGCAAAGAGCAGACCCCGCCTACCGTGATGGTGAGGGCGCAGAGTCGTTCCAGGAACTGGTAGGTAGAGCGCGGTCATTCCTTCACCGACTTGGTAAACATCCAGCTACTGACATAGCCGTGTTTTCGCATGGTCAGCTCATCAACACGGTGGCTTGGCTACTCGAGCATGAGCCACAGGAAATTGATGGCCTGGCGATGCAGGACTGGCGAGAGTATGAGATCGCCAATCACATTGAAAATGGTCAGGGCTTTTTCATTGCCTGGGAGTCGGGCAAATGGGGAACTGGCCAACGAAAGGGCTCCTCCTAAAGCGTTCTGCGTGTCGAGCGTCCACCAAACACGTAGAACGATGCCTATCAGTTGCAGGATGCACCAACCTTCGTGTTGAATTGCTTCACATCAACGACCTCGTCCTCGCACTTACCGTCGGTGATGCTTCCCCATCCGTTCTCGGAGGCCTGCTGCAATAGCAGTTCTTCGATGACAGAGTTTACCTCTGAGCACATCACAATTACAGGATGTTTTGAATGACAGACCAATCGATTTTGAACGAAAGTTTCTTCGAGCAAGGCTTTATATCCAGAAACATTGATGAAACAATCGCACGCATAACTTCAGAAAACGAAGAGTGGTTTACACTGCTGAGGGATATAAATAAACTTCTGCAGGCAGCTGTAGTGTCTGGCTTTGAAAAGCATCACGGTAGAACCATGGACTTAGAAGTTCTAGCCATGTTTTCGGCTTTGCGGTCTTTAAGTAATTTTCAATCGGTTTTCATAAACCTCGAGCGAGGTATGATTGTTGAAGCCAGGATTTTGATACGATGCCTTTTTGAAAATGCATTTTGCGTGGGTGCGTTAGCAGAAAGTCCTGAGAAATTTATCCCCTTGCTCCATAAAGATAACGTTGCTGCCAAGCGCGGCCAAGCCAAAGCCTTGAAGCAAGGTAACTACTCTCTAGATCAAGACGTTGCTGCGGCCATGGACGAGATCTTGGCTGGCGATAAAGGCCGCCACTTGAACTGGCAAGAAGTTGCAGAGATGTCTTCGCTTGGGCATCAATACTTATTTTACAAGCATCTTTCTGATGATGCGATGCATTATTCAGCTTCTTCGCTTAAGCGCTACATTGTGTCAAATAAGGAAACTAATAGCTGGAGCGGCTACAAATTTGGGCCAGGCAAGAAAGCGGAAGTCGCTCTGTCGGCTAACCTGGCTGCATCAGCAGCTTTAGGTATCCTGATTGGATTTCTTCAGGCGACCAAAGATTCTTCCCGCGACAAAGAGGCGAATGAGCTTCTGGATAGATTCGGATCACTCAGCTCCTTAAAGCCAGAGTGATCGATTTTCTATTTTTCTGGTTCTGGTTCTGGTTCTGGTTCTGGTTCGTAGGATGTTACGAATACCTTGATGCCTGATTCATTCCTCAAGACGGTGCCTCCATCTCTAAAGATCAGGGCATCGTCAATTTTTTCCAGCAGTTCTTCCTGCTTGTTTTGATTTGATTTATAAATTGTCCGCACCGATTTCCTATATGTGCCATCATATATATCACACATCAACGTTAAGTGCTCGCGCAATGCGTCTATTAAATCAACCTCTGTATGCTCCAAGGTTGTGTTGTTATAGTAGTCGCATCGCATTCCTGATAAAGTAATACGAACCGGAACGAAGCTTTCAGTTTGACCAGACTCTCTATTTGAATAGTCGACGCTGTGCGCTCCAAGTTTGTTTCTAGCCTCTCGCACCTTCAAGGCTGCAACCCTTCCTTCCAACTCTCGGATGTTAGGCACATTCGCGATTCTGTGGAGATTAAGCAAAGCTTGCTGCTGTATATATGTTGCATTCAATACACCATAAAGCCTGATGTATTTTTCGCCGAAATCATCATATTTTGTCGGCCCATCAACGCCATACTTACAGAAGTGCTCAATCCCTAGCAGGCTGTCATTTATTATATCCATGGATGAGCATATAAATCCCCAGTCTTCCGGTTTTGTAAGCTTTAGTGACGACTGGATAAAATCTACAAAGTCGCCACGTGCTGGCGTATGCCGCATTGCCTTTTCATTGATTAGCTCACGATACTCGTCGTTGTAGTGATGCAGGGCTTTAAAAAGCGGTTCAAGCATTTTTGTGCTCCATTTTATAAAAGGGTCAGATTACACTACGTTTCAGGGGCGACCAACATAATTACCAACCGTCGAAGGAGAGTGCATTGATTGAGCCGAAGCTATAGGAGCTAGTTTTTATGCGATGGGTTGGCAACCAGGCTGTTTTCCAGGAGCAAAAGACACGTCACGATGAGTCCATTCCTCTACCTGAAAGCTGCCAAGGCGTGATCGCCAAGTATGCGCGGGCCAGTAAGCTCTCCGAAGGAGACCTACTCTTCCACTCTCACAAAGATCGAAAGCGCCCTATGCCACCGACAGCTCTGAGCTGAATGCTGACCGCCTTGGCCCACAAAGCAGACGTCAAGCTTGAGCGTGTAACGGCTACCCAGATTCGACACACCGTGTTCAAGATTGGCATTCCGAGATGACAGGACATCGTTCACGTACCACCGCGTTGGACTACATAGTCAAGGATGGGGACAGGATCAAGCCGACTGAAAAGAGCCGCGCGCCTAGAGGTGAATCCATCTATCAGTGGACTGACTGCCCAAGCGTGCCGGCCTTGTGCAATTGGTAGTCGATGACGGTCTGGTACAGGTGATCAGCCTCCAGGCGGAGCCTTTCTACCTCGTCGGCTGGTTTCCCCTCGTCCACGGCTTGGTGATGGGCACGTATCGCTTGGAGAGTTTGCTGCAATAGCAGCTCTCCTGCCTCAGCCATTCCCAAGATCGTCCTCTTCACTTCGAGCCCTGCCGGCTCGCACGGTGTGCTTCCAAGTGCGCCATTTCAGCGCCCCAGGTCAGAACGAATTTCTCGAAATCGTGGAAGTACGGCCCTGCAGCCACGCGGGTAGAGCCAATGCTCGCAGCCGCAAATCGCTGCCGCCAAGGCTCGGGAATGCTGTCTTCAATAACCAGGCGAACGCCGTTATGGGACTGCGTTGTGATGGAATCGACGAGCTCCTGGCTCGAGAGCTCATTACCGCTCATTAATGCCTTCAGGGCCTGGTCAACCTCATCGATCTCCAACAGCGGGAGTTCAGCGCGAGAGTCTCCAGGCTGCAGATCAGCAAGCGCCCACAAGGCTCTGCGCTTCGCGATTTCCAGGCTGCGCAGCTGGTGATGAGTCACCACGTCTCGCCCCTCCTTCTGTTATCAAAAACATCTCACGCGGCCATCTGACCTTTCCGAATAGGCGTGGTAGCTAGAGCTCGATCATCTTGCTCTCGATCTCCTGCCAGAAGTGTTCGGGCATGTTGTTGCCGATGTTGAAATCCACTGGTACGCCGATCAGTACCTGGAGCTCATCTTCAAGGTCGGCGATGTCGAAAAGCGAGATTGTGCCGGTCTTGCTGGAGGGAATGGTGGCGAGGATGTCGAGGTCGCTACCTTCTTGATCATCACCTCGCACAGTCGAGCCAAACAGCTGTGGGGATACGAAGCCGTAGGATTCGACCAGGCGCTTTATGGCTCCTTCTTTGCCACGGATCGCATCGCTAGGCTTCATGGGGTTTACTGGCCTTCGAGCGCGCCTCAAGCTGAAGTTCTTCACTCAGCTTTTGCAGATGAAGCTGATGCTCGCGAGCAACGCTATCAAGCGTTTCCTGATTCAAGAATACAGGGCGACGGCGAGCCATCTTTTGATCATAAGCGTCAGGAGAAGCTTTTTCCGGATCGGTTCGAGCACAACGAGTCACCTTGTCCACCTATCGGTTTGTCAGCTGTTGTCACAAGTGGATTGTAGGAGGCAAAGTGCAAGTTTTGCACCTTGCATGTTGGCGACCGATCTCCAAGGCCGGTTGCTAATGGCCTTTCGCTGCCGGCCCGCCAAGGGCTTGGAGCTGGTAATCAGTGACGGCTTGAAAGCGATGTTCGGCCATCAGCTTGAGGCGCTCCAGCTCCGCTCCAACTACCCCTTCAGCCTGGGCTTGGTGGTACAGCTTCAGCGCTTCCACAGCCTCGCTGTACAGGGGGTGGTCAGGCATGAGCACCTTGCTCAGATCTCTTTTCACGATCACTCCCTTTCGCCATAGCTAGCCGCCATAGTCGCCTCCATGGCTACATCGTTCAAGGTCGGTGATGTTAGCTCTCCGGCTCGTTGATCAAAGGCAGCTCGCTCGGGCCTTGACCTGCTAGTTCTTCGACTTCGGCTGCATCACGAATCCTCTATGTGATGCCATGTGCAGGCCGGTCTCGTATCGATGTTTCAGTTTCGTCGAGCAACACAAGTCCCTTATCAGCCCTCGGCGCAGAACGCAGGCCGGCGAATCCTTCAAGCGCTAACGCCGCGCATCTTCCCACCTGAAACTTGGCCAGCTTCTCCCTGATAGCCATTGACTCAATGAGCTTACCGCTCAGCCGAAAAAACCAAAGACAGCAAGTCGAGCGCCAAAAAACGCTTGAAAACGACAATCTTGCGGGGTTAGTCTGCGGAAACCGGAAAACAATAGCCCAACGGGAGTCAAAAAATGAAGATCAGTCTGTTGCAAGAAGGCGAAACCATCCAAGGCGTCAGCGTTCCGCAGCGTTATCAGGAAATGATCGCCGAAGCCTGTCTCGCTGATAAGCTCGGTTTCTACGCCTGGGGCACCTCTGAGCAGCACTTCAACCCACCGAAATTTACTGTCTCCGCGCCTGAGGTGCTGTACGCAGCTATCGCCGCACAGACCAAGGACATCAAATTGCGCACCATGTGTGCAGTGATGCTGCAGTGGAACCACCCAATCCTCGTCGCTGAACGAACCTCGACCTTGGACATTGTCTCCAATGGCCGAGCAGAAATCGCCACTGCGCGTTCGAACAACCTGGTGACTCTCGAAGCCTTCGGCGTCGACCCGAGCACTACTCGTGCGCAGTGGGAAGATGGTATGGAAGTGCTCATCAAAGCCTTCGCAGACGAAACGCTGCAGCATGAAGGCCCAATCTGGAGTATTCCACCCCGCACCATTGTTCCACGCCCGGTTCAGACCCCGCATCCACCAATCTACGTATCGGCCTCCAGCGTGCAGACGCATAGCAATGCCGGCGAGCGTGGGATTGGCGTGCTCAGTTTCGAAAACTACTTCGGCTTCGATTACCTCCAAGAGTGCATCGACGCCTATCGTGCGGGCCTAGCCACGCACAAGAGCTCCGTACCGCGCCGTACCGAGCAAGCAGGCCTCTACGTCGCCACTGCGTTCTGCGATACCACTCGAGCTCGAGCAATTGATATCGCTCGCGACGTCACCACCAGCTACTTCAAATTCATCATCGACCTCTACGCCCCGCTCGGCAAAAAAGGGTCGTATGAGTATCTGGATGGTCGAATGCTTCGCCTGCTCGATCACGAGGGCGACATGGACTTCCTCGTTTCGGAAACACCGTCCGTGATGGTCGGCGATCCAGACGACTTCATTAAGCGCATTCGCAAGCTACAGCAGATGGGCATCGACGAGATCCTGCTCCGAATCGATGGTATCCCTCACGAAGACATCATGCGCTCCATCGAGCTGATCGGTCGTGAAGTTATGCCTGTCATCAATGGGGGTGCCAAATGAGCCAGGTGCAGATGAAAGCGCCTCTCGAGGCGCCAGAGATCGACGTGCAGATCTTCAAAGAGGCTATGGCCGACTTCCCAGCAGCAGTCACGATCATCACTACCTGGGACAATGAGGGCCGCCCTGTTGGGGCGACTCTCTCGGCGGTCTCATCCCTGTCGGCGTCTCCTCCCATGATGCTGGCCTGCTTTGATCGCAAATCCAAAACCCTCGAATGCCTCACTCAGGGCAAGCCTTTCCTGATCCATGTGCTTGGTGAAGGCCAAGAACATTTGGCGATGCTGTTCGCAGGAAAGTGCGCCGACAAGTTTGAGGGCATCGAGTGGAAGCGCGGAAAGCTCGGCCTTCCCACGATTTGTAATGCAGCATGCGCTCTGGCCTGTGAGGTAGCAGAGGTTCTGCCGGGTGGCGACCACCTCATCGTAACCGGGCATATCCGCCACATCGACCACAACAACCAGCAGACACCGCTTCTCTACCATCGCAGGAAAATGTTCGCCGTACCCGCTGCTGGAGCGCCTGTATGAAGCAGGTGGTGGTGGTTTACGGAACTCCTGCGGATACCCAAGCGTTCGAACGTCACTACCGGGAAGTGCATGTGCCGCTCGTGAAGCAAATGCCGAACCTCGCGAAGTTCGAAGCCAGCATTACCAGCACTGCAACCGCCCAAAAAGACTGGCATGCGATTGCGGTACTGAGTTTCCGTAATCAGGAAGAAATGGACGCATCGCTGAGCTCCCATGCTGGTGTTGCAGCCGTGGAGGACGTATCGAACTTCGCCAGCGGTGGCTGCCAGATCTACACCTGCGAATTCGAAAGCTTTTAAGAATAACTAGAGCGAGGCCTTGCTATGAATCTACCACTGGATCCTTTGAAGCACCTGAGCGCGAATGTTCAGGCCTTTCTGAAGCAACCAATGAAACTGATGATCGACAATCAGTTCGTAGAAGCTTGCGAAGGTAAGGTGTTCCCAACGTATGACCCGGCTACCAGTCAGCTGATCGCGAATGTGTCCGAAGCTGGAATCGCCGATGTGGAGGTGGCGGTCGCTTCTGCCAACCGTGCGCTGGTCGGGCCGTGGGCGAAAATGCTGCCATCTGAACGTGAGGCTGTGATTCGCAGGCTCGCCGACCTCATAGAAAAGCACGGCGATGATTTGGCCCAAATTGAGAGCCTGGATAGCGGCAAGCCTGCTGCGCAGATTCGAGCTGTGGACATCGAGCTGTCCATCGGGGCGCTTCGCTACAACGCCGGCTGGCCGACGAAGCTCCATGGCCAGACGATCCCGGTGAGCGCGCCAGATATGCACGTCTACACTCGCCGAGAGCCTCTCGGGGTCATCGCTGCAATCGTGCCGTGGAACTTCCCGCTCTGCCAGGCTTGCTTCAAACTTGCACCCGCACTGGCTGCTGGTTGCACTGTCGTGCTGAAGCCTGCAGAGCAAACGCCTCTCTCGGCGCTGTATCTCGCCAAGCTGGCAATTGAGGCGGGTCTGCCTTCTGGAGTTCTGAATGTCCTCCCAGGCTTTGGCAAGGTTGCCGGCCAGGCTCTAGTCGAACACCCAGGCATCGCGAAAATCGCTTTCACTGGCTCCGAGGCAGTTGGCAAACACATTGTCCGAACTGCGGCCAGCGACCTCAAACACGTCTCCATGGAGCTTGGGGGCAAGAACCCGAACGTAATCTTCGCCGACGCCGATCTCGATCAAGCTGCCGCAACCGCAGCAATGGCCATCTTCTTCTACTCAGGCCAAGTCTGCGCTGCGGGTTCCCGCTTGATGGTGGAGCGCAAGGTTTACGAACGCGTCCTGGAAACGGTAATGGGGGAAACCGCAAGGCTGAAAGTTGGCCACGGTCTCTCGCCAGACACCTCTCTGGGCCCACTGATCTCTGCAGATCAGTTCGCCAGGGTCAGCGGATTTGTCGAGCGCGCCAAAGCTGATGGGATCGAATGCGTCATGGGTGGCAAAAAAGCGGGTGGGGCTCTCTCTGATGGCCACTTCCTTGAGCCAACGATCCTGTTGAATGCGTCTGACAATCAGGAAGTGGTAGCCGATGAAATTTTCGGCCCCGTCCTGGTAGTTCAAACATTCGAATCGATTGACGAGCTCACCACCCGAGCGAACAACACCGGCTTTGGTCTGTCAGCTGGCGTGTGGACACGCGACGTAGGCAAGGCACATAAGGTAGCCGCAGCACTCCAGGCTGGTACAGTGTGGATCAATACTTACGGAAACTTCGATTGCGCTGCACCATGGGGTGGCTACAAGCAGTCCGGGTATGGTCGTGACAATGGCGCTGAAGGCATCGAAAAATTCCTTCAGACCAAGACAGTCTGGACGAACTGCAACTGATCCTCGAGTGACGCCGTCTACATGATGGCGTCAGCTCAGCGTAACCGTCCGGCCAACTCACCTTCCTGACCCCGACGCCAAAGGCGATGGTGTCCACCTAATTTAAGTGGACACCATTTCTAGCCTTTTAAGCGGGTCTTTCCATGCAGTCACAACGCCGTTCCTATTCAAAATCCTTCAAGGCCCAAGTTGTCCAAGAGTGCGCCCAGCCCGGCGCATCGATTGCCAGCGTCGCGCAGAAGCACAGCCTTAACGCGAACCTCGTACATAAATGGATTAGGGTACTCACGAACAAAACTATGGCGCTGCAACCTGCTTTCATTCCAGTGCCCTTGCCGCTAGCCGGAGGACATTCGCAGGCAGCTTCATCAAGTATCTGCATTGAAATCCAGCACCCGCGTGGCACCGTCAAAGTGAACTGGCCGACCGAAAGCGCTGTCGCCTGTGCCACCTTTCTGCGAGACCTGTTGGAATGATTCGGATCGATGCCATCTGGCTTGCCACCGAGCCTATGGACATGCGCGCCGGTACCGAGACCGCGCTGGCCAGGGTGATCGCGGTGTTCGGTGTGGCGAAGCCGCACTGCGCATACCTCTTCGCTAATCGCCGTGCCAACCGAATGAAAGTCTTGGTGCATGACGGTGTGGGCATTTGGCTGGCAGCGCGACGATTGAACCAAGGCAAGTTTCATTGGCCCGGCATCCGTCACGGATCGGAAGTCGAACTCGATAACGAGCAACTTCAAGCCTTGGTACTGGGTTTGCCGTGGCAGCGGGTCGGCGCAGGCAGCGCGATCACAGTGCTTTAGCCCCTGCCATTAGCCCATCGGTTTATCGCTGTTGACGACCTGCTCTGACACAATCAGCGGCATGACTTCCTCGCCCAATCTCGACCAGATGACACCGGAACAGCTGCGCGGCTTGGCCGAACAGGCTATGCAGTTGCTGTCCCAGGTCGACTCCATGAGCCAGAAAATCCAACGCCTCGAAACGGTCAACGAGCAACTGGCTCATGAAATCGCCATCCTCAAGCGACACAAGTTCGCCAAGCGCAGCGAGCAACTGAGCCCCGACCAAGGCAGTCTGCTTGATGATCTGCTCGATACCGATATCGCAGCTATCGAAGCCGAGCTGAAGGCAGCCAATCCGCCGGCCGCACCGGCCGAGCCACGTCATAAGCCCAAGCGTGCACCACTGCCGCCGCAGTTTCCGCGAACCGTGATCCGTCACGAACCAGAGAATACTCAGTGCGTGTGCGGCTGCCAGCTTCAGCGAATCGGCGAAGACGTCAGCGAGAAGCTCGATTACACTCCGGGCGTGTTCACAGTTGAGCGGCATGTGCGTGGAAAATGGACGTGCCGTCAGTGTGAAACACTGATCCAGGCGCCTGTACCGGCCCAAGTGATCGACAAGGGCATCCCGACCGCAGGCCTTTTGGCCCACGTGATGGTGGCGAAGTTCGCCGACCATTTACCGCTGTACCGGCAGGAGAAGATTTTTGGTCGGGCCGGACTGCCCATCGCCCGTTCGACACTGGCGCAATGGATCGGACAGAACGGTGTGCAGCTCCAACCTCTGGTCGATGCGCTGCGTGAGCATGTGTTGGCCCAGGGCGTGATCCACGCCGATGAGACCCCGGTTCAGATGCTCGCACCAGGCGAAAAGAAAACCCACCGCGCTTACGTGTGGGCCTATAGCACCACGCCTTTCTCGGCCCTAAAGGCCGTGGTCTACGACTTCAGCCCCAGCCGTGCCGGCGAACATGCGCGTAACTTCCTGGGCACGTGGAACGGTAAGCTGGTCTGCGATGACTTCGCCGGCTACAAGGCCAGCTTCGAGCTGGGCATCACCGAAATCGGCTGCATGGCCCATGCACGCCGCAAATTCTTCGACCTGCATGCAGCCAATAAAAGCCAGTTGGCGGAGCAGGCGCTTCACTCGATTGGCGGGTTGTATGAAGTCGAGCGACACGCCAAGGAAATGAGCGACGAAGCCCGCTGGCGATTACGTCAGGAAACAGCGGTGCCCATCGCTGAAAAACTGCATGAGTGGATGTTGGCCCAACGCGAACTTGTGCCCGAGGGTTCGGCCACGGCCAAGGCCCTGGATTACAGCCTTAAACGCTGGGTAGCGCTGACGCGCTACCTGGAAGATGGTGCTGTGCCCATCGACAATAACCAGATCGAGAATTTGATCCGGCCGTGGGCGCTTGGGCGCTCGAACTGGTTATTTGCCGGGTCGCTGCGCAGTGGAAAAAGGGCGGCGGCAATCATGAGCCTGATCCAGTCGGCGCGTATGAATGGGCACGATCCGTATGCCTATCTCAAGGATGTACTGATGCGGCTTCCGACACAGCGGGCGAGCGAAATCACGCAATTACTCCCGCAGCATTGGATGCTTGCCTGAGGCAGGCTAAGTGGACTTCGCCAAATAGTCAGCTCAAAGGCTGATTGGCATCAACAATTCGGAAGCGACTTTTCTCAGCATGTAGGTTTCGCGCAGAATTGACTGCCCCATCGAAGACTCGTGACGCTGCATGACGGCTTCATTGTGTGCGATGGCTTCATGCAGGTTGATCCAGACAGGCCGCATACCATTAGCGATTTCGTGGCTTTCCATTCTCACCGGCTCTAGCTGGGGCGCTACTTCGCATTGATAAAAATGCGAGGTCATGTGCATCAGATCGTACTGTGGCTTTTGGTAGGGCCGGTACTCCTCGATGTAACCGTAGTGCTGGAGCACCTGTATTTCACGAGCACCAGTCTCTTCCTCAAGCTCACGCTTCAGGCCTGCGACAATGTCCTCGTCACCATCAAGGCCGCCTCCAGGAAAGCTGAAATCGTTATAGCGCTCGGTGAACAGCAACAGGATCTGTTCACCCCGCATCACGATGCCGCGAGCTGCATGTCGACGGAATACTCTGCCCTGCTTGGATTTCAGCTCGGGGTGAACAATTTCAGTTATGAGTTGCATGTGGTCTCGTAGCGGCAAGATCAGTTAGTCATCGTCCAGGGTGGCCACGGTATTTCCTCAGTTCTGGAAATACTGTGGCCAGTGGAACTGGCTCAGCGAAGCAGCAATAAGGGTACAGTGGATGTACGCAGCATCGTCGTGGTCGTGCTGCCTATCAGAAACTGCCTGATGCGTGAGTGCCCGTACGCCCCCATGACCAAGAGGTCAATGCCGTGCTCTGCCTGATACGCATGCAGTGTGGACTCTACTTCGCCTGGGCGGATCTCGGAATGCACCAGCGAGCCGGAAGACGCAAGCGTGGTTCGTGCCTTCTCCAGCGCGTTCTGGTTGTCTTCAGAATCCGTTCCAACCATGACGATATGAATTGGCAGGCCTTCGCACAGCGGGCTTGAAGCAAGCATCTGTAAGGTCTTGTGGCCTGTTGCGCTGCCGTCAAATGCCACCATGACCGTTTCAGGTTTCCTGAAATGGCTGGTTGTAATCAGGGTGGGGCGGTGGATAGTTCGGACTATCGCTTCAATCTGGCTGCCAAGACTTTGGGCACTGCGCGTGCTGTCCTCACCGACTCTTCCAATCACCAGTAACCGAATATCGTCTTGGAGATCGCTCAGGCTCTCGACGAGATGGCCATGGCGCTGCTTCATATCAGGTGACATGGCGCCAGAGTGAACTGTTCGCTCGCGAGCTTTTTCAAGCATGTGCTGCCCATGCTCCAACGCCAGTTTTGCCCGCTGCGCATCCAGCATGGCCAACTCTTCCAGCAGATGTTCTCTGCTACCGAGACCGATATTGCCGCTGAGGTCAGCGGATGCAGGATATTTCTCCTTATCCAGCACATGAAGCAAGGTCAGGGGAGCGCTGAGTCGTTGCGAGGCCCATGCTGCGTAATCGCAGACCGCCAATGAGGATTGTGAGTTATCAATGCATGCCATTACGCGGGTCATTGTCGTTCTCCTTAGTGGCTCATGAGCTTGTCGATGGCACCGGGTTTGTCATGCACGCCGAAGCGGTCAACGATTGTCGCGCTGGCTTCATTGAGACCGAGCACTTCAACCTCAGCGCCTTCGCGTCGGAACTTGATCACGACCTTATCCAGCGCTGCGACGGCGGTGATATCCCAGAAATGCGCCTGTGTGAGATCGATGGTGACCTTGTTGAGCGCCTCCTTGAAGTCAAAAACCTCAGTGAACTTGTCCGCAGAGCTAAAGAACACCTGGCCCACGACGCGGTAAGTCCGATGCGATTTCGTCTCTTCAAGAGTGCTCTTGATATCCAGGTAGTGCCCGACCTTGTTTGCGAAGAACAGGGAGGCCAGCAGCACACCTACCAGTACGCCGTAAGCCAGATTGTGAGTGGCCACGACGACCACGACGGTCGCCACCATGACGAGGTTGGTCGACAGCGGATGCTCTTTCAGATTACGCAAGGAATCCCAGCTAAAGGTGCCGATGGACACCATGATCATCACAGCCACGAGTGCCGCCATAGGGATTTTGGAGAGCCACTCGCCAAGAAATACCACCATCAGCAGCAGGAAAACGCCGGCACACAATGTCGAGAGACGGGTGCGGCCACCAGATTTCACGTTGATGATCGACTGGCCGATCATGGCGCAACCTGCCATGCCGCCAAGCATGCCGGCAGCGATGTTGGCCACACCCTGGCCTTTGCACTCGCGGTTTTTGTTGCTGGTGGTGTCGGTAAGGTCGTCGACGATGGTCGCGGTCATCATTGATTCGAGTAGACCCACTACTGCCAACGCAGCCGAGTACGGGAAAATGATGCGCAGGGTTTCAAAATTCAGCGGAACTTCAGGCCAGAGGAAGATCGGGAGCGTATCAGGCAGTTGGCCCATGTCACCGACGGTGCGGATATCCAAACCGAGGTAAATGGCGATGGCAGTCAGCGTCAGAATGCACACCAATGGAGAGGGAATCACCTTGCCGATTTTCGGTACATACGGGAACAGGTAGATGATTCCCAGGCCCGCAGCGGTCATGGCATAGACATGCCAGGTGACATTGGTCAGCTCAGGCAATTGCGCCATAAAAATCAGAATCGCTAATGCGTTTACGAAGCCGGTGACTACCGAGCGTGAAACAAAGCGCATCAACGAGCCGAGCTTCAGGTAGCCGGCAAGGATTTGAAGTACGCCACATAGTAGCGTCGCGGCCAGCAGGTACTGGAGTCCATGCTCTTTTACCAGCGTAACCATCAGCAGTGCCATGGCGCCTGTCGCCGCCGAGATCATTCCGGGGCGCCCGCCGACAAAGGCGATGACAGCACAGATACAGAAGGAGGCGTAGAGACCGACTTTGGGATCTACCCCGGCGATGATGGAAAAGGCGATGGCTTCCGGGATCAGCGCGAGTGCGACCACCAGCCCCGCGAGCACGTCGGCACGGACGTTGGAAAACCACGTTTGTCTAAGTTTTTGCAGCATATAAATATCCAAGGCAAAGCATCGCGCACGCCAAGGGAGTGGCGAGCGAATCGATACAAATTCAAATTTTGAGGATTTTTTGCTGTGTGCTTAAGGTGTAAAACCAGGCGTACAGCAGTGAGCACCCGCGAGCGAGGCTAGCGGAAGCAGGTTGTTGCGAGGGGGCGTAGCGCTAAGGCGGCGTAGGCTGCCAGTAGATCGTTTGGAGTACAGTCATGCTGATGTTCCTGTAGCTCAAGGGGTATGCGGAGCCGAAGTATACAATGAAGCCATCGTCGATTGCGACCCGCTGGCAGGCTCTGCATGACCTACGTCAGATACAGGCTTATTCAATGGGTATACCTGCGGGCAAGGCTTTGTTTTCCACCCGTTCTTGTCCGAGCTGGTCTGTGTGCTGAGGGGTGAGTTGGCCAGACGGTTACAGCTCAGCTTCGTTGGGCACCGCTTCATCCTCTTTAGCCGACTACCAGGTCGGCTTTTTTTCAGGAGCGGCCAGGGCCCAAGCGCTTATAGAGCAGATCGATGTATGGGAAACTCTCAATGCGCTCGATCCCTTCAACCATCCGAAGCTTGTCATCGATCAGGTCGAAAAGCGCGATCCTAGATTCGCATACCACCTCGACAAACAGGTCGAATCGACCGGCGCATATGGTGATGTAAGACACCTTCTCAAAGCCGCGCAGACGGTCAGCTACGTCCTTTACCCGAACACCTGGACGTACAGTCACCGCTACCCAAGCAAGAGCTCGATTTTCCAAGTTCATTGGGCTAGTGATGGCCATAATGTTGAGCAGCCCAGATTCGAGCAAAGCATTCAAACGCCCCCGCACCTGGGACTCGGAAATATCTAAAGCGTTTGCGATGTTTTTCAATGGCGCCCGACCATCAAAGCTCAGTTCATGGACGATCTTCCTGTCCACATCGTCCATTTCCTTGCTCAAAACTCCCTGCGACTGAGCCGCAGGAGCGCGACCGAAGAACTGCGCTCTCTGGTAGAACACGCTGTAGTAAGGAAAAACCTCGATCCCTTTGACCCCCTTCAGTACAGCGACCTCATGATTGAGGACGTACTGCATGCGGGCCATGTCAGAGCAAATGATCTCCACGAAGAGCGAGAAACGACCAGTCGTGGTGACGACATAATCGACATCAGCGAGGCCTATCAGAGATTCCGCAACGTCGGAAACTGGGGAGCTGAGATCAAGGGTAATGCCCACCAAAGCCCCTGCTTGATAGCCCAGGGAAGCAGGGTCTGTCAGAGCAACGATCTGGATAACATTCTGCTCAAGGAGCTGGTGCACTCTGTTACGCACGGTGCGCTCAGAAATATCTAGCTCGCGTGCTATGGCCACAAAAGGTCGACGACCATCCTCTTGGAGGTGGGCAATAATCTCCCGGTCGGTAGCTGACAAGGGCTGCTCTGAAAGCGGGCCATGGCCATTCGGATGGAGGCGAGTTACAGCGGGCGCTTCTTTCAGATCAGCTGTATTCATGTCGATGCGGTCAAGGAGGCGAATCGTCGTATTATCCACCCCCTCCCAGTTTGGGCAAGCGTTAAACTACACCTTCAGCCGGTAAGATCTCGACAACTTCCAGGTCATACCCTGCCAAACCGATGAACTTAGCGGGAGAGCCCATGTTCCGAATTTTCTTTACCCCCAGATCCTGCAAAATCTGAGCCCCCGTGCCTAGCTCAGCATAAGTGCGGGAATGAGCCCGCTGGCATTTACGACTAGGCGTGGTTAATTGAGGCACACGCTCAAGCAAAGCTTGAGACGTTTCATGTGTGGCGAGTATCACCACTACACCATGCCCTACCGAAGCGACTTTCTCCAAAGCCCCCCATAGCGTCCAGCTACTGGGGATGGTGCATTCGGCTCCAACCAGGTCGCATAGAGGATCTATGGCATGCACTCTTACCAAAGTGGGTTCATCGCCATGTAATCGCCCCATGACCATGGCCATGTGAACACCACCCTCTATGACGTCCTCATAGGTCACCAAGCGAAAGATGCCATGTACCGTTGGTAATTCCCGCTCGCCGATACGCACAACCGTGCGCTCTGTCGTCAGGCGGTGATGGATCAGGTCAGCGATAGTTCCGATTTTGATGCCATGCCTCTCGGCGAATGCTTCAAGATCACCTCGGCGCGCCATGCTCCCATCATCGTTCATCACTTCCACAATTACGGAGGCAGGCGTCAGTCCGGCCAAGCGCGCAAGGTCACACCCCGCCTCGGTATGGCCAGCCCTTGTAAGCACACCTCCCTCACGGGCTCGTAAAGGAAAAATATGGCCAGGCTGGACTAGATCATCAGCGGTAGAGTCAGGATGCACAGCAGTCAAAACGGTGTGAGCTCGATCTGCTGCCGAGATACCCGTCGTGACACCGTGGGCGGCCTCAATCGAGACTGTAAAAGCGGTCGTGAAGGCGCCCCGATTACTGGGCACCATCTGCTCCAGGCCCAAGCGGACACAATGATCATCAGTCAGAGTAAGGCAGATGAGACCTCGCGCTTCTCGTGCCATGAAATTGATGATGTCCGGAGTACATTTTTCAGCAGCGATCAGCAGATCACCTTCGTTTTCCCGGTCTTCGTCATCCACCAGAAGGACAAGCTTGCCCTGACGAAAGTCATCGATGATTTCTTCGATTGTGTTGAAAGGCATATTGTTATTGGTCGCCTAAGAGTGGAGTACGGAGTTAACGAAGGCAGGCTTCAAATGAGCTGCGTAGCGCTTCAGATTCAAGATTGCGGCCAATGAAGACGAGCTTGCTAACACGTGGCTCGCCGTCAGCCCAAAGCCGCTGGACATCACCGTCAGCCATCGCCTGAACACCTTGAAATACGAAGCGGCGCGGCTCATTGGTAAAAGCCAAAATCCCTTTGTATCGAAGAAGGTCTTCACCGTACTCGCGCTGCAGGGTCTGGATGAACCCCATGAATCGGTCTGGTACAACTTCCTTCTCAGTCGTCAGAGAAACGCTCACAACTTCGTCATCATGACGGTGGAGAAGAATGGGCTTTGACTGCCCCCCATTTTCCAATCGAAGAGTCTCCAGGGTAAAAGACCCACGCCCGGTGAGTATGGAGACGTCCAGATCACAATGGCGTGTTCGGAAGTGTTCGGCTTGGGGGCTCAATCTGCGCAAGAGACCTTCGACGGCGTCAGCCTGGCTTCCGGTAAGCGTCTCGACTTTGTTCAGCAAGACCGTATCCGCAAACGCCAGTTGCTGGACGATCTCGGGGTGCCGCTTCCAGTAGCTTTCGATGTGTGCTCCATCGACAACACACACCACTGAATCCAATACCAGGTCGTCGTTCAAATCATCATCGAGCATGAAGGTTTGAGCTATTGGTGCTGGGTTGGCCAATCCTGTTGTCTCGATGACGAGGGCATCGAACCCACCCTTCTCGAGCAGGATTTCTAGACTGTGCAAAAGATCGCCGCGAACAGAACAGCACAGGCATCCATTGCTGAGCTGAATGACCTGCTCATCTCTGTTCTCAATCAGCTCTGAGTCGATCCCAAGCTCTGCAAATTCGTTGACGATGACTGCATAGCGCCTACCGCCAGGTGCGGTAAGCATCCGCCTGAGAAGCGTTGTCTTTCCGGCCCCCAAGTACCCGGTTAGCACAGTGACTGGGATTTTCATAGCGATGACTCCGACGGCAGATCCTGACATCTACTCCGCTCAAACAGCCGTTGAGCGACCCGTGGAAAAAGGCGTTGACAACCAATTTCTTTGCTGATTATGTATCAATTCGCTAAGAAAAAAAACAAAAGCGGAATCCCTCAGGTCGGAAATCACGTTTTCCGTAGCTAGCGAGTCTGGTGCGACGGCCAATCCGTCCTCCAGCATCCTGAGGCTCCGCGCTGGAGAAGCAACGATGATCGAAAGAGATGCGCCATCCGAGAGAATTCTCCTCGGCGGCAAGGTGATTACCATGAGCCAGGATGCTGACCAGCATGCTCAAGGTATCGTCATTCGAGGCGACCGAATTGTGAGGCTGATCCGACGCGATCAGGTTGAGCAGTTCCGCACCCCCTCCACCGTCATCACCGACCTTGGTGATCGAACCCTGATGCCAGGATTCGTGGACGTCCACGCCCATGCTGAAGTGGTATGCCGCACAACGTTCAACACCATCGATTGTCGAGCACCGGAGTGCTCTTCAATTGAAGATGTGTCCGCCTTGCTCGCCAAAGCCCGAGACGAGAAAGCCCCTGGGGAATGGATTGTCGGCCAAGGAAACCTGTTCTTTGACCGCAAGCTGCGGGAGGGACGACTCCCCACCAGAGAAGAGCTCGATTCGGTAAGCCTTGAACATCCGATAGCCATCCGCGCCGGCGGACACATCACCGTGCTGAACAGCAAAGCCCTTGAAGTCGCGGGTATAGATCGCGATTACGTACCACCAGAGTTCAGTGTCACGGGGCTTCCTATCGTTGAACGCGATGAAAACGGCGACCCAACCGGAGTGGTCAAGGAGATGGACACGTTGCTTCCTCTCCCAGGTTGCGACCGTTCAACCCTGAAAAGCGCCTTGAAAGCGGGCCTTTTCGAGTATTTTACGCGATTCGGTGTGACCACGATTGGCGAAATCTCGGAGACCGTCGAAGGCATCCAGTGCATGGACGAGATGGCATGTGAAGGTACTCTGCCGGTCGCTATGAGGGTCTACATTTGGGCGCCAGGCACTATGGAGCTGGATGAGGCATGCAACTGGCAGGAAAAAATCCAGCTCAATGCCTCTGAGCATATGATCCGCATGCAGGGGATAAAGCTGTTTGCCGATGGGGGGTTCTCCGCGAAAAGCGCTGCGGTGAGTTGCCCTTATCTGGGCCTGAATGGCCAGTGCGGAGAGATCGCATTCCCCAAATACTTTTTCCGCCGAGCTTACGAACAGTCTCAGAAAAGCGGGCTTCAACTTGCAGTCCACGCTAACGGTGACCGTGCCCAGGAGTGGCTCTGTGAACTCGTTGAGTCGATGGGCGGGGCCAGTAGTGGCCGTACCCGCATGCGTATCGAGCACGCTGGCAATTTCATGCCCCGCCAAAAGACCATGGAAGCGTGGGCTGCAGCGGGCATCATCCCTGTCCCTCAGCCGGTGTTCATCTATACCTTCGGTGAATACTTCCCCGATTACCTCGGAGACACAGGACGCATCGGTCGTTTCCCATTCAAAGACCTCCTTGCCCAAGGTTGGAAGCTTTCCGGCAGTTCGGACGTCTGGATCGGTTCTGAACGTGAAGCGACGAACCCCCTCTTCAGTGTCTGGTGCTGCGTAAAGCGTCAAACCTACTCTGGCAGCTTCATCGATCCCGAGCAGGCGATCACCTTGGAGCAGGCACTGCGCATGCATACCCTGGATGCAGCAGCCACAATGGGAGAAGAAGACATTCGAGGCAGCATCACTCCTGGGAAGCTCGCCGATATCATTGCACTGGACAGAGACCCATTTGCTGTACCAGTTGATGAACTTAGAAATATAAAAGTGGAATACGTACTCACACAAGGACGTGCGGCTCTTAACCTTACCTGTTAACTGCCAATTCAGCCGGTTGTCAAAGACCGGCCCTCACAAGAAAAGGTTGCAGGAGATAATAAAATGCGTGCTTTACCGCTCGAACTTGAACAAAGAATAGCTCTGCTCGAAGAAGAACAAAATCAAGGAGCTGATTTTGACACCGCAACATGGTTCTGGCTCATTATTCTGGGGGTTATTATCCCAGTCGCCGTGGCTGTATGGGGGTGGGCATGACTAAGCACAATGTGGCCGAAGCCGTTGCCGACACCTCGGCCTGGCCTCTGCTTCCAGCAGAACGTGTTTGGGGAAGCTGGCAACTCCTCATCGCCCTTACAACGGCAGGAGCTGCTACCTGGTGTTACATCATTGGTGAGTACGTAGGTTATTACCTTAATTTCCGTCAAGGATTTGCGGCCCTTACTGCAGGATGTATGTTCGGGATGCTGATCACCGTATTGGCAGCATTGCCCATTTGCTGCCGTTTCGGTGTTGACTCCATTGCCTCGAGCAAGCCTGCTTTTGGCACCAAGGGGTGGGTTATCCCCGCAAGCTTACAATTCCTATCCATCCTTGGCTGGAACTGTCTGCTGCTAATTTTCTTCGGAAAATCCACAGCCCAATTCTTAGTCGCCGTTGGCCTCACTACCCCCGCACACAGTGGTATCGTTGAGCCGTGCGCTACGCTCTTCGCTTGCGTCTTGGTAATGCTACTGCTACTCAGAGGTTCTGGCGGTGTAGATCGAGTTGCGAAAATTTTGGTAGCCCATGTTTTCGTTGGCCTCTGGATGCTGTACATCATCGTGAACGAGCGCTGGGACGATTTGGCGATGGCAAAGCCAGCGCAGGCCTCGGCTGACCCTGTATGGAATTTCGTGACGGGCCTGGAACTAGGCATCGCAGCATCGCTGTCTTGGTGGCCATACATAGGGGCGATGTCCCGAATGGTTCCTAACGGCAAAAAAGCCGCTGTGCCGGCGATGCTAGGGCTGGGTGGTTCAGTCGCAGCGTTGAGTTTGATTGGGGTGGCAGGTGTTCTGGTTCTGAAAGTTTCAGACCCATCAGAATGGCTTCGAACGGTAGGCGGGCCGACCTACGCCATTATCTCGTTGGCCTTCGTCACTGCAGCAAACCTGGGCACAGCAGTAGCCGGTATCTACTGCTCCGCTCTGGGCTTGCGCCACTACAAAGTATTCGAAGAGATTTCGTGGAAGGTACTCCTGGTTATAATCATCACGCCTATCGCGATTATTGGTCTGGCAATACCGAACCTGTTCTTCAATAACTTCTCTGCGTTCCTCGGCTTTATTGGAGTTGGCTTCGCTCCGCTTTGTGGCATTCAGATTACTGATTACTATCTCTTGAGGAGAGGGAAAATCAATGTGCGGGGTCTGTTTGACGAAAGCGAGCCAATCTATCGTTATTGGAAAGGCGTGAACCCGGCAGCAGTCTTGGCTATGGTTGCTGGTGTTGCATCTTATATTTACGTTCTAAACCCACTGACCTTTGCTTCCAACGCTCCATACCCGTTGATACCTGCTTCCATTTTGGCGGCGGTGGTAGCGAGCGTAGTATTCCTGCTCGTTACTCGACTCGTAGTGATTCCGTCTGGTAAAGGTGGCTACCCAAAGACTGAAAAGGTCTATCAGCCTGAAGAGCACAGTACCCCACCTATCTGAAACAAGCCCGCCAGCTAAATCTGGCGGGCATCACCTTTAATGAATCCAGGTATCGGAATGACCACACTGACAACAGAACTTTTAGACGACATCGTTGCCGCCTTCAACGAGCATGACGCCGAGAAAGTCGTTAGCTTTTTTCACACAGAAGGTGAGCTGATAAGCGCGAGCGGTGGCAATGGCCGAGGCACTCTCACGAAGGGCAGAGACGCCATTAGGGAGGCCCTCAAGGCAAGGTTCACCGCCAGCCCTGATATCCAGTGGATGGAAGGCATGAGCTGGATCGCTGCAAATCAAGCGGTGACTGAATTTCGAGTGGTCGCGACCTTGCCAGATGGTGGGAAACTGGACGTTCTGGGGTGCGACGTCTGGGAGTTTTCCGGAGATAAAATTCTCCGCAAAAACACCTACTACAAACAGTAGATCTGGTGGCCAAGCTCTACCTACCAATGAGCAGACCAGTTACGCCCTCTGGCAACCCGGATCACGAGTAGAAAAAAACGCCAGGGTTGGCGGTTTTTCAAAGTCTTGCTCGGGGTTGCCGGCTGTCCATGACGGGGTTTAGAGTGTCGTGAAGAGGTCTTTTCCTCAGAGAGGTATCGGTGCCGGATACGTACCAGATGAGGCTAACTAGAGGGCCGTCATCACGTCAAGGCGCTGTGCTTACTGCAGCCACGATTCCACGGTCTCAGCGCCATGCTCAGCTTTCCATGCCTTCAGAACGGCGTGGTTGCCGCCTTTAGTCTGCACGACTTCACCGTTGTGCGGGTTTTTGTAGACCTTCACTTCACGCGGCTTGCGAGTCGACTTCTCTTGGGCCTGGGGGGCCTGACGGCGAGTGCCTGCTTGTGGGTCAAGAATGTTGACTACCTCGCGGAGGCTGTAGCCGTACTCACCAAGCAATGCACGGAGTTTGTCTTCAAACTCCATTTCAGCCTGGATAGCGCCGTCACTTTTCATGGCTTCCAACTCAGCGAGTTGCTGGGCAAGCTGCTGCTCAAGGCGACGGAATTCTGCGAGACGAGACATTGTTAGCTTCCTAAATGGTCGGTCGTGCAAGAGTACATTCTGACCACACCGACCGCTACTCAGAAACGAGCGAAGCAATAATGCTATGTGCCGAGCAAAGCGTGCTGACCCACGCTGTGCCCACCCGTTTTCCTGGGGAGCTACAGAACGAGCAGGTCTTCAGCGATAGCTCGATGGCCACATCAACGGCGCCTCGGCAGTACGCGTCCCCGCCATCGTAGAAAAGTGCAGCTCGCCTAATTTGGATTTGATCTGCGAGACGGTAACGGGCATCACCTCTGGGTGCCGAACCAAGTGAACCTGCAATGTGTCGCAAAGCGCGAGGAGGATGTTCTTCCCACCTGGGCCACAGCAAATCTCATCGACGCCAAGATCAGAGAACATCTGAGGGTAGCGCTGACGAAACTCCCCAATATCGATCTCGGGAAGGGCTTCCGGGGACTGACTCATAGTGCTCAAGGCTTTCCAGAAGGAGTAGAGGCCCCGGCCATGGTGTGATTTGCGATCAAAATGGCAAGCAGAGCGCGCCGGCCAGGGATGGCCGAGAGGCGTGAGGATGGACGCCCCCAACGGGGCCGAGACCGGCAAAGCCGGGCTCGGTTTACGACAGCCGGCCCCAGAGGGGCACGCCCAGGACTTAGCGGTGCATTTTGCTGAGCCGCTCGACCAGTCTAGCGGGTGGGTACAGCTCAGCGTGACCAAGCTCGATTTTATAAATCACTGGAGACGGTTGGGTGTTGGCATATAGCGATCACCTGCCAAACGCCGAAACTCTTGAAGGCTTCGCCGCCCCCCATCTTTCCTAAACGTAGCCACCACGTACCTGGAGTTAAGGGTCGTGATAACCCAGAACCTCCCTTCTTTGGCCACAGACTGAATGTCAGATGTGCGGATCAGGTGGCCGTCTGCGAACCTACCAGTCGGGTGCTCAAGTAGGTGGCCAAATACAATGCCCACGGCGCTGCACGCGTGAATCTGGACGTTTACAAGATAGGCAGTTACCAGGGACTCATAGTCCTGGTTCACCGCTCGAGCAATCCGTAGCAGATCGAAGTCGCTAAAGCGCTTCACATGGAAGTCGACCGCGACAGTGTTGATATCTGTCACGAGTGAGAACTCCGAGGTTCAGCCCCGGCATTCGGCTTTGTGGCACGACGTCGGTACAGCTCCTTCACGCCGGTCAGGGACTCGACATCAAGCCTAGGCTCGTGCGTATCGACGTATACGGCGCCGCTCTCGACCTCAAGCACACAGATGGGCACTTCTGCACGGTCGTAGCCCATCGACAACGACTTGAGCTTCTCCATCTTCCAACCAGTGCCCTTGTTCATCCAGCCGGGAGTCATGACTTGAACATCCTGTACCACCAGGCACTCGTTCTGAGCCAACAGCAACTCCATGAGTCGCGGCTCATCGTTGAGCATCTCTTCATAGTCGACGAACCGATCCTCGTGCTGGCGCTTGAGGCTGACGTGATACCAGTGCGTCGCCAGGGATCGGGTGACTGCATGAAAGTGAGCGAGGCCATCCCCAAACATACCCACGGGGCCAGCCTGGTCTTGCGTGCTAATGCGGAACATCGTGAATCTCATCTGGGCAAGTCCGCCAGGCGGAGCTTGCGGGTCAAAATAATCCGAATATTGTCTTGAGCGAGGCAGTTTGCTCGCGACCTTGGCCGATCAACACATACACCGTGTTCCGTGTCTCAAACATGCATACGCCGTCATAGGTCTTGCACAGCGTCGACCGCACCCATCCGCCAGGCGGGAACCGCCCCTGGCTGTCGTAGGTGACGCAATGGGAGTACAGGAACATCGGCTGCAGGCCTGCAGATCGAACCCTCGCGAGCGACTCAGGCGGCTCATCGACGTGGAAAAGAAGCCAGTCCTCAACAAGGCAGTACGGTCTACGGGGGAAGCGTTCGGCGAGCAGTGCCTCAATCTCAGGTCGAGACAGGGATGTGCCAGCGGAAGAGATTTTTCCTTCCTGGAGCAACTCGTGCTCAACAGAGCTATCAGTCACCAAGTACCTCGGTATCCAAAACGACGAGGTGATGTGCGAACGGGATCGTAGCGGCAGATCGCCATTCGACTCACTCGAACCAATATATCTGTTTGAGCGAGTCGAGGCAAACGAGGCATACCGTCTCATTTTGCGGAGGCAGAAATGCCGCTACGCCATTCTCTCGCCGCCGTGCTTCAGTCGCTGCGAACGCAGCAAGGCCTGTCTCAGCAGGAGATCTCCGGCCTGGTTCGTCAACAAACGATCAGCGAGCTGGAAGCTGCTCGCTTCACGGCCACCATTGATACCGTGAGGGATCTGGCCATTTCGTTGAACATCAGCCCAGCCACCCTGTTCGCCATGGTGATTGCTGCTGAGAATCAGCAGACAACACACCAGGTGCTGATCGACGCAATTGTGGAAGCGGAGGCCTTGGGCAGAGCCAACGAGATCATGGAACGACGGCCTCGCGAGATTGAGCATCCACGAGTCACGGCTGCCAGAGAGAAGTGGAAGGCAGTTCAAGCGCTGAAAAAAGACGGCCTCACCCAGGCTGAGGTGTCCCGTGCTCTGGGGTACTCGAAGGGCACTGTGTGGCGGCTTTGGGAGCGGGAGCCAGGCAGCTGCGGCTGAGAGGCTCAGGGCGATACGAGAGCTGAAGGAGGCCGGCCTCTCTCTGGCCGAGGTCTTCAAGAAGCGGGTTGCCGAGTAGCACGGTTGGGCGTGGCACGCAGGTTAGTAATAACCGAGCGCTCTTGTTGGAGCACTATTCATTACACGGCATCTTAGGGAGAAATCACGACGCGGCGGCTGATGCGGCTACGGAGAGGGCGTCTCCACGAAATCCTTGTCTTTGCCCGTAAAGAACATCATGGCCGTTCGGGACTGCAAGCAGTTTTCCGCTTCCTCACTGAACAGTGATCGTTCAACAGGATCAGCCCAAATTTGAGCCACCCCCTCTTTGCGGAATACCTCCAACGGGAGAGGAATCGACGCATACGGATTGTGATAGATCCTCAGCCCATCGGTGATCTTTTCCGAGCATTCATCGCCCTTAGAAACAACGTGCTCCAAGCCGCTCGGTGATGACCAGATCGAACGAATGATCGCAGTCGGGCAACCGGACATCGCATCTACTTTCCCCCAAGTGCCCAGGTGGCTGAACACCACTGCGCTGATGTGGCTGAAGCGCGGACAGTCGAAGAAACCCAGCTCGATCTCTGCGCCATTGTCTTTTTGCACGCTCCCCAAGGTTTTCCCTTCAAGACCATTGGGGAAGCGCCCAGGATTGGCTATGTATTCGGACTCATCCACGTAGTAGTCGAACAGCAAGGCTTCGATTGGTCGAAAAGCTTGCAGTTGAAAACCGGGTTGCTCAAACGGGGCAAGGGCGAGGACAAAGGGTCGGTCTTTGACATGGTCATGGTGGGCATATTTGTCATCGAATTTTCGCGACTTGCTCATAAAGGCATTAGCCAAGCGAATGATGGCAACCCGATTGAGTTCGTTGAAATCGACGTCCTTGTAAAACTCGGGCGTCATTCCCAACCCCCATTCGGGCGTTGCGTCAGCGGCATGGTTGGCCGTGGTAGCCTCGACGGTGAACGTCACTTCACCCGCTGTGAGCAGAAAGTCGGGTGCAGGGTGAGTCCAGTCAAATGAGAAGCCATAGTCGCGAAAAGTCGCGTGAAGGTAGATCTCCCAGAAGCTTGAGTTGAAGGTCGTCTGAAACTCCTTCACAAACTTATTATCCCTGTCGGGGAACCCCTCAAGCCAACGCAGAAGCTCCTCTCTCTGATAGTGCCGGCCTTTACGCCCGTCGGTGATCGTTTTGAAATGAGGATGGAGCTTGTCGGTATGGTAGAGAGGCGTAAGCAAGTCCACTGGAGCCACCGTCGCTGCAGAATGATGACATAAGGTAGTGCCTGTCATCGTATCTAGGAAGGGCTAGACCTAGAGCATGTCAGCGTGATGCAGAGGCCCCAACCATTGCGCTTCACGCCCGTCGTAAATTTCCCCACCTGCCCGGCAAAAAAAAGTCAGTTGGCCGAACAAGCGCTCGATCAGCGTGGGTTATAACCACTACGGGCCAGGGCATCCTGCAGCTTTCCGACAGCAGCTCGGATTGAATAGGCTTCGTGATCATCTATTGCGCACCCACGAAACTCGCTCCAGTGGGCCCGCTTAAAGAATTGGGCAAGTGCCATAGTCTCTCCGTGGCTCAACTCGGCGTCCGCCTGGCAGCCATCGATCTCGAAAATCACTCTGACATTGCTGTACTGGGTCAGCTTGCTCATGGGGGTGCTCCTCTTGGGGCATTTTGGCGGATTGTGGACGAATTGCTTCATTTGTTCTCGTGACGCTATCACCTGATCACGAATCTCTTCGGGATCGATGGCCATGCCACCTCCAGGTGTCGTTCTCAGCGTCTTCAATGAGTTCACCGCGTCGATGAACGCCCGCTCTCTGGCTTTCTCAAGCTCAGAGCGATTATCTCCAATGGCGTGGTTCCACAGGCGTCTGACGAAGCTTACGGCAGCCCGCCTCGAGCAACGGTACATAGATTTTGCTATCACAATTCGCGCTCGCGCCGGCGAGTGGCTGCATTCGACCTATCCATCCAGTCGTCATGCTCCTCATCATCAATAAGCGTCGACAAAGCGTTAAGAAGACGATCTCGGATTACACGCTGCTGTTCCCAGAGTGAATCCAGGTCGGGAGCATCACTCATCGCGTCAATCGCTTCCTCGACCGCCTCCAGTTCGTCAGCACGAGCTTTCTCAAATTCTGAATTCATCTGGCACATCTCCTATCCACCCATTCGGCCTTGCAGCTGCTGAATCTCATCCTGGAGAACCACGATTGTGTGCTCCAGCTTGCGGATGTTGACTCGCATTTGATTGATGACCCTCAGGGCTTCCTGATGATCGTCCATGTACATATCGCGAGCCTTCTCCGTCTCCCTGAGGTTGTTGAGCAATTCGGTGTTGGCAGCTCGAGCGTCTTGAACCTGGGTGAACCAATAGACGATCTCAACCCTGCTGAGCTCCAGCAACTCCTCAGGTGTGCGCGTCTGAGCTTTCGCGGCTGCCTCGTCGTTTTTTTGCTGAGCACGCTCGGCCTTGATTTCTTGCAGACGCTCAAGCGGCCAGACGCGATGGTAGATGGTGTTCCGATGTACTCCAGCCAGCTTGGCCAACTGGGTTGCGTTGGCCGAGATTGAAGAGTCTTTTTCCATTTTCTTCAGTGCAGCATCAAGCGCCAACGTAACAGCCTCGAAGTTCTCCTCATTCTTGGCGTCATAGGCGGCTGTACTCACACAGATACCTCAATGCCGAGTTGCGTGAGCACGCCTTTGGCCTCGGCTATCACGAGCTTCATTTGCTCGATGGACAAGGCAACGTCATCCAGATCTCTCAGTTCTGCAAAGGCCGCAGCCGGATCCGTTTCGTAGCGCCTGAGCGCCAGGGTGTTTTGAACATAGATCTCTTGCCACTTGGGTGCATTGGCCTCTGTCACCACCGCGTTCTGGCACCGGTTGGGGTTGCACCGCAGTGAGCCGATGCAGGGAATGGACGGATCATCCAGATCCGTCGCATTGCCGTAGCAATATCCTTGACCGACGTTGATGACCGCGAAATTAAGCTCAACCATCCGCTCAAAAATTTCGTCGTTCGAATAGCCTGCCTCGAGATAGCCCCTGAAGTATTTCTTGAGCCGAGCACGGTGCGCGGGTGCATTGTCGCCGGCATAACCCCCGTCGGGGTCTAAGGAATTCATGATGAACTCCTTCTCGGCATCCCTTCGACCGGGGGCATCTGAGCCACCACCTGAACTTAGGGCTTCACCGATGCCGCCGTAGTCAATCGTAACGGTGCCGACCCGGTTGTGACGCCTATCTTGGCCGATGGTACTGGCATGGTGACCAAAGTGCTTAAGCTGGTAGGAAATGAACGGCAGTCCTACAGCAGCCCTGAACATCTGGTTGGAGAGTGAGTGCCTCAGTGTGTAGGGCGATACATCCAGCTCTTCGAGTTCGTCGAAGGTCACGGTGTTGGCCAAGAAAGTACAGAGTTGATGGGTTAACCCAGACCCGCTCAACGAGTTGGCCTCATGTTGCATGCCTGGCTTCACGGTGTTCATGTTGGCGAACAGGTAGGGGTTCTGCTTGAACCGGTTCAGGATCCGCAGCACTTGGACTGCATCCTTGACGATTGGGATCGCAACCCACTTGTCATCGAAAAGCTTCCTGAGGACTTCCTGATGTTTGATGACACCGCTGATGATGAGGTCGTGCCCGAATTCATCAACTGTCAGGCAGCTATCAACCAGACAACCGGCTAGCTCTGATGGCCTCATTCCAGTGTACTGACCAATGATGTAGCAGGCGCTGTTGTTGATGTGGGTGAGGTACTCATACAGCTCGTTGTCCATTGGAGCTCGTGTCAATTTACACAGCGCTTCCTTGTCCTTCAGCATCCCAGGGTTTTGGGGTGACCAGTATTCAGGCTCCAGCTTGTAGAGGAAGGGCTTGATCTGGAGGCCCGTGTAGCCCCTTGAGGTCATCCGGTATGCAACGTAGATGTCGTAATTTCTCCGCGTGATATTGGCGCTCCTGGCCTTCTGATATTCAGCCAAATCGAGCCGGCTCAGCGTGTACTGATCGCAGATGTCTTCCTTCAGCGCTCTGAGGAAATCGACAACGGCGAACGAGCCCTCACGGGAGCACTTTTCGAAAATATGATTACTGAACCATTTTTTTCTGGTGCGGTTTTTTTTGTTGGTAAAGCTGTTGTACTTCCACTTCAAGGCCTCCAGATCCACATAGGCCAAAGGCTTAGAAAATAGGTTTTCGACCAGGAAGTGAGATCGTAATACCTGGAAACCTTGAAGGGTTGGCCCCCTGAAGGCTCGGTCAAAGTGTTCAGCCCCCGCCCGATAGTCTTGTTCGGTGAAGTCGGCCAAGCTGAAGTGCGATCTTTCGAAGAAGTGATCCCCATGTTCCGCTCGCTTACGAGCACACATTTGATCGATAAACGGAATCACGGATTTGAACATGTCCAAGACTGAGTGAGGTTTGCGGCTCTTAGATTTTCGACTGAAGTGAAGAGCCCCTGGAATCTCCAGCACGCACAGCATGGCCATCTTCAGCTCGAACAGGATAGTGCTGTTAAGGCTCTCATAGACCCCGAAATCGATGCGCGATTTGGCGCCCTGGATGTCCCTCGCAAGTGCGTGAGGCTCACCGTTGAAATCCCAGAGCATATCCTTTACGAGGCTCAATTTGCTGGCTGGGAGGTTCATCAGTGCTGCGAGCAGCTCAAGTGCGTTCACCCCATCGTTGGAGTGGGAGGTGACTGCGATGAGCTCGTTGCCCAAGTAGCCCAAGAACCGCTCGCGCACGGCTTTGATTTTGTAAATGAGGCTATCGAACCCGAGGATCACAGGGAGACCGTCTCAATCAGAGGGCTAGGGATGATGTGCTCTGCCAGACGACGAGCCTCATCCAGTTGCTCCGCTGTGAAGCCGTGGTCAGACGGCGTGAGGATACTTTCCAGTACCTCAAGGTTCTCGCGGATGACAGCGCCATAGGGTGTTTCTGCCACGTTGCTTGTGGACATAATCGAGGTGTAGTCCCACTGCATGGCAAAAAGGTCGGGCAGATTCGACACAGTGATGATGGAGTTGCTACAGGACAGGCACTTGTTGAGCAGCGAGCACTTACTGCCTTTTTTGTAGCTCGGCAGCCTTTTAATTTCATCAGGAGGGTTAAGCGCATCCTTGCAACTGACGAGGCCCGTCCGAATGATGATCGGCGATGAGGTTGCCGCAGGGGGAGTTGGCTTGACCTGCTGGCTATCGCGAATAATCGTGCCTTTGTGAATTTGGGTGAGCGCTTTGGTGTTGACCTCACGAGCTGTTTTGTTGAATTCGAGCTTGTCGAGATAGCTCTGGGTGGCTTGTATCGACTTGTGCCCAAGTATTACCTGGATTTCCCTGACCGATAGGCCTAGCGCTACGAGGTCGGCCACGAGGCTCGGGCGCAGTCGAGAAGCCGAGATATTCAGCGGCTGCCCGTCCTCAGTTTTGAGGTCGTGATCCATGGCTAACTGGTTCATCACATTGTTGATGACAGTTGAGTCCTCGAACGACTTCACCTTCCGGAATTCGGATTGCTTCTGCGACTCGTAGATGAACAGCCTCTCTTTGATTGGCCCTTCAGCGCGCTCGCGAATGTGGTGGGTCAGGTAGATGACCTCGTCGAAGATCTTCTTGATCTCAATGCTTTGTGCCCGTGAGTACCATGTCCAATCCGCGTGCATCATGTCGAGATGAAGAACCTTCCCCCCACCTGAGCGCACTTTCCAGTAACGCAGGTATGGGCGATGGGTCACCTCGTGGCGCTCGACGAAATCATCGATGTCCAAGCTTTTGAGAGAGTCCGCGTTCAACCCCGTCACCTGCGCAAGGCGTGTGATGTATGGCGCCAGCATCCTCGAGGTAACATGGTAAATAACACCCCAGCTGGCATACGTCTCAGCGATTCCTAGCCCGCCGATCTTCAGCAACCGCACAAAGGCTTGCTCATATTTGTCATCAGGATCAGCCGACCACCGGCTAATCATCCTGCCGTTGAGCTTGTTCTCAAATATCCAGCGAGCGTTCTCTAAGGTGGCCATACCTCTCACAAGGTATCCGTCCTCACCCAACGGATCACTGCCACCATGGAAGGGTACATAGTCCTTTGCTAGCTCGTTAGTCTGTAGCCGCTCCATGTCACAAGCTTGCTGGATCGCCGTTCGTGCGTACTTCGGGTATGGGCGATATTCATCCGTCTCTCGAGCGGTGTTGAATCCTTCCACATCAATAAATGATGTGAGGCCCATTCCGCGAATCTTCACTGCTCGCTTGAGCATCGAACGGACTGCCGACAAGACACCCTGTGAGTAGAGTGACGTAAGTATGTTGGCCTCCATTTGATCGGTGAGGTACTTCCTGAAACGCGTCAGGTAGTGTGCTGTAACGTACTCCCGAGGATCCTCATTTCCCGTGAAGCCAACCTCACTCAGATGCAGGGTCACCAGTCGGAAACCATCACTATAATTCTGCTGGCCGGATGCGGATTTCGACTTCAGCGACGCCGCAGCAAACATGTGCAGGAGCTTGCTGAAGGGCCTATTGGGATCCTCCACCAGGTCTTCGTACTTTGAGAGTCCGATGAGCCTGAGCTCAGCGAGCGCCTTAGTCAGGGAGTCCTTTGGCGCGGCCTGCTGTTTTTTAAGCTCGGCTTCGACCTCTCGTTCCTTACAGTTTTTGTAGTCTGCCTTGATGACGCCAAGCCGCGTGAGGTCAGTGAGGATGTCTTGGAAGGTCTGCTCAACGATGACGAATTTGGAGCGGGCCCACTTCAGGTTTTTCATCCCGTCGACCTGGAACAAGCTGGCCTTCGACGAGATGGTATTGCCGAATACTGGGACGTTTTGCTTCTCTGCCTCTGTCAGGCCTTCGTACCAGCAGAGAAGCTTCCGGCGCCACTCATTCGCGATTGAGGGCTGGTCGGGGATCACGATCTGCTCCTCGATCATCCGCTGGATGATCGAGTCGAGGATGTCTTCCCTCGCGTTGAAGGTGTTGCCGCTTGTCTCCAGTTCATCCTTGAGATACGTGTAGGCTGGGCTCAGCTTTCCTCTCTGCGAGAGCTGCACGTTCAGGAGGGATTGGCGACTGCTCTTGATCTGCGTGGCCCACGCCTCAATTGCCTCGGTGACTTCGGACTCTTTCCGCTTGGGACGCCTGGCTTGGTCGGAAGCCTCAGATTCGCTGCGAGATTGACCGTCTGCCTGATCCTCAGGCGGCTGATGAGTGGTGCTCATTCTAGGCTTGCTCCCGATCCAGGTGAACGCAGAAGGACGTGGTGATTCCTCCCGAGTGGTAACCAGAATGAATACCATGACGGTGCGTTGGTCAAGCCGTAGAAATGTATAAAAACCTTATGAATCAATGAGTTAAGAGTATGCTGCTGGCATACCCTTAACGCTAAGCGCTTGTCCTATCAGGCATTTTTCGTGGCTGAGATGGCGGAATGTGTCAAAAGCAATTCGCGAAATTTTTTTTATCTGAGGCAGGGCCGGAGGGGTTTACGAGGCGGATCATTTTTTATCTCCGGTCTTGATGCGAATGGTCGTCCTCTCGCGTAGAACGTGCATCTCTCCGCACTTGGTTTTGATGAGGGAATCTGGCGTGCAGAGCTTTTGGTAGATGTCATGAGGGATCTGCGCATACCCCTCAGTCGTGGTGGTATACGAGTGGCCATGCCCTATCGAAAGCATTCCCAGGCGCTGGAAATAATCCTCTCCAAGATCAGGGCTTGTGAGCAGAAGGTACGCAGAACCATGTCGGAACTTGTGTGCTGAGATCTTTCGCGTGATCTTGCGTGACTTTCGCGCCCGCTTGGAGAGGCGCTCAAACAGCTTTTCAACGCTCTTAGTGGTGTAAGGCTTCCCATGTGAGTTGAAGAAAGCAGGCGTCTCTTTCGGGTCTCTGATGCGCTGGCTATAGCGGTGGTACAGCGGCGTCTTGTGGTAGTTCTCGATGCGTTCCAGTGTCGTCCTGCTGACGAGCGTTATCCTTGGGACTATTTGATTTTTTTTGCCCTTGCTGCCTTGGACATGCAAGGGGCTGTAGTCCGCATTCACCGGTATGTTGCACTCAGCGGAAACGTACTGGAGCTTCTGGTACTCAAGCGCATCGCGAATGTGCTGAAGCGTTATGCGGGGAACCTCAGACTCTCGAATGCCCGAGTCGTAAATCAGCTGCAGCATGCACCTCTCACGTTCTGATTTTGTATGCAGGATCATCTGTTCAAGCTCAAGCATGCTGCATGGCTGAACGATTGCTTTGATATTCGCCTTACCTGTTCGAATCGGCCCGTGCTCATAAGGATTGTCAGTCCGGAGCGGAGGCTTACCATTCAGGCTGATGCACAGATGGTGGCTGAAGAAATGGTTGTAGGCGGCATCTCGGCCTTGCACCGTTTTGGGAGCAAGGCCCGCACCATCCAGGCGACCCAAGTACACCTCTAGGCTACCTAACCCGATACTCAGCAGGAGATCGTCTCGGCGGGAGTTCTCGTACTCGGGTTTGGTCTTCTGGTCTTGAAGTAGGTACGAAATACGCCTGGCATAGGACAGAACGGTTTTGTCTGCCTTTGAGACGTTCCGGTAGTTCCGGCACAGATAGGAGGACACCAGAGGGAGGAGCTGTTCATCGTCATCAATCAGCCCGCACCCAGTTACCTTCACGGATGGTTCACTGCCTTCTGGCTGAGCTAGGAACTGTTCTCGGTATTTGCCATTGGCAAGGATGGAATTGCTTAGGTCAAGATCTCTGTCTCGCACCGCAATCACTTTCATATTCTGAGGCCCTGCACATCGACTCAGGAAGGTCGGTGGGAAGTATGGCTCATGGCTCAGATTCTGGAGGGGGTGAAGCTAAGGGCTATCGGATTGTGCAGTTCAGTGTAGGGGGGTAGAAATCACCGCCTCGGCAGCATGATCGGTACCGATCACCAGCCCCCCTCGGGCGCCAGCAATGGCGTACTGGGCCACCATGCGCATGCGCGCCTTGACGTTACCCACGACGAAATCCACCAGGGTCGGCGAGCCACCTTCCAGGGCCTTGGTCTCGGTCGCCAGTGCGCGTACGGCCGGGGCGATGTCCACGGTGTGCACTTCATCGGCCTCGATCACATCCAAACACGCCTGGGCATCGTGCTCGTCGTGCTGCACCTGGTAGGGCAGTCGCACGGCGATGAAACGATAGCTGTCGTCACCCGTTTCGGTACGCAGCTCATTGACCGCGCGCTGGGCGAGCAGGGCGGCGGTCAGTGAGTCGACCCCGCCGCTGATGCCTAGGACGAGGGTCTTGAGCCGGGCATTGGCCAGGCATCCCTTGATGAAGGCCACGCGCCGGGCGACTTCGGCCTGAAGCGCGGCGGCGTCGGCGAACGGGGGCTGCACCTTGAGCTGCTGCGCAATCTCTCGCTGAACGGCTTGCATGGGTTACTCCTTGCTGGGGACTTTGAATACGTGGCGCAGGTAATGGACGAAATTCTCGTCACGGCATTGGGTCTTGGCGGCCTCGTCGGAGATCTTGGCCACCGGGGAGCCGTTGCAGTCGGTCATTTTAAGCACGATGCTCATCGGCGCCACCCCAGGGATGTCGCAGGTGAGGTTGGTGCCGATCCCGAAGCTGACATTGATGCGACCGCGCAGGGCGCGGAAGATTTCCAGCGCACGGGTCAGGTTCAGGCCGTCGGAGAACACCAGTGTCTTGGTCATCGGGTCGATGCCCAGTTTGCGGTAGTGGGCGATGGCCTTCTCCGCCCAGGCTACCGGGTCGCCGGAGTCATGGCGCAGGCCGTCGAAGAGCTTGGCGAAGTACAGGTCGAAGTCGGTCAGGAATGCATCCATGGTGATGCAGTCGGTCAAGGCGATCCCCAGCAGCCCACGGTATTCGCGGACCCAGCAGTCCAGCGCGGCGATCTGGCTGTCGATCAGTCGCGGGCCCAGTTGCTGGTGGGCCATGATCCACTCATGGGCCATGGTGCCCAAGGGTCTGACATCCAGCTTCCAGGCCAGGTCTACGTTGCTGGTACCGACGAAGCGCGCCGGAAAGTCATCGCGCAATACCCGCACCACTTCTTCCTGCACACGACCGGAAAAACGCCGACGGGTGCCGAAATCGGCTACCTGCAGTTCAGCCAGCTCTTCGTCGCTGGCGTGGGCGCGTAGCCAGTCGAACTTGCGGTACAGCTGGTCACGCGCCTCGCTCAGGCGCATGCGCGGATGCAGATGGCGGTTGCGCACCTCGCTGATGATGGCCAGTAGGGGCACTTCGAACAGGATCACATGCAGCCACGGGCCGCGCAGACGCAGGAATAACTGGTCGTGCTCGATGCCGATGTGCAGGTAGCGCAGGTTGAAGCGGAACAGGCCGAGAAAGCGCAGAAAGTCTGGCTTGAGAAAGCTGATGCGCTCGAGAAAGGCGAGCTGACCGTCGTCCAGGGAGAGGTCGCTCAGGTGTTCGATCGCTTTGCGGATTTCGTCGAGGTAAGGGCGCAAGTCCTCGCCGTTGCGGCAGCGGAACTCCCATTCCACGTCGGCATCCGGGTAGTTGTGCAGGACGGCCTGCATCATGGTCAGCTTGTAGAAATCGGTGTCGAGCAGGTTGTGCACGATGCGCTCGGCAAATGCGCTCTCGCTCATTGAGGGGCTCCAGGTGGCGGCGCTCGCGTCACAAAGCAGGCGCGTGGAATCCGCGTCATTGTGCCAGCGTTTGCAGCGTAGTGAGCACATAGGCTTCGGTAACGTCCCGCCTGGTACTGCCTGCCGGAGTCCTGCAGGCGTTGGGCTATCCCGTGATTTGGCGCTTTTGTCGTCCGTGGCCGGGCACTTTCCTACACACCGCGCCGCCTTGTAACGGTGCCGCCTGTAGCAGTTGTGCACTTGTAGTGTGCAGTTCGGTGACGTTGCCCTGTTACAGGGCGGTTGCACGTAAACACTTGCCGGGGTTGCAATGATGGCACTGCGCGGTTGCCCTTGATGGCTGTAAGGGTTGCGACTTGTCTAGGTTAGACGGTTGCACGCTCAATAAAGAAAAGGCCGTCGGTCGCCTTTAGTCCGCTCTCCAATGCGTTTTGCGACGAATACAAAACGGCTGGCACGGCGCTTGCTCTGACCTTGAGTGCTGAAAGTTGTAGTGCCAACCAAAAAAACTCTAAGGAGCACCACCTCATGTCGCAGACGTTTTACAAGAAAGGTTTCCTGGCTCTCGCCGTAGCTTCGGCACTGGGTGTTTCCTCGTTTGTTCAGGCCGATGTGAAGATCGGCGTCGCAGGCCCGATGACCGGTGCCAACGCAGCGTTTGGCGAGCAGTACATGAAAGGTGCCCAGGCGGCAGCCGACAAGATCAACGCCGCAGGTGGGGTCAACGGCGAGAAGATCATCCTGGTCAAGGGCGATGATGCCTGCGAACCGAAGCAAGCCGTGGCCGTGGCCAACCGCCTGGTCGACCAGGACAAGGTCATCGGCGTGGTCGGTCACTTCTGCTCCTCCAACACCATCCCGGCCTCCGAGGTCTATGACGAAGCCGGCGTGATCGCCATCACTCCAGGTTCCACCAACCCGCAGGTTACCGAGCGCGGGCTGTCGGCCATGTTCCGTATGTGCGGTCGTGACGACCAGCAGGGCATCGTGGCTGGCGACTACATCGTCGACGTGCTCAAGGGCAAGAAAGTCGCGGTCCTGCACGACAAGGACACCTACGGCCAAGGCCTGGCCGATGCGACCAAGGCGCAGCTTGAAAAGCGCGGCGTGAAGCCTGTGCTGTACGAAGGCCTGACCCGTGGCGAGAAGGACTTCAGCGCGGTGGTCACCAAGATCCGCTCCACCGGTGCCGACGTGGTCTACTTCGGTGGCCTGCACCCAGAAGCCGGCCCGCTGGTACGCCAACTGCGTGAACAAGGTCTGAAGGATGTGAAGTTCATGTCCGACGACGGCATCGTTACCGACGAACTGGTAGCCACCGCTGGCGGTGCCCAGTACGTCAACGGCGTGTACATGACCTTCGGTGCCGACCCGCGCCTGCTGCCGGACAGCAAGGCGGTGGTGGAGGAGTTCCGCAAGGCCGGTACCGAGCCTGAAGGCTACACCCTGTATGCCTACGCCTCGCTCCAGGCCCTGGCTGCCGCGTTCAACGGCGCCAAGTCGAACAAGGGTGAAGACGCCGCCAAGTGGCTCAAGGCCAACCCGGTCCAGACCGTCATGGGCGAAAAGAAGTGGGACAGCAAGGGTGACCTGACTGTCTCCGACTACGTGGTCTACCAGTGGGATGCCAACGGCAAGTACCACCAGCTGGAAAAACAAAAATAACAACGGCGACCGGCCCGGATGCGCACTGCTCCGGGCCGCAGCCCCGCGGTACCTGTCTTTATCCGTAGATCTGCACAGTTCTGCGCTGCGAGGGCCGCTTCAGCGGTGGTCCGCCGTGGTCGGCGCTCGTGCAATCTCAATCAGGTGAGATTGCGTTATGGATGGTATTTTCCTGCAGCAACTGATCAATGGACTGACCCTCGGGTCTGTCTATGGTCTGATCGCCATCGGCTACACAATGGTCTATGGCATTATCGGCATGATCAACTTCGCGCACGGCGAGGTGTATATGATCTCCGCGTACCTCGCGGCGATCAGCCTGGCATTGCTGGCCTATTTCGGTGTCGAGTCGTTTCCGCTGCTGATGTTGGGAACCTTGTTGTTCACCATCGTCGTCACGGGCATCTACGGCTTCACCATCGAGCGCATCGCCTACAAGCCCCTGCGTAACTCCACCCGCCTGGCACCGCTGATCAGTGCCATCGGCATCTCGCTGATCCTGCAGAACTACGCGCAGATCAGCCAGGGCGCCCGCCAGCAAGGCGTGCCCACCCTGCTCGAAGGCGCCTGGCGCGTCGAAGTGGGTACCGGCTTCGTGCAACTGACCTACACCAAGATCTTCATCCTGGTGGCGGCCTTCGTCGGCATGGCCCTGCTCACCTATGTGATCAAGTACACCAAGCTCGGCCGCATGTGCCGCGCGACCCAGCAAGACCGCAAGATGGCCTCGATCCTGGGGATCAACACCGACCGGGTGATCTCCTATGTGTTCGTCATCGGTGCGGTGATGGCTGCGCTCGCAGGCGTACTGATCACCATGAACTACGGCACTTTCGATTTCTATGCCGGCTTCATCATTGGCATCAAGGCATTCACCGCCGCAGTGCTCGGCGGCATTGGCTCACTCCCTGGCGCCATGCTTGGCGGGATCATCCTGGGGATCTCCGAGTCGTTGTTCTCCGGCCTGATCAACTCCGACTACAAGGACGTGTTCAGTTTCTCACTGCTGGTGATGATTCTGATCTTCCGTCCCCAAGGCCTGTTGGGTCGCCCGCTCGTGGCTAAGGTGTGAACATGTCTGCTGCCAATACTGTTTCTTCCGGTTTCGACATCAAGCGCAGCCTGCTGGAGACGATTGTCGCCGGTCTGCTCGCACTGATCGTTTTTGGCCCTGTCGTCGGCGTGGTGCTCGACGGCTACAGCTTCAACGCAGAACCCAAGCGCGTGGCCTGGCTGGTCGGTGGGGTGATGCTGGGGCGCTTCGTCCTCAGCCTGTTCCTGCAGACCGCCTCGGGGCAGCGCATGCTCCAGGGCTTTGAAAGCGGCGGGTCGGGCGTGCATGTGCTGGCGCCTGACTACAAGTCGCGGCTGCGCTACATCATCCCGGCGCTGATCGTCATCGCCATCGTGTTTCCGATCTTCGCCAACAAGTATCTGCTCACCGTGGTCATCCTCGGCCTGATCTATGTGCTGCTGGGCTTGGGTCTGAATATCGTGGTGGGCCTGGCGGGCCTGCTCGATCTGGGCTACGTGGCATTCTACGCCATCGGTGCCTACGGCCTGGCCCTGGGCTACCAGTACCTGGGCCTGGGCTTCTGGAGCGTCCTGCCGCTGGCGGCCATCGCCGCGGCATTGGCCGGATGCATCCTGGGCTTTCCGGTGTTGCGCATGCATGGCGACTACCTGGCGATCGTGACCCTGGGCTTTGGTGAGATCATCCGCCTGGTGCTGAACAACTGGCTGTCATTCACCGGGGGCCCCAACGGCATGCCGGCGCCGTCGCCGACCTTCTTTGGCCTGGAGTTCGGCCGCCGGGCCAAGGACGGTGGGGTGCCCATCCACGAGTTCTTCGGATTCGATTACAACGCCAACCTCAAGTTCGTGTTCATCTACGCGGTGCTGTTCATCGTCGTGCTGGCGGTGTTGTACATCAAGCACCGACTGACCCGCATGCCGGTCGGCCGGGCCTGGGAAGCGCTGCGAGAAGATGAGATCGCCTGCCGTTCGATGGGCCTGAACCACGTACTGGTCAAGCTTTCGGCATTTACCCTGGGGGCTTCAACAGCAGGTCTGGCTGGCGTGTTCTTCGCCACCTACCAGGGCTTCGTAAACCCGTCGTCGTTCACCTTCTTCGAGTCGGCGCTGATTCTCGCGATCGTGGTGCTCGGCGGCATGGGCTCGACGGTGGGCGTGGTGATCGCCGCCTTCGTGCTGACCGTGGCACCGGAGCTGCTGCGCAGCTTCTCCGAATACCGGGTGCTGCTGTTCGGTGTGCTGATGGTGCTGATGATGATCTGGCGACCGCGAGGGCTGATCCGCATCAGCCGCGCCGGTGTGACCCCGCGTAAAGGAGTGGCGCCATGAGCGACGATATCATTCTCTCGGTCGACAACCTGATGATGCAGTTCGGCGGCATCAAGGCGCTCAGCGATGTCAGCCTGAAGGTCCGGCGCAACCAGATCTTCGCCCTGATCGGCCCCAACGGTGCTGGCAAGACCACTGTGTTCAACTGCCTGACCGGGTTCTACAAGGCCAGTGGCGGGCGCATCGAACTGAACGTGCGCGGTGGCCGCACCAACGTCATCCAGTTGTTGGGCGAACGTTTCCAGGCGACGGACTTCGTGTCCCCGGCGCGCTTTGCCAACCGCTTGTACTACAAGATGTTCGGCGGTACCCACTTGGTGAACCGCGCGGGCCTGGCCCGGACGTTCCAGAACATTCGCCTGTTCAAGGAAATGTCGGTGGTGGAGAACCTGCTGGTGGCCCAGCACATGTGGGTCAACCGCAACCTGCTGGCCGGTGTGCTCAACACCAAGGCCTACCGCAAGGCCGAAAGCGATGCCCTGGACCACGCGTTCTACTGGCTGGAGGTGGTCGATCTGGTCGACTGTGCCAACCGCCTGGCCGGCGAGCTGTCCTACGGGCAGCAGCGCCGCCTGGAGATCGCCCGGGCCATGTGCACACGACCGAAGATCATCTGTCTGGACGAACCGGCTGCCGGCCTCAACCCCCAGGAAACCGAAGCCCTGAGCCGCATGATCCGTGTGCTGCGCGATGAACACGACATCACCGTGGTGCTCATCGAGCACGACATGGGCATGGTCATGAGCATCTCGGACCATATCGTGGTGCTCGACCACGGCAACGTGATCGCCGAAGGCGCCCCGCAGGATATCCGCAACAACCCGACGGTGATCGCCGCCTACCTGGGTGCCGACGAAGAGGAACTGGTATGAGTGCACCCATTCTCGAACTCAAGGACCTGGACGTGTTCTACGGGCCGATCCAGGCGCTGAAGAAAGTCAGCATGCACATCAATGAAGGCGAGACGGTGAGCTTGATCGGTGCCAACGGTGCCGGCAAGTCGACCCTGCTGATGTCGATCTTCGGCCAGCCCCGGGCTGCGTCCGGGCAGATCGTCTATCGGGGTACCGACATCACCCGCAAGTCGTCGCACTACATCGCCTCCAATGGCATTGCCCAGTCGCCGGAAGGGCGTCGGGTGTTCCCCGACATGACCGTCGAGGAGAACCTGATGATGGGGACCATCCCGATTGGCGACAAGCATGCCGATGAAGACATGCAGCGCATGTACGAGTTGTTCCCGCGGCTCAAGGAGCGCCGTAACCAGCGCGCCATGACCATGTCCGGTGGCGAGCAGCAAATGCTCGCCATCGCCCGGGCCTTGATGAGCCGTCCCAAGCTGCTGCTGCTCGACGAGCCGTCGCTGGGCTTGGCTCCGATCGTGGTCAAGCAGATCTTCTCGACCTTGCGCGAGCTGGCCAAGACGGGGATGACCATCTTCCTGGTAGAGCAGAACGCCAACCACGCATTGAAGCTCTCCGACAGGGCCTATGTGATGGTCAACGGGCAGATCCGCATGAGCGGGACCGGCCAAGAGCTGTTGGTCAACGAGGAAGTGCGCAACGCCTACCTCGGCGGACACTGACGAAGCAACCGGGCCGCAGCGCGGCCCGGTTGTTCACGCCAATGTGGACAACTTGTCGCATACCTTGCGCGAATACCCGCAGAATCCCTTCGCAAGTCATTGTTTCCACAAGCTTCGCTTTGTCCACGGATCGTGTGGAACTGCCTGTGGAAAACATGGTGGCAGGTGTCTCTACGCCTTTGCTGACGCGCCTTACAGGCTTCTGTATGTTTTTTGATCAGGTCGGTCTTGGGGACGGTTTCGGGGCGGTTCCGCAGCCTGTGAACAGCATCTCCGTATTTGGTCAGGGCTGTGGATAACTCTGTGAAAAAGCCTTGGACAGACCGCTGCAAGCGGCACAATTGAAAGCGTTGCGCCATCACTGAAAAAGATGTCCACAGAACACACAGGCAAGAGCGTTCAGTCCGGGAGACGAGTTTCCCCCAATCCGTGGGGAAAGCCTTGTGGATAAGATGCGCATAGGTGCGTTTAGGCCGTCTATTTCAATGCTTTCAGGGTTTTGTCTACTTATTGATCAGCCCTGGACGTGCTTGCTGCCGGCGACGGCGGGGACCATGCTCAATACCTGTCGACGATAATCCACCGTGAAGGAGATGCGCATGACATCCACCGTATTCATCACTGGCGCGACATCTGGCTTCGGTGAAGCCACTGCCCGCCGTTTCGCTGAGGCAGGTTGGAAGCTGGTGCTCACTGGCCGGCGCGAGGAGCGCCTGGACGCCCTGTGTGCCGAGTTGTCGGCCAAGACCGAAGTGCACGGCCTGGTGGTCGATGTGCGCGATCGCAAGGCCATGGAACAGGCGATTGCCAACCTGCCGCCAGCGTTCGACAAGCTCCAGGGCCTGGTCAACAACGCGGGTCTCGCCCTGGGCGCATCGCCTGCGCAGGACTGTGACCTGGATGATTGGGAAACCATGGTCGACACCAACATCAAGGGTTTGATGTATACCACCCGGTTGTTGCTGCCGCGCCTGATTGCCCATGGCCGTGGGGCGAGCATCCTCAATGTCGGTTCGGTTGCGGGTAACTATCCTTATCCGGGCAGTCACGTGTATGGCGGCACCAAGGCTTTCGTCGGGCAGTTTTCATTGAGTCTGCGCTGCGACCTTCGCGGCACTGGCGTGCGTGTCAGCAACATCGAGCCGGGGTTGTGCGAGAGCGAGTTCTCGCTGGTGCGCTTCGGGGGGGATCAGGCGCGCTATGACGCCACCTATGCTGGCGCCGAAGCGATCCAGCCGCAGGACATCGCCGAGACGATCTTCTGGATCCTCAACCAGCCGGCACACATCAACATCAACAGCCTTGAATTGATGCCGGTGAGCCAGGACTGGGCCGGCTTTTCGGTACACCGCGCGAGCAAGGGCTGAACGCACGCGAACCGGCCTCGGCCGGTTCGCGTGATTGTGCGTGTGCTTTTACTTGATCAGTGCCAGGTAGGTTTCGTTTGGCTTGATGATTTCCAAGGCTTGGAGCACATCATTGATCGCATCCTGTCGGCCGAGATCCTCGGCGGTGGCTTTTTTGCTTATGACGCGACGCAAGCTCAGCAGATAGCTCAGTTTTCCGTGGGAGTGCTCATCGTAGCGATGGCGGCTGCTGTCGACGATCTTCTGCGCGGCCTTGTTGATTTGCTCTTCTACGAATGCTGCAAAATCGCTGTTTTTCATAACCATGGTCCTTCTGGAGGGAAGCACGATGGTGGACTGTGTGATCCCGGATCAGCAGAGGGAAATGTTGTCTGCCGTGGCGGCCTGTAGGCCTTCCAGACAGGTTGCCAAGTGATAGGGCGTGGTGGACGGCATGTCATGTCGGCTGATTTCGCCTTCGCCATCGCGGCATTCGTGCCAGCCACCGGCATGCAGGAAGCGCCCCTCCAGCGCACGTAGCTGCATCAGCAACTTCGCCTCGTTCCCTGGACGCAACGCCAGTGCTCGCAGGTATTCCGCCTGGGCCCAGATGCGCTGGGTAGAGTCGATCACCTTGCCGTCCACATCCAGCATGGCCAGCACGGCCGAATCTTTCACGCCGCATTGCTCGGCATATACGAATGCGCGGTCGATGGACGCATGCAACGGGGTGCCGCGCAGCAGCGCCGAGGTGTCGAGCAGATAGAACCATTCGAACTGATGGCCTGGCTCGAACCAGTTATCCACAGCCCCGCGCGGTTTCTCTAGCATCAACCCGTGAACGGGGTCGACGAAGTGCGTTTGTAGCGCTTCGCACAGTGACAACAAGGCGTGCTCGACAGCGTCGTCGTCGCGCACCGCCAGGGTCTGCAGGAAGGCTTCGGCCAAGTGCATCTGGGGGTTCTGTAACGGCCCGCAGCCCAAGTCCGACCAATCTTCGCCCAGGCTGGCTTCGTACAGCCCGTCATCGCGGGCGAAACGCTCGCCGACGATGTCCAGCGCGGCATTGAGCGCGGACTCCACCAGCCCTTCACGTACCTTGCCCCAGTAATGGGCGCAGGCGAAGACGATGAAGGCATGGGTGTAGAGGTCCTTGCGCCGGTCCAGCGGTTGCCCGTGGGCATCGATGCTATAGAACCAGCCGCCATTTTCGGGATCGTGGAAATGCCGTTGCAGTGAACGGAACAACGCCGCCGCCCGCTCTGCCGCGCCCGGTTGCTCGATACAGCGGCTGAACAGGTACAACTGCCGGGCGCAGGCCATGGCGCGGTAGCGCTGCACCGGCATGGGCCGGTGTTCGCCATCGAGGGCCTCGAAGGGCAGGGCGAGTTCGGCGTTCCAGCCTGGGCCTTGCCACAGCGGCACGATGCAGTCGGCGAAGTGCTGGTTGAAGCGAGCCAGTTCGGGCAGGGTGGGGCGGGGGTCGGACATGAAGGCGCTCGTCGCAATCGGGCAGTGCGCCATGGTAGCAGAATGGGATTGTGCGGCGCTCGCGGCGGCACTTTGCCGGGGGCGAACGATCAGCCGGGGTTTCCCAAGCCCTGCCAGTGCCGTGCGCCCACGAAGATGAAGCGCAACTGCTGGGTGATTTTTTCCTGCGGGGTCAAGGCTTGTGGACTATCGGCATCAGGGCTGTCGATCAGCTCTGGAAGGGTGGCGAACACGGTCTTGACCACCAGATCGGCCATCACCGCCAGGGCGGCGCTGTCCAGATGCTGCCACCGCGGCATGCGGGCCAGGTCGGTGGCCAGATCCGCGCTGATGGCTTGACGCAGTTGGGCGATGGCCTGGCGCACGGCTTGGGACCCCCCATACTGCTCGCGGGCCAGAAAGAGGAACTGCGCCCGGTGGGCAGCCACTACATCCAGGAAGATCCGCACCGAAGCGTCGGTGATGCCTCCCAGTTCGAACTCATTGTGCCGCACGATCCGGATGGTCTGGCGGAACGTCGCATCGACTTCCGCCACAAGGGCCAGGCCCAGGGCGTCCATGTCGGTGAAGTGGCGGTAGAAACCGGTGGGGACGATGCCCGCCGCCTTGGCTACCTCGCGCAAGCTGATGCTGCCGAAACCCCGGCCACTCTCCATGAGTTGGCAGGCGGCATCGAGCAGGGCCTGGCGTGTCTGTAGCTTCTGTTCGGCGCGCGGCAGCATGGGACATGTTCTGTGGCTGTACGGCTGGGCACTCTAGATAAAAAAACGAAGCCCGGTCAATGGACCGGGCTTGGAGGGGAGCAGGTGTGGCGTGGCGGGTTGTTGTTCTTGGCCATGGTGATCAGCCCATGTGGCCAAGTTCTACCAGGCGATCAGAGCCCCCTTCGGCGACGCGGTTGTTGCGTTCGATCAGACGATCGGAGCCACCTTCAGCGACGCGGTTGTTGCGTTCGATCAGGCGATCGGAGCCACCTTCGGCGACGCGGTTGTTACGTTCGATCAGGCGATCGGAGCCACCTTCGGCGACGCGGTTGTTACGCTCGATCAGACGATCGGAGCCACCTTCGGCGACGCGGTTGTTACGCTCGATCAGACGATCGGAGCCACCCTCGGCAACGCGGTTGTTGCGTTCGATCAGGCGATCGGAGCCGCCTTCTGCCAGGGTGTTCAGTGGCTGGGCGACGGTGGCAGCGCTGGACCGGGATTCAGCCGTCAGGTGTTGTTCGGCAGCCGGCAAGGCGAAGGCGTTGGCGGCGAGGGCTGTCAGGGTCAGGCTCAGCAGCAGATGGCGTTTCATGATCTCGTTGCTCCTTTTGGGGGGCGGGAAAAGTGGGTACGAGGCCAATGCTACGCTCGGTAACGCCAGAGAGAAGTTCATCCGGGTAATGGTAACAATCGATGGCATTGATACACCGATAAAACGGCTCTGGCTCAATGTTTTCAGGGCCTTTTAAGCGGAGTGTCACCTAAGGGGGAGGGCGCATAGCGGCCGGTTGGAGCTGTTTATCATCACGATCGATTAAACCCGGCGCGCTTTCTTCAGTCCGACATAATGAGTGCCATCGCCGTGCCTTTTTTGTGCCATGCAGCCAGGAGAATTACGCAATGACGCGTCCCTTTCGCATCCTTACCTGGATCTTGACCAGCCTGCTGACCCTGTTGGCGATACTGGTGGTGATAATCGCCACGTTCGACTGGAACCGCGTCAAGCCGCTGCTCAACGAGAAGGTCTCCGAAGCCCTGCACCGCCCCTTCGCGATCAACGGCAACCTGGCCGTGCAATGGCACCGTGAGCCTTCAGAGGGCGGTTGGCGCGCGTGGGTGCCCTGGCCGCATTTCGTGGCCGAGGACCTGACCCTCGGCAACCCCGAGTGGCTCGAGTCACCGCGCATGGTAGGGCTCGAGCGCGTGACGTTTCGGCTTTCGCCGGTACCGTTGCTGTTCCAGCAGATCGTCATCCCGCGCATTGACCTCACCAAGCCCTCTGCCAGCCTGACGCGTCTGGCCGATGGTCGGGCCAACTGGACCTTCGATCTGGGGCCCAAGGATGAAACCGCCGAGCCCTCGCCTTGGGTGTTGGACATCGGCGCCATCGGCTTCGACCAAGGCAATGTCAGTTTCGATGACCAGACCCTGAAAACCCGCATGAAGGTACAGATAGACCCTCTGGGCAAGCCGATCCCCTTCAGCGAGATCGTCGGCAAGGCCCGTGCCGACAAGGCCGGCGTAGCCCAGGATTACGCCTTCGGCCTCAAGGCCCAAGGCACCTACAAAGGCCAGCCAGTGTCCGGCACTGGCAAGATCGGCGGGCTGCTGGCCTTGCAGGATGCCCGCCAGCCGTTTCCACTCCAGGCCGACGCGCGCATCGGCGACACCCGCGTGGCGCTCGCCGGCACCCTCACCGACCCGCGCAACCTGGGCGCCCTCGATTTGCGCCTGCGGTTGTCCGGCAACAGCCTGGGCAATCTCTACCCCCTCACCGGCGTGACCCTGCCCGACACACCGGCCTACGCCACCGACGGCCACCTCACCGCCAATTTGCACGATCCCCAGGGCGCGCGGTTTCGCTATGAAGGCTTCAACGGCAAGATCGGCGACAGCGATATTCATGGCGACTTGACGTTCATCGCCAGCCAGCCGCGGCCCAAACTCTCCGGAAACCTGGTCTCCGAGCAGTTGTTGTTCAAGGATCTGGCGCCGTTGATCGGCGCCGACTCCAACGCCGAGCAGAAGGCCCGAGGTGGCGCCAGCAAGCAGCCCACGGGCAAGGTGCTGCCGGTGGAGGCGTTTCGTACCGAGCGCTGGCGCGCCATGGACGCGGACGTCACCTTCAGCGGCAAGCGCATCGTGCACAGTGAGCAACTGCCCTTCAAGGACCTCTCGGCCCACGTCGTGCTGGAAGACGGCTTGCTGCGCCTGGAGCCCCTGCGCTTTGGCGTGGCGGGCGGCAATCTGAACGCCAACATACGTCTGGATGGGCGCAGCGTGCCACTGCAGGGGCGGGCGCGGCTGAGCGCTCGTGGCTTCAAGCTCAAGCAGCTGTTCCCAAGCTTTGCGCCCATGCAGACCAGTTTCGGCGAGCTCAATGGCGATGCCGATCTCAGCGGTCGCGGCAACTCGGTGGCGGCCTTGCTGGGCACCTCCAACGGTGACCTGAGCCTGTTGATCAACGATGGCGCCATCAGCCGCAGCCTGATGGAAATCGCCGGGCTCAACGTGGGCAATTACGTGATCGGCAAGCTGTTCGGCGACGAGGAAGTGAAGATCAACTGCGCGGCGGCCAACGTGGGGATCAAGGATGGGCTGGCGACCACGCGTCTGTTCGTCTTCGACACCGAGAACGCGATCATCTACATCAACGGCACGGCGAATTTTGCCACGGAGCAACTGGACCTGAAGATCACCCCCGAATCCAAAGGCCTGCGCCTGTTCTCTTTGCGCTCGCCGCTGTATGTGCGGGGGCCGTTCGCCAAGCCCAGTGCTGGGGTGCAGGCGGTGCCGCTGGCGTTACGCGGGGCCGGCATGGTCGCTTTGGGCGTGGCCATGGGGCCGGCGGCCGGGCTGCTGGCGCTGATCGCGCCGGGAGGCGATGTACCGAACCAGTGCACACCGCTGCTCGAACAGATGAAGGCAGGCAAGGCGCCGAGCGCGGTGAAGGGCAAGAAAAAATGAACGGGGCTTGGGGCAGCGTGCGAGCACCGAGTGACATGCTTCGCGGGTAAACCCGCTCCCACTAGGTTCGCCGGTGCTCTCGACGACGCCGCTGTGCCTGCGAAGGGCTGCAGCGCAGCCCTATCCGGCTTACAACCCTTTCAAAAGGTCCGCCATGTCATCGGCGTGTTCTTCTTCCTGGGCCAGGATGTCCTCGAAGATGCGCCGGGTGGTCGGGTCCTTCTCGCCGATGTACTGGATGATCTCGCGGTAGCTGTCGATGGCGATGCGCTCGGCCACCAGGTCTTCCAGCACCATTTCCTTGAGTGTGCTACCGGCCACGTACTGGGCGTGGGAGCGTTTGCTCAGGTTGTCAGGGTTGAAGTCCGGCTCCCCGCCCAACTGGACGATCCGCTCGGCGAGTTTGTCGGCATGTTCGGCCTCCTGGTTGGCGTGCTCGAGGAACTCCTCGGCGGCGACGCTGGCCTTGATGCCGCTGGCCATGAAGTAGTGGCGCTTGTAGCGCAGGGTGCAGACCAGCTCCGTGGCCAAGGCCTCGTTGAGCAGGTTCAGAATCTTGTCCCGGTCGGCGCTGTAGCCTTCGGTCACGGCGCCTTGCTCGACATGTTGTCGGGCACGCTCGCGCAGGGTCCGGACGTCGGTCAGTTCAATAGCGTTCATGTTCATCTCCGAAAGGATCAGGGTGGTCACGGTGCGTCAGGGGGGCTTAGGCGCCGGGGACGGCCTCGCGGTCCTCTTCTCGTTGCTTGCAGGTCTTGAAGCCCTTGGCATCGACATGACCGGTGGCGTCGAAGCGCACGTAGTAGGGCTGCTGGTGGCCATCGCGATTGAGGATGTAGTCGTTGCAGGTGCCTCCGTGGGGCAGGTCACTGGCGTTCGACGGGCTGCCGCCAATGGCGATGACCTTCTGCATGGTCATGCCCTTCTCCACCTGCTTGACCAGCGGCTCGTCGCGGTAGGTGACGTAATCCACCGGGTTTTCCGGGTGGCTGCCGCAGGCGGCCAGCGCCGCGCTTGCCAACAGAATGGCCAGGGTCTGTCTGTACATGGTCCGGCTCCTTGCTCAGGGGGTGTTCTGGTTTGAACCGCACGCCGGCCCAGGAGTTCGATTGCGATGCCCGGGCGCGGCCTTGTAGTGTTGGCTCATCGACCCAGGCAGAGAGGGCAGGGAATGAGCCAGGAACTGGCCACGCGTTACCCGTTGGTGCTGGTGCCGGGCATGCTCGGCTTCGTGCGGGTGCTGCTCTACCCCTACTGGTTCGGCATCGTCCCGGCCTTGCGCCGGGGGGGCGCGCAGGTCTTTGCGGTTCAGGTCTCGCCGCTGCACTCCAGCGAGCTGCGTGGCGAGCAACTGCTGGAGATCATCGAGGACATCTGCCAACGCACCGGGGCTGCGCGGGTCAACCTCATCGGCCATAGCCAGGACGCCCTCAGCGCGCGCTACGCCGCAGCGAAGCGGCCGGACCGAGTCGCTTCGGTGACCTCGGTGGCAGGGCCCAATCGAGGTTCGGAGCTGGCCGATTACCTGGAGCGCAAGGCCCCGGGCGACTCACCCCAGGGGTGGATACTCAAGGCAGTGCTGCACGGCGTGGCAGTGCTGCTGGTCTGGCTGGAAACCGGCTGGCGCCGGGACCCGTTGCCGATCGATGTGCATGCCTCGCACCAGTCTTTCACCAGCGCCGGTGTGGCCCGCTTCAATCAGGTTTATCCACAAGGCCTGCCGACCACCTGGGGCGGGCAGGGCGATGCCGAGGTCAATGGCGTGCGCTACTACTCCTGGTCCGGCACCTTGCAGCCGGGCCGCACCGATCAGGGGCGCAATCGCTTCGACGGCAGCAACCGCTTCTGCCGCTTGTTCGCGCGCACGTTCGAGCGTGAGAAGGGCCAGTGCGACGGCATGGTCGGGCGTTACAGCTCGCATCTTGGTCAGGTGATCGGTGACGACTACCCGCTGGATCACCTGGACATCGTCAATCAGTCCCTCGGTGCGGTGGGCAAGGACGCCGACCCGGTGCGCCTGTTCACTGAGCACGCTGCCCGCCTCAAGGCTGCGGGGCTGTAGCGAGGCGGCGCAGGGGTGTGGTCCAGCGTTCGGCCAACAGCACGCCCAGCAATGTCAGCAGGCCGCCATACAGGTGATAGCTGGCCAGGTGTTCGCCCAGCACCACGGCGGCGATCACCGCCGTCACCACTGGCAGCAAGTTGAAGAACAGTGTGGTGCGGCTTGGCCCCAGTCGATGCACGGCTTGCATCCAGACCCGTGGCGCCACCATTGAGGCGAGCACGCAGGCGTACAGCACCAGGCCGATATTCTGGGCGTTCAACCCAGTTTTTGGAGACAGCAGGAACAACGGCAGCAGCACGATGATCGCCACCAGCACTTGCAAGTACAGCAATTGCATCGCGGGCAGGCGCAGTTGCCATTTCTTCAGCAGGAAGCTGTACAGCGCGTAGGCGAAGGTGGCCACCAGCATCAGCAGGTCGCCGCTGTTCAGGCCTTGCTGCAACAGGGCCGCGGGCTGGCCGGCCGAGACCACCTCCAGTACGCCGATGAACGACACCGCTGCGCCGAATAGCGCGCCGAAGGTCAGGCGCTGGCCGAGCCAGGTGATGGCCAGTGCCAGGGACATCAGCGGCATCAACGAGAGGATGATGCCCATGTTGGTGGCGCTGGTGATGCCGGCTGCGAAGTAGGCCAGGCTCTGGTACATGGCCATGCCCAGCACGCCGAGGATGAAGATCTTGCCCAGGTGCGGGGCGATCGCGGCGCGATTGCGCAAGACCTGGGGCAGCAGGAACGGTGTGAACAGAAGGCCTGCCAGCAGCCAGCGGTAGAAGCCGATCTCGGCGGGGAAGATGGCTCCGGCCGAGAGCTTGGTGACCACTGTATTGCCGGCCCAGATGAGGATGGCCAGCAGGGGAAATGCGTAATTCATGAAGCGCAGAATCTCTGAGGGTATTGCAAGAATTCGGGGTTGCCTGGCAGCCCTTCGCGGGTAACCCGCCTCCCACAGGTGCGGCGTTGTCCCGGTAGGAACGGGTTACTCGTGAAACGGTGCAGGCCAGTCCCGAGCTGGCGTCCATTATCCGTTGTCTGTCCGTAAGCCTATACTTGCATCCAGACAACCCACCCCTCGAAGCTGCCAACATGGCCCGCAAATACCTCGACATCCCTGCTTTCGAGCAACTCCCCGCTCCGGTGTACTTTCGCTACGACGAATTTGGCGCTGACACCCACAGCGCTGCGCATCGCCACACCTGGGGCCAGCTCAACTACGCGTCCCATGGCGTCATGCACCTGGACGTCGATGGCCAGCGTTTCGTCTCGCCGCCCCATTACGCCGTGTGGGTACCGCCGGGGACCGAGCACGGCTGCTACAACCCGCAGGCCATCGTCTATCGCTCGGTGTACCTGGCCAGCGAGCTGTGTCAGGACCTACCTCGACAGGCCTGCACCCTGGTGATCAGCGACATCCTCAAGGCCATCCTCGGTGATTTCGCCGCGCGCGACCTCACGGTGGCCCAGGATGAACGCGACCTGCGTCTGGTCCAGGTATTGCTCGATCAGTTGCACCTGGCGCCGACCCAGGCTTGCTACCTGCCGTTCGCCCGTGGCGAGGGCCTGCGCCAGGTGCTTGAGGCCTTGCAGGCCGAGCCTGGCGACAATCGTCCTCTGGCCGACTGGGCTGCTCTGGTGCACGTCAGTGAGCGCACCTTGGCGCGCCAGTTCCTGCGTGAGTTGGGGATCAGCTTCGGCGAATGGCGCTTGCGTCTGCGTTTTTTGCGTGCCATCGAGGCACTGGAGGCGGGTCTGTCGATCCAGGCCATCGCCTTCGACCTCGGCTACAGCAGTGCCTCGGCTTTCATCGCCATGTTCCAGCGTCAGGCCCGCTGCACGCCCGAGCAGTACCGCCGCCGGGCGCGCACGGCCTGAGTTGGCCTGGGAAAAACTTGGCTACACTCTGCTCGACGACCACGCATGCAGCGTGGAGACAAGGAGATCGCTTCATGAAGATGCTGCACGTGCCTTTATTGGTGTTGGGCGTGTTGATCAGTGCCCAGAGCTTCGCAGCCACCGCACAACAGGAGAAGATGACCACCTGCAATGCCCAAGCCTCGGAGAAGGCCCTCAAGGGCGACGAGCGCAAGGCCTTCATGAGTACTTGTCTCAAGGCCAAGCCCGCCACCCAGCAGGAAAAAATGAAAACCTGCAACGCCGATGCCAGCGCCAAGGCGCTGAAAGGGGATGAGCGCAAAGCCTTCATGAGCGATTGCCTGAAGAAGAAATGACCTGCGCCTATGTTTGTCTGGCGAAGGCTGGCAGACTGCGGCTCTTTCCTGTTGTCCGCCGTTGAGGCTGTATGACCTTCACCCCTCGCCAGATCACCCTGGCCAGCTGGATCATCGTGTTTGCCGGGCTTCTGCTGGCGCTGCCCATGAAATTGTTGCCCAGCCTGCTGGCAGGCTTGCTGGTGTTCGAGTTGGTCAACATGCTCACGCCGCGCCTGCAGCCGGTGATCGCCGGGCAACGCGCGCGCTGGTTGGCCGTGGCACTGCTGGGCACCCTGGTGGTCAGCACCTTGACGCTGCTGATCGCCGGTGCCTTCAGCTTCCTGCTGCACGAGGCTGAAAACCCCGGCGCCTCGCTGGACAAGTTCATGGCCTTGGTGGAGCGCGCCCGCAGCCAGCTACCGCCGTTCATCGAAGGTTACCTGCCGGCCAGTGCCGCCGAGTTCAAGGTAGCCATCGGCGACTGGCTCAAGAGCCACCTGGGCGAGCTGCAACTGGTGGGCAAGGGCATGGCGCACATGTTCGTCACCTTGCTGATCGGCATGATCCTCGGCGCCATCGTGGCCTTGCAGCGCATCCCTGACATCTCCCGACGCAAACCCCTGGCTGCGGCGCTGTTCGAGCGCCTGAGCCTGCTGGTGCAGGCGTTTCGCAACATCGTCTTTGCGCAGATCAAGATTTCCCTGCTCAACACCGTCTTCACCGGCATCTTCCTGGCCGTGGTGCTGCCGCTGTTCGGGGTGCATCTGCCGCTGACCAAGACCCTGATCGTGCTGACCTTCCTGCTGGGGCTGCTGCCGGTGATCGGCAACCTGATGTCCAACACCCTGATCACCATCGTGGGGCTTTCGTTGTCGATCTGGGTGGCGGTGGCGGCGTTGTGCTACCTGATCATCATCCACAAGGTCGAGTACTTCCTAAATGCGCGGATCGTGGGCGGGCAGATCAGTGCCAAGTCCTGGGAGTTGCTGCTGGCGATGCTGGTGTTCGAGGCAGCGTTCGGCTTGCCAGGCGTCGTGGCGGGGCCGATCTACTACGCGTACCTGAAGAGTGAGCTCAAGCGGGCGGAACTGGTCTGAATATCGCCTCAAGCCTGTGCCGGCCCCTTCGCGGGTAAACCCGCTCACACAAGGATCACCGCAAGCCGTGCAAGAGCGGGTTCACCTGCGAAAAGGCCAGTACAGGCAGTAGAGCGCTGTCAGGCGGCGCCGTAGCGCTTGCGCGCTTCGATCGCCAGCCCGCTGCCGATGCTGCCAAAGATGTTGCCTTCCACATGGCGGGCATTGGGCAGCATGGCCGCCACGCTATTGCGCAGCGCCGGAATGCCGCTGGAGCCACCGGTGAAGAACACCGTGTCCACCTGGCCTTCGCTCACGCCTGCCTTGTTCAGCAGTTCAGTGACGCTCCCGCGCACGCGACCGAGCAGGCCTTCGATGGCGTCCTCGAACAGTGGACGGGTCAGGTCCACGGCCAACTCTGGTTCGATGCGGCCCAGATCGAGGCGACGACTGTCCTGGTGGGTCAGCTCGATCTTGCTGGCTTCCACTTCCATCGCCAGCCAGTGGCCGGCGCGTTCTTCGATCAGCTTGAACAAGCGGTCGATGCCCAGGGTGTCTTCGATGTCGTAGCGCATGCTGCCCAAGGCCAGCTGGGATTTCTGCGAGTACAGCGCGTTGATCGTGTGCCAGGTGGCCAGGTTCAGGTGATAGCTGGTAGGCATCAAGGCCTGGCTTTTCATTCGGCTGCCATAGCCGAACAGCGGCATCACGCCCTGCAGGCTCAGCTGCTTGTCGAAGTCTGTTCCGCCGATGTGCACGCCACCGGTGGCGAGGATGTCGCTCTGGCGCTCGGCCACCAAATGGCGCTCCGGCGACAGGCGGATCAGGGTGAAGTCCGAGGTACCACCGCCGATGTCGACGATCAGCACCAGCTCTTCGCGGCTGATACCCGACTCATAGTCGAAGGCCGCGGCGATCGGCTCATACTGGAACGACACTTCCTTGAAGCCGATCTTGCGCGCCACTTCGGCCAAGGTGTCCTCGGCCTCCTGGTCGGCGACCGGGTCTTCGTCGACGAAGAACACCGGGCGGCCCAGCACCACTTCGTCGAAGCTGCGCCCGGCATTGGCCTCGGCGCGCTTTTTCAGCTCGCCGATGAACATGCCCAGCAGGTCCTTGAACGGCAGGGCGGTGCCCAGCACGCTGGTATCGTGCTTGATCAGCTTGGAGCCGAGCAGACTCTTGAGCGAGCGCATCAGGCGTCCTTCGTAGCCTTCCAGGTATTCATGCAGGGCCAGGCGGCCGTAGACCGGGCGACGCTCCTCGATGTTGAAGAACACCACCGAAGGCAGGGTGATCTTGCCGTCTTCCAGGGCAATCAGCGATTCCACGCCGGGGCGGTGCCAGCCGACCGTGGAGTTGGAGGTGCCGAAGTCGATGCCGCAGGCACGGGCCGGGGATACGTCAGACATGGGGAGGAGCTTCCGGAGGTAAAACGGCCGCGCAGTTTATGCCAGTGGCCGGCTAAATCAAGACCGGTCGTCTGCTCTGGAACAACCCCAGGTGAGCCTTGAAAGGCTATGCTTGACCCCAATCTTCAGAAACATCGTAAAAATTCCCAACGGTGATCCCTTAGATGGACTTCAAAGACTATTACAAGATACTCGGCGTCGAGCCTGCGGCGGACGAAAAGGCGATCAAGGCCGCCTACCGCAAGCTCGCCCGCAAGTATCACCCCGATGTCAGCAAAGAGCGTGACGCCGAGGAAAAATTCAAAGAGGTCAACGAGGCCTACGAAGTGCTGGGCGATGCTCAGAAGCGCGCCGAGTTCGACGAGATCCGCAAGTACGGCGGTCAGCACGGGCGGCCGTTCCAGGCGCCTCCTGGCTGGGAAAGCCGGGGCGGTGGCGGCGGTGGCTTCGAGGGCGGGGACTTCTCCGATTTCTTCAGCTCGATCTTCGGGGGCCGGGGCGGCAACCCGTTCGGCCGTGGTCAGCAGCAGCGCAGCGCGGGCAGGCGAGGGCAGGACGTGGAGCTGGAACTGGCGATCTTCCTCGAAGAAACCCTGAGCAAGGAATCCAAGCAGATCAGCTTCCAGGTGCCGCAGACCAACGCCATGGGCCAGCGTACCGGGTTCACCACCAAGACCCTCAACGTCAAGATCCCGGCCGGGGTGACGGACGGCGAGCGCATCCGCCTCAAGGGCCAGGGCGCGCCCGGTGTCGGGGGCGGCGCCAATGGCGACCTGTTCCTGACCATCCGCATGGCACCCCACCCGCTGTTCGATGTCGAAGGCCATGACCTGATCATCACCGTGCCGCTGGCGCCCTGGGAGGCGGCATTGGGCGCCAAGGTGGCGGTGCCGACCCTGACCGGCAAGATCAACCTGACCATCCGCCCCGACAGCCAGAGCGGCCAGCGCCTGCGGGTCAAGGGCATGGGCCTTGCCAACAAGCAGGGCGAGCGTGGCGATCTGTATGCCCAGCTCAAGGTGGTCATGCCCAGCCAGTCGGATGCGGCCACGCGCGAACTCTGGACCAAGCTTTCCGAGAAAGCCGCGTTCAACCCGAGGACTCAATGGAGTAGTTGATCATGAGCAGCACCCTGATCGTTCAACTGGACATGCGAACCCTCTGCCAGGAAGCCGACATCACGGCTGACTGCGTGATCGAAATCGTCGAGCACGGCATCGTTGAACCGTCGGGGCGAACACCCGAGGACTGGTTGTTCGACGACCAGGCGCCCTTGCTCGCCAGACGGGCGGTAAAACTGCACCAAGAGCTGGAACTGGAGTGGGAAGGGGTGGCCCTGGCGCTGGAGTTGCTGGATGAGGTGCAACAATTGCGTAGCGAGAACAGCATGCTGCGCCAGCGTTTGGGCCGATTCATACACCTTTGAGCGCCGATTAGGTCATTCGCAGGTAAACACGCTCCGCGCAAACCCTGTGGGAGCGGGTTTACCCGCGAATAGGTCAGCATCGACAGCACCGATCAGGCGCTTGGCTTAGCCCCTGGGTTGAGCATCAACTGCATGAAGGTCAGGTCCAGCCAGCGCCCGAACTTCACTCCCACCTGCGGCATCTGCCCGGTCACCACGAATCCCAGCCGTTCGTGCAGGCGAACCGACGCCCCATTGCCACTTTCGATGGCGGCGACCATCACATGCTTGTCGCAAGCTCGCGCCCGCTCGATCAGGGCGCTCATCAACATAGGCCCCAAGCCCTTGCCGCGCTGGTCGCCACGGATGTAGACCGAGTGCTCGACCGTGTGGCGAAAGCCTTCGAAGGGGCGCCAATCACCGAACGAGGCATACCCCAGCACACCACTGTCATCCACAGCCACCAGGATCGGGTAGCCCTGCTGCGCACGGGCCTCGAACCAGGCCTGGCGGTTGGCCAGGTCCACAGGGGTCTCGTTCCAGATCGCCGTGGTGTTGCGCACGGCGTCGTTGTAGATCTCGAGGATGCCGGGGACGTCGGTCGGCAGGGCGTCGCGGATTTCAGGGGGCATGACAGCGGCTCGCATGGGTCGGTACTCAGGCCAGGGCAGTTCAGCTGTCCTGGTGTCTCGCACAGCAGTGCGCGGGTTTCGTCCTCCAGGCTCAACAGCACCAGGATGAAAGCAAAGAACGTCAGGCATACATAGCACATCAATCGCCCGCCGGGCATCCGAGGATGCGGCAGAGGTCAGCACCACGAAGTTGATGATGCCCGCCGACGCGGGCAGGCCGGCCAGGACGAACAGCTCGACGGTAGCAGTGTGGTGCCTGTGCCGCCCCTTTTCGCGGGTAAACCCGCGCCCACAGAGGATCACTGAAATCTGTACGGGGTTACCCGCGAAAGAGGCGGCACAGACAACGCTGTTTTCAAGCTCCGGCCAGGACCCGTCGGCGCACCACCAGGCTGTCGACCAGCCACATCACGACCATCGAGGCACCCACCAGCGGGAAGGCCACGCCCAGCACCAGCATCACCACGGTGGCGGTTTTCCAGCGGGGCAGGTCATGGCGCAATGGCGGTACGCCCAACCCGCCTGCTGGACGGCGCTTCCACCACATCACCAGCCCGCTCACCGAACCCAGCAGGATCATCAGGCACACCACGAGGATGATCGCCTGGTTCAGCGGCCCGAACATCTTGCCTTCATGCAGCATCACGCCCAGCTCGGTGGCACGGGCGACCGGGCTGTAGTCCTGCCAGCGCACGTCGGCCAGTACCTGACCGGTGTATTGGTCCACATGCAGGGTGGCGTCGTTGCGCGGATCATCGGCGAACACCGCGATGGTGAACACACCGCTTGCCGTGGTCGGCAGCGTGATGCTGTAGCCCGGCTCGACTTGGCGCGTGGTGGCCAGGTCCTCGACCTGCTGCAGGCGCACCTGCGGCGCGGCCGGTGCGCTGGACATGTCGTGGTGGGCGCCATGTTCGGCATGGGCCCCGGAGACCGGCATCGGCGTGTTCTCCAGCGCCCAGGGCACGGTCTGGCGGTGAGCGTTGTTCAGCGCGCCGGCCTGCTGGTCGGACGTGGGCACTTCGTTCCACATGGCCGCCGGGAAGCGGTTCCACAGATCGGCGTACTGCTTGCCCCACAGGCCTGTCCAGGTCATGCCGCTGAGCAGCATCAGCAACAACAGCAGCGAGCCCCAGAAGCCGCTGACCGCATGCAGGTCACGCCAGAACACCCTGCCTCGGGCCGACAGGCGCGGCCACAGCACGCCCGCGCTGCTGCGCCCACGTGGCCACCACAGGTACAGGCCGGACACCACCAGCACGATGCCCCAGCCGGCGGCCAGCTCCACCAGGCGATCGCCCACGGTGCCGACCATCAGCTCACCGTGCAAGGCGCGGGCCACGGCTTGCAGGTTGTCCTTGGCGTCCTGCTCGCCCAAAACCTTGGCGCTGTAAGGATCGATGAACACGTTCAGCTCGCGCCCGCCGTCGTGTACCACGAACTGGGCGCTGCGCTCGGCATTGACCGGTGGCAGGTACTGACCCACATGCCCCTGTGGATAAGCCTTGCGCACCTGGGCCAGGAGGGTATCGGCGTCCTGCCGGTGATGGCCGGCCTCGACCACCATCAGGTCGCGGTACAGCACCGGGTCGAGCTGTGGTTTGAACAGGTAGATGATCCCGGTGATCGCCAGCAGGATCATGAAAGGCGCGACGAACAGCCCGGCATAGAAATGCCAGCGCCACGCCAGGTTGTAGAAGGAGATGCGTTGTCCGCTCATGGGAAGCCTCCAGGTGACCAGGTGGGCGCGGTGACCGCCGCGCCCTGTTTGTTGTTGTCAGAAGCTGATGTCGACCTTGGTCCAGAAGGTCCTGCCTGGCTCGTTCACCGGCTGTGGGTCGGTGGCCGGATAGCCGAACCCGGCATTCCCGGCCAGGTTCAAGTGCTCGGCGTAGGTCTTGTCGAACAGGTTGTCGACACCCGCGCTGAGCTTGAGGTTGCGGCTGACCTTGTAGGCGCCGTTGAGCGAGAACACACCGAAACCTGCGCTCTTCTCGTAGTCCTTGCCGACCACGTTGCCCTGGTTCTCGGCGATGCGGTTTTGCTCCGCCACCAGGCGCCACAAGGCCCCGACGCTCCACAGATCACGGCTGTAGGTCAGCCCCAGACGGCTTTCCAACGGCGGCATCTGCGGCAGGGCCTTGCCGTCGCTGCTGTTCTTGCCCCAGGCATAGGCCAGGGTGGCGTCGGCCTTCCAGTTCTCGGTCAGCCTGTAGGCTGCACCGAGCTCGCCGCCCATGATGCGGGCGTCGATGTTCTGGGCCTGAGAGCTCATGCCTCGGTAGTCGAACAGGATGTAGTCGCGGATCTGCCCGACATAGCCGGACGCCCAGGCTTCCAGACGTTCGTCCTGATACTGGATGCCAAAGTCCACCTGGGTGGTTTTTTCCGGTTTGATGCCATCGAAGGCGTTGGCTGCACCAGTTGGCGCCAGCTTGGGCGAGAACAGCTCCCAGTAGTCGGGGAAGCGCTGGGCATGGCCCAGGCCGACATAGGTGGTTGCCGGAATCATCGCCAGGTCGTGCTCGTAGCGCACGAAGCCGCTGGGCAGGGTATCGGCGCGGGTATCGCCTTCGGTGGCGCTGCCTTGGCGAAAATCCCGAGCCGAGGCACGGTCAAGGCGGGCGCCGGTGACCAGGCGATCGTTCCCGGTGGCGTACCAGGTCAGTTCGCTGAACACGCCATAGTTGTGGAAGTCGGCGTCCTTGGTCCACGGTTGGCCTTTGTGCGCATCGATGCCCATGCCACCGCGTTTGCGGTGTTCATTGGTTTGCGCGTCAAGGCCACTGATCAGTTGCACATCGGCCCAGCGCCAGGTGGCTTTGATCCGGGCGCCCAGGGTGCGACGGTCGACGTTGCTGACCATGGGCATGCCCATCATGCCGGTGCCTGAAGGCGTGCGCAGGCTGTAGTTGTCCATCACGTGGTCGGCGTAGTTGTAGTAGACCTGTGCCTCGACCTTGTCGAGTACTTCGCCGAGATTGGATTTCTCGAAGCGCAGGCCCAGGCTCTCGCGCTTGAACTGCGAGCCGTCCATGCCACGTCCGGCATAGCGGGCCTCGCCGTCGCCCTTGCCGGCGGTCAATTCCAGTAGCGTGTCGGCGTCCGGGGTCCAGCCCAGCGCCACATCGCCGTTCCACTTGTCCCAGCGTGACGGCACGGTGTCGCCATTGCCATCGTCGTAGTCATCCGAGCGTGACTGGTTGCCGACGAAGCGGGCGTAGCCCTGGCTGTTGCCAGCGGCGGCGTCGAGCACTTTGTCGAAACGGCCATTCGAGCCGCCCAGCAGGCTGGCGTTGACCCGGCTGCCGAGTGCGCCGAAGGATTCGGGGTCGCGGTCGAAGAGGATGGTCCCGGCTGAACCGCCGGGGCCCCAGATCACGCTTTGTGGGCCCTTGATCACGGTGAGGCGGTCGTAGGTTTCCGGTGAGATGTACGAAGTGGGCGCATCCATGCGGTTGGGGCAGGCGCCGAGCATCACGCCACCGTTGGTGAGGATGTTCAGGCGCGAGCCGAACATGCCGCGAAGCACCGGGTCGCCGTTGGTGCCACCGGAGCGGATCGCCGAGAAACCGGGGATGGTCTTGAGATAATCGGCGCCATCGCTGGCCGGCACCGGCTGACGTGGGTCCTTGGGGTTGGTGACCACGGTCAGCGGTGAGCTTGGGGCAATCGCGGTGATGACCGTCGGGCTCAACTCGGTTTGCTCGTGCGCATGGCCGTCATGGCCGGTTTCGACGGCCAGGGCCAGTGGCGTGAGCAGCGAGCCGCAGAGCGCTGCGATCGTTCCCCGCAGGGAAAGGGCAAAAACAGGGGTACAGCCGGACATAGTGATTCCAGTCGATCAGTCAGGGGAAAGCGCGAAGCCTCCTGGCTTCGGGCGATAGCGTAGTGTTCAGGCGCTGATCGAGGTGGGTGGCGCGCGGCTGCGCGCGCCAGGGAACACGGCCTGCCGGGCGTGGCCCTGATGGGGCGGGGTGGGGCGCAGTGCAGGAGGAAGGACGCCGCCAGCACTCAGTGGGCTGAGGGTCTGAGGCAGCGCCGGGCAATTGAACAGCAGGGTGCAGTAGCCGCACTTTTCCCAGGCCACATGCAACTGGCCGTCGTTGTGGCCGTGATGGCCCGCACCGTGGTCGTGACCAGCCGCCATGGGCATGTCCATCGGCATGGACATGTTCATGTTGGCGTGATGATCCATCGGCATCGACTGGGAAACCAGTGGGCCGATGAAGATCATCCACATGGCGAACAGGCTCAGCCAGCCGCCACCCAGGCGCCTGAGATCAGGGCGGGTGGAGCGGGTGAACCGGTCGCGCGGCAGGCTCATGGCGAGCGTCTGTCAGCGGTCAGTGCGTATGGGCCTGGCCTTGCTGGTCGGCGGGCGGCTGCTTTTGCACGGCCACCTCGACGGTGATGTCGCCGGCCTTCTCGAAGTGCAGGGTCAGCGGGAAGCGCTTGCCGTCGGTGAGCAGGCTGCGGTCCTTGGGCTGCATCAGCATCACATGGTAAGCGCTGGGGGCGAAGGTCAGGTTCTTGCCGGCCGGGACGGCCACGCTGGGCACCTGTTGCATCTTCATCAGGCCGTCGGTGGTCTTGGCGTGCTCGTGCAACTGGGCGTCATCGGTGATGGGGCTGTCCACCGAGAGCAGGCGGTCGTCCTGCTTGCCGTTGTTGTGCACGACGAAGTAGGCCGCGACGTTGGGTGCATTGGGCGGTAGTTCCAGCGACCAGGGGTGGGCAATGTGCAGGTCGCCCACGGCGTATTCATGGGCGTTGGCGTAGGCGCCGGGCAGCAGCAGGGCGGCCAGGACGAGGGCTTGCTTGAGCATGGTGAGTCTCCGATCTGTTCAGGTTCAGGCAGACAGCGTGGTGAACTCAGGCCAGCGGAGAGGCACGGGGGTTGAGCGCCGGCCATAACTGGCGAGGCGTGGGCTGGTAGTCGGCGAGGGGCGGGGCGTCAGCGGCCAGTGCCAGCGGCGGATTGTGCAACTGCGGCGGGTAGCCGGGCAGTGCCAGCAGCGGCGCGGCGCCCGAGCAGCACCAGCAGTTCATCAGGCTGGCACTGTCGTCGCTTTGCGGTCCCAGGTCGATCTTGGCCAGGGCCTGCACATCGACCTTGCTCTTGTTCGCCATGCTCGAACAGAAAGCCCCCCACAGCAGCTGCTGCGCCGGGCTCTTGGTCGCGGCGGAGGACAGCGGCATGGCCAGCAGGTTGAACAGCACTGCAAGGCAGGCTATCCAGGCAATGGGCCGACGTGGGGGCATGGGAGAGATCCGGTCAGGAATCAGGTGGCTATTGTACGGGCGAGTATAGGTAAAAATGCCGGGGTGCGGTGAAGTGCCGCAGGTGACGGGAGTAGGGCCGTGTAACTCGTGTTGTTGTCTTCGCGGGTAAACCCGCTCCTACAAAGGCGTGCTGTTAGCCTTCTGGGCACGGGTTTACCTTCGAAAAGGGATGTCAGGCCTTGTTGCGGCCCAGCAGTCCACGCACGGTCTCCTGCAGGTCGGCTGGCAGTACCACCACCTTGGCGTTGTCGCTGCCGGCCAGGGTCTCCATGGCTCCGATGTAGCGCTCGCCCAACAGGTACATCGCCGGCGTGGTCTCGCTGCCCACCGCGTCCTTGACCAGGGCAATGGCCCGGGCCGAGGCCTCGGCCAGGTTGATCTGCGCCTCGGCGTCCAGCTTGGCGGCCTGCAGCCGCGCTTCGGCCTCGAGAATCGCTGCTTGCTTGGCACCTTCGGCGCGGGTCACGTCGGCCTTGCGCTCGCGCTCGGCGGCGGCTTGGCGCTCCATGGCGCTCTGCATGTTCTCCGAGGGCTTGATGTCCTGGATCTCGACGGACCGCACGGTGACGCCCCAGTCCTCGGTCTGCTCGGACATGGCCTCGCGCAGGCGCGCCTTGATCTGCTCACGGCTGGAAAGCGCTTCGTCCAGGTCCATGGCGCCGACAATGGCGCGCAACGAGGTCATGGTCAGGCTGGTGACGGCGAAGGAGAAGTTCTGCACGCCGTATGCGGCTTTCTGTGGATCGACCACTTTGGCGAAGCACAAGGCATTGGCGACGATCACCGCGTTGTCGCGGGTGATGATTTCCTGCTGCTGCACGTCGAGGATGATGTCCTTGGTCGGCAGGCGATAGGCGACTACGTCCATGTAGGGGATGACGATGTTCAGGCCCGGTTTGAGGGTGCTGTGGTAGCGGCCCAGGCGCTCGACGATCCATTCCTCGCCCTGAGGCACGATGCGCACGCCTTTGAAAAGCGTGACGAGGACGAACAGCGCGAGTGCGGCGACGACGATGAGACTGGTCATGTTGCGAACTTCCTTTTAATGCAGGTCAGGCCCGAATGACGCGGGCGGTGTTGCCTTCGATGGCGGTGAGGCGTACGCGCTCGCCGGATGGGATTTCGCTGTCAGCGATGCAGGTCCATTCTTCATTGCCGAGGATCGGCTTTTGGAAGCGTACGCGGCCTTTCTGGAATTCCGACACGCTGGCCGTCAGCAGGCCGACTTCACCGATCACGCTGTCCGCAGTCCAGCGTACGTCCGGTTTCTTGCGGCGGAACAACTTGAACCACACGGCGGTGGTGATCGACGAGAGCAGCACCCAGAGCAGCACCTGCATGTCCAGTTGCAGGCTGGGCGCCAGGAAGGCGATGGCCGACACCAGCACGGCGCCGATGCCGAACCAGAGGATGAAGAAGGTGGGCAGGAGCAGTTCCAGCAGGACCAAGGCAACGCCAAAGACGAGCCAGATCCACCATTGCATTTCCATATGTGTAGAGCCTTCCGAGCAGAGGTGGGGGAGAGTTTACGGCAGTAGTCAGGCAAAGGGCCAACTAGGGCCTGGCATCCGAAAGTGTCTGCCCAATCGCAGCCATCAGCTCACCCACCTGGTCGAACACCCGATCCACCGCCGGCAACACCGGGCGCTTGAGTACCAGTACGGGTATACCCCGTTCCCTGGCCACCTCCAGCTTCGGCTCGGTGGCGCTGCTGCCGCTGTTCTTGCTCACCAGCACATCGATCCGGCGCCGTTCGAACAGGGCGCGCTCGTCCACGAGGTTGAACGGCCCACGGGCGCCGATCACTTCGCAGCGCGCGTTGCCGGGGCAGGCTTCGAGCGCGCGCAGGGTCCAGAACTGGTGCGCGGGGATTTCATCGAGGTGTTGCAGGGGTTCGCGACCCAGGGTGAACAGCGGGCGTTCGAACGCGCTCAGGGCCTCGATCAGCTCGGCCCAGTCAGCGACTTCACGCCAGTCATCGCCTGTCTGCGCCTGCCAGGCAGGGCGATGCAGGGCCCAGCAAGGGATGTCGGCGTTGCGCGCGGCCTGGGCGGCGTTGTGGCTGATCTGGGCGGCATAGGGGTGAGTTGCATCGATCAGCAGGTCTATGCCGGTCTCGCGCAGGTAGGCCGTCAGGCCTTCGGCGCCGCCGTAACCGCCAACACGCACATGGCAGGCCAGGTCCTGCGGGACACGGCCGATGCCGGCCAGGCTGTAGACATGCTCCGGGCCCAACCGGCGAGCGATGGCCAGGGCTTCGGTGACGCCACCGAGCAGCAGGATACGCCGGCTCATAGCACGCCCGCCTTGCCGACGATGCCGCCCTGACGGTCGATGGCGAACACCTCGACCTGTACCTGGGCGGGGACCACGCTGCGGGCGAAGGCCAGGGCGTGGGCGCATACCGCATCGCCGAGCGGGATACCCGCAGCGTGGGCGAGGGCCAAGGCTTGCTGGCTGGTGTTGGCGCCGACGATCGCCGCCTGCAGGGTGGTGTCGGCGCCGATGTCCGCGGCCCAGGCCGCCAGTTGCGGCAGGTCGATGCTCGAGCTGCGGCTGTGCAGGTCCATGTGCCCGCCTGCCAGCTTGCTGATCTTGCCGAAGCCGCCGCACAGGCTCAGGCGTGGCACCGGGACCTTGCGCAAGTGCTTGAGCACCGCGCCGACGAAGTCACCCATCTCGATCAGGGCGATCTCTGGCAGGCCGTAGACCTGGCGCATGGTGTCTTCGCTGGCGTTGCCGGTGCAGGCGGCGATGTGGGTGTAGCCGTTGGTGTGGGCGACGTCGATGCCTTGCTGGATCGAGGCAATGTAGGCCGAGCAGGAGAATGGCCGGACGATGCCGCTGGTGCCGAGGATCGACAGCCCCCCGAGGATGCCCAGGCGGGGGTTCATGGTCTTGAGGGCGAGCTGTTCGCCGTCGCGCACGTTGACCGTCACTTCGAAGCCACCGCTGTAGCGGCATTCATCGGCCAGTCCTTGCAGGTGTTCGGTGATCATCCGCCGCGGCACAGGGTTGATGGCCGGCTCGCCCACCGCCAGCACCAGGCCTGGGCGGGTGACGGTGCCGACACCCTTGCCGGCGACGAAGCGGACGCCGGGCTGTTCGAGCAGGCGCACCTGGCTGTAGAGCAGCGCGCCGTGGGTCACATCCGGATCGTCGCCGGCATCCTTGATGGTGCCGGCTTCGGCGCCATCATCGGTGCGGCGGCAGAACGCCAGGCGCATCGGCACCTGTTTGCCTTTGGGCAACGTGATGCACACGGCGTCGTCGCATTCGCCTGTCAGCAGCAGCCTTGCCGCTGCCAGGCTGGTGGCGGTGGCGCAACTGCCGGTGGTGAGGCCGCTGCGCAGAGGGGCGGCCTTTTCGCGGGTTTCTTCACGCATCGAGGGGCTTCACCACGTCGAGCAGGGTGATCGGCAGGGCTTGGCGCCAAGTGTCGAAACTGCCCAGCGGCTGGGCATGGGCCACGTGGATACGGGTCAGCTCGCCGCCATGGGCTTCACGGAAGCTGGCCAAGGCCAGCTCGCTCTGCACGGTCACGGCATTGGCCACCAGGCGCCCGCCGGGGCGCAGGCGCTCCCAGCACAGGGGCAGCACGCCGTCGCGGGTCACGCCGCCGCCGATGAAGATCGCATCGGGCCGTTCGAGCTCAGCCAGGGCCTCGGGTGCCTTGCCACGGACCAGTTGCAGGCCCGGTACGCCAAGGGTATCGCGGTTGTGTTCGACGTGGCCTTGGCGGCCCTCATCGGCCTCGATGGCCAGGGCCCGGCAACTGGGGTGGGCGCGCATCCACTCGATGCCGATCGAGCCGCAGCCGGCCCCGACGTCCCACAACAGCTCGCCCGGTTGTGGCGCGAGGCGAGCGAGGGTGATGGCGCGCACGTCGCGCTTGGTCAGTTGGCCGTCGTGGCGAAAGGCACTGTCGGGCAGGCCGCTGACAGGGGACAGCCGTGGAGTGTCGGCAGCGGCTTGGCAGTCAATGGCGATCAGGTTGAGGTCGGCTGTGTGGGTGTGAGGCCAGTCTTCTGCGGTGCCGGCCAGGTGGCGCTCCTCGGCGCCTCCCAGGTGCTCCAGCACACGCATCCGGCTCGGGCCGAAACCCCGCTCGCACAGTTGCCGGGCAACGGCCGCCGGGCTACCGCCATCATTGCTCAATACCAATAGGCGCACGCCACTGTAGAGGTGTGCGTTGAGGGCGGCCAGGGGGCGGGCGACGATCGACACCACCTGTACCTCCTGCAGCGGCCACCCCAGACGCGCGGCGGCCAGTGCGCAGGAGGAGGGCATCGACAGCACGTTGAGTTCTGCGGGCGGTACCTGGCGGGCGAGGCTTGCGCCCACGCCATAGAACATCGGATCCCCGCTGGCCAGCACGCACACAGGCTCGCCGCGCAGGGCCAGGACGGGCGCGAGTGAGAAGGGACTCGGCCAGTTCAGCCGTTCACCGACCACGCAGCGTGGCAGCAGGGCCAGCTGGCGCGGGCTGCCGAAGATCCGCGAAGCGCTCAGCAGGGCACGCCGGGCCTGCTTGCCCAGGCCGCTGAAGCCGTCTTCGCCGATGCCCACTACTGTCAGCCAGGGAGTCATGTGTCTCGTTCCGCCATCATTGAGGCCGCTTTGCGCCCGTCGTCGCTGTGCCCGCTCCCGCAGAAACCGCACAGCCCTCATGGGCACGGGTGATCCTGTGGGAGCGGGTTTACCCGCGAAGAGAGCGACGCGTTCCGGAGTTTCTGCTCAATTGCAGTCGATGCTCGACCGTCGGCTTTTCATGCCGCCGGACAAAGCAGGCATAATACCGCGCCTTCTACACTCAAGCGCATTTTCAAGATTGCCGGATGCCCCCTTGAATCAGCCTCTCGTCCCTGCCATGTCACCCCGCCCCTCGGCTTGCCCGGGGTTGTGGCGCATCGTCGCGGCCCGTGACGGGGGTATCTGCCGGATCAAGCTTCCCGGCGGCCTGCTGCTGGCCGACCAGGCAGAGGCCGTGGCGGCGGCAGCGGAGCGGTTCGCCGGTGGGGTGATCGAAGCGACCAATCGTGGCAACCTGCAGATCCGCGGCATCGGTGCGGACCACGCAGGCTTGATCGAGCACTTGCTGGCCGCCGGCCTGGGCCCGCGCGAGGCCGCAGGTGACGATGTGCGCAATGTGATGCAAAGCCCGCTGGCTGGGCTCGACCCCGCGATGCTCGTCGATACACGCCCGCTGGCCGAGCAATTGTTGCAACTGCTCGAGACCACCCCTCGCTTGCATGCGCTGTCGGCCAAGTTCGCCGTACAGCTCGATGGCGGCGAACGCTTGGCGATGCTTGAACACCCCCACGATCTGTGGCTCTCGGCAATGATGCTCGAGGGGCGCGCCTGGTACGCATTTGGCCTGGCCGGCTGCCCGGCCCGTGGGCCGGCCCTTGGTGCGGTGCCGATCGAGCAGGGGCTGACATTGGTTCGCGCCGTGCTGGAGCGCTTCCTGGACCTGGCTCGACCAGAGCAGTCGCGGATGCGCCAGTTGCTCGAAGATTGCCCGGCTGACGTGTTCGTCGCGGGGCTTGGCCTGGATGTTCGACGCGATGCCGCGATACAGCGCTGGCGGCGTGAGCCTGGCGTGACTACCTGGCTGGGGCCGCTGCCTCAGCGTCTTGGAACCGCGTGGGGCGTCGCGCCGCCATTGGGCCGGCTGACGCCGGCCATGCTGCGCAGCCTCGCAGCCCTGGCCCGTGAGGCGGGTGACGGCAGCCTGCGCGTGAGCCCCTGGCAGAGTCTCGTGCTGCCCAATATCGACCTTGCGATGATCGATCTGGCCGGATTGAGCGGCCTCGGGCTGATCTGCCAGGCCGACGAGCCCCTGGCTCGCCTGACGGCTTGCACAGGCTCTGCCGGTTGTGCCAAGGCCCAGGCCGATACCAAGGCAGACGCCCTGATCATTGCCTCATTACTGCAAAAAGGTGGCCCCGGCAGCGTGCATGTGTCCGGCTGCCTGCGTTCCTGCGCCGTGGCCCATGTCGCCCCGGCCACCTTGCTGGCCCGCTCGCCGGGCCGCTATGACCTGTACTTGCGCGATGCGCACCAGCCGGGCTTCGGCAGGCTGCGTGCGTGCGACCTTACCCCAGAAGAAGCAGGCGCCATGCTCGACCTGCCGACGGAGCACCTTGATGATTGACTACATCCGCGATGGTCAGGAGATCTATCGCAATTCCTTCCGGATCATCCGCGAGGAAGCCCGGCTCGAGCGGATCCCCGCCGACCTGGAAAAACTCGCCGTGCGGGTGATCCATGCCTGCGGCATGGTCGACGCCATCGAGGGGTTGCAGTTTTCCGAAGGGGCCGGCGCCGCGGGCCGCGAGGCCCTGGCCAATGGCGCACCGATCCTGTGCGACGCGCACATGGTCGCCGAAGGCGTGACCCGCGCACGCTTGCCGGCCAACAACGAAGTGATCTGCACCTTGCGCGACCCCAGCGTGCCGGACCTGGCCAAGGAACTGGGCAACACCCGTTCGGCAGTGGCTCTGGAGCTGTGGCGCCCTTACCTGGAAGGCAGCGTGGTGGTGATCGGCAATGCGCCGACCGCCTTGTTCTACCTGCTGGAAATGCTCGATGCAGGTGCGCCCAAGCCTGCGCTGATCCTTGGATTCCCGGTCGGCTTCGTCGGTGCGGCGGAGTCCAAGGCGATGCTCGCCGCCGACAGCCGTGGCGTGCCGTTCGTGATCATGCAGGGCCGCCTGGGCGGCAGCGCGATGGCCGCCGCCGCGGTCAACGCCCTGGCCACGGAGGTGGAATGATGCAGCCACGCGGACGTCTGTTCGGCCTGGGCGTGGGCCCCGGCGACCCCGAACTGATCACGGTCAAGGCCCTGCGCCTGCTGCGCGAGTCGCCCGTGGTCGCCTACTTCGTGGCCAAGGGCAAGCGCGGCAATGCTTTCGGCATCATCGAAGCGCACCTGCAGCCTGAGCAGACGTTGATGCCACTGGTGTACCCGGTGACCACCGAGGTGCTACCTGAGCCGTTGTCCTACGAGCAGGTCATCAGCGACTTCTACGACGAAGCCGGCGTGCAGGTGGCCGAGCACCTGGACGCCGGCCGCGATGTGGCGGTGATCTGCGAGGGCGACCCGTTCTTCTACGGCTCCTACATGTACTTGCACGACCGCTTGGCCCAGCGCTACGAGACGCAGGTGATTCCGGGCGTCTGCTCGATGCTGGGCGGCGCTTCGGTACTGGGCGCGCCCCTGGTGTATCGCAACCAGAGCCTGTCGGTGCTCTCCGGGGTGCTGCCCCATGAGGAACTCAAGCGACGCCTGGCCGATGCCGACGCGGCGGTGATCATGAAACTCGGGCGCAACTTCCCCAAGGTGCGCCAGGTGCTCGGCGAGCTGGGCCTGGCCCAGCGCGCGCTGTATGTCGAGCGTGCGACCATGGCCAACCAGAAGATCGTCCCGCTCGATGACGTGGACCCGCAATCCTCGCCGTACTTTTCCTTGATTGTCGTACCGGGTGAAAAATGGCAGGGATGAACAGCCTCAAGGCTCCGGCGATCGTCATCCTCGGCCCCGGCAGCTTGGCGACGGCGCAGCGCATTGCTCAGGGTTATCCCCAGGCGAAGATCCTCGGCCTGGCCGGTCGGGTCGAGGGAGTGGACGCATCCTACGAGAACTTCGGCGATACCCTGCGCCAGCTCTACCAGCAAGACACACCGATCATCGCCCTGTGCGCCGCCGGTATCGTGATCCGCACCCTGGCCAGCCTGCTCACCGAAAAGGGCGCTGAGCCCCCGGTGCTGGCGGTGGCAGAGGATGGCAGCGCCGTAGTGCCACTGCTCGGTGGTCTGTCAGGGGTCAATGTCATGGCCCGGGAGATCGGCCAGAGGCTGGGCGTGGCGGCGGCCATCACCACCAGCGGTGAGTTGCGCTTCGGCACCTGCCTGCTCAATCCCCCCGAGGGCTATGCCCTGGCGGACCTGGAGCAGGGCAAGCGTTTCGTCTCCGACCTGCTGGCCGGCGAAGCGGTGCGGGTCGAGGGGACTGCGCCCTGGCTCGACCAGGTGCAATTGCCGCAGGACCACGCGGCCCGGCGCATCATCCGCGTGGGATGCGAGGCGCATCCGGTCAGCCGTGACGAGTTGCTCATTCATGCCCGTTCGGTATTGGTGGCCATCGACGGCTCGGCACCGGATCTGGCCGAGCGCGTGCCGCAGGCGTTGGCCGAGGCGGGTATCGCGCAAGCCGCGTTGGCCTGCCTGTTGGTCGATGAGCACTACATGGCCGAGCCGGCTTTGCACGAGGCTGCGCAGACGCTGGGTGTCACCCTGCGTTTCGCGTCGGTAGCTGGCCGTCTGGCCGAGCAGGTCGCCCAGGCTTTGCCTGGGGCGCGACTGATCGAGCAGGACGGGCTGGCCATCGCCGTGGCGTCAGCGCCTATCGACCCGGCCAAGGTCGGTCGCGGTCGTGGCCGGCTGGCGGTGATCGGTCTTGGCCCTGGCGCGGCGGACTTGATGGTGCCGGCGGTCAAGGCAGAGCTGGCGCGGGCCCAGGACGTACTCGGCTACGAGACCTACGTGCGCATGGCCGGCCCGTTCCGCGCCGACCAGGTGCTGCATTGCACCGACAACCGCGAAGAGATGCAGCGTGCCCGCCATGCCTTCGAACTGGCGGCGCAGGGGCGTTCGGTGGTTGTGGTGTCCTCGGGGGATCCGGGCGTGTTCGCCATGGCGGCCGCCGTGCTCGAGGCCTTGCACGAGTCCGACGACCCCGACTGGCATCGGGTGGACCTGCAGATCCTGCCCGGCGTTTCGGCATCGTTGGCGACCGCCGCCCAGGCCGGAGCACCGCTGGGCCATGATTTTTGCGTCATGTCCCTGTCGGACAACCTCAAGCCTTGGTCGATCATCGAAAAGCGCCTGGACCTGGCCGCCCAGGCCGATCTGGTCCTGGCGTTCTACAACCCCATCTCCAAGGCTCGCCCCCACCAATTGGGGCAGGCGTTGAGCGTCGTGCGCAAGCATCGCGGGGAAGGCACGCCCGTCGTGCTGGGCCGTGACATCGGGCGCCCAGGGCAGACGCTGCGGGTGGTGACGTTGGGCGAGTTGGTGCCGGAGATGGTCGACATGCGCACCATGGTGTTGGTCGGCTCCTCCACCACCTGTGCCTTCGCGCGCGCCGACGGCAGCGTGTGGGCCTACACCCCGCGTTGGTACCCCGCCAAGGCCTGAGCCAAGCCGGGGTCAGGGCACCAGGTAGCCCTTGATCCCGGTGAAGATGATCTGCGCCGCCAGGGCACAGACGAACAGCCCCATCAGACGGCTGACGATCTGCAGGCCCTGGTCGCCCAGGATCCGCTCGATGCGGTTCGACAGGTACAGCACTAGGCCGACGGTGAAGCTCGCCAGCGCGATACTGACGATGGCCAGCAGCTTGTCGTCCCAGTGCGGTTGGCCCACACCCATCACCAGCAATGCACCGATGGTGCCGGGGCCGACCGTGAGCGGGATGGTCAGCGGGACGATGGTCACGTCCTGCTGCACGTTGTCGGCCTGGACCGCCGCCTTGCCCTGGGCCATGCCCAACGCCGAGATGAACAGCACGCTGCCGGCACCGATGCGGAAGGCGTCGGGGGTGATGCCGAACACCCCGAAGATCGCGCGTCCGAACAGGTAGAGCACCACGCTGGCCACCAGCGCCGCGATGGCCACGCGCCAGGCAAGCTGCTTGCGCTCCTTGCTGGAGTAGCCGCGGGTCAGGCTGATGAAACAGGACAGCACGAAGAAGGGGCTGTAGAGCACGAGCATTTTCAGGTAGACGCTGAACAACTCATGGAGCATGGCGCGAATCCACGGCGGGGAGGGTGTGGGCAAGTGTATCAGGCGCAATCGCGGTACGGCTGGTGAGGTCCCTGCGTGCGACGTTGGCGTCGAACAGCGCAGACCCTACATCCGCTCATGGGCATGCAGGCGAGCGCTATTTTGAGAGCAACACAGCACCTGTGGGATCGGGTTTACCCGCGAAAAGGCCAATGCCAACGACACAGTGCAGTTGGTCATACAGAGGCCTTAGGGGGTATGCAAACGGTCAGACGCCGCAGCCCGCTTGCTGGCCCAGAACTGGATCAGTTCGCGCAACTGCGACAGCTCCACGGGCTTGGCCATGTGCCCGTCCATGCCGGCCTGGCGTGCGCGGTCCTTGTGTTCGCTGAGGATGTGCGCGGTCAATGCCACCACGGGCGTGCGTTCGCGTTGGTTGGCGGTTTCCCAGGCACGAAGCTGCTCGGTGGCGGAGAAACCATCGAGTACCGGCATCTCGCAGTCCATCAGCACCAGGTCATAGCGCTGTGCTTTCATCGCCCGCAGAGCTTCCTCGCCGTTGCTGGCGGTGTCCGGCTCGAGGTTGAGCTTGCCGAGCATGCCGCGGATGACCTTGGTGGAAATGCTGTTGTCCTCGGCGACCAGCACGCGGAAGTCGCTGGGCAGGTCCAGCGGCGGTGGCGGGCCGGGCAGGGTGGGGGCGGGCGCCTGGTCGCGACCGCGCAGGGCGAGCTCTTCGGCCAGCGTGGTCTTGAGGGTATAGCCGGCCACCGGCTTGGCCAGGATGCGCTTGACCCCGGCATTACGGGCGATGATCTTGCTCGGCGCGTTGCTGATGCCGGTGAGCATCACCACCAGGATATCGTGGTTCAGGCTGGGGTCTTCCTTGATCTTGGCCGCCAGTTGCATGCCGGTCATGCCGGGCATGTTCTGGTCCAGCAGCACGGCATCGAAGTAATCGCGCAGGTGGGCTTTGGTGCGCAGCAGGGCCAGGGCTTCCTTGCCCGAAGGTACCGCGCTGACGTTCATGCCCCAGGCGCTGCACTGCTGCACCAGGACCTTGCGGCAGGTGTCGTTGTCGTCCACCACGAGCACGCGGGCATCGCGCAGCGGGCCGTCGAGGTCGGCCGGAGGTTGTTCCAGGCGCGAGGGGTCGAGCGGCAAGGTAAGCCAGAGGGTGTTGCCCATACTGGTGCTGCACTTGATGCCGAACTCGCCCTGCATCAGGCCAATCAACTGCTTGGCGATGACCAGCCCCAGGTGGCCGCCTAGCTTGTTGCTGGAAAGGAACTGATGACTGTGCAGCTGGGCTTGCAGCAAGGCTTCACGCTCGGCGGCGGGCATCGATTCGCCGCTGTCCTGCACGGCGATGCGCAGGCGTGGCACGTCACCGCGCTGGTCCAGGGCCACCACCAGCAGGATCTCGCCTTGCTCGGTGTTCTTCAGGGCATTGTCCAGCAGGCTCGACAGCGCCTGGCGCAGGCGCGTCGGGTCGCCGCTGATGACCCGTGGCACCTGTGGCTGGGTGAAGCTGATCAGCTCGATGTTCTGCTGCTCGGCCTTGGCGCGGAAGATATTCAGGCAGTCCTCGATCAGTGCGTTGAGGTCGAACTGCACGTCATCGAGCTCGATCTGCCTGGATTCGAGCTTGGAGATGTCGAGGATTTCGTTGATCAGCGTGAGCAGTTCGTTGCCGGCGCTGTGGATAGTCTGCACGTAGTCGCGCTGCTTGACCGACAGTGGCGTGCCCAGCAGCAGTTCGGTCATGCCCAGCACGCCGTTCATGGGGGTGCGGATCTCGTGGCTGATCTTGGCCAGGAACTCGGCCTTGGCGTTGATCTCGGCATCGCTGGCGGCCAGGGCGCGGCTGGCGCGGAAGCGTTCTTCGCTGATGCGCCGCAGCCGCTCGCTGACGGCCAGGTTCAGCAGCAAGCCACTGACCACGGTCAGCGCCATGAGGATGCACAGCAGCCAGGGGGTCGAGGTGCGCGTCAGGCCCAGCAAGGCCGGCAGCAGCACCAGGCCGCCCAGGTTGAACACCAGCATGGCCACGGCGAACAGCCGTGCCGGGCCATAGCCCTTGTACCAGTGATAGGCACTGACCAGCAGCATGGTCACGCTGCCGAGCGCGAGCAGGGCATAGGTCATCAGGTTGAGCGGCAGGGTATCGACGAACAGCAGCACCAAGCCGCTGACCGCGACGATCAGCATCTCTGCATGCAGCAGCCGGTTGCAACGCAGCGAGCTGCAGGGGCTGAAGAAATGCTGGGTGAAATACAGCCCGGCCAGCCCTGCCAGGACCAGTGTCAGGTAGGCGGCGGGGGTTTGGGCACTGTGCCACAGCTGCCACCAGGGGCCGCTGAGGTTGAGCAGGATCAAGGCGCTGAGCAACATCAGGCCGTGATAGAGGGCCAGGATCAGCGTGGTGCTGGAGCGGGTGTAGAGGAAGCGGATCAGGTTGTGCAGGATCAGCATCACCAAGCCGCCGAACAGCAGGCCGAACAGCAGCGGGCGGGTCTGGTCGGCGGCGGCCCAGGCGGCAGGCTCCAGGCTGATGGCCGGACGCAGTTGGTGCTCGGAGACCAGGCGCAGGTAAATGTCCAGGGTGCGCGGGCTGTTGGGCAGCGCCAGCAGGTGGTCGCTGCTGCGCAGGGTCGGGCTGATGTTCCCGCCCTGGCGACCGTGGTGCAACTGGCGAACGAGTTTGTCGCCGTCCAGCGCGTAGAGGTCCAGCCGTGACAGGTCGGGCGCGAAGACGCGCAGCAGTTGTTCCTGCTCACCTGGCTCAAGCCGATAGTGCAGCCACAGCGCCTGGCCGGCGGGGGCGGCATCGAGTTCGAACAGTTGCAGGGGGCTGAACTGATTGCGGTAGCGGTCCGAGCGGATGTCGCTCAGTTGCAGGTTGGCCTGTTCATCGAGCAGAACGGCCCAGCCTCCACCTTGCTCGGCCGAGGCCGGGGGAAGGCAGAGCAGCGTCAGCAGGCTGACGATCAGGGCAATGGCAATCCGAAGCCGACGCAAGACGAGATCCCTTCCTAGCCGATGTGCAGGATAACAACTATGCGCGGGGCGCCGAGACGAAGGCAAGGCCCCGACGGGGCCCTGTCGACGAGCCGGAGGCCGTGCGCCAGGGGCGTCACGGCGATCCGTTGCAGCTTACTGGTGCTCGCCACGCTCGCGGGCGATCGCACGGTAGCCGATGTCGGTGCGGTAGAAGCTACCGTCCCAGTTGACTTGCTCGGCCAGGCGGTAGGCCTGTTGCTGGGCGGCCTCGACGGTGGCACCCATGGCAGTGGCGCAGAGCACACGGCCACCGGCGGTGACGACCTGGCCATCCTTGAGTGCGGTACCTGCATGGAAGACCTTGCCCTCGAGCTTGGCGGCAGCGTCCAGGCCGTTGATCAAGGCGCCCTTGGCGTAGTCGCCGGGGTAACCGCCTGCGGCCATGACCACACCCAGGCTCGGCTGCGGATTCCACTGGGCCTCGACCTTGTCCAGGGCCTTGGCGAAGGCCGCCTCGACCAGCAGCACCAGGCTCGATTCAAGGCGCAGCATGACCGGTTGAGTTTCCGGGTCGCCGAAGCGGCAGTTGAACTCGATGACCTTGGGGTTGCCAGCCTTGTCGATCATCAGGCCTGCGTAGAGGAAACCGGTGTAGACGTTGCCTTCCTCGGCCATGCCGCGCACGGTCGGCCAGATCACCTGGTCCATCACGCGCTGGTGGACTTCGGCAGTGACGACCGGAGCCGGGGAGTAAGCGCCCATGCCGCCGGTGTTCGGGCCGGTGTCCTTGTCGCCGACGCGCTTGTGGTCCTGGCTGGTGGCCATCGGCAGCACGTTGTGGCCGTCGACCATGACGATGAAGCTGGCTTCCTCGCCGTCGAGGAATTCCTCGATGACCACACGCGAGCCTGCGTCGCCAAAGGCATTGCCGGCGAGCATGTCACGCACGGCGGCTTCGGCTTCCTCAAGGGTCATGGCTACGATCACGCCCTTGCCAGCGGCCAGGCCGTCGGCCTTGATGACGATCGGCGCGCCTTTTTCACGCAGGTAGGCCAGTGCCGGCTCGATCTCGGTGAAATTCTGGTAGTCGGCGGTCGGGATCTTGTGGCGTGCCAGGAAGTCCTTGGTGAAGGCCTTGGAGCCTTCCAGCTGGGCTGCGCCCTTGGTCGGGCCGAAGCAGTCCAGGCCACGGCTGCGGAACAGATCGACCACGCCAGCGACCAGCGGGGCCTCAGGGCCGACGATGGTCATTTGCACGTTCTGCTCGGCGAAGTCGGCCAGTTGCTCCAGGGCGGTGACGTCGATGGCGACGTTCTCGCACTTGGCTTCGGTGGCGGTGCCGGCGTTGCCCGGTGCAACGTAGACCTTCTCGACGCGTGGGTCCTGGGCGACTTTCCAGGCCAGGGCGTGCTCACGGCCGCCGCTGCCGATGATCAAAACTTTCATGTCAAAACCTCGAATTCTTTCGGACGGGAGGCAAAGCCTCACGCTGTACGAGGTCGCAATGAAGCAGGTAGATGCAAGGCGGGGCCGGTTCCGATGAGCGGAGTTGCCTTCTGGCAATGAGCATCAGCGGAACCGGCCCCAACGCAGCAGATGCCTGCTTCAGTGCGGCCGATTGCCGTAAATCAGTGGCGGAAGTGGCGCATGCCGGTGAATACCATCGCAATGCCAGCTTCATCGGCGGCAGCGATAACCTCGGCATCACGCATCGAACCACCCGGCTGGATCACGGCGGTGATACCCACTTTAGCCGCATTGTCGATGCCGTCACGGAACGGGAAGAAGGCGTCCGAGGCCATGACCGCGCCCTGGACCTGCAGGCCGGCATGCTCGGCCTTGATGGCGGCGATCCGGGCGGAGTTGACGCGGCTCATCTGGCCGGCGCCCACACCGATGGTCTGGCGCTGCTTGGCGTAGACGATGGCGTTGGACTTGACGAACTTGGCCACTTTCCAGGCGAAGACCAGGTCATGGATTTCCTGCTCGGTCGGGGCGCGCTTGGTCACGACCTTCAGGTCGTCGGCACCGATCATGCCGATGTCGCGGCTCTGCACCAGCAGGCCACCGTTGACGCGCTTGAAGTCCCAACCGGCAGCGCGCTCGGCTGGCCATTCGCCGCACTCGAGCAGGCGCACGTTCTGCTTGGCGGCCACGACTTCACGGGCGGCCTGGGAGATTTTCGGCGCGATGATCACTTCGACGAACTGGCGATCGACGATGGCCTTGGCGGTTTCGCCATCCAGCTCGCGGTTGAAGGCGATGATGCCGCCGAAGGCCGACTCGGTGTCGGTGGCGTAGGCCAGGTCATAGGCCTTGCGGATGCCGCCTTCGTTTTCCGGCACCACGGCTACGCCGCATGGGTTGGCATGCTTGACGATGACGCAGGCTGGCTTGACGAAGCTCTTGACGCACTCGAGCGCTGCATCGGTGTCGGCCACGTTGTTGAACGACAGCTCCTTGCCTTGCAGCTGGATGGCGGTGGAGACGCTGGCTTCGCCTTTCTTGGCCTCGACGTAGAACGCCGCGCTCTGGTGCGGGTTCTCGCCGTAGCGCATTTCCTGGGCTTTGACGAACTGGCTGTTGAAGGTGCGCGGGAACTCGCTGCGGCCTTCGGTGGACAAGGTGTCCTTGGCCTGGTCGATGGTACCCATGTAGTTGGCGATCATGCCGTCATAGGCGGCGGTGTGCTCGAAGGCCTTGAGCATCAGGTCGAAACGCTGGGCGTAGGTCAGGCCGCCGGCCTTGAGGTTCTCCAGGACGCTGGCGTAGTCGCTGGCGTTGACCACGATGGCGACGTCCTTGTGGTTCTTCGCCGCGGAACGGACCATGGTCGGGCCGCCGATATCGATGTTCTCGATGGCGGTCGGCAGGTCGCAACCAGGCTTGGCGATGGTCGCCTCGAACGGGTACAGGTTGACGGCGACCAGATCGATCGGCTTGATGCCGTGCTCGTTCATGATGGCGTCGTCGATGCCGCGGCGGCCCAGGATGCCGCCGTGGATCTTCGGATGCAGGGTCTTGACCCGGCCATCCATCATTTCAGCGAAGCCGGTGTAGTCGGCCACTTCCACCGCGTTCACGCCATTGTCCTTGAGCAGCTTGTAGGTGCCGCCGGTGGACAGGATCTCGACGCCCAGCTGTTGCAGCTCACGGGCGAATTCGAGAATCCCGGTCTTGTCGGAGACGCTGATCAGGGCGCGGCGGATCGGCAGGCGGGTAGTCTGGTCGGTCATTTCGGATTCCATAACGCGGTGGTTTCAGCAAAAAAGGCGCCTCTTGGGAGAGCCGCCTTTTCTGATTGGGATTCGGATTACAACAGATCGTACTGCTTGAGTTTCTTGCGCAAGGTGCCGCGGTTGAGCCCGAGCATCTCACTGGCCTTGGTCTGGTTGCCCTTGACGTAGTTCATCACGCTTTCGAGCAGCGGTGCCTCGACTTCCGACAGCACCAGGTTGTAGACGTCCGTGACGGTCGCGCCTTCCAGGTGGGCGAAGTAGTTGTGCAGCGCCTTCTCCACGCTGTCGCGAAGGGTCTGGCCCTCTTCGCTCGGCGTATTGAGGTGCTGTTTCAAATTGGCGTTGTCGCTCACGGGCGTTGTTCCACTCACTAATGTCTCGGTCATCATCGTCATGCGGCCACCCCTTGTCCGTCCTCTGTCTCAAGGCTCTCTCGACGTTCGCAAAAGAACGCGCGAACGTTGGCGCACTGCGCTTTTGTGTCTTCCAGCGCGTTGAACCGGGCGCGAAACTCCTTGGCGCCAGGTCGTGTTGCCAGGTACCAGCCCACATGCTTGCGGGCGATACGCACGCCCATCACATCGCCATAGAAGGCATGCAGTGCAGCCAGGTGCTCCAGCAGAATGTGTTCCACTTCATCCAGCGCCGGGGCAGGCAAGTGCTCGCCCGTGCGCAGGTAATGCTCGATCTCGCGGAAAATCCACGGCCGCCCCTGGGCGGCACGGCCGATCAGCAGGCCGTCGACACCGGTGGCGTCCAGCACCGCCCGGGCCTTTTCTGGCGAGGTGATATCGCCGTTGGCAAAAACCGGGATCGACACCGCCTGCTTGATCGCCGCGATGGTGTCGTACTCGGCTTCGCCGGTATACAGGTCGGCGCGTGTGCGGCCATGCACCGCAAGCGCCTGGATGCCAGCCTGTTCGGCGATCTTCGCCACGGCCAGGCCGTTCTTGTTCGCCCGGTCCCAGCCGGTGCGGATCTTCAGGGTCACCGGTACGTCCACCGCGCCGACCACGGCGTGAAGGATTTCGCTGACCAAGGCTTCATCTCTCAATAAAGCAGAGCCCGCTGCTTTGTTGCAGACTTTTTTTGCCGGACAGCCCATGTTGATATCGATGATCTGGGCACCGGCCTCGACATTGGCCTGGGCTGCCGCCGCCAGCATCTGCGCATCGCCACCGGCGATCTGCACCGAGCGAGGCTCGGGATCGCCTTCATGGATGCGGCGCAGGCGCGACTTGCGGCTGTTCCACAGGCTCATGTCACTGGTCACCATCTCCGACACCACCATGCCGGCGCCCAGGCGCTGGCAAAGTGTACGGAAAGGCTGGTCCGTCACCCCGGCCATGGGGGCGAGGATCAGGTTGTTTCGCAGTGTGTAAGGGCCGATGCGTACCGCCGACATAGGTGTTCCCTGTTGTGGGGCCGAATCATGGGAGTCCGAAAAAGGGTTGGCATGATACCCGCTCTCGATGACTGGATAAAGATGAATCTGGATAAAATCTGAACAACTGCGGGCTTATAACGGGAAGCTCCAAGCGGCAGCTTCCCGCCGCAAGCTTCAAGCCAGCCGGTGCTCGGCCTGCTCGTTCTTGTGGCTTGAAGCGTGCTGCTGAGCGCTTGTTTTCATTCCGGCGAGCGGAAGCTCAGGCTGTAGTTCACAGCCTTCGGGCCTGGATCGAGGATGTCCAGGGCGATGTGGATAGGGGTTTGGCTGGGCATCTCGCCACGTCCGGCCAGCTCCCCTGACAGGTACTCGCTGGGCTTGAAGCGACGGCTGGCGATCAATTGGCCGTTGAGGTCGGCAAAACGCAGCTCCAGCAGCGGGAACGGTTGGGCGAACGGCGCGCGGTTGTAGATGATCGCGTCGACGATCAGGGCGCCCTTGAAGTCCGGGTGGCTGCGCACCACCAGGTTGCTGCTTTTGATGCGGGAGATGTCGACGCGGGTCGGCACCGTACAACCGACCATCGGGCACAGCTGCTGGAACCAGGGCCGGTACTGGTCCTGGCGGGCCATTTCATCGAAGTGGTAGGCGATGTATTGGAATGCAAGCAGGCCAGCGGCCAGCAAGGTCAACAGGCTCCACAGCAAGCGCTTGAACCAGTTGGGCTTGGCCTTTTGCCAGTCGAGCTGCAAAGGGTCGTCCACCACATGCACCAGCGGTTCCTTGCGGGAAGGGCGCTCGGGTTTGGCGGCCAGCATCGGTTCGGGTCGCTCGTCGTGCAGGTCTTCCGGCTCGTCGTCATCGCGTGCAGACAGACGAAGGCCGTCGGGCTCGTCATCGTCCCGGGCCGAGAGGCCTTTCTCGGGGGCGTCGTCGTGGATCGAGAACGGTGCAACCGCCTCGTCGATCAAGGCGTCGCGGGGCTCGTTCTGGGGCAGCGGGCGAGGTTCGTCATCGTCGAGGTTCAGGCCGCCCAGGGTCGGTTCGGTACGTTCGCCGGGCGCCGGTTCGAGGTCCAGGTCGAGGGTCTCCTGCTCGACCAGCACGGGCGTTGGCTCCTCGACAGGCAGGTCCAGCCGATGATCGGCGGCGGTGCCGAAGGGTTCGTCCGCGTGCTCATCGTGGCGATGGTCATCGCGGCGGGCCTGCAAGGCCTCTTCACGCGACGGGGCCTGGCGCTCCTGGGGTGGCTCGCGACGCTCGAGGCGGGCGAGCTCCTGGTCCAGGTCCAGATCATCCAGGGCTTTTGCGGTGAGCGCCCAATCTTCCTGCGGCTGGCTCGGGGCCGACTCCGGGCGTTCGTCCTGGGGCGGTTGTGCCGATTCCTGCGCCAGTTCTTGCGTCGGTGCCGGTGCCGGGCTCGGCACTTCAGGCGTGTCGGCGGCCCGGTTCTGCTCCAGCAATTGCTTGGCAGCGTTGAACACCTGCAGGCAGTGGCCGCAGCGCACCACGCCACGCGCCATACTCAATTGCTGGTAGGTGACGCGAAAGCTGGTCTGGCAATGCGGGCACTGGGTGACGAAACTGTCGGTCATGCGGCGATCCGGGCTGTGCAGGTGGTTAAGTCTAGGTGGGCCTAGCGGCGGCGGCCACTGATCCGTACCCAGCCGTCGCGCACGACGATCGGGTCCAGGTCGAAATCGGCGGCATAGGCGGCGGCCACTTCATCGCCCTGCTCGGCGAGGATACCCGACAAGGCCAGCAGGCCGCCGGGGCGAACCAGGCCGGACAACTGCGGCGCCAGCGAGACCAGCGGGCCGGCCAGGATGTTGGCGACCAGCACGTCGGCTTGCATGGCGGGCATCTGCTCGGGCAGGTACAGGGCCAGTCGCTCGTCGGCGATGCCGTTGCGTCCGGCATTGTCGCGCGAGGCCTCCAGGGCCTGGACGTCGATGTCGGTGCCGATCGCTTCACGGGCGCCGAGCAGCAGCGCGGCAATGGCCAAGATGCCCGAGCCACAGCCAAAGTCCAGCACCTGGGTGCCGTCGAGCTGCTGGCCGTCGAGCCATTCCAGGCACAGGGCGGTGGTCGGGTGGGTGCCGGTGCCGAAGGCCAGGCCCGGGTCCAGAAGGAGGTTGACCGCGTCCTTTTCCGGTGCCTCGTGCCAGCTCGGCACGATCCACAGGCGCTGGCCGAAGCGCATGGGCTGGAAGTTGTCCATCCAGCTGCGTTCCCAGTCCTGGTCTTCGATCACTTCGGCGTGGTGCTCGGGCAACTCGGCGCCGGTCAGCAGGCGCAAGTGGGCGAACACGGCCTCAGGCTCGGCATCGGCCTCGAACAAGGCCAGCAGGTGGGTGTGCGACCAGAGCGGGGTGGTGTTGAGGTCCGGTTCGAAGATCGGTTGGTCTTCGGCGTCCATGAACGTGACCGAGACAGCGCCGACTTCGAGCAGGGCGTCTTCGTAGGTTTCGGCTTGGTCTGGGCTGATGGCCAGGCGTACTTGCAGCCAGGGCATGGCGGGCACCTTTGGTAAATCGACGGGGGCAGCCCAGGGCTGCGCGAAAGGGCGTCAGTTTACGCGAGTGCGGGGGGTTTGTAGAGAAGAGCAGGTGGCCCCGATATTGGCGACCGTGCGGTCTTTTGATCAGGCAATAAAAAACCCCGGCACTGGGCCGGGGTTTTCGCATCACGCTAACGCGATCACTCCTGGTTGGCCAGTTTGTGCTCGAGGTAGTGGATGTTGACGCCGCCTTTGCAGAAACCTTCATCACGCACCAGGTCGCGGTGCAGTGGGATGTTGGTCTTGATGCCGTCAACGACGATCTCGTCCAGGGCATTGCGCATGCGGGCCATGGCTTCGTCACGGTCCTTGCCGTAGGTGATCAGCTTGCCGATCAGCGAGTCGTAGTTCGGCGGAACCGAGTAACCGCTGTACAGGTGCGAATCGACGCGAACGCCGTTGCCGCCCGGGGCGTGGAAGTGCTTGACCTTGCCTGGGCTCGGAATGAACTTCTTCGGATCCTCGGCGTTGATACGGCATTCGAGCGAGTGACCGCGGATGACCACGTCTTCCTGGCGGATCGACAGCTTGTTGCCAGCGGCGATGCTGAGCATCTCCTTGACGATGTCGATGCCGGTGACCATCTCGGACACTGGGTGTTCGACCTGGACGCGGGTGTTCATCTCGATGAAGTAGAAACGACCGTTCTCGTACAGGAACTCGAAGGTGCCGGCACCGCGGTAGCCGATCTCGATGCACGCGTCGACGCAACGCTTGAAGACTTCCTGACGGGCCTTCTCGTCGATGCCTGGTGCTGGCGCTTCTTCCAGGACCTTCTGGTGACGGCGCTGCAGCGAGCAGTCGCGGTCGCCCAGGTGGATGGCGTTGCCTTGGCCGTCGGAGAGGACCTGGACTTCCACGTGACGTGGGTTGGTCAGGAACTTCTCCAGGTAGACCATCGGGTTACCGAAGGCCGCACCGGCTTCGGTACGGGTCAGTTTGGCCGAGGCGATCAGATCCTCTTCCTTGTGCACCACGCGCATGCCGCGACCACCGCCGCCACCGGCGGCCTTGATGATCACCGGGTAGCCGACGTCACGGGCGATCGCCAGGGCGACCTCTTCGTCTTCCGGCAGCGGGCCGTCAGAGCCCGGCACGGTCGGTACGCCCGACTTGATCATCGCGTCCTTGGCCGAAACCTTGTCGCCCATCAGGCGAATGGTGTCGGCTTTCGGGCCGATGAAGGCGAAACCGGACTTTTCCACCTGCTCGGCGAAATCGGCGTTCTCCGCCAGGAAGCCGTAACCCGGGTGGATTGCGGTGGCGCCTGTCACTTCGGCAGCGGCGATGATCGCCGGGATGTGCAGGTAGGAATCCTTGGACGATGCAGGACCGATGCAGACCGACTCGTCTGCCAGCCCCAGGTGCATCAGTTCGCGGTCGGCCGTGGAGTGAACAGCGACGGTCTTGATACCCAGCTCTTTGCAGGCACGCAGGATCCGCAGGGCGATTTCCCCGCGGTTGGCGATCAGGACTTTTTCGAGCTTCCCAGACATCGTTGGCTCTCCGCGGTTCAAACGATGGTGAACAGCGGCTGGTCGAACTCAACCGGCTGACCGTCTTCCACCAGGATGGCGTCGATGACACCGCCGATATCGGCTTCGATGTGGTTCATCATCTTCATGGCTTCGACGATGCACAGGGTGTCGCCTTTCTTCACGGTCTGACCGACTTCAGCGAAGTTGGCCGAGGTCGGCGAAGGTTTGCGGTAGAAGGTGCCGACCATTGGCGAGCGGATCACGGTGCCTTTGAGGGCTGGAGCGGCGGCGCCAGCTTCGGCGGCCGGGGCAGCGGCGACTGGCGCGGCAGCGGCAACCGGGGCAGCGACTGGAGCCGGGGCGGCGAAGTACTGGGCGCCGGCCGGGGTCTTGCTGTGACGGCTGATGCGAACGGACTCTTCGCCTTCCTTGATCTCCAGTTCGTCGATGCCAGACTCTTCCAGCAGTTCGATCAGCTTCTTGACTTTACGGATATCCATTAATCATCAACTCCCAAGGTTCGGTCGGGGACTTAATTGTAAAAACGTGTCTAAAACGTTTCTCTAGAGCCCTGGCCCCGAAGGGCCAAAGCCTTGTGTCATCAGGGCTGTGCGTTGGCAGCCAGGTATTCCAGCGCGGATTCCAGGGCCAACCGGTAACCGGTGGCGCCCAGACCGCAGATCACCCCTACGGCGACATCGGAGAAGTAGGAGTGATGACGGAACGGTTCACGCTTGTGCACGTTGGAGAGGTGCACTTCGATGAATGGGATGCTCACAGCCAGCAATGCGTCACGTAATGCGACGCTGGTGTGGGTGAAAGCAGCCGGATTGATCAGGATGAAGTCCACGCCTTCGTTGCGGGCGGCATGGATACGGTCGATCAATTCGTACTCGGCATTGCTCTGCAGGTATTGCAGGTGGTGGCCAGCGGCGCGGGCGCGCTGCTCCAGGTCCTGGTTGATCTGGGCCAGGGTCACGGCGCCGTAGTGGCCTGGTTCGCGGGTGCCGAGCAGGTTCAGGTTGGGGCCGTGCAGCACCAGTAGGGTTGCCATCTGCGATTCCTTGGATTTTGTAGGGCAATACGACATGAGCGCGGCGACTATGCCGCAAGAGGGCGTCGGGTGTCCAGTTCCCTGCAATAGCCAGCACGTTGTCCGAGGTTCGCGCAAAGTATGTGACCGGATTATTAACTCTGGTCACTCCTTTGGCGAATTTTCCTGGCTCGGGGAAGTTATAGACCGAGTTTGCCGCGCACGCGCGACAGAATATCTGCGAATTCGCCGGCGTTTATCTCGCCAATGACCCGATCAGCGGACATTTCGCTGCCGTTCGCCGAAAAGAACAGCAGCGCTGGCGGGCCGAACAGCTGATAGCGGTCCAGCAGGGTGCGTTGCTCGGCATTGCTCTCGGTGATGTCGAAGCGCAGCAGCTTGAAGGCGCCCAGTTGCGGCTGGACCTGCGGCGCGTTCAGTACTTCATGCTCGATCACCTTGCAGCTGATGCACCAGTCGGCGTACCAGTCCAGCAGCACCGGTTGACCGGCGGCTTTGGCTTCGGCGAGCGCTGCATCCAGCGCGGCGGGGGTGGTGAGGGTCTGCCAGGCATCGCTCTTGCTGGCCGGGCTGGCGCCGAGGTTGGCCACCGCCGGAGGCGGCAATGGGCGCAGCGGGTCGCCCTGACCGCTCAGGGCGCCATACCAGCAGGCCACGGCGTAGACCAGCAAGGCCAGGCCGAGCAATTGGGCCAGGCGTTGGCGCGGTGGCTTGACCACGAACTCCAGGGCGCCGAGGAACAGCGCCACGCCTGCGGCCAGCAACCCGACCAGCAGCAAGGTCACAGGCCCTGGCAGCACGCGGCTCAGCAGGCCGATCGCCAGGCCCAGCAGGAGCACGCCGATGGCGTTCTTGACCGTGTTCAGCCATGGGCCGCTCTTGGGTAACCAGGCCGCGCCGCCGGTGGCGACCAGCAGCAGCGGCGCGCCCATTCCCAAGCCCAGGGCAAAGAGTTTGAGTGCCCCGCCCAGTGCATCGCCGCTGGCACTGATGTACAGCAGGGCACCGGCCAGCGGTGCCGACACGCAAGGGGACACCAGCAGGCTGGACAGCACGCCCAGCACGGCCGCACCCAGCAGCGAACCGCCCTTGGTACGGTTGGCGACGTGGTCCAGTCGGCTGCTCAGCGCCTGGGGGAGCTTGATTTCGAACAGCCCGAACATGGCCAGGGCGAACAGCACGAAGAACAGCGCGAACGGCACCAGTATCCAGGCCGATTGCAGGCGGGCCTGCAGGTTCAGGCCGGCACCGAACATGCCCATCAGCGCGCCGAGCACAGCAAAGGACGCGGCCATCGGCAGCACGTAGGCCAGCGACAGGCTCAGCCCACGCCAGCCACCGACCTGCCCGCGCAGGACCACGCCGGACAGGATCGGCAGCATCGGCAGCACGCAGGGTGTGAAGGTCAGGCCGACGCCGGCAAGGAAGAACAACAACAGCGATTGCCAGCTCCAGACGTGCTCGGCAGTGGCTGGGCCGGCATCGGGCCTGGCGCCTGTGCCGTCGATGCTCAGTCGTTCGGTTTCCGGTGGGTAGCACAGGCCTTTGTCGGCGCAGCCTTGGTAGCCCACCAGCAGGGTAAAGGCACGTGCATCGGTGCGCGGCAGTTCGATGTCGACTACGCCGTGGTAGACCTCCACGTCGCCGAAGAACTCGTCGTGCTTGGCTTCGCCTTTGGGGATGTTGGCCGGGCCCAGGATGATGTCGGCGGGCTCTGTGCGGAACTGGAAGCGGTGGCGGTAGAGGTAGTAGCCCTCGGTGGCGACGAAGCGCAGCTTGATGCGCTGGGCATCGGCCTGGACCAGGCTGAGCTTGAAGGCCTCGTGGACAGGCAGGAAGTCGGCGCTGTTGCTCAGGGATGCAGCGCCGAGGGTGGCGCTGGGGCGGTTGTCGAGCAGGCCCGTGGCGAATGCAGGGCTGGCCAGCAGCAGGAACAGCAGGAAAAACAGGCGGCGCATGGCGGTCTCGCTAGGTGAAACGTGGGCGCATCATAGCGGACTTGCCGTTGATTGGGGCCAGGCTGGCCGGCAGCGCGACACATGGGCGCCGGATTTCATGTTGTCAGTACCGACGCTTTCGCGGGTAAACCCGCTCCCACAAGGATCGCGGTGAGCCGTCTGGTTAAACCTCCTTCCACAGGATGGCGGTGAGCCCTGTGGGAGCGGGTTTACCCGCGAAGGCGTTCGTTCAGGCGCCTCGGCGCTCAAAGGCGAAACGCCCTCACCGCGGTATTCAGTTCACCCCCAAGCTGGAGCAACTGCTCGCCTTGCTGGCGTCCTTCGCCAATGCGCTGCAGGTTGTCCTCGCCCAGTGCGTGGATCCGCTCGCTGTGATCGCGGATCTCGCTCACTGCACCGGTCTGCTGGGCGGTCACTTCGGCAATGCGCACCGCCGTGTCGGCGATCGTGCGGATCGCACCGACGATTTCATCGAGTGCGCCGTCGGCGGCCTGGGCCTGGCTGGCAGTGGTCTGGGCGTGTTCGAGCTGGATGCGCATGCCGCTCACCGATTCCCGGGCGGCCTGTTGCAGGCGGTCGATCAAACCTTGGATTTCTCCGGTGGCGCCCGTGGTGCGCTGGGCCAGCGAGCGGACTTCGTCAGCGACCACGGCGAAGCCACGACCCATCTCGCCTGCCCGCGCCGCTTCGATGGCGGCGTTGAGTGCCAGCAGGTTGGTCTGTTCGGCGATGGCGCGAATCACCGTCAGCACGCCACCGATGGTGGCCGATTCCTCGGCCAGTTGCTCGATCGTCTGCGCGTTGCCTTGCACTTCATCGACCAGCGCGCGTAGGCCGGAGAGGCTTTGGCCGATCACGGCCTGGCCCTGTTCCACGGCGCGACCGGCGTCGCGGCTGGCGTCGGCGGCGGCGCTGGCATCGCCCGCCACCTGCTGGATGGTTGCCTCGAGTTCGCCCAGGGCATCGCGTATTTGCGCGGTGTCACCGGCCTGGCGCTCGGCGCCGTCGTGCAGGGCGGTGCTCATGCCCGCCAGCGCATGGCTGCTGCCCGCGACTTGCTCGGCGTTGTGGCGCAGGGTGCCCACCAGATCGACCAGGTACTGACGCAGGCGGTTGAGCGACGCCTGGATATCGTGCAACTCGCGGTTGGTGCGCCCCAGGGCGATGGGCTGGGCAAAGTCGCCCTCGGCCCAGCGCGACAGGGCCGGGGCCAGGCTGGTCAAGGTGCGCGCCAGGCGACGCTGAAGGGTATCGATGAGCAGGGCGATAAGCAGGATCAGGCCGATCATCAGGCCTTGGATGATGCGCACTTCGCCAGCGATCTTGGCGTGCAGACCACGCACCTCCGGCTCCAGGGCAGCGATGGCCTGTTGCACGGCCTCAAGCCGATCGCCCGTGCTGGCGGCCAGGGCGGTGCGGCGTTCGATCTGTTCGCGGGTGCGTTGCAGTTCGGCCGGGTAACGGGCCAGCAGGCTTTGCAGCTCGCGCTTCAGACCCACTGCGACATCTTCGCGTTGTTCGCTGGCCTGGGTCTGCAGGCCCATCAACGCTGCGAAATCGTCGGCGTTGGACTCGGCGGCGCGGGTCACGCCCAGCAGCGGCAGGCTGTCGATGGCCTGGGCTTGGGCGCGGATCAGTTGCAGTTCACGCTCCACTTCATCGGCCAATTCCGCGCGGCCGCTGCTGACCAGTTTGTCCCGAGCCAGGGACAGGCGCCCCAGATGCACCGAGGCGTCCAGCAAGGGCGCAAGGTAACGGCCAGCGTCTGGGCTGGCGCTGTCACGGGCGTAAGCGGCCAATTGTTCAAAATTGGCCCCCAGTTCGCGTTCGGCTTGGAGCAGCAAGGCCTGCGGATCGCCGGCGAGCTTGCCGGCGGCGAGCAATTCGTTGCCGGTAAAGGCCTGCAGGTGGTCAAGGCTAGGGTGCAGCGTGTCCGCAAGCGCCTGCGGCCAGTCGGCGAGTGAGGCCTGCAATTGCTGGGTCGCCTCCAGGGCTGCGGCGTGGCGCAAGGCGTCGCCACTGTTCAGGTAGGCCTGAATATTGCGCACAGCGTCATTCTGGAACTGCTGGGACAAGCCCAGGTAGCGTTCCATCAATTGATAGGGACGCTCCAGGGCGCGTTGCGACCACCACAGGGTCGCGCCCAAGGCGATGCAGACGGTCACCAGCAACAGGGTATTGAAATTGGTCAGCCACTTCAGGCGCATAGCCGCGAACTTCCAGCGGGAGTGGAGAGAGGTAGGTGCCTGAAGTTATTGCGGTTTTGTGACGAGGTGATGACGAAGAGGGCTTGCCTTCACAAAAAAAGTGGCTATTTGCCTTTATGGGCGAAAGCAGGCCTGCGCGCGGGTGACGAATGCGCCTAGGGCTCCACGCGCACCACGCAGTTGCGCCCGGCATGTTTGGCCCGATACAGCGCTTCGTCGGCGGCGCTGGCCATGGTCAGGGCATCGTGGTTGTCGTCCAGTTGCACCACGCCTGCGCTGAAGGTGCACTTGAGGTCGTGGGGCTGGGCGGGGTAGAGGATATCGGCAAAGCGTCGACGGATCTCGTCCAGTACCTTGTGGGCCGCGTCCAGCGCGGTATTGGGCATGACGATGGCAAACTCCTCGCCACCGTAGCGCCCGATGAAATCGGTCTTGCGCAGCCGCTGTTTGAGAAACAGCGCCAGGCTCTTGATCACCCGGTCGCCCATGGGGTGGCCATGGCGGTCGTTGATCTTCTTGAAGTGGTCGATGTCGAGCATGGCGAAGCTCAGCGGCTGGCCCTCGCGACGGGCGCGGAAGCTGCAATCTTCGAGCAACTGGAGGATATGGGTGTGGTTGTACAGCCCCGTGAGGCTGTCGCGCACCATGCGCGCCTTGAGGTGGCGGGCCCGGGCCGCGCGGTTGCGCACGGTGGTGACCAGGTGGCGTGAACGGATCGGCTTGGTCAGGAAGTCGTCACCGCCCTCGCTCATGGCGTCCAGTTGCTTGTCCAGGTCATCCTCGGCCGAGAGATAGATGATCGGCACGCTGACGTAACGATCATTGTGGCGGATCACTTTGGCAAGCTCCGGGCCGGTGCAGTCGGGCATGTAGAGGTCGAGGATGATCAGGTCGGGCTGGAAGTCCGCCAGTTCGGCCATGGTGCGGATCGGCTCGGTGAGGGTGCGGGTGATCATGCCCGCGCCGTTGAGCAGGCGCTCGGTATGCATGGCCTGGGCGCGGGAGTCGTCGATGATCAACACCCGGAACGGGTCGTACTGGGTGGCGCTGGTGTACAGCTCGACTTTCTCCAGCAGGCTCGAGGCCTCCAGCGTGCCGGTCAGGAATTCCTGGCCTCCGGCGCGCACGGCGGCCAGGCGGGTCGGGGTGTCGGTCTCGTGGTGGCTGAAGAACAGCAGCGGAATATGCTGATCCAGCCCTTGCTGTGCCAAGGCCGCGAGTTTCAGTCCTTGGCCTGGGCCGGTGAAGTCCACATCCATGACGATGGCCGAAGGCAAACGTTCACGCATCGAGGCGCAGAAAGCTTCGGCATTGAGCAGCGCTTGCACGCCCAGGCCAAAGAACTCGAGCTGTTGGGCCAGGCGCTCGGCGCGGTCGTGGTCCTGAAGCAGGATATACACGGGTTTGCGCACGGGGGGCAGAGGCACATTGTCGAGTTGGTCACCCTTGCGCAGGCCGGTACGCGAAAGGCGCTGCATCAGGCGGTTGAGCTCGCTGATCAGTTCCGAGTTCAGTCGCGCGCTGTTGGCCTCGATGGCCCGCAACGTCTGGCCGATGGCCGTTGACAGCACGCTATGCTCGGGTTGTTCGAAACGTTCGGCATAGCGCTGCAGGCGCAGATTGGCCTCGCACAACTCGGCCAGCTCTGCAGTCGACCACTCGCCCCGCTGCAGGCGCTGCCAGATCTCCAGGATCTGTCGGGCCTGATGGATGACCCGTTGGGCGAAGTGCTGCTTGAGGCGCTCGTGGCTCGGGTCGGCTGGCTGGGTCATGTCCTGACTGCTTGTTGGTGTGTGATTATGCAGGTGCAATGATGGCTCCATGCTAGCACTCATTTCTGGACTGGCCAGTGCGCCATGTCAACAAAGTCCGCCGAGGTACGATTATTCAGTTACCGACCGATTGGTCGCTTATGCGTAAGGCAGTGTCTGCTTTATAGTGCTGTCACGCGGGCTTGCCGTGGCACCCTGGCTGGGGCTGGTGGTCCAAGCCCCTTGAACTGTCGGACTGATAAGGACAACGCCATGCTGGACTGGAAAAACCGCGAGGCCAAAGCCGAGCCACGTGAGCGCGTCGACGCCCGTGGCGCTGCTACACGTAGCTACCTGGGGGGGCTTTGGAGCCGAGCTCTGGGCACCCTGATCGGCCTGTATCTGTTGGTATGCATCGGCCTCGGTTGGTACTGGAGCCAGGAGCCGGACCTGTTCCCGGTACAACAGAGCGCCCAGGCCGCCGCCGAGCGCACCGGTCAGCAGATGGTGGTGGGTTATACCACCGTCGAGACCCTCAAGACCGTCGCCGGCACCCTGTTGAACAAGCCGGGCGGCTATATCTCCAACGACCGCTTCCCGCCAGGGCTGTGGATGGACAACATGCCGAGCTGGGAATACGGCGTGCTGGTCCAGGTGCGTGACCTGTCGCGCGCGCTGCGCAAGGACTTCGCCCGTTCCCAGTCGCAATCGACCGAAGATGCCGATCTGGCCAAGGCCGAGCCGCGCTTCAACTTCGATAACAAGAGCTGGATCCTGCCATCGAGCGAGTCGGAGTTCGAGGAAGGCATCAAGTCGCTCAGCCGCTACCAGCGCCGCCTGTCCGCAGGCGACCAGGGCGCCATCTTCTATACACGCGCTGACAACCTGAACAACTGGCTGGGTGATGTGGCCACTCGTCTGGGCTCGTTGTCCCAGCGCCTGTCGGCCAGTGTCGGCCGGGTCAAGCTCAACAGCACCTTGAAAACCGAGTCGGTGGTGCCTGGTCAGGCGCCGCAGGTCGACGAGGAACTGGTGGAAACCCCATGGCTGCAGATCGACAACGTGTTCTACGAAGCCCGTGGCCAGGCCTGGGCGCTGTCGCACCTGCTGCGCGCCATCGAGGTGGACTTCGCCGATGTGCTGGCCAAGAAGAACGCCACGGTCAGCGTGCGCCAGATCATCCGTGAGCTGGAGGCCTCCCAGGAGGCGCTGTGGAGCCCGATGGTGCTCAACGGCAGCGGCTTTGGCATGTGGGCCAACCACTCGTTGGTGATGGCTAACTATATTTCCCGAGCCAACGCTGCGGTCATCGACCTGCGTCAACTGCTGTCGCAGGGCTGAGGATGACCATCAGCGCGCAGGAGGCTGCGCACCGCGCGGCCTCTGATCGTGAGTCGGTCGCCTGGGTCGATGAGGCCGACCGACTGCTTGGCGCCTTGCCTCGGGCCGAGCTGCGTGAGCGCGGCCTGATCGGGCGCTGCACCTTCATCCTGCTGTTCAACAGCGCCGGTGAGCTGTGCGTGCACCGGCGTACCTTGAGCAAGGCGCTGTACCCCGGCTATTGGGACGTGGCCGCCGGCGGCATGGTGGCTGCCGGCGAAAGCTACGAGGTGTCGGCAGCGCGAGAGCTGGCGGAAGAGCTGGGTATCGCTGGCGTCGCGTTGCGCTTTCACGAGCGTTTCTATTTCGACCAGCCGGACAACCGGTTGTGGTGTGCGGTGTTCTCGGCGGTTTCCGATGCGCCGTTGAAGCTGCAGCCAGAAGAGGTCAGTGAGGCGCGGTTCGTGAGCCTTGCCCAGGTAGAAGCCGATCGTGGGCGTTTACCGTTCTGTCCGGACTCGCTGGCGGCGCTGGATCGTTACACGGCCAGCCTGAAATAGCGGTGTTGGCAGTGCTGGCGCTTTCGCGGGTAAACCCGCTCCCACCAAGGATCGTGTAGCGCTTGAGCGCTGAGGGAATGGGTTTATTCGCAAAGGGTCGCAAAACATTCGCAAAATGGCGCATTCCAGTACTTAGCAACCGGCAGATTTATCGTTACACTGCGCGCCCTTTTCGGGCTGCCGCAGGATCTTGCGGCAGTAGCGCTGCCCCTGCCAGAGTGGGGCTTCGCGGTCGGTCCTGGCCCCAGGCATCGACCAGTTTTTGTCCTCAGCAAGAGGAACAAAAGTGGCCAAGAAAGCTTCTTCCTTCGCCGCCCTTGGCGGTCTCGTTTACTCCACCGATGCCGGTCGGCATTGCCCGGACTGTGGCAAGCCGGTGGACGCCTGCATCTGCAAGCAACAGGTCATCCCCGAAGGTGATGGTATCGCCCGCGTGCGCCGCGAAAGCAAAGGCCGTGGCGGCAAGACCGTGACTACCATCAGTGGCGTCCCGCTGCCCCTCGACCAGCTCAAGGAGCTGGCCAGCAACCTCAAGCGCCGTTGTGGCACCGGAGGCGCGCTGAAGGATGGGGTCATCGAGATCCAGGGCGACCACGTCGAGTTGCTGCTCGGCGAGTTGACCAAGCAGGGTTTCAAAGCGAAGAAATCCGGCGGTTGATCCCGGCCCGCGCGATTTTTTGCCCAGTGCTTTCTAAACTCGTTCCCGTAGGAAGGGTCTATCCCTGACCACGGACGAATCGTCATTTTCAGTTTTTACACTGCGTCCGCCCCTGGCGGGGCAGTGTCTTTGACTTATCTACAGGGGACTTGAATGTCCGTACGACGCACACGCAAAGATGATGGCAGCCAGTGGACCGTGGCCGACAGCCGCAGTGTTTATGGTATCCGCCATTGGGGCGCTGGTTATTTCGCCATCAATGAGGCCGGGCGCGTCGAAGTGCGCCCCAACGGCCCGGACAGCGCCCCGATCGACCTATACGAGCAGGTCGATGAGTTGCGCCAGAGCGGTCTGTCGCTGCCGCTGCTGGTGCGTTTCCCCGACATCCTGCAGCATCGCGTGCGCCAGCTGACCGGTGCGTTCGACGCCAACATCGAGCGCCTGGAATACCAGAGCAAGTACACGGCGCTGTACCCGATCAAGGTCAACCAGCAGGAGGCGGTGGTGGAGAACATCATCGCCACCCAGAACGTTTCCATCGGCCTTGAAGCGGGTTCCAAGCCCGAGCTGCTCGCGGTGCTGGCACTGGCGCCCAAGGGCGGCACCATCGTCTGCAACGGCTACAAGGACCGTGAGTTCATTCGCCTGGCGCTGATGGGCCAGAAGCTTGGCCACAACGTGTTCATCGTCATCGAGAAGGAGTCCGAGGTCGCCTTGGTGATCGAGGAGGCCGCTGAACTCAAGGTCAAGCCACAGGTCGGTCTGCGCGTGCGGCTGTCGTCGCTGGCATCGAGCAAGTGGGCCGACACTGGGGGTGAAAAGTCCAAGTTCGGCTTGTCCGCCGCCCAACTGCTCTCGGTGGTGCAGCGCTTCCGCGATGCCGGCCTTGACCAGGGCATCCGCCTGCTGCACTTCCACATGGGTTCGCAGATCGCCAACCTGGCCGACTACCAGCACGGCTTCAAAGAGGCCATCCGCTACTACGGCGAGCTGCGCGCCTTGGGCCTGCCGGTCGATCACATCGACGTCGGCGGTGGCCTGGGCGTGGACTACGACGGCACCCACTCGCGCAACGCCAGCTCCATCAACTACGACATGGACGACTATGCCGGCGTGGTGGTGGGCATGCTCAAGGAGTTCTGTGACGCCCAGGGCCTGCCGCATCCGCACATCTTCTCCGAGAGCGGCCGCTCGCTGACCGCGCACCACGCCATGCTGGTGATCCAGGTCACCGACGTCGAGAAGCACAACGACGAAGTGCCGGCCATCGAGAACAAGGAAGCACTGCCTGAGACCGTGCAGTGGCTGGTCGACCTGCTCGGCCCGACCGACATCGAGATGGTCACCGAGACCTACTGGCGCGCCACCCACTACATGGGCGACGTTGCCGCGCAGTATGCCGATGGCAAGATCAGCCTGTCCGAGAAGGCCCTGGCCGAGCAGTGCTACTTTGCCGTGTGCCGTCGCCTGCACAACTCGCTCAAGGCCCGTCAACGCTCGCACCGCCAGGTGTTGGACGAGCTCAACGACAAGCTGGCCGACAAGTACATCTGCAACTTCTCGGTGTTCCAGAGCCTGCCGGACACCTGGGCCATCGGCCAGGTACTGCCGATCATCCCGCTGCACCGCCTGGATGAAGAGCCGATGCGACGCGCCGTGCTGCAGGATCTGACCTGCGACTCCGACGGCAAGATCAACCAGTACGTCGACGAGCAGAGCATCGAGACCAGCATGCCGGTACACGCGGTCAAGGAAGGCGAAGACTACCTGCTGGGTGTGTTCCTGGTCGGTGCGTACCAGGAGATTCTGGGCGACATGCACAACCTGTTCGGCGATACCGACTCGGTGAACATCTACCAGAACGCCGATGGCAGCGTGTATCACGCCGGCATCGAGACCCACGACACCATCGAAGACATGCTGCGCTACGTGCACCTGTCGCCGGAGGAGTTGATGACGCATTACCGCGACAAGGTTGCCAGCGCCCGCATCACAGCGCGCGAGCGTACCCAGTTCCTTGACGCGCTGCGTCTGGGACTGACGCGGTCCTCGTACCTTTCCTCGTAACCCCCGGGGCCGCGTTGCGGCCCATCGCGGCAAGCCGCTCCTAAGGGGGCGGCCCCGCCCTCACTGAATCCAACGCCCCTTTTCCTGCAACCGCCATCCCACCCAGCCTAGCGTTGCTGCCCGCACCGCCATGAACCCCAGAAACGCCAGCCACAATCCGTGGTTGCCCAACCCGCTCAGCAGCGCCGCCAAGGGCAGCGTGATCATCACCGACAGCAACATCGCATTGCGCATCTCACGCGCCCGTGTCGCACCGATGAACAGGCCGTCGAGCAGATAACTCCACACCGCGATCAACGGGAGCACCGCCAGGTATGGCAGGAACGGGTAGGCCGCCGCGCGCACGCTGTCGATGTCGGTCTGCAGGTCGATGAACAGATGACCAGCAAGCAGAAACAGCACGGCAAAGCCTAGGCTGACAATCAGCGACCAGCCGCAGGCCACCACCAGCGAGCGGCGCAAGGTGTCGCGGTCGCGGGCACCGATGGCGTGGCCGCACAGGGCTTCGACCGCATGGGCCAGGCCGTCCAGGGCGTAGGCGGTGAGCATCAGGCCGTTGAGCAGCAGGGCGTTGGCTGCCACGGTGGCTTCGCCCAGCCGTGCGCCTTGCACGGTCAGCAGCAGGAACACCAACTGCAGCGCCAGGCTGCGCAGGAAGATATCGCGGTTGACCGCCAGCAGCGGTCGCCAGGCCTGCCAGCGCTTGAGCGCGGCCCAGGCGATGTGCCCGGGGTAGGCGCGCAGGGCCGGACGGGTCAGGGCAAGGCCGAGCAGCGCGGCGCTCCATTCGGCAATGACCGAGGCCCGCGCCGAGCCCAGCACGCCCCAGCCAAGGCCAAGGACGAACCACAGGTTGAGGACGATGTTCAGCACGTTGGTGGTCAGCAGGATCGCCAAGGGCGCCCGGGCATTCTGGGTGCCCAGGAACCAGCCGACCAGGGCGTAGCTGGCCAGCGCCGCCGGCAGGCCCAGCAAGCGGGTATGGAAGAAGTCTTCGGTGGACTGGTGCAGCGCCGCGCTCGGTTGCATCGCCTGCAACGCCAGTTGGCTGAAAGGAATGGCCAACAGGCCGATCAACAGCGCGAAGGCCAGGGCCAGCAACAGGCCCTGCACCAGCACCTGGCGCAACGCCGCGCCGTCGGCGCGCCCGGCGGCCTGGGCGGCGAAGCCGGTGGAACCCATGCGCAGAAAACCCATCAGCCCGACCATGAAGGTGAACAAGGTGGCGCCCACCGCGACTGCACCCAACTGATGCGCGTGGGGCAGGTGGCCGATCACCGTGCTGTCGACCAGTGCGACCAACGGCACGGAGATGTTGGAAAGGATCATCGGCGCAGCCAGGGCCCAGACCTTGCGGTGGGTGAGGCGGTCGTGCCAGTCGGTGGACAGTGTGGGCATCCGGAACCTTGGGTTTAGGGGCGCGAAGCGGCCCGCTTGGAGAGTGGCGCCATTGTAGCGGCCGGGCCGCCGCAGTGCGCGAACAGGGTCGCAGTTGTGTCCTCCTGGCAGGTACGCCGCCCGCCAGTGCGCTATAGTTGCGCCCTTATCGATACGCTGCCCAAGAGTTCTCTCTCCATGCTCAACAAAGGATTGTTGCTGGCCTGCGCGCTGGCATTGCTCAGTGCGTGTGATTCCTCCTCGAAGGATGCCCCGGCACCTGCCGAGAAGCCGGCGGCCTCAGCCCCTGCTGCTGCCCCTGCGCCCAAGCGCGAAGACCCGGCCGTCCTGGCCAAGCGCTACGCCGATCGTGAGCTGACCGTTCTGGACGTCTCGGAAGTCCAGGTGGACGGGGCCAGCACCCTGTCGGTCAGCTTCTCAGCACCCCTGGACGCCAGTCAGGACTTCGCCGCCAAGGTTCACCTGGTCGATACCGTCAAAGGCAAGGTCGACGGCGCCTGGGAACTTTCGGACAACCAGATGGAGCTGCGCCTGCGTCACCTGGAGCCGCAGCGCAAGCTGGTCCTGACGATCGACAAGGGCCTGCTGGCAGTCAACGACAAGCGCCTGGAGCAGGAGTCGGTCACCCGCCTGGAAACCCGAGACATGCAGCCCACCGTGGGCTTCGCCAGCCGCGGTTCGCTGTTGCCCACACGCCTGGCCGAAGGCCTGCCGGTGATCGCCCTGAACGTCGACAAGGTCGATGTGGAATTCTTCCGCATCAAGCCGGACATGCTCTCCAGTTTCCTCGTCAACTGGGGCCGCAACAGCAGCCTGTACTACTACCAGTCCAAGGAAACCCTGGACATGGCCGATCTGGTCTACAGCGGCCGCTTCGACCTGAACCCCGTGCGCAACACCCGCGAGACCGTGCTGCTGCCGATCGCCGGGATCAAGCCGCTGCAGGAGCCAGGCGTGTACCTGGCGGTGATGCGCGCCTCGGGCACCTATGACTATTCGCAGCCGGCGACCCTGTTCACCCTGAGCGACATCGGCGTTTCCGCCCACCGCTATCGGGATCGCCTGGACGTGTTCGCCCAGGCCCTGGAAGGCGGCAAGGCGCTCAAGGGCGTCAACCTCGAGCTGCACGACGACAAGGGCAAGCTGCTGGCCCAGGCCGAGACCGACGGCGAGGGCCACGCGCAACTGCCGATCACCGCCAAGGCCGACACGCTGATTGCCACCCAAGGCGTGAATACCACATTGCTACGCCTGAACACTGCGGCCCTGGACCTGGCCGAGTTCGACATCACCGGCCCCCAGGCCAACCCGCTGCAGTTCTTCATCTTCGGCCCGCGCGACCTGTATCGCCCAGGCGAGACCGTGCTGCTCAACGGCTTGCTGCGCGACCAGGACGGCAAGCCGGTCAAGGCGCAACCGGTGACGGTCGAGGTGCGTCGGCCGGATGAGCAGGTCAGCCGCAAGTTCGTCTGGGAGGCCGACAGCAACGGCTTGTTCCAATATCAACTGCAACTGGCCACCGAAGCGCCGACCGGCCGTTGGCAACTGCTGCTCGACCTGGGGGGTGGGCGCAAGCAGGTCTATGAGTTTCTGGTCGAGGATTTTCTCCCCGAGCGCCTGGCCCTGGAGCTCAAGGGCAGCAGCACACCGCTCTCGCCTGAAGAGACCGCGCGCATACACGTCAATGGCCGTTACCTCTATGGCGCGCCTGCCGCAGGCAATCGCCTGAGCGGCCAGGCCTATGTGCGCCCCCTGCGCGAAGCGGTGCCGGCACTGCCGGGCTACCAGTTCGGCTCGGTCACCGAGACCGAACTCAACCAGGACCTGGAACTGGACGAGGTGACCCTCGACAACGCCGGCAAGGCTACTCTGGACATCGAAAGCCGCTGGGCCGAAGCGCGCTCGCCGTTGCAACTGACCGTCCAGGCGAGCCTTCAGGAGTCCGGCGGGCGGCCGATCACCCGTCGCCTGGAGCAGCCGATATGGCCGGCCGAACGCCTGCCGGGCCTGCGTGGCCTGTTCGAAGGCGAGGAAACCGACAGCGATGGCCCCGTGGAATTCGAAGTGCTGGTGGCCGACCGCGAAGGCCACAAACTCGCCGCCGAGGACCTCAAGGTGCGCCTGGTGCGCGAGCGCCGCGACTACTACTGGAACTACTCCCAGAGCGACGGCTGGAGCTACAACTACAACGAGAAGTTCCTTACCCAGAGCGAGGAGACCGTCAGCGTCAAGGCCGGCGGCACCGCCAAGCTGAACTTCCAAGTGGAATGGGGCCCGTACCGGGTCGAGGTGGAAGACCCGCAGACAGGGCTGGTGTCCAGCGCGCGCTTCTGGGCCGGCTACCGCGCCCAGGACAACGCCGAAGGCGGTGCGGTGCGCCCGGACCAGGTCAAGCTCGCCCTGGACAAACCCGCCTATGCCGATGGTGCGACCGCCAAGGTCACCGTCACCCCGCCTGCGGCCGGCAGCGGCTATCTGATGATCGAATCCAGCGATGGCCCGCTGTGGTGGCAGGAAATCGACGTGCCCGCCGAGGGCAAGACCTTCGACGTGCAACTGGACAAGCAGTGGGCACGTCACGACCTGTACATCAGCGCCTTGGTGATCCGCCCCGGCGAGCGCAAGGCCAACGCCACGCCCAAGCGTGCCGTGGGCGTGCTGCACCTGCCGCTGAACCGCGCTGAACGCAAGCTCGCGGTGACCTTGCAGGCGCCGGAGAAGATGCGCCCCAAGCAGCCGCTGACCGTGAAGTTCAAGGCGGTTAACGCTGACGGCAGCGTGCCCAAACAGGTGCATGTGCTGTTGTCCGCGGTGGACGTGGGCATCCTCAACATCACCGACTTCAAGACGCCGGACCCGTTTGCCAGCCTGTTCGGTCGTAAGGCCTATGGTGCCGACCAACTGGACATCTACGGCCAGCTGATCGAGGCTGGGCAGGGCCGCCTGGCCAGCCTGGCATTCGGTGGCGACGCGGCCATGGCCAAGGGCGGCAAGCGCCCCAACACCACGGTTACCATCGTCGCCCAGCAGAGCTTGCCGGTGACCCTCAATGCGCAAGGCGAGGGCGAGGCGACCGTCGAGATTCCTGACTTCAATGGTGAGCTGCGGCTGATGGCCCAGGCCTGGACCGATGAGCACTTCGGGATGGCCGAAGGCAAGACGGTCGTTGCCGCACCGCTGATCGCCGAACTCTCGGCGCCGCGCTTCCTTGCCGGTGGCGACCGTACCAGCCTGGCGCTGGATCTGGCCAACCTGTCCGGTCGCGCCCAGCAACTGAACGTGCAGGTCAGTGCCGATGGCCAATTGGCCCTGGCCGGCGAGGGCCAGCAGAGCGTCAGCCTGGCCGAGGGCCAGCGCAAGACCTTGATGATCCCGGTACAGGCCCAGGGTGGTCTTGGCCAGGGCAAGGTGCAGGTGCGAGTCAACGGCCTGCAGTTGCCTGGCGAGCCGGCCAACGTCTTCGCGCGCGAGTGGACCCTCGGTGTTCGTCCTGCCTACCCGGCGATGCTCAAGCACTACCGCGTGGCCCTCAAGGACCAGCCCTGGACCCTGCCTGAATACGACCTTGCGGCCTTCGAGAGCGCAGGTCTGGAGGCCAGCCTGGCACTCTCCAGCCGTCCACCGCTGAACCTGGCCGAGCAGATCCGGGCCCTGGAGGCCTACCCCTACGGTTGCCTGGAGCAGACCACCAGCGGTCTTTACCCCTCGCTCTACGCCGATGCCGAGAGCCTCAAGCGCCTGGGTATCAAGGGCGAGTCGGCCGAGGTGCGCAAGCGCAAGATCGAGATGGGCATCGAGCATTTGCTCGGCATGCAGCGCTACAACGGCAGCTTCGGCCTGTGGAGTTCGGACAGCGAAGAGGAATACTGGCTGACGGCCTATGTCACCGACTTCCTGTTGCGCGCCCGTGAGCAAGGCTTCGGCGTACCGGCCGAGGCGCTGAAGAAAGCCAACGAACGCCTGCTGCGCTATGTACAGGAGCGCAACCTGATCGAGGTGGACTACAGCCAGAACGCTGATCACACCCGCTTCGCCGTGCAGGCCTATGCCGCGCTGGTGCTGGCGCGTAACCAGCAGGCACCGCTCGGTGCCCTGCGTGGCCTGTTTGAGCGCCGCAGCGATGCGCGCTCCGGTCTGCCACTGGTGCAGTTGGCGGTGGCGCTGGACAAGATGGGCGACAAGCCCCGCGCCCAGCAGGCGCTGCAGGCAGGCCTGGGCGTGAAGCGCAGCGATGGCTGGATGGCCGACTACGGCAGCGCCCTGCGTGACCAGGCGCTGATCCTGGCCTTGCTGCAAGAGAACAACCTGGCCAGCAACCAGGTCGACCAGCGTCTGTTCGCCCTGTCCGATGAACTGGCGGCCAATCGCTGGCTGTCGACTCAGGAGCGCAATGCCCTGTACCTGGCCGGCCGTGGCCTGCTGGGCAAGCCGGAAGGCCAGTGGCAGGCGCGTCTGGACAGCGCCGGAGAGATCCGCGAGTTCAACAATGCCGAATCGGGCATGAAGCTCGAAGGCCCCTTGCTGATGTCGCCGCTGACTGTGCAGAACCAGGGCAGCGAGACGCTCTATCAGCAGCTGACCCTCTCCGGTTACCCGCGCCAGGCTCCACTTGCCGGGGGCAACGGCATGGAGATTCGTCGTGAGTACCTGGGCATGAACGGCCAGCCGCTGGACCTGCGCAACCTGCGCAGCGGCGAGCTGGTGTTGGTGCACTTGGCGCTCAAGGCGTCCACCCAGGTGCCGGATGCCTTGGTGGTCGACCTGCTGCCGGCAGGCCTGGAGCTGGAGAACCAGAACCTGGCCCAGAGTGCCGCCAGCCTGGACAACGCCAGCAGCGCGGTGAAGGAATGGCGCGAGTCGATGCAGAACGCCAGCCTGGTGCATCAGGAGTATCGCGATGACCGCTATGTCGCCGCGCTCAAGCTCGACGGCTACGGCACCAGCCATCTGCTGTACCTGGCTCGGGCGGTGACGCCGGGGACCTATCGCATTCCGCCGCCGCAGGTGGAGTCGATGTACCGGCCTAACCTGCAGGCGGTTGGGGAAGGACAGGGCGAGATGGTGGTCAAGGGCCGCTAGCCCACAACGCTTTTCTGTAGGGGCGGCCTTGTGTCGCGAAAGGGCCGCAACGCGGCCCCAACACGTAATGCCAAGGTTGGGGCCTCTACGAGGCCCGTTCGCGACCCAAGGCCGCTCCTACAGGGCGCTTCAGTGAATGATCCAGCTCAACACCCACAACCCCAGCAGCAGCCAGATGATCCCGAGGATGATCGAGGCACGCATGAAGGCGCGGATCGCCGAGTACAGCAGCATCAAGCCAACCACCAGGGCGAGGATGCTGACGAGCGAGGTATCCATGCCCAATGTGCGCGCCAGACCGTCGATGAAATTGCCACCGGCATTGGCCACCAGGTTGAACAGTCCGCTCAATGCATCAACGATAAAGCGGATCAACGAACCCAGTGCCTGGCCCAGCCACTCGAAAAAACCTTCTACATGCATAGTTGCTTCCTGATGATCGAATCGGCGCGGGTGCCGTTCCCTAGCCTTTGGCCATTACCTGGCCGGGTCGGTTCCCGATGCCAATGGTAGCGTGCCTGCGCACCCGCACCGCAAGGATCGTGCGTGGCATCGGCATCGCCGGTGTGCTGGCCGTGGCCCTGCTGTGGCTGGCCGATCGCCTGTGGCCGTTGCCCATGCCGGGCGATGACCTGGCGCGGGTGGTGCTCGCCGAGGACGGCACGCCCCTGTGGCGTTTCGCCGATGCCGACGGGGTGTGGCGGTATCCGGTGAGCCCTGAGGAGGTTTCGCCGTTGTACCTGGAAGCGCTGCTCACCTACGAGGACCGCTGGTTCTACAGCCATCCCGGGGTCAACCCGCTGGCACTGGCGCGGGCCGCCTGGCTGAATCTACGCGGTGGGCGGGTGGTGTCGGGCGGCAGCACATTGTCGATGCAGGTGGCGCGGCTGCTCGACCCTCACGAGCGCACCTTGACGGGCAAGTTGCGTCAGTTGTGGCGCACGGCGCAGCTGGAGTGGCACCTGTCCAAGCGCGAGATCCTCCAGCTTTATCTCAACCGCGCCCCGTTCGGCGGCACCCTGCAAGGGGTGGCCGCTGCCAGCTGGGCGTACCTTGGCAAGTCGCCGATGCACCTTACGCCTGCCGAGGCGGCGCTGCTCGCGGTGCTGCCCCAGGCGCCCAGCCGGCTGCGCCCGGATCGCCACCCCGAGCGTGCCCAGCGTGCCCGCGACAAGGTGCTGGCGCGCCTGGCCGAGTACCAGGTATGGCCGGCGCAGCGAGTGCGCGAGGCACGAGAAGAACCCTTGCTGCTCGCGCCCCGTCAGGAACCGGCGCTGGCCCCCTTGCTGGCCCGGCGCCTGAACAGCGCCAACAGCCCACCGCTGATTCGCACCACCCTCGATGCGGCCTTGCAACGTCGCCTGGAAGACTTGCTGCTGGGCTGGCGTGCGCGCTTGCCCGAGCGCACCTCGGCGGCGCTGTTGGTGGTGGAGTCGCGAACCATGGCCGTGCGGGCCTACCTTGGCTCCATCGACCTGGCCGATGAGCGCCGCTTCGGCCATGTCGACATGGTCCACGCCCTGCGCTCGCCTGGCTCGACCCTCAAGCCCTTCCTCTATGCCATGGCCATGGACGATGGGCTGATCCACTCCGAGTCGCTGCTGCAGGACGTGCCGCGCCGCTACGGCGACTACCGGCCCGGCAACTTTTCCATGGGGTTCAGTGGACCTGTTTCGGCCAGCTCCGCCCTGGCCCTGTCGCTGAACCTGCCGGCGGTGCAGTTGCTTGAGGCCTATGGGCCGAAGCGCTTCGCCGCGCAGATGCGCATGGGCGGCATGCCGCTGGTGCTGCCGCCGCTCGCCGAGCCGAACCTGTCGTTGATTCTCGGCGGTGCGGGCAGCCGACTGGAGGACCTGGTGGGCGGCTACGCGGCCCTGGCCCGTGACGGCAAGAGCGCGCGGATCCGCCTGCAACCTCAGGATCCGTTGGTGGAGCAGCGCCTGCTGTCGCCTGGCTCGGCCTGGATCGTCCGGCGCATCTTGAGCGGCCAGGCCCGGCCGGACCGTGATCTTCATGCAGAACTGGTGCAGCGCCCGCAGTTGGCCTGGAAGACCGGCACCAGTTACGGCTTTCGTGACGCCTGGTCGGTGGGGGTGGGGCCACGCTACCTGATCGGTGTATGGATCGGGCGGCCTGACGGTACACCGGTGCCGGGGCAGTTCGGCCTGGCCTCGGCGGCGCCACTGATGCTGCAGGTCCATGATCTGCTCAGCAATCGTGACAGTCAGCGGGGGATCAGCGTGCCGGCCGAGCGTGTGCCGGCGAGTGTCGGCGTGGCCGCTATCTGCTGGCCGTTGGGCCAGCCCATGAACCGTCTGGACCCCAACTGCCGTCGCCAGCGTTTCGCCTGGACCCTCGACGGCACCACGCCGCCAACCTTGCAGGCGGCCGACCAGCCGTTGGGGTTGGGCCTGCGCGAGACTGTCTGGGTCAATGAGCGCGGTTTGCGTGTCGATGCCAGTTGCAGCGGTGCCAAGGCGCGAGAGGTGGCGTTGTGGCCGGCGCCGCTTGAACCTTGGCTGCCCCGCATCGAACGCCGCGCCGCGCGCCTGCCGGCGGTGGACCCTGCCTGCCCGCCACAGGTGCCGGTCAGCGCGCCACCGCTGTCGATCGTCGGCGTGCGCCCCGGCGACACCCTGCGACGCCCGGCCACCAGTCGCGAGCCGCTGCAGGTGCCTGTTTCGGCCTTGGGCGGCAGTGGCCAGCGCTGGTGGTTCCTCAATGGCCAGCCCTTGGGCGAGACACGCGACCAGGACAGCCTGCTGGTGCGCTTCGAAAAGACCGGGCGCATCGAGCTCAGCGCGCTGGACGAAAGTGGCGAGACCGCGCGGGTAGAGTTTCAGGTCAGCGAATAGCGACCACCGCGCCGTTCTTGCTTCGGCCGTTCGACGATCGTTAGGCCAGCACCTACGCTTGAACCAGAGGGCGGTCCTGGCGCGCCCGGTCTTCGCGGGGTCATGGAGCGTCCTATGCGTCCTCTGGTGGTTACGCTGCTGATGGTGTCCTGGGCCTGTGTCTGCCGGGCCGGGTCGCTGCCGAGCGTGCTCGACGGCAATGAGGTCGAACGACGCCTGCCCACCGCCAACCTGCCGATCGATGCCTATCGTCTTCTTTCCCCGATCGTGCGCATGCCAGCCACGCAAGGCACACGACCCGCATGGCCAGCGAACACCCCTGTGACGGTACGCAAGGTGCGCTTCGAAGGCGGCACGGTGTACCTGCTGAATGATTTGCGCGAGCACTATGAGCCTCTGGTCGGTCATCAGGTAACCCTAGATGAGCTCATGGCCGTGACCGAGCGTCTGACCGAACGCTATCGGCGCGATGGCTACCTGCTCTCGCGTGCCTACCTTCCACCCCAGGACTTCGCCGATGGCCGCATTCGAGTGATCTTGGAGGAGGGGTATATCAGTGAAACCCAGGTGCAAGGAGACATCGGTTCCGCCGCCGAGTACCTGGAACAGTTGCTGGACAAGCTCAAGGCCGAGCGGCCGCTGACGCGTGAATCCTTCGAGCGCTATACCGGGCTGATCGGGCGCATGCCGGGGGGGAGCTTCGAGGCCGACCTGTTGCCTACAGAGGGGCGCGATGACGCCATGCGCCTGGTGCTCCGTGCGACGCGCAAGCCGATGAGCGCCACGTTGACCCTGGCCGATGGCAGTCGCGAGTCCGCGCAAGCGCTGGTGGACGTCGAAAGCCATGCCCAGACCCGTTTTGCCGAGCAGTTGAGCGCACGCATCCTGCTGCCGCCAGGCGACGACGAGGCCCATTACTACCGGCTCGACTACCGCCAGTACCTGGATGCCGAGGGCAGTCGGCTGCTGCTTTCGGCCTCGCGCTTTCGCAGTGAACCGCGCACTTACGTGCCCTTGGATGACGGCCGGAACCTGCGCCAACGCTGGGACAGCGAGCGCCTTGCGATCGGCATCAGCCAGACCTTGATCGCCCAGCCCGATCAGTGGCTGGACGTGTTCGGGCATTTCTACACCACAGCCGACCATGTCGACGTTCGCACTGGCGACCCCGCGCAGCAGGACGACAGTGACACGTATGTTCGTGCCGTGTCGTTCGAAGGGGACTGGCGCAAGGTCGAGGGTGATCGGCTACGCCTGGTCAGTGCTGGAGTGCACCAGGGGCTGGACTATTTCGGTGCCCGCAGTGACAGCGCCCGGGACGTGGATTTCCTGCGCTTGCGCCTGGCCGCACTGCAGCGCGACCCGTTGGCGCATGACTGGCAGGGCGTGGTCTGCGGCGCGCTGTACTGGAGCGGCAACGACCTGCCCGACAGCGAGCGCGTATTGTTCGGCGGCCAGCATTTCGGGCGTGGCTACCCGGCCGACCAGGCCTCGGGTGACAAGGGATGGGGGCTGTCCTATGAGCTGAACTACAGCCTCCACCGTGAAGGCACCTGGACACGGTTGTTGCAGCCCTATCTGGTGCTCGATGCCGCCCGGGCGTGGTCGAACGGGCGCGATCTGGATCGGGCGCAACTGGCCTCGACAGCGTTGGGGCTACGCATCGGGGATGGCCGCGCTTACAACCTGGCTCTGGAGCTGGCCAAGCCCCTGGCGGATGTGGCGCAGGACAGCCTGGACCGCAGCCCCAGGGTCACGGTGAGTCTGAGTGTTTCCCTGTGAGATCAGCCGGCGCACGAAAAGCCTGCGATGGGGCGCTCAGCGCCCCGGGGGATCAGCACACGACCTGCATCCGAGGTTTAGGGAACAGGTTGTCCAGCGTCTCCAGCAGGCGCGCGTGGTAGATGGGCTTGCGAAACAGGTCCAGCACCTGAAGGCGCAGCAGGTCGCTGATGTCTTCCATGTCGGCGTGACCGGACATGACGATCACCGGCAGGTGCTGGCGGGCCGTGTGGTCACGCAAACGCTTGATCAGGCCGATGCCGCTTTCCTCGGGCATGCGCAGGTCAGTGATGACCAAGGCCACGTCCGGGTGGCGGGTGAGCTGGAGCAGGGCGCTTTTGACCGAGGTGGCGGTCAGGCAGATGAAACCTTCGTTCTCCAGCAGTTCGGCGAGTTCGAGCAGGGCCTCTTCCTCGTCGTCTACCAGGAGGATCTGTTGACGCAAGGAAGAGAGTGGCATGGTCGGCTCCTGTCGAATGGGGTCCAAAGCTTCCAGTTTGCTGGCCCTTAACCGCCGGTTCCAGTCCCCGTGCCAGTCCCGGTACCACTATCCGCTGTGATGGCCGTCTGAATTTTGTTCATGACCGATGTGATGTTCTTGGACACGCCAGGGACGAACCCCGCCAGCACGACTGCCACCATGGCTGCGATCACCGCGTATTCGATACCGGAGGCGCCGTCCTTGCGCGTGATGAACTGTTTGCAGTGGAGAAGAATGCGTTTGAGCGACATGGTGCAACTCCTCGCGCGTTCGAGCGCTGATGGCGGGGAATCGCCTGTGTGATACCCCTTTGCCATCACAGGATTTGCCAACCTATCGAAAGCCGCAAATGTAAGAACGGATTAATTCAAAAGTATAGGTTTTGAATAGACGCGCTAAGTTTCTGTTTTGTTGAGGTGTCAATTTAGTGGCATCCAAAAGTACCTGTTTCTCATGGCAATTTGTGGGTTCTGGACTACCTTGCAATAGCGAAATAGTTTCTTTTTGCCATCACTTGAATGAGCAAACGGCGTAAGGGGATAGCGGATATGAGTAGTCGCTTGACCATGATGCTCGCCAGCTTCTTCCTGGTCGCCGCCCTGGCGGCAGGGTATTGGGGGCTGGTTCTCAGCCGCCCTGCGGCGCCTGTCGTGCAACCTGCCCCGGTGGTGGCCCCCGTTGTCGCGCCTGCCGCCGCGCCAACCCCAGCCAAGGCCGAGGAGCCGGTGCGCTCGCAGATCGTCGTGTTGCGCCGCGACGTTGCCGCCAATACCCCCTTGACCCAGGACGATCTGTTGGTGGAGCGCCTGCAAGTGGTACCGGCCGGGGCGTTTCAACGACTCGAACAGGTTCTGGGGCGCAGCAGCATGCGCCCACTGGCGGCAGGCAGCTGGCTGGCCGAAGACAGCTTCCAGGCGGGTGGCCCGCTGGCGCGGATGATCCGCCCCCACGAACGGGCCGTGGCCGTGGCGGTCGATGATGTGATCGGCGCCGCCGGGCAGCTTCGTCCCGGCGACTATGTGGATGTGCTGTTGTTCCTGCGGGAAGAAAACAACAACCCCCAATCCTCCGCGCAGGTGGTGCTGCCCGCGTTGCGGGTGCTCAGTGTGGGTGAGCAGATGGGCCTGGCCAACGATGGCCGACCGGCGCAGACCCAGGAGGAACAGAAGGCCCGTCGCGATCAACCGGGCGGCGCGACCCGCACCGTGGCGCTGGCGGTGCCCGAAGCGCTGGCCAGCCGGCTGATGCTGGCCGCCCAGACAGGGACCTTGCGCCTGGCGGTGCGCAGCGCCGACGAGCAACGCCTGGCCCGCTACTGGTCCGCCCCTGATGCCAGCCCCCAAGTGGAAAACGCCAACCGCGACCTCTATCGTTTCAGTCAGCTCTCCCAGGTGCCGATTGCCAAGGCGGTGGCGCCCGGCAGCGGTGCCTCGGGCATGCAGATCATCCGTGGCGCCCAGGCTGCCGACCCCTCCAAGACTCCGTGACCTAGCAAGGACGCCGCCATGCGTAGTATCGAGCGGATACTCAGACAGTTGTGCCCAGCCCTGACGATGCTGACGTTGTTGCCGATGGCCCAGGCGGCCGATAAAGGCTGCGCCGCATTCAGCCAGTTGCCCTCGGTGATCGAGATGGACCAGGGCCTGCAACAGGAGCTGCGCCTGCCCGTGGCTATCAGCCGAGTGGCGGTGGGCGAGCCCAAGGTGGCCGATGTCCAGGCCAGCGGTGAGCGTGCCGTGTTGTTGACCGCCGTGGGGCCGGGCACTACCAGCCTCATGCTGTGGACCGCCTGCGCGCCGGCGCCGCACCGGGCCATGCTGTTCGTCAAGGGCCGGGCCAGCGCGGACATGGCCGAAGACACGATGCTGCCCGCGCAGGACCAACAGTTGCCCAGCCAGGTGCAGGCCGATATCCGCTTCGTCGAGGTGCAGCGCAGCAAATACAAGGAAGCCGGGGCGCGGCTGTTCTTCAAGGGCTCTAACAACAGCCTGATCGGGTCGCCTGGCACTGTGCCGGGTACACGCGTCACGCCCGGCGACGTGCCGATCGCCCGGCCGTTGATTCCGCTCGACGACAATGTGTTCAACATTGTCTGGGGGGGTGGGAGCAGCCGCTTCCTGGCGGCGATCAACGCCCTGGAAAACAGCGGCTTCGCCTACACCTTGGCGCGCCCCAGCCTGACCGTGCTCAGTGGGCTGACGGCAAGCTTCCTGGCCGGGGGCGAGATTCCCATCCCTGTGCCGAGCACCGGTAGCGACAGCGTGTCGATCGAATACAAGGAGTTTGGCGTGCGCCTGGCCCTGACGCCCACCGTGGTGAGCCGCGACCGCATTACCCTCAAGGTCGCGCCGGAAGTCAGCGAGCTGGACTACACCAATGCGGTAAACATCGCCGGCACCCTGGTGCCGGGTCTGAAAGTGCGGCGCACCGATACCAGCATTTCCCTGGCCGATGGGGAAAGTTTCATCATCAGTGGCTTGGTCAGCAGTAGCACCCGTTCGGCCGTGGACAAGTTCCCGGGTCTTGGCAACCTGCCAATTCTCGGTGCGTTCTTTCGTCAGTCGACGGTCAATCGCGAAGACACCGAACTGCTGATGATCGTCACCCCTCATCTGGTCCAGCCGCTCGCCGCCAATGCCCGCCTGCCGGAGTTGCCCGGTGAGCACCTGCGCACCTACGACCCCAGCTGGGGGCAACTGTTCTTTATGGAAAACGGCAATTTCGAAGGCCGTAGCGGGTTATCACGATGAGCGAGAGCCTGAACCAGACCTACCTGGCCATCACCCGCAACGAGGAGGATCTGCGCTGGCTGCAGGGCGCGCTGGCCCCGCTCGGCCAGGTGATCGGAGCCAGCGGCGGCAGCCTCGACGAGTTGCTGGCGTTGGTTGATGTGACCTTCAGCAACCTGCTGTTCATTGGTCTGGACCGCGAGCAGTTGATCAACCAGTGCGCGTTGATCGAGGGGGTGCTGGAGGCCAAGCCGATGTTGGCCATCGTGGCCCTGGGCGATGGCATGGACAACCAACTGGTGCTGCACGCCATGCGCGCCGGTGCCCGGGACTTCGTCGCCTATGGTTCGCGCGCCAGCGAGGTCGCAGGCTTGGTGCGGCGCCTGGGCAAGCGCCTGCCGGCGGTCACCAGCAACCCAAGCCTGGGCGGGTTGACAGTGCTCTACGGCGCCCAGGCCGCTGCCGATGGCGCGTTGCTGACCACCCACCTGGCGCGGGTGGTGCAGGAAAGCGGCCAGCAAGCCTTGCTGCTGGACCTTGGCCTGCCGCGCGGTGACAGCCTGGCCTTGCTCGGGCTGGACGCATCGTTCTATTTCGGCGATGCGCTGCGCCATCTGCGTCGGCTCGATGGCACCCTCATCGACAGCGCCTTCCCACGTGACAAGGGCGGTCTGCGCATCCTTGCCTATGCCGACAGCGACGACCCGTTGCAACAAACCAGCGCGGCCGAGCTGTACATGTTGCTCAGCGCCCTGCGCCAGCACTTCCAGCACATCGTGGTCAACCTCACCGGGCAGGCCGACAACGATGCCTTGCGCACCATCGTCAGCCATTGCGACAAGCTGATCATCTACACCGACCAGAACATTCTCGATTGCCGGCGCAACCTGGAGGTGCTCGAGCAGTGGCGTGACCGGGGCGTCAAGCTCGACCATGCCGTGCTGCTGGTGGACCGCTACCTGCGCAACGTGGCGCCCGACGCCGATACCTTGGCCAAGCGCTACGGCCTGACCTTGCTCAAGGCGTTGCCCTATAGCCCGGAGATGCGCCTGAACGCCAAGAACCAAGGCCTGAGCCTGTTCGAACTGGCCCCCCGGGAGAGCCTGACCCAGGCCCTGCATTACCTCGGCGAGCGACTGGCGCGGCGCTCGGAGCACCTGGCCAAGCCCACCGCCACCACCTGGCTGCGCCGCCTGTGGAGCCATAAATGAGCGCCGACGAACCCTTTGGCGGCCCGCGCCATGCCGGAGCCGACCCGCAGGCACTCAAGCGTGCCTTGCACCGTTTTGTCATTGATGCCATCGAAGACAGCGGCCGCAACCTGCTCGAAGGCGCGCGGCCCGCACTCACCCAGTTCGTCGTGGAGCAGGTCGGCGACTACGTGGCACGGCTTCACCTGGCGCTGTCGCGCTACGAGACCGAGCGCCTGGCCGAGGAGCTGGTCGATGAGTTGACAGGCTACGGCCCGCTGGAAGTACTGCTGCGCGATGCCAGTGTCACCGAGATCCTGGTCAACGGCCCGCACCGGGTCTTCGTCGAGCGGGCCGGGATGCTCCAGCGCACTGACTTGCGCTTCATCGACGCCCATCATGTGGAGCGGGTGATGCAGCGCATTCTCGCCCCGCTCGGGCGACGTCTGGATGAGTCTTCGCCGATGGTCGATGCACGCCTGCCTGACGGCCGCCGGGTCAATGCGATCATTCCGCCGGTGGCGTTGGACGGGCCCTGCCTGTCGATCCGCAAGTTCCGCCAGGACATGCTCAAGAGCGCCGACCTGCTGGCCACCCGGGCTATCGACCAGGCCATCTTCGACTTCTTCGAGCGTGCCGTGACCCGGCGCTGCAACATCCTGGTCAGCGGCGGCACGGGCACGGGCAAGACCACCTTGCTCAATATCCTCAGCCAGATGATCTCCCCTCACGAGCGTCTGGTGACCATCGAAGACGTGGCGGAGCTGCAACTGCACCACCCGCACGTGGTACGCCTGGAAACCCGGCCACCGAATGCCGAGGGGCATGGCGAGATAAAAGCCAGCGAGCTTATCCGCAACGCTTTGCGTATGCGCCCGGACCGCATCCTGCTCGGCGAGATCCGCGGCGCCGAGGTGCTCGACGTGCTCACCGCGATGAACACCGGACACGACGGCTCGATGAGCACGGTGCACGCCAACACCGCCCAGGATGCACTGCTGCGTCTGGAGACCCTGGTGGGGCTGACGGGACGCCAGGTGGCCGAGAAGACCCTGCGGCAGATGGTGTGCGCGGCGCTCGACGTGGTGATCCAGCTGACCCGCCTGGCTGATGGCCGGCGTTGCGTCAGCGAAGTACTGGAGGTGGTCGGGGTGCGTGACGATGTGTATGTCACCAATACCCTGTTCCGCCTCGACCGGCGTGGCGGCGAGGGCTTCTTGCGCGATGCCCCCAACCCGGCAGGCGCCAAGCTGCGCCAGGATGGGGTGATGTGATGGGCCCGCTGCTGCTGGCACTGGCGCCTTTGCTGCTGGGGGCGGCATTGCTGCTGCTTCGTCGCAGCCAGAACAAGCGCCGCGAGGAGCGCATCCTGCTGCGGCTTGGGCGTGCCTACCAAAGCGTGCGCACCAGCACCGCCAGGCGCGACTGGCTCGATCCGCTGCTGCAGCGGGCGGGGCTGGTCCAGGGTGAGGTCAGCCTGCGCCCTTGGCTGTTGGGCTGGCTGGCGTTGGTCGCGCTGGCCCTGTTGCTGGCGGGCTGGATCGTGGCCCTGTTGGTGCTGACAACGCTGCCACTGTTGGCCTACCTCTACTTGGGCTGGCGCTGCCGCCGCCGCTTGGCGCAGATCGTCGAGCAACTGCCAGGGCTGCTGGACTACAGCGTGCGCAGCCTCAAGGCCGGCCGCACGCTGAGTGATGCGGTGCTGGGCGGAATCGAGGGCACGCGCGAGCCGTTGCGTTCGGCCATGGGCCGTGTGCAGCGCAATGTGCGTATGGGTGTGCCGTTGGAGGAGGCCGTGCATGAGCTGGCGGAACTGTACGAGCAGGACGAACTGCGTCTGTTCGCCTTGGGGCTGCGCATCAACCAGCACTATGGCGGCAACGCCAGCGAGCTGATGGAGAACCTGATCAAGCTGATCCGCGAGCGTGAGCAGGGCGCTCGCCAGCTCAGGGCCATGACCGGCGAGACGCGGATCACCGCCTTGATCCTCGGCGCATTGCCGCTGACCATGGTCGGCTACTTTTTGCTGGGCAACCCCGGCTACCTGATGGCCATGTGGCGGGACAGCCAGGGCCAGATGATGTTGCTGTTCGCCTTCGCCCTGCAGGCGGTGGGGTGCCTGATGCTCTGGCGCATGATGAGGAGCCTTTGACCATGGCCTGGCTGATCTGTGCCGCGTGCCTGTTCGCAGGCTTCGTTCTGTTGAGCCTGCAGGCGCTGCGTCAGGTCCGCGCCCGGCAGATGGTCGCCCGGCGCCTGCAAGGCCAACTGGCACGTGAGGAACGGCTGGGGGACTGGCTGCATTGGCTGGGGAACTCGGCGCTGGGCCGGCGCCTGCAGACCCTGGACAGCGAAACCCACACCCTGCTGGAGCGGGTGGGTTGGCGTCGTAGCCGTCACAGGGCCTTGTTCGCGGCCCTGCAACTGGGGCTGCCGGTGTTGGCGGCGGTCCTGACGCTGGTGCTTCAGCAGGGCGGCCTCGGTCATGGACTGGTGCTGCCCCTGTGTGCTCTGGGCATCGGGTATCTGCTGCCCAAGCGCCTGTTGGCGATGGCGGCGCTGCGCCGCCAGCAACGCATCGCCCAGGAGGTGAGCCTGGTGATCCCTTTGCTGCGCATCTTGTTCGAGAGCGGCCTGGCGGTCGAACAGGCCTTGCGCGTGCTGAGCCATGAGAGCCGCACGCTGGTACCGCTCGTCAGCGAAGAGCTGCGGCTGGTTTTGCAACGCGTGGACTCAGGCCTCGCGCTGGGGCCGGAGCTGGAAAAGACTGCACGCCTGCTGGCGGTGGACGAGTTCATCGACACCTGCGTGATCCTGCGCCAGTTGCTGGTGCAGGGCAGCGGTGCGATGAAGTCGCTGCAGGGGCTCAAGACCTTGCTCGATGATCGGCGCCTCACACGTATGCAGGAGCGGGTCTCGAAGATGTCGGCAAAGATGTCGGCGGTGATGATGATGTTCTTGTTCCCGGCCTTGATCATTGTCCTGGCCGGACCGGGTTTCACCGCACTGACGCGGGCCCTGGCGTTCTGAGAAAGGAAGAGTCGGATGAAAGCGATCCTGTTGTTCACCGGGCTGTTGTTGCTGGCAGGCTGTGCCGGCCAGCCACCCGAGGGTTTTGTCCGGTTGCTGGGTACCTCGTCCTGTGGCAAGCCCAGTGCCGACCAGCAGCTGGCCCTCAACCTGGCGGACGAGATGCTCAACGACGGGCGCCCTCACGCCAGCTACGCGCACCTGCAGCAACTGCCGGATGACCTCGACCAGGTGCGCCTGCGCAAGGCCAAGGTGCTGCGCCTGCTTGGGCGCAGCGAGGCCGAGCCCTTGTACCGCAGCCTGCTCGGCGGCTGCCTGGCGGCCGAAGGCGAGCACGGCCTGGGCCAGCTCGCTTCGGCGCGTGGCGACGATGCACAGGCGCTGCGCAATCTGCAACGGGCCGTGCGCCTGGCACCGACCGACGAGAAGGTGCGCAACGACCTGGGGGTAGTGCTGATGAACCTGGGTGATCACGAGCAAGCGCGCTTCGAGTTCCTGACCGCCATCGAGCTCAAGGACGACAACCCCTTGCCTGCGGTCAACCTGGTGACCCTGTCGCTGGTCGAGGACAACTGGCAGCAGGCCGCCGACCTGGTGGCCCGGCTAGGGCTCAAGCCTGAGCAGTTCGCCGAGGCCCAGGCGCGGGCCAAGCAGTTACGGGAGACCGGGCGTGGCTCGGTGGGTTGAAGCCAAAGGAGGCGTTGCCATGTTCAAGCCGATGATGATTGTGCTCTGCCTGTCCTGCCCGCTGCTCGCCCAGGCCGAAGACCCGCCTCGCCTGCCGCCGCCGGACAGTGCTGCCGAAGCCTGGTTGCGGGTGCAGGCGAGCAACCAACAGGCCTCGCCGAAGATGCAGAAGCAGAGCGCGACGGAGCGGGAGCTGTCCCTGCAGCGTTGGTTGGACAGCTACAAGTACCCGATCCCCGATGTGTTCCGCTATCAGTCGATGAGCACCACCGGTAACTGATCGACTTTACAGAATAAGTCGCCTGGTTTGCGGCCGCTGCGCGAAGTGAAACGCGGCTCAGTGGGTGGAGAAACGCTGGTTCACCGGCGAGGCACCTGGCATCAGTGCCAGGGCCAGTTGGGTGCGGTTGTGCATGTGGGTCAGGCGCAGCACCTGCGACACATAGAGCTTGACGGTGTTCTCGGTGATGCCCAGTTCGCAGGCGATCTGGTAGTTGGTCTTGCCCTTGCCCACGAGCCTGGCCACTTCCAGTTGGCGAGGCGAGAGCTTGTCGAATACCGGGGGCAGTTCGGCCTCCGGCTCCTCGAGGTCCGTGGCGCGGCGGTGCATGCCTTGGCCGCGGGCTTTTTCCAGGTCCTGGTAGAGGACGTCGATGGACTCGGCCAGCTCCTGCAGGCGTTGGTTCAGGTGCCCGAGTTCATGGATGTTGCGCCGGCGCTCCAGCAGCGCCTGTTCCTGGCGTCGTACGCCTTCGAGCAACTCTTGCAGGTCGACGGGCTTTTGGTAGTAATCGGCAAAGCCTTCACGCAGGGCGCGGATGATGTCCTGCTTCTCTGCCTGTCCGGTCAGCATGATCGCCTCGAACACGCGCTGGCGACCGGTGAGTTTCTTCAGGGCATGGACCATCTCGATGCCGTCGATCTGGGGCAGGTGCAGGTCGCACAGGACCAGGCCGATCTGCTCGTCGGCCTGGTAGCGCTCGATGCCCTGGATGGCGCTATGGGCCGGGGTGCAGGCGTAGCCTTGGTGTTCGAGGTATTCACACAGTTGTTCGACCACTTCTGGCTGGTCATCGACGACCAGTATCTTCACCGTGCTGGGGTACTTGTTCACGATCAACTCCCTGTTCGTTCTGGGCCCTTGTTCCTGTGGTGGGCGCTAAAGACGGTAGTCGGTGTTGGCGAGTTTGCACAAGGTTCGTACACGTGCGGTGAGGTCACTGAATCCATACGGCTGTCAGCAGAAAGCCCACCAGCACGTAGGGCGCGAAAGGTTGTTTGTCGCCGACTTCTTCGGCCAGTTTCTGCAGGCGCTTTTTCACCTTGGGGTTGAGCAGGATCCACAACCTGCGCCGCCCCAGCAGCCAGGCCAGCACGGTGATACCGGCACCGATGAAGGTGCCAAGCACGTACTGGGGGCTGGTGGCCAGGGCCAGGGCGCCCATCAACTTGACGTCGCCCGCGCCGAAGCGGCCAAGCATGTAGCCGGGGAGGGTGAGCAGCATGACGATGGCCAGCGCCCAACCAGCGTCGCTGGGGTCGGCGCCGATCCAGCTGTGCCCGGTGGCGAACAGCCAGACCAGGGCGCAGGCCGCAACGCCCAGGGTCAGAGCGTTGGAAAGCTGCCGTTCACGGATATCTTGTTCGGTGCACAAGGCAAGCCACATCAGGAGAACAATGCTTTGCATTGGCAAAATGCCATCCCTATTCGTTGAACGGTTCTATGCTGTGTTTCAGGTGTCATAGTCAGGGTAGACGCGAACATGAAAGCAAGCCTGGCAAGACGGCAAAAAGGTGCGGCAGCCATCGAGTTCGTCGCAGTCTTCATGGTTTTTTTCGCGGTGTTCTACGGGTTGGTCAGCTATGCATTGCCCATGTTGATGGTGCAGTCGTTCAATCAGGCGGCCAGCGAGGCGGTGCGCCGCTGCGTGGCACTGGAGCCCGGCAGCGCCGCTGCCAGCTACAACACCGTGGCGCAGCAGGCGATCGCCCAGCAGTTGGCCTGGATGCCCGCAGCCCTGGGCTTCAGCGCGGTCAAGGATGCCAAGGTCGAGCTGAGCGGCAAGCTGTTGACCGTGACGATCCAATACCCACGTGAGCGCCTGACCCGCGTACTGCCAGTGCTGGTGCTGCCCGTGATCGGTGAAGTGCCGCGCCTGCCCGATCAATTGAAGGCCAAAGCGAGCCTGCAACTGTGACCGGGCTGTTCGACCGTTGGCGCGGCGCGCCACAGGCAACGATCTCCGAACCCGAGGCACCTGCCGCCGTCGGCCTGCAACTGTGGCTCGATCCGCAAGGCTGCGTGCAGCGCTTGTCCGGGCCGTTGCGCACGTTGCTGGCGTTGCCCCTCAAAGGCAGTGGTCGGGTCCATGACTACCTGGAGCGACACAGCTGGCTGGTGCTGGAGGGGGAGCCAGCCGATTGGCAGGGGCAACCGCTGGACCTGGATTTTCGGACCGCCACTGGCAACCCCTTGTGCACCCGTGGCTGGTTGATGCGCCAGAGCGATGGTTGGTTGCTGCAAGTGTTCGATATTGGCGATCTGCTGCTCGAACGGACCCATGTCTGGCGGCACCAAGGCGAATGGCAACTGGCCCAGGACATCGACCGCGCCTTGCGCGAGTGCAGCGCGGAACGTCTGACCCCATGCGTGGCGGCGCAATTGCAGCATCTGGCCGAGCGCTGGCATGTTCCTGCCGTGCGCCTGATGCTGCCGCAGGCTTCGGGTTGGCGCACTTTCGCGAGTAATGAGGGGCACTGGCCGTGGCCGGATGATGCCCGTCTGCAACCCTGGATGGCAGGCCTGTCTGCGCATCCCCAAACAGTGAGTACGCTTCCTGCGCAGTTGCTGACGCTGTGTGGCGGTGTTTCGCTGTTCGTGTTGCCCTACCTTGAGGGTTCGCAGGTCCAGGCCTGGTTGCTGTGTGCCGGTGGGCAGCAGATGCCTGCCGATGCGCATCTGTTGTGGCAGGCCTTGATCGAACCCTTGCTCAGCCGCCATCGACATATTCGGCTGCAACATCAGAGCGGGTACCTGGAGCAATTGCAGCAACAGTTGGGCGCAGGCTGGTGGGCCTGGTGCCGCGCGGACGGCATGCAACTGGATCCGACGCTCGCCGCTCGGCTTGAGCTGTCGCATCAGCCCAGCCTGGAGCAGTGGCTCGCGCGCCTGCACCCTGCCGACCGGGAGCCGGCGCGCCTGGCCCTGGAGCAGGCGTGCGCGGGTGGGGAGTTGAGCCTGAGCGTGCGCGTGCCGGCCCTCGACGGGCAAGGCGATCCGGCCTGGCTGCATTGGGTGGGCCGCTTGCAAGGCAGCGAGCTGCGCGGTTTTCTGCTCGACATCAGCGCGCTCAAGGCGCAGGAGCTGCAAGCGGGCGCGGCGCGTACACGCCTGGAAAGCCTGATCGCCAGTTCACCTGCGGTGATCTACATCCAGCGCTACGCCGAAGGTGCCCTGCACAGTGAATTCTTCAGTGCCAGCCTGATGCCGCTGCTGGGCTGGGCGGCGGACAGTGAGCAGGCCCGCCAGCCGGGCCTGGCCGTACATCCGGACGACCGCGCGCTATGGCTGGAGCGCACCCGCGCCCTGCTGCGTGACGGCCAGGCCCGCAGCCGCTATCGCCTACGCGACAGCCGGGGCGGCTATCACTGGATACTCGATGAGGCACGTCTGCTGCGTAACGACCTTGGCCAGCCGCTGGAGGTGGTCGGCCTGTGGCTGGACGTCAGCGAGGCCACCGAGGCCGCCGACCGGGTACGCCAGAGCGAGGAGCGCTACCGGGTACTGGTGGAGGATTCCCCGGCGATGATCTGCCGTTATCGCCCGGACCTTGCCCTGGTGTTCGGCAACCGCCCGTTGGCCGACTATCTGCAATGCACGCCGGAGCAGCTCGAAGGCATGAACCTCGGCCAGTGGCTCTCGCTGGAGCAGCGCGAGGCGTTCTTGGCGCGCCTGCGACTGCTGACCCCCGAACAACCGATGAGCAGCGCCGAAATTTGCCTGCAGTTGCCCGGTCGTGAGCACGCCTGGTGGGTCTGGGCCGACCGCGGGCTGTTCGATGAGCAGGGGCGGCTGCTGGAGGTCCAGGCGGTGGGCCGTGACAACACCGAGGTACGACGCAGCCAGCGGCAGCTGCTGCAAGGCGCCAAGATGGCGACCCTCGGCGAGCTGACCACCGGCTTGCTGCATGAGATCAACCAGCCGCTCAACGTCATGCGCATGGCCACGGCCAATGCCCTGAAGCGCCTGGAGAACGGCACGGCCGAGCCTTCCTATCTGGAGGATAAGTTGCACCGCATCGAGGCGCAGATCGAGCGCACCGCACGGCTGGTAGACCACATGCGTGTGTTCGGTCGCCGCTCCGAAGTCGAGCGCCAGCGCTTCGCTGCCTGGAGTGCGGTGCAGGAGGCAACGGCGATGCTTGAGGAAAGCCTGCGGGGCAAGGGCGTCAGCCTGCGGATCGAGACGCCCGAGGAGCAGCCGCTGGTGTTGGGGCACAAGGATCAACTGGAGCAGGTGATGATCAACCTCATGATCAATGCCCGCGATGCCTTGCTCGAACAACACCGGGCCGAGCCCTGGATCAGCATTCGCCAGACGCTGCACCCCGGGCAGCTGTGCCTATGGGTGGAGGACAACGGCGGTGGTATCGACCCACACGTCCAGGCGCGTATCTTCGAGCCGTTCTTCACCACCAAGCCGGCCGGTGTCGGCACCGGTCTGGGGTTGTCGGTGAGCCATGGCATCGTCGAAGCCATGGAGGGCAGCCTCAGTGTGGCCAATGGGGACGAGGGGGCATGCTTCAGGGTGTGTCTGCCGGTTTACTGCACCAGCTGAGCGCGGCCACTGGCGCAACTGAGGTTGGCGCCGACTTCGGCGTTGACTAGGTCGATGCCGAGCATATTGAGCAGCATGTCCACCAATGGATCGATGATCGGGCTGAGCAGATTCTTGATCAGCGGTTCGAGGATGCTTTTCACGCCGTCGAGCAGGCCTGCGGTCAATACCATGATCTTGCCCAGGCCGCTGTTCGCGGTGGGTTCGTAGGCCTCCAGGTGAATCCCCAGCAAGGTATCGCTGAGGCTGCTGACCACATTGCTGTTGGCGATCGCCATTGGCAAGTAACGAGGGTTCTGGCCAATCTCGGGTGGCTCGCTGGTGCCCTGGAACACCAGGTCATGTTCGCCCTGGCCGTACCCCAGCACCTTGCTGTCGACACGCACGCCGATGCCGCCGCCAGCGAAGGGCACGCGGGTGCCGCAGACGGGCGGCAGAATCAGAACACGACTGCAGACATTGGTGCCGATGTCGATCAAAGGCAGCGCCTTGTTCGCGCTGGTGCCTTGGGCGAAGAAGGCGTCGGGCGAGTCGAAGGTGCCCACCGAGATCTTCACGGCGGAGCGGTCGGTGAGGGTGGTCAGGCGCTTGGGGGCGCAGCTGTAGCTGCTCTGGAGCGGGGGTTTGAGACGGCTGGTGGCCTCGCTCACTTCCAGGCCGATGTCCAGGTGCACTTTGTTCGGCATCAGCTTGATGTCGCTGACCTTGCACGGGATGCCCAGGCTACAGGTCAGCGATTGCACGGTGCCGAGCAGGTTAAGGCTGAGCAGGTTGTTCAGCACATTGGTCAAGGGAGCGGCCAGGTCGAGCACGGCGTTTACCAGACCGAAGATGGTGTCGAGCACGGGCAGGTCGACGGATACGAGCACCTTGACCTGGGCGGTGTGTACTCTGAGCTCGTCTTTTGACGGATCGCCTATCGAGGAAATCTGTGGTGGTTCGAGCACCTTCACCCGCACCCGCCCATTGACCAGGCCAAGCAGGCTCGGTGACAGGTCAATGCCGACGGCACTGTCGCCGGCCGCGAGCAGGAGCATGCCATGGACGAGTTGAAGCAATTGAAGGCTGGCATCCAGCCCGGCTTTGGCGGTGCCGCTCTGGATGTCGAGCAGTTCATCCAGGTGCAATACCCTGCCACCACCTGCGGATGCCACCCGCCCCAGATTGGTGACCACATCGACCGCCGCGCCACTTTGCTGCAAGACCTTCACGGCAGCTTGCAGCAGTTGGGTCGCGCTGGCGTCCGTACCGAGCAATGTCTGGTAGTCGCCAGCCTTGATGTTCAGATCCACTGCCAACTGATCGAGGTATTTGAGCAGGTTGAGCTGTGTATCGGCCAGGCCCTGCCAGCCGGCGACGTCGAGCTGCACATTGCCGCCCAGCGTCGCCAGCAGTGCGTTGAGCAGCGCTGCCTTGCGGCTGTCGAGGGTGACCAGGGTGCTGCGAATGCGCAGCATCGCCTGCGGCTGTGTAGGCACCGAAGCCACGGCGCTCGCGGTCAACGTGCTGGTCAAGGGCAAGCCGTCGCCTTTGACCAAGGCCAATACACCCGCTGCGACGCTGGTGGGAACGGTATGGCTGACCTGGACCCTGATCGCCTCGTTGCGCGAGGCATCGACGCTGAAGGTGCGCAGGTGATCGGCACCGGTTTGCACATGGCCGCAACTGGCGGCCAGCGGGTCGCTGGGGTCATGGCCATTGCGGGTGGCGGCGGAGCGCGCAAGCGCGGTGGCCTGGGGGCCGGTGCCGGTGCACACGGCGTGCTGGCCGGCCGCCTCCAGTGCTGCCATATCGGCGATGCGTTGAAGCTTGCGCTGCTCCATATACAGCCGGCCGCTGTCGACCACCAGCAGCATGAACAGCAGGGCGAGCCCCAGGGTGAGCGCGGCCATCAGACCGATCGCGCCGCGTTGGCGTGCGGGAGAATGAAAAACCACGGGCACTCCTTTGCAGGCCTCTGGCCAGGCAGCGCGGCGGCGGTGAAAGGAGTGTAGTAAAGGTGATGGCAAATTGCCGTGCGCGGTCGATGAATCGCGGTGACATTACCGGCCCATTCGCGGGTAAACCCGCTCCCACAGGTCCAGCGGCGCTGTAGAGAGCACCTACAGGCACAACGAAATGTTTGAGAGCACCACAGAACCTGTGGGAGCGGGTTTATCGAGGCGTCGAACCGCCGCGAACACGGGCGAAGCCCGTGCCATTTACCGCGCCGCCGCTTACTGCCGGCGCGGTGGGTAGTGGGACATCACCTGGGTCACGGTCTTCTGGATCGCGGTGTTGCGTTCTTCTGGGCTGGGCGGGTAGTTGTTCATGATCTGTTCGGCGCTGGCACGCCAGACCAGCTTGCCATCACGACCGTCGAACATGTCCACCTGGATGGTCGCGACCTTGTAGTCAACACTGCGGGTCTCGTTGTACATCGGCCCGCCCCAATAACCCCCCCAGTACCCGCCCCAGGCGCCGCCGTAGTTGGTGGTGATCTGCTGCTGGCGCTCTTCGACGATCAAATAGGCGCGCACCTTCACATCAGCCGGGGCATTGCCCTGCACCGGACGCAGGCCGCGCTGGTCGAGCTGGTCGGCCACGGCCTGGCGGATGCGCTGCTCGGTCAGGTCGCTCTTGATTCTCGGGTCGTCCGGGCGGTACTGCAACGCCGGTTCCTGCCAGGCCCAGCTGCGGTAGGCAGCGAAGTCACGGCTGGCATCGAAATCCTGGGTGACGTTGTTGCTGGCGCAGGCGGCGAGCAACAACGCGAATGACAACAGAACGAGACGGCGCAACATGATGGTTCTCCGTTGGACACTAACTGGGAGGATAGCCGCTCAACGCCTTGCCCACCGACTCGCGCAAGGCGTTTTCGCGGTCCCGTGGCGAGTCCTTGCCGCTGCCACTCTCGGCGCTGGCGCTCCACACCGGTTGGCCGTCGCGAGCGTCGAACAGGTCGATGCGCACCACCATCACTTCGACTTCATAGGTGCGCACGATCGGCACGCTGCCATAGGCGCCATAGCCATTGCGGTAACCGCCATAGCCGATGCTGCCGTAGGGATACGGGCCGTAGTAGGGGTCGTAGTAGTCGTAGTCACGCACCTGGCGCAAGCGGCGCTCCAGACGGATGTCGGCGCTGACCAGAAGGTCCGCGGCATTGCCGCGGGCAGGACGCAGGCCATGCTGATCGAGGGCGCTGCTGACCGCGTCGGCCAGTTGCGCAGGGTCGGCGTTGGCATTGGCTCTGGGCGGTTGATCGTCGCGCCAGCGCCAGCTGCGATAGTGGCCATAGTCGCGCGGCGGTGCCGGGTAGGCGCTGGCGTCGAAGGTGGCGGCTGCCTGGGGTGGTGCCGGCGGCAGTGGCCGGCTGCTGGCGACATAGGGGTTGCTGCCCTGGCAGGCAGCCAGGGTCAGGGTGAGCAATGCCAGGCACAGTTGCGGGTACGGCATGTGGTCCTCCCGGCGAGCGGGTCAATTCGGTCGGCAGATCCAGTGAAGGTAGCGGCCAAGCCCTGCGAAGCTGGGGTGGCGGCGGTGGGCGAGCTCCATTTCCAGCAGGTCGAGCAGTTCGGCCTTGGCCTGGAAATCCTTGGGCATGTAGTCGTGGAACACCCGCACACCACTTTCACTTTCGACTTGCCACATGGATTCAAGTTGCGCCTTGAGCTCCCGTGGATCAAGCGGTTTCTGCGGGGTCAGGCTCTGGCTTTCACCGGCCAGGCGGTTGCTGCGTAGCTTGCGGAAATGGCCTTTGAGCAGGTTGCGATAGACCAGCGCGTCTCGGTTGTAGAACGCCAGTGACAGCCAGCCTCCGGGCGCGGTCAACTGGTGCAGCACCGGCAGGATGCTCTCGGGCTCGGCCAGCCATTCCAGCACGGCATGGCACAGCACGAGGTCGAATGGCTCGGTCAACTGCCCGAGCAGGTCCTGCCAGGGGGCTTGGATGAAGGTGGCCGCCTGGCCTGCCTCGGCAAAGCGTGCGCGGGCACCGTCGAGCATAGGGGTAGCGGGCTCGGCGAGGGTCAGGTGGTGGCCGCGTTCGGCCAGCCACAGGGCCATATGGCCCAGGCCTGCGCCGATGTCCAGTACCCGCAAGGGGTGCTCGGGCAGGGCTTCGGCCAGGTCGGCCTGAAGGACCGCGAGGCGGATCGCGCCTTTGGCGCCGCCATAGATTTTTTCGGCGAAACGGCTGGCCAGCTCATCGAAATGACGGTCGTTCATTTTGCAAAGCGCCTCTCGCTATCGGCCAGCTTGGCGCGCACCACTTCGTTCATGTCCAGGCCCAGTTCGCTGCACAGCAGCAACAGGTAAAGGACGATGTCGCCCACTTCCTGGCCGGCGTGGGCCAGGGTTTCCGGAGGGAGCTGGCGCGACTGATCCTCGGTCAGCCATTGGAAGATCTCCACCAGTTCAGCCATCTCGACGCTGGCGGCCATGGCCAGGTTCTTGGGGCTGTGGAAGCCGCGCCAGTCGTTGGTGTCGCGGATCCGGTGCAGGCGTTCGGTCAGTTCTTGCAGGTTCATTGGGCTCTCCTAATGGCGCATAGCTTCGGATGAGCCTGGCTGCAAAGCAAGCGCCTCGGGCTGCAACGCAGCCCTGGAGGCTAGAGGGGGTGCCAGCGCCCGAGCATGTGCTCCAGCGCCCCATGCCCTTCCAGGCGCAGCACGCCTTCCGGCCCGGCTTCGCTGGCGCTGAGTACCACCTCCGCGGGCAGACGCACGGGTTTGTGGAAATCCACCGCGAAGGCATAGCCGCTGGCCGGCAGGTGCCCGCGCAAGGCGGCCATCGCCATGGCCTTGGTCCACATGCCGTGGGCGATGGCGGTGGGGAAGCCGAACAGGCGGGCGCTGGCGGCGCTCAGGTGGATCGGGTTGTAGTCGCCGCACACCTTGGCGTAGCGCCGGCCGATATCGCTGTCGGCGTACCACCGGGTGACTTCGGGCAGGGCGTCGGGTTCGATGGCGTGCTCCTCAGCCTCCTGGCCTTCGAGGCGCAGACCGCGCACCAGCATCCGGCTGGTTTCCTGCCAGAGCAGGCCCAGCCCGTCCTCGGCCTCGGTGACCAGATCGAAGGTGCCACCCTTGGCATGGGGTTGCAGGTTGTCGGCGTATACGGCAAAGCGCAGGCCATCGATACCGCCCAGCGGGCGGTGGACCTGGATCTCGTTGTGCAGGTGGACCAGGCCGAGCAGCGGGAAGGGAAAGTGGTTGGCCGTAAGCAGTTGAAGCTGCAAGGTGAAGGCCATGATGTGGGGATAGGTGGGTGGCAGGCGGCCGTGGTCGGCGAAATGGCACAAGCCGCGATAGGCTGTCAGGTTGTCGGGCTGCACCTGCAGGTAGCAGCGCAGGCCGGCCTCGGGCAATCGGTCGCCACTGATGCCGCGTTTGCGCAGCGCCCGCAGGTACAGGCTGGCGCGGGCGTCGGGGCTTTGCAGGTCGTGCCAGGGACGCGTCATGGTCATGCCCCCATCAGTGCTTGGCCACACACCCGCAGGACCTGGCCGTTGACCGCGCCCGTGCCGGGCTGGCTGAGCCAGGCGATGGCCTCGGCGACGTCCTGGGGCAGGCCGCCTTGGCCCAGCGAACTGAGCCGTCGCCCTGCCTCGCGCAGGCCCATGGGCATGGCGGCGGTCATGTGGGTTTCGATAAAGCCTGGGGCCACGGCGTTGATGCTGGCACCGCGTTGGGCGAGCTTGGGTGCCCAGGCCTGGGCGAAGCCAATCAGGCCGGCTTTGCTCGCCGCGTAGTTGGCCTGCCCGCGATTGCCGCCGATGCCGCTGACCGAGGCGAGCAGGGTGATGCGTGCGCCGTCGTGAAGCTTGCCGGCGTCGAATAGCGCCTGGGTCAGGACTTGCGGGGCCTTGAGGTTCACGGCCAGCACCGCGTCCCAGTATTCGGGCGTCATGTTGGCGAGGGTCTTGTCGCGGGTGATGCCGGCGTTGTGCACCACGATGTCGATGCCATCGGGCAGGGCTTCGACCAACCGGGCCGGGGCGTCGCTGGCGCAGATGTCCAGCGCCAGGGCCTGGCCACCCAGGCGGGCGGCCAAGGCATCAAGGTCTTTTTGCGCCTGAGGGACATCCAGCAGGATGATCTCGGCGCCATCACGGGCCAGGGTCTCGGCGATGGCGGCACCGATCCCTCGGGCGGCGCCGGTCACCAGGGCGCGGCGGCCGGACAGCGGGCGGGTCCAATCCTCGACATGGCTGGCGCAGGGGCCCAGACGCAGCACTTGCCCGCTGATGAAAGCGCTGCGGGGCGACAGGAAGAAGCGCAAGGCGCCTTCGAGCTGGTCTTCGGCAGCCTTGTCGATATACAGCAACTGCACGGTGGCGCCGTCTCGCAGCTCCTTGCCCAGCGAACGGCTGAAGCCCTCCAGAGCGCGCTGGGCCACGCTGGCCTGCGGGTCTTCGAGGCTCTGGGGTGCGCGCCCGAGGATCACCACATGGGCGCAGCGGGCCAGGCTACGCAGCAGCGGCTGAAAGAATTCACGCAACTGGCTCAGATCGTCGCTGTTGGCCAGGTGGCTGGCATCGAACACCACGGCCTTGAGCTTCGGCCCCAGGCCCGCGACCCAGGTCTGAGCCTGCAGGCCTTCGCCATTGAAGCTGTACAGGGTGTCGGTCAGGCGCGGGGCGATGGCCTCCACCTGGGCTGCCAGAGGGCCGCCTCCGATCACCAGGGCGCCCTCCACGGGACGCAGGCGCCCTGCCTGCCATCGCTCCAGCGGCGCCGGGCGGGGCAGGCCCAAGGCATCGACAAGACGTCGGCCAAGGTTGGAGTTGGCAAAGCCGAGATAGCGGTCGCTCATGTGCGGGTCTCCCAGGGGACAAGCTTGCAAGTGTGGACCAAGTTTGTATCGAGGTCGTTCGACTGCGGTAAAAACACCTAGTCTGTACGGATCAAATTGTTTCAGAAGGAACATGCGCCATGGTTTCACCCCGCCGCGTCGCGATCCTGGGCGCCAACCGAATCCCGTTTGCCCGCTCCAACGGCATCTATGCCAAGGCCAGCAACCAGGCGATGCTCACCGCCGCCCTCGAGGGGCTTATCGAACGCTGCCACCTGCACGGCCTGCGCTTGGGCGAGGTGGCTGCAGGCGCAGTGGTCAAGCATGCCCGTGACATGGGCCTGACCCGCGAGAGCGTGCTGGGCTCGCGGCTTTCGGCGCAAACGCCGGCCTATGACGTCCAGCTGGCTTGTGGCACGGGCCTCGAGGTGGCGCTGCTGGCGGCCAACAAGATCGCCCTCGGGCAGATCGACAGTGCCATCGCTGGCGGCGTGGACACGGCCTCGGACGTTCCGATCGCCGTCAGTCCGGGGCTGCGCCGCATTCTGTTGCAGGCCAACAGCGCCAGGACCTGGCCCGAACGGCTCAAGCCATTTCTCAAGTTGCGCCCTCGGCATCTTTTGCCCGAGCTGCCGCGCATCGAGGAGGCGCGCACGGGGTTGTCGATGGGCGAGCATTGCGAGCGCATGGTGCAGACCTGGCAGATCGACCGTGCCGAGCAGGACGAGCTGGCCTTGCTCAGCCATCAACGGCTGTTGGCCTCGTTCAACGAGGGCTGGCATGAGGATTTGCTCACGCCTTATCTGGGCCTGGCCCGGGACAACAACCTGCGGCCGGACCTGACGTTGGAGCAGTTGGCCAAGCTCAAGCCCGTGTTCGACCGCAGCGGGCAGGGCACCCTGACGGCCGGCAACTCCACGCCGCTGACCGATGGCGCCTCACTGGTGCTGCTGGGCACCGAAGCGTGGGCCAGCGAGCACGATTTGCCGGTGTTGGCGTATCTGGTGGATGGCGAGACTGCGGCGGTGGATTTCGTCACCGGCCATGAGGGGCTGTTGATGGCGCCTGTCTATGCGGTGCCCCGGTTGTTGGCGCGCAACGGGTTGAGCCTGCAGGATTTCGACTACTACGAGATTCACGAAGCCTTCGCCGCCCAGGTGCTGTGCACGCTCAAGGCCTGGGAGGATGAAAACTACTGCCGTACACGTCTGGGCTTGTCGCAGCCGTTGGGCGCCATCGACCGTAGCAAGCTCAATGTCAAAGGCAGCTCGCTGGCGACCGGCCACCCCTTTGCGGCCACCGGTGGGCGTATCCTGGCGAACATGGCCAAGTTGCTGGCCACGGCTGGCAAGGGCCGAGGGTTGATCTCCATTTGCGCGGCGGGTGGGCAGGGGGTGACGATGATCGTGGAGCGGTGAGAGGGCGATTTTGGGGCTGATGCGCAGTCCATCGCAGGCTTCGCCCGCTCCCATTGACGCAGTGGCCGGTGAAGCTTAGCTGTTAGGCTTGTCGGACTGCACATACAAGAGCCTGTCATGTCGAGCACCGGCCAGCTTCCTGCCCCCCGCACCATTCCGTCACTGGAGCGCCTGCCCAGGCCACTCTATGCCCGCGCTGAACGCTTGGGCGCCGGGTCCTGGACCACGCGTCATCGTCACGATTGGGTGCAGTTTTCCTACGCGATCAGCGGGGTTCTGGGCGTTTACACCGACGATGGCAGCTACTTCGCCCCGCCTCAGTGGGGTGTCTGGATACCTGCCGATGCCGAACATGAAGTGGTGACGTCAATGCAGGCGGAAATGCGCAGCCTGTATGTGCGCCGCGATGTCTGCACCTGGGCGCCGGAGCGCTGCCGGGTGCTGGAGGTCACACCGCTGGCGCGGGAGCTGATCAAGCAGTTTTGCCTGTTTGCGCCGCACTACCCGGAGCGCGACAGTGTCGAGTCAAGGTTGGTGGCGGTTTTGCTCGACCAACTGCGCACGTTGCCTGAGGTCGGGTTTTCCCTGCCGCTACCCCGTCATCCGGGGTTGTTGGCGCTGTGCAATGGCCTGATCGCCGAGCCCGACCAGCCCCAGACCCTGCAGCAATGGGCCCGGCAACTGCAATGCTCGGAAAAGACCTTGATGCGCTTGTTCCAACGCGAGACGGGCCTGAGTTTTCGCAATTGGCGCCAGCGCATGCGGTTGTTGTCGTCGCTGGCCTTGCTGGAGGCGGGGGAGAGTGTGACCGAGGCGGCGTTGGGTTGTGGTTACGACTCCATCTCGGCCTACATCGCGGCGTTCAAGCAGTTGTTCGGCTCCACGCCCGGGGAGTTGAGGTTCTAGCACCGGCCCTTTCGCGGGTAATCGGGGTGCCGAATCCGATTTACCCGCCAAGGGGACGACTCAGGTGCGGAACCTGCGCACCAGCCCATCCAGTTCATTGGACAGCCCCGCCAGGCTTTCGGAATCCTGACGCGCGGCCTGAGCCAGCTCGGCCACCAACTGGGCATCGCCGTGGATCTGGCTGATGTGGCGGTTGATGTCCTCGGCCACCTGATGCTGCTCTTCGGCTGCGGTGGCGATCTGGGTGTTCATGTCGCGAATGATGTCCACCGACTCGCGGATCTGGCCGAAACTGTCGCGCGCCATGCCGATGCGGCTGACCGACTGCTGCGAGACCTCCAGGCTGGCGTGCATCTGCTCGGCGACCTCAGCGGTGCGTGAGGCCAGGTTGCCGAGCAGGCCATCGATCTCGGCGGTGGAGTCGGCGGTACGTTTGGCCAGGGCGCGGACTTCGTCGGCGACCACGGCGAACCCACGGCCTTGCTCGCCCGCGCGGGCGGCCTCGATGGCGGCGTTCAGGGCCAGCAGGTTGGTCTGCTCGGCGATCGAGCGGATGGTGCCGAGGATCGACTGGATGGCATTGCTGTCGCGCTCCAACTGCTGGATCGACTGGGCCGACTGCTCGATCTCCTGGCTCAGGCGGTCCACGCTCTGCACCGCCGCATCGATCTGCTGCTGGCCTTCGCGGGCCTGCTGCTGGCCGCTGTCGGCCGACTGCGCGGCCTGGCTGCAGGAGCGCGCCACTTCGTTGGCGGTGGCGACCATTTCGTGGAAGGCGGTGGAGACCATGTCCACCGACTCGCGCTGGCGGCTGGCCGCTTCGCTCATGTCGCTGGAGACACGGGTCGAGCTGCTGGAGGTGTGCAGGATCTGCCCGGCGGCCGCACCGATGTGCTGGATCAAGCTGCGGATGGCACCGAGGAACTGGTTGAACCAGTTGGCCAGTTGCGCGGTTTCATCGCGGCCATGGATTTCCAGGCTGCGGGTCAGGTCGCCCTCGCCTTGGGCGATGTCTTCCAGGCCGCTGGTGACGCTGTTGATCGGCCGCACGATGAGTTTGGCAAAGGCCGCGCCGACACCTGCGAACACCACGGCCAGGATCAGGGCGATGGTGCCGATCACCCAGCTCAGGCGGGTGGTGGTCTGCATGACTTCGTCGTGGCGGATCAGGCCAATGAAAGTCCAGCCCGATTGGGCGTCCGGGTAGATGTTGGCCATGTAGCGCTCGCCGCCTAGCTCAACCTCGACCAGTCCTTTACCGGCCTTGGCCAGCGTGGCATAGCCGTCGCCGAAGCTGTCCAGTTGCTTGAAGTTGTGGCTCGGGTCGCGGGGGTCGACGATCACGTTGCCGTTTTTCTCGACCAGCATCAGGTAGCCGCTTTCGCCCAGCTTGATCTGCTTGAGCATGTCCGTCAGCCCATTGAGCGACACGTCGATGCTGACCACGCCGCCCAGGCTGCCCAGTGCGTTGCCCACGGCGCGTACCACACTGATCTGCACGACGTCGCCGGAGGCCCAGTAGTAAGGCGCGGTGCGCAAGGTCTTGCCAGGGTTGGCGAGGGCCAACTGGTACCAGGGGCGCTGGCGAGGGTCGTAGTTGGCGAAGGTATCGTCGTTCGGCCAGCCGACGTAGCCGCCGTCGCTCACGCCGTAGGAGATGTAGGCGTAGCTGGGATGGGCCTCGGCCAGGCGGGTCATGAATTCGAAGACCTGCTTGTCCTGCTCACCCAGCTCCCGGGTTGGGTTGGCGGTCAGGTACTTGTTCAGGTTGTTGCCGGTCGCGGCGACAATCGGTTGTGCCGCAATGTAGTTCACGTTCTGCTCGATGCCCTGGAAGAACAGGTTCATCGCATTACCGACTTGGCGGATTTCCCGGCTGCTGTTGCCGAGGAAGTCTTCACGGGCTTCACTGCGCAGGTTGAGCACCACCAAGGTGGCCACGAGGACGATGGGCAGGCCCGCGATAATGGCGAAGGCCCAGGTCAGTTTTTGCTTGATGTTCATCCACAATCCCCGATTGTTTTTATTGATACCTGAGGCAGGTGTCTTAGGCATCGGCAGCGTGTGGCATTTTTGTAGGGGAGGTGCCCAGATTTATTAGGCGAAATCGTGTTTGGTGACTGTCTGGTCCGGGTGGGTTGTCTGTAGGAGCGGCACAAGGCCGCTCCTACACGTTGGCGGGGGGGCAGGCGCAGCAGCTCTTGCCGTTGGCCAGGTCCTTGAGGATCGGGCAATCCGGGCGGTCATTGCCCTGGCAATGGGCCGCCAGGTCGCTGAGCGTGTCGCGCAGGCTGATCAATTCTTCGATCCGCTTGTTCAGCGCGTCGATGTGCTGCATGGCCAGGGCTTTGACGTCCGCGCTGGCGCGCTGACGGTCTTGCCAGAGGGCCAGCAGTTTGGCCACCTCCTCCAGGGAGAACCCCAGATCGCGCGAACGCTTGATGAACGCCAGGGTGTGCAGGTCGTCCTGCTGGTACAGGCGATACCCACTGTCGCTGCGTACGGCCGGCTTGAGCAGTCCGATGGACTCGTAGTAGCGGATCATCTTGGTGCTGAGCCCGCTGCTGCGGGCGGCCTGGCCGATGTTCATGGGTGCTCCTGCGCGTTGTCGGTGGGTTTCCAGGTCTTGAGCCACAAGGCGTTGCTCACCACGCTGACACTCGACAGGGCCATGGCGGCGCCAGCCAGCACAGGGTTGAGCAGGCCGAACGCGGCCAGCGGGATGCCGATCAGGTTGTAGATGAAGGCCCAGAACAGGTTCTGACGGATCTTGGCGTAAGTCTTGCGGCTGATCTCCAGTGCCGCGGGCACCAAGCGCGGATCGCCGCGCATGAGGGTGATGCCGGCGGCCTGCATGGCCACGTCGGTGCCGCCTCCCATGGCGATCCCGATGTCGGCCGCCGCCAGGGCAGGGGCGTCGTTGATACCGTCGCCGACCATCGCCACCACCCCGTCGCGCTTGAGCGCGGCCACGGTGGCGGCCTTGTCCGCAGGCAGCACTTCGGCATGGACATCGTCGATCCCGAGAGCATCGGCCACGACCTTGGCGCTGCCGCGGTTGTCGCCGGTCAACAGGTGGCTGCTGATGTGTTGCGCATGCAGGGTTTCGATGGCGTGTCCGGCACCGGGCTTGAGGCTGTCGCCGAAGGCGAACAGGCCTAGCACCCGCTGTTGTGGCTGGCGCTCGATCAGCCACGACAGCGTGCGGCCCTCAGCCTCCCAGGCTTGCGCTTGGGTGACCAGTTCGCCGGGCGACAAGGCGCTTTCATCGAGCAGGCGACGGTTGCCCAAGGCCAGTTCCCGCTCGCCGACTCGGCCAGCGATGCCGCGGCCGGTGAGCGATTGGCTGTCGATCACCTGTGGCACATCGAGGCCTTGTTCGGCGCAGGCGTCGAGCACGGCCTTGGCCAGGGGGTGTTCACTGCCCCGTTGCAGGGCCCCTGCCAGTTGGAACAGCTCGCCGATGTCACCGTCAAGGGCCTGGCTGTGGACCACGCGGGGGCTGCCGGAGGTCAGGGTGCCAGTCTTGTCGAAGACCACGCGGTTGACCGCATGGGCGCGCTCCAGCGCCTCGGCGTCCTTGATCAGGATGCCATGACGGGCGGCGACCCCGGTGCCGGCCATGATCGCCGCAGGTGTGGCCAAGCCCAGGGCGCACGGACAGGCGATCACCAGCACGGCAACGGCGTTGATCAGCGCCGTTTCCAGCGGCGCACCGGCCAGCCACCAGCCAATCAGGGTGATCGAGGCGATCACCAGCACCGCCGGAACGAACACCTGGCTGACCCGGTCCACCAGCTTCTGGATCGGCGCCTTGGCCGCCTGGGCATCTTCGACCAAGCGGATGATGCGGGCCAGCACGGTTTCGGTACCCAGGGCCTGGGTGCGGACCAGCAGGCGGCCTTCGCCGTTGATCGCGCCTCCGGTGACCGGGTCACCCGGTTGCTTGGGCACCGGCAGGCTCTCGCCGCTGATCAGGGCTTCGTCGGCATGGCTGCTGCCTTCGAGCACCTCGCCGTCGACCGGGAAGCGCTCGCCAGGCTTGACCAGCACCAGGTCCCCGAGGCGCAACTGGTTGATCGGTACGTCTTCTTCCAGGCCATCGACCACCCGTACGGCGCGGTCCGGGCGCAGGGCTTCCAGGGCCCGGATGGCGCTGGCGGTCTGGCGCTTGGCACGGCTTTCCAGGTATTTGCCCAGCAAGACCAGGGCGATCACCACCGCCGAGGCCTCGAAATACAGGTGCGGCTGCATGCCTATCGGCGCCTGGGCCCACTGGTACAGGCTCAGACCGTAGCCGGCGCTGGTCCCCAGGGCCACCAGCAGGTCCATGTTGCCGGCGCCGGCGCGCACGGCTTTCCAGGCGGCGACATAGAAGCGCGCGCCGAGGATGAACTGCACAGGCGTGGCCAGCAGGAACTGCACCCAGGCCGGCAGCATCCAGTGCAGACCGAAGGGTTGGACGAGCATCGGCAGCACCAGGGGCAAGGCCAGCAGCAGCGCGGCGCCGACCGCCAGGCGTTCGTTGCGCAGACGACGCTGTGCGTCGGCCTGGTCGTCACGGGTGGCCTGGGGCAGGTTGGCGTTATATCCGGCCTTTTGCACGGCATCGATCAGCAGGGAGTCGTCGATGCCCTGGAGGACTTCGAGGTGGGCGCGCTCGTTGGCCAGGTTGACGCTGACCTGCTCGACCCCCGGCACCTTGGCGAGGGCACGTTCGACGCGGCCAACGCAACTGGCGCAGGTCATGCCGACGATCTGCAGTTCGACCGTGCGGGTGGGTACGCCGTAGCCGGCTTCCCGAACCGCATCGAGCAAGGCCGGCAGGCTGTCGGGCGGGGCCTGGACCCTGGCCTGTTCGGTGGCGAGATTGACGCTGACCTGTTCAGCGCCGGTGACCTTGCGCAGGGCGCGCTCGACCCGGCCAGCACAGCTGGCGCAGGTCATGCCGGAGATCGGCAAGTCGAACGTGGTGGATGCGGACATGGCTCTGCTCCTTGGACAGGTCTCCAGCATCAACCTTGCCACGCGGGTAAGGTCAATACCCCAAGCCAGCCCTCTTCAACTGGAGCCCATTGGCACCCATGGCGATGCGGTATTTGCTGATCTGCCCGGCCTGCAGGGTCAGGCGTGTGCTGCGCTGCTCCTCGATGCCGGGGGCGCATCCGGGCACCTGTCCTGGCAACAGGCGCAGGCGGACGTCCACAGGGCCTGGCGGTAGGTTGAAGGAGGTGGACTGCTCCTGGAACAGACGCCCGGAGAGCTGATCATTGAGGTAGATGCCGATCTCGCAACTGGTGGCCACTTCCAGGCGCTCCCGGGAAATGATCAGCACGCTGTAGTCCGAGTTGCCTTCGGCGATGGCTGGCGGCACCACGGCCAGTGCGCCCAGCAGTCCAACCAGGCCCAATGCTGCCCTGAACATGAAGAATCTCCTGCTTGCCAAATCGTCAAAGGCGCAGCTTGGCCGAGCCGCGCGCGGATTTCCAGCCCGGCCGGCCAACGCAATACTTGACCTTGCCATGATGGCAAGGATGAGACTGCGAAAAAACCTGAAGGAGACACCCGATGCAAGTGTTCAATGTTCAAGGCATGACCTGCGGCCATTGCGTGAAGGCGGTAACCCGAGCGGTGCAGGCGCAGGACGCGGCCGCTCAGGTGCAGGTCGATCTACCGGGCAAGCAGGTACGCGTGCAGAGCCAGTTGGCCGTTGAGCAGATCTTGGCGGCGATTCGTGAGCAAGGGTATGAGGCCGAAGTCGCCTGATACCGTGGTGGCGCAGGCTTCCATAATCGACACAGAGCCCGTCGGAGGGCGCATCCAGCGCCCTCATTTATTACAAAGGTTTTCAAGCTGATCATTGCGAGTGCAGGTAGACTGACGCACTTGCTTAGCCAGCTATGGATTCCCGATGAACCTGCGAATAGTGTTGATCCTGGGCGCCCTCAGTGCGTTCGGGCCCTTGGCGATCGACTTCTACCTGCCCGCCTTCCCCGCCATGGCGCAAGCCTTCGGTACTGACGAAAAGCACGTCCAGAGCACCCTGGCGGCCTATTTCCTCGGCCTGTCCCTGGGCCAGTTGGCCTATGGCCCGGTGGCCGACCGCTTTGGCCGACGTGCGCCGCTGTTGTTCGGCATCACGCTGTTCACCTTGGCTTCGCTGGCCTGCGCCTATGCGCCGAACCTAGAGACGCTGGTCTTGGCTCGTTTTGTCCAGGCATTGGGTGGTTGTGCGGGGATGGTGCTGTCGCGAGCCATTGTCAGCGACAAATGCGACCCCGTGGCCTCGGCCAAGGTGTTCTCGCAGTTGATGCTGGTGATGGGACTGGCGCCAATCCTGGCGCCGATGCTGGGCGGGGTGCTGGTCAACGTGTCGGGCTGGCAGTCGATCTTCCTGGCCTTGAGCCTGTTCAGCGCAGCCTGTCTGCTCGCGGTGAGCCTGGGGCTGCCGGAAAGCCTGCCGCCAGATATGCCACGCCAACCGCTGTCGGGTGCTCTGCGCCAGTACCTGCGCTTGCTCGGCGATCGGGTGTTTCTGGGGCATGCATTGACCGGTGGTGTCGCCATCGCCGGCATGTTCGCCTACATCGCCGGTTCACCCTTCGTGTTCATCAAGCTGTATGGCGTACCCGCCGAGCACTATGGCTGGCTGTTCGGTACCAACGCCGCGGGCTTCATCCTCATGGCCCAGGTCAACGCGCGTCTGTTGGCCAAGCGCGGCCCGGCGTTCCTGTTGGCACGGGCGGTCTGGCTGTACCTGCTGGCGGGTTTGGCGCTGCTGTGTGTCGCGGCGCTGCGGCCGGCCCCGTTGTGGCCCCTGCTGGTGCCGTTGTTCCTGTGTATTGCCAGCCTGGGCTGCATCATTCCCAACGCATCGGCGTGCGCCATGAGTGGTCAGGGCGCCAGGGCTGGGAGTGCCTCGGCGTTGATGGGCTGCGTGCAGTTCAGCGTGGCAGCCGGCGCTGCAGCGCTGGTCGGCGTGCTGCATGATGGCAGTGCAGTGCCCATGGCCTTGGTGATCAGCTTGTGTGGCGCACTGGTGGTCAGTGTCGCGATGCTGACTCGGCGTTTGCAGGCCAGGCGTCCCGCATGAGGGGATGAGGCGCCTGCAGGCGACTTTCCAGCGTGGCGACGAATAAGCGTGCTTCGGCTTCGCTGCGGAAACTCACCACATGCTGATCAAGCCGGACCTGCCAGGGGCAGTTGGGGTTGCGGTTCGACGCACTGACGACAATCTTCATCGCGGCATACCTCCAATGGGCGGGAGCCGATGAAGTTTAGCGCCGTCTCTCGCGGGTGCCATGGCTTGGTGCCGGCCTTCGGATTGACGGTTGTGCCTCTGGTCGGGGTACGCCAGGGTTGTTTCGGGCAATGTTCAGTAGCATGTGGAAGCTTCGCTTTGGCATGCCGTACTTTAGGAAGGTTTGCGTCGGTATTGTTTCCTGTATTGACCTGGGGCTGTAGTCCTTTAGAGGGGCGTACGCTCGCCGTCATGGGCTCACCGCTTACATGGCGCTCTGGTCGGGTCCTGACGCCACTCTGCGAGCATGGCCCAGGGTGATACCCCCCAATGCTGTTCCGCTTCTTTGGGGCCGGCTCCCGGCACAGGCGCAAGGCCTGTAGCGACTTATACTTGCTAGCCCGGCCAGTACCAGCGAGAGAGATTTCCCTGCCAGGGAACGGCAAGAGAGAGCGTGGATTCGAGCACGGCCGGAGTGCCTCGTGTCGCTTGCGGGCTCCGGCTCCAGCGTATCCGTTCTTGTCATTCCTGGCAGAGGTGTCGCCCTGACGGTTGGCCGATAGGAATCGACGTGATCATGCAGGGAGTTGGAAATGAAAGCAGTCAGCAGTATCGCCCAGATAGCCGGCCTGATGGCCGACCCCAAGCGCAGCGCCATGTTATGGGCATTGATCGACGGGGTCCCTCGCCCTGCCGATGAATTGGCCCTGATGACTGGGCTGACATCGTCGTCCGCCTGTGCGCACCTGTCGTTGTTGTCGTCGGCGGGCTTGCTCAGGCTGGAATCACGTGGTCGCAAGCGCTATTTCCGTCTGGCCACGCCACAGGTGGGGGCGGCGGTGGAAGCCTTGGCCAGCGTGCACCTCGAAAGCCGTGGGCAAAGGTCCTCACAAGCGACACCCTTGCAGGTGCCCATGTCCATGCGTCGGGCGCGGCGCTGCGGCGACCATCTCGGCGGAGAACTTGCCGCCGATCTGCTGCATCGGCTGATCGTGGCCGGGTGGCTGGAAGGTACCCAGCAGCAGCCGAGGGTCAGCCTTGAAGGCCGCGCACAGTTGGCCGCTGTCGGGGTCTACACCGAGGCGTTGGCATCTGGCCAGAAAAACGGCTGCATGATTTGCCACTGCAATGAGTGGAGCGACCAGGGCCCGCATCTGGGAGGCAGCTTGGGACATGCCTTGTTCAGGCTGTTCCTGCAGTCGGGTTGGTTGTGTGAACAGGAAGGCTCGCGGGCGTTGCAGATTTCACCGCTGGGCGTCCAGCAGATCAACCGCATCGCCCGCATGCCTGCCCTGCAGGTGGGCTAGCGCGGGCAGGCGAGCCAGAGAGGGCGCAGGTTATCGAACCAGTCGGGCGTCCAGGCTGTTCTGCGCCAGGCGCTGGGCTTGGTTCTGGGTCATGCCCAGATGGGTGTGCAACGCGTGGAAGTTCTCGGTGATATAGCCACCGAAGTAGGCCGGGTCATCGGAGTTCACCGTCACCTTCACACCACGTTCGAGCATGTCGAGAATGTTGTGTTGGCCCATGTGTTCGAACACGCATAGCTTGGTGTTCGACAGTGGGCACACCGTCAGCGGGATCTGCTCGTCGATGATGCGCTGCATCAGCCGCTCGTCCTCGATCGCGCGTACGCCGTGATCGATACGTTGGACCTTCAGCAGGTCGAGGGCTTCCCAGATGTACTCGGGCGGGCCTTCCTCGCCGGCATGAGCGACAGTCAGGAAACCTTCGCTGCGGGCTCGGTCGAAGACACGCTGGAACTTGCTCGGTGGATGGCCTTTTTCCGAGCTGTCCAGGCCTACGGCGATGAACGCGTCACGCCAGGGCAGTGCCTGATCGAGGGTCTGTTGTGCTTGCTCTTCGCTGAGGTGGCGCAGAAAGCTCAGGATCAGGCCGCTGCCGATGCCCAATTGCTCACGGCCATCCTTGAGCGCCTGATTGATGCCATTGAGCACCACTTCGAAGGGGATACCCCGATCGGTGTGGGTCTGTGGATCGAAAAAGGGTTCGGTGTGCACCACGTTCTGGGCTTTGCAACGTTGCAGGTAGGCCCAGGTCAGGTCATAGAAGTCTTGCTCGGTGCGCAGTACGTCGGCGCCCTGGTAGTAGAGGTCGAGAAACTCCTGCAGGTTATTGAAGGCATAGGCGCTACGCAGGGTTTCCACATCGGCCCAGGGCAGGGCGATCTTGTTGCGTTCGGCCAGGGCGAACAGCAGTTCCGGCTCCAGCGAGCCCTCCAGGTGCATGTGCAGTTCGGCCTTGGGCAAGGCGTTGAGCCAGTCATACATGGGTGTAGTCTCGATCAGGTACGGTTAGCGCCATTCTACAGGGCCTGGGCAGTGCCTGCGCAGCCGGCACATGCGACAAGGCCGCCCCAGGTCCCTGGGGCGGCCTTGATTCGCGAAGGGTTGTGCGCTGCTGCCCGTCGTGGGCCCCACTGGCGTTCAGTTCACCAGATCAGCGCTTCGCCTTTGTAATTGATGAAGCGAAGACCTGCGCTGCCGCTTTGCGCCTTGACCTGCTCGAGCATGCCGCGGGTGCTGGTGAGTACATCGATTTCGGCGTTCTCACCACCCATTTCGGTTTTCACCCAGCCCGGGTGCATGGCCAGTACGCAGAGATCCGGACGCTGCAGCTCGACCACGAAGCTGTTGATCATCGAATTGAGGGCTGCCTTGCTGGCTTTGTACAGGCAGATCTCGCCGCCGTCGGGGATGGTCACGCTCCCCAGAATCGAGCTCATGAAGGCGAGCACGCCAGTGCCCTCACGCACCTGTCCGACCAGGCGACGGGCGACGCGGATCGGTGCCACGGCATTGGTCATGAACAGCGCGCCCAGCGCGTCGGTGTCCACTGTTTCCAGGTCCTGTGGCAGTGGTCCCATGACCCCGGCGTTGATGAACAGCAGGTCCAGTACTTCGCCCTGCAGGCGCTCTCGCAGAGCATCGAGCTGGGCGGTGTCGTTCATTTCCAGGGTTTCGATGCGCACACCGGGCACGGCACGCAAGGCATCGGCCTTCTGTGGGTCGCGCACGGTGGCGATGATGTTCCAGCCGTCCTCGTGCAGGCGTTGCACCAGGCCCAGGCCCAGCCCGCGGGAGGCGCCGATGATCAAGGCAGTTTTGGAGGTGGACATGAACGGCTCCTTGAGCGTTGAAAGTTGAGAGTATTGAGGATAATTCAGCGGGCAGCCTGCTGCTGGGTCAAACCCGTACAAAAAATAACCAGTCGATCCAAGGCCCGTGAATCCGGGCATTTGCTTCATGGATTCACGGGTTATCCACAGGCCCCTCCACATTATCTGTGAGCAAGGCCGTGAGCGATGGCTGCTAATCGGAGCAGGGGGGCGGATCGACGGTTTGGGGATAACTTGCTGTTATTCAGTGGTTTGGGGCGCTGTCATGAAAATGTGATCAAAATATGATCAAGCCTCTGCAGGCCTTGCGGTTAAAGGGCTGCAATCAAATGCCCCAAGCTTATCCACAGGCGGGCCCACAGTAGTTGTGAGCAACCGCGGCGCGCGGATCACTCGCAGGGTTCCAGGCGAATGCGCCCGCGGCTTAGGTCAGCCAGTTGCTGTTGCAGTGTCTGCACATGAGATTCGCCGACCGCCACCTGCAGGTCCACGCCGTTGGCGGTGAACTGTTCGTCCAGCACCAGGCCGTCGACTTCCGCCAGGCGCAACTTGAGTAGTGCCAGTTCACTGAAGGTGCAACTGCAGCGATATTCGCTGCGCTGGACCAGCACGCGCTTGGGTGCCTGTTGCAGGCATTTGTTGGCGCCGCCGCCATAGGCCCTGGCCAGACCGCCAGTGCCAAGCTGGATGCCACCGTACCAGCGGATCACCAGCACCACGACCTGGTCGCAGTCCTGGGCTTCGATCGCGGCAAGGATCGGCCGCCCGGCAGTGCCCCCGGGTTCACCGTCATCACTGCTGCGGTACTGGGCGCCGAGCTTCCAGGCCCAACAGTTGTGGGTCGCAGCCAAGTCGCTGTGGCGTTCTATGAAGCTCATCGCCTCGGCGGCACTGGTGATCGGGCCGGCCAGAGTGATGAAGCGGCTCTTGCGGATTTCCTCGCGGAACTCGCAGAGGTCAAGCAGGGTAGAAGGCATAAGTCCGGGTCAGGCCGTCGGGGTGATGCCGCAGCCTTTGAGAATGATGTGGATAAGGTTGTTGCTGGCGTCTTCCATGTCCTGCTTGGTCAGGCGACTGCGCCCGGTGACCTGGCAGATCTGTGTGGCGAAGTCGGCATAATGCTGGGTGCTGCCCCAGAGCAGGAAGATCAGGTGAACGGGGTCGACGCGGTCCATCTTGCCAGCATCCATCCAGGCCTGGAACACCGCCGCTCGGCCACGGAACCATTCGCGGTAGTCGGCACTGAAGTATTCGCTCAGGCAGTTTCCGCCGCTGATGACTTCCATGGCGAAGATCCGCGAGGCCTGTGGGTTACGCCGGGAAAACTCCATCTTGGTACGGATGTAGTGGCTCAGGGCTTGGGCAGGATCGTCCTCGACGCTCAGGGCGTTGAAGGTGCTGTCCCACAGCTCGATGATGTTGCTGAGCACGGCGATGTACAGGCCAAGCTTGTTGGTGAAGTAGTAATGCAGGTTTGCCTTGGGCAGGCCGGCCTTCAGGGCAATGGTGTTCATGCTGGTGCCCTTGAAGCCGTGGCGGGCGAACTCGTCCTCGGCGGCCTGGATGATGGCCTGCTCGTTCTTCTGGCGAATGCGGCCTGCGGGTTTGCCCGAAAGGGGTGGACGATGCGCGGGAACTTCAAGGGTCATGGATGATTCCGTACGAGTCTGTGGCAACGGCTGCCGGACAGATTACCTTCCTCTGAGCACCTGACAAGCTTTAGCGTCAGCGTCAGGCATCAACGTGTCGCAGCCAGACTCTCCAGGAAGCTCTCGAGCACCAGGTTCGGACGTCGCCCCTTGCGCGTGACCCAGCTCAGGCTCAGGTCATAGAAGCGCTCCAGAGGCTTGAGTGCCCGCAGGCGCCCCTGCTGGACCCAGAACGTCGCGTAGTGGTCGGGTAAGTAGCCGATGTAGCGCCCGGTGAGGATGAGAAACGCCATGCCTTCGCGGTCCGATGCGCTCGCCGTGCAATGCAACGCCTGGTAATGCGCCTGTATATCGGCGGGCAGGCGGAAGGTTGGGGCGATGGCGTCCTGGCTGTTGAGGCGTTCGTCGTCGATCTGCTGGTCATCGGCGTAGAACAGCGGGTGCCCGACGGCGCAGTAGAGCAGCGAGCGTTCGCTGTAGAGGGGCTGGTACTCCAGGCCCGAAAGCGGGCTGGTCTGTGGCACCACGCCAACGTGCAGGCTGCCATCGAGCACGCCTTGCTCGACCTGGCTGGGGGCGATCATGCGGATCTGGATGCGTACATCGGGGCCGCGATCCTTGAGTTCGGCCAAGGCGTGGGTGATGCGCATGTGCGGCAGGGTCACCAGATTGTCGGTCAGGCCGATGTTCAACTCGCCTCGCAGGTGCTGGTGCAGGCCATTGACTTCGGTGCGGAAGGTCTCCAGGGCGCTGAGCAGTTGCAGGGCCGAGTGGTAGACCTCCCGGCCTTCTTCGGTCAGCGAGAAACCCGCGCGCCCCCGTTGGCACAGACGCAGGCCCAAGCGTTGCTCCAGGTCGTTCATTTGTTGGCTGATCGCTGAGCGGCCAATGCCGAGGACGTTCTCGGCGGCGGAGAAACCTCCGCATTCCACGACGCTGCGGTAGATCTTGAGCAGGCGGATATCGAAGTCGCTGACCTGGGCTAGGGGCTGTGGGCGTTTCACGGGGAGCCTTCAATCGAGTGAGTCAGGGGCGCAACCATAACCAAAGCCTGTGCATAAATCAGTCGGCGACCTGCAAACGTTTATTGCAGCACTGCCTGCTCAGGCCCTTGTGGGCCGGCGCAGATGCCAGTGCGTCGGCCAGGTGGTTGATCGATAACAGGTTTGTGATGAGTCGCTGGTCATGTTGAGTTTAAGTTTAGCGTGCTCGTATCTAAAGATTAGAAAAGCGGCATTTTTCTTACGTTATTCCCGTGACAATTTAGCTGCAACAACATCCATCGTTGCCTAATCGTCTTCCGAGGAACCGCCGATGAACATGCCCGAAACCGCCATGACCGGTATTGCTAGCCAGCTCAAGCTGGACGCCCACTGGATGCCCTACACTGCCAACCGCAACTTCCAACGCGACCCGCGCCTGATCGTCGCGGCCGAAGGCAATCACCTGGTCGATGACAAGGGCCGTAAGGTGTTCGATGCGCTGTCGGGCCTGTGGACCTGTGGCGCCGGGCACACCCGTAAGGAAATCACCGAGGCAGTGTCGCGCCAAATGGGCGTGCTGGACTACTCGCCGGCCTTCCAGTTCGGCCACCCACTGGCCTTCCAACTGGCTGAAAAGATCACCGAGCTGACCCCGGGTGATCTGAACCACGTCTTCTTCACCAACTCCGGCTCCGAGTGTTGTGACACTGCGTTGAAGATGGTGCGTGCCTACTGGCGTCTGAAAGGCCAGGCGACCAAGACCAAGATCATCGGTCGTGCTCGTGGCTACCATGGGGTGAACATCGCCGGCACCAGCCTCGGTGGTGTCAACGGCAACCGCAAGCTGTTCGGTCAACTGCTGGACGTCGACCACCTGCCTCACACCGTACTGCCGGGCAACGTCTTCACCAAAGGCATGCCAGAGGAGGGCGGTATCGCCCTGGCGGACGAGATGCTCAAGCTGATCGAGTTGCACGACGCCTCGAACATCGCTGCCGTGATCGTCGAACCCCTGGCAGGCTCGGCAGGTGTTCTGCCACCGCCGAAGGGCTATCTGAAGCGTCTGCGCGAGATCTGCACTCAGCACAACATCCTTTTGATCTTCGATGAAGTCATCACCGGCTTCGGTCGCATGGGCGCCATGACCGGCTCCGAAGCGTTCGGCGTGACCCCGGATCTGATGTGCATCGCCAAGCAAGTCACCAACGGTGCCATCCCGATGGGCGCGGTGATCGCCAGCAGCGAGATCTACCAGACGTTCATGAACCAGCCGACACCGGAATACGCCGTGGAATTCCCCCATGGCTATACCTATTCAGCCCACCCGGTTGCCTGCGCTGCCGGTATCGCCGCGCTGGACCTGCTGCAGAAAGAAAACCTGGTGCAGTCGGCCGCCGAGCTGGCGCCGCATTTCGAGAAGGTGCTGCACGGTATCAAGGGCACCAAGAACGTCATCGACATCCGTAACTATGGTCTGGCTGGTGCCATCCAGATCGCCGCCCGTGACGGCGATGCCATCGTGCGTCCGTACGAGGCGGC